>NZ_JBIPCM010000001.1:0-1310449 GCF_044007415.1 Flavobacterium sp. FlaQc-28
CCTGTAGCAGTCGTATACCATTTAAGGTTTGATCCTGTTGTAACCGTTAAATCATTTATTGTTTTATTCTCTGATGAACAATATACTAGAGCTGAAGCTGTTGGAGGTGCTGGAGTAGGATTCACAGTTACTGAAACTGACGTTCTTGTACTCTCACATCCTGCAGCTGAACTCTGGCTTACATAATAAGTATTAGTTGTCACAACAGTTGATGCTGCCAAAGCAGTTCCCCCTGTAGCAGTCGTATACCATTTAAGGTTTGATCCTGTTGTAACCGTTAAATCATTTATTGTTTTATTCTCTGATGAACAATATACTAGAGCTGAAGCTGTTGGAGGTGCTGGAGTAGGATTCACAGTTACTGTAGCGGTAGCCGCAGCACCACTCAATGCACGGTTACATGTTCCATTACTAACATTGGTTATATTCAATGTTGTATTTGAGCTTACATTAGAAACGGTAATATCTACTGTTCCTCCAGAACCTATTGTAGCAGTACCTGATTGTGCGCCTGTATAAGTAACAGTATTACCTGCTGTTCCTGTTATAGTAAATACAGCATTCGATCCTGAACAAACTGGACTGTTTGAACTTAAGGTTGCTGCTGCTGGTAGTGCATTTACAATAAAATCAGTCGCTGTTCTACAACTTCCACCTGTACATACCGAATAATAAGTATATTTACCTGGTATATTAGTATCTAATCCATCTGAAACTACTGGATCAAACGTTGAACCTGTACCTAATGGTGTAGTACTTGTAGCCGTTTTATACCATTCTATCGATCCTGGCAAAGTATAATTAACCGTAATCGTAATATTAGTGATATCAGTATCTGGGTTAACTCCACTATCATTAATACTTTCCTTAAATTCAAATTTCCAGTTTCCATTCGGATTTCCTGATCCACTCCATGTTCTTAAAGGTTTCGTTTCAGCACCTCTACTGTCAGTTTCAGATGGCTTTAAGTCCCCTGTTTGTGTCCCAACAGCAGAAGGAGGCGTAATTCTAACTCTTAAATCACTTAACCAAGAAGTACCATTAGTTTTGAAACTAATGGTTGTGGAAGTACTGGTTACTACTGCACCATTAGGCAATATTGGAAAAAGTATATTGATATCGATATTTCCATTACCTCCATAATTTACGCGATTAGACGTCCCTCCACTCCCACTAGCTGTCCTAGGAACCTGAGGCACCGGACTACAAACAGTTGCACTACTTAATATTCCCGATCCGCCTTGGCAAATAGTAACCCCTGTGGTTACTGGCCCATTCACAAAAACCTCAATTTCATTAGATACTTCATTCCTAATACCACATTGATTCACTGCCCAAACTCTGTAAAAATAAGTAGTTCCATAATTTAGTCCTGTAACATCAAAAGAAGTTACATTTCCAACGGGCCTACCATTATAGGTCGCAACAAAAGTACCTCCATTAAAAGTACGCGTTGTAGAAATATCTAATAAATAAGCTGTCGCATCAGCAACTGCCTGCCAATTCGCAGTGAAACCAGTACAGGTTACTCCCGTTGCAACAGTCGCATTTACAGCTGCTGTTGGTAATTGATTAAAAGTTACAACCACGTCATCAGTAGATGCGACACAAGGATCATTAGAAATTGTCCATCGTAAAGTATATGAGGCTCCCGCTACTCCCGAAAAAGTAGTTTTAGGATTCGTATCTGATGCAAATGATCCTCCTGTCCCACTTACAATTGTCCATTTACCCGTTCCATTTGTCGGAGTATTTCCTGCAAGGCTAATTGTAGTCAATCCACAAGTTGCAGAACCAGTTTGATCAGGCCCTGCATCGGCTGTTGTTGGTGGATTTATTCGTGTAACCGATGCCGAAGCGGTATTATTAGTAGGATTATCTGTAGTATAAGACGACGAGATCGTCGCTGTATTATTATAATTCCCAGAACTATTAACAGTAGCAGTTATTGTTAGCACAGCACTTGCGCCATTATCTAAATTAGAAATTGTCCAAATACCATTTGTATTATTATATGATGTTCCAGCTGATGCAACCGAAGAAACATATGTATATCCTGAAGGAAGTTGGTCCGTCACAGAGACACTTTCAGCATTAGCTGGTCCTAAATTTTTTGCCGTTATGGTAAAAACTACATTAGATCCCACACATTGACTTGCAACATCAATCTTATTTTCGACTGCAACATCGCTACAAAGAGTAACAGCAATTGGTGTCGATTGAGAACTAACACCACAAGATAAGGTAGAAACTACTGTATAAGAACCCGTTTTAGTAACCGTGATAGTCTTTGATGTTTGATTTGGAATAACTACACCATTATAACGCCATTCATAGGGTGCAAAATCAGGATCTGTTGTTAATGTGGCCGATTCCTTAAGACAATTACTTCCTTGAATATAAGTTTCTTTTGGAGCTGTTGGCTGCTGTGCAAAATTGGAGAAAAATGCCGCCATAGAATAGCCACTACCTTGTTGCGCAATAGAAACTGTAAGTTTTGAAGCGCTACTAATAGAAATAATACCAGGATTACCTATTTGAGTTCTATTAAAATCTATTATATACCAATCAGTTGTTCCCAACTTGCGACGAGGACTTAAATTAATAGGAGTAGCAGCATTAACGGTAACTGCGTCTGTTGCGCTTTTTAAAAGAACATAACCAAAATAATCCAGTGATTGATTACCATACCCTAAAAAAGAAGATGTTTCCACAAAATTAGACCCTCCACAAGCTGATACGGGAGCAATTGTCGAAATATCAACTTCACAATTATCTCCTGTACCAGAATAAACAGCTACATTATTAGTCGCTAAAATTCTTGATGATGTAAATTGAGTTCCAGAAACCCCATTTTTAAGAATATGAAAACTACCTGCATTGGCTAAGTTTATAGTTACTGGCGAACCTGCTATTTCAGTACCATTAACTGCATAAGTATTTATTGTTAATACTGTACCAGGTTTGGTTGCTACAACAGTAGTCTGCTCTGCAGTATCATTACCTTTTCCTCTTTCAAGAAAGTATTCCATCCCTAAAACAGATACTGGTGGCAATTGATCAAAAGTTCCGTCTCCACACCCTCCAGGTGTATCTACTCTCATACCTGTATTCATTACAATAGATCCACCCGATGACTCAACTAAATCACCAATATTCGCATTAAATAAATAACTTTGACCAGCAGCTAGCGTAGTTAAAAGTGCTCCATTTAATTTTACTTGTGTACCACCATTAATTGCCATCACACTGTAAATAGGCCGATCAGTAGCTGTCGATGATGTAGCATTACGATAGTATCCTACTCTAAATTCTGTTCCGATACCCGCATCTCCAAAACTAGTTAAAGAAGCATTTCCTTTAATATTTGTATCACCGCCTACAGCATCAGATGCTACATTTCTTAGATTCACAGAAACTTCTCCTGTAGTACTGGTAACAGTAACTATAAGTCCCCTATCAGCATAAGGTGTATTAAGAGCATTATAACCTAAAGCAGCTAAAGTAGGATCTCCAACAAATCTATAAACAGCAGGTGCTCCTTTTATAGTTGTCAATGAACCTGACACTGTGGTACCATTTTTTGTCAAAGAAACTGCTGTACCGTTACTTCTAGTTATTGTAAAAGTTACTGTAGAAGTAGAATTCGTTGCAATTACAATTTCATTTGCGTTACTTGTATACTGCCAAGGTGCTGGTGCTATATAATGTTTTTTAAAAAACTGGGCTGAAGCATCAAAATTTCCCGCCAATAGAAACAATAAAATAAAAGAAATAAGCTTAAAAAAATTAAGCTCTCTAAAAGTAAAGTTACGCATAGACAAACAGGGTATTAGTTGGGAGTATAGAAAATTTGGAAGCTGAAAACCAAAATTTGGCTTTCAGATTATAATACAGATACGAAAAAATAATGTAAACGGATTTTGGATAATTGAAAAAGGACTTTTCAAAATCACACAAAAAGTAGGTAAGCGTTTGAGCCATAATGCATTTAGGTTCAAGACACAATGTCTTTGGGGTTAGTTAAGTAAATTTGGTGCCGCGAAAGTATACAAAGCCCTCAATACTAACTACATTAGTCGACAAACTACATAGAAAAACGTTGAAATGCACATTTGTTCAAAAAAAAATTAACCTTAATGTTTTAAAAACATAACAATTCAATAACAAAACAGCAGAAAATTCTTAAAATTTTGAAGAAAAATCAGTTTACAGAAGCTAAACCGATTAATATTCAATATTATCTTACAAAACAATATCTAAATACGACATAAAAACACACCTAACGTTTTAATAATCAGATATGTGCATTTTAATTATTCATATAAATAAAATTGCATTAAGCACTTATTATAAACTAAAGAATAAATTTATTTTAGAAAATTTATATTTCGCTTAAGACCATCAAATTTAGTTCGTTTGATAGGCGAATTTTTAAAGACTAACCGAAAGGTTTCTTCGGTAATTTCAAGCCAATCTTTTTTAGAGAAAGAAAGCAATTCAGGATTAGGATTAAACAATGGTTCGGAATGTGGTTTAGAAAATCGATTCCAAGGACAAACATCTTGACAAGTGTCGCATCCAAACATCCATTCGTCAAATTTTCCCTTCATTTCATGTGGCAAATTTTCTTTCAATTCAATAGTATAATACGATATACATTTACTGCCATCGACCACATATGGTGCAACTATTGCTTGTGTGGGACAAGCATCAATACAAGCGGTGCAAGAACCGCAATGATCTGTTACTGCATGATCATATTCTAACTCTAAATCTAAAATAAGTTCTGCTATAAAGTAGAAAGAGCCTACTTTTTGGGTAATTAAATTACTGTTTTTTCCAATCCATCCTAAACCACTTTTTGCTGCCCAGGCTTTATCCAAAACTGGTGCAGAATCAACAAAAGCGCGACCAGAAACTTCTCCAATATTCTCTTGAATCGAATGAAGAAATTCTTTTAATTTTTCTTTTATAACAAAATGATAATCCTGACCGTATGCATATTTGGAAATCTTAAAACTTTCCTCATTTTGAACTTCCGAAGGATAGTAATTAAGCAAAAGAGAAACAACGCTTTTTGCATCATCAACCAATAAAGTTGGGTCAAGTCTCTTATCAAAATGGTTCTCCATATAGGCCATTTGACCATTGTAATTGTTTTTTAGATACTTCTCAAGGCGTGGAGCTTCTTGTTCTAAAAAACCAGCTTTAGATATTCCACACGAAATAAAGCCAAGTCGTTTAGCTTCTGATTTTATAAATTTTGAATATGTCTCTTTAGAATTAATCAGCATCTTTTAGAGAATGAAACTTTAACATTAACAGGTTTTAAAGTAATTAATGGATTAAACAGAATTACACTTTCATTAGATTTAATCACATATTATTTTACAATTTGAGATATTGTAAGACACATTTCATAAATGGCAAAGCCAGTTCCAATACACATCCTTGGTCCTGCACCAAAGGGATAAAAATATTGCATTGACTCTTTCTTTTGCTCGCCCAAAAATCGCTCAGGAATGAATTCATCTGGATTCTTCCAATACTTAGGATTACGGTGCAATTCATAAAAAGAAACGCCAATCAGGGTATCTTTCTTTATTTTAAACTGTCCAAAACAATCATCTTCAAGATTCTGTCTGTCTGTAATCCAAGCTGGTGGATACAAACGCATAGATTCGTTCAAAACGGCATTTAAATAGGTCATTTTTTGAAGTTGCTCGATAACATTTTCAGTTTGCGACTCAATTTCATAAATTTCTTCAAAAACTTTTTCCTGTACTTCTAGATTACTGCCTAACAAATGAAGTGTAAATGTTAAAGCATTTGCAGTTGTTTCATGTCCTGCTATAAACAAAACTTTAATTTCATCAATCAATTGCTCTACAGACATGCTTTCACCAGTATCCTCGTATCTGGTTTCTAAAAGCATATTCAATAAATCGTTTATTTCTTCCTTTGAAGCTTTTCGTTCCTCGATAATTTCACGAATAATACTATTATTCTCTTCGGCTAATCTGAGATGTCTTTTTACTTGACCACTTAATGAGAACCACCAAGCTTTATGTGGAAGCCGAATTTCTTTAATTAAAAAATGTTGTACTTCTTCAATAATAAATTTAATTCGCTCGAATTTATCTTCTGCAGTTTCAAGCTGAAACAAAGATTTTGCCACAACATTAAATGCCAGATTACTCATTATTGGAAAAAGATCTATCGGCTTTTCTTCACCCAGATTATCTAATTCTGCACTAATAGTTATATTCATATTATCAACCAACTGATTCATTTTTTGTTTATGAAATGCTGGTTGGATAAGGCGTCTCTGCTTTAACCAAAAATCACCATCACTGGTTAAAAGACCTTTCCCTAAATACTTAGAAAGATATACAGATTGAAATTTAGATTTATGATAATTCTTTTGATTTTTAACTAAAATATATTGTGCAATTTCATTATCTCTCGACAAAATGATATGCTTTGAGAAACCAATTCTAATGGAAAAAGAATCTCCAAATTTCTCGAAATATCTATTATGAAAAGGAATCGGATTTTTTCTAACCCCTTCAGCATCTTTAAAAAAACGAACTATTGATAATTTATTTGGGTACTTATATTTTACATAATTACACATAACTGCTAAAACAAACCTCCTTGAATATTTGTATTTAACTTACCTAAATGTTTATATGCTTTGTCTGTAACTTCACGACCACGAGGCGTACGCATAATAAATCCCTCTTGAATCAAGAAAGGTTCGTACACTTCCTCAATAGTTTCGCTGCTTTCAGATACGGCTGTAGCCAAAGTAGAAAGACCTACAGGCCCACCCTTAAACTTATTTATAATAGTTAATAGTATTTTATTATCCATTTCATCTAAGCCATGCGCATCAACATTTAAAGCTTTCAATGCGTAACGAGAAATCTCAATATCAATAGTACCATTCCCTTTTATCTGTGCAAAATCACGAACTCGTCGCAGTAGTGCATTCGCAATACGAGGAGTACCACGACTTCTGCCTGCAATTTCAATTGCAGCTTCAAGATCTATAGGCATTTTTAATATCCCTGCACTTCTTTCAACAATTGTTGTCAAAAGTTCAGTAGAATAATACTGTAATCGAGATGAGATTCCAAAACGAGCTCTCATTGGAGCCGTTAATAATCCTGAACGAGTCGTTGCACCAATCAAAGTAAAAGGATTCAAATTGATCTGCACTGTTCTAGCATTTGGACCAGATTCAATCATAATATCAATTTTGAAATCTTCCATTGCCGAATATAAATACTCTTCAACAATAGGACTCAAACGATGAATTTCATCAATAAATAAAACATCTCTTTCATCAAGATTTGTTAACAATCCCGCTAAATCACCAGGCTTATCTAAAACGGGGCCGGAAGTAATTTTTATTCCAACTTCAAGTTCATTTGCCAGAATATTAGCTAAAGTCGTTTTTCCAAGTCCAGGAGGTCCATGAAATAAAGCATGATCGAGCGCCTCGCCACGTTGATTTGCAGCGGCAACAAAAACTTTTAAGTTCTCTAAAACCTGATCTTGTCCGGCAAAGTCATCAAATGACAATGGGCGTAATCTCTTTTCAAGATCTAATTCTTCTGGGTTATATCCTTTAGTTGTTGGATCTAAATTCTCATTCATTCTACAAAGATATACAAAGTAAATCAGTATGTAAACAGTAACAATTTAACTATTTAAAATAACACATAAAAAAAAGACTGTCATCTCTGACAGTCTTTCTATTATTTTAGTGGTGTAAAACTTCTTCACCTTCTTTCATTGGTACATTTTGAGGAACAAAATCTACATCATGATTTGGGTTACTATAGTCATACGGCCAACGATATACATGAGGAATTTCACCTGGCCAGTTTCCGTGAATATGTTCAACAGGAGTAGTCCACTCTAATGTTGTAGATCTCCAAGGATTTTGAACTGCTTTCTTACCGTAGAAAATACTACTAAAGAAGTTGTACAAGAATACTAATTGGAAAGCTCCTCCCACAAGAGCAAATGTTGTAATTAAAACATTCACATTTTGTAAATCATCAAATAATGGGAAGTTAGTATTTGTATAGTAACGTCTTGGTAAACCAGCTAATCCGATGAAGTGCATTGGGAAGAAAACTCCATAAGCACAAACTGCTGTAATCCAAAAGTGAATATAACCTAAGTTCTTATTTAACATTCTTCCGTACATTTTAGGGAACCAGTGGTAAATACCAGCAAACATTCCGTAAAGTGCAGAAATACCCATTACTAAGTGAAAGTGAGCAATTACAAAGTAAGTATCGTGAACATTAATATCTAAAGTACTATCTCCTAAAATGATTCCAGTTAAACCTCCTGTGATGAAAGTCGAAACCATTCCAATAGAGAACAACATTGCAGGATTAAATTGTAAGTTACCTTTCCATAAAGTTGTAATCCAGTTGAACGCTTTTACAGCAGATGGAATTGCAATTAATAAAGTTGTAAAGGTAAATACAGATCCTAAGAAAGGATTCATACCAGAGATAAACATGTGGTGACCCCATACAATAGTTGATAAAAATGCAATTGCAAGAACTGACATAATCATCGCTCTGTATCCAAAAATTGGTTTACGAGAGTTCGTAGCCATAATTTCAGAAACAAGCCCCATTGCTGGTAAGATTACGATATAAACCTCAGGGTGACCTAAGAACCAGAATAAGTGCTCAAACAATACTGGAGAACCTCCTTGGTAGTGTAAAACCTCTCCTGCAATATAGATATCAGATAAGAAGAATGAAGTACCAAAACTTCTATCAAAAATCAATAATAAAGCAGCTGATAATAATACTGGGAATGAAATAACACCAATAATAGCTGTTACGAAAAATGTCCAGATTGTAAGAGGAAGTCTAGTCATAGACATTCCTTTTGTTCTTAAGTTAATAACAGTTACGATGTAGTTTAATGATCCCATTAAAGAAGATGCAATAAAGATAGCCATCGAAACTAACCATAAAGTCATACCAGTTCCAGATCCAGGGATCGCTTGTGGTAAAGCACTTAATGGTGGATAGATTGTCCAACCTGCAGAAGCTGGTCCAGCTTCAACAAATAAAGAACATAACATAACTACAGCAGATAAGAAGAACAACCAGTATGAAATCATATTCATAAATCCAGAAGCCATATCTCGCGCTCCAATTTGAAGCGGAATAAGTAAGTTACTAAAAGTTCCACTCAAACCAGCTGTCAGTACAAAGAATACCATAATGGTACCGTGAATTGTAACCAAAGCTAGATAAATATCATTTGCCATTACACCATCAGGTGCAAATTTATCCCCTAATAAAACATTAAAGATTTTAAAAGACTCTTCTGGCCAAGCCAATTGCATTCTGAAAAGCAAAGACATAGCAATACCAATAATCCCCATGATAATACCTGTAATCAAGTATTGCTTAGCGATCATTTTGTGATCAATACTAAAAATATATTTAGTAATGAATGTGTCTTTATGATGATGTTCGTGCTCGTGATCGTGTCCGTGATCGTGACCGTGCGCTTCTGCTGACATATATGTGTACTTTAAATTTTCTTAATAATATTATTTCATCGCAACTTTAGCTACAGCTGCTTTAACTGTATCTACAACTGCTTTTACAGTATCGATAACTTTTGCAGTAGTATCACTTGGTGCAGCACCTTCTGCTTCAGGCTTTTTAGCAGCTGCTGCCGCTTTAATATCCTGAGCTAAAGTAGTTTTCTCGCTTAACCATTTTTTATATTCTTCTGGAGTATCTACAACAACTTTCATTTGCATGTTATAGTGTGAAGCTCCACAAATTTTATTACATAATAATAAATAATCAAATGTATAAGGATCTAAAGCTGTACCTCCTTTTGCAACTAACTCAATACTTTTTTCAGCTCTTAATTTGTTGATGTTTGCAACTTTCTCAACCATAAATGGCAACTCTCTGTATTCAGCAGTAGTATAAGTTGGAACAAAAGCAAACTCAGTAACCATACCAGGAACACAGTTCATTTGTGCTCTAAAGTGAGGAAAATAAGCTGAATGCAGTACGTCTTGAGAACGCATTTTGAAATGTACTTTTTTACCTTTAGGAATATGAAGTTCAGAAACTACAATATCATCTTGAGAATTAGGATCAGACATATCAACTCCTAATGTATTAATTCCTTCAATTAAACGAACGTTTGCTTTTCCTAAAACATTATCTTGACCTGCATATCTTGCAGTCCATTTAAACTGTTGAGCATATAATTCGATCTCTACAACATCCTCATCTTTGTCAACAAACATGATGTTATTCCAAGCATATAATCCATAAAGAATTAAACAAGCTAGAACTACAGATGGAATGATACTCCAAATTGCTTCTAATTTATTACTATCTGCAAAGAATAAAGCTTTTTTATCTTTATGTCCTCTATTTTTAAAAGAAAACCAGTGCAGTAAGCCTTGAGTAATAACTTGAACTGTAAAGATTAATACCCAAGTAATATTCATCAAACTATCTACTAAAAGCCCATGCTCTGAAGCTGGTGTATGAAGCACTAAATTACCCCATTTTAGTAAACCATAAATAGTAAATATATAAATGAAAGCTAAAAAGCCAAACATAATATATCCCTGAATATTATTATCATTATCTGATGCAACCTGAGAATCGTCCGAAGAAGATCCTACTTGAGTAAGATCAAATATCTTGGTCAATTGCCATAATGCAACTGCTAATAAAACTAAAACTACAATTACCAACAAACTTGTCATCTGTTTATTTCTTTAAATATTAATAATGAAAATGTTTACTTTCTTCTATGAAAGGATTTCTTTTTGCAAGTAAAGGAGATTTAGTTAATGCAGTAAACACTGTAAAAATAAACAATCCTAAAAAGAAAAGAATAGACGCAATTTCAGAAACTCCAATAAACCATTTATCTCCTACTGTACCAGGCATAATCATATTAAAGAAATCAATATAATGTCCTAATAAAATAACAATACCAGCCATTACAATAATCCAGCTTAGACGTTTGAAATCAGTATTGATTAAGATTAACAATGGGAAAACAAAATTCATAACCACAGCACCAAAGAATGGCAAGTTATACAATTGAATTCTTGTGATGAAATAAGTAACCTCCTCAGGAATATTTGCATACCAGATCAACATGAATTGCGAGAACCATAAGTATGTCCAGAAAATACTAATACCAAACATGAATTTAGCTAAATCATGAATGTGGCTTGTATTAACAAACTCTAAATATCCTTTAGATTTTAAATAAATAGTCACTAAAGCGATAGTAGTAATTCCGCTTACAAAGAAAGAAGCAAAAACATACCATCCGAATAATGTACTAAACCAGTGTGGGTCAAATGACATAATCCAATCCCAAGACATAATAGATTCAGATACAATAAAGAATACTAAAAATCCAGCTGATGCCTTAAAGTTCTTTTTATAGTACAAATCATCATTAGCTTCATCTTGAGCTAAACAATTTTTTCTAGAGAAATAATTATATAAATTCCATCCTAATAAAAAGATACCTGCTCTAACAATCCAAAATGGGAAGTTTAGATATCCTGATTTACCAGCGATAATTGCATCATAATTAGGGCTTTTCGGATCCGTAACACCTTCACCCAACCATACAAAAATATGATTAAAATGAAGTCCGCAAAGAACCAAAATAATAAAGAAAATTACAGAACCAACTGGCAAATAAGCCGTAATACCTTGCATTACTCTAAACAAAACTGGAGACCAACCTGCCTGAGCAACTTGTTGAATAGCATAAAATGCTAAAACTCCCATTGCAAGCAATAAAAAGAAAATACAAGCTACATACAATGCAGACCAAGGTTTGTTTTGTAATTGGTGCAGTACATGGTTTAAATGTTCTGTATGTTCATCAGCGGCATTAACTTTTGCATGTTCACCACCTTTATGTGAATCATGAGATGCCTCAGCAGTTTCGTGATGCCCAGCTTCTGCATGAGAAGCTTCTGCTGTTACTTCATGTGCAGCACCATGAGAACCATGAGCATCTGCAGCAAGAATTTTTTCAACTTCTTGAATATCTTTAGGAGCAGTTAAAAAACCATATCCTATTCCTAATATACCAACGATCATTAGGATGAAAGAAAAAGTTTTTAATTTACTTGAAAATGTATACATATCTATTACGATCAGTTTGTTCAACAATTATAATTGGCTTCTTAGTTTTAGAACATAGTCAGCAACTAACCAACGTTCGTGGGCACTTAATTGATTTGCATGCGAACCCATTGCATTTAAACCATAAGTCTCAACATGAAAGATACTTCCTTCAGTGATTTCTCTATCTTTATAGCTAGGTACTCCAAGAAATTTCTCTCTTTCAACCAATTTCCCTTTACCGTTTCCAGTTGCACCATGGCAACTCATACAGTAAATTTCGAAAAGTTCTTTTCCTTTTTCAGAAGCTTTTTCTGCTTCAGTCAAAGGCGATTTTAAATTAGCTTTTGCCAATTCATAACCTGCAGTTGAATTTTCATACTCATAAGGCTCAAAACCTCTATTGATAGTTCCTTCTACAGGAAGCTGTCCTTCTTTACCACCCTTAAATATTTTTGCTTCTGCATATGGCTCATATGCTAAAGACTCATACATATTAGGGAAATACTGATAGTTTGGTGCCGAATTATTGTGGCAAGATGAAACTAAAATAGTTATACCAACTAAAAGTGTTATTTTATATATCCTTTTCATAGCTACAATTAATTCTTTTCAATTACTTTAACTTCAACAGCTCCAGTTCCTTCAAAAAAAGTAACTAGTTCTGCCTCATTATTATTCACAGCAACTTCCATTAAAAAATGGTCATCTGTTGTTCTTACATCTGGATTTTCAGCTTCTTTAAACGGCCATAATCTACTTCTCATATAAAAAGTAATAACCATTAAGTGCGCCGCAAAAAATACAGTCATCTCAAACATAATAGGCACAAAAGAAGGCATATTTTGAATGAAGCTGAAACTAGGCTTACCTCCAATATCTTGCGGCCAATCGTGAATCATGATATAACTCATCATAAATGTAGCAAATGAAATACCAACACATCCGTAAAGAAAAGAACAAATTGCTAATCTTGTTGGTGCTAAACCCATTGCTTTATCCAATCCGTGAACAGGAAATGGAGTAAAAACCTCTTCAATATGATGATGTGCAGCTCTAGTTTTCTTTACTGCATCCATCAAAATATCATCGTCATTATAAATGGCGTATATTACTTTATTACTCATGATGTGAATCTTTATTTTTTGCTCTTTCTCTAATGTAATTATCTCCTGTTCCTTTTAGAATTGTTTTAACCTCTGCCTGTGCAATTACAGGGAATGTTCTAGAGTATAATAAAAACAATACAAAGAAGAAACCAATTGTTCCAATGAAAATTCCAATATCAACAAATGTTGGTGAGAACATTGTCCAAGAAGATGGAAGATAATCTCTATGTAAAGAAGTAACAATAATTACGAATCTTTCAAACCACATTCCGATGTTTACCACAATCGAAATAATAAATGAGAACATGATACTTGTTCTTAGTTTTTTGAACCACATAAACTGTGGAGAGAAAACGTTACAAGTCATCATTGACCAATATGCCCACCAGTAAGGTCCTGTAGCTCTGTTTAAGAATGCATATTGCTCATACTCTACGCCAGAATACCAAGCTACGAATAACTCAGTAATATAAGCAACACCTACAATCGAACCTGTAATCATAATAATGATGTTCATCAATTCGATATGTTGCAATGTGATGTATGCTTCAAGATTAGAAACTTTTCTCATAACGATCAACAATGTATTTACCATCGCAAATCCAGAGAATACCGCTCCAGCAACGAAGTACGGAGGGAAAATTGTTGTATGCCATCCTGGAATTACAGAAGTAGCAAAGTCCATCGATACAATCGTGTGTACAGAAAGTACAAGAGGAGTAGCTAAACCAGCTAATACTAATGATACTTCTTCAAAACGCTGCCAGTCTTTTGCTCTACCGCTCCATCCAAAACTTAAGATAGAATAAACTCTTTTGTTAAATGGAGTTATAGCTCTATCACGTAGCATTGCAAAGTCAGGTAATAAACCAGTCCACCAGAAAACTAATGATACTGAAAGATAAGTTGAAATTGCGAATACGTCCCAAAGTAATGGTGAGTTAAAGTTTACCCATAAAGATCCAAACTGGTTTGGAATAGGTAAAACCCAGTATGCTAACCATGGACGTCCCATGTGAATAATTGGAAATAATCCTGCTTGAACTACTGAGAAAATAGTCATTGCTTCTGCAGAACGGTTAATTGCCATTCTCCAACGTTGACGGAAAAGTAATAGTACTGCAGAAATCAAAGTTCCAGCGTGACCAATACCAACCCACCAAACGAAGTTAGTAATATCCCAAGCCCAACCAACTGTTTTATTTAATCCCCATGTTCCAATACCGGTAGATACGGTGTAAATTATACAACCTAACCCCCAAAGGAAGGCTATTAATGCGATTGAAAATACAATCCACCATTGTTTATTTGCAGGACCTTCAACAGGTGCTGCCACATCTACAGTTACATCGTGATATGATTTATCACCTATAACTAAAGGTTTTCTAATGGGTGCTTCGTAGTGAGACGACATAATCCTTTATATTGTTTCTTATTAATAATTTATTCTAAGTATTTCTAACTTTAACATGGTAAACCACATTAGGTTTTGTTCCTACATGCTCTAATAAATGATATGATCTATCATCAGCTGCTAATTTAGCAACTTTACTTTCGGCATCATTAACATCACCAAATATCATTGCTCCAGAAGAACAAGCACTTGAACAAGCTGTTTGGAATTCTCCATCAACAATTGAACGGCCTTCTTTTTTAGCATTTAATATAGTAGCTTGTGTCATTTGAATACACATAGAACATTTTTCCATAACACCACGTGAACGTACATTTACGTCTGGGTTCAATACCATACGACCTAAATCATCATTCATATGATAATCGAATTCACTGTTTTTGTTGTATAAGAACCAGTTAAAACGACGAACTTTATAAGGACAGTTATTAGCACAGTAACGAGTACCAACACATCTGTTGTATGCCATGTGATTTTGACCTTGACGACCATGAGAAGTCGCAGCAACCGGACAAACTGTTTCACAAGGTGCGTGGTTACAGTGCTGACACATTACAGGTTGGAATGCTACTTGTGGATTGTCTCCAGGTTTTTCCATTTCATTGAATGTAGACAATGAGCTAGACAAACCAGCAATACCTTCTTTTCTTTCGTTATCTCCAGCAAAAGTACTTTCAGAAGAATAATATCTGTCAATACGCAACCAGTGCATATCACGACTTCTTCTAACCTCAGATTTACCTACTACAGGAACGTTATTTTCTGCATGACAAGCAATAACACATGCTCCACATCCAGTACAAGCGTTCAAGTCGATTGATAAGTTAAAGTGATGTCCTGTAGAACGATCAAATGACTCCCATAAATCAACAGTAGTAGCTTCAACCTCTTGGTGATCTAAAGATACCATTGGTTGTTCGTTCCAATGTTTAGCATCTTCAGTATTAAAGATTTTTAAAGTTGTTTCTTTAATAATATCTCCTCTTCCCATTAATGTTTTTTGCCCTTGAACACATGCAAACTCATGCTCTCCATTGGCTTTTACAATAGAAATAGCTTGAACATTATTGAAGTTTTTATATAAAGCGTAAGCATTAATACCTACTTGCATTTCTTCTTTTAAAGCAGCTTTGCGACCATAACCTACAGCTAAACCAACTGTACCAACTGCTTGTCCAGGTTGAACAATTACAGGTACATTTTCTAATTTAGTTCCATCTGCAGCTGTAATAGTAGCATAACTACCATTTAAACCACCGTTTGCAACAATTTCGTTTGATAAATTAAATTTCTTTGCATCAGCATTAGAAACTGTTACATAGTTATCCCACGAAACTCTTGTGATAGGATCTGGAAACTCTTGCAACCAAGGATTGTTTGCATGTTGTCCGTCTCCCATTCCAGTTTTAGTATATAAAACTAATTCAAGATCTCCAGCAGCTTTTGATTTTGAAAGTGCACTTGCAGCACCTGCATAATCAAAAGAACCTCCATTTAAAGCACTTGAACCGTATACAAAAACACCATCGTGTAAAACTTTATTCCAAGAAGATCCTGCGATAATTGACCCTGAATTAACTTTAAGGTAATCGTAGAAATTCCCTGCAACACCATTCAATGATAATAAAACATCTTGAAGTTGTTTTGTATCAAAGATTGGACGAATTGTAGGCTGCGTTAAACTATATGTTCCTTTTGTAATCACTAAATCTCCCCAAGACTCTAAATAATGAGGAACCGGCGCAGCGATTGTTGATACAGCAGCAGTTTCATCTTCTTTTAAAGATAAAGCAACTGACGTTTTAACTTTTTTCAATCCAGAAACAAAAGAAGCAGAATCAGCTAAAGTATAAACAGGATTAACTCCACTCATGATTAAAGTATGAACACTTCCTGCATTCATATCTTTTAACAATTGAGCAACTACAGCATTAGAACCTTTTCTAATTTGTCTTGTTTCAGCTGTATTAAAAGCTTCACTAGACAAAGCTTGATTAATAGCTAAAACTAATAATTGCGCATTCTTATCTTCTAAGCCAGATACTAAAATTCCTTTAGAACCAGCTGCTTTTAATTGTTGAGCTGCTTTTTCAACTTCCGCTTTAAACTTAGCATCTAAAGAAACAGGAACTGAACCACCAACAACAACATTATAAATTTGAACTAAAGCTTGCTTTTGAGCAACTGTAGTCATTGGAACACGCTTATCAGCTGCAGCTCCAGATAATGTCATATTTGATTCAAACTGAAAATGACGAGACATTTTTCCGTTTTGAGGAATACGTCCTTTTGCATATCCAGCATCATATCCACCACCTTGCCAATCTCCCAAGAAATCAGCACCCACAGATACAATTAATGAAGCTTTTGAAAAATCATAATCTACTAAAGCTCTTTCACCATAAACAGTTTCAAAAGCATCTAACGCATCAGATGAAGAAACCGCATCGTAAACGACATGTTTAGCATTTGGATTTTTAGCAATAAACTCACCTATTAATTTCTCAGTAGATGGACTTGCTAATGTATTTGTTAATAATACTACCTGACCTCCTTTTGCTTTTGCATCAGCTAAACTTGATTTAATTTTTAAATCAACTGCTGACCAGCTGCTATTTTTTCCATCTAATTTAGGCTCTTTCAAACGCATACTATCGTATAATCCTAAGATAGATGCATGAATTCTAGCATTAGCAGAAAATTTAGCTCCAGAAATAGTATTGTTCTCAATTTTAATTGGACGACCCTCACGAGTTTTCACCAAAAGATTTGCAAAATCAAAACCATCAAAAACAGTAGTTGCATAGTAATCTGCAACACCAGGAATGATTTGCTCTGGTTGTAATACATAAGGGATAGACTTGTGCACAGGACCTTCACAAGCAGCAAGTGTAACTGCCGCAGTACTAAATCCTACGTACTTTAAAAAGTCACGACGTGAAGTTCCAGATGAAGCTAAAGCATCTGCATTTCCTAAGAATTCATCTGTAGGAATCTCTTCAACAAATTCGTTATTTCTAAGCGCCTCAACAATAGAACTATTTTCTAGTTCTTCAACACTTTTCCAGTATTTTTTGTTTGATGACATTGTATATAAATATTAAAATCTTAATAATTCGATTAATAGTGGCATTTACCGCATTCTAAACCTCCCATTTGCGCTGCAGTTAATTTCTCTACACCGTATTTTTTAGAAAGTTCAGCATGAATTTTATCATAATATGCATTTCCTTCCATCTTAACATCAGTTTTTCTATGGCAATCAACACACCATCCCATTGTTAATTTAGAGTATTGCTTCATGATTTCAAATTCTTGTACCGGACCGTGACAAGTTTGACATTCAACTCCTGCAACAGAAACGTGTTGAGAGTGATTGAAATAAACAAAATCAGGAAGATTATGAATACGAACCCATTTTACAGGCTTAGTTTTTCCAGTATAAGCTTGCTTAGTCTTATCCCATCCAACAGCATCATATAATTTTTGAATTTCTCCATCATAGAATGCTTTACTGTACTCTGCAGTAGCAGTAGTCTCAGCAACTTCAGAAATATTTTTATGACAGTTCATACAAACATTCAATGAAGGTATACCAGCAGTTTTACTTACACGTGCAGCAGAGTGACAATATTTACAATTGATCTCATTATCTCCAGCGTGAATTTTGTGAGAATAGTGAATTGGCTGAATTGGCTCATAATTTTGATCAACACCTACCTGCATCAAGTACCCGTACACAAAATAACCACTAGCTAAAAGCAAAAATATAGAAGTAACTAAAACTAAAAATTGATTTTTAGCAAAAGCTTTCCAAATTGGAGTTCTACCTTCTTTTGGTGCAACTTCAATTCCGTTATTACTTGCAACTTTAGTCAACACCTTGTTCACCATGAACAACATAACAACTAAAATAGCCATTACAAGAGCAAGGGCTCCTAAAATAATATTGTTAGAAATACCACCACCTTCAGCTTTTTGCCCAGGAGGAACAGTTCCTGGCGCACCAGCAGCAGGCTCAGCTTTTTTCTCAGAAGTAAAAGCAATAATATTATCAATATCACCTTCAGATAATTGAGGAAAAGAAGTCATTACTGCTTTATTGTTTTCCTCAAAAAGTTTAACCGCAACAGGATCACCTGACTTAATCATGTCAGAACTGTTATGCACCCATTTATAAAGCCAAGCTTTATCGTGCTTATCCGCAATTCCTCTTAAAGCAGGACCTGTTGATTTAGCATCTAATTTGTGACATGCAGCGCAATTTGCATTAAAAAGTTCTTTCCCTTTTACTGGATCACCACCTGTAGTCGCAGCCGGAGCAGCAGCTTCAGGAGCCGCAGGAGCAGCAGGATCTTGAGCAAATGAAGTTAGGGAGAAAATTAACGTTAGCGATAAACTAAGTAATAATTTTCTGGAGATCGAATTATGGTTACCCACCTTTTTCATATAGTATAATAATTATCTACTAATTTTTGGTATGATTTTTTCTATAGTAAATCAGACTAAAATTAATACCTTCTTTTAAAACTTGCACAAAAATACGACTTATGAACTATTCTCAAAACCTTAAAATACTCTTAAATATCAATTTATATCAATTCTAAATAATATTAAAATTTTCCATACAAACTTTAAATATTATTTTTGCACAAAAACCATCACATTATGAGAATTTTAACCCCTTCAAAAAACGTTTTCTTAACATTAGTAATCTTTGCTTTAGCAAACAATATTCATGCTCAAGATCAAAATTTAACAGTAAATCAAGATCCCAAATTTGAGCAATTAATGAACGAGAAACGTAAATTTAACACATCAATAAGTACAAATGATTCCTATAGAATTCAAATTTTTAGCGGAAAAAGCGAAGAAGCAAAAAAAACACTAGCCGACTTTAAAAGAGAATACTCAAACATTGATGGCACTATAATTTTTAATACCCCAAACTACAAAGTAATTGTAGGCAGTTTTAAGTCAAGAATCGAAGCAGAAAGAAATTTAGCAGATATCAAGAAAAAATACAAAAATGTATTCCTGCTAAAGCCGAATAAGTAAAAATAAGAAACAATAAAAATAAAGAACCACAAAAGCAACTCTTCACCGAGTTTCTTTTGTGGTTTTTTTATTATAACGAGGTATTTAAAGATACCAAACAAAAACTAACACCTAAACACAAAGCCCAAATTCAAAATTTACTTTTTCATTATCAACAGCAACCACTTCGCTACATTACATACAAACATCACAACTCAATCACAACTCCTAAAAAGCCATTTCCGACAACTTGCTACCAGACCAAAACAGCGCTTTTTTACCCAAAAACAACCTTATACACCAGATTTCCACACTATCCTTTCAACCACTCCCTTTTTGCCTTTAAAACACAATATGTTCTCTTTAGCACGAAAACATCAATACACCCTTCTAGTAAAACCTAACAACACGCAACAAAGTATCTTACTAAGAGAACTTCAAAACATATCACCTCGCAAAAAAATCACCAAAGAAAACACTAACCACAAAAAAACTCAATCTTAAAAAAAATACTCATTCTCTTATCAAAACCTAACAGTTCTAAACAAAAAAAATCCCGAAAAAATCGGGATTTATATTTTTAAAAAAAACGCTCTTATTTTAGTTTCTTTTTAATTGCAACTTCGTGATAAGCTTCAATAACATCATTCATTTCAATATCATTGAACCCTTTAATTTGAATACCACAATCATAACCTTTAGAAACTTCTTTAACATCATCTTTGAAACGTTTTAAAGCAACTAATTCTCCTGTATGCACTACAACTCCATCTCTAATAACTCTAATTTTAGAGCTTCTCAAAATCTTACCATCCGTTACCATACATCCTGCAATTGAACCAACTTTAGAAATTTTGAAAATCTCACGAATCTCAGCTGTTCCTAAAATTTCCTCTTTCATTTCAGGAGCTAACATTCCTTCCATTGCATCTTTCAAGTCATCGATCGCCGCATAAATAATAGAATAATAACGGATATCGATTTCTTCTTTATCAGCAAGCTGTCTAGCATTTCCAGCAGGACGAACGTTAAATCCAATAATGATCGCATCAGAAGCAGAAGCCAACATAACGTCAGTTTCAGTAATTGCTCCAACACCTTTATGGATAATATTAATTTGAATTTCTTCTGTCGAAAGTTTAGAGAACGAATCTGATAATGCTTCAACAGATCCATCAACGTCTCCTTTAAGGATTACATTCAATTCCTTAAACTGACCAAGAGCGATACGACGTCCAATTTCATCAAGAGTAATGTGACGTTGAGTACGTACAGATTGTTCACGCATTAATTGAGAACGCTTAGATGCAATTTGCTTAGCCTCTTTTTCGTCTTCGAATACATTAAACTTATCACCTGCTGTTGCCGCTCCATCTAAACCTAAAACAGATACCGGAGTCGAAGGACCAGCTTCTAAAACTGTATGCCCTCTTTCATCATGCATTGCTTTAACTTTTCCATGATGCTTTCCAGCAAGCATATAATCTCCAATTTTCAACGTACCTTGTTGTACTAAAATTGTCGAAACATAACCTTTTCCTTTATCTAAGAAAGCCTCAACAACAGTTCCCTGTGCAGCTTTATTTGGATTCGCTTTCAAATCTAAGATTTCAGCTTCCAATAAAACTTTCTCTAATAATTCTTTTACTCCCGTTCCAACTTTCGCAGAAATATCATGTGACTGAATTTTCCCACCCCAATCTTCAACAAGTAAATTCATACTAGCTAAACGCTCTTTGATTTTCTCAACATTAGCATTTGGTTTATCAATTTTATTGATCGCAAATATAATTGGCACTCCCGCAGCTTGTGCGTGAGAAATTGCCTCTTTAGTTTGCGGCATGATATCATCATCCGCTGCAACTACGATAATAGCGATATCTGTAACTTGAGCTCCACGTGCACGCATCGCGGTAAACGCCTCGTGACCTGGCGTATCTAAGAATGCGATTTTCTGACCATTATCAAGAGTAACCCCATAAGCTCCAATGTGCTGCGTAATACCACCTGACTCTCCAGCGATAACATTTTCTTTACGGATATAATCCAGTAAAGATGTTTTACCGTGGTCAACGTGACCCATTACCGTAACAATTGGTGCTCTAGTTACTAAATCTTCTTCTTTATCTTCAACAACCTCGATTGCTTCTTCAATATCAACAGTTATAAATTCAACCTCATAACCAAATTCGTCAGCAACAATAGTTAATGTTTCAGCATCTAAACGCTGATTCATCGTAACCATGATTCCAAGAGACATACAAGTTCCAATTACTTTTGTAATCGGCACATCCATCATGATTGCAATTTCACCTACAGTAACAAATTCAGTAACTTTAATTGTTTTACTTCCTTCGTCAAGAGCTCTTTGCTCATCATCAGATTTCTGACGGTGCGTTTCTCTTTTATCTCTTCTATATTTAGCCGCTTTAGATTTCCCTCCTTTACCTTGAAGTTTTTCAAGAGTCTCTCTAATTTGGTTTTTTACTTCTTCTTCAGTAGGCTCAACTTTAGCCACAATAGCTGGACGGTTTCCTTTTACAAAACCAGGTCTCGCACTTCTGTTCGTATTAAATCCGCCACCACCATTGTTTGGTGTTATCTTATTAGGATTTGGAGTTCCCGGCGCATTACCAGCTCCTTGAGGTTTTGGCGCCCCTGGAGTTCCTGGTTTAGGCGCAATCCTTTTACGTTTATTTTTATTGGCATTATTTCCAACACCTGGCGCACCAGGCTTATTAGGCGTAATTTTAGGATCTTCCTTCTTTTTCTTAGGTTTGTTAAATTGAGATAAATCAATTGTCTGCCCCGTAAGAGTTGTTCCAGATAATTTCTGATATTGAGTAGTAATTGTTTCTTCGGCAGTTGCAGGATCTGTTGAAACAATAGGCTCTTGCGCTGTTTTTGAAACTTCAGCTTTTACTTCTTTTTTCTCTGTAATAATAGGTTTCTCTACCTTTTTCTCTTCAGAAACTACAGGAGCCGCTGGCTCAGGCTGTACAACTTCTTTCTGAACTGGTTTTTCTGGTTGAGTTGGAGTAATAACTGCTTTTGGCTCTTCAGCTTTAACTGGCTCCTCAGTAGGAGTAGAAACAACTGCAGGTTTCTTCGGATTTAAATCTATTTTACCTACTTGCACAGGCCCAGTTACAATTGCTCTCGCTTTTATAATCTCCTGTTGCTTTTGGCGCTCCTCATCTTGTCTGCGTTTGTCTTCAATTTCTTTCTCACGCTCTACACGTAATGCTTCTTTTTCTTTTCTTTTCTCTTCTCCAACCTCTTTAGAAGCTTCCTTATTCCCCTTATCGCCCGCAAATTGGCTTTGCAGGATATTAAACTCACTATCAGAAATTTTCGCGTTTGGATTTGCATCAATAGCAATACCCTTATCTTTTAGATAATCAACAGCTCTTTCTAACGAGATATTTAATTCCCTTAAAACCTTATTTATTCTTATTACTCTCTCTTCAGACATATAACCTTTTTATTATTACCTTTTTCGTTGTGTTGTTAGAGCCAGACTTCAGCTGTTAACTAGCTGTCAAACTCTTCTTTTAGTATCTTCATAACATCCAGAATTGTTTCCTCTTCTAAATCCGTTCTTCTTACTAAATCTTCTACTTCTTGTTTTAAAATACTTTTTGCAGTATCTAAACCTATCTTAGCAAATTCCTCGATTACCCATTCTTCAATTTCATCTGAAAACTCTGTTAATTCAACATCGTCTTCATCCGCAACTGTACCAGCAACATCACCTTCACGAATAACATCTAATTCATAACCCGTTAATTGACCTGCCAATTTAATATTGTGACCACCTCTACCAATTGCTTTAGAAACTTCTTCTAATTTCAAGAATACTTCTGCTCTTTTGTTTTCCTCATCAATTTTGATCGAAGAAACTTTTGCAGGGCTTAATGCTCTTGTAATAAACAATTGAATGTTGTTTGTATAATTGATAACATCAATATTTTCATTTCCTAATTCACGAACAATACCGTGAATACGAGATCCTTTCATACCAACGCAAGCTCCAACTGGATCAATTCTATCATCATAAGAATCTACCGCAACTTTTGCTTTCTCACCAGGAATACGCACTACATTTTTAACCGTAATCAAACCGTCGAATACTTCAGGAATTTCTTGTTCAAATAATTTTTCTAAGAACTTCTCAGAAGTTCTAGACATAATAATTTGAGGTTTATTTCCTTTTAATTCAACGCTTTCAATAATTCCACGAACGTTATCTCCTTTACGGAAAAAGTCAGATGGAATCTGTTTTTCTTTCGGAAGTACAATTTCGTTTCCTTCATCATCAACTAAGATAACTACTCTAGGGCGTACGTGATGTACTTCTGCAGTATATATGTCACCAATAATATCTTTAAATTGCTTATAAAGATTTGTATTATCGTGTTCGTGAATTTTAGATATTAAGTTTTGACGCAAAGCCAAAATAGCTCTTCTCCCTAAATCGATCAATTTAACCTCTTCAGAAACTTCCTCGCCAATTTCAAAATCCGCCTCGATCATTCTTGCTTCAGTCAAAGTAATCTCTTCATTTTCAAAATCAAGATCTTCGTCAGCAACAATTACTCTTCTTCTCCAAATCTCCATATCTCCTTTATCAGGATTTATAATGATGTCGAAGTTATCATCAGAACCGTATTTTTTCTTTAATGCATTTCTAAACACGTCCTCTAAAATTGCCATAAGCGTTACACGATCAATAAGTTTATTGTCTTTAAACTCCGAGAATGAATCGATTAATGCTAAATTTTCCATGCGAATTCTTTAATTAAAATGTTACTGTAACAATTGCCTCTTTAATTTCTGTATAAGGTATTTGCTGCTCTTTTTGAACTGTTTCTTTTCCTTTTCCTATTTTTTTCGGTTCTCTTGCTTCCCAAGACAAAATTATAAAAACATCGTTAGCTTCTACTAATTCTGCTTCAATTTTTTCAGCATTTGTAGTAACAATCAATGTTCTACCAATATTTTTCTTGTATTGTCTTACCAATTTCAAAGGAGACCCTACTCCAACTGATGCTACTTCAAGAGAAAAATCTTGCTCTTCACGATCCAAGTTATTCTCAATTGCTCTACTAATATCGATGCAATCCTGCAGCGCCACTCCTGTATCACCATCTAAACCTACACTAATTTTAAAAGCATCAGAAACAGCCAAATCAATCAAAAAGATTGACGGCTTTTCTAAAAGAGCCTCCGCAATTAATCCGTTTACTTTTTCTTTAAATGTCATAATTTTATAAAAAGAGGGGACACTTAGTCCCCTCATTATTTAGATTTTAATAAATAACGGTGCAAATATAGTGATTTTTTTATAAATCAAAATAAATAGATCGCTCTAAAAATATTTCTTATCTTTATAGAAGCATTAATTTAACAGAATTTCTCATTATTCAACCCAAAAAACATGAAACAAATTCTAGTACCTACTGATTTCTCTGAACACGCAGAAGACGCCTTAAAAGTCGCTGCGCAAATTGCCCAAAAAAACAACTCCGAAATCATCATCCTTCATATGCTTGAACTTCCAAGCCAAATGAACGACGCTGTTTTAGGCGGCACCAGCATTCCCGAAACCATGCTTTTCATGAAAAAAGCAAACGAAATGCTGGACGAAATTTCATCAAAACCATATCTAGACGGCATTCAAGTGACTGAAATTGTAAAAATGGACAAACCTATTCACGGAATCACCCAAGTAAGCAAAGACCACAATATAGATTTAATTGTAATGGGGTCTCATGGCTCTTCTGGCGTTGAAGAATTACTAATAGGCTCTAACACTGAAAAAGTAGTACGCAACTCAGACATTCCTGTTCTTGTAATTAAAAAAGATATCAAAAATTTTAACGCATCCAACATTGTATTTGCATCTGATTTTTCAGAAGAAGCTAAAAAACCGTTCAAAAAACTCCTTGACTTCGCCAAAACATTTGAATCAAAACTGCATTTAGTCACAATTTGCACACCAAACAGTTTTAAAACCACACACGCAGCAGAGAAAGCCATTACCGATTTCATCACGGAATTTAACCTCAATGATTACACTACAAACATTTATAACGATACCAATATCGAAAAAGGAATCATAAATTTTTCTAACAAAATAAACGCAGATATTATTGGAATGTGCACACATGGAAGAACTGGTTTTGCGCACTTTTTTAACGGGAGCATCAGCGAAGGCTTAGTAAATCACGCCGTAAAACCTATTATCACTTTTAAAATATAAAACAATTAAGCAAAACCGACACACTTAAATTTTCCGCATAAAAAAAAGCCTCTCAAATGAGAGGCTTTTTATGTTGGTCTACTAGGACTCGAACCTAGAAAGACTGCACCAAAAACAGTTGTGTTACCATTACACCATAGACCAATAATGCTGTTAAGCGGGTGCAAAATTATAACTTTATTTAGTTTATGCAAATTTTTAGAGATATTTTTTTTTGCATAAAAAAAGCCTCTCAAATGAGAGGCTTTTTATGTTGGTCTACTAGGACTCGAACCTAGAAAGACTGCACCAAAAACAGTTGTGTTACCATTACACCATAGACCAGCAGTGCTGTTAAGCGAGTGCAAATTTAAGCCTTTATTTAATTTGCACAAGCTTTTTTATCAAAAAAATTCATTTTTTTTTCACTTTTTAGCTTCATACTTATTCAAAACACCAGAAGACACTCATAAACAACAAATTACTCTTCACGCATACTTTTATAGAATTTTTTGTTAATGCTCGTTTCTTTACACAAAAAAACATTTTCTTTGTAGGATTAAAAACATACAAAATTATAACACCTAAATATGGCACAATTCAATTTCAATAAATGGAATACAATTATTGGTTGGTTTGCATTTGCAATCGCTTTAATCACCTACACACTAACAGTTGAACCTACCATGAGTTTTTGGGATTGCGGGGAATACATAGCCACAGCGGCTAAATTAGAAGTGGGTCATCCGCCAGGAGCACCTTTATTTCAAATGATGGGTGCCTTTTTTGCGATGTTCGCCATAGATGCACAACATGTAGCCTTAATGGTAAATATGATGTCTGTTTTTTCAAGCGCCTTTACAATATTATTCATGTTCTGGTCATCGTCTATGATTTTAAAGAAAATTGTAGCTCGTTTTGCCGAAATTGACCAAAATAATTCTATTGTAATTCTAGGAAGTTCTTTTGTAGGAGCATTAGCTTACACTTTCTCAGACAGCTTTTGGTTTAATGCCGTTGAAGCCGAAGTATATGCAATGGCTTCATTATTAATCGCATTACTTTTCTGGCTGGGATTACGCTGGGAACAAGATATGGACAAGCCAAAAGGAAACAAATGGCTATTAATCATATCTTTAGTTGTTGGACTTTCGTTTGGTGTGCACTTTATGGCATTATTAACGATTCCATCAATCGGGTTTCTTTACTATTTTAAACATTACGAAAAAGTTACGCTTAAAAACTTTCTTATTGCAAATGTTGTTGTAATCGGGATTTTGTTGTTTATCTTTAAATTACTCTTGCCTTTAACAATGGCATTCTTTGGTAAAACTGAAATTTTCATGGTAAACAGCATGGGATTACCATTTAATTCAGGAACCATCTTTGTTGTTTTACTTCTAATTGCATTCTTCTATTTTGGATTAAAATTTACCAAGCAAAAAGGTTTAATTTTTTACAACACCATTATACTTTGCATCTTATTTATATTTATAGGTTTTTCGACTTGGATGATGCTTCCTGTGCGTGCTAACGCAAATACAGTAATCAATGAAAACAAGCCATCAGATGCTGCCGAAGTTCTAGCTTACTATAATCGTGAGCAATACGGAGTAAACCCGTTGTTCTACGGCCCTCAATACACTGAAGTTTTTGCAGGTCTGGATGCTAAAAACCCATACTTAGACAAAAAACCCAACTACGAGAGAGACGATAAAACTGGTAAATATATCATTACCAACAATTATAAAAACGCTGATCAAAATTCAGATGACAATCAAAAAACGATTCTGCCAAGAATGTGGAGTACCGAAACTGGACACATTCAGAACTACATCAGCTTTACAAACCCGCCTAAATTCAGAATCAACCCAAATTATAATTATGAGGATGATTTAGCAAAGTACGGAATTGACGCAAGCCAATTGAGCGAAGACGAATACAACAAAGCAACTGCTCAATTAAGAAATGAAGTTGAAAAAACTATTTCTGAATTTAAACATGCTTTTGCTCAAAAACAAATTGACAACGAAGGCTATGTTAAATTCCTAAACAGCTATAAAGATTATTTAATAATCGAAAAACCTTCAACTGTTGATAATTTCAGTTTTATGTTCGAATATCAATTTGGATATATGTACTGGAGATATTTAATGTGGAATTTTGTTGGACGCCAAAGCGATGTTCAAGGAAAATATGACAATTTAGACGGAAACTGGATCAGCGGAATCAAAGCTCTTGACTCTGTACATTTGGGATCTCAAGACAACCTACCTTCTGACGTTTTAAACAACAAAGGAAGAAATGTTTACTTTTTCCTTCCGTTTATCTTAGGTCTAATTGGACTAATGTACCACGCGAACAAAGATCTTAAAAGCTTTTATGTGCTTTTAGCCTTATTCTTATTTACTGGAATTGCATTAAAAATTTACCTGAACGAAAGACCTTTTGAACCTCGAGAAAGAGATTATGCTCTGGTAGGATCATTCTATGTCTTTGCAATCTGGATTGGTTTTGGAGTTTACTCTTTATATGAAAGTATCCAAAAATATATTGCTCCAAAAATTGCAGGACCAATTATTATTGCCGGAAGTTTATTAGCGGCTCCTGTTTTAATGGCCTCACAAAACTGGGATGATCACGACAGATCAAACAGATATACAGCTGTTGCAATGGCTAAAGCATATTTAAGTTCGTGCGATAAAGACGCCATTTTATTTACCATTGGAGACAACGACACCTTTCCTCTGTGGTATGCACAAGAAATTGAGCACTTTAGAACAGATGTGAAAATTGTAAATACAAGTCTTTTCATGACAGATTGGTATATTGACCAAATGAAAATGAAATCATACGAATCTGACCCTCTGCCTATTTCATTCACACATGAGCAATATGTTGGAGATAAATTAGATTACGTGGCGCATATCCCAAAGATAGAAACACGTTGGAATATCACTGATTTTATCGACTTTATCAAAAACCCTAAATCAACTGTAGGATTACAAAATGGACAAACAATTCATTTTTACCCAACAAATAAGATTAGAGTAAACATTGATAAAAATGCCATTATTAAAAATAAAGTTGTCAATCCTAAATACAACGACTCTATCGTTCCTTATATGGATATAGACATTAAAGGAAGCGCAATCTACAAAAATAGATTAATGATGCTTGACATCTTAGCTAATAACAATTGGAAACGACCAATTTATTTTAGTGGAGGTGCTTTTGATGACGAAGATTATTTATGGTTGAAAAACTATTTACAGTTAGACGGAATGGTCTACAAATTAGTTCCTATTAAAAATGTTCCTTCTAAAGATGGCGGACCAATGGACATGGGACAAATTGACGCTGATAAAATGTATGATATTGTAATGAAATGGGACTGGGGCAACAGCGAAAGTGAAAAAATCTATCACGATCCAGAAACTAGAAGAAACAGCATTACGTATAGAACAAATTTATCTCGCTTAATGAACGAACTTATTGCTGAAGGTAAAATTGACAAAGCTAAAAATATTATCAATTTAGCGATTACAAAAATGCCGTTAGATAAGTTTGGCTACTACTCTTTAGTTGAGCCGTTTGCTGGTGGATATTACAAAGTAGGAGAAAAAGCTAAAGCGCACGATTTATTAGAAAAACTAGTTAACAAGTACAGAGAAAATCTAGACTATTACAAAACTTTGAGCGGTTCAGACCAAACAGATTTAGCTATTGACATTATTACTGATATTGAACGATACAGAAGCCTGCTGCAAGTAATGAAAGAAAACAACGATAAAGCTTTTTACGAAAAACACAAAACAACGTTTAATACGTATGTAAATATTTTTGAGCGTTTTGGACGCGAAAAAGAATAATATACGAAAAATATATTAATTAAAAAAATGCAGTACTGCTTGATAAACAGTGCTGCATTTTTTAAATTTACTTATCTCTAAATAAGTTAACAATGAGCTTTTATTGGGTAAAAACTAATTCATTCATAAAAACGGTGTTTTCTAAATATTGTTGGGACATTCCAAACAACGAAAAGAAAATATACCTCACCTTTGATGATGGCCCAACTCCAGAAATTACAGATTGGGTATTAGCTGAACTGAGAAAATTTGATGCAAAAGCTACCTTTTTTTGCATTGGAAAAAACATTAAAGCCAACTTATCCTTATTTGAAAAGCTTATAACTGACGGACACAGCATAGGAAATCACACCATGAACCATGTTAATGGCTGGAAAAGTAACAACGATGATTATATTGAAAATGTAAAAAATTGTGCCGCTATTTTAGAAGAAGAAAAAACATGCAATTTATTATTTCGTCCTCCTTATGGAAAAATAAAAAAAGCACAATCTAAAATTTTACGCAAGTTAGGCTATAAAATAATTATGTGGGATGTTTTGAGTGCTGACTTTGACCAAAGTATTACTCCTGAAAAATGCCTTGAAAACGTTACAAAAAATGTAAAATCAGGAAGTGTAATTGTATTTCATGACAGCATAAAAGCGTCGCCAAATTTAAAATTTGCTCTTCCAAAAACATTACATTTCTTAAAAGAAAACGGCTATAAGTTTGATATTATTCACTAAATAATATCACTGCCATAACTTTTAAAAATCAAATTGATCTTGAACAATACCGATAAGAGTATTAGCATCAAGTTCTCCAGACTGTCTCCAGATCATTTGCCCTTCTTTATAAATCATCAATGTAGGCAGCCCTTTAATTCGCAATGCCTCAGCCAATTCTTGATTCTTATCTACATCAATTTTAATTACCTTAGCTTTGTCGCCTAGCGCAGCCGCAACATCCTTAATAACAGGATGCATCGATACTGATGATTCGTTCCAATCTGTGTAAAAGTCAATTAACACTGGAACCTGAGCATTTATAAGTTCTCCAAATTTTGACATAAAACCAAAAATTTAATTCTTTTAATCTAGTTAAAAAAGATAATTAATACAAATGTAGCATTTTTAACGAATTAAGCCACATTGTTCCCCTTTTTTAGTTCAATGACCGTTATTTCAGGCATAATTCCAACTCTTCCCGGATAGGCATGAAAACCAAACCCGCGGTTAACATAAACGTATCTTTTAGACTCTTCGTATAATCCTGCCCATTGTTTATAAATATATTGTGCGAGACTCCATTTAAAATATCCTGGTATTTCAATTCCAAACTGCATACCATGAGTATGACCAGACAACGTTAGATGAAAGTTTTTAGGATGTTTTTTTACTTCATGCTCCCAATGACTTGGATCGTGACTCATTAAAATTTTAAAATCCTCTTGATTTACGTGCTCTGAAGCTTTATTTAAATCCCCTGCTTTCTTAAAATTTGCCCCCCAGTTTTCCACTCCAATTAGAGCAATTTTATCATCACCTTTCTGAATATATCTATGCTCGTTAAGCATTAATTCAAACCCAATTTGGCCATAAAGATTTTTTATACCCTCAAAATTCTCCTTTTTTTCTTTTTCAGAAGACCAGGCAACATACTCCCCATAATCATGATTTCCTAAAACAGAAAACTTACCATACTTATAATCTTTAATACGATTGAATGTTTCCAACCAAGGATGCATTTCTTTAGCATGAGTATTTACAATATCTCCCGTAAATAAAATCATATCAGACTCCTGTTCATTTATCAAATCAATAGCATAATTTATCTTTTCAGGATTATCAAAACTTCCGCTGTGAACGTCCGAAATTTGAGTGATTTTAAAACCGTCAAATGCATCTGGCAAATCCGGAAAAAAAATAGTTTGCTTGATTACTTTAAAATTATACTTCCCCTCAAATATTCCATAAATCAAAGATAAAAAAGGTACTGCAGCTAATCCTAGCGCAATCTGACTCACAAACTTTCGTCTATCCGGCATCATTTCTTTGCGAGGCGTATTATAAATAAAATAATTGAAGATGCTGGCACCAATTCTAAAAATGTCTTCACTAAATAAAACTACTGTAATTACAATTTTTGGTACATAAACAAGTAACATCAAACCTGTTGTAAACATAAACTGTTTAGTTTGACCAACTGATCGATCTACCTGAGAAAAAGAATATAGGATAAATGCCAAAAGCAAAAAACTGATAATCTGGTAGCTTATTAAAACCCATCTTAACTTAATAAGAGTGCGAAAAGCCTGGTAGGAATAAAATTCAAGAAGCAAAAAGAGGACGCAAAGGATTATAAATTTAAGAATCATTAATTATAGTTTTAAGCAAAGTAACAAAGAATGAAAATTTTATCGCTTTTTATTATCAAAAATTTAACTCAAACAAAAGCAAAAGCCGATAGATTACTCTATCAGCTTTTTTATTACAATTTTTTCTAAAACCTTGTACAGGTTACTTCAGCAAACTAATGCTTTTTATTTTTTTCCTTTTGCTGCTTCTGGCTTAGCGGCTTCTGGTTTTGCCGTTTTTTTATCCATTTTTTTGTCTTTTTTCGGAGCTTTAGCCTCTTTTACTGGTGCAGCTTTTGCTGGAGTCGTTTGAGCGTTTATCATAGCAGTTGTTCCTAGAACAGCAATTGCTAACATTACTAATTTTTTCATGATTGTTGCTTTTTTTATGATTATTATCTTTTATTATTATCCAAAGGTAAAACCACAAAATGAAGACAACATGAAGTTTGGTAAGTAGGAAAAATTTTAACAAATAATTAGGCTTTAGCCGCCTCAGGAAAACATAAAGTAAAAATTGTTCCTTTATTCATACTAGAAACAACTCTGATTTCAATATGATGAAAAACCGCTATACTTTTTGCTATCGCAAGCCCCAGCCCCTGCCCTTCCTGATCAGAACTAACTCTGGCAAACCTATTAAAGATATTTTCAATTTGAAAATCACTCATTCCAATACCAGAATCCGTAATTGAAATAAAATATTGATTCAGTATAAAACCATCGCTGACTATAATACTTCCATCTGGTTTATTGTACTTAATTGCATTCGTTACCAAATTATAAATAAGAATATGAAGCAGGGTTTTATTTCCTCTAAAAATTATACCATTCTTCATCTCATTTACAAATTGAATTCCTTTATCTTCAATTCGATCTTGCAGATCCTCCTCGACATCATTTATAATTTCATGAAAATCAATTTCCTCATTAGCTTCATATTGATTATTTTCAATTCTAGAAATCAACAATAGATTATTGATTATTTTTTTCAGCATATCCAATGTCTTTAATGAACCTGCTATTTTATCAAAAGCATTTTCATCTAAAGATTCATTCTGTAATAAATTTTCGAACTTGCTTTTGAGTAAAGCAATTGGTGTAAGAAGTTCATGAGAAACATTCGAAATAAACTGCTTTTCTTTTTTAAAAAGCTCTGCGATACGATCCATCATTTGGTTCAAAACCAAATCCAGCTCTCTAAAATCACGGGATTTTGCTTTTATGGGCGTATGATCAAAAACTTCAGGTTCATTAACGCGCCTTATTTTTGTATCGATAATTTTATAAAACGGCTTCAGCAAATACTCTATATAAACGGTATCTGCCAAAAAAGTCACCAAAAGAATAATAAATAAAACTATGATAATAAAAAACCTAATTATAAAAGTAAGATCATTTACCTCCCCGAGACTGCTGCCAATTTCGAGCTGATAACCTTCATTTCCAAAACTAAAATGATATGTCAGAATCCTATATTCGTTTTCTTCGCCTTCAATAATGCGAAATTCATTTGTAAAGGTTGTTTTCTTTTGATCAGGCCTGATCGGAGCTTTTGAGAGAACTAAAAACTCACTGTGAAGTGTCGAAAATTGCGAATAAGTCTCAGTCGAGTCCCCTTCATTTTCGATAAAATCATTAATTTCCTGTTGATTTAAATGCTTTATAAACTTTTCTTTTTTTTCAATAAGACCATTATTAATATGTCTATAAACCACCTTTTCGACTAAAATAGGAAGCATCAGCCATAAAATCAAAATCACCAACAATCGTGTCAGTGCATTAAAAATCGCTAGTTGATGTTTTATCTTCACAATATTTATTTATTCATTAATTCGATAACCCACATTTCTAACGGTTTCAAACCAATCTATCGGGGCATGTTTGTCTAATTTTTTTCGAAGGTTTCGAACATGGACATCAATAAAATTAGAATCTGAATTTATCTCGAGAATATCTCCCCAAATATGTTCTGTTAACTGCAATCTTGTAATTACACGGTTTTTATTTAGAACTAAATATTGAAAAACATCAAATTCTTTTTTAGTCAGACTTAAAGGCACTTCGTTATAACTCACTTTATAATCCTGAAGCTGAAGCAAAAATCCGTGAATACTTAAATTATTCAAAGTAAATCCATGAATTCTACGAATTACAGCAAATAATCTGGCCGCCAATTCCGTCAAAGCAAAAGGTTTGGTTAAATAATCATCAGCCCCCAAATGAAGCCCATTTATTCTATCATCTAATTCTCCACGTGCTGTAAGCACAATTACCGCAATTTTTGATTTTGTTTTTCGAATAGTCTGTAAAACTTCAAAACCATCTCCATCAGGCAAACCAAGATCGAGCAGCATAGCATCATAATCATTACTTGCAAATTCTTCAAGAGCATCGGCACAATTATTTGCTATTTTACAGATATAACCTGCTTTGCACAAAAAGTCGTAAACTTCAACTGCAAGTTCTTTATTATCTTCAACAATCAAAACATTCATAAAACATCTTTTAAGTGCAACTAAAATTAATCAATTATCAAAAATCAAATGACACATTATTAAAAAATTAACGAACAAAAAAAGCTGACAAATTTCTTCATCAGCTTTCTTCAACCGCATTCTCCACAATCATTAATCCTACTTTGTCTCCTTACAATCTTTTGAAGACAAAACATTAGCAATGTTTATTTTTTCACGGTGGCAGTTTCTTCTTTTGGAGTTTCAGCTTTTGCTTTTTTGTTTGATTTATGATGGTGTTTTGTAGCTTTCACCTCTTTTGCAGGAGCTGCCTGAGTTGGAGTGGTTTGAGCACTAACCATTACACTTGTTCCTAAAACCGCTGCTAATACAATAAATAAATTTTTCATGATTTCTAAATTTTTAAATTAATTACACTTGTTTTATTAATAACCTTAACCTTATATATTTATTTTTTTGCTTTTACTGTCTCTTCTTTTGAAGCTGTATTTTTTTTATGTTTTGTTGCTTTTATTTCTTTTGCAGGAACCGTTTTACCCTCTTTTGCAGGAAATGCATGAACCATTGCACTTGTTCCTAAAACTGCGACTAATAACATTAATAAATTTCTACTCAAGCTTAGCTGTTTGCTTTTTTGGTTTTCGTGAATCTTCGATTTCATCATTTCTTAAGATTTAATATTCAATTCCTTTTATTTTACAGATCAAAAGTACCCTCCTAAAATGAAGAGAAAATGAAGAAATCTCCGAATAAAAAATTTTAACTTGACATTAACGCTTTATCGTTTTTAACCATATAAGTTATCTAAGTTCATTTAAATATTCTGAATCAATAAATATTAGTCATCTCTACAGTATGCAGGATGCTAAATTGAACTTATATAACTTATATGGTGGAAAAAAAATCTTGTTAGTTTAATTTTTGAGGCCTCAATTGTTTATTTTTACAGACTAATATTTTTTATATGTCAACTCAAAAACGCCTTTTTCTTCTAGATGCTTACGCATTAATTTTTCGTGGTTATTATGCTTTTATAAAAAACCCTAGAATTAACTCAAAAGGAATGGATACATCTGCAATTATGGGTTTTATGAACTCACTTTTAGATGTCATTAAAAGAGAAAAACCAGACCATTTGGCCGTAGCATTTGACAAAGGCGGAAGCCAATTGCGAAATGAATTATTTCCAGAATACAAGGCAAACAGAGACGTTACTCCTGAAGCTATTAAAATAGCGGTACCTTATATATGCGAATTATTAAAAGCAATGCACATTCCGATTATCGAAGTTGCCGGTTTTGAAGCCGATGATTTAATTGGAACAATTGCCAAACAAGCCGAAAAAGAGAACTACAAAGTTTTTATGGTAACTCCTGATAAGGATTTTGCTCAATTGGTTTCTGACAACATCTTCATGTACAAACCTGCTCGTATGGGTAATGGAATTGAAATTTGGGGTGTTCCTGAAGTATTAGAAAAATTTGAAATCGAACGCCCTGAACAAGTGATAGATTTTCTTGGTATGATGGGCGACGCAGCCGATAACATTCCTGGACTTCCCGGTGTTGGTGAAGTTACGGCCAAAAAGCTTTTAAAAGAATTTGGAACAATGGAAAATCTTTTGGCTAATACCGATAAGCTGAAAGGAAAAATGAAGGAGAATATTGAGGCTAATAAAGAAAAAGGTTTATTGTCGAAAAAACTGGCAACAATTTTACTAGACTGTCCAGTAACTTTTGATGAGAATGATTATGAACTAACGCGCCCTGATATCGAAAAAACAGATGCTATTTTTCAAGAATTAGAATTTAGAAGAATGGCAGAACAATTTGATAATTTGTTTAAAACTGACGGAACACAAACTGCTCCAGCAGCAGCTCCAGATGCCAAATTATACAAAAAACCGCAGCCAAAGAACGAAGAACAATTTGATTTGTTTGGAAGTGCTGCCGCAGATGAAGACACAGAAACTCAAAGAACCTCTTTTTACAGCACATTAGAAAACACACCTCACTCCTATCAAACTATTCAAGGGGATTTAGGAATAAAACTGCTTTTACAGAATTTACAGAACCAAACTTCGGTTTGCTTTGATACTGAAACTACAGGAATCGATGCTTTGCATGCAGAACTTGTGGGAATGTCTTTCTCTTATGAAAAAGGAAAAGCATTTTATGTTCCATTTCCAGAAAATCAAGAAGAAGCAAAAATATTAGTAGACAAATTTGTTCCGTTTTTTGAAAATGAAAACATCGAAAAAATTGGACAAAATCTTAAATACGATTTAAAGATTCTTTCTAATTATGGCGTTACCGTAAAAGGAAAACTTTTTGATACCATGATTGCGCATTATTTGATTAATCCAGATATGCGTCATAATATGGATATTTTGGCAGAAACCTATTTAAAATATTCTCCAAAATCAATTGAAACTTTAATAGGCAAAAAAGGAAAAAATCAGCTTTCGATGCGTGACGTTCCTCTTGAAGATATTAAAGAATATGCTGCCGAAGATGCTGATGTTACTTTGCAATTAAAAGAAATCTTCACCGTAGAATTAGACAAAACCGAAACTAAAAAATTATTTGATGAAATCGAAATTCCATTAGTAAGCGTTTTAGCTGCAATGGAAACCGAAGGAATTCGATTAGATGTTGATTTTTTAAACGCAATGTCTAAAGAAATGGATGTTGAAATCAAATCTTTAGAACAAAAAATATACGAAACTGCTGGAGAGAAATTTAATCTTGCCTCTCCAAAACAATTAGGAGATATCTTATTTGATAAACTTAAAATTGGCGGAGCAAAACAAAAGAAAACTAAAACGGGTCAATATGCAACCGGTGAAGAAGTATTAACTTATTTAGCAAACGACAACCCAATTGTAAAACAAATTTTAGATTGGCGTCAGATGGTAAAATTGCAAAGCACTTACATCTTAGCTTTACCAGAACAAGTTGACAAAAAGACTTTACGTGTTCATACTGATTATATGCAGACTGTTGCTGCAACAGGTCGTTTAAGTTCCAATAATCCAAACTTACAAAACATTCCAATTCGTACCGAAAGAGGTCGTCAAATTCGTAAAGCCTTTGTAGCACGCGATGAAAATCATACTTTAATCTCTGCCGATTACTCTCAAATCGAATTGAGAATTATTGCTGCTTTAAGTGGTGAAGAAAACATGATTAAAGCATTTCAAAACGGAGAAGATATTCACAAAGCAACCGCTGCAAAAGTTTTTGATGTAGCACTGGAAGAAGTTTCCCGCGAGCAAAGAAGCCATGCTAAAACTGTAAACTTCGGAATTATATATGGTGTTTCTGCCTTCGGATTAAGCAATCAGACTTCGTTATCAAGAAGTGAAAGCGCCGCTTTGATCGATGCTTACTACAAAACTTATCCAAGATTAAAATCATATATTCAAGAGCAGATTGATTCTGCCAGAGAAAAAGGCTATGTACAAACCATTCTAGGTCGCCGTCGTTACCTAAAAGACATTAACTCAGCAAATGCAGTTGTTAGAAGCGCTGCTGAACGAAATGCAGTAAACGCGCCAATTCAGGGAAGCGCTGCTGATGTAATTAAAATTGCGATGATTAACATTCACAAAAAATTGCAAGACGAAAACTGGAAATCTAAAATGCTGCTTCAAGTTCATGATGAACTTGTTTTTGATGTACATAATGACGAGTTAGAAAAAATCCAACCCATGATCAAACACGAAATGGAAAATGCGTTTAAACTTTCTGTTCCTTTAGAAGTTGAGCTTGGCTTAGGTAAAGACTGGCTGGAAGCACATTAGAAAGACAGAAATGAAACAAAAAACGATAACGTATTCTCTTGTAACAATAGTTGTCTTATTTATAATCTATCAAATCAATGTTAGCTTAGCTTTAGGTTTGGATACTTTTGTAATAAATCTTTTTCCTCGCAAAAAGCTGCCAAGTGAATTTGTGACTTATAAAAATTTATCTGAAGTTAAAAAACTTGGTAATCATGATATATCAATATTTCAAAAAGGAGCCGAATATTGTTATACATTTCAGATACTCGAGATTTCAAGTGATAAAATCATCGTTAAAGTAATTACCAAATCTGAACCTTATGATCACGGAGGAGGAAATACTGGCAGTAATTACAGCAACACATTATTTAAAATGGATTCCTTTGGAAAAGTTTTAGATACAATAGGCTTTAAAACCTCCTCGTCTGATCAATCTGAATTTGGCGAGATTGTTTTGCTTAACAAACAAATAGTAAACAAAGCCCTGCTTTACTACCAAACTTGGCCCGCAGATGGAAACAAAACAAAAAAAGCATTTGTTCCTGTAAACAAAGATTTAACTTGGTCTGCTGAAAAATTATCTAAATATTATTATGATACTATTGTACCCAATTGTATTTACTTAGAATCTTTTTATAGCTGGAGAGATCACTCTATACCTTCTGATAAAAGAGAATCTATAATATATTACGCAAATAATCAATGGTATGTCGTTTATGGCGCAGGTGAAGATATATATAATAATGCCCGAGACCTAAGCTCGAAGCAGCATAAAAAGATTGATAATGAAAATCTATTTCATGATATACCAAATGATAAAATAAAGATTAAATATTATCAAAAATTAGAATATAATTCAAATATGGCAGGACAAACCCAGTCCAACAGCCCTTATACTTATTATTACTGGGATGGAATTGCTTATGTCAATATACCTTTTGCAAAAGACACCCTAAAATTTAAAAAAGAAGATATTTTTTTGGATGATTACAGCAACAAGGAAAAATCAATATACAGCGCTACAAAAGACAACTGGACAGAAATGGAAAACGCTGTGAAAAAAAAATACAGTTATTATTCTAATCCAAATTTGAAGTTTACCTTAATTTCTGACGATGAAAGTAAAAACTTGTACATTGTCAAAAAAACAAAATAATATTGCATTTTAAAATTGGCTATCATGAAAAAAGCTTTTTTGTTTCTATTTATAATGTACTCAACGATTTCATTTTGCCAAGACAAAATTTATTATCTAGAAGGAACTTTAGGTAAAAGCACAATATTTATGACTCTTCAGGTTTATAAATCGGATAATGAGACTAATCTAAACGCTGTATATTTCTATAAAAACTCATTAAAAGACATTAAACTTGAAGCAAAATTAAAAGACAATAACAATTACACTTTCTATTTTAAGCCCGGCGATATTGTTACTGAAAAATTTTACCTAAAAAAATCAGGCAATAATTTCGATGGTTTTTGGTATGATGCTAAAGACAAACAACTGGCTGTTCACCTTGAACCTGTAAATTTTGACAACTACAAATCGAATCTCAAAATTAGATTTGACGACGAACGTTTGAATCTGGTAAAATATAAATTTCTGGAATTCAAAAAACAAAAAACCACGATTTACAATAACAAGGAATTTGTCTGGTATTCTGAAAAACATTGCGATTCGGATTTCTTTAGATTAGGAAGCAATTTTTCAGAGAAAAACAAGGCTGTTATAAATCCAATTTTAGAAAATATACACATTCAAACTACATTAGCACAACTTAACTGCTCTTCAAGTTTTGAGTATAGCGAGGGAAAAGGTATTGAAGGAAGAACTACCATAAATTTCCTCAATACAAACTTATTAGGCTTTGAAATGTTTTCATCCTATTACTGTGGCGGTGCGCATCCTGATTTTGGAGGAAGTGGTTATTTGATTGATCTAAACAATGGAAAAGATTATGAAATAGACGACATCATTGCATTTGATAAGAGTGTTACCACCGAAGAACAAAGTAATTTTGATAACTACTCAAAATACAGAAGTACTTTTTTCGCTCCCAAATTACTAGCTGTACTTAGCTCTGAATTTCATTTCGAAAAACCAAAAAATGACGATGATGATCCTTGCGATTATACTAATGAAGAATATTGGGATTTTCCGTCTTGGAGTTACACTGAAAAAGGAATTGAGTTTACTCCTATTTTTTACAGAGCAGCAAGATCTTGTGAAGAATCTTTTTTAGTTCCTTTCGAAAAATTAAAAAAATATAAAAACCCTAAATTCCCGTATTCCTTATAAAAAATATCCGTCTTAAAGACGGATATTTTTTTATTTATGCTTTTCTAGTCGATTCTCGTTCTTTCAATTTTGTTTTGATAACGATAGTTTCATAGTCTGAAGTTTCGCCTTCAGGCTCTTCTAACCTTTGAATTAATCTTTTTGCCGCAACTTCACCAATTTCAATTCCGTGCTGACTTACTGTAGTCAAACTTGGAGACAAACGTCTTGAAGCCAAAATTCCGTCAGCAAAACCAATTATCGAAATATCTTCAGGAACTTTATATCCTTTTTTCAAACTAACTCTTAAAGCCGCAACTGAATCATTTTCATCTAAAGCAAAAATCGCATCAATTTTATTCTCAAAAATCGCATCAATTTTAGCTTTCATATCTTCTTCTGAATCGGTACGAAGAATGATTTTTTCGTTTATTGGAATATTATTGTCTTTTAAGGCTTTTAAATATCCGTCAGCTCTTAATTTTCCAACACTTAAATTATCTACAGAAGAAATTAAAGCAATGTTTTTACATCCTAAATTAATTAAATGCTGAGTCGAATTTAATGCAGAATCAAAATCATCTACAACAACTTTATCACATTCTACTTCGTCAGCAATACGATCAAACATTACAATTGGAGTTCCGTCATTAATAATAGCCGAAAAGTGATTATAATCTTGAAGCTTTTGCGCTTCTTCAGAAACAGAAAGAATAAAACCGTCAATGGTTCCGTTGCTTAACATTTCAAGAGTATGAACTTCTTTCTCTAAAGATTCATTAGAAATACAAGTAATTACGTTATATCCTTTTTTATCTGCCACTTTTTCGATTCCGCTAAAAACTTTTGCAAAAAAAGAGTTTAATATATTAGGTATAATTACACCAATTGTTTTCGTCTTACGGTTCTTCAAATTAAGACCAATTACGTTAGGCTTATAATTTTTGAGTTTGGCATACTCCTTAATCTTCACCTTCGTCTGCTCACTTATTTCCGGACTGTCATTTAGCGCCTTAGACACCGTAGATACAGAAACACCAAGTTCTTTCGCAATTTGTTTTAGAGTTGCTTTAGCTTTCATCTATTAATATTTTATGTAATTAATACAAATATAGTAGAATTACCGAAAATAAAACAAAAAACTGCTGCTACTATTTGAAATCACAAGGTCTTTTCGAAATAATATTCAAAAACATTGATTATTTAAAACCACTAGTGCTAAAATTTCGTTAATAACTTAATAGCATGTTATTAACCTTAATAAAAACCTAGATTATGAAAAACGAAGTTAAAATTCATGAAGTTGATCCTTCACTGAATAACAGAAGGAGCTTTCTTAAGCTCAGTGGACTGACATTAGTTACCGCAGGTTTGGTTTTAGCTGGTTGCAGCGACAATGACAACGATAATAATATGGAGGACAACTCCCTGCCTGGAATAAAAAATGGAGTTTTTGATTTAGGTTCTGGAGATTTTGGTGTACTTACTTATGCGTACGCCTTAGAACAATTAGAAGCTGATTTTTATACGAAAGTTGTAAATTCTACAAATTTCAACACCGTTTTTAATGATATTGAGCGTCAAGTCTTAACAGACTTATACCATCATGAAGTAATTCACAGAGATTTTTTTAAAGTTGCCTTGACTGGTGCGCTTCCAGATCCAAGCTCTCAATTACTTCCTTCCTTAGCATTCAATTATGGTTCTTTAAATTTTAACAGCCGTAACGAAGTTTTAGCCACCGCAAAAGCACTAGAAGATACAGGAGTTGCCGCTTATAACGGCGCGGGCAGATTAATTAAAAGCCCAGATTATTTATTACTGGCAGGAAAAATTGTTTCAGTTGAAGCCAGACACGCTTCTGCAATAAGAAGCTTGATCAATCCAAACTCTAAAGATTTTGCAGGCGACGATATTGTAAACCCTTCAAACGGTTTAGATGCCGCAAAAGATCCTTCTAAAATCCTACCAATTGCCGGCGGATTTATTACTACAAAATTTACTGCCAAATATTTACCTTAATCTTAACGAGCTAAAACTTAGAAATTATGAATATTTTAAAATTTATAGAAACCTTTACTGATGATAGTATAATGAATAGTACAGGTTCACGAAGAGACAGTTTTTCACAATTTGGAAATATCAGTAAAAATCTGGCGCTGGCATCAATTCCTTTTGGATTATCAGCATTGGCAAATAAAGCAATAGCAAAAGACATCACCCCTACACCCGCCACCCCAATCGGGGCTTTACAATTTGCCTTAACACTAGAATATCTAGAAAATGAGTTTTATGCCATGGCGCTGGATTCTGGTGTCATTCCAGCTTTAGAAAATGGCGGGCGAGATTTAAAAGTCTTTCAACAAATAGCAGCTCACGAGTCAAGTCACGTTAAATTTTTAATCGCAGGATTGGGCGGTTCAGCAAGTGCAAACTTCGTTCCTAAACCTACTTTTGACTTTACAGTGGGCGGCACATTTGACCCTTTTCATGATTACCCAACCTTTCTTGCTTTAGCTCAAGCATTTGAAGATACCGGCGTGAGAGCCTACAAAGGGCAAGCTGCTAACTTAATAACTACACCAGATTTATTGACTGCAGCGCTGCAAATACATTCTGTCGAAGCACGTCACGCATCTGAAGTGCGAAGGCTCCGCAAATTAAAAGGCTGGATTTCGAATGCTGATCGAGGAGCAGGAATGCCGCCGGCAACTCAAGCGGTTTACGATGGCGAAGGAGTTACTACTCAAGCAGGATTCAATACTGCCGCAGCCTTTGGAGCTTCCGCAGGATCAGAAGCTTACGATGAACCTTTAACAACCCAGCAAGTTGTAGATATTGCCAATATTTTTATTGTTTAATAACAAAAATACACTATAAATTGAACCAGCTTCGCCTTAATGTGAAGCTGGTTTTTTTTTAGTTTTAAAAATAAAAACTGAGAGCCTGATTTTCAGGATATAAAATATTCTTTTAAGGTATTTGGTTTTAAAATAATTAATTGTACTTTTGCATCCCCTTTATTGGGGATGGAATGTTTAATTAAAATAATATTATGGACGCATTAAGCTACAAGACAATTTCAGCTAGCAAAGCCACTGTAACTAAAGAGTGGATTGTTGTTGATGCAGAAGGTCACAACTTAGGACGTCTTGCTTCAAAGGTTGCGATGATCTTAAGAGGTAAGTACAAGCCAAGTTACACACCGCACGTTGACTGTGGAGATAACGTAATTGTTATCAACTCAGAAAAAATTAACCTTACAGGTACAAAAATGAATGACAAAATTTACATGCGTCATACAGGTTACCCAGGAGGACAAAGAACTTTAACTGCTAAAGTATTGCAATCTAAAAACCCTGCATTATTAGTAGAAAAAGCTGTAAAAGGAATGCTACCTAAAAACAAATTAGGAGCTGAACTTTTTAGAAATCTAAATGTTGTTGTAGGTGCTGAGCATACTCACGGAGCTCAAAAACCTAGAACTGTTAACCTAAACGATCTTAAGTAATGGGAGTTATTCACAAAATCGGTAGAAGAAAAACCGCTGTTGCACGTGTATATGTTTCTGAAGGAACAGGTAAAATCACTGTAAACAAAAAAGAATTCGCAACTTACTTTCCAACTGCAACTTTACAATACAAAGTTTTACAACCATTATCTATGACAGAAAATGCAAGTAACTTTGATGTAAAAGTAAACGTTTACGGAGGTGGTTCAACTGGTCAAGCAGAAGCTGTAAGAATGGCATTAGCACGTGTAATGTGTGAAGTGAACATCGAAAACAGAGCTATCTTGAAACCAGAAGGTTTATTAACAAGAGATCCAAGAATGGTTGAACGTAAGAAATTCGGTCAGAAGAAAGCTCGTAAGAGATTCCAATTCTCTAAACGTTAATATTACCTGTCTTGTTCAAATGGGACAAGACATTATCAATTATTTATTGAAATTAAAAAACACAGTTATTGTTGCTCTCCTACCGAGGTAGGATATAGTTTAGCATCTAAATGTATAAAGCCAGAGAAATCGCCATTTATACATTGCTAATCAACAGAACGTAAACTAGTACAAAAATGGCAAACAAAATAGAAGTAAAAGAATTACTAGAAGCAGGTGTTCACTTCGGACACATGACTAGAAAATGGGACCCAAACATGGCTCCTTACATTTATATGGAGCGTAATGGTATTCACATTATCAATCTATATAAAACTGCAGCTAAAATTGAAGAAGCTAATGAAGCTTTGAAAAAAATCGCTGCATCAGGTAGAAAAATCTTATTCGTAGCTACCAAAAAACAAGCAAAAGACATCGTTGCTGATAAAGCAAAAGCTGCAAACATGCCTTACATCACTGAAAGATGGCCAGGTGGAATGCTAACTAACTTTGTAACTATCAGAAAGGCAGTTAAAAAAATGTCTTCTATTGATAAAATGAAGAAAGATGGTACTTTCATGACGTTATCTAAAAAAGAGCGTTTGCAAGTTGATCGTTTACGTGCTAAATTAGAGAAAAACTTAGGTTCAATCGCTGACATGTCTAGACTACCAGCTGCATTGTTCGTAGTAGATATCAAAGCTGAACACATCGCAATAAAAGAAGCACAAAAATTAAACATTCCAGTTTTCGCAATGGTTGATACGAACTCTGACCCAAGAGAGGTTGATTACGTAATTCCAGCAAATGATGATGCTTCTAAATCAATTGACAAAATTTTATCTTTAGTTACTACTGCAGTAATCGAAGGTCTTTCTGACAGAGGTTCTGAAAAAGAAACTGAAGCTACTGAAGAAGCTCCTGCTGCTGTTGAAGCTGCACCAGCTGCTGAAGCTGCTCCTGCAACTGAAGAATAAATCAAATTTTAAATTCCAAATTTTAAATTCCAAACTCCAAATACAAAATTAAAAACGTTATGTTGATAATTTAATAAAATTGGAGTTTGGGATTTAGAAGATGGAATTTTTACTTTTAACATTAAAATTCAAAATATTATGGCAACAATTACTGCTGCAGACGTAAATAAATTAAGACAATCTACAGGTGCCGGAATGATGGACTGTAAAAAAGCTTTAGTTGAAGCTGAAGGAGATTTCGATAAAGCTATACAAATCCTTAGAGAAAAAGGACAAAAAGTTGCTGCTAACCGTTCTGACCGTGAGTCTTCTGAAGGAGCTGCTGTTTCTTTTATCAATGCAGACCACACTAAAGGAGCTATCATCACTTTAAACTGCGAAACTGACTTCGTAGGTAAAAATGAAGCTTTCGTAACTTTAGCTAAAGATTTAGTTGAAAGAGCTATCAACTTCTCTTCTAAAGAAGAATTTTTAGCTTCAGATTTTAACGGAATTACAGTTGCTGAAAAATTAATTGAGCAAACTGGAGTTATCGGTGAGAAAATCGAAATCGGTGGTTTTGAAATTTTAGAAGGTGCTTTCGTTGGATCTTACGTTCACGTTAACAAAATTGCTGCACTAACTGCAATTTCTGCTGCAATTCCTAACGCTGACGTTTTAACTAAAGATGTTTCTATGCAAGTTGCTTCTATGGGAGCTGATACATTATCTTACAAAGATTTTGATCCTGCTTTCGTTGAATCTGAACTTGCTGCTCGTATTGCTGTAATCGAAAAAGATAATGAAGAAGCAAAACGTTTAGGAAAAACTTTGAAAAATGTTCCTAAATATATTTCTTTCTCTCAATTAACTGAAGAAGTTTTAAAACAAGCTGAAGAAGATGCTAAAGCTGAGTTAAAAGCTGAAGGTAAACCAGAGCAAATCTGGGATAAAATTATTCCAGGAAAAGTACAACGTTTCATTTCTGACAACACTACTTTAGATCAAGAAAAAGCTTTATTAGATCAAAACTTCATCAAAGATGACAGTAAAAAAGTTGGTGATTACGTTAAAGGATTCAACGTTGAAATTACAGGTTTCAAAAGAGTTACTTTAGGTTAATATATTATTTCAATAAAAAAAGCCCGAATATTTATTTATTCGGGCTTTTTTATGCTTGTCAAATTATAAAGACGCACCATAGTGCGTCTATTATAATTCCAAAGTTTTTTTACTTTTTCTTTTCTACAATTGGAAAATTTCTAGCACGCATTAACGCATCAGATTTTGGAGCTCTGCCTCTAAAATTCTCATATGCTTTCTCCTGATCTATAGTATTTCCTACACTAAAAACATTATCATAAAGACGCTTAGCCACTTCTTTATCGTATGGGCCTTTTCCTTCTGTAAAAGCCTCCCAAGCATCAGCATTAATCACGTCTGCCCATAAATAACTGTAATATCCAGCCGCATAACCATCACCTGAGAAAATGTGTCCGAATTGAGGGATTCTATGTCTCATTACAATTTCTGACGGCATATGAAGCGCATCTAAAGTTTCTTTCTCAAATTTATGAGGATCAATAGTTGTAGTTGCCAAGTGCAGTTTCATATCTATTAAAGAACTAGAAATTGTTTCTACAGTAGCGAAACCTTCATTAAAATTAGCCGCTTTTTCAATTCTATCTACTAATGATTGAGGTAATGGCTGATTTGTTTTATAATGTAATGCAAATTTATTCAACACTTCTGGTGTAGCCAGCCAATGCTCTAATAATTGTGACGGAAATTCTACATAATCTCTAGCCACAGATGTTCCTGCTAAACTAGGATAAGTTACGTTAGAACATAATCCATGAAGCGCATGTCCAAACTCATGAAACAATGTAGTTGCATCTTCCCAAGAAATCAAAACAGGCTCGTTTGCTGCACCTTTAATAAAATTACAGTTATTAGATACAATCGTAAGAACTTCACCATCCATTTTTTGCTGATCACGATACGCATTCATCCAAGCACCCGAACGTTTACCAGCACGTGCATACGGATCAAAATACCACAACCCAACTGTTTTTCCTGTTATTTTATTACTCACCTCCCAAACACGAACATCTGGATGATAAACAGGAACAGTTGTAACTTGCTTGAAGCTTAAATTAAACAACTCCCCAGCAACCCAAAACATTCCTTCACGCAAATTCTCTAATTGCAAATAAGGCTTAACCTCATTTTGATCTAAATCATATTTTGCTTTTCTAACTTTCTCAGCATAATAGCGATAATCCCAAGCCTGAATCTTAAATTTCCCACCTTCGGCATCTACAATTTTCTGCATTTCTGCAACATCTTGATGTACTTTCTCAACTGCAGGTTCCCAAACTGACATCATCAAATCTAATGTTTTCTTAGGATCTTTTGCCATTTTATTAGACAAACTCCAATCTGCAAAAGTTGGGAATCCTAATAATTTCGCTTTTTGAGTACGCAATTGCAAAATAGAAACCAAAGTCGCATTATTATCATTTGCATTTCCATTATCACCACGTTTCACAAAAATATCGAAAGCTTTTTCTCTTAATTCTCTACGATTCGAGAAAGTTAAAAATGGTTCAATTGAAGAACGTGTATTGGCAATACAGCCCAAAACATCAAGTTTTCTCTCTTTTGCTTCAGCAATAGCAGCATTTTTTACTTCTAGCGGTAAACCATCAAAATCACTTTCGGTTTTTAAAGCTACATATTGATTATTTTCCTCAGCCAATAAATTTTGACTGAATTTAGTAAAAAGACTCGCCAGTTTTTTATTAATATCAGCAACCTTAACTTTGTCTGCCTCGTTTAATTTAGCACCTTCACGAACAAAATCAGTATAATATAACCAGATTAAACGCTGTTGTTCACTGGTTAGTTTTTTACTTTCTTTAGAATTGTACAAAGTCTCAACTCTAGCAAAAAGCTTTTTATTCTGATTGATCTTATCAGAGAATTCAGAAAACTTAGGAGACATCTCGCGATCAACAGCACTAAACTCAGGTGTACTCAAATTCGATCTGTAAATTCCGTATACCGTCAAAATCCTAGTAATTGTTTTTCCAGAACGTTCCAGCTCAGCAATTGTATTTTCAAAAGTCGGGGCCTTCGGATTATTAGCAATAGCATCAATCTCGTTTAGTTTTTCTTGAATTGCAAACTGAATTGCCGGCTTAAAATCTGCTACCTTATATTCATTAAACGCAGGAACTCCTCCATATGGTCTTGTCCAGTTTTTGAGCAATGGGTTATCTGAATTTATTTGTGCGGTAGCTGCAAAAAAAGTTGTTCCCATGAGAAAAATTGTCATTAATTTTTTCATTATCATTAATTTTTAACTAATATGTTATTGTTCCAAATGTAACTAAAATCAGCGTTCAAAATAGAATTTTAACTTTCATATTCACTTAAAACTACAAGTCAATTTAAAATCAATCCTTTTTAAGTTATAAAGAAAATAGCTTAAATTTGAAACATCATTTACCAAATTAAGATGTTTAAAACCCGAAAAGAAATTGTTTTTGTAGTCCTTGCCGGAATATTTATAACTAATGCGGTTGTTGCCGAACTTATTGGTGGAAAACTGATTCAAATTGGTCCTTTTGTAATGAGCATTGGAATTTTGCCATGGCCCGTTGTTTTTCTGACAACAGATTTGATTAATGAATATTTTGGAGAAAAAGGAGTAAAAAAACTCTCTTTTATAACTGCTTGTTTGATCGCTTACGCTTTTCTAATTCTGTTTATGGCAATAGTAATTCCTGCTGCAAAAGGGATAAGCCCTGTAAACGATGAGCAATTTCAAGCTGTTTTTGGGCAAAGTATGTGGATTATTGTTGGAAGTTTGATCGCTTTCATGGCATCACAATTAATTGATGTATGGATTTTTTGGTTCTTTAAAAGACGCACAGGTGAACGAAAAATTTGGCTTAGAACAACCGGTTCAACCGTAGTTTCGCAATTATTTGATTCCTTTATTGTTCTTGGAATTGCTTTTTGGCTGCCTGGAAAAATTGATTTTGATACTTTTCTTTCTTCCGCTTTAATTGGATATACCTTTAAATTATCAATTGCAATTTTACTAACCCCATTAATCTATGCTGGACATCATTTGATAAAAAAATATTTGAACGAGGAAGGCTCAACTCACAAAGGATAAACCAAAATGAAGCCATGAAAAAAAACTATACGATATTAGTATTCCTTATCGCTTTCCTTTTTTTCGGCTGCGGAAATGATGAGAAAAAACAGCCTAAGAAAAAAGTGTCCCCTGTTAATTCTTTGAAAACGGCACCGCTAAAAGAAATTTCCTCTGCTTCTTCAAAAACCATTGTACAGAAAGAAATTCTTACTGACTCCCTTTCTAGTAGAAAAAATATTTTTGCTGTAAAAAAGCCAATCAAAATTAACAAGCGTACTCAAGAATCAAAAACACTGATTAGCACCGCCGCTTCTGAACCAAAAAAAGACCCAACCGAAAATAAATTATTAAGCTTTACAAACCTTCATAAAATATTAAGCAACTGTAAAATTGGTCAAACCTTAACTCAAAAAGAGCTTACTCAAAACTTTGAAATTCAAAAAGAAGCAGTCAAACTTGTTAAAAGCGTAACCAAAACTGCCCAAAATGAAATCGAAGTTAAATGGCATTCAACGTGGTTTATTGAAAAAATATCTGATGCTAAACTTCAAGACGGGCGATTAAAAGTGGTATTTAAAGAAAATAAACTCTATACTTCCGGCAATGCAATTGGCATTAAATACAACAAAAAAATCTATAATAATTTAGTTATAATAGGCCGTTCGGCTTACATTCCAACTGTAAAAGGCTACAGCTGGCAAATTGGAAAATAATGAAAAACGAAAATATCATTCGCTGCGGCTGGTGCAGTTCAAGCGATTTATACAAAAAATATCATGATGAAGAATGGGGAACTCCTGTTTATGACGACCCTACTCTATTTGAATTTTTAATTCTGGAAACCTTTCAGGCCGGATTGAGCTGGATTACCATTTTAAACAAAAGGGAAAACTTCAAAACAGCTTTTGACAATTTCGATTATAAAAAAATCGCCGGCTATTCTGAAGATAAAATCGAAGAATTACTTCAAAATACCGGAATCATTCGAAACAAACTCAAAATTAGATCAGCAGTTACAAACGCTCAGGCCTTTATGAAAATTCAGGATGAATTTGGAACTTTCTCTGATTATATCTGGAAATTCACAAATGGAAAGCCCATTGACAATAATCCAAAAACTCTAAAAGATGTTCCTGCAACAACTCCAATTTCTGATGCAATCAGCAAAGATTTAAAAAAACGCGGTTTTAAATTCGTCGGCTCAACTGTTATCTACGCCCATATGCAGGCCACAGGAATGGTCAACGATCATATTGAAGATTGCTGGACGAGAACTAAATAGTTTTCAATTACAATCATAGTTTTCAATCACAGTTTTCAGTTTTCAAAAAACTTGAAACTTAAAACCTGAAACTTCTAAACAAATTTTATTACATTTGCTTCACACTTTAGGGGTGTCTGCAATTTGCAGGCTGAGATTTTACCCTCTGAACCTGATCTAGTTCATACTAGCGTAGGGAAAAGTAAGATGACTTCTGAGCGCATTTTTATGCGCAATTGCAGCCATTCCTAAGGTAGAGATTCACTTCAGTGAATCTTAATAAACCGAAAAAAACAAAGGAATGGAACTAAAAATCAACCAACAAACTAAACATTTTAATGCTGAATCTTTAAGCATTCAGTCATTACTTGATCTCGAAATTCCCCACAAGCAAAACGGAATCGCTGTTGCTATTAACAATAGCGTTGTTCCAAAAACTAAATGGAACGAATTCTTCGTACAAGAAACTGACGAAATTTTAATTATTTCTGCTACGCAGGGAGGTTAAGATTTAAATTCCAATTCTTTAAAAATCCAAATTCCAATTATATACTGCGCGTAGACGCACTGCTGTGCGCCTCTACAGAAAAACTTTGTGAGACAAACACAATCAGAATCAACTTGAAACTTGAAACCAAAATATTATGACTACAGAAGAACAAATATCAAGAACACCATTTCCTAATTCTAAGAAAGTTTACATCGATGGAGAAATTCATCCGATAAAAGTGGCTATGCGCGAGATTCATCTTAGCGACACCAAACTTTCAAACGGAGGAATTGAAAAAAATCCTCCCGTAACCGTTTATGACACATCTGGTCCTTATACTGATCCAAATGTTGAAATTGATATTAGAAAAGGACTTCCGCGCTTACGCGAAAGTTGGATCTTAGATAGAAATGATGTCGAAATTTTAAATGAAATCACTTCAGATTACGGTCAAAGCCGATTGCGAGACGAAAACCTGAATCATCTTCGTTTTGAATATCTTCATCAGCCAAAACGTGCAAAAAAAGGCGCAAACGTAACGCAGTTATATTATGCGAAACAAGGCATTATTACTCCTGAAATGGAATACATTGCTATTCGCGAAAACCAACGTATCGAACTTTTAAATGAACAAACAAAAGCAATGCAATGCCAGCACGGCGGCCATAGTTTTGGAGCTAATACTCCGAAAAGCAAAATAACCCCTGAATTTGTCCGTTCTGAAGTGGCTTGCGGAAGAGCCATAATCCCGAATAACATCAATCATCCTGAAAGTGAACCTATGATTGTGGGGCGTAATTTCTTAGTGAAAATTAATGCCAATATTGGCAACAGTGCCGTGACATCAAGCATTGAAGAAGAAGTAGAAAAAGCTGTTTGGGCTTGTCGCTGGGGCGCCGATACGATTATGGATTTATCTACAGGAAAAAACATTCATGAAACTAGAGAATGGATTATTCGTAATTCGCCTGTTCCAATTGGTACTGTTCCTATTTATCAGGCTTTAGAAAAAGTAAAAGGAATTGCCGAAGATTTAACTTGGGAAATTTTCCGCGATACATTAATAGAACAAGCAGAACAGGGTGTTTCTTACTTTACAATCCATGCTGGAGTTTTACTTCGCTATATTCATTTAACTGCAAATCGCGTAACAGGAATCGTTTCTCGCGGTGGATCAATTATGGCGAAATGGTGTTTATTTCATCATAAAGAAAACTTCTTGTATACTCATTTTGAAGAAATCTGCGAGATTATGAAACAATATGATGTTGCTTTTTCTTTAGGAGACGGGTTACGCCCGGGTTCGATTGCAGATGCTAATGATGCCGCACAATTTGCCGAATTAGAAACTTTAGGTGAACTAACCAAAATCGCATGGAAACATGATGTACAGGTTTTTATTGAAGGTCCAGGACACGTACCAATGCACATGATTAAAGAAAACATGGACAAACAATTAGAACATTGTCATGAAGCTCCGTTTTACACTTTAGGCCCTTTAACAACCGATATTGCACCGGGTTATGACCATATAACATCAGCAATTGGAGCCGCTATGATAGGCTGGTACGGATGTGCCATGTTGTGTTATGTAACACCAAAAGAACATCTTGGTTTACCCAATAAAAAAGACGTAAAAGATGGCGTGATCACCTATAAAATTTCAGCGCATGCAGCAGATTTAGCAAAAGGTCATCCAGGAGCTCAGTATCGCGACAATGCTTTAAGTAAAGCTCGTTTTGAATTCCGTTGGGAGGATCAATTTAATCTAGCTTTAGATCCAGATACAGCGAGAGAATTTCACGATGAAACACTTCCTGCCGATGGTGCAAAAGTGGCTCATTTTTGTTCGATGTGCGGACCAAAATTCTGCTCTATGAAAATATCTCAGGAAATTAGAGATGTCGCTGCCGCAGAAAAAGGAATGCAGGAGAAATCAGAGGAATTTATTGAGCAGGGAAAAGAGATTTATATTTAGAAAATAGAGCAAAGAACATAGAAGAAAGATATGATTGTAATCTCTAATCCATTTGTTGTTACAGATGAAATCAAGACAATTCATTCTTTATTTGAAGAAGGATTGTGTTTGCTTCACATTCGAAAACCTGATTTTTCTGAATATGAAATGGCGCAATTCATTCAACAAATTAAATTAGAATATAGAACTAAACTTGTCTTGCACAATCATCATCAATTGGCTGACGATTTAGGAATTATTCGTTTTCATTTTGCTGAAAAAGAAAGAAAAAATCAACGTCATCTTTTTTCAAAGTTTTCAGATTCTGATAAAGATAAAAACGAGTTTACATCAACATCAACACATTCTATAGACGATTTTAATTCACTAGAAAATGATTTCAATTACGCATTCTTAAGTCCAATTTTTAAAAGTATTTCAAAAGAAAACTATCATCCCAAAACAGATCTCTTTGAAGCATTAAAATCAAGAACAAATTACAAAACAAAAATCATTGCTTTAGGCGGAATTAATTCTGAAAATATTCAAAAAACACTCGAGAATGGTTTTGATAACATCGCACTTCTAGGTGCTGTTTGGAGCAATACAAACCCTGTAAAAGAATTTAAATCATGTCAGCAAATCGTCCTTTCGTACTTACAATAGCCGGCCTTGACCCTTCGGGAGGAGCTGGTATTCTTGCCGATATAAAAACTTTTGAGCAGCATAATGTCAATGGTTTTGCGGTTATCACTGCCAATACTATTCAAACTGAAGATACATTTTATGAAATTCAGTGGACAGATTTAAGTTTTGTGATTCGCTCAATTGAAACTCTTTTTCTGAGTTATAAAATCAGCGTGGTCAAAATTGGAATTGTTCCTTCTGCACATTATTTAAATCGGATTCTTTCAACTATAAAACTGCTGTCTCCAACTACGCAAATAGTTTGGGATCCTGTTTTAAAATCAACAACTAAATTTGAATTTCTTTCAATTACTGATTATTCGGATTTAAATAAGATATTATCTAAAATAGATCTAATCACACCCAATTATAATGAAATTGAAATTTTATATCCTGGGTTTATTTCAAAGAAACTTTGGTTGCAAAATGAAATTCCCACTAATATTTTATTGAAAGGCGGACATAACGAAACAGCTGTTGGAACAGATCATTTATTTCTAAAAAATGAAGTTTTTGATTTGCTTCCGTCAGATAAAAAATGTTCAGAAAAACATGGTTCAGGCTGTGTATTATCATCTGCGATTGCTTCAAATCTGGCATTAAACCAAACTTTATATGAAGCTTGTAAAAATGCTAAAACCTACATAGAAAAATACCTGAGTTCAACATCAACTTTAATCGGATATCATCATGTACAATAAATTGCAATACATTTCACAAGGAAAAACAATCGAACAACAATTGTACAACATTCATCAGGCTTTAGATGCTGGATGCGACTGGATACAAATGCGATTTAAAAATCAGACTGCAAAAAACAGCTTTGCTTTAGCCGAAGCGGTAAAATTTTTATGCGAAGAATATCTCGCCAACTTTATTGTAAATGATAATTTATATCTCGCTCAACAAATTGCTGCCGATGGCGTTCACCTAGGTTTATCAGACATGAAAATCGACGAAGCAAGGGCAATTTTAGGCGCAACAAAAATTATTGGCGGAACTGCAAATACATTTGAAGACATAGTAAATCATGCAAAAAATGGCTGCGATTATATTGGTTTGGGCCCTTTTAGATTTACTAGTACAAAAGAAAAATTAAGTCCCATATTAGGTTTATCTGGTTACTATGAAATCCTTGAAAAATTGAAAAAAAATAACATTGAAATTCCTGTTTATGCAATTGGAGGAATCACCTTGAAAGATTTAAATCCGTTGATTGAAACTGGAATTCACGGAATTGCAGTTTCAGGTATCATCACAAAAAGTGACGAAAAAGAACTATTAATTCAACAATTAAACGAAAAATTATATGCAAACGTCATTGTTTAATATTGGAGACAAATCCTTTAAATCGCGTTTATTTCTGGGAACAGGAAAATTTGGTTCCAATCACGAAATGGAGGATGCTATTTTAGCATCAGAAAGTGAGTTAGTTACAGTTGCTTTGAAACGCATTGATCTGGAAACTGATACCGATGCTATTTTATCGCATTTACAACACCCAAATATCAATTTATTACCCAATACTTCTGGCGCAAGAAATGCAAAAGAGGCCATTTTTGCTGCACAATTGGCCCGTGAAGCTTTAGAAACAAATTGGGTAAAACTCGAAATTCATCCAGATCCAAAATATTTACTGCCTGATCCCATTGAGACTTTAAAAGCAACCGAAGAACTGGCTAAACTAGGTTTCTTTGTACTGCCTTACATTCACGCTGATCCTGTGTTGTGCAAACATTTAGAAAGCGCAGGAACTTCGGCAGTTATGCCGTTAGGATCACCAATAGGCAGTAATAAAGGCTTAAAAACAATTGATTTTCTAGAAATTATAATCGAACAAAGCAATGTTCCAGTTATTGTTGATGCAGGAATTGGCGCTCCTTCTGATGCTGCAAAAGCCATGGAAATTGGCGCTGATGCCGTTTTGGTAAATACCGCAATTGCCGTTGCAGGAAACCCAAAATTAATGGCTGAAGCATTTAAGGAAGCGGTTATTGCAGGAAGAAAAGCTTTTGAAGCCAAAATTGCTAACCAGCAAAATTACGCCGTGGCTTCTAGTCCTTTGACTTCATTTCTTTATGATTAAAATTTTGTTTCACGCAGATTTTGCAGATTTAAGCAGATTTTATATTGATTAATAAATTGTTAAACTGCAAATTTCAAAAAACGATTCGTTAAAAACGAAAGAAAATTCTTTAATTTTAAGCAATTTTAAAACTAAAGAATAATGACAGAAAACGAAATCTCATATCTAGTACGAGGAGCAATTTTTAAAGTATATAATAATTTGGGACCAGGGTTATTTGAATCTGTCTACGAAAGTGCTCTATTCTATGAATTAGAAAAATTAGAACTGAAAGTCAAAAAACAAGTAGAAATTATAATTAATTATGAAGAAATAATATTAGATGCCGCTTTTAGACTCGATTTACTAGTCGAAGATAAAGTAATAATTGAATTAAAATCTGTCGAAGAATTAGCACCGATACATTACAAGCAAATTGCAACCTATCTCCGACTAACTAATATAAAATTAGGTTTACTTGTAAACTTTAATACCCTTAACATCTTAAATGATATAAAAAGAATTGCCAATAAAATATAAAAAAAGAATGAAGAGTATCAAAAATATAAATCAATTTTAATCTGCCCAAATCTGCAAAATCTGCGTGAAATAACAACAATCCAATGAGCACATTCAAATCCATTTTCGGGCAATATAATTGGGATGAAATCCAATCTAGAATATATAAAACCACATCAAAAGATGTTGAGCGAACTTTGGCTAAAACTAAATATACTCTCGATGATTTCTTGATTTTAATTTCGCCCATAGCTCAAAACTATCTAGAAGAAATGGCACAAAAATGTCATGAAATTACCAAAAAACGTTTCGGAAAAACGATTCAAATGTATGCGCCGCTTTATTTAAGTAACGAATGTCAAAACATTTGTACCTATTGTGGATTTAGTTTAGACAATAAAATCAAACGAAAAACACTTACAGATACCGAGATAAAAATCGAAATTGAAGCCTTAAAAAACACAGGCTTTGACCATGTTTTGCTGGTTACTGGAGAAGCTAATTATACAGTAAACATCAATTATTTTCTAAACGCGATAAACCTTATCAAAAACGATTTTTCGATTATTTCCGTTGAAGTACAGCCGCTTTCTACAGAAGATTACGAACGTTTACACAATGCCGGAGTATATTCCGTTTTGGTTTATCAGGAAACTTATCATCAGGAAGTTTACAAAAAATACCATACAAAAGGTAAAAAATCAAATTTTGATTACAGACTGGAGACTCCAGATCGAATTGGAACGGCTGGAATTCATAAAATTGGTTTAGGTGTTTTACTAGGTTTAGAAGACTGGCGAACGGATAGTTTTTTTAATGCTTTACATTTAGATTATCTTCAAAAAAAATACTGGCAGACCAAATATTCTGTTTCCTTTCCTCGCCTTCGCCCTGCTGAAGGAATTATTGAACCAAATTTTATAATGGACGATAAAGATTTGACACAGTTAATTTGTGCCTATCGTTTATGGAATGAAGATTTGGAAATTTCGATTTCAACGAGAGAAAACGAAAAATTCAGAAACAATATTATTCCCATAGGCGTTACCAGCATGAGTGCAGGCTCGAAAACAAACCCAGGCGGATATGTTGTTGACCCGCAGTCATTAGAGCAATTCGAAATCAGTGATGAACGCTCTGCAGATGAAATTGCACAAATCATAAAAAGTAAAGGTTACGAACCAGTATGGAAAGATTGGGACAAAGCATATAGCCGAAAGTTTGAAAATCAAAAATCATAAAGTCTATTACATTCGATAATTAATTTTCCAACTTTTGACTTTCCACTTTCAAACTTTCAAACTTTAAGACTTTAAGAGTAAAATAATGAGTATTATACAAGAATTTTTACGTTACAACAGACAAACCATGTTACCTGAAATTGGTGATGAAGGTCAGGAAAAATTAAAAAAAGCACGTGTCTTAATAATTGGTGCCGGCGGTTTGGGCTGCCCGATTTTGCAATATATTGCCACTGCTGGTGTGGGCTATATCGGAATTATGGATTTTGATACCATTGAAATTCACAATCTTCACAGACAGATTTTATATACAGAAGACAAAATTGGACAGCAAAAAGCAATTGTGGCAAAAGACGTAGTATCAAAATTAAATCCGCTTATTGAAGTTGCTGCTATTACTGAGAAATTAACTTTAGAAAATGCTTCAGAAGTCATTAATCAATATGATATAATTGTAGATGGTTCAGATAATTTTACAACACGTTATCTAGTAAATGATACTTGCGTTCAACTCAACAAACCTTTGGTTTATGGCAGTATTTTGAGATTTGAAGGACAAATTGCCGTTTTTAATCACAACGGAAGTAAAAATTTACGAGATTTATTTCCCGAAATGCCAGATCCAAAAGATGTTCCGAATTGCAATTTGAATGGAGTTTTAGGAACATTACCTGGAATTATTGGAAATATGATGGCGCATGAAACCTTAAAATTAATTTTAGAGCTGCCAACTTTAAAAAATGAAATAATCATTTTTAATACTTTGAAGTGGAATTTTACAAAGTTGAACTTCTAGAAAACAAGTGCATCTCCTACCTTAACAATTCCAGAATTCAAACTCACAATATTGGTCCCGAATAAAACCGAATTATCTACATTTCTGTATTTACTTAACGTTTTTAAAGGTTCTTTTTTGAGTCGCCCGTTTTCTGGATCATTATTTACCATAATACATCTTCCGCAGGGTTTTATGTTTTTAAATTGAACTTCTCCAATGGCAAAAGTCTTAAAATCATCTTCTTCATGAGGATTTTCGCTGCTTACTACAATGTTTGGACGAAATCTTTTTATTGTGATTTTTTCATCGAGTTTATCATTCAAAAAATCCAAGCTTTTTGTACCAATTAATAAATAAGGATAACCATCGGCTAAACTTACATTGAAAGTTTCTTTTACTCTGGAGCTTTCGTGCTTACGATCTCCATTTTTTAGGATTTTGACTAATTTACATTCGAAACCCAAATGCTGGCTGAACCATTTTGAAGTTGTTTGATTTACTTCAACCACTTCACTTTTGTCATCCCAAACATTCACATCCAGCGAATTGTCTAAATGTTCATCGATAGAGAATTCATGTTTTTGATCTTTAAAAGTAATACTGATTTTTCCATCTGAAATCTTCGGATAAAACTGACTCATAATGCGATATTCTCTTTGTGTAATCATTTGGTTATCTGCATCAATAAGCATCCATCTTCGGTCATTTTCAAAACCCATTTCTTCAGCCAAAGCAAATTGAAGGCTGATTCCTGCCAAGCTTTTTATCGGATAAATATAGATTTCCTTTACAATATGAACTGCACTCATTCTATTTACTTTTTAAAATTGTCATAAATTCATCACGGTCAATTTCGCGACAACCCAAACTCTCTAAATGCGGATTGTAAACTTGACAGTCTAATAATTTGTAGTTTTGGTTTTCTAAATAATTCACTAAAGCTATAAAAGCAGTTTTTGAGGCATTTGAAACTTTCGAAAACATACTTTCACCGCAAAAAATATGTCCTAAATCTATTCCGTACAAACCGCCAACCAGTTCTTCATCTTGCCAGACTTCTACAGATTTTGCAATTCCCTGAGCATGAAGTTTACAATACGCTTCAATCATTTGGTTCGAAATCCAGGTTCCGTTTTGTCCGTCTCTTTTTATCTTCTGACAATTTGAAATCACGTCTTCAAAATTCTGATTAAAGGTCACTTTAAATTGATTTCTATTCAAAATATTCCGCATGCTTTTAGATACAATCAATTCATCTAAAAACAAAACCATTCTTGGATCTGGCGACCACCAAAGTATTGGTTCACCTTCATTAAACCACGGAAAAATTCCGTTTCTGTAAGCGAGCTTTAATCGTTCTGGATTTAAGTCCCCTCCAATTGCAAGAATACCTTCTTCATCAGCTTCTGAAACTGGCGGGAAAAATAGATCTTCGAATACGTAGTACATTTTTTAAATTCTAAAATTTTTAAATTCCAAATTTCAAGCGTTGTGAATCTTTGTCAAAGTTTAAAACTTTGACAAAGATATTACACACAATACTGTCATTTATTACATAAACCGCGTGTAAAAATAAAATTCCAAATTCCAAATTCACGAAAATGAATTGGAATTTGGAATTTAACAAACTGAATTACAAACTCTTAGAACGGTAAATCGTCTGGTTCGTCTTCGTTTAAATTTGTTGCTGGAGCAAAAGCTTCTGCTGCCGGCATTGCTGGAGTTTGTGCAGGACCTTCTGGTGCAAGTCTTTCGATTCTCCAACCTTGAATACTATTAAAATATCTAGTTTCTCCTTGTGGATTAACCCATTCTCTTCCTCTTAAGTTGATAGAAACTTTTACTGCCTCTCCTTGCTTATAGCTGCTTAATAAATCGCATTTATCTTGTGTAAATTCGATTAAAATGTGCTGTGGATACTGCTCATCTGTAGTAACTACTAGTTCTCTTTTTTTGAATGAAGCACTAACTTGCTGCTGAGGATTAACCACTTTTACTTTTCCTATAACTTCCATCTTCGTCTATATTAATTATTGTTTCTATTCTTATTTTTTAGCTAAAAGCACTTTCCAAGCCGAGGTAATATCTTCTTTATCGAGATATTTTTTTGCTTCTAAATGGATTTTTTTCTGATCGTCTGAGCTTAAAACTCCTTTCACAGCAAAATTTTCTTTCACAAATATACTAACTTCTTCTTTTGTAGGCAAGGATTCAATATTACCTAATTTCCCAAGGTCATTTCCATTAAACACAGGGCTTTGCCTGATATAATCTGGAATTGCATCAACACCAACACCTAAAGTTGTAAGCGGTTTTTGTACTTCAAATAACCCTTGATTCGATCTAGAATACCAATTTCCGCCAAGTCTTGAAACCAAATCGATTTTATGTTGATCGATTGCTCCATTTTCATCAAGAATTGCTTCATGAATATGAATTTTAACTACTTCGCAAAGGATCAAATTCCCTGCTCCGCCTTCAGTTCCTAGAGGAATAATCTGAGTCACTTTACATTCAAACTGAACTGGAGATTCTTTTACTCGATATGGTTTTACAAAATCTGAAGGAATTTGAGTTAAACCTGCTTTTATAAATTCGTTTACACAATCTCCATATTCTGTACTTGCCAATGATGTTTGCTGTACCAAATCGTAATTAACCACATTAATTACAACTTCTCGAGTTGCTTCAGCGTTGATCAAGGTGTGTTTTATTGTATTATCTCGAACACGTCTTGACGGCGAAAAAACTAAAATTGGCGGATTAGCGCTAAACACATTGAAGAAACTAAAGGGAGATAAATTGGGAACTCCATTTACACTTATGGTGCTTGCAAAAGCAATTGGCCTTGGGCCTACGGCACTTTGCAAATATCCTTGCAGTTTTACTGTCGTTATCTCTTTTGGGTCTATGCTGATCATAATTTCTCCATTTAACCGAACCTCAACTTCGGGCTTACAAAAGTATATAAATCGTTTAACTTCGAGAAATAGTTTTGCAAGATAAAAACAAAAAATCTTTAAAGTTCTTCGAAATATAAAATGCGTTTATTTCGTTATATTTATACCTCAAAAATTAGTTTATGCGTTTTTCTGAAAGTAGAAATACAACCCGTTGGATCATTATTTTTATTTCCTTCTTAATCATTTCTTTGATTCTTTGGAATACTTATACTTTTTTCCAAATCTTTAAAAATGAGGAAAGATTAAAAATGAATCTTTGGGCTAATGCTCAAAAAACATTAATTAATGCAGATGAAAATACTGATCTTGATTTACCTCTTGAAATCATAAACAACAACACTTCTGTACCAGTAATGTTAGTAATGTATGACAAAGTTATAAGCTCAGTAAATGTTCCTGAACACGTAATTAATGATAGAAAAGAGTCTGTTAAGTTTTTAAATAATCTTAAAAACGAGAATGATCCTGTTATAATTGAATATGCTCCTGGTAAATTTCAACAGATCTACTATGGCAATTCGGCTTTGATCAATAAATTAAAATATTATCCTGTAGCTTTATTATTGATTATTTTTTTGTGCGGTGCTTTGATCTACAACTTTTACAAAAGCACAAAAATGACAACTCAGAATAAATTATGGGCAGGAATGGCCAAAGAAACAGCGCACCAAATTGGAACTCCATTATCATCATTAATTGGTTGGGTTGAAATTTTGAAAACGGAAGAAATCGATCAATCTATCACAGCTGAAATCGAAAAAGATGTTGAGCGTTTGCAAACCATAACAGATCGTTTTTCTAAAATTGGTTCTGTTCCTGTTTTAGAACCGAATGATATTGTGGCAGAAACTTTGAATACCTATGAATATTTACAATCTAGATTTTCTAAACAGGTTTCGTTTTCGTATCAGGCTCCTGAAAAGCAAGTTTTTGCTCTAATTAATCCCACACTGCACAGCTGGACTATTGAAAATTTAATTAAAAATGCGATTGATGCAATGAAAGGAAAGGGAAATCTAGATCTTCAGATTGAACTAGATTCTCATCAGGTAAAAATAAATGTAAAAGATTCTGGAAGCGGTATTTCTAAAAATCAATTCAAAACTATTTTTGAACCCGGTTTTACTACTAAAAAAAGAGGCTGGGGCTTGGGACTTTCTTTGACTAAACGAATTGTAGAAGAATATCACAATGGAAAAATCAAAGTACTGCATTCTGAAATTGGAAAAGGAACTACTTTTCAAATCAGTTATAAAACAACTAATCCGGTCTAAAAAATAGATATAAAAAAACACCAATTCAAATTCTGAATTGGTGTTTCTATTTTTTTGTATTCTTTAAAGATTAGATTGAATGTCTTTTGCCAAAGCCTCGAATTCTTCTTTTGAAAGTTTTACTTTATTATGAAAACGCATTTCATCCATTTCATTAAGCGGAATTAGATGTACATGGGCATGAGGAACTTCTAAACCTACAACTGCCATTCCTATTCTTTTACATGGAACAGTTTTTTCCAGCGCTGCCGCGATTCTTTTAGAAAACTTCATTAAGCCTAAATACAATTCGTCATCCATATCAAAAATTTTATCAATTTCTTGTTTTGGAATACAAAGTGTATGTCCTTTTGCATTAGGATTTACATCTAAAAAAGCCAAATAGTTATCGTCTTCAGCGATTTTATAAGCTGGAATTTCTCCGTTTACTATTTTAGTGAATATAGAACTCATTGTTTTATTCGGTTAATCGTTTAACTGTTTATTCATTTAACCGATTAAACGGTTAAACAATAGAAAATTTAGTCTCTTGAAATTTCAAGAATTTCAAATTTTAAAACACCGTTTGGTACTGTAATCTCAGCTACTTCGCCAACAGATTTTCCTAGTAAACCTTTTCCAATAGGAGAAGTTACCGAAATTTTTCCTGTTTTTAAATCAGCTTCACTTTCAGCAACAAGTGTATACTTCATCTCCATTCCGTTGCTTTGGTTTTTAATTTTCACATTAGAAAGTACCAAAGCTTTCGAAACATCAAGTTGAGATTCGTCAATTAATCTTGCATTAGCATATACTTCTTCAAGTTTAGCAATTCTCATTTCTAATAAACCTTGTGCTTCTTTTGCAGCATCATACTCAGCATTTTCAGATAAGTCACCTTTATCTCTTGCTTCTGCTATATCTTGAGATGCTTTTGGACGCATTACACTTTTTAAATGCTCCAATTCATCTTTTAATTTTTTTAATCCTTCTGCGGTATAATAAGATACTTTACTCATAACTTCATCGTTTATATAAATAGAAAAAATCCCATCGGGACGGGATTTTGTATTACAAATATACTATTATTTTTTGTAGTACATAATTATATGTTAATCATATAAAAATCAAATCTAAATAATTTATTTTTGTTTCACTAATTCTTATTAAAATAATGAAAAAAATCTTTCTAATAATCGCCTTCGTTTCTATCCTTTTCTCTTGCAGTGACAGCGAGCGCAGCAATAAAAATCCATATATCCCTAATTACGCTGTAAATTTATCTGTAGATATGAACCTGCCGGCTTATTCCAATCTGAAATTTGTGAGCAACGGTGTAATAATTCCTAATTATGGAGCAAAAGGAATTATTATTTTTAATGCTGGAGGCACCTATAATGCTTTTGATGCCGCTTGTCCTAATCAGGATTTAAACTCATGCGTTGCCATGACAATTAACGGTATTAATGCCGTTTGTTCTTGCGATAAAACGGAGTACAGTTTATTTACTGGACTTGGCGGTAAAGATTATCCATTAAAACAATATCGTGTTGAAGTGAGCGGAACTGTAATTCGCGTTTATAACTAACATAAAAAAAGCCTGAAAGTTTAAATTTTCAGGCTTTTTTATGTTTGAGAATATTTTAGAATTTTAATGTTAATCCTGCTAGGAAATTGATTCCTGCCTGCGGATAATAGTATGGATAAATATCCCACATAGCTCCGTTTGAAACATATTTTTTATCTAGAATATTGTTTACTAAACCAGTAATCATGATTGATTTAAAAACAGATTTTGGCTTAATCTCGTAAGATACATTCAAATCGTTTACAAAATAATCAGCCAGTTTTGCCGATGGTAATTCGATGTTGTTCATATATTGTTCGCCAACATATTTTTGCAGCAGCGAAACGTATAAATTCTCAATTGGCTTATAAATTATAATATTCCCTGCAATAACTTCTGGAGAATAAGCAATATCAGTTGTTCCGTAATACTGTCCATCAACAGCTAAATCAACATTTTTATTACTGCTTAAAGTGAAATTAGGTCTCAAAATAAATTTTTCTGAAAGTGCAATTGTCGCATCAAACTCAAAACCTAAACGATAGCTTTTTTCAGTATTAGCACGAATAGGCGCACCAACATCATCCAATCTTCCGGTTAAAATCAACTGATCTCTGTAACCCATATAATAGAAATTAGAATTCAGTTGAATTTTTTCTGAATTAAACCTCCATCCCAACTCAAAATCATTTAATTTTTCAGGTTTTACATTTCCGCCTTCATAATCTGTTCTATTAGGCTCACGATTTGCACGTGCATAAGAAAAGTAAAGATTGTTTTTTGAATTGATCTCGAAATTTAAACCTGCTTTTGGATTAAAAAAGTTAAACTTATCATTTACCAAACCAGTTTGGGCGCTATTGGCTTTATAGTGTACATTTCGGTATTGTAAATCTCCATAAAAACTTAATTTTTCAGTAAACTGATAGTTTGCTTTTGCAAAAATATTCCCATCAGTTTTTGTCGAGAAATCATCATAATAATGATCGCCTAATTCAGACTGAGCTGAATTTCTTGCCCAAATTACTTTTCCGTAATGATCGCCTTCGTATTTATTCCAGCCTCCGCCAATAATAACATCCAGTTTTTCTTCTTTGTATTTTACAGAAAAAGTTGTTCCGTAAAAGTCATTATCTAACCATTTCTGACGAATCAAATCAGTTCCTGGAACTAATTCTCCTAAATCATTTTCAACTTGTTTTGTAGGCTGAATTGGCCCATATCCTTCAATCGGTTCGTCATATTTGTAGTTTTCATAATACCCTAATCCCTTTGTGTAATGAAATGCCAGATTAGTGCTCCACTTATCAGACCATGATTCGCTCCAATGCAATTGGTAATGATCTTGATTATAATTATCTGTTTCATTATCGTAAAAACGAACATTTCCTTGTTCATCTTTATATTTTCCTGCCGAATTATAAGTGCGGTTTGAATTTAAAGTTTCAGCATCGATTCCGTTCCATGATTGATACGTTTTTTCAGTTCCTCCAAAAACCAAAGCTTTAATCAAAGTTGTTTTTCCAACGTAAGTTCCTTGTAAAAAATATGATTTTAGATCTGATTTGGCGCGATCTACATAACCATCAGATTTCAATGTAGATAAACGACCTGCCAACTCAAAATGATCGTTTAACAAACCTGTGCTAAATTTTACTGTATTTTTATTTGAATTGAAACTTCCGTAAGAACTTGAAATTTCACCATTTGCTTTCGAAGCGTAATTATCTGTAAGCATATTTAAGCTGGCTCCAAACGCAGAAGATCCGTTTGTAGAAGTTCCAACACCTCGCTGCAACTGTAAACTCTCTAGAGAAGATGCAAAATCAGGCATATTTACCCAAAAAGTTCCTTGGCTTTCGGCATCATTATAAGGGATTCCGTTTATAGTAACGTTTACTCTTGTAGCATCGCTTCCTCTAACTCTAATTCCTGTATACCCCATTCCGTTTCCAGCATCAGAAGTTGTAACGACAGAAGGCAGATAGTTCATCAAAACAGGAATATCCTGTCCTAGATTTCGATATTTAATTTCTTTTTTATCCATGTTACTGAATGTAACCGGCGTTTTTGAAGTAACACGAACTGCAGAAACTAGCACATCATCAAGTTTAGTAACTTTTGTTGAATCCTGTTCTTGCGCAGTAGAAACCAGTGTAAAGAAGAAAGAAAAAAGAAGAAAGAAAATGGATTTGGTTCTGCTCAGTTTTTGAACCTTAGAACCTTTGCAACTTAGTACCTTAGTACCTAAAAAAAATGTTTTCATTCGTAAAGAATTACGAATAAAAGGGGGAATTATTCTTTTGTTAAATTAATAAATGTTTCACGACAAAATAAAGTGTGCACGCTTGATAGTGTCGTTTTTTCCCTTAGCAACATTACTCGCTCAGGTTCTTTGGGTATGATCTCAGCTCGTTATTTAGAGCACCCCTTTGAGACAGTGCAAATGTAGTGTTAAAAAACAAATTCCAAAAAATTAAATTCCAAATTCCAAAAACTCATTTTTTTCTCTTTGAATAAATACTCAAACAACCACCGATGACTGCAAAAAAACCATAAAGAGCATTTAAATATCCATTACGCACGCCCAACATTCGTTTTGAATTATAACCTATCGAGCCATTAAATCCTTCATCGATTCCAAACTTAAAGAGCGCAAGCCCAAAGATTATTACTAAAACTTCCCAATAATAACTTTTTGATCGTTTATCTTTATCTGGGTTCTTCATTTTTTAAAACTCTGGTCTCTTTCTATTCTTCTTTATTTCAGAAACACTCTTTTTGTCCTTAATCCTTTTTTTAATCACTGATTTTGGAATTTTGGTTGCTTTTCGAACTTTAGGAACAAACAAACCTTTCTTTATAATTTCTAAAAAACGTTTTATAACAATCTCTTTGTTTTTAATCTGACTGCGATCTTCGTCACAATTTAAAATCAATACATTTTCAACTGTTAAGCGAGATGATAAATTATCTTTCAGAAGCGCTTTTTCTTCATCTGACAAAACCTGAGAAGCTTCTAGATCAAAAGTCAAAACTACTTTTGATGAAACCTTATTTACGTTTTGTCCGCCTGCACCACTGCTTCTAACGGCCTTAAAGCTTAATTCTGATATAATTTTTTCGTTATCCATTATTGTGGCTGATGTGTCGCTTTTAATAAATCGTTTACGGTTTTCACAGGATTAAAGGTTATTAATGGAACTGCAACAAAAATGGTGAGCCAATGCGCCATTGAACCATTCCATAATCCTGGCAATTCATAATTTTTTACTGCTTTGCCTTCTACACTTTTCTCTACAATGAAACCTGCATTTTGATCTATATACTGACCAAGATTAAACTTTTGTCCTTTAAAATTCTTAATTCCGCAAACCAAATCAACAGGATTAAAATGGGTTGCAGCTTCTAAAATTTCAAGTTGTTTTTTATTCTGCAGATCAATTTGAGAGGCTTCTACAATTTGAAGCGAAACTTCTCCTTTATCATTCATTACCCAAAATGGGCCTCCGCCCGGTTCTCCTTCGTTTCGAACCATTCCGCAAACTCGGATTGGTCGATCTAAGATTTCTCTTATTTTGGTAATTTTATGTTCAAAAGTAAATTTGTAAAAATCTTTACTTACCTGAATATTTAACTTCTCTGCTAAAAATTCAATAATTGCAGCAAAATCACTTTCATTTAATTCGTTATTTTCAATTGCTCTTAAATAACCAAATACTTTTTCTTGAATTTCAATCAAAATACCACCCAAGGTCTTTTTATAGAGCGTAATTTCATCAATATGATTTTGAATGACATTATCTATATTCTTAATAAAAATAATATCTGCATCGAGATTATTTAGATTTTCAATTAATGCTCCATGTCCTCCGGGCCTAAAAATCAGCTTTTCATTTTGATTTCTCACAATTTTGTTCTTTACATCAACTGTAATAGAATCTGTGCTTTTATTTTGATAGGAGTATCCAATGTTGATTTTTGTTCCTGATGATTTTTCTATTTTCTCTTTAACGGCATCAACAGCTTCTTCAAATAAACTTTGATGAATCTCTGAGACGGTAAAATGCAAATTCGAGCTGTTATTTGTTGTTGCATAATGAACACATTCATTCAAATGCTCTTCAATTGGATTTGCAAGATGGGTTTTGTACAAATGAAAAGGTAAAACCGCTTTTGGTTTATTTGCTGAATTAAAGTAATCTGGAGACAATAATAACTTTATGAAATAATAATTTTTATAATCTCTTTCTAAAGCATCAAAATCTGGATAAACTTCTTTTAGCTTTTTATAAACTATTTCAAAAAAAGGAAATTTCTCCATTCCTACTATAAAAATAGCAAGCTCTTTATCCTTTTTTCTATTGATATAGGCATTTATCGTTTCCTTTTGAATATCGAAATCATTTAGAAAAGCGATTAAAAACTTAAACATTCTAGTCGCCGCACCAGAAGCAGGAACGAACTTTTTAATTTTTAAATTTCCTCGCTGAGCATCAAAATAAACAGCCTTTTCTTTAAATTCTATATCAGACAAACTTAAAATTCCGTTATTGATAGTCGCTGGATTTATTAAGCTGCTTTTTGTAATTCCGTTTTTAAAAATTCCCAACTGTTTTAGCACATTTTCAAAAGGAATACCATGTTCGTATATCTGAACAAAATCAGCAGAACTAAAACCATGTTTTTTAGCTATTGCCAAGTTATCTACAATTTCTACAGCCTTTGCCAAGCGGCTTTCTTTGTTACCGGAAAGTGTTATAAAGGGCTTTTTAGTATTTATCAGGGTTTCTTTAAAAACAGAGAATACTGTTTCCCTGCCTTCTGGCGTATCTCTAATATCATCCTTTTCCCAAGGAACATCAATGTCTGTGAGAAAAAACAAATCGTATTCATGTTCAAGTGCGGCCTCATTTAAAAGCGGATCGCAAACATTATAATACATTTCAGAGAAAACTTTGGTAACCATTAAATTGGTATCGCAAAACAAGTATTTTTTTGCGTTTGAAAGTTTTTGATTTTCTAGAGCGGTCTGCCCGTAAGCAATTGGCATCATATCTGCCTCAACACAAATATTCTGATTTTCTTCCCATTTTTCTTGCAGGTAATCGCGTGCAAATTCCGGAACCCATTCCGTTTCGTAATACTCTGCAAGTTGTGTTGCCAATGTGGTTTTACCTGTACTTTCAGGGCCAAATAAAGCAATTTTTATGATAGCTGTTTTTTGCTGTCTAAGATTTTTCTCCATTCTAAATAAGCTGAAATAGCTAAAATTGTAAAAATTAAATATTGAAGTGACAGCATTCCAAGTCCGCGATAAGCGTACAGAGGTACTACAATAATATCACCAATAATCCAAAGTGTCCAGTTTTCGATTTTTTTTCTGGCCATGTACCACATCCCTGCAAAAAATATTCCAGAAGATATCATATCGACATAATTGTCATTTCTAATTTCGTAATCGAAATATTTATAAATCCCGAAAACTACAAAAACAGTTACTAAAAACAATACTACTCCAATTATTTTTTCATTAAGATTTGTTCTGGTAATTGGCAGATTATCCTCGACTGCTCCTCCTCTTCCCCAAACATACCATCCGTAGATACTCATAATCGAGAAATATCCGTTTATAATCATATCACCAATATAACCGGCAACATATAAAAGATACACCGAAATAACTGTGGCGATTAAACCTGTTGGATAAACCAAGATGTTTTCTTTTTTTGCAAACCAAACGCTTAAAATTCCAAACACAAAAACCAAAAACTCTAAGGCAATATGCCAAAGCGGTGCATTTTTATAACTCTCAAGAAAAAAATCTATCATTTGTGCGGTATTTTATAAACTGTAAAAAGTTTTATTTAGGATTCAAAAAAAAGGCTGTCGTTTTCAAAAGCGGTTCCTATAACTACCAAATCGGCACCAGCTTCGTAAACCTTTTTAATGGAATGCAAATCTACAATTCCTCCTCCAACAATTACTGGAATTTCAATATTTTGAGCAATTAACTGTATCATTTCTAGTGGAACTGAATTTTTTGCTCCGCTTCCCGCTTCTAAATAAATTAATTTATTGCCTAACATTTCACCTGCTTGAGCGGTTGCTAGTGCCAGATCTAAATTCTCGCGACTAAGTGGTTCCGTTTTGCTAACACGCGCAACGGCAGTTTCGTTACCACTTTCAATCAAAATATATCCTGTAGAAATAACTTCAAGATTTGCTTTTTTAAGAATTGGAGCTGCTTGAACCTGATATTCTATTAAATAATCAGGATTACGTCCAGACAATAATGATAAAAACAAAATAGCATCGGCTTGCAGAGAAATCTGTGAAGGGTCTCCTGGAAACAAAACAACCGGCAGATTTGTCTTTAATTTTAACTCTTGTATTAAATCTTCTAGAACATTACTCTGAACAATACTTCCTCCAACAAAAATATGAGTTGCTGGAGATTCATTTATTTTAAGCAATAAATGATGTAAATTTTCCCATACAATTTTATCAGGATCTAGAAGTATGGCCAATAACTTTTGTCCATTTTTCTTAGCCTCTAAAATCTGGCGATGAATACTGAGTAATTTTTGCTCCATAATGGCTGTAAAAGTAAAAAGTTTTTAATGCCGAAGAACTATTTTGAATGAATTATCTTTGTAAAAACAGCTTTAAATCAATTTTTATGATTGCTCTCGAATTATTAGAAAAATATGATGCGATAAGAAAGACTATCGATAAGAATGAAATTCTTTTTGAAGAAGGAAATCTGCCAACACATTATTATCAAATTATTTCAGGCGAAATTAAAATGAGTAATTATAATGATGATGGAAGAGAGTTTATTCAGGGTATATTTTATAAAGATCAGTCTTTTGGAGAACCTCCTTTATTTTTAAATCAAAAATACCCAGCAAATGCTATTGCTGTAGAAAACACTGAAATTTTTCTTCTGCCTAAAGTTACTTTTATGAAACTGTTGCAGGAAAACCCTTCTGTGAGCATTACAATAATTGAGAATCTTGCCCAGCGCTTGTATTACAAATCTATAATGGCAGCAGAAATATCAACTCACGAACCCGAGCATCGAGTTTTAAAATTAATAGATCACGGAATTGCTTATTTTAATTTTAAAAAAGATGCAAACGGGCATCTCATTAGTTTTACAAGACAACAAATTGGAGATTTAACTGGTCTGCGTGTTGAAACCGTTATTAGAGCAATAAAAGCACTTGAAAAAAAGGGACAACTAAAAATAATAAACCGAAAAGTATATCGATAAAATAGATTTTGTTTTATGATTTAAGTCATAAATAACAGCGTCAAAGTGCCTGTACCTTTGTTATTCTAAAACTTAATATCATGACACTTTATCAAACAACATTCGAAAATTTTGACAAAAATTATATTGGTTCTGCAACAATGGCTGTAATTGGTCAAAGCTGTTTAGGAGCCGCTGCTGCAATGTTTATTCTTGCCAATGGAACTTCTATTCCGCAAATGATACAACTGGCTGTTATTGTTTTAGTTTGTATCTTTGTAAACACTTCAATTTTAGCTCAAATGAAGCATAAAGTGGTTTTTAATTTACTTCTTGCAAGTGCTTTCTTTAGTGTTTTATTTATTATTTTGAATAGTCTTACATGAGTAAAAAACAAATAGAAAATAGAGCCGATGTTTCTTTTCTAGTCCATCGATTCTATGAAAAAATAAGAGCCGATGAAGAAATTGGCTTTTATTTTAATGAAATGATTAAAGATTGGGATTCACACCTAGAAAAACTGACTGATTTTTGGGAAATGAATTTGTTTGGCGTGAAGAAATACAATGGTAATCCTATTGCTGTTCATAATGAAGTTGATGCTCATTTTAACGAGCAGATTACTTCTAATGAATTTGGAATCTGGCTTAATCATTGGTTTCAAACTTTAGATGAATATTTTGAAGGTGAAAATGTCGAAATACTAAAAAGACGTGCCAGAAAAATGAGTACTTTTTTATACATGAGCATGTTTGAACATCGAAAAAAAGATGATAATGCTTAATTATTTTCTTTCAATAAATTTAAATATTGTAAAGTTGGAATTTAGGATTTTTACATAGGTATTTTATTTTTCAAAAGCATAAACCAGTGTAAAATTACCCTCAAAATTATCTGATTTTATTTCTTCATAATGTACATTAAAATCTTTCACTAAATCATCAAAATGAAGACTGGCGTTGGTTTTAGCTTTATTTAAAGAAAAATCATCAACCCTAATATGATCTTTAAAACTAATGCCTTTCTCGTTTCTGATTTTAAAAATGGCTTCTTTGGCACCCCAGATAACAGTAAGTTTCTTTACGTAATCTTCTAAAACATTTGGATTTAAATAGTCAAATTCAGTATCGACAAATTTATCTGCAATGCGAAGTATTTTTTCGCGTTGTAATTCCATATCGATTCCTACGGTTTCATGGCTGACAATTATTGCCGCAAAATGATAGGAATGTGTTATCGAAATATGATTATGACAATCAAAATAAGGTTTTCCAAATTCGTCATAATGCAAATCATGATCTGTAAATCCTATTTCCTGAATCAGCATACGAACGCTCAAAAAAGCCCGCTGATGCAGTTGTGATTTCATTCCGTCAAGTCTGCGCTGTGTCTTTTCTTTTAAGGTAACCTTACTATATAATTCATCGAACGATTCGGTTATTTCCCAAATTAAAATTTTTGTGGTTTCATTAAATTGTATGGTTTGAAATAAAGGCATTACTTTTTAATTATGGATTATGAATTTTAAGTTATGAATTATTTTCCTGATTTAAAAACTGAATTGTAATTTAATGTCAGATCTTTTAGCCCTGATGGAAACGTCATCCTTTTGTGGTCTCGTTTTTTTTACGAGACCACAAAAGATATAGTGGACAGCAGGATTAGCTTCTAAAAACCTTTATTAACTAACATTCTAAAGATTAAGAAATTAAAGATTTCACAAATCTGACAGAAAGTAGTAAAAATAAAAAGCTATTATGTAAATTTGCAAAAATTTTACAATTACAAATATACTATAAATGAGTACAACGACTACGCCTTATGTGGCTTTCAAAGTAAAAGACATTTCTCTGGCTGCTTGGGGAAGAAAAGAAATTGAACTAGCTGAAGCTGAAATGCCAGGTTTAATGGCTCTTCGCGCTGAATATAAAGACGAACAACCTCTTAAAGGTGCTCGTATTGCTGGATGTTTACACATGACGATTCAAACTGCAGTTTTAATTGAAACTTTAATTGCTCTTGGTGCAGAGGTTACTTGGTCTTCTTGTAACATTTTCTCTACTCAAGATCAAGCTGCTGCTGCTATTGCTGCTGCTGGAATTCAAGTTTACGCTTGGAAAGGTCTTGACGAAGAATCATTTGACTGGTGTATTGAGCAAACTTTATTCTTTGGTGAAGACAGAAAACCATTGAACATGATTCTTGATGACGGTGGAGATTTGACGAACATGGTTATTGATCGTTTCCCTGAATTGGTTCCTGGAATTAAAGGTCTTTCTGAAGAAACTACAACTGGTGTTCACAGACTTTATGAAAGAGTAAAAGCTGGAACTTTGCCAATGCCTGCAATCAACATTAATGACTCTGTTACTAAATCTAAATTTGATAACAAATACGGTTGTAAAGAATCTGCTGTAGATGCTGTACGTCGTGCAACTGACTTAATGTTAGCTGGAAAAAGAGTTATCGTTTGTGGATACGGTGATGTTGGAAAAGGAACTGCTGCTTCTTTTAGAGGTGCTGGTTCTATTGTAACTGTTACTGAAATTGACCCAATTTGTGCTTTACAAGCTGCAATGGACGGTTATGAAGTTAAAAAATTAAACACTGTAATTGCTAATGCTGATATCATCATTACAACTACAGGAAACAAAGATATCGTTCTTGGAGAGCACTTCGAGCAAATGAAAGACAAAACTGTTGTTTGTAACATTGGTCACTTCGATAACGAAATTGATATGGCTTGGTTGAACAAAAACCACGGTGCATCTAAAATCGAAATCAAACCTCAGGTTGACAAATACAACATCGCAGGAAAAGACATCATCATTCTTGCTGAAGGTCGTTTAGTAAACCTTGGTTGTGCTACAGGTCACCCAAGTTTTGTAATGAGTAACTCATTTACAAACCAAACGTTGGCACAAATCGAATTATGGAACAACAGTGCAGCTTACAAAAATGAAGTTTACATGTTACCAAAACATTTAGATGAAAAAGTTGCTGCTTTACACTTAGCTAAATTAGGCGTTGAACTAGAAGTTTTACGTGACGATCAAGCTGCTTATATTGGTGTTCCAGTTGAAGGTCCATTCAAACCAGAGTACTACAGATACTAAATCAATTTTAGATTTCTTAAAATAAATTGAATATTAAAACCCTTGCAGAAATGTAAGGGTTTTTTATTTTTAATGCTTTTCAGAATAAGTAAATTGCCTGTTTAAACATTTTAATCAAAAAATTCTACTTTTTAGAAATAAGTCCTTAATTTTAAAAATAAAAATAAGCCCTTATTTCTCAAATACATAAACATTGTAATCTTGAAAAAAACATCTTATTTATTCGCTTTCTTGTTTTTACTCGGTCTCCCGCAAATTATTCTTTCGCAGGAAAAGAAACCCAAAGTCGTTTTAGTACTAAGCGGCGGCGCAAAAGGAATTGCTCATATTCCGCTTTTACAAAAACTAGATTCTTTACACATTGTTCCAGACCTTATTGTTGGAAATAGTATGGGAAGTATCATTGGCGGTTTATACGCAATGGGATATTCTGGTGACAGTATAGAAAAGTTAACCAAAAACATTAATTGGGATAAATTACTTGGCGGTGGTCAGTCATTAAAATCTGTCAGCGTAGAGGAAAAAAGAGAATTTCAAAGGTATTTAGTTGGAATCGGGGTTAAAAACAAAAAACTAAACAGCATTGGCTCTTTATTAAATGATCAAAATCTAAGAGAATATCTTTCTGAATTAACTTACCCGGTATATAACATTAGAAACTTTGACAGCCTTTCGATTCCGTTTAGAGCTATGGCTACAGATTTGTCTGAAGGAAAAGAGGTTATTTTGAGCAAAGGCAGCTTAGCTTATGCAATGAGAGCCAGTATGTCGCTCCCTGCTATTTTCAAACCTATGTCGTACGAAAAAACAGTATTAGTTGATGGTGGTGTTCTAAATAATTTCCCTACAGATGTTGCTCAACAAATGGGGGCTGACATTATTATTGGCAGTGATGTTGGAGGCGGATTGGAACCAATAGACAAACTGAACAATGTTATAACCATATTAACGCAAACCAGTATGTTCCCTAGTAATATTAAGAATCCAGCAAATAGAAAACTCTGCGATATTTTAGTAGATCACATGCCCAACCTTCGTTTTTCGACTGCAGATTTTGCCGATAGTGCGGAAATCTATAAAGATGGTAAAATTGCAACAAATGAAAATCTTCCTGCTTTAATAGCCTTATCCGAAAAATTAAAAGGGTATCAACAACGTATTCACGAATTACCACAAATGCCCTCAGAAATTATTCTTGATACCATTATTTACAAAAAAATAAGCAAGGAAAATCTTGCTCTGGTATTAGGAAGAATGAATCTCAAAACACATGTAAAATATACCACAAAAGACTTAATAGCAGGTATTAACAGAGCAATGGGCACTAATCTTTTTGACGAGATTACATATAACTATTTCATCAAAGATGAAAACAAACTTGGTGTTACAATCTTTGGTCATGAACGTGCCAAAAATCAACTAAACACATCTGTACATTATGACACTTACCGTGGCGTTGGAATCATTTTTAATTACACCGCCAGAAATGTTCTCGCCAGAGCGTCTCGCCTTCTTATAACTGCAGATATAGCGGAACAGCCAAAAGTCAGAATTAATTATCAGAAAAATTTTGGAAAAAACCGAGATTGGTGGTGGTCATCTGAACTTTACGGAGCCTTATTAAGGCAAGAGATTTATTTTAACGGTAAAGCTTCAGATAATGTACTTTATAATTCTGTTGAATTTAACAATGAAATCAATAGAAATATAAATTCATTAAAAAGTTATTTTGGCTACGGTTTACACTATCAATACGCTAATTTAAAACCAAAATACGACAGAGAATACAATCCTAACTCAATCGACATCAGGAATTACTCATTAAACAACATAGAACTAAACATGCATTATTCCTACAATGACATGGATAAAGTTTTCTTTGCTGAAAACGGAACAATTTTAAAAGCAAATATAACCCGATCATTGTTTACAGATGTCTATACCTCTCTTAACGATCCAGATCAAACACACATATCTGGTTCGACCAATGGTTATACAAAATTTGGTTTCAGTTTTGAAAAAAGAGCCCTTTTAAGAAAAAAAATTACGGGAATCATTGGGTTTGATTCTTATTTTATTTTTGAGGATAAACTTAGTAACGATCAAATCTCGTTTTCGGATTTTGGTTATGCAGCAAAATATTTCGTAGGAGGAATTATCCCAAGTTCTGGCAGTAATCGTTTTTCATTTCCAGGCCTGCATGAAGACGAACTCAATGTTTCTCAATATATGGGCTTAAAAATTGCTTCTCAAATAAATCTTATGGGAAAAATCTATCTGACGCCCCATTTTAATATCGCAACTGTTGGGTTTGAATCTTTTGATAAATACATAAGTAAGGCATTTAGTCCAAAAGGAAAATGGGATGATGGCTTTGACCCAAGTCTTGTATTATCTGGAGGAGCTTCTATTTCTTATCAATCGATTTTAGGTCCTATTCATTTTGATACTTCTTGGATAAATAATATAGACAAGGTAAGATTATTTTTTAGTGTTGGATTCTCATTCAACCCTTAATAAAACTCTATAACTAAAAATAGAATTTTCTTTTTTATGCTTAAATTTGAAACCTTACAACTTGCAAAAAGGTAAAATTTTATAAAATAATGATCGAAAATGTTTTATGTGAACTACATGGCTCAAAAGAAATGTCTTTTGGCTGTATTCATATTGCAATGGCAATAGATTCAGACGAAAAAACAGGCTTTTTCTACTCAGAAGCCGAAGAAGATCTTCCACAGATTGCTTGGTGCGGAGAATGTGAACAATATCTTCTGGATAATGGTGAAGAATGGACTGATGTTTTTCAAGCTAAAGCTGATTTTAAAATGTTATGCAGCGATTGCTTTGATGAAGCAAAAAACAAGGAATCAGAAATTCATTTACGATAAATAAATCTTATGAAAAAGAGTATTCTTTTTTCTGCTTTCTTCTTTTTAAACGTAACAGTATTTGCTCAAAGCAATGATATCTGGATCTCATTTCCAGATAAAGATTCGACTCACATTGGATTTAAAGACAAAAACGGCATCATCAAAATTGAGCCAAAATTTATGGGATTTACAATCGCTCATAAATTCGAGAATATTATAGCCGTTACGGAAGGAAATAATCAAAAATGGGAAAGCTATTATCTAACCAAGACAGGCAAAATCGTTGGTCGTGATAGTTTATATATTTTTGACAATGGTCCAGATTGTGAAAATGAAGGTTTTATAAGATTTACAGATCGTAAAACGGATAAAATGGGAATGTTTAATGGCGAAGGTAAAATCATAATTCCTGCAGTATACAGTAATTTAACTAAAGTTAGAAATGGAATTTTTATAGGATTAAAAGATGCTGAAAAAGTAAGAGATGGAGAACACTTTTTCTGGGCTGGAGGAAACGAGTTTCTAATCGACATCAATAACAATGTTTTAATTGAAGATTTCGCATACAATGATAATCTTAATTTTTATTCTCTAGAAAAATCGACAGTACCGAGTAAAGATCCAGTAAGAGAATGTTTTCTAGGAGTTGACGGTCATTATTATTCGTTTATAAACTTTGAAAAAGAGTTTAAAGAATGGCTGACAAACACTTTGCTCAAAGATTTATCTAAAGCTAATATCTTAAAACAATCTTTTGACAAAATTACTTATTGGAAAGAACCAATGGGCTGGATAAGTAACCCCAAAAACAAGTTCATAAATAATAATTACAATTTTTTAAAACTTAAACTTCAAGAATTAAATACTGCAAAAACAGATTATTTCATTTCTGCCGACGGTTTGAATCCTTATATTTTTGAATCTGCCGAATACGAAATGTATTTCAATAATTGTAATGAATCTAAAGACTGGATCTATCCAATTATGGATATTGTCATCAATTCAAAAAACAAAACAGATTTTGGACAGGATCATTTTGAGTTTTTAAGAACTGAAAAGGGCTACAAATTAATAAGTGTTTCTACAAAAAAAGATAAACTTAAATAATTACTTCCTGCTTTGTACAAAACGTAACTTTGTAAAAAAACTTAATTATGAAGAATTTTTTATTTTTATTTATCGCTATTGTCTTCGAAATTATTGCCACGACTGCATTAAAAAAATCGGAACAGTTTACTCAACTTGTTCCAAGCATTATTACAATCGTAGGATACTTTGCTGCATTTTACTTTTTAAGTTTTGCCATAAGAACTATTCCGGTCGGTTTTGCATACGCTATTTGGTCAGGAGTCGGCATTGTTTTAATTACAACTATTGGAGCTATTTTCTTTAAAGAAATCCCTGATTTACCTGCCATAATTGGATTGAGCTTAATTATAATTGGAGTTGTTGTAATTAATGTTTTTTCTAAAACTACAGCGCATTAAATCATTTTTCATTATTATAACACTATAATAAATGAAATATCACAATAAATCAACAAATTAATGATTTTCAAAAAAGGCACACTTTCAGACTTAGGCGAAATGCAGCAATTGTATATAGAAACCATACAATCTGTTTGTAAGAATGATTATAATACTGCACAAATCAAAGCTTGGATTTCTGGCGTAGAAAATAAAGAACGCTGGCTTGAAGTTATCGAAACGCAATTTGTTTTATTAATACTTATTGAAAATCAAATCGCCGGTTTTGGAACTTTAAAAGATGGAAATTATATTGACTTCTTTTACATTCATAAAAATTTTCAAAGGCAAGGAATAGCTGACAAACTTTTGACTGAATTAGAGCTAGAAGCAAAAAAACAACATTCCAAAATTATAACTTCAGATATTAGCATTACAGCAAAACCATTTTTTGAGAAGAAAGGATTTATTGCAAAAGCCGAACAAAAAAACATTCGCCACAATGAAATACTTATCAATTACAAAATGGAAAAAGAACTATAATTTTTTGTTTCAAGTTTCAGGTCTCAAGTTATATTGGAACGTGAAACCTAAAACTTGAAACAAACAAAAACCTATTTCCGCAAGATTCGGATTTTATACCAGCAGAAACCAATCGATATTTGCCTTATAAAATTGAATGAAAATGAACACACAGGAAACCATTAATTATAATCGCATCGCAGAAGCGATCGATTATATCAAAGTCCATTTTAAAGAGCAGCCTAATCTTGATGAAGTTGCCGAAAAAGTGCATTTAAGTCCGTTTCACTTTCAGAAACTTTTCAGCGATTGGGCAGGAACAAGTCCGAAGAAATTCTTGCAGTATACTAGTTTAGAACATGCCAAAAAACTGCTTAAAGAAAATCAGGCAACCATTTCTGAAACAGCTTACGAAACAGGATTTTCCGGAACAAGCCGTCTTCATGATTTATTTGTAAATATCGAAGGAATGACTCCTGCCGAATATAAAAACGGCGGAAAAAATCTTGAAATAAATTACAGTTTTGCCGAAAGTCCATTTGGAAATATTATTGTAGCTTCTACTTCAAAAGGTGTTTGTTTTATGGCTTTCGCCGAAGATGAAACCAATGGCGTAAATGCCTTAAAAGATAAATTCCCAAATGCTTCTTTCTGTAGAAAACTAGATTTAGTGCAGCAAAATGCATTGTTTATATTTCAAAATGACTGGAGCAAATTATCTGAAATAAAACTGCATCTAAAAGGAACCGATTTTCAATTGAAAGTTTGGGAAACGCTGCTAAAAATCCCAATGGGGCAGCTTTCAACTTATGGCACTATTGCACATCAAATTGAGAAGCCAAATGCTTCAAGAGCTGTTGGAACTGCAATTGGCAGTAATCCAGTTGCGTTTTTAATTCCATGCCATCGCGTAATTCAATCTTCTGGAATCTTTGGCGGTTATATGTGGGGAAATACTAGAAAAACAGCCATAATTGGCTGGGAAGGCGCGCAGATAAATCTATAATCCAAATTTACACAAAACATATCCGTAGAGACGCAAAGTAGTGCGTCTAAGGTATTGTTTGTTCGCCGCGAATTACACGAATACTCACGAATTAATTTTTATCAATCAAAATAAAAATTGGTGCAATTCGTGTAATTCGCGGCAAAAAAAATTCAATCTAAAAATCATTATGCAAAACATACAATCAAAAATTGCTTCTCAAAACTGGGAAAGCATCACCGAATCTATACATGAAAATGGATTCGCAATCCTTCCAAAAGTGCTTAATAACGAACAATGTGAAGATTTAAAATTCGATTATGACAATCCTGCTTTATACCGAAAAACGGTTGTAATGGAACGCTATCGATTTGGTCTGGGTGAATACAAATATTTCAATTATCCTCTTCCAGATTTAATTCAAAACATTCGATCAGCAATCTATCCCAAATTAGCCCCAATCGCAAATGCATGGATGAAAGTTCTAAATATCAATACGATCTTCCCTGATAAACATGAAGAACTATTAAAACTGTGTCACGATAATAATCAATTAAAAGCAACGGTTCTGATTTTAAAATACGGTAAAAGCGGTTTTAATACGCTCCATCAGGATTTATACGGGGATGTTTACTTTCCAATTCAAATTGTCCTTTTCCTGTCTGAACCTGATGAAGATTTTACCGGCGGCGAATTTGTTCTTACACAGCAAACGCCAAGAGCACAATCTAAGGCTATTGTTTTGAAACCCAAAAAGGGAGATATTTTGGTTTTTACAACCAATTTCAGACCTGTAAAAGGTTCAAAAGGGTATTATCGGGTTAATATGAAACATGGAGTAAGCGAAGTTCATTCGGGAGAAAGATATACGCTGGGAGTTATTTTTCATGATGCGTTAAATTAAGTGACAAAGAGACAAAGGTTCAAAGGCACAAAGATTGAGAACCTTTGTCTCTTTGTTACTTTGAACCTCTGCAACTAAAAAAGAAATGATTCAACATTCTAAAATTTCAGATTCAGACCTTCGAAATAAAATTAAAAAAGGCGAAATTTGTTTCGGTGGCAACCAAAAATTAAAAATCTACGGAACGCTTAAATGTAGTTCAGGAAAAAGAATGAAACGAGAAAATCGGGTTTTCTTTTCTTCTGAAAATGAAGCAAGGCAAAATAATTTCAGACCTTGCGGGCATTGCATGAAAACAGAATATCAAAAATGGAAAAATGGACTTATTTAATCCTCAAATAGACGAAACAACAAATCTGCTTCCGAAAGATGGAACGGTGAATTATTATGGAAAATTATTTTCGAGAACAGATGCAGACTTTTACCGTGATATTCTGTTAAATACAATCGAATGGAAAAATGATGAAGCAATTATCTTTGGGAAATTAATTTTGACTAAAAGAAAAGTCGCATGGTACGGCGAAAAAGAATTTGAATACACCTACTCCAACACGACAAAAAAAGCATTGCCTTGGACACCTGAATTGTTGGAATTAAAGAAAATCATCGAAGAAAAAACAGGAGAAACTTTCAATTCCTGCTTACTCAATTTATATCATTCCGGCGATGAAGGAATGGCATGGCACAGTGATGCCGAAAAAGACTTGAAAAAAAACGGTGCTATTGGTTCTTTAAGTTTTGGTGCGGAACGAAAGTTTGCATTCAAACATAAAGAGACTAAAGAAGTTGTTGCTATGATTTTAGAACACGGAAGTTTATTGGTTATGAAAAATGAAACGCAAACACATTGGCTTCATCGACTTCCTCCAACAAAAACTACTCAGAAGCCAAGGGTAAATTTAACTTTTAGAACTATTGTCAGGTAAGTTATAAAACTCTACTTCTTTTTAGAAGCGACACTTTGGTAGGAAAGTAATAAAGCATCCGCAAACATTTCTGGCCTTACTTTTGAAAGTTCAACAATTGTCCAACCTTGTTTGCCCCATTTATTCGGAATTGGATAAAAAATCATGTCACTTGAAGCGCAAAATACAGATTGATCGATTTCATTGAATTTTAAAACGGCATGGTTTTTCTTTTCATCATAAGTGGCGAAAATTTTCTTCTTGACACGAAAAGATGTTTTCTCAAAATGTGGTTCTTCGGCCGCATTTTCAAATGATAAAGCTAATTTTCGAAATGTTTCAATTGATACCATAATTGCAAATTATTTATCAGACTTAACAAATTTTACCAACCTTGATTCAATCCATTTTTCAAGACCTCATTGTATTTTTCTTTATCGAAAGAATATAAGTTTGGTGCTTTGTGGGCAACATTACTTTTCTTTTCATCAAGTTTCACCAGAATTCCAATATTAGTTATTTTTCTAAGAAAATTTCTGCGATCTAGTTTTTTATCTAAAATCGTTTCGTATAATTTTTGCAATTCAGGAATTGTGAATTTCTCTGGTAATAAATTATATCCTATGGGCATTAAATTCAGCTCTATTCTTAAGGTATCGAGAGCTTTGTCTAAAATTTCCCGATGATCTAAAATAAGATCCGGAACTTCTTTATGATCTATCCATTCTACAACTTCATTTCTGTTAATAGGATTAGGAAGTATTTTTAGAAAATCTACTAAGGCATAATAACCAATTGTTACAAAACGCTGCGTAAGCCATTTTCCTTGTTCGGGATCAATATCTAAATGTTTTAAAATTTCATTCCCAAAATGATTATCATTTCGCTTCGTTTTTCCAAATGTGGCAAACTGTCTTAAAAAAACACCTTCAACTCCTGTTCTTTCATTTAAAATAGTAACCGCTGCCGTATCAATATCCTGATCAATTGGAATAAATCCGCCGGGTAAAGACCATTTTTCGTTATGCGGAATTTTAATCAGCAGCACTTTCAATTGGTTATCATGAAAACCAAAAATCACACTATCAATTGACAATCCCGGCTGGTAATTTTTATTATTTTCTAAAATTGATTTCAGCATTGATTTTATAATTAATATGACATTTGGTTTCAATTGTGTACGCAATTTACTTCATTTTTCACAAATCGCATTTATCCATTTTTAAAATCAGAAAAAAAACAAAAGTGTATAAATCACAATTTTTGTTAAAATTAAAAATAAAATCAAAAAAACAAGTACATTGCGTCATAATAACACATTTGATAGTTGACTGTAAAAAAACAATCAAAAAAAGAAAGAAAAAGAACACTTTTACACCACTTATAGTTCTTTATTCTGCAAAAACAAAATTTAGAAGAAAATGATGGAGAATATGACCACTAATCCGTTAAAAAAAATCAATTCAAAAATTAGAGATAAAATCTGGAGTTCTTTTGGTTTTGTTTCTAAAACGTATCTTTTGGAAGCTTCTTTAAAATACAGCGAAGAGCAGGAAAGAATTTTTAATGAGATGATCGTTGAAACTGAGGCTAAAGATAAAAAAGCAAAACGTGAAGCTTTTGACAAAGCATTGTATGCTTCATACAAAGGAATTGGCGCTATGGATTTTATAAATACGGTTCTAAAATAATTTAAATCCTTTTATAAAATCCATAACGCCAATTCTAATTGACATTCTATATTACTGCACTAATTCAAAATCTGATTTTAGTTTAATATCTGCTGATGAAGCACCAATCATTACTTCAAAATCTCCAGGTTCAGCAGTCCATTCTAATTTATCATTGTAAAAAGAAAGCTTTTCTTTGTCGATTGTAAATTCGATTGTTTTTGATTCTCCTGCATTTAATTTCACTTTTTGAAAATCTCTTAATTCTAAAACTGGGCGAACAACTGATCCAAATTTATCTTTTAAATACAATTGTACTACTTCATCTCCAGCTGCTTTTCCAACATTTGATAATTGAAATGAAACTTTAATTGTTTCATTGTTTTTCATTTTTGTTGAAGAAAGTTTCAATCCAGAATAATCAAATTTAGTATAACTCAATCCATGTCCAAAAGCGAATTTAGGTGAATTCTTTAAATCGATATATGCTGAAACATAATTGTTTTGATTTTCGTCTTTGGCTGGTCTTCCTGTACTAAAATGGTTGTAATAAATAGGAATCTGCCCTACTTCTCTAGGAAATGTCATTGGTAATTTTCCTGACGGGTTGTAATCTCCAAATAACACGTTTGCAATTGCATTTCCTGCTTCGGTACCTAACCACCAAGTATAAACAATCGCTGGAACGTTGTCTGCTGTCCAATTAAAAACAAGAGGTCTTCCTGCATTTATTAAAACTACAACTGGTTTTCCTGTTGCCTGAATCGCTTTTACAAGATCTTCCTGAACTCCTGGCAAATGAATATCGCTTCGGCTTTTTGCCTCGCCGCTCATATCACGTTTTTCGCCAATACTTAAAATAACAACATCGGCTTGTTTTGCAGTTGCAACGGCTTCTGCAAAACCATCTTTGTTTTCGCCTTCAACTTCGCAGCCTTTTGCATCAAGTAATTTAGTATTCTTACCTACTTTATTCTGTAAACCATCCCATTGCGAAACAATCCATTTATTGTAATCAACATTAGGCAATTCTACAGACCAAAAACCCATATTTTCTTTATACTCTTTTACCATCGGCCCAATAAAAGCGATTGTTTTTAGGTTTTTAGAAAGTGGTAATGTTTGATTTTCGTTCTTTAATAAAACGATACTTTTTTGAGCAACTTCAAGTGCCGCTTTTCTATTTTCTGGATTATTTAAAGCTTTCTCTGCTCTTTTTTCGTCAGAATATCTATAAGGATCATCAAATAAGCCTAATTCAAATTTCTTGCGAAGAATACGTTTTACGGCATCATCAATTAAGTCTATTGAAACTTTGCCTTCTTTGACCAATTGTGCTAAATTGTTTTTGTAAGCAACGCTTTCCATATCCATATCACTTCCGGCAGTAATTGCTGAAAGTGCTGCTGCTTTAAGATCTTTTGAGTAGCCATGTGCCACCATTTCTCCAATAGAACCCCAATCTGAAACTACAAAACCTTGAAAGTTCCATTTTCCTTTTAAAATGTCACGCTGTAAATGAATATTTCCTGTAGCAGGAATTCCGTTTAAATCATTAAATGAATTCATAAATGTTGCGGCACCAGCATCTAACGCGGCTTTAAAAGGAGGCAGATAAGTCTCCCATAACATTCTTTCGCTCATGTCAACGGAGTTGTAATCTCTTCCGCCAACTGCGGCACCATAAGCGGCAAAGTGTTTTACGCAGGCCATAACAGAGTTTAAATCTCCTAATTTATTTCCTTGAAAACCTTTTACTCTTGCATAAGCAATTTTAGAGGCTAGATAAGTATCTTCTCCCGCACCTTCCATAACACGTCCCCAACGCGGGTCACGCCCAATATCAACCATTGGTGCAAATGTCCAGTGAATTCCGCTTGCGGCTGCTTCTGTAGCCGCTACTCTTGCTGCCAGCTCTATTGCTTCTAAATCCCAACTTGCAGCTTCTGCTAATGGTAATGGGAATGTTGTTTTATAACCATGAATTACGTCCTGCCCAAACAACATTGGTATTTTTAAACGGGACTGCATTGCTAATTTTTGATAGTTTCGAGTAGATTCTACCCCTGTTACATTCAACATTGAGCCTACTAAACCGTTCTTAATTTCTTCTTGTTTATTTGGGTTAACGGTTATCGGCCCCGTTATTGAGTTGTCGTTACTATATTGATTTAACTGACCTATTTTTTCTTCAATAGTCATTTTTTTCAATAAGGTATTTACTTTCTGATCGATTGTTTCTTGCTGGGCGGTTGCGAAAAATGTAACCATCAGTAAGAGGAATGTTGTTGTTGTTTTCATGTATTTTATTTTAATTACCAAACGTAAGTTGCTACTGCTCCTGCGTTTAAAGTAGTTGAAACTTGTTTTTGATTGTATTTAATATTGAATGTTTCTGTTGTATTTCCGTCATTTTCAACAATCAAAACAATTTGTCCTGATGGTGTTTTAAAAGCGACGTTGTAAAGGTTTCCGCTGATATTACTTCCAATTCTAATAGAACCTTCAGGTACAAATTTAGAAGCGTGACCAATAATATAATATCCTACTTCTCTTTTAATATTCTGATTTTGATCAATCATTAAAGCGCCTTTGCAAGTCGAACATCCGCCTGGTGTAAATGGCTTGTAGAATTCATCATTTGCTAATCCCCACGAAAGTGCATTTACACTCCAGTTGCGCATCGAGCCAATCACGACATTTTTTACACTCCATTTCAAATCAGATTCAAAACTGCTTCCTGACCCTGTGTACTGTTCTGTAAAATACAAATCTTTGTTTGGATAAGCATCGTGAACTTTAGACAGGGCACTGATATCTCCTTCGTATAAATGAAATGCTGAACCTGCTACAAAAGGCAGTGCTTCTGGATCATTTAAAATAGTCAAAGGGTATTCTGGTTTATTGCAGTTGTGATCGTAAACTACAATCTTGGTTTTAATTTTTGCTTTCGCGAAAGCAGGACCTAAATGATTTTTTATAAATTCTGCCTGTTGTTCTGCAAGCATCAGTAAACTTGGATTATTTCCTGGATGTAATGGTTCATTCTGCGGTGTAATGGCATCAATTACAATCCCATGCTCTTTCATCGCTTGAATATATTTTACAAAATACTCGGCATAAACCTGATAATATTTAGGCTGTAAACTTCCGCCTTTTGAGCTTCCGTTGTCTTTCATCCAAACTGGCGGCGACCACGGTGAACCCATGATTTTTATTTGTGGATTTATGGCTAAAATCTCTTTTAACAGCGGTACAACATCATTTAAATCTGGTCCAAGATTAAAATGTTCCAGTTTTAAATCTGTTTGCCCTTCTGGCATATCATCATACGAAAAAACTTTTTCATTCAAATCTGAAGCTCCAATACTTATACGCAGGTAACTTAAACCAATGGCATCCTTTTTTCTAGAAAACAACTCTTGAAGCAGGGCTTCTTTTTTTGCTTTATCTAGTTTTAAAATCGTCTGAGCACTTCCTCCTGTTAACGAAAATCCAAAACCTTCTATAGTTTGAAATTTCTGAGCAGGATTTACTTCAATAGTTTGGTTTGAATTAGTTGCTGAACTAAAAACTAAATCGTCCTGTTTTTTAAGTTTTGATGTTTCATCTGTTGTCGTAATCCAAGATTGTGCTTTTCCTGAATTGGTTACAACATTTTTTGAAGATCCGCATTTTATCTGTACTGCAATAAGAGGCAGTAACAGTAAAATTTGAAGTTTTTTGTTGATGTTTTTCATATTTAATCTACTTCTATTAGAACAGGTAAATGATCTGAAGGATATTTTAAATCTTTAGAATCACTTAAAACTGCATGTTTTTGAACTGTGAGCCCGCTGTTTTTTGAAATAAAAATGTAATCTATTAATAAGGTTACAGGCTCATTGTGTTTGAAATTATTAAAAGTTCCAGATGGACCAAATGGTTTTTCTTTTGAAACATCTCTAGTGTCATCCATTACTTTTTTGATTTCAGTAATTTGAGGTGTGTTGGGTTCTGAATTAAAATCACCCATTAAAAACACAGGATATTTTTTTGTATTTATTGCTTTTATTTTGTCTAAAACAACCTGTACGCCTTTAACTCTTGCTACTTCTCCCATGTGATCAAGGTGCAGATTAAATACATAAAACGTTTTTTTAGTTTTTAAATCAGTAAAAAGCCCGTAAGTACAAACTCTGTTGCAAGCGGCATCCCAGCCTCTTGAAACTACATTTGGTGTTTCTGAAAGCCAGAAGGTATTAGAATCTTGAAGCTTAAAACGATCCTTTTTGTAATAAATCGTACAGGCTTCTCCAGTTCCTCCTTCTTCTCTTCCTATTCCAAATTTGCTGTATTTCGGCATACCTGATGCAATATCAATTACTTGACTTGGCGTTGCTTCCTGAACTCCAAAAATATCTGGGCTGTAAAATTGTACTTGAGACATAAAATAGTCTTTTCGATTTGGCCAGGCATTTTCTCCATCTGAAGCAACATTTAAACGAATGTTGTAGGTCATAATTTTTAAATTTTGACCATAAAATGCTCCGCTTACTAAAAGCATCATTACCACTAAAACAATTGTATTTTTCTTTTTCATATTTAAAAAATTTTGATCCGTAAAGCTAATGTTTCCTTAGCCTTAAAGAAAAAAACTTATTTAAAAGTTATGTTAATTATATACGTCAGGATAATCAATATTAAATATATCATCACGTTTTATTTTATTGTTTTACTTTGTTTCTTAAACAATCAAATTGATATTTCTTTTTACTTTTTTGATTTTCCTTTTTTATTCTCTGAAAAATCTAAATAGTTTAAATTGAAACCTCCTTTTTCAAAAACGGCTTTAATCTTGTTTTGTCCTGCATTCAGTTCTACATCAGTTAAGATTATGGTTTTCCATTTTTCATTTCCTCCGGTGGCTGGTAATGTTATCGATTTTGATGTTCCTTTTCCAGTTTCTAAATGAAGTCTGCCTTCGGCCTTTTCACTTGAATATCGTATAGCAATATTGTATTTATTCTGCTTTTTAACTTCGGTAGTAAACTGCAGCCACTCGCCGTCTTCAATAAATGAAACTTGATAACCGTTTGATCCTGCGTCTTTGCATGGCAGAATATCTACACCGTCATTTCGCATTGTATTTCCTTTATTCCAATCTTCAAATTTGTTAGTTTCAACTCTGTAATTCACAAAATCTTTATCGGAGTATGCATAACCGTTTGTTCCTAAATCATAATGTGTTGCTGCAATTTTTCCGGGAATTGTATTTTTCTTGTACGCCTTAGTATCATTTGTGTGTACTTGTCTAAACATCGCATCAATTACATCTGGTTTAACGGTTACGTTTTCCATTTTGTAATTATCTGCCATTTTCATTAGTGTTTTTTTAGAAAAATCTGCTGTTGGTTTTTGTCCGCCGTCTTTCCAATATTTCAGTAAAACATCATATTCTGGAATTTTAGTAACTGAGGTTACTCCCGCAATGTTTTCGATTTTTTTCATTGGCCAAAATGCCCATCCAATATTATTGGTTTCCATCAACGTAAGCGCATCCTTAAACCAAACATTAGAGTTTTCGCCGCTTTCTCCTAACCAAATAGGTACGTTGTACTGTGTCCTATAGTCCAACATTTTCTGGATTGATTCTTTAGTATTATAGTTCCAATATTTATGAAAACTCAATGCCATATTATCATCCCATAAAGGGAAAATTCCGTTGTAATTATTTCCCCAGCAGTTTCCTTCAATAAAAATTAAATGATTAGTATCGACTTCACGAATTGCTTTTGTAACAGCAACCATTAGATCTCTCAAAGGGCCGTTTGAATTTTCATCACAGCCATTTTTATTTGTTCCTGTAAAATTCCAATTGGGTTCATTAATAATATCATACGCTCCAATCCATGGATTGTCTCTATAGCGAGAGGCTAATTTTTTCCATAGAGCAATCATTTTTTTCTGATTGGCTTCACTTTGCCATAATGATGGTTTTGTTGTATCGTAATCAGAAATTGCCGCATCATTTCCTTGTCCGCCCGGAGCTGCATGCAAATCTAGAATTAGATAGATTTTGTTTTCGGCACACCATTTCAGCAAATTATCTGTCATTGTAAAACCTTCTTCTATCCAAGTGATATCACCATTTTTTTCTTCTTCAATTGGCGGTGTATATAGATTATAATGCATTGGAAGACGGATTGAATTGAAACCCCACGCTGCTAACGAGTCTACATCTCGTTTTGTTAATCCGTTTGCTTTGTAAGCTGCATAAAACTCTTTTGTTCCCTGCTCGCCAATAACGTCTTGAATTTTCTGTTTTATTATATACTGCGGACTGGCAAAGGGCTGTGTCTGTATCATGTATCCTTCCTGCACCATCCATCCGCCTATACCAAGTCCTCTTAATACTATATTCTTTCCATTGCCGTCAACAATTTTCTGCCCGTCTCTATGTAAAAAACCTTGTCCTGCAACGGCAATCGAACACAAAAGCTGTACTGCTATTATTATTTTTTTCATCTGAAAACTATTTTGTTTTTTACTCGATTTTTATTTCCAAGTATAGGTTGCCACTGAACCTGCTTCTAAAGAGGTTGTGATCCATTTATCATTGAACTTGATATTGAAAACTTCTACAGCAGTTCCGTCATTTTCAACAATTAAAACTTTTGAACCTGATGGGGTCAAGAATGCCACGTTTTGAAGATTTCCACTTGTATTACTAGCAATTCTAACAGAACCTGCTGGAACAAATTTTGAAGCATGCGCAATAATATAATAAGCAACGTTTCGCTGAAAATTTTCGGTTGATGTTACTGTTAAAGCGCCTTTGCAGGTGTTGCATCCACCTGGAGTATGAGGTTCGTAATTGCTGTTGTTGGCCAAATTCCATTCTAGTGCATTCTTGCTGTAGTTTCTCATTGAACCAATAACTACATTTCGCATATGCCATTTTAGATCTCCTCCGAAATTTCCTGTTGAGGCGGTATATTGCTCTGTGAAATAGACATTTTTTGTTGGGTAAGCATTGTAAACATTTGATAATGCACTGATATCTCCTGCATACAAATGAAAAGCTGATCCGTCTACAAAAGGAAAAGCATCTACATCTGCTAAAATTGCTTTTGGATAACTTATATTATCACAGTTATGATCATAAATAATAATTTTGACATTTAAATTGGCCGCTTTAAAGGCTGGACCTAAACTTGTTTTTATAAAATTAGCCTGCTCTGCTGCCGACATGTACATACTCGGATTATTCCCGTCGTGTAATGGTTCATTTTGTGGTGTTATGGCATCGACTGTAATACCTTCGGCTTTCATTTGCTGAATGTATTTTACAAAGTATTTGGCATAAACATCATAATATTTGGTTTGCAGTTTTCCGCCTATAAAGCTGTCTTTATCTTTCATCCATAAAGGTGCAGACCAAGGAGTTGCAAGTATTAAGATCTTAGGATTAATAGCCAAAATTTCTTTTAAAAGTGAAATTACTCCTGCTTTATCTTTTTCTAAACTAAATTTTACCAAATCTAAATCGGTTTCTCCAGTCGCAAGATCATTATAAGTAAAAGGAGATGCGTTTAAATCTGAAGCTCCTATGCTAATTCTTAAGTAGCTTACTCCTATCGAGTTTTCGCCTGAACCAAAAAGTTCCTGCAAGAGAGCACTCTTTTTCGCTGCTGTTAATTGATTAATTACTTCGGCGCTTCCGCCTGTCAGCGTATAACCAAAACCATCTATTGTTTGATATTTTTGTGAAGCATTTACTTCAATGTTTGGATAGATATTGTAAGTGGTTCCAAATCCTAATGTTCCAGATTGTTTTGCGAGTAAAACACTTTGATCTCCTTTGGTCAGCCAAAAATCGACATCGTTTGTAACAACAACTGGAGGTACAACAGGCGGTGTAACAGGTCCGGGATCTGCGGCATCATTTGATGAGGAGCATTTTACTTGCGAAAATACCGCCAATATAAAGAACAATGTTTTTATAGTATTTTTAAAGTTTCGTTTCATTTTACTTTTTTTAACTTGATAACAACATATTACAACCGAAGCTACTTGTAATAGAATAATTTACAATCGCTTCATCATTAGCTTAGAGAATATTTTTCTTTCAAATGCAAAAAAAATGAGGGTCAAAATGGATGATTCAAGTCAACCCTCTTATTTACTTAAAAACATTCTAGTAAACTAGTGTTTGTATGGCATGAGCTGGAATTTTAACGATTGTTTTTTCAGCTCCAATAATTAAATTGTAATTCATCTCTTTATCTGTTTCATTCATTACAATTGTTGCCATTGTACCGTTGGTATTTAAAAATGAGGTACTAAACAATCCGCTTCTGCTTACTGCTGTACTTACTCTTACCGCGTTTAAATGGATGAATTTTGAAAAATGCCCAATATAATAATAAGATGGTGTGTAGATTAACTCGCCTGTTTTTGTGTCAGCATGAATTGGAGCAAAACAAAAATTACCAACGTGATTTGGCCCTCCTTTTTCATCTAAAAGAATATTCCAATCTGTCCATCCCGCAGTTCCGTTATTAAAATCATTCATCATAGAAATGCCATATCTTTCTCCATTTGCCCAAAATTGATATTTTTTAGCATCAAATTTCTCTACGCAGCCTTCTGTAAATAATAGTTTTTTATCAGGATATGCCTCGTTTACTTTGGCTACATTATCAAACATTGATGCACCGCCAGACCAGTTTTCGTACCAATGAAAACCCATTCCCCAAACATATTTTGATGCTTCTGGATCGGAATAAATTACGTTTGCTCTGTAGTTCATTAAATCACGATTGTGATCCCATGCAATGATTTTAACATCGCCTAATTTTTCTTTTTTTAATGTTGGTCCTAGAAAATTTTTAATAAAATCTCGCTCGGCTTCAGCAGAATAAATACAAGATTCCCAAGTTTGAGTTGCCATTGGCTCATTTTGTGTAGAAGTTCCCCAAATTGGTATTCCTTCTTTTTCATAAGCTTTTATAAACTTTACATAAAAGTTTGCCCAAGTTTGGTAATACTCTGGCAATAAAATTCCGCCTTTCAAGACATTTTTGTTGCTTTTCATAAAGGCATTTGGCGACCATGGCGCAACGTAAGTCAGTAATTTACCGCCAGCAGTTTGAATGGCTTGTTTGATTAACGGAATACGGTACTGTTTGTCATGCTCAATCGAAAATGTTTTTAAATCTTTATCATCCTCTTTGATATAGGAATAGCTTTCACTGCTAAAATCGGAACTTTGTATTGTGGTTCTTAGCAAAGAATAGCCAATTCCTTTTTGCTTATCATAGTAGGCATTTAAAAATTCTGTTTGTTTTTCTTTTGAAAGTTTGGCAAAAACTTCGGCACTTGCATCTGTTATTGCGCCGCCGATTCCCATAAAAGTTTGGAATTTTTTTGATGGTTCAACAAAAACGGATACTTCTGTTTCTAAAGGTTGTTTTGCTGCCGAAAAGGATAAATTATCTGTTGAAGTTAATCTTAAATTAGTATTCTCAGCAGTTGTATAAACCGTAACTTTCTTTCCGTTGGTTGTAAATTCTTTCTTTGCTTTTGTCTGCTGGGCAAGTGCCGACAGCGAGAACAAAAAGCATAGAATCTTTAAACTATTTTTTTTCATTCTTTCCTTAAATTATTAAATTCTAAATAGAAGTTTTTTATTTCAGAAGCTCTTTTCTGACCGTTTAAGGATTTAAAAAATAGCCCATACTCATAAATGATTATGGGCTATTTGCAACCAAACTTAAACTTAACTTAAACTTACTTTCCTCTTAATTCGACGCTTTTAATGGTAATTCCGCCTGGAGCGATTCCACCGCCGCATCTAATCATTAGATATATTTTTCCTGTAGTGCTAAATTTAACAACATTACTTACAGCGTCTAGTTTTGCATTTTTAGTACATCCGATGGCTGATAATTTACCCGAAACTGGGTTCTTACCGCAGCCATCCCAAGTATTTAAGCCCATTACTTTTCCGCCGTCGCTATAATCCCCAGAAACTGTTGCTGGATCTTTTTCGCCTGCATAAACTTCAAACCACATATCTGTAGAAGCACCTCCAGAAACCACCATATCAATAGTATATTCCTTGTCTTTTACTACATCTATAGCTTGATAAATTCCTGCATGACCTCCGCTTACAGTTGCTCCTTTATCACTATAAACCCAGTCACCGGTTGCTTCATAAATAACTTTTTTCCAGTTAGCTTGATCTGCAGCTGTTTTAAAAGAACCTCCTTTTACAAGATTTCCTTTTGCAAGATCTGTAGTTGCAACCACAAGCTGTGCACTAGCGGTTCCTGTAGCTCCACCTGCCCCCACTGCTGTATGGGTGATTGTATAGGTTCCTGCATCTGGCAATGTAATGATCTCATTCATTTTTCCTGGATATTCACCGTCTCCGGTATTCCATCTTGAAGAGATAACGTTTTTTGTTTGTGCAACTAAAAGATAAGTATTTGATGCTCCTTGAACAGGAGTTACTGTAAATGCTGCATCAATATTACTTCCTATTAAAACGTTGGCATTACCCGTTTCATCGTCACAACTTATTAATGTTCCTAACCCTAATGCCAAAGCCAGCATTAGGAAAGTACTTTTTTTCAAATTTATATTTAGGTTCATATTCTTTGTTTTTGGTTAATTAGTTCGACTATTGATAATTAGGATTTTGTTTCAATTTAGTACCGTTAAGTTCTGTGTACGGAATTGGGAATATCTCATCTGTACCTGCATCAAAACCTCTATCTGCTAATGCTGCTGGAGCATCTCCCCATCTTACTAAATCAAAAAATCTATGACCTTCGCCAGCCAATTCCATTCTTCTTTCATTTTTAATAGCCGCTAATGTTACAGGTATAGAACCCAAACCAACTCTTTTTCTAACGGCATCAAGTAATTTTTGTGCTCTGTCTCCAGATCCTAAAGCTTCTGCTTCCATTAAGTAAGTGTCTGCAAGTCTGATGATATAAGAATTTTGTTTGTAGTTCAACTCTGCATTACCTCCACCGGTACGAACATCTGATTGTCTTGGCAAGTATTTATTCAAGAAATAGCCTGTATCTTGGTAAGCTGGAATATAATCGATTTGACCAGCCGCTTTAAGTGCTTTCAAATCTAAAATCGTAGCTCCAAATCTAGGATCATCTTTCATTGCGTTATACAATTTTTGAGTAGCAACATTAAAAGCCCATCCCGAAGGAAGATCTGGCGCAGTAGAACCTTCTGTCAGTACATATCCTCTTGGTCCAACCATAACGTTTAGAGAGTTTCCTTCATCTTTACCAGTTCCCCAAAATGTCCAGTCAGAGTTACCTGCGCTGGTATGAGATACTTCTAAAAGTGATTCTGCATTAAACTTTTTTGAAGTGTCCCATAAATCACTAAACTTATCCAACAGCTTATTTCCATATTGATTTTCAACCCCCGGCGTTCCATTTACTTCTGCAAGAACAGTAGCCGCTTCGGCTTTTTTACCTTCAAACAAAAGTACTTTTCCTAATATGGCTTGAGCTGCCCCTTTGTTAAGTCTTCCCGCTTCAGTCTCTGGTACAACTTTATTTGGTAAAGCTGTAATCGCTTCTTTTAAATCTTTTTCTATTTGTGCATAAATTACATCTGGTGTAACTTGCTCTGGGTCGTAAATAGTTTGCGTATTTAGCGGTACTAAAACCAATGGAATGTTTTTAAACAGTCTTACTAGGTTAAAATAGTACAGGGCACGTAATGCTTTTGCTTCTGCAGCAAATCTAGCTCTTGCACCATTATCCATTGTAGCCGCAGGAAGTTTTTCAATCAACAAATTAGCTCTAGACACACCTTGATAGTGGTCATTCCAGTAACTCCCTGGAACACTGATTGAAGTAAGTGAGTGCGTAGAAAAATTCTGAATTCCGTTTCCATCTGTTGCACTACCTCCACCAGCATAAAAATCATCGGATCCAGCATTTAACATTGCTACCAAATTTTCGAAACCTCCAGTGTTCTTTCTTAACGGATCATATACTCCCATTAAGGCTGCGTAACATTGCTGCTCATTTGAAAAATAAGTACTTGTGTCAAATTTTCCCTCTGGATTAATGGTGACAAAATCTTCAGAGCAAGATCCTCCTAGAGCTGCCATTGCTATAGCAATATATATGTATTTAAATTTTATAGTTTTCATAATTCTTTAATTTTTTAAAATTGAACATTCGCTCCAAACAAAATAGATCTTGCTTGTGGATAAACTCCTTTATCTACACCAAATACTTGACCTCCAATTTCTGGATCGTATCCGCTGTATTTTGTAAAAGTGACTAAGTTTTCACCTGTTAAATAAAAACGAACTTTATCTGCACCAATTTTAGAGGATAAGTTAGTTGGCATTGTGTATCCAAGTTGAACAATTTTTAAACGTAGATAATTTCCATTTTCAAGATAAAAATCAGACATATTACTGTAATTTTTATTTGGATCATCGTTTGTTAATCTAGGATAATCATTTGAAGTTCCTTCTCCAACCCAGCGGTCTAACGCTTTTGTTTGATAGTTTGCGTTCAAAACGTCAAGTCTTCTTAATCCTTGGAAAATTTTACTTCCTGCTGCACCTTGAGCAAATGCCATAAAGTCAAAGTTTTTGTAATCTAAATTCAAAGTAAGACCAAATGTATATTTAGGAATATTTGTTCCTAAAAACTGTTTGTCATCATCCGTAATTGAACCATCTCCGTTTGAATCTACCCAACGGAAATCCCCAGGTCTGGCTTTTGGCTGCATCAACTCTCCTTTTGCATTTTTATAAGCTGCAACTTCTGCTTCATTTTGAAAAATTCCTGCAGTTTTAAAACCATAGAATTCATTGAATGAATGCCCAACTTGTGTTCTGGTTACTGGTCCCATAGACTGAAAACTAGCGTCTCCAACAATATAGTTTGTAGATGATCCTACGTAAGTGATTTCATTTTTTAAATAGGCAAAGTTTCCGTTTACACCTAAATTAAATTCTCCAAGTCTTTTCTTATAACCTAGTTCAATTTCAAAACCACTGTTATTCATATCGGCAATATTTGCAGAAGGCGGATCAACAACCCCAACATATCCAGGAATAACAACGTTTCTTAAAATTCCTGTTGTTCTCTTTTTATAGTAATCTACTGAAAGATTAAAATCATTAAAAAGTTTTGCATCAAGACCTACTGTAGTTTGTGATGTTTCTTCCCATCCTAAATCAGCATTTGGAAGTGTAGAATTTCCGTAACCCGTTGTAATTGCACCAGCATTCCCAACAGAATAGTTATAACCACCAACAACTAAACCTCTATATTTAAAATCATCGATATTATCATTACCAACAACTCCATAACCTCCGCGTAGTTTTAAAGAGTTAACAACATTGTTTTCTTTCCAAAATCCTTCTTTAGAAATTACCCATCCTAAAGAGAATGAAGGGAAAACTCCGAATTTTTTGTTTTCGCCAAAACGAGTCGATCCATCACGACGAACAATTCCTGTAAAAAGGTACTTTTCTTTAAAATCATAGTTAGCACGCAAAAACAACGATGCTAATTTGTGTTCTACAAAATCCTCAGCTGTATTAACTCTATCGGTTTGAGGTATATCAAAATTAAAAGAAGCATCTTTATAGCTTGTAATTGGTAAACCAAACATAGTTACACCAATCATACCGCCAATGTTTTCAACATAAGCTCCTTGTCCAGCAAGAATGTTTACATTGTGATCTCCGAATTTATTAGAATAGGTCAGGATATTTTCAAGAGTCCAAGAAAATGATTTTCTGTTTTCCTGCATGTAGTTGTTTCTATCCGCTTTCATGTTTGGATTTAAGAAAAAAACAGGTGTAAAACCTTCTTTTCCCCAGTAAGCCAATTTACCGCCAAGTGTAGTTCTAAATTTTAAATGGCTGGTAATATTAGCTTCTAAATAAGCATTTCCAACAAAATCATCTGACCAGTTAAATGCTCCTAATCTAGTTTGCATGAAACCTAGTGGATTGGTCATTTCTTGTTGTACTAAAGACGAAATTCCATAAGGACGCCCGCTTGCATCTCTAACTACATTTGGATTTGCATAAAAACCTGTGCCGTCTACTGCTGGATCAGTAACAACAAGTGGAGTAATAGGGTCTAAGTTAATTGCAGAACTTAAAGGCCCTCCAAATTCCGTATTTGGATTATCAAGACCTTTACTTTTTTGGTGTGTATAACCAAAAGTTTGTCCAAATGTAAAGTAATCAGAAATTTTATGTGTTGAATTTAAACGGAAATTTTTCTTTGTGTAGTTTGAAATTTCTGTTGCCACAATTCCCTCTTGATCTTGTATTCCGAAAGAAGCATAAAAAGTAGATCGTTCACCTCCGCCGCTGATGCTTAATTCATGTGTATATCTAAAAGCTGAATCATTAAAAATAGCATCCTGCCAATCTGTGCCTTTTCCTAGAGCTGCTGGATTTGCATATTTAATCGGGCCGCCGTCAGCCATTGATTTTTCATTCATAAGAGCACCATATTGTGCGGCATTAAGAAGATCTAATCTTTTAGCAGGAGTTGAAATCCCAGCAAAACCATTATAGTTTACAGATATTTTTCCTGATTTTCCTTTTTTAGTCGTAACTAAGATAACTCCCGTAGCAGCACGAGTACCATAAATCGCCGCAGAAGCTGCGTCTTTTAGGACTTCAATAGATTCAATATCACTTTGGTTAATAAAACCAATCGCATTTGCATCTACTGCAATACCATCAACAACCCATAACGGATCATTACCTCCTTCTCTAAAAGTAGTTATACCTCTAATACGAACCTTTGAAGCGGCACCTGGTTGTCCTGAAGTAGCTGCAACAGAAACCCCCGCTGCACGACCTTGCAGAGTTTGTTCAACTCTTCCGTTTGGAACTTTTTCAAGATCTGCCGCTTTTACACTAGAGATTGCTCCAGTAACAACTGATTTCTTTTGAGTTCCATATCCTACAACCACTACTTCATTTAAGGCTTGTGATTCTGGTGATAACTTAATTGTAATTTTTGTTCTGCCGTTTACAGCTTCATTAACTGTAGTGTATCCAATAAATGTAACTGTCAAAACTCCATTTGACGGTACTTGTAATTGAAATTTTCCATCAAAATCAGATGCGGTTGACTTAGTTGTACCTTTTAGTAAAACTGTTGCGCCCGGAACTGGCATTCCACTTTCATCATTAATTATTCCACTAACTGTGACATCCTGAGCCACCGCTATAACCGAGAATAACAAAGACGAAACACAAAAAATAAGTAATTTTGTTAATTTCATTTTTCTAAAAATTTTGGTTAATTAATTAGTAATTTGATGCAATAATAATGTTAATATTTTACTATCGATAACTAATATTCCCTACAAAAACACATCAAATTAAAAAAATACACATTACAAAAACACATCAAATTTTATATAAATTATTAATTTTGAATAGTTTAAAATCGAAATAAATGATGTTATCAAAATGTTAATTATAAAAATAAACACTACACTATCATAAGATTGCTTATTTTTATTAAAAAAACATTGTTCTATATCGTGATAGTACCTAAAAAACAAATATAAAACACTACAAACAAGCACATTACAACCTATTTCTCTAATCAAACTCAAAAAACCACAAAATTGATAAAACCACACATTTACATCGTTTTTTTTATATTATTCACAATATCCATTTTTTCGCAGGTAAAGAATATTGGCCTTCCAGATATAAGAAATTACAAGCGAAACGAATACAAAGGCGGTACCCAAAACTGGAATATTGATCAAGATAAAAACGGAAATCTATATTTTGCCAATAATAATGGTTTGCTCCAATTTGATGGAGCAACATGGCGAAAATATCCTTTGCCCAACTTAACTTCTGTTAGATGTTTAAAAATTGACAAATCAGGAAAAATATTTGTGGGCGGTTATAATGAGTTTGGGTATTTTAAACCTGATCATAGCGGACGGCTTAAATACACGTCATTGGCTAAAAAAGTGGATAAAAACAAAATTAAAATCATTGATTTTGTCTGGAAAATTCATTCTATTGGTGATCAAACTATTTTTCAATCTTTTGCCAGAGCCTATATTTTCAAAGACGATAAGTTAACTATATTAAATGCCCCAAAAAGATTTCAGTTCTCATTTGTTGTTAATGGAAAACTTTACTTTCAAGATGTCGAAAAAGGAATTCTAGAATATCGAAACGGAGGTCTTTATGTTTTACCAAATACTACAAGCTTGAATGATACTGAGATTTGGGCCATGCATTCTATTTCAAAAGATAAAACATTGATTGTTACACTCGAGAAAGGCTTGTTCCTTTATGAAAACAACAATATTGTTCCTTGGAATACTGAAGCAAACAGCTTTGTTAAAAAAAACAATTCATTAGGTGCCGTACTTATCAACAATAAATTTATTGTGCTGAATACGGTATTAGACGGAATTATTATCTGCGATTTTAATGGCAAAATAATCCAGCATATAAATAGAAAAAAGGGATTGCAAAACAATACCGTTTTAACTTCATTTATAGACAATAAAAACAACCTTTGGCTGGGGCTCGATAACGGAATTGCTTTTGTTAATGAGACTTCTCCTTTTACCTATTTCGGATTTAGTTATGACATTAGTACGGTATATGCTTCGGTTATTTTTCAAGGAAATTTATATGTAGCAACCAATCAGGGTGTTTTTTATCACGCTTGGAATAACAGCTTTAAGGAAGATGTCTTTAAACTAGTTGAAGGAACTACTGCTCAATCTTGGAATGTTCAGGTAATTGACAATGAATTAATATGTGCAAACAATAGAGGTGCACTTGTTATTAAAGGTGACAGAGTAACTAGGATAATTGATTCTAGAGGTTATTTTGGATTTAAGAGAATACCAAGTCATCCCGGATTCTTTATTGGCTCCAATTATGATGGTTTTGCCATTTTTCAAAAAACAGCCCGCGGATTAATATTCAAAAATCAAGTTTCTGGATTTGACAAATCATCAAATAGTTTTGAACTTGATCAATTGTATTTTTGGCTTAAAAAAGACGAGTCTATTTATAGAATGGCGTTAAGCGAAGATTTAACACGGTTTGCAACTATTAAAAAAATTGATCAATTAACTCCTAGGTTTAAAAACATAGGAAGTCTTCAAAAAATTGGAGGAAAAATTTACTTTCAAACTAATAATCATTTTTATAAATACTCAAGCGAACAAGACTTATTTTATGAAGATAAAAACGTAACAGCGCTCTTTAAAAATATTCCTGTGATAAATGCTTTAAGCGAAGATTCTCAGTCTAATTTATGGTACACATTTGATGAGTCTATTGGGGTCTTAATGAAAGATCATAATCAATACAAAAATAGTATCGTCCCATTTTCAAACTTAACTGGTAATTTGGTCAGCAACCATTTATCAGTAAATACAATTGACTCTAAAAATATTTTTATCGGATTAACAGATGGACTTGCTCATTACGATTTCAGCCTGCAAAGTACTCATAATACTAAACCTAAAGCTTTTATACGCAGTTTTTCATTCCCCGGTGATACAATTGTAATTGGAAATAATCAAACTCGAACCGAAAACATTCGCATACCTTATGCTTCAAATAATGTGCGATTTACCTTCTCGTCACCTACTTATGAGAACCTCGAAAACGTTCAATTTTCGTATCAATTAGAGCCTTTTGATGACAAATGGAGCAATTGGTCTGTTGTATCTTTTAAAGAGTATACAAACTTACGAGAGGGCGATTATACGATGAGGGTTAAGGTTCGAAACAGTTACGGAATTCAATCTGATCCATCGGCTGTTACTTTTACCATTTCTCCTCCTTGGTACAGGCATTTTCTAGCTTTCATGATGTATTTTATAGTGCTAATTATAGCGATTTATTTTATTTCGGATAGAATTAAAATGAAAATAAGAAAAAACAAGTATTATGAAACTATCGAACAGCGACGTCTTTATCTTGAAAAAGAATCAAGGATCAGACAAGAGCAATATGACTTGGAAAAAGAAATCGAGAAGTTAAAAAACGATAAACTTCAAATTAAAATCCTAGCGAAAGACAAAGAATTAGTTAACAACTCTTTACAGGTAGTAAAGAAAAACAAAATTCTAAATGGAATCATCCATAAATTAAAAGAAATAGATGTGGAAGCTTTGGATGATTCTACTAAATTTCAAGTCAGCAAACTTAATAAGAGCATTGTAAAAGAAGTAAACACGGATAAAAGCTGGAAAGATTTAGAAAAACACATTAAAAATGTTCATTTTGAGTTTTTAAAACGCCTAAAGGAAAAATATCCCACAATTTCGCCTCGCGAACTGGATTTATCTACTTATTTATTAATGAATATGTCTACTAAAGAAATAGCCGAAATTATGAATATTTCGACTGGCGGTGTAGAATTAGCCCGATACCGTTTAAGAAAAAAACTAGGACTAAATAAGAAAGAAAACCTGATAGGTTTTTTAATGAGTATTTAAATTGAAAAAGCCATTCGAGATAACGAATGGCTTTTTACTATGAAATATATTCTAATGTACGTTCAAGAGCCATTCCTCTTGAGCCTTTTATTAGAATTGTATTATTATCGAACTGAACTGTTTTAAGATAATCTGCAAACGAATCAAATGATTCAAAGAATTGGATTGTATCACTCAAAATTTTATGTTCGTAAAATGATTTCCCAATCAAATAACTCAAACATTCATTTTCTCCTGTCAAAGAATCTACAATTATTTTATGTTCTTTTTGACTTTCATTACCAAGCTCAAACATATCCCCAAGAATCATTATTTTACCAATGTTTTCTAATTGCAGAAAGTTTGTAATAGCAACTGCCATACTGCTTGGATTTGCATTGTAGGCATCTAAAATAATCTCATTTGAACCTTTTTTCAACAACTGCGATCTGTTGTTCTCAGGAATATAATTCTCAATAGCTTCTTTCACTGCCTTATCGTCAACCTCAAAATATTTACCGATAGTTACAGCTGCATTTATATTATTAGCATTGTAAAGCCCAATTAAATGAGATTCAACAACAAAATGATCATAGTTAACAATCACAAAAGGATTCGCCGTAATATTTTTAATCTTTAAATCCGCATTCTCTTTATTCACTCCAAATGTGAATGCCTTTATTCCTTGTGATTTTTCGATTTGAATGGGATCTTCAAGATTTACAAAAACAAGTTTGTCATTTTTTGCCAAATATTGATACATCTCGCTTTTTCCTTGTATAACTCCTTCAACGCCGCCAAAACCTTCTAAATGTGCTTTACCAAAATTTGTAATATAACCATAATCTGGCTGAGCTATTTCACATAAAAACTCAATTTCTTTTTTATGATTGGCTCCCATTTCAACAATTCCAATTTCAGTTTCTCTTGTAAAAGACAAAAGTGTGAGCGGAACTCCAATATGATTATTTAAATTACCAATTGTTGCTTTTGTTTTGAACTTCTTAGACAATACAACATTTATCAGCTCTTTTGTAGTGGTTTTTCCATTACTTCCTGTAAGAGCAATAATTGGCAGTTTTAAATAGGCTCTATGATATTTTGCAAGTTCCTGCAATGTTTCTAAGCTGTTTTTTACAAGGATAGTTCGCTCATCGATCAAATAAGATTCGTTGTCAATAATAACAAATAACGCTCCTAAATCGAGTGCTTTTTGAGTAAAAGTATTGGCATCAAAATTCTCTCCTTTGATGGCAAAAAACATAGATTCTTTTTCAATTTTCCTTGTGTCAATTGAAACTGATTTACATTGTAAAAACAAATTATGAATGTCCTGAATATTCATTTAATTTTTTATTTAATAGACCATAAAAATAGAAAAAAAACAATAAAAAAATTCCAAATTCCATACTGAAATATTCAGCTTTTGGAATTTGGAATTTTTTATATTGAAATTTCTAAAACTTAATTTCTAGGTGATTTTTTTCTTTCTGTTTTTGCACCTACTCTTGACATAGCACATCTAAATCCGATGTAATCTGTTGCCATATCTTGAGGGAAATATCTTCTTTGAGCTGGATCTAACCAATATGCTCTATCTCTCCAAGAACCTCCTTTGTAAACTCTAACCTTATCATCAATTAAAGTAGTACGTTTACTAGAGTTATCATATTTTCTAATCATTTTACCTAAACTGTCCGTTGTTACGTTGTGTTTAGGAGAATTGTACATTGCTTGGTCAGCTTTTGATCCTGATTCAGAATCTCCAAAGTCAAAATATCTTGAAGATTGTTTATCACCATCTCTGTAATTGATATTATTACTTGTACTGAAGTTTTGTCTTAAATATGTTTCTTGCTCATCAACCGGAACCTGAGCGATTTCTCCTGGAAGATTTCTCGCAATTACTTTTCCATTGCTTAATGTGTCATATTTAATAGTAGCAGTTGTAACGATTTCAACTTTACCATCTTTACCTATTTTGTTTTTAGCATATTGATTTCCTCTATAGTAGTTAAAATCATTTGCTTCATTATCAATAATTGGTCTGTAAACATCGGCAACCCATTCTGCAACGTTTCCTGCCATATCGTATAAACCGAAATCGTTTGGAGCATAACTTTTCACAGAGTTTGTAATATCAGCACCGTCATCAGACCAACCTGCAATTCCACCGTAATCACCGTTTCCTTGTTTAAAGTTAGCTAACTGATCACCTCTATTTTTACGTTTCGCTGAACGAGTGTAATCACCAGACCAAGGATATTTCTTTTGTCCTTTGTAAATGTTATATTCTCTTTGTCCAACATCTGCAGCAGCAGCATATTCCCACTCAGCTTCAGTAGGAAGTCTGTATTCTGGTAAAATAATTCCAGAAGAACGTTGTGCATATACATTTTTCTCTTCAGGAACTACGCCGTCTTTTCCAGCTTTAGGTCGTTTTCCGTTTGGATTTTTCTTTATTACAATTTCTTCGCTTCCACCACGTGAAGTACTAGGAGACATTAAATATCCTTCAGTATTAAATGCATTTTCAGCAGTTACATCACTAGTTTTAGCTCCTTTTTGAAGGTAACCATTTTTTTCTAAAACTGCTTCGTTTACACGGTCGGTTCTCCATTTACTAAATTCAACAGCTTGAATCCAGTTTACACCAACTACTGGGTAGTTTGCATATGATGGGTGTCTTAAATAGTTATTTGTCATCGTTTCGTTATACCCCAAACGATTTCTCCATACTAAAGTATCAGGTGAAGCTCCTTCGTAAATATTCTTGTAATTTTCTTCTGTTGGAGGGAAAACTTTTTTCAACCACTCAAGGTATTCTAAGTACATACCATTGGTAACTTCAGTTTCATCCATATAGAAAGACTGAACGTGTTGCTGAGTAGGTGTGTTATTCCAATCGTGCATAACATCATCTTGTACTTTACCCATAGTAAATGTACCTCCTTCAACAAAAACTAAACCAGGTCCTGCCTGTTGTTTTTTTCCTGCATTTCTAGCAGCAGTTCCATTCTGACTATCTACATCCCAGCCAGTTGCTCTTGAAGCGTGAGTGGAACTCGATTTTTTGCTACAACTAGCCGTGCCCAACATCAATACCATTGACATCATTAATTGCAAGACTACAATTTTGTTTACTTTCATACTCATTCTTAGGTGATAAATTTAGGTGCTGCAATATAATAATTAACATTTAATTAGCAACATCCGTTCTAATAATTTTATTTAGCTGTTTTTTACCAGAAAATAACCTATAGTTACGAACGCAAAAATATACTTTTTATTATTTACTGTAACATGAAATACTATATTTTTACCTACTAATTTTTTTTTAATTAAATTTCGCTTTTTCAGATAATGAAACAGTTTCTAATAGTATACTTTCTATTGCTTCCAATTCTCTCATTCTCTCAGTTAAACGGGAGCTTGACACTTGATTGGCAAACCAAAAAAGAGATGAATTACGGCGACTTTAAAACCATAATTCCGTACTTTTCAGGAAATACTTTTCGTTACGACATTACTAAAAAAAACTTAACACTCCTGCTCAACCTAAATCAGTCAAACATTTCAAATAATTCTTCTGTACAAATTACAAATACCATTTATGAATCAATTTCAAAAGCCGATTTAGGTGACTTAAACCCTGAAAACATCCCAGATAAACTTAACGAATCGTTAAAAAGTACGAGTGCTAGAGACACAAAACAAAACTTTCTGTTTCTATACCCTATTATAAAGGAAGGAAATAATTTCAAACGTCTGCGATCATTTTCTTATTTCATCACAAACACTGCTTCAAAAAACAGCAATTCAACAGCTTTTCAAAAATCAAATTCCATCACAAATTCTGTATTAGCTTCGGGCGATTGGTATCGTTTTTATGTTGAAAAATCAGGAGTTTACAAAATTTCAAAATCTTTTTTGCAAAGCTTAGGCTTTGATCCCGGAAAAGAAGATCCAAAAAGAATAAAAATCTATGGTAATGGCGGACAAATGCTCCCTTTATCAAACAACATTTATTACCCCGAAGATCTAACAGAAAATGCAATCCAAGTTATTGGAGAAAATGACGGTATTTTCAACAACGAAGATTACATTCTTTTCTATGCAGAAGGCACAGAAAACTGGAGTACTGAAAGCCAAACAAATTTAAATTTGTACGATACAAAATCATACTATTATATTACCAGTTCCGGAGGAGAAGGCAAAAGAATTCCAAATGCAAGTCAGCCATCAGGAATCAGTACTTTAGAACTCAATACGTTTGATGACTATCAGTTTCATGAAGTAGACCAAACCAATCTTGTTCATTTAGGAAGACAATGGCTTGGAGAGGCATTTGACATCAATCAGGAACAAGAGTTTTCTTTTAACTTTCCAAACATTGACACATCTTCACCAGTAAAAATTGAAATAAATACAGCCTCCGCAGCCTTTACCCCTACTTTCTTTGTTATTTCTGCAAATGGTCAAAACATTGGAACTATAAACTTCAACAGCCTTTCGACAAGTTCCGAAATCAAATATCTAACACAAAAACTACCTGTAAACACAACATTTTCTGGTACAGAAAACATAAAAATAAAACTTACCTATAATAACAATGGTGTACCGGGCTCAAAAGGCTTTCTTGACTACATCAATTTGACTGCAAAAAGAAAACTTCTTGGCACAAACAAACAATTCAAGTTTCAGTATAACGCTGCCGGCTCGACAATTGGAATTGTAAATTATACTATTGGAAACGCTTCGACAATTTCTCAAATTTGGGATATTACAGACCTATATAATGTATCGAAATTTGAAAACCCAAATCAAGCTATTTTCAGCTTCAAAGCAAACCTGGGAGAAGTTAGAAAATATATCGCGATTGATCCCTCAGATTACTTTACTCCTTTAAAAGAAAACCAATCTAAAGTTACCAATCAAAACTTAAAAGGAACACTTTTCAAAAACAATCAAAACAGTTTTCAAGATATTGATTACGTAATTATAACCCCAAAATCATTAACCTCACAAGCAGAAAAATTAGCCGTTTTTCATCGCACTAATTCAAACTTAAGTGTAAAAGTTATTGCGCTTGAAAATATCTATCAAGAATTTTCATCAGGCAAACAAGACATTGCAGCAATTAGAAACTGCATTAAATACATTTACGACAACGCATCATCTCCCGAAAAAAGAATAAAATACGTAAACCTATTTGGTGATGCCTCTTATGATTACAAAAACAGAATTCCAAGCAACACCAATATTGTACCTATTTATCAATCTCCAATAAGCAATACAACTGGGGAAGCATCATTTGCCTCTGATGATTTTTATGGCTTAATGGATTCAAACGAAGGAATTGTTGGCTACCCTTTTGGAGGAATTGACATTGCCGTTGGCCGAATGTTAGTCTCAGACAATGTTCAAGCACAGGAAATGGTCAACAAGGTACTTGAATATTACGACACAAAATCTTATGGAAACTGGAGAAACAACTTCGTTTTAATAAGCGATGATTCCGACCAAAATTCTGATGCTTCTTTACAAACTCGTCAAAACAATCTAGCAGATGTAATTGCTTCAGAAAAACCTTTTTTCAATATCGCCAAAATCATTTTAGATTCTTACACACAAGAAGCTTCTGCCGGCGGATCACGCTATCCAAAAGCTAGAACTGATTTTTTTAATGCTTTTGAAAAAGGAGCTTTAGTTTTTAATTATCTAGGTCACGGTGGAGAAGACGGTTTGGCAAGCGAGCGAATCTGGGAAAAGTCCGACGGACAAAACCTAAACAATCAATACAAATACCCGCTTTTCATTACAATAACCTGCGAATTTTCAAGATTTGACGACCCGACAAGACCAACTGCAGGCGAATATACTTTTTGGAACCCAAAAGGCGGAGCCATCTCAATGCTCACAACCACTCGAGCGATAGGTCAGTTTAATGCCGAAAATTTCAACGACAATTTAAGCAAAAATCTTCTTTCCTACAGCTCCAATCAATACAACAGCATTGCCGAATCACTGCGAATTTCAAAAAACGAAAACCCAAGCGCCTCTAGCAATATTATCGTATATATAGGCGATCCTGCATTAATGCTCGCTATCCCAAAACCTAAAATTAATTTAACCAAAGTAAATGATATTGCGATTTCGCAGCCAATTCCTGATTTTAAATCATTAGCAAAAATCAAAATCACAGGTGAAGTAACAGACGAAAACAATATTGTTTTAAGCAATTATAACGGAGAACTTTCAACTGCCATTTTTGACAAGACAATTACGGCTTCAACGTTAAACAATGACGGATACAGCCCTGCTATTTCATTCAAAACTCTAGGAGAAACCATTTTTAGAGGAAATGCATCTGTAACCAATGGTCAATTTGAATTTAGTTTTGTTGTACCTAGAGATATTCGCATACCAGTTGATAATGGTCGAATTAGTTTTTATTCAAAGAAAAACCAAGCACTAGAAAACCAAACCGGCAGTACAACTATCATTAAAATTGGCGGTATAAATGAAAATGCACCACAGGACAATATAAGTCCAAAAGTTAAGTTATATATGAACGATGAGACTTTTGTATCTGGCGGAATTACAAACGATTCCCCCTTTCTTTTAGCATTTCTAGAAGACGAAAACGGCATCAACACTGCCGGCGGAATTGGCCACGATATAATTGCTGTTTTGGATGGAGATGTAAGCAATCAATATATTTTAAACGATTACTATCAAACAAAATTAGACGACTATACAAACGGAAATCTGCGTTTTCCTTTGAGAAATTTAGCTCCGGGTATGCACACAATTAGTTTCACCGCGTGGGATGTTTACAACAATCCTGTAACAAGCGAAATCCAGTTTATAGTTGTTGGCGACGATGCATTAACATTAACACACGTTCTTAATTACCCTAATCCATTTTCAACGTATACTCAATTCTGGTTTTCTCACAACAGACCTTATGAGCCGTTAGATGTTCAGGTTCAGGTAATGACAATAACAGGAAAAGTAGTTTGGACAAAAAACCAAATTATTACCACAGAAGGCTTTTTATCTAGAGAAATATCATGGGATGGTAAAGATGATTTTGGCGATCGAATTGGAAAAGGAGTTTACATTTATAAACTTACCGTTCGATCTAATTTAACAAATAAAAAAGCAGAAAAATACGAAAAACTTGTAATTCTATAATAATATATATATTTGTAACATAAATACCTTTATCCCCACAAATGAAAAAAATATCGTTTTTATTAATTTCTTTATTAATTATTTCATTCGCAAAAGCCCAAAATATTGAACGCCCCATTACAACAGGAGTACCCTTTTTATTAGTTGCTGCAGATGCGAGAGCTGCCGGTCTTGCAGATCAAGGTGTTGCTACTTCTTCAGATGTTTTTTCTCAACAATGGAATCCCGCTAAATATGCTTTTTCAGAAGATGCCCAAGGTTTATCAATCAGCTACACACCTTACTTAACAGATTTAGCCAATGACATTTCACTTGGACAATTAACTTATTACAACAAAATAAACGAACGAAGTGCTTTTGCAGGAAGTCTTAGATATTTTGGTTTTGGAGGAATTGAACTAAGAGAAACCGGAGATCCAAGTGAACCTACCAGAGAAGTTAGTCCTAACGAACTTGCACTTGACGGTTCTTACTCATTAAAATTAAGCGAAAAATTCTCGATGGCAGTTGCCGCCCGTTTTATCAGCTCAAACCTAAAAATTCCGTCAGGAGAAGTTGATGCTTCCGCTGCAAGATCATTTGCGGTAGATATCGCAGGTTTTTATCAATCAGAAGAAATTGCATACCGTGATTTTAACGGAAGATGGAGAGCAGGTTTTAATGTTCAAAATTTAGGACAAAAAATAAGCTATGACAACGACGATTTAAGCTCAAACTTTTTGCCTGCAAATTTAAGAGTCGGTGGTGGATTTGATTTTATTTTTGATGATTATAACAAATTAGCAGTTTCTGTAGAGCTGACAAAACTTTTAGTCCCTACACCTCCTGGACCAGGAACACCTGTAGACACAAATGGCGATGGCGATTTTACAGATCCTGAAGATATCTCACAAGAAGAAGCAAATTCTATAAACTATAAAAACTACAAAGACACTGGCTGGGTATCAGGAATATTCAAATCATTTGGAGATGCCCCGGGAGGCTTCAGTGAAGAGATAAAAGAAATAACCTACAGCGTTGCTGCAGAATATATGTATCAAGATGCCTTTGCTATGCGTTTAGGTTATTACCACGAAAGCCCAATGAAAGGAGCAAAACAATTCTTTTCTTTAGGAGCAGGATTTAAATACAACATCATGAAAGTTGACGTGTCTTATTTATTCTCATCATCAAATGTTAAAAATCCTTTAGAAAACACACTTCGCTTTTCTTTAACCTTTAACTTTGGAGACAAATACGAAGTATATTAAAAAAATCAAATAAAAAACAATCACAAATCCAAATTTCTAAAAACTTAGAAATTTGGATTTTTTTTCCCATAAAAAGAAATGAAAGAAATAAGCATTACATCATCATTTACAGTTTATGAATCTATAAAAGAAGTTTCAGTAGAAATTCAGGATTTAATGACACAGGCAGTAGAAATTCGAAAAAAAGCATATGCACCCTATTCTCAATTTAGAGTTGGAGCCGCTTTACTTTTGGATAACGGAAAAATAGTTTTGGGCTCAAATCAAGAAAACGCTGCCTATCCATCAGGCTTATGCGCAGAAAGAGTTGCTATTTTTCATGCAGGAAGTATTTATCCAGAAGCCAAAATTTTAAAAATAGCTATCACAGCAGCTTCAGACACCAATCAAACCAAAGCGCCGATTCCGCCTTGTGGATCGTGTCGACAATCTATTGCAGAATATGAAATCAAACAAGATACCCCTATAGAAATCTATTTTATGGGTGAAATTGGTGAAGTTTATAAATCAGCATCCCTAAAAAATTTGCTCCCTTTTATGTTTGATAAAAAGTTCTTGTAAAAAAAAGCCAAAAAGTGCCTTTTAAATTTTACTTCTTAATAGGAATGTCTTATTTTTGCATCCCGACCTTTCGGGCGCAAATTTGTGGGAGGAAACTATTTTGCGTTATAGGCAACAATTGATAACACAAACAAACTTTAGCAAAAGAAAGAATTCAGATGAAAGAAGTTACAAAAGAAGTATATTTAAAGTGGTACGAAGACATGCTGCTTTGGAGAAAGTTTGAAGACAAACTTGCAGCATTATACATTCAACAAAAAGTTAGAGGTTTTTTACACCTATATAATGGTCAAGAAGCTGTATTAGCAGGTGCATTGCACGCTATGGACTTGACTAAAGACAAAATGATTACTGCATACAGAAACCACGTTCAGCCAATTGGTATGGGAGTTGATCCTAGAAACGTAATGGCAGAACTTTTAGGAAAAGCAACAGGTACCTCTAAAGGCATGGGAGGTTCTATGCACATTTTCTCTAAAGAGCACCGTTTTTACGGAGGACACGGAATCGTAGGTGGACAAATTCCTGTGGGAGCTGGTTTAGCTTTTGCAGATAAATATTTCAATACCGGCGGTGTTACCATGACATATTTTGGTGACGGAGCTGCTAGACAAGGTTCACTACACGAAGCTTTTAACATGGCTATGTTATGGAAATTACCAGTTGTATTTATCGTTGAAAACAACGGTTATGCAATGGGAACTTCTGTTGAAAGAACTGCAAACCATACTGACATCTGGAAACTTGGTTTAGGTTACGAAATGCCTTGTGGACCAGTTGACGGAATGAATCCTGTAAAAGTTGCCGAAGCAATGACTGAAGCAATTGACAGAGCTCGTCGTGGAGACGGACCAACTTTCCTTGAAATGAAAACGTACCGTTACAGAGGACACTCTATGTCTGATGCACAATTATACCGTTCTAAAGAAGAGGTTGAAGAGTACAAAAAAATCGACCCAATTACACAAGTTCTTGATGTAATCTTGGATCAAAAATATGCTACTGAAGAAGAAATTGAAGTCATTGACCAAAGAGTTAAAGACTTGGTTGAAGAATGTCAGAAATTTGCTGAAGAATCTCCATATCCAGATTTACAACAATTATACGACGTAGTATACGCACAAGAAGACTATCCATTTACACCTCATAAACTATAACATCATGGCGATTAAAGTAACTATGCCTCGTTTGAGCGATACTATGACGGAAGGAACGGTAGCAACTTGGCTTAAAAAAGTAGGCGACAAAATCAGCGAAGGAGATATTCTTGCTGAAATTGAAACAGACAAAGCAACAATGGAGTTCGAATCTTTTAACGAAGGAACTCTTTTACATATTGGAATTCAAGCTGGAGAAACTGCTCCTGTTGATTCATTATTAGCAATCATCGGTAAAGAAGGAGAAGACATTTCTGCTCTTTTAGCTGGTGGTGACGCTCCTGCTGCCGAAGCTCCAAAAGCGGATGCTCCTGCTGCTGAAGCAAAAACTGAAACTGCTGCTCCTGCAAAAGCTGCAACTGAATTACCAAAAGGTGTTATAGTAGTAACTATGCCGCGTTTGAGCGATACAATGACTGAAGGTACAGTAGCAACTTGGTTGAAAAAAGTTGGTGATGCTGTAGCGGAAGGTGATATTTTAGCAGAAATTGAAACAGACAAAGCTACTATGGAGTTTGAGTCTTTCAATGCTGGAACATTATTATACATCGGAATTCAAGAAGGAAACACTGCACCAGTTGACAGCTTACTAGCGATCATTGGACCTGCAGGAACTGATATTTCTGGAATTGCTGACAATTATACTGCCGGAGGTGCTGCACCTGCAAGTGCTCCTGCTGCTGAAGAAACAAAAGCTGCTCCTGCTGCTGCTCAAGCAACAGAAACTGCTGCCGAAACTTCAAACGGAGGGAGAATTTTAGCTTCACCTTTAGCTAAGAAAATTGCTTCTGACAAAGGAATTCAATTAAGCCAAGTTAAAGGATCTGGAGAAAACGGACGTATCGTAAAAAGCGATATCGAAAACTTTACCCCATCTACACAAGCACAACCTGCCGCTTCAGCACCAGCTGCTAAACAAGAAGCATCTGCTCCTGCTGCACCAAAAGTATTTGTACCTGCTGGTGAAGTTTACACAGAAGAGATTAAAAACTCTCAAATGCGTAAAATTATTGCAAAACGTCTTGCAGAATCTTTATTTACAGCTCCACACTACAACTTAGTGATCGAAGTAAGCATGGACGAAGCAATGGGCGCAAGAGCAACAATCAATACTGTTCCAGATACAAAAGTATCTTTCAACGATATGGTAATTAAAGCTTGTGCTTTAGCATTGAAAAAACACCCAAAAATCAACTCTCAGTGGAAAGAAGATGCTATCATCATCAACCACCACGTAAACATTGGTGTTGCTGTAGCTGTTGAAGACGGATTAGTAGTTCCTGTATTAAGATTTACAGATGCTATGAGTTTATCTCAAATTGGTGCTTCAGTAAGAGATCTTGCAGGAAGAGCTAAAAACAAAAAATTGGGACCACAAGAAATGGAAGGAAGTACTTTTACAGTATCTAACCTTGGAATGTTTGGTATCACTGAATTCAATTCAATTATCAACCAACCAAACTCTGCTATCCTTTCTGTAGGTGCAATTGTTGAGAAACCAGTAGTTAAAAACGGTCAAATCGTAGTTGGAAACACAATGATGTTATCATTAGCTTGCGACCACAGAACAATTGACGGTGCAACTGGTGCTCAGTTCTTACAAACATTAAAACAATACATCGAAAGCCCAGTTACAATGTTGGCATAATTTACATATGTCAGCCTGAGCCAAGTCGAAGGTTATATTTAATAAAATCCCGTTTTGTTTATTCAAAACGGGATTTTTTGTTTAATTTTCGCCCACAAATTCAATACTTGATAAAATGAAAAAACTAATCCTTGTTACTTTATTCTTGGCAGCAATCGCCTGTCAGAAAAAAGACCAAACAGAAAAACCAGCAGTCGTTACAGACGAACACAGCTATTCTAAACCAGAACTAGCTGTAGTTAAACATCTAGATCTTGACATAAAAGTTGATTTTGACACGCAGACTATTTCTGGAAAAGCATCTTGGCTAATTGACAACATCAGTAAAGGAAATGAGATTATTTTCGACGAAAACACTTTAAATATTACCAAAGTAACTTTAGGTGATGAAGAAAAAGAAACAAAATTTGAACTTGGAAAAGATACTGAATTTCACGGAAAACCACTTCATATTACAATAGAACCAAATACAACCAAAGTAAACATCTACTACAACACCACCAAAGATGCGATCGCTTTGCAATGGCTAAAACCAGAACAAACAGCAGACAAAAAGAAACCATTTCTTTTCTCACAAGGAGAAAGCGTTTGGTCACGTACTTGGATACCTTGTCAGGATTCACCAGGAATTCGTTTTACTTACAATGCAAAAGTTACAGTTCCTAAAGATTTACTAGCAATAATGAGCGCTGTAAATCCGCAAAAGAAAAATGACACTGGAGTTTACAATTTCAAACAAGACAAAGCAATTCCATCTTATTTAATGGCAATTGCAGTTGGAGACATTGAATTTCAATCTATAGACAACAGAACCGGCGTTTACGCAGAACCATCAATGCTGAAAAAATCAGCTTGGGAATTTGCTGAACTTGGAAAAATGGTTGTTGCTGCCGAAAAACTTTATGGGCCATATCGTTGGGGACGTTACGATGTTTTGGTTTTACCTCCAAGTTTCCCATACGGCGGAATGGAAAATCCTAACTTAACATTCTTAACTCCGGGAGTTATTGCAGGAGATCGTTCATTAACCAGCTTATTAGCACATGAATTAGGCCACAGCTGGAGTGGAAATTTAGTTACAAATGCAACTTGGGATGATATTTGGCTAAACGAAGGTTTTACAACCTATGTTGAACACCGAATTGGCGAAGCAATTTTTGGCCAAAAAGAATTTGAAATGCAAAACGTTATCATTCGTAAAGAATTAGTTGATAATGTAGCTGAATATGGCAATACAAATCCTGATACGAGACTAAAAGTGAGTCTTACAGGAAGAAACCCTGACGAAGGAATCAGCATGATTCCATATGTAAAAGGATATGCCTTTTTGAGAGTAATTGAAAACGCTGTAGGACGTGAAAAATTTGATGTTTTTATCAAAAACTATTTTGATGCTCACGCTTTCAAATCAATCACTACCGATGATTTTATCAAATATTTTAACGAGAACCTTATTAAAGGAGACAAAGCTCTTGCTGACAAAATAAAACTGGAAGACTGGATTTTCAAACCTGGAATTCCATCAAACATAACTCCTGTAAGTTCTGCCGATTTTGATGCTATAGATAAAATCCAAAAAAGCTGGAGAGAAACCGGCGTAAAAGGATTAAGCCAAAAAATTACAACAACTACAGAAAAACAGCATTTTATAGACCATCTTCCAACAGATATTACACCAAAAGAAATGGAAGCACTTGATAAAGAATTTAACTTTACAAATGGCGGTAATTTTATCATCAAACGTCAATGGTTTGTTCAAGCAATTCGTCATCAATACAAAGCCGCTAATCCTGCAATCGAACAGTTTTTAATTGGAAGCAGCAGAACTGGATCTGTAATGATGCTTTATAAAGAAATGGTTAAAACACCAGAAGGAAAAGTTTGGGCAAACCAAATTTTTAACAAAGCAAAATCTGGTTATCACGCTACAACGATTCAAGATATTAAAGGCACTTTAAAATAGTTTCAAGCTTACACTAGAACTCAAAAATCCCAATTACAATTGTAATTGGGATTTTTTTTCTTTAAAACTAATGTTTAGTTTTTATTCTTAGCTTCTATCCATTTTGACATATACATCGTACTCCTAAAAGCATGATGCTGCAATAAATTCCCCATAAAGTTATGCAGACGATGCTCATCAGAATTCATCAATAACGAATTTACTTTTATGATTAAATCATCAGCATAATCACTCTTCTGGTAACATTCATTTATAATCACAATACCATTTTTTTGAGATTGTTTCCAAAGATTTTCGTCTTGATAAAGTGCAATAGCTTTTTTTGCAAATTCCTGTGGATTATCTTCTATAAATCCATTCCAATCTAAAGTTCCACTCATTGCTTCTGCACCAACAGTTGTCGTTACACTTGGAGTTCCGCACTGCATCGCTTCCAACAACTTCCCTTTTAAACCAGCTCCAAAACGAATTGGTGCCAAAACTACTCTCGATTTCTTTACAACTTCATTAGCATCTACAGCTCTCCCCATAATAAAAAAACCATTCTTAGGCTGATGCAATTGCAATACTTTCTGTGAAGGATAAGCACCGTAAACTTCTAAAACGGCTTCTGGAAAATCCTTTTTTATCAAAGGCCAAATAGATTCTTTTAAATATTGAACTGTATTCCAATTGGGTTCATGAAGAAAATTTCCAATAAAAACAAAATGCTTTCGTTCTTCAAAAGAAGGCAATTTAGACAGACTTTCTTCCGTGATTTCATCAACTAAAAACGGAAGATAAAACAGTAAACTTGGACTGATTTTAAAAACATCTTTTAAAATATCCATTTCAAACTGAGAAATCATTAAAGAAAAATCACATCTTAAAATACTGGCAATCTCCCGTTTTGCCACTTCTTCAGACAACAAATCAGTAAGCTGAAAAATTCTATTTTCTTTAAACGCCTTTTGTCTTGCCGTTCTTAAACAATGTAAATCTTCTGTATCTAATAATCGAATTGCATTAGGGCAATTTTCTGTTACGCGCCAGCCAAACTGTTCCTCAATCATAAAACGATCAAACAAAACCACATCTGGATTTAATTCAATTATAAAATCATCAAAAGTTGAACTATTTAATTTGATACTCTTTTTTTCGACACCAAACTCAGACAAGTCAACCATAAATTCGCTATCTAAAGCAGGACTGGCAAATGTAATTTGATATCCATTTGCAATAAAAACAGAAATCAACTGCATCATCCTCCCGCCCGCAGCAGAAGAATTTGGCTCAGGCCAGACAAATCCAATTATTAAAAGTTTTTTTATCTGATTCATCATTTTTTTTTCAACTTACAAAATAATGCTTTTTTGAGCGCAATTGAACGATATTTCCAGACTTTTCGTCATAAAAAACACTAATTTTGCAAGAACTAAAAATGCAAGGAAATTATGTTGGGATTAAAATTAGCTACAGACCCGCGCTGGGTAAATATTGTGGAGTCGAATATTGAAGAAATTTTGACAGATCACGCCTGGTGCGAACAAAAAGCTGCTTCGAATGCAATAAGTATCGTTACTTACAATTCTGAATTAGAAGAACTGGTAACCGAAATGCTTATAATTGCACGCGAAGAGCTGGAACATTTACAAATGGTTCATGATGTTATAAAAAAACGCGGACTTACTTTAGGACGTGAACGCAAAGACCATTATGTAAACGAGCTGTTTAAATTCATGAAAAAAGACGGAAGCAGACGTGATGCACTATGTGACCGTTTATTATTCTCAGCCATGATTGAAGCCCGAAGCTGTGAGCGCTTTAAGGTTCTTTCGGAAAATATTAAAGATGAAGAATTAGCCAAATTTTATCGCGATTTAATGATTTCTGAAGCTGGACATTATACTACTTTTTTAGGATTTGCAAGAAAATACCAAGACAATATTGACATCGATAAACGATGGAAAGAATGGATTGAATATGAAGGTTCTATTATTACCAATTATGGTAAAAAAGAAACTGTACACGGATAAGTAACCTCTTTTTTTGACATTATTATTTTATTTAATACCACAAATTACTATGCAAAAAAGTAAGTCCAGATCGATCGTATTTAAAATTGCCAAGTATTTAGGAATAACTTTCGCTGTTGTTTTAGGATTGTTATTTTTAACACCTATTGTTTTTGAAGATCAAATTAAAGATCAGATCAAAAAAATTGCCAACGAAAGACTAAGCGCCGAACTCAATTATTCTGATGTTTCGGTTTCTTTTTTTCGCCATTTCCCATCTCTTACATTAACCTTAGACAATTTAAGTCTTAATGGTTCAGCTCCATACAAAAACGAAAAGTTTATTACTGCCAAAGAAGTTTCGTTCGGAATAAATGTTGCCAGTTTAATTTTTAGCAAATCTGTAAAAATTGACCAGATTTACCTATCGGATTCCTTTATAAATGTAAAAGTAAACCCAAGCGGCGAAGCAAATTACAACATTTACAAATCACAAGCCGCAGCCACAGAAGATAAAGACAGTACAGAAACTGCCTTGAAATTGGAACGAATTGAAATCCTGAACAGTAAGATTATTTACGACGATCAATCAACAAAGATTCACTTCGATGCTTTTGGATTCAATTACTTAGGAAAAGGAGATTTAAATAAAGCTGTTTTTGATTTATACTCAAAAGCTAAAATTGAAAAATTAAATATCGTTTATGAAAATGAACCTTATTTAATGAACAAAAAAGTCAATGCTGATTTAATTACAAAAGTCAACATTAACTCTTTATCGTTTTTCTTTCAACAGAATAACTTAAAAATAAACCAGCTTTTAATTGATTTCAAGGGTAAATTTGATTTCTTAAAAGACGGCTACAATATGGATTTTGTAATTAAATCCGACAACAGCGACTTGCACGATGTTTTTACTGCTTTCCCTCCTAAATATATTACTTGGCTGTCGAAAACTGAAATAAGAGGAAATACCAACTTACTCCTAACTTTAAAAGGAGATTATATCGCATCAAAAAATATAGCTCCAGATTTAAATCTAGACTTAAAAATAGACAGTGGATTTGTTAATTACAACAAAAGCCCTTTTCCTGTTTCAAATTTAAACTTAGATGTAAAAACGAAAGTTCCGTCTTTAAATCCTGATCTTTTAACCGTTGATGCAAAGAATTTATCACTAAACATGAATAAAGATTATTTAAAATCTAAGTTCTACGTAGAAGGTATAAACACTCCTGAAATCAATGCTGATTTTAAATCTAAAATTGATCTTGAAAAGTTGACAAAAGCACTTGGAATTCCAAAAATCGAATTAAAAGGAACTTTAACGAGCGATGTAAAAGCTAATGGTAAATTTGATTTAAAAAATAAACTTCTGCCTGTTACTAACGGAACTATTGATTTGGAAAATGGATATTTAAAAACACCTTATTATCCAAATCCAATCACCAATATTACGATAAAATCTAAAATCGATAATCCAAAAGGAACTTTTGGCGACTTAAGTGTTAAACTAAAACCGGCTCAATTTACTTTTGAAGGAAAACCTGTCTTTGTTGAAGCAGACTTAAGCAATTTTGATGATTTAGTCTATGACATCAAAGCAAACGGAGAACTTGATGTTAATAAAATATATAAAGTTTTCTCGCAAAAAGGTCTTGATCTTGACGGTTTCGTAAAAGCCGATGTTGTCTTAAAAGGAAAACAAAGTGATGCAGAAAAAGGAAATTACAGCAAATTGTACAACAAAGGAACGCTGGAGCTAAGAAATATTGGAATTACATCAGAATATCTGCCTAAAAAATTCATTATTAAAGAAGGAATTTTCAAAATCAATCAGGACAAAATGTCTTTCAACAACTTTTTAGCAGCTTATGGCCAATCTGATTTTAAAATGAATGGGTACTTACAGAATGTTTTCAACTATGTAACAACCAATACAGGTGTTTTAAAGGGTAAATTTAAATCTACTTCTCGATACATTAATGTAGATGAATTTATGTCGAATACAAGCGCAGAAACCTCTGTAACACAAAATTCATCTCCAAAAACAGAAACAAAACAAACCGAAAACACACAAACCGGCGTTATCATAATTCCAACTAATTTGAATTTACAGTTTAACGCTGTCGCTCAAAAAGTGAGTTTTGACAAGCTTAATCTTCAAAATGCAATTGGCAGTTTAAGCATGAACAAAGGAAAATTAACAATGCAGAATACCGGATTTAATTTAATTGGCTGTAATGTTTCTATGAATGCAAATTACCAAGCCGTAACACCTCAAAAAGCCAATTTTGATTACGCGATAAAAGCATCCGATTTTGACATTAAAAGAGCTTACAATGAAATTGAAGTTTTTAGAAAAATGGCAAGTGCCGCTGAAAAAGCTCAAGGTATTGTGTCCTTAGATTACCAACTAAAAGGACGTTTAAATGGCAAAATGGAACCTGTTTACCCATCACTTTCTGGAGGTGGAATCCTTTCTGTTAAAGATGTAAAAGTAAGAGGATTAAAAATGTTCACTGCAGTAAGCAAGGAAACAAGCTCAGATGCCATTAAAAATCCTGATCTTTCTAAAGTTGATATCAAGACCACGATTAAAAACAACATTATGACTGTTGAACGATTTAAATTTAAATTTGCTGGTTTCAGACCAAGAATTGAAGGCACAACAAGTTTAGACGGAAAACTGAATTTAAAAATGCGTTTAGGATTACCTCCTTTGGGTATTTTCGGAATTCCTCTTACAGTCACAGGAACTCAAGATAATCCTAAAATAAAAGTTGGAAGAAAATCTCAAGATTTAGAAGAAACTAAAGATACAGAAGAATAAAAAAAACACAAACCCTGCTTAAACTAGCAGGGTTTTTATTTCTCAAAAGTTTTAACTATTAATATTATAAAGCATCTTAGAAACATACAAAATCCCTTTTCCGAGTATCCATAGCAGCACTGCCAAACCTAGCAATTTCCACGCCCAAGTCTTCCCTCTTTTCCAATCAGAGAAAAACGAAACGATTTCTAAATATTTTATTACAATAAAAAGCATTGCTCCTATTATAGAAAACCAAAGAATTTCATTTAAATGCACGTAAAAACCATAGATAAATACCATTCCAAAAAAAAGAACAGTTATTAACTGCAAGTAGTAATAGTTCCTAAAACTAGATCTGTAATTCATTTTTGAAGACAAAATCAAAAACGACAATAATAGCAAACTTATCAGTGCTGCTATTACGTTATAAAAAATAGAATTCCATTGCAAAGCAAGTATCACCACAACAATAACTGCAACAACAGTACAAGCTCCGAGAGAATTAATACTTCTCGCCCTATAATCACTTCTAAAAGGAAATAAAACAGGATACAAATACTTCTCTGCTGCACGCCAAAAAGGCAATGCATAAACAGCAGCAATACCAGATAAAACTATTTCATAATTATAGAAAATATCTGTCGGAAGTTGAAACAATACATACAAAAGAGCAAGTGTAAGAACAACAGCAGGAAGGCAAATTGTTTTGACCGTGTTCCAAGGATTTGTTCCCCAGAAATTATTTTCTATTTCAAACAAATACTTTTTAACCCAATACTCTTTTGTAAACACAGCAGTCGACTGGCTCCATAGCAAAAATAACCCTAAATGAATAATTACTGTTCGCAGCACAAATTCATCAACGGAGCATCCATAAATCACACAAAAAATCCCAATTGCGAACAATTCATAGGTTAACAAAATAGGCGTGAATAAAAATCGAAATAAAGGCGCCAATCGTTTAATTAAAACAGCAATCAAGAGAGTCCAATATTTTTTAAACAAAGCAATAACCGCACAAACAGCAATAAATGCAGACAAGTAAAACATCCAATTTGTAAGCAGCTGTGTCTGCATCCAAAATTGAATTACAGAATCTTTTGGAGGCGAATAGACAATCTTAGAATTAACAAAAATCTGTCTTGCTAATTCATTTCTTGTGCTGTCATTTAATAATGGAAATTCGTTTCTATGTCTTATCCAGAATTGATTCGTATCAAAACCATTTGTTTTAAGAACCTCAAACTCATACAAAATATTCTTCTGTTTTTCATTCAACCGGCTTATATCATTTACAACACCTTGAGTTTCTGTTTTTCCGTAAACACTAAAACAGCACAGAAATATAAATACTATTATTTTTTTCAATTTTTCTAATTTAAAAAGACAACAAATGAAATCATTACTTCATTCTTAACAAAAGTAAGTTTTTTACCCAAAAAAAAACATTCTTATAAATTAGATTAACACCATTTCGCTTAAAAACAAAAAACCCGTTTACCAAGGCAAACGGGTTTTGTAATAAGTAATCTAATGATTATGCTTCGAATGGAAGGATAGATACATAAGATTTGTTATCTTTTTTCTTTTGGAACTTAACAACTCCAGCTACTCTTGCGTGTAGTGTGTGATCTTTACTGATGTAAACGTTCTCACCTGGATTATGTTTTGAACCTCTTTGTCTAACGATGATGTTCCCAGCAATAGCAGCTTGACCACCAAAAATCTTAACGCCTAAACGTTTTGATTCTGATTCTCTACCATTCTTCGAACTACCGACACCTTTCTTGTGAGCCATGACGTATGAGTTTAAATATTGTTATTATTCTTTAGTAGCTTCTTTTTTTGCTTTTGGAGCTGCTTTTTTAGCTTTAGGAGCTTCTACTTCTTCAGTAGCTGCATCTTCTGCTACAACCGCTTTTTTAGCTGCTGCTTTTTTAGTTCCTCCTGCTGCAGTAATACCTTCAATTACAATTTGTGTAAGATATTGTCTGTGACCATTTCTTTTTTTGTATCCTTTTCTTCTTTTCTTTTTGAAAACGATAACTTTATCACCTTTTAAGTGTTGTAACACTTTAGCTTCTACTGAAGCACCTTCTATAGCTGGGGCGCCTAAAGTTACATTTCCGTTATCATCTAATAAAAGAACTTTGTCAAAAGAAACTTTTGAACCTTCTTCATTAGCTAAACGGTGAACATAAACCTTTAAGTCTTTGCTTACTTTAAATTGTTGCCCTGCTATCTCTACGATTGCATACATACCAAATTGATTTATTGATTTTTAAGGTTGCAAATATACAACTATTAATTTACTGTGCAATTCCTAATTCTAAAAATATTTATTTTACCCTAAAGTCTATTTTTCAAGCACTTCGACTGCTATCTAAAATCACAAATAGATGTAAAATACTGTTAAATTAATCATGTATAGCGTAAAATTTAAAAAAAGTACGCAAAAAAAACTATTTTTGATGTAACTATAATTAATTCAGGACTACCTATTATTTAGGTAAATAAAAATTATTAATCTCTATGAAAAATTCAATAATGATGTTAAGTGCTGCACTAATGCTTGGCGGAGTTGCTCATGCTCAAAAAGTAGTTTTTGAAGAATACAATTTAGACAATGGCATGCATGTAATTTTGCACAATGACCCCTCTGCTCCTGTTGTCATCACTTCTGTAATGTACCATGTTGGTTCAAAAGACGAACGCCCAGATCGTACTGGTTTTGCACATTTCTTTGAACATTTATTATTTGAAGGAACTCAAAATATCAAACGCGGAGAATGGATGAAAATCGTTACCGCAAATGGCGGTGTCAACAACGCCAACACTTCGGATGATAGAACTTATTATTACGAAGTATTCCCTTCTAACAGTTTAGAACTTGGTTTATGGATGGAGTCAGAACGTTTAATGCATCCAATTATCAATAAAATTGGCGTTGAAACTCAGAATGAAGTTGTTAAGGAAGAAAAAAGAATGCGTTATGACAATCAGCCGTATGGAAACATCTTACCTGAGGTTAAAAAAAACATATTCAAAAACCATCCATACCGCTGGACAACAATTGGCTCTATGAAAGATCTGGATGCTGCAACTCTTGAAGAGTTTCAGGCATTTAACAAAAAGTTTTATACCCCTAATAATGCCGTTTTAGTTGTAGCTGGAGATTTTGACAAAGCCAAAACTAAAGAATGGATTCAAAAATATTTCGCACCAATTCCAAGAGGTGAAGAGGTAAAAAAACAAACTTTTGTAGAAGAACCAATTACCAAAACAATAAAAGCGACTTACGAAGATCCAAACATTCAAATTCCAATGATTGTTGCTTCATATAGAACGCCGTCTATGAAAACTAGAGACGCTAGGGTTTTAGATTTAATTTCTTCGTATTTAAGCGACGGAAAAAGTTCTAAGCTTTACAAAAAAATAGTTGATGACAAAAAAATGGCACTTCAAATTGGAGCGGTTGGTTTTAGCCAGGAAGATTACGGAACATACATTTTATACGGTTTACCAATGGCACCGCATACAACCGCAGATGTTTTAAAAGAAATGGATGAGGAAATTGTAAAAATTCAAACTGATCTGATTTCTGAAAAAGACTACGAAAAACTGCAAAACAAATTCGACAATAATTTTGTAAACGCAAATGCAACTGTTGAAGGAATTGCCGAAAATCTAGCTTCATATTACCTGCTTTATGGCGATGTAAACCTGATTAACACCGAAATTGATCTTTACCACTCTATTACAAGAGAAGAAATTAGAGAAGTTGCCAAAAAGTATTTAAACCCAAATCAGCGTTTAATTTTAGATTACATTCCTTCAACTAAAGTTCAAAATTAAGAGCCTCGAATCATGAAAAAAATACATACAGTTTTAATCCTTTTATTCCTAACTGGAATTATGCAAGCACAAGATCGTCCACAACCAAAACCAGGAAATCCGCCTGTAGTCAATATCAAAAAACCACAAACTTTTGTTTTGGCAAACGGAATGAAAGTTTTGATAGTTGAAAATCATAAATTACCTAGAGTAAGCTTCAATCTTACGCTGGACAACGCACCTTTTGCCGAAGGAAATAAAAAAGGCGTTGACGAACTAACCAGCAGTTTAATTGGTAACGGAACCAAAAAAACTACAAAAGAAAGCTTTAATGAAGAAATAGATTTTTATGGCGCCAACATTAATTTCTCATCATCAGGAGCCTATGCCAGTTCACTTTCTAAATACTCAGGAAGAGTTCTTGAACTTTTAGCAGAAGGAGCTTTACAACCTAATTTTACGCAAGCCGAATTTGATAAGGAAAAAGCTAAATTACTTGAAGGCCTTAAAGCTGACGAGAAAAGTGTTCCAGCAATTGCTAATCGCGTAGTTGACGTTTTGGCTTTTGGAAAAAACCATCCTTCTGGAGAATATTTATCTGAACAAACGGTAAAAAACGTAACGCTTGCCGATGTTCAAGCGAATTACAACACCTATTTTGTTCCAGAAAATGCTTATTTGGTAATTATTGGAGATATTAAATTTAAAGAAACAAAAGCTGCAGTCGAAAAACTTTTTAACGGTTGGAAAAAACAAGCTGCTCCAAAAAACACTTATCCAAATCCGGAGAATGTTTCTAAACTTCAAATTGATTTTGTAGACGTTCCAAATGCCGTTCAATCTGAAATTTCATTGGTAAATACTGTAAATTTAAGAATGAGCGATCCTGATTTTTTCCCTGCTGCAATTGCAAATCAAATTCTGGGAGGTGATTTCAACAGTTATTTAAATATGAATTTACGTGAGAAGCACGCTTGGACTTACGGCGCGAGCTCAAGTATTGGAAGCGGAAAATATGTAACTAAATTTAAAGCTTCATCCGCAGTTCGAAACACCGTTACAGACAGCGCAGTTGTTCAATTTATAAAAGAAATAAAAAGAATCAGAACTGAAAAGGTTTCTGAAGACGTTCTTAAAAATGTAAAAGCTGGATACATTGGCCGTTTTGTAATGCAGGTCGAAAAACCACAAGCTGTAGCGCGCTATGCTCTAAACATCGAAACAGAAAAGCTTCCTGCTGATTTCTACGAAAAATACATCCAAACGATTAACAATGTTACTGCTGATGATATTTACCGTGTAGCAAATAAATATTTCTTACTGGATAATATGAGAATTGTAATCGCTGGAAAAGGTTCTGATGTAATTACAGGCTTGGAAAAACTTCAAATTCCGATTTATTATTTTGACAAATACGGGAATCCGGTTGAGAAACCAGCAACAAAAAAAGAGGTTCCAACTGGAATCACTGCTAAAACTGTTTTCGAAAATTACATTAAAGCAATTGGCGGAGAAAAAGCAGTAAGCGCCGTAAAAACTCTTTATATGAACGGAACTACAACAGTTCCGCAAGCCCCATCTCCACTTACTTTTACTTCAAAATTAGATTCAAAAGGAAAAATGATGGTGTCTCTTGCAATGGGTCCAATGAATTTAATGAAGCAAGTTGTAAACGACAAAGGCGCTTATATCGAACAACAAGGAAAACGTAAAAATCTTGAAGGAAACGATCTTGCTGAAATGAAAGCCAACGCAGCTCCTTTTGAAGAATTACAATTAATTAAAAGAGCAGATTTGAAAGTTGACAGCATTGAACCAATTAACGGAAGCGATGCTTATGCAATCAAAGATGGTAAAACAACTTACTTCTACGATGTAAAATCAGGATTAAAAACAGCAGAAGCTAAAACTCGTGAACAAGACGGAAAATCGAATACACAAATAACAAACTTTAACGACTACAAAGAGGTAAAAGGCGTAAAGGTTCCTTTTAACTTAATACAAAATGTAGGCTTTGAGTTAGATATCAAAATGTCTGACATCAAGATCAATGAAGGTGTTTCGGATGCAGATTTTCTTTAGAGAAGGTTCTGAGAGACTAAGTTGCTAAGGTTCTAAGATTTTAAAAGCTTTGTCAAAGTTTAAAACTTTGACAAAGCTTTTTTTTATTTCTCGTTTTGTCACCCTCAGCGAAGTCGAAGGGCGCAAATACCTTCGACTTCGCTCAGCTTGACAATCAATATCATCTCACATTTACAACTAAAAGCCTACTTCTTCGCCGATAAATAAACCCCTATCAAAATAATAAATGCTCCCAAAAACTGAATTGGAGTCAGCATTTCATTGTCTAATAATCCCCAGAAAAAAGCAACTATTGGAATTAGATAAGTTACTGATGTTGCAAAGACAGGTGAAGAAATTTGAATTAGTTTAAAAAACAAAACATTAGCAATTCCAGTTCCTAATACCCCAAGAATCATTACAAAAAATATTGAATGCTGTGCGGTTTCAATATGCATCCTATGAGAAATATCAGTCGTGCTTAAAATGATTAAAGCCGGTAAAAGTAAAACTGTAAAATTTCCAGTTGTAATACTTACTGAATTTAAATCATGCAAATATTTTTTAATCAGATTTACATTAATAGCGTAACTAAGTGTTGCAATCGCAACAAATAAAACGTAAATATAATTTTGACTTCCTGAGGCAGAATCTCCACTTAAAACTAAAAGCAGACAACCAACCAAACCAACAAAAACACCTAACACCTGTCGCTTTTGAAATTGAATTCCGAAAGCAATAATCCCTAAAACTAAAGTATTTAATGGAGTAAGCGAATTTAAAATAGCCACAATCGAACTATCCACCTGCGTTTCAGCAATAGCAAAAAGATAAGCTGGTATAAAAGTCCCAAAAAGCGAAGTTATGGCAACAAATTTCCATTGGCTGAGCGAAATTTTCTTCAGACTTTTAAACCCAATGATCAATAAAAACAAAGCCGCAAAAATAATTCTAAACGATCCAACTTGAATCGCGGTCAAACCCACAAGTCCTTTTTTAATTAAAATAAAAGAACTTCCCCAAATTAAGGACAATACCAATAAGTATCCCCACTTTAATTGTTTTGCATCCATAAAAACTATTTTACTGCAAATTTGTACTATTTTTATGAACTGACCTCTCGTTTTTTATTAATTTTGCAACGAACACGATTACTCAATTAAAATCATATATAATGAAATTTACAAAAACTATAGCTGTTATAGCAATTGCAAGTTTAGCATTTGTAAGCTGCAAAAAAGAAGAAGACAAAAGCTTAAGCTTAATTAAATCTCAAAACGAAAAAGCTGCTCCCAAAGAACACAAAGTAATAGCTGCCGAAAATGTGCAAACTGCAAGTTTTGAAATCGAAGGAATGACTTGCGCTATGGGATGTGCAAAAACAATCGAGAAAGAATTATCTAATTTAGAAGGAGTAGAAAAAGCAGCCGTTGATTTTGACAAAAAAACGGCAACTGTTACTTTTGACAAAACTATTCAAAATCAAGAGAACTTAACAAAAGTAGTTCAGGAAACTGGTGACGGAAAAACATACAAAGTTTTAAATTTCAAATCTTAAGTTTAGAACTTACAAATACAAAAACGGCGTTCAATTGAACGCCGTTTTTATTTCTTCTTATTTCCATTTTAATGTTTCCATCAATCGCTGCATATCATTTTTGATATAGCTGGCGGCCGGCATAATTGAATCAAAATTAGGTTTTGCATAAAAATAAACAGAACCAATTACAAAATGCTTTGTACTATCTGTTACATAAAATTGTGAGTTTGTAGCGGCATTTCCGTCAACCTGATAAAACATTCCGTATACCTTTTTCTCCGGATTTAAATAAGGCTGTTCTAGAATATCATCAGCTTTTATAACATGTTCGTAGGTCAGTTTCTGAGCATCTCTCAAAAGCTTGTCAATATTGCCATTTACAGGCTTGTAAGTCAAATAAATTGTCGCTTTCATCTTTGGATACGTAATTGCAAATCCGCAGTCCTTTTCGCCTTTAATTACAGCATCTTCATTCATTTGAAAAGCAAAAGGGCAATTATTTTCAAAATTGACATATTTCGCCTCTGGGTAATCTAATCTAAGGAAACTTGCAGGTTTAGGCACAACATCATCTTTACAGCTTACAACTGTTAATGTCAGCAAAATTGCAGTTACCAAAATTATTTTCTTAAACATTATTCTATTGTTACTTTTATTTGTTTAACACGTTTTTTATCAACTGTTTCAATTGTAAAAACACAGTTTTCAAAAATCACTTTTTGATCCTTCTTCGGGAAATTTCCTAAAATTTCTAAAATAAATCCCGCCAATGTTTCCGCCTCACCTTTGCGAGATTCAAAAACATCTTCGTCAACATCAACAATTCGATAGAAATCTTTTAGATTTATTTTTCCTTCAAAAAGAAAATTCTTTTCATCTATTTGAGAATAATTCAGATTTTCATCATCAAATTCATCACTAATGTCACCTACAATTTCTTCTATAATATCTTCTAATGAAACCAATCCAGAAGTTCCGCCGTACTCATCAACAACAATTGCTAAATGGCTTTTAAGGCTCTGAAAATCTTTTAATAAATTATCCAGTTTTTTATTTTCAGGAACAAAAAAAGCTTCTCTCATTAATGAAGGCCAATTAAAATCGTCTTTATCAATATGAGGCAATAAATCTTTAACAAACAAAACTCCTTCTATTTGATCTATATTATCACGATATACAGGTATTCTAGAAAATCCTTTCTCGATAATCTTCGGGCAGATAGCTTCAAATGATTCTGAGATTTCCAAAGCAAAAATATCAATCCTCGGACTCATAACCTGCTTTGTATCTGTATTTCCAAAAGAAACAATTCCTTCTAAAATTTTCTGTTCTTCTGTTGAAGTTCCTTCTGAATCTGTTAATTCTAAGGCTTGAGAAAGCTGATTAATCGAAAAGTTATTTTTTTGCTTACCTAATTTATTATGCAGATACAAAGTAAGACTGCGCATAGGAAGACTAATTGGAGTAAGCAGTTTGTCTAAAACTGAAATAGGATAAACAAAACGATTAACAAACTTTATATTATTTCTGCTGGCATAAACTTTAGGCAAAACTTCTGCAAACAACAAAATTAAAAAAGTAACTAAAATAACCTCTAAAATAAATTTAAGAACTGGAGAACTAACACCATTAAACAAATTTCGGCCAACGAAAGAAAACAATATTACAACTCCAATATTCAAAAAGTTATTTGCAACTAACAATGTCGCTAATAGTTTTTTAGGTTTATCTAAAAGATCTGAAATAATTTTTCCCTTTGAGAAATTTTCCTGCAGTGTTTGATCGATATCTTTCTGAGACAAAGAGAAGAGTGCAACTTCGGCTCCTGAAACAATGGCCGACAAAAAAAGTAAAATAAATATTCCGACAAAACCAATAATTAAATTGATGTCTAAAGTTGTAGTAAAAAGTAAACTGGGCTCCGGGTCCAAATTAAAATAGATTAGTTAAACAATCAGAAGGGCAGATCATTTATAGGTAAGCCTTCGTTTGAAGCATCAAAGTTAGTGTTTTTTGCGGATTCTGAATCTTGATTTGGTTTATGATTTGCAGTTTCTTTTTTTGTCGTAAGAAAAGTAAACTCAGTAACTTGAATTTCGGTCGTATATTTTGTAGTCCCATCCTCAGCTTGCCACTGTCTGGATTTTATACGCCCTTCAACATATATCTTATCTCCTTTTGAAAGATATTTTTCGCAAATTTCAGCTGCCTTATTACGTACAACTAGATTATGCCATTCTGTTGAAGTTATTTTTTCATTGGTTGTTTTATTAATATAAACTTCGTTTGTCGCCAATTGAAAACGCCCAATACAGTTTCCTCCATCAAAATAATGCATTTTTACATCATCGCCTAAGTGCCCAATAAGCATGACTTTGTTTAATGTTCCATTCATAATAATAGCGGTATTTCTACCAAAGATACATTTTATTTAGCAAATTAATTCTTGCTCTTCTAGAAAATTATAAATCAAAATTTAGAGAAAGAAAAGTACATATATAAAAACTACAAACATCGATTCTTAAGCTCCTTTTTAATTAATCTCATAAAGCTGAAAATCAATATTAACTTCGCCATATTAAGAATACTTTTGTTAATTTAAAATAATGTGTATTTTTGAGTTATGAAAAAAATAGAATTTGTCAGCTGCCACAAACTCCCTGAAAGATCGTTCTTCTACAAAGGGAAACAATTTCCGTTTTGCGCAAGATGTACAGGAATCTATGCTGGCTATTTCATCTTCATACCTCTATTATGGTTTATTAAAATTGACATTTACTGGGCATTATTATCTATCTTACCCACAATGATCGATGGCTTTACTCAAGCTTACTTCGACAGAGAAAGCAATAATTTTTTACGCTTTTCTACTGGCATTTTAGCCGGATACGGATTGGCAGGATTGTCTGATTTTATAGCTTTCTGGATCGTATATTCTTTCAAGTATCTTTTTATTATTAACAATTAAAGCATAAAACTATGTCAAACGAAAATTCTAATTTTGATGAATTCGAAAACAAAAACGACAAATCTGAGCAAGATTTAAGCACTGGATTAAAAGTATTATCTTTTTGTATTCCTCTAGCAGGTGCAATTATATATTTTGTAAAGAAAAGTGACGAACCTGTGGCAGCAAAATCTGCATGTAATATGGCTTTAATAGGTTTTGCGGTTGGAATCGTAGTAAGAATAATTCAGTATGCAATAGCAGGAGCTTAAAAAAAAAAACAGACTTCAAAAGAAGTCTGTTTTTTTTAAAATTTTTCAATAAAATTATAAATCACAATAGGAAAAGGAAATGCTTTTACATCTACCATATTAACACCCTTTTCTATTACTTCCTCAATCTTTATTTTCCAAAATTGAATATGCAAATGCTGATGCGAAAGCTTATGCACCAAAGCCGCATTATGATATTCCTCTATACCTATAATAGTATAAGAACAAAAAAGATCATTTTTTACAGCTTTTGAAACAAAATCAAATCCTTCAATTTCTTTTGTTTCAAGAAGAGGAAACTCATACAAATTATGCCAGATTCCTTTTGCTGTTCTTTTTTGTATCAGCGTATTTCCTAAAGCATCTTCTAAAATCAAATAATTAAAGAAACGATTGGTTACCTTAACTTTTTTTGATTTCACAGGCAAATCCATAACCTTCTTTTTTTGAAGCGCCGCACAACTATCATTAAAATCACAAATCGTACAATTAGGACTTTTAGGCACGCATTGCAAGGCACCAAATTCCATTATCGCCTGATTAAAAACGGCAGGATTATCTTTTGGCATTAATTCATATGCAAGTTCTGTAAACTCTTTTTTAGTGGCAGGAATCGCAATATCAGATTCAATGTCAAAATAACGCGAAAGTACTCTAAACACATTTCCATCAACAACAGGAACAGCTTCATTATACGAAAAAGAAGCTATAGCGGCGGCGGTATATTCGCCCACACCTTTCAAACTTAAAAGTTCTTTGTAAGTCGCAGGAAAGCTTCCGTCTAAATCAAATGCCACATATTTTGCCGTTTTATGTAAATTTCGAGCGCGCGAATAATAACCAAGTCCCTGCCAAAGTTTCAAAACCTGTTCTTCAGAGGCATTTGCAAGATCAAAAACAGTAGGAAATTCCTTGGTAAAAGCAAAAAAGTAAGGCATTCCTTGCGCAACTCTTGTTTGCTGCAGCATAATTTCTGAGAGCCAAATTTGGTATGGATCGGTCGTATTTCGCCATGGAAGATCACGCTTGTTTTGTAAATACCATTTTATCAGTGTGTTATGAAAATCCATATTAAAATCCTTAAAAAGCAAAAGTAAATGTTTATGTAATTAAAATTTAACGAATTAGCTTGATTAATTATTTTTTTAATTCTTATATTTGCAACCTCAAAAAAATAGTACACCATTATAAAATAAAATAGGAAAGAAAATGACGAAAGCAGATATCGTAGCGAAAATTTCAGAAAAACTAGGTCTTGAAAAAGGAGATGTTCAAGCAACAGTAGAAACGTTCATGGAAGAAGTTAAGACTTCATTAGAAACTGGAGACAATGTTTACCTAAGAGGTTTTGGTAGTTTTATTGTAAAAACCAGAGCTGAAAAGACTGGTAGAAATATCTCTAAAAACACTACAATTAAAATTCCTGCACACAACATCCCTGCGTTTAAACCTGCAAAAGTTTTTGTAGAAGGAGTAAAAACGAACAACGAAGCAAAATAATATTAATTAACATAAATCTGACACAATATGCCAAGTGGTAAAAAAAGAAAGAGACATAAGGTAGCTACTCACAAACGTAAAAAAAGAGCGAGAGCTAACCGTCACAAAAAGAAAAAGTAGTTTTAAACTACTTTTTTCTTTTTAAACGTTCATTGAAATTGAAAATTAGTATCCAGTCACAAGTATTTAGTGTTCAGTCTACTGATTACTTAAAACTGCAAACTGCCAGCTAGTTTTCTCCGGGTTCAATACCTGTTAAAATATTGTTTAATCCATCCTTGTAGAAGTTGATGGTTCTTGGTTTTTGGTTATTGGTTATTTTTACCAACAACTATCAACAAACAACCGACAACCAATTCACGGATAAAAATTTACAGTGTGAATAAAGAATTAATCATTAGATCGAGTTCTGAAGCCGTAGATTTTGCCTTATTAAAAGATGGAAAACTAATTGAATTACATAAAGAAGAAGAAAAAAGCAACTTTCAGGTTGGTGATATTTTTATTGCCAAAATACGAAAACCAGTTGCTGGACTTAATGCTGCTTTTGTAAATGTGGGCTTCGAAAAGGATGCCTTTTTACATTATCACGATTTAGGTCCAAATTTAGCTTCCCAACTGAAATTCATAAAACTTGTAAGCGCAGGTAAATTAAAAGATTTCTCCCTAAAAACCTTTCAGTTTGAAAAAGAGATTGACAAAGATGGCATCATTACTGATATTTTAAGTGCCAATCAATCTGTTTTAGTTCAAGTAGTTAAAGAACCTATATCGACCAAAGGTCCAAGAATAAGTGCTGAGCTTTCTCTTGCCGGAAGATTTATTGTTCTAGTTCCTTTTTCTGATCGTGTTTCTATTTCTCAAAAAATAGAAGACAAAAAAGAAAAGGATCGTCTAAAAAAACTTGTTCTATCGATCAAACCAAAAGGATTTGGTGTTATTGTTCGCACAGTAGCCGAAGGCAAAAACGTAGCCGAATTAGAAAAAGATTTGCAGAACCTGCTTGGCAGATGGACTGCAATGTGTAAAAAATTACCAACTGCTCATCATCCATCAAAAGTATTAGGAGAGCTTAACAGAGCTTCTTCGATATTAAGAGATGTTTTCAATGATACCTTCAGCGGTATTCAAATAGATGACGAAGAGTTGTACCATCAAACGAAGGAATATCTGCAAGAAATTGCACCTTCAAAACAATCGATTGTTAAGTTTTATCAATCAAATGACACTCCAATTTTTGAGAAATACAATATAGAGAGACAAATCAAAACTTCTTTTGGAAGAACAGTATCTATGAGCAAGGGCGCTTACCTTATCATCGAACATACCGAAGCTCTTCACGTTATAGACGTAAACAGCGGAAACCGTTCGAATAAAGCAACCAATCAAGAAGACACTGCTATGGAAGTAAATATGATTGCTGCTGCAGAAATCGCAAGACAACTTCGTTTGCGAGATATGGGCGGAATCATAGTAGTAGATTTTATCGATATGTCGAATCCTGAAAACAGGAAGGTTTTGTTCGACTTCTTGCGAGAAGAAATGAGCGACGATAAAGCAAAGCATAAAATATTACCGCCAAGTAAATTTGGTTTAGTCCAAATTACAAGACAGCGCGTAAGACCAGAAGTTAACATTAAGACCAGAGAAGAAGATCCTAACAAAGAAAATGGTGAAATTGAAGCACCTATTTTAATTATTGATAAGATCACCTCTGATTTAGAAAGACTTTTAAAAACCCACAATAAAGTTGTGCTAAACACACATCCGTTTGTGGCTGCATACCTCAGCAAAGGTTTTCCATCATTACGTTCAAAATGGTTTTTTGAACATAAGAAATGGGTGAAAATCATACCTCGTGACGCTTACACGTACTTAGAATACCATTTCTATGATAAAAAAGGAAATGTTATTTCAGAATAAATCAAAAACCGCCTTTCGTGAGATTGGCGGTTTTTTTATGCTTTTATGTCTCCTTTTTTCTGTCCTATTGTGGTGCAAAAAAAGCGCATACAGACCTAATAGAAATAACCTGACAATTATGTTTGCAATTCTAATTATTACTTTAAATAATTAATTATATGCAAGCAATCCCAAATCTATATTTTTCATCTCAAAAAAATACTTTTTACTATCTGTTAGCGCTACTTTTTTTATTCTCTTCAAAATTAGCTGCTCAAAAAGACACCATATTTTTTAATTCGAAATGGAAAACAACCGTCAAAGATTCAGCTGTTTATTACAGATTAAAACCCGTTAAAATAAAAACAAAAAAGGCGATTGGGCGAAAAATTGAATATGTTGATTCTCTATATGTAATTAAAGATTACTATGTAAAGAACAATGTATTACAGTTTGAAGGATATTCTAAAGACATAAATGGTAACTATAATGCAGGAAAAGCGAAATGGTATAATGAAGACGGAACACTTTCAAGTTCAAGAGATTTTCGAAAACCTGCTCCCGGTACATTTAGAGTTCCCAGCCCGTCTATAACTTATTTAAACTACAGCATTGCTGATAAAAGTCTTTTAACTCTGGGAACTGAGTTTTGTTTAGACTGTCAAACTCCTAAAAAACTATTTTTAGGTCTAGGATATGGAGTTACCAATAGTTACAATGGACAGTATTATGGCTTACCTGATCTTCATTTATCTTATAACATCTCTGTTTTATTTGCTAAAATTGGAACGACTCATAAAAATAGTTATGTATTGGGAGGGTTAACATTAATGAATTTTATAGATTTAGGATTTGGATATTCTTTGCCATACGACAAGAATAAAGCTCCTGTATTTGAAGGATTTACAATGAGTCTTAATTTAAGATTTACAAGAAACAAAAAAGCTTACAGTCAATTTATTGGTTATTAATTAATTTCTACTGCAAATGAAAACATATATCATTATAAGCATTATATTGCTTTTTTCAGTTAAAATAACAGCCCAAAACGACACTATTTTTGTTGACAAAAATTTAAAAAATACCCCTAAAGAATCTGCTGTTTATTACAGAATTAAAGAGAAAAACAATATTGCAGAACATTCTTCATTTGAATCTAATAAGAGATCCTTGCATGCTATTAACTATTACTATGTAAAAAGCAACAAACCTTATTTTGAAGGTTATTCAACAGATGAAAATGGAAAACATTTGACTGGAAATGCAAGATGGTATGGAGAAAATGATACTATTACAAAATTGGATTACTTCCGCACAAAAAAGGATATCATCTCCGACTTCTTAATTTTTAATTTAAATTATTCAATAGCAGACAAAAGTCTTCTAACCACTGGTCTTGAATTTTGTTTGGATTGTAAAAATAAAAACAAACTTTTTTTAGGTGCAGGATACGGAATTACTAACAGTTACAATGGGAAATATTATGGGCTTCCAGACGTGCATTTATCATACAATACAGAATATCTTCTATTTTTAAAAGCAGGCAGTTCTTCCAAAAATGCTTATGCAATGGGTGGTTTTACTTTATTTAACAGGATAGATTTAGGTCTTGGTTATTCATTTCCATACAACAAAGAAAAAAAACCAACTTTTCAAGGATTTACAACTTCACTCACATTCCGAATTACAAAAAATAAAGAGGTGTATACCAAACTCAATATCATACAATAAACTTATTCTTTTATAATCTCGATTTTTCGTCTAATTTCATTTCCGGAAGCATCTACAACTGTAATGTAATGTATTCCTGTTGTTGGTGTAATTGGCAATTCATGAAAGGTTTTTGTGGTAGCTTTATAAACATCATCAATATACCAAAATAATTCTTTATCTCTCTCAGAATAAGCAACTTTTAGAATTACAGGTTGCACTTTACTATTAAAATCTTTAGTCAAATATATTTTGCTGTTTGCCTTTGGATAAATAAAATCCATAACTGTGGTTTGAGTTCCCTCGCAGCCTTCTTTAAATGGAGGTAATGGTAAATATTCAATATGCTGACTTTTATAATACCACGCCATAACTGGAGGCAGAACAAACCAATTTTTAGCAATAATATTTTCAACATTTTCACAGCTGCTGTTTACCTGAAACTGTTCCGTTTTATCTAAATGAATAGTTCTGTGATACGGACAAACTTTTGTTGATTTTCCCTTTTTTGAAACCCATTGTTTAATTTTCGGACAATTCTCTTTAGCCAAATAACCACTTAATCGACAAACCTCAACCTCAGCCAAATCTTTATAAGGCGTATCAAACCATCTTTGTCTGGGTAATAAATTAAAAACGTCGAATAAAATTGGAGCTGCACTCGTAACTCCGGTTAAAGTTGGTCTTCCCTCTCCAGTTGCATTTCCAACCCAAATTCCAACCACATATCTTGAATTCGTTCCAATGGCCCACGCATCTCTATTTCCAAAGCTTGTTCCTGTTTTCCATGCAATTTTCAAGGAACTGTCATAAAACTTCCAGGCTTCATCTCCTTCAGGTCTATTCACCTGCTCCATTGCGTTATACGTTAGCCAAATTGATCCCGCACCCAAAATATTCTTTTGACCCGTTTTTGTTCCAAAATCAGGCTTAAAATCATTTTTATAATTTAATTCGGTAAACTCATTTGTTCTGTATTGATTTTTATTTTTAGTATAGAAATTCAATGTTGAAGACAGATTTGCATAAGTTCTGCATAAATCCCATAAATTACTTTCGGCACCGCCTAGAATAAGCGACAAACCATAGTGATCAGGTGTTTTATTAATGTTCTTCAATTTAAATTTTTGAAGTTCTTCGTAAAATTTATTGACTGTAAATTCCTGAAGCATTAAAACTGCTGGAATGTTCAAAGAACGCGACAATGCACTATGCGCCGGAACAGCACCGTCAAATGTTAAATTGAAATTTTGGGGCGTATATCCTGAAATCTGCGTAGGAACATCGGCCACTAAAGTATTGGGTAACAATTCACCATCATCTAGCATTGCACCGTACAAAAGTGGTTTTAAAATACTTCCTGTACTTCTTGGCGCATCAATAATATCAACATCCTTTTGATGATCTTTATCTGTTGGAGCATTGCCAACGTAACTCATTACATTTCTATTCTGAACGTCAATTACCAAAATAGCCAGATTGTGAACTTCATTTTGCTTGTATTGATTGTAATAGTATCTCGCAATTTGATTTACACGATTTTGCAACGCATAATCAATTGTTGTTTTTACTCTTGTTCCTTCTTCATTTTTTGCCACTCTCTGCAATAAATGAGGAGCAATTTGAGGGAGATCATATGGCTTTTGAGGTAAAGGTTCTTCTATAGAAAGTTCATAAGTCTGCTTGTCGATTATACCTTCCTGATGTAATTTTAGTAAAAGTCGGTTTCGTTTATTCAATAATTTTATCTGATTTTTTCCCGGATAGATTAAACTTGGTGCATTTGGTAAAACCGCCAAAACTGCATTTTCAGCCCACGATAATTGATTGGATTGAACCCCAAAATAACGCCAAGAAGCCATTTCTAACCCAACAACATTTCCTCCAAATGGTGCGTGAGCGGCATACATTTCGAGAATTTCATTTTTTGAATAGCCTAATTCTAATCTTGTGGCCAGAATAATTTCAATCAGTTTTTCAAAGTAGGTTCTGTTTTTTCCTTTTCTGGAAAGTCTGATTACTTGTTGTGTTAAGGTACTTCCTCCTCTAACTACCTTTCCTGCTTTTCGATTTTGTTTAAAGGCATTGATCATCGCACCAGGATTAAAGCCTAGATGCTTATAAAAATACTCGTCTTCAAAATAAACAATACACTTCTTGAATTTATCCGGAACACTGTCTTGCGCCGGAAAACGCCATTGTCCGTCGCGGGCAATTTTGGCGCCTAACAATTCGCCCTCTTTGCTTTCTATTACGGTTGAATAAGGTTCTTTGAATAAAGTTCGAGGTATCGAAAAATAGTAAATCAGCAAGAGCACAAATGCAATTGCTGATTTTATTTTGTTTCTTTTGATCCAGTTTATGATGCGTTGAAGAAACGCTTTTAATTTATTTTTCAATACTTGTTTTTTTAACCGCAAAGACACTAAGTAAACGCTAAGTTAGCTAAGTTTTTTTTAGCCACAGATTACACTAATTATCACAGATTTTTAAAAACCCGTTTAATCCATATAATTTGTGGCTAATAAATTTTATTTCACAACCTCAACCCAGAATCCTTTTGTTCTTGCCAAGAATGTATTATCATACATGGCTTCGCATTGTAAACCAGGTAAATAATAATTCCCTAAATAGGACGCATTTAATAGAATTCTAAAAACTTTAGTTTCTCTGGCTTTCATTCCAAAATAGAAATTAGTTCTATCGTCTCGTATATCAATATAATCAGCAATATTGTTTACGGCGTCTCCGTAATCTGTAAAACGGGTGTTTACAATTTCAAATCCTGAAGGCAGAATTTGTGATAACGCTACATTTTGAATACTTTCTCCTCTTTGATTTTTAACTGTAACTTCGGCGATAAACTCAGTTCCCTGATTGATTCTTGAAACATTGATTACACTTCCTTTTCTGTTTTTGAAAACAATACTTGCCGAAACATCGCTTTGAACAGCATTTTCCTCTCCAATAGGTAATATCCCTGTATTCAATACGCGAACATAAACTGTATTTGCTTTATTATTTTTCAGCGTAATACTATTTGCTCCAGAAGTAACAGAAATACTTCGATCAGCAATTGATTTACTTGTATTTATTGTCTCGCCTTTTCCGTTTTTACTAAACTGAATATTGATTCCTTTCGGACCGTTACTAATTGCAAATTTCGACATCGCGTACAAGCAATAAGCCGTTGTCTGCGTACTCATCCATTGATTGGCCGACATTTCTTTGGCTAATTTTGTCGCCATAACAAATGCTTTTTGTGTCTGCCCTAGAAGTAACATTGTTTCTAGAGCCATCGCTCTATTTCTTTCGCTTGAACCGTAATAGTAGTAACTATATCCATCTGAATCTCCGTCAATACTTGTTTTCAGGAATAAACTTTGTCCTGCTGATTTTTGTCCTGCTAAAACATATGCTGCTGCCAAACGAAGTTTACTTTCATTTGAAATGCCTTTTGTTTCTCTAAGTCTGTTCATTGCTGATAAATCAGCATTTCCTGCTAAAGCCAGTGTATACAATCTATAGGCTTGAGCCATATCGTTTCCATATTTAGGTTCAAAACGCCATTGTTTCGCTTCTTTTTGCTGATAAGTCAACCATTTAGATTTGAAATTAATTGGCAGAATATAACCTTTTTTCTCCGCTTCAATCAAGAAATGACCAGCATATGAAGTTCCCCAATCATCTGCAATTGCATTTCCTTGCCAATAAGGTAATCCACCATTTGATAATTGGAAATTTCCTAATCTAGCAATTCCCGCTGCAATATTTTTTTGAATAATCTCTTTACGTTTCGCATCAATATCAGCCACATCGCCTAAATACAATTGAGGAAAAACTGAAGAAGTAGTCTGCTCTACACAACCATGTGGATACTGAATTAAAAATTGCATTCTTCCATTCAAATTCATTGATGGCATAGACGAAACTTCTAATCTTGCTTTATTACTTCCGGCAACACCAAATGTTTTCCATGAAATTGTTTTAGTACTATTTGGAGACAGAACAACATCTGTAAAAGTACTTGTAACAGGATTTGGATTCGTCATATCAATTTCAACATCGTAAACTGATTTCTCGCTTCCAGATGTTGCAATAACCTGAACTTTTGCAATTCCAGTTGCAGCACCTACAACTAAATTGAAATAAGCCATCTTTTCGTCTGGCTGAGCAAAACTCAGTTTTTGAACAGCACTTCCCATTACTTTCAATCCGTTGCTTGTTTTTACCTGAATCGAAACATTTTTGATTTTATTTTCAGTTGCAAAAACAGTTACAGGAAGTGTTACTTTTTCTGATGGCGAAATCTTTCTAGGCAACGAAGCTAAAACCATCAATGGACTCTTAACTTGAGTTGCTTTTTCAACGCTTCCGTATGCACTTGTATTTACATCTCCCGCCACAACCATTGTTCTAACAGAACCAATATATTTTGGCAGTTTTAATTCGTGTGATTTTGTTTGTCCTTTTTCCAATTTAAACGGACCATAATACAATACTACTGGTTTAAAACGATTTGCTTTTTTAGCTTTTCCACCGCCTAAATCCTGATCTCCTCCAATACTGAAAATCTGGTTTATTTTTCCTCCATATGCTCCAATTACATCATCGTAAACATCCCATGTTTTTACTCCAAGGGCTTCACGAACATAGAAACTATCCCATGCATTTGGTGTTTTAAAACGAGTTAGGTCTAAAAGTCCTTCGTCGACAACCGCAATGGTATACGTCATTTCTTTACCCGTTTTTTCGCCCACTTTTACTGTAAATGGTTGTTCTGGCTTTAAGACATCCGGCATATTAATAGTTGGTGCCAAAATCGTGTTTTTATCTACAACTTCAATGGGAACAATTCCATACATACGAATCGGCGAATCGTTCTTGGTTGTTGCGTGAGGCTGTAACAAAGTAATATTAAAATAAACATTTGGCGCCATTGCTCCCGTAATAGGAACCTCAACTTTTGTTTCACCTTTTTGTGTTTTCGCCCAAATTGTCTGAATCACACGAGATCCGTTTTCAATAGAAATTAAAGCGCGCCCGCCTTCACTTGAAGGGAAAGAAATTTGTGCTTTTTCTCCAACTGCGTAATTCTTTTTATCTGTAGAAAAAACTAACATATTCGCAGTTGAAGCATCTCTGTTGCGTGTTTTTCCAGACCATATTGGCCAATCGATATTAACTGTTAAGGCAGTTGCATGCCCGCCGTTTGTATCTTCAACACGAATCAAATAACGCCCCCATTCTTCATCGGTTAAAGCAAATTGAAAACTTCCTTTTCCGCTTGAATCGGTATCAATTATAATAGATTTATAAGCTGTTGTTGAGTTTGATGAATTATAATTAGACAAATTATCACTTGATGAATCCCACCACCATCTCCAGTCGACTTTATAAATTCTTACTTCAAGATTTCTAACTGCTCTTGGTCTTCCATTTTCATCAACTGTAACTATTTCAAAACGATTATTCGCTCTAGTTTCAAGCATATTATATTTGTTCAATTCAGGCGATTTTATTCCCACATAGGTTTTGTATGGCGAATAAGTTGTTGACATAACATCGGTACTAAAATCACCGCCTTCTTCATATACTTTTGTGATGAACGAAGCACGTAACATTCCAGGTGCCTGACCTTGTAATCTTGGCTGGATACTTACAGACGCTTTTCCGCTTTCATTTAATTTTCCTGAGAAAACATTAATTTCTTCCGTACTAAATTGACGAACGATATCATCAAAACTAAATTTCTCATAACCTTTGAACGTGGTGGTTTGCTGCGAAAATTTAGCCTGCATTTCTACATTTAGATTTTTCGCAATTGCGCCGTGAAGCCAAGTCACTTCAAGATTATCTGTATTTGGATAAGATGCCGATAGTGTTTTTCTGCTAAAAGTATTCTTGATTTTTAAACGATTTGGCTTAATCGTCTCAATTTTAATGCTTTTATAAAATTTAGCTCCTCCAACACTTACCATTGCCTCCCAATTTCCTGTTGGAGCATCTTGATTTGTAGGTACTATAAAGGCATAGTGATTTAAATCGTTTATTTTTTGAACGGTTTGATAAACTGTTTTACCATTTGGATCATTTAACCTGAATTTTATTGGATGTGATTTCGGAAGTTTATTTGCTGCATCATTTAAAATAAAAGACAAATACAAATTATCTCCCGGACGCCACACGCCTCTTTCTCCATAAATAAATCCTTTTAAACCTTTTTGTAAAGTCTCGCCGGCAACATCAAAATTACTTACAGATAATGAAAGTCCATCGTCAAGCTTTACATAAGTGGATTGATCGCCTAAAGTAACAATCGCAAAATATGCGAATTTATCTAATTGAAAAGACGCAATACCTTCACTGCTTGTTGCCTGCGTACCAATCTTTTGCTGTTGAAAATTATATAAATCAACTCTTGCATTTGATACTGGCTCTGTTGTAACGATATTATTTACAGCAAATAAATACGATTTGTTTTCACCTCTTTTCGCAATAACTCCTAAATCTGAAGCTAAAATATTAGTCGCAATTCTTGCATTATAATAATACGATCCAGAACAAGGATCCTCACTTTCTCTCCAGTTATAATCATCATAGTAATAATAATCATCATATGAATTACCACTATAATTTACATCATTTTCATCTACTTCCTCCTCTTCTGCTTCGTCATTATTCCCGTCAGATGTTTCACACTTATAAAGAGAATACTTCTTTTTATATACAAACTCTACTCTATAAATCGCTCCTGGTTCCGGCTTTATAATTTTAGATAAATCTAAAGCATACGTATTCCATTTTGTCAGATTTACAAGTGTGCTTTCTCTTAAATTCAAAGTGGTTTTGGCAATCGGCTGTGCGACTTTTTTGAGGTTTTGCCCGCCGTTTAATTGGTTATATTGAAGAAACTGAAGTATATTGTTTTTGTAAATCTTATATACTTTTACATCAACAGCACTTAAATTTACTGCTTCAAAATTCAATTTTAAATTATTTGAACTCGGCAAAATTGTTCCGTTTTTAACAAAACGAATACTTGGTTTTATCTGGTCGAAAGAGATTTTTTCAGAATAATTTGATTCTAATTTTTTACCATATTGGCTCTCGATTCCTTCAAAAACTTCTAATAATAATTCACCAGTCACAACTTGTTCAGGTTCTTCGTCCGGTACATATTCAACGGCATTATCTGTAACTGCGACTGCTGAATCAACCGCAACTGCTGCTGAATCAACTACGACTGCAGCCGAATCTACTGCAACAGTCGCTGATTCTTCTGCAACTACTACAACCGGTTCTTCTTTTTTAGGTGCATTTTGATTCGTAAAATATACTTTTAATAAATTTCCTTGTGTAGAAAACTTAAGATTATTAGTATTTTGAATTGAAACCAATCCTGCAAAATCTTGACCTTTTTCTAATGGCTCAGAAAAATTAATTAAAACCGATTGATTATTTCCATCTGGAACTTCAACTTTTATAACTTTAAATTCGTTTATGCTTGTAATAGGAAAATCGATTTGTCCTTTTTGGTCAATATCAAAATCATTTCCATCATATAAAATCTCAACATTAGAAGCTTCAGAATGACGCTGAATACTGTCAATTATAAAACGAAATTCTTTCGCAGGACCTGCAGTTTTCTCAAACTTAATTTTAAGATTATTACCTTTTTGTTTCGCTTCAACCAATTTTTGAGCCGTTTCAAGATCAATATTATCTGCTGTTTTCAAAACACAGTTTAAATACTGATATTCTTTACTGTACGACTGAATATCTCCAGTATTTATGGTAAAATCTTGTTTTACCGTTTTAACTGTAAAATTGAATTTGGAAAGTTCCTTTTCCTTCTCTTTTGGAATGGCAGTCAGCTTATCTAAGTTTAAAGTAACCTGATATTCTGTTCCGGGTTTTAGTTTTTTCTCGGGAATAAAAGCTAATGTATTGGTCGAAAGCGCCACGACTTTTCCGCTTACGCTTGGCGAAATATCAAATAAATCATCATCTAATTCCTGATTGGGTTTCCAATCATTCTTATCGAAAGCCAAAACCACACGAATATCAGAATCCGAAGAAACGATTCCTCCCGTAAAACTGGTTATATAATCTTTAAATAGTGAAAAATCTGAATTGAAATCTGCAGCTGATTTTCTACCGCAAGACTGAAAAATAAAAAACACAAAAAATACGAGACTTAATCCTTTTACTTTCACGTTTATTTAGAGTTAATGGTTAGCAAATTAGAAACTAGTACGATTTACCGTTATAAGCGATAACAGCAAATTACAAATTAAATTGCAATAAAAGTATAATATTTTCTGGTTTTATTAAGAAGAAAATTCTTTATTTTGTTTTTTTAACTTTTGCTGAAGTTTCACAAAAAGAAATCATTAAATTATTAAATTAACATTTCTAAATTTAAAAAAGAATGCCCAACAACTCAAACAGATATTCTTCTGAAAATGAATTCATTATAAAAAATAAAAATACAATTGTATATCTGCTGGGTGTAATAACATTTTTTATTTTGATCACTTTTGCAGATTATTATGTTTTACCTGCGTCAAAAGCTAATGATGTAATTACACATTACACAATAAGAACTTCTGGAAAATCTAGACAAAAAGTTTCTTATCATTATTTTACACAAAAAGGATTTACTTTTTCTACAGCAAAAGAATTTATTGATGAAAATAATATTACAATTGAAACTTCTTTATTATTTAAATCTGTAACAACCGTTAAATCCAAAACAAGAAATTATACGAATCTACTTTCCAGCGGTTTAAGCAGCAATGGAATTCAATTTTACACCTGCCTAATCCTGCTTTTTTCAATCGGAATAAGTATAAAGATATTGCTCTCGAAAAAAGGGTTTTCGGAAAACACATTTTACAATATTGTCTGCTTTAATTCTTTTATGATATTCATATGTGTTTATATGGGAGGATATTTGTTTTAACTACTTACGTCTTTGCAAGAAAAAACGTTTCATTAAATCAGCAGCTTCATTCGCCATTATACCTGAAACTACTGTAGTTTTTGGATGTAGTTTTGTTCCCATTGTTATAAAACCTCTTTGTTCGTCTCGTGCTCCAAAAACAATTTTCGAAATCTGACTCCAATACAAAGCTCCTGCACACATTTGACAAGGTTCCAGTGTTACATAAAGCGTACAATCTTTTAGGTATTTACCACCAAGAAAATTGGCAGCGGCAGTTATCGACTGCATTTCGGCATGAGCTGTAACATCATTTAATAATTCTGTTAAATTATGACTTCTTGCTATTATTTTATCAGCCACAACAATTATTGCTCCAACAGGAATTTCGCCTTTTTCAAAAGCCATTTCAGCTTCCTGCAAAGCTTTTTTCATGAAATATTCGTCGGTGAAGGGATTTATCATAAATGCAAAAATAAGGTTTTACTATTTATTTTTTATTACATTTAAATATTGAAATTCAAAAATGGAAAGAAAATACAGAATAACAATTCCGGAACCTTGTACAGAAAACTGGGACAAAATGATTCCAAACAAAGAGGGTCGTTTTTGTTTGAGCTGCTCTAAAACGGTTATTGATTTCACATCTATGTTACCTGAAGAAATTCAGCACTTTTTTACCCAAAATCAAAACAAAAGTATCTGCGGAAAAATAAAAAAATCTCAATTAGACTCGATAACAATCCAAATTCCGAGTCGTGTTTTTTATACACAAACTTATTTCCATAAAATATTTTTACTAGCTCTGTTTATTTCCATGGGAACTACTTTGTTCAGCTGTCAAGATAAAGACGGAAACAAACAAAAGATCGAGAAAATTGAAATAATTGAAGATCCTGCAGTTCTAAAAACTAATGCTGGCGAAAAGCATGAAGCCGTTAATAATAAATCCTTAACTGCCAACGAAACAAAATCTACAAAACGCAAAAGCAGGCCTTCCCCTAAAAAAGAAAAAACCTTCGCTTTCACAAAAGCAAAATGTGGAGAACCAATACCCACTAGTCTTTATGAGGACGATAGTGTTTATGGGGGTATGGGATTTGATGTTTTGCCTGACTACCCAGGAGGAATTAATCTATTTTACGAAATTTTTAAATCAGAATATAAAATCCCGAAAAAGTTAAAGAAATCTACTGGAGTAATAAAAATGTCTTTTGTTATTGAAAAAGATGGAAAACTAAATGATATAAAAATTATTGAAGATCTCGGTTTAGGAACTGGGGAAGAAGCCATGCGGATTTTGGAAAAATCTAAAAAATGGACTCCAGGCGAAACCAATGGAAGAAAAGTTAGAACTTATTACAATCTGCCTATCACACTTGAGCTTGACACTTTGAATCCAAAAAAAAGAAAAAGAAAATTTTCAAAAATTACTTCAATGCAAATTTTTAAAACTGGAGAGAGTAAGGAACAAACAGATTTAAATTTAAAACCGTAAATTTGCTTTTTTCCATACAATGAAAAGCGATTTACTTTCAAACATATATAATCCTGCTGATTTACGTCTTTTAAAAGAAGAGCAGCTTAACGCTGTTGCTCAAGAATTACGTCAATTTATAATTGATGTCGTTTCTGTAAAAGAAGGTCATTTGGGAGCTAGTTTAGGTGTTATCGAACTTACAATTTCACTTCATTATGTTTTTAATACGCCCGATGATTTGTTGGTTTGGGATGTTGGTCATCAGGCTTACGGACATAAAATCCTGACGGAAAGAAGGGAAATTTTCCATACTAATAGACAAATCGACGGAATTTCTGGCTTTCCTAAACGAGCCGAAAGTGTTTACGATACTTTTGGCGTTGGACATTCTTCGACTTCTATTTCTGCCGCACTCGGAATGGCGATTGCTTCAAAATTAAAAGGTGATTTCGATAAACAGCATATTGCAGTTATCGGCGATGCTTCTATTGCAAGCGGAATGGCTTTTGAAGGTTTAAATCATGCCGGAGTTACTGATGCCAATTTGTTGGTTATTCTAAATGATAATGCAATAGGAATTGACCCAAGTGTTGGGGCTCTTAAAAATTATCTTACTGCAGTAAAAGAAGGAAAAAACCCGAAGAAGAATAACATGATTAAATCTCTGAATTTCGATTATTCAGGGCCAATCGACGGTCATGATCTTCCGAATTTAATCCAAGAATTGAATCGCTTAAAAAACATAAAGGGGCCAAAATTTCTTCATATTGTAACCACAAAAGGAAAGGGTTTACAGCAAGCCGAAGAAAATCAGGTAAAATATCATGCGCCTGGTAAATTTGATGCTTCGACAGGAGAAATCATTTTAAAATCTGAAGAAAATTTACCGCCTAAATTTCAGGACGTTTTTGGTTTAACGATTTTAGATTTAGCCAAAAAGAATGAAAAAATAATTGGAATCACGCCTGCAATGCCATCTGGAAGTTCATTAAAGTTTATGATGGACGAATTACCGGAACGTGCTTTTGATGTTGGAATCGCCGAACAGCATGCTGTAACGCTTGCAGCAGGAATGGCAACACAAGGTATGATTGTATATTGCAATATTTATTCGACTTTTTTACAGCGTGCCTACGACCAAGTAATTCATGATGTGGCTTTACAAAATTTACCTGTTATTTTTTGTCTGGACAGAGCAGGTTTAGTTGGCGAAGATGGCGCAACGCATCACGGTGTTTTTGATATAGCGCACCTGCGTTCTATTCCAAACATGATTATTTATGCACCTATCAATGAGATTGCTTTGCAAAACATTTTATATACTGCTCAACTTGGCCTAAATCATCCAATCGCAATTCGATATCCAAGAGGACGCGGTGTACTGCCAAATTGGGAAGTAGAAAATTTCGGACATTATGAAAAAATTAAAATCGGGAAAGCTATTTGTTTAAAACAGGGAACAAAAACGGCTGTTTTATCAACTGGAACGATTGGAAATAATGTAATTGAAGCTCTACAACAAAGTACAAATTCAGAAACTATTGCGCATTACGATTTCCCTTTTATAAAACCCTTAGACAATGAGACTTTACACTCGATATTATCTTCATTTGACAACATAATTACAATAGAAGACGGGGTAAAAAATGGCGGTTTTGGAAGCTCTATTTTAGAGTTTGCAGCCGCAAATAATTTTAAAAACAACATCAATATTTTAGGAATTCCAGATGAGTTTATTGAGCACGGAACAGTAAACCAGTTACAACAATTGTGTAAAATTGACGTTAAAAATTTAATAAATCTTTTTTCTAATGAGCCAAAATAATTATTTTGCGGCACCAAAATATTAAAATAAACCTAATGAAATTAATACGTTCCACTCTTTTTATTCTTTTGTTTTTGTGTACAACTAAAAACTCTGCCCAATTAATACAAACAACAATAGATCCTAATAAAGCACCAAAACTGCCTTCAAATTGGGCCAAAAAAAATCAAGTAGGATTTGACATTTCAGAAATTGCATTTGTGAATTGGAGTGCGGGGGGAACAAGTTCTATCTCTGGTTTGTTTAAAGGAGAATTTGGAAGAATTTATCAAAAAGGAAATCATAAATGGGCGAATGAGCTTATTGTAAAATACGGATTAAACAAGCAAGACGGAACTGAATTACGCAAAACGGACGATGCTTTTCAACTAAACTCAACTTACGGATTTAGAAAAGACACGGTTTCAAATTGGTTTTACTCAGCCAAGTTTAATTTTAATACGCAGTTTACCGACGGTTATAACTATCCTAATCGTGACATTGCTATCTCGAAACCTTTTGCGCCTGCTTACATATTTCTTGGAGCTGGAGCTGAAAACTCGAATAAGAAGAAAAACAGAACTTTTTACTTCTCTCCTATTACATTAAAAACTACTTTGGTATTAGATCAATATCTTGCAGATCAAGGTTCTTTTGGTGTTAAAAAAGCAGTTTATGCCACTGACCCTTTAGATCCAAATAATAAAATATTAATTGAAAGCGGTCAGAAAGTAAAAGCCGAATTTGGTATTCTTATGACAGCCTATATGAAAAACGAAATCTATAAAAACGTTTTCTACGAAAACCGATTAAGTTTATATACCGATTATTTAAACCGATTTGGTAATGTCGATATTGATTATGATACTCGTTTAGACCTTGTTGTAAATGCTTATGTTAAAGCAAATATTGGTGTTCATTTAGTTTATGATGACGATATTAAAACCAAAAAAGATGTAATTGATCCTACTACAGGTGCAAAATTTCAAGTAAACGACGGACCTAGAATGCAATTACGCCAAGTTTTAGGAGTTGGCTTAGTTTATGCTTTTCAATAATTAAGAAAACTTAATTCTCAATCATGAGAAAATAAAACACCCCATAAATGATCTTTATGGGGTGTTTTATTTTAGACAATAGCAAAAAATGCTTCTATTTAATTCTTCTTACGCCCTTGAATAGTTTCATATAATTCTAACGCATTTCCATCTGTTAGTAATGAAACGTAATGACAAATATGAAGCAGACGCTCATACAAATTACCTTTATCTAAATGATGTTTTTCTGGCAGCATCTTCAAGATCAATTTATCGTAGTTTGATGCTGTACCTTCAAATTTATTATTGAAAGCTGTTATAAATTTATCCAGCAAAGTTTGAATGATTTGATAACCCACGATTTCTTTCTCGATTACTTCGCGGCTTTGGTAAATTTTATCAACACTTAACTTAATAATATCATTCATCTGCGCTTTGTATTTACTTTTGTCTGTTAACGCAAACGGAAAATTTCCTGCTAGAATAGCTTCTTCATTTTCAACAAATACATCTACAGCATCATTAATCAAAGCCCCAATTGCTAAAGCTCTTAAATAACTTATTCTGTCTTCTTTTGTTTCTAACAATTTATATTTTGAAACGCCAATATTATCTTTTACTAGTTTTATAAGATATTCTAAAGCATAATCTTCAGAAACTAAACCTAGATTTATTCCATCTTCAAAATCAATAATAGTGTAGCAAATATCGTCTGCCGCTTCAACTAAATAAGCCAAAGGATGTCTTTCAAAACCAATATCACCCTCTTCTTTATTTGCGATCATACCCATGTCATGAGCAACTTCTTCAAAGAATGATTTATCTGTTTGGAAGAAACCGTATTTTTTATCAGCAATATTACTAGTTGGCTTTTTCGGAAGACTTTCTTTAGGATATTTCATAAAAGCACCTAAAGTTGCATATGAAATTCTAAGCCCGCCTTCAATTCCTGGACGACTTGCTGTTAATACCGAAAATCCGTTAGCATTTCCTTCAAAATCAATTAAATCCTGCCATTGTTTTGCCGTAAGTTTATCTTTGTATTTTAATCCCTTTCCGCTCGAGAAATACTCTCCAATTGCTTTTTCACCCGAATGTCCAAAAGGCGGATTTCCAATATCATGCGCCAATGACGCTGCGGCAACAATTGCCCCAAAATCATTCATATGATAACCATGAATTTCTTTTAAATAAGGATATTTTTCGATGATTTTTTTACCAACCAAACGCCCTAAAGAACGCCCAACAACAGAAACTTCTAAACTATGTGTAAGTCTTGTATGTACGAAATCTGTTTTAGAAAGCGGAATTACTTGTGTTTTATCTTGTAAACTTCTAAAAGCAGCCGAAAAGATAATTCGGTCATAATCGACCTCAAAACCCAATCGCGTGTCGTCTTGTTCTACACGTAATCTTTTGCTTGTATCGCCTTGACGTTTTAATGATAAAAGTTGTTCCCAGTTCATTTTTTAATATTTCAATATATCGACCAAAGATAAATAAATAGTACATATTAAAAAGTTACTTAAATCGCTAAATTAAATCTAAGGTATTACTTAATTTAAATTTTACGATATTTGGTAAGTCAAAATCTTAAAAATACAACAATGGAAATAGATTATTCTATGATTAATAAAGAGCTACAAGGAGACAAAGGATTAATTAAGATAATTAGAAAAAGACATTTACCTCAAACTGTAGCTATGGCAGAATTAGCTCAAAATGAGTTTGAACGCACAATAAATAATTTTAAAAACATTGATTTTGCTCTGGATAAATTATTAATGTTGGAATATGAAATATTTCTAAAAAAGCAAAAAGAAATAACTGAAAAATTCATTGAATACGCCGACAAAGAAGCTGATAGTTCCGTTTTTCCAAATGTCAGAAAAATAATTGATGAATATAAAAATTCTTCACTATTACAATCAGAACCTACAACAATCTTAAGTGGAATAGTAAATGTGATTGTTTCACTAGCCGATTCAAATAGGCAATCTAGAGTTTCAAGATCTGGGTCTAGCCTAATGAATCATATTTCATACCTTTTAATAAAAAAAGGTTTTATTTTTCAAAAAGACTATCAACGTGAATTCGTTCTAAAAAAAGGATGCAAATTAGACTTTTTTTTTCCTAATCTCAACATATATAATGAAGAACCGAAAAATTGTTGCGCAGTAGCATGTCAAACTACTTCAAATGATAGATTTCGTTTAACATTTGCACAAATGCCAAATGACACAAGAAATAGAGCATGTACAGCTATAGGGAATAGTAATTTCGGAGAAAAACTTGGCCCCTCTAGTTTAACAGACAATAAACTAGAAGAAGCCAAGAGTAATGGAGTTAAATTTGTGATTTTCTCAAATGCAATTGACGAAAGATTAAAAAACAGTAAAACCGTAATATCATATCAAGAGTGGTTTGAAGAATTAGAAATGATTAAACGCTTTTGGCAATAATTATTTAATATTTTTTAAAATTTCTAAAGCAACGGCTCTAGCCATTAAAGGAGGCACAGCATTTCCAACCAATGTAAATTGAGGAACTTCAAATTTACGTTTATTTCCTCCCGTTGATCTTTTTCCCTGAAAGACAAAAGAATCATCAAATGATTGCAGTCTTGCCATTTCACGTACAGTTAAAGATCTTGGATTTGAGTAATGAATGTAGTCATCTGCAATTGTCATAATGGTAGAACTTTGGCCTTCAGGCTTTAAAACCGTATAACTTCTTTTGTCTGAATCTAATCCAATTTCTTTAAGATTAGATTTAGCAGATTCATAGTTTCCTGATTTTAAAATAACATCCAATCGATTAATTACATCTTGGTTTTGTTTACTCGTTTTGTGATTTTGCAAAGGTGCAACTAAATGAGTTAATGTATTTTCCAGCTCCTCAAAATTCTTTACATAAAAAGGATTTTTTGCATTTATAAAACGATCGCTCAAACGTCCTTTTTTAGACCATTCCGAATAAGTCAAACCACTATTTTTATTGGGTTTTCCATCAATATTTCTTTTTTGTACTAATGATTTCATTTTCTCAGTTGATCCATTATATTTTGCTTTCAAATCAATATTTTCATAATTGTATCTTTCATCATCATTACCAATAAAATCCAAATCAGAAATAGCCTCAAAAACATTTACTTTTTCATTGTTTTTTACTGTTGCAGGAACATCATTTATAAGTTTTTGATCTTTTCTACAACCTATAAATAAGACTCTTTCGCGATTCTGAGGAACACCATAATCGGATGCTAAGGCAACAAAAGGTTGTTCGATATTATATAATCTGATTTTTGATAAAATTTCTTGAAATTCTTTTTCTTTATTTACTTTAACAACAAAAGAATTCAATCCGTTTACACATTCATCAAACGTATAATCAAAAATTTCAAGAGCACTAATAATTTCTTGAACTTCTCCTAAATAAATTTTATTTGGTTTTAAATTATTGAATGCATTGTGAATTTTTTCAATTATCGTTTCGGACTCAATTGATGTTAAAAAGGAATCAAAATCATCAGCAAAAAAATCATTATCCAAATTTGAAAAAGCTTTTTCATTAATGATTTTTTTTCGAATATATTCAAGCTCTTTAACTCGTTTTAAAAGATTAAAACCATGACGAATTGTACTGATATTTTTATCTGTTTTACTTGTTTTATAATCAACAATTTTAGGCGTAAGAAGTCTAAATTTATTTTCTAAATTATTAATATAAGTATTCTTTAAAAGATCCAATTCTTTATCAATTGCCTTTTCAAATTGTAAACGTAAATTATAACATTCTAAAACAAATAGTCTTTCAGATTCATTCTTCTTTAAAAGAGCTATAAAATGAATCAATTTACTAAATTCTTTTAAATCAACTATAGATCTAATTTCCTGCAATATCATATCTTTAATCTTGCCTTGTTCTTTTGTCAAAATTCCTTTGACATTTTCCATAACAAAATATTTAGGACGCAATTGTCTTATAACTTTTAAATAATGAGCAAATAAATCGTCTTTTTTGTCAAATTTCTTTCTTTTTCCAGCTAAGCTAAAACTTTGACATGGTGGACCACCACAAACAATATCAATTTCTTTGTCTCCAATTTTTTTTAGAAAATTATCCAAAAAGTCCGGTTCAGTAATATCCTGTCTCAAAAACTCGGTATCTAAACCTAATTGATAATTATATCTAGCCAAATGTGTTAACTCACAATTTTCGTTTATATCACTTGCTAGTCTAAAATCATAATATTTATCTCCATGTTCGGCTTGAAGGAAACCTTCACTAAATCCGCCTGCACCAGCAAATAAATCAACAAAAGATACTTTCGATTTTGTTTCATATTCCAAAGAAGGTTCAGAAAGTATATTTATATCTGTATTTTCTTTCCTGCTATTAACCAATGAAGCTATTTTCTCTTTAATTTTTTTATCTGTAAAGTTAGAATGCACCTCTGTTTCAAAATATTTTTCAACTTCTTCTTTCAAGAAATTTAAAAATTTATTAATAGATCTATGAGAATAATCAGAATCCTTAACTATTTGATTCTTATTATCCCAATCTTTCTTCATAATCTTTTCACCAGTAGCAACTTTAATTTGCAAATCTTTTTGGCGTATAACAAGATGAATTGGGAATCGCTTGCTTTTATCAGCTTTATCAAGGTAGAATTTAACATTTATCATTTTACGGACATTTTTACGGATACGGACAAATCTACGGACAAATTTTTAAATAAAATATTTTTTTATCCAAAATTTCCAATTGCATTTTAAAACTCCAATGCCGTACTATGTTTAATTTCTCCCATTACAAAAATACTATTCGTATTTCCGATGTTTTCAATGGTTGATAATTTGTTCATTACAAAATCCTGATAACTAGCCATATCTTTCACTAGAATTTTCAGCATAAAATCATAATCGCCGGCAATGTTGTAACATTCAATAATTTCTGGGAGCGCCACAATGTCTTTCACAAAATTGCTTCCCACATTTTTAGCGTGTTCTTTTAAACGAACGTTGCAAAAAACCGTCATGCCTCGATTCATTTTTTGCTTGTCTAACAATGCTACATATTTAGTTATAAAACCATCTCTTTCTAATCGTTTTATACGCTCATAAACTGGAGTAACCGTTAAGAATAATTTACTAGCAAGATCTTTTGTGTTGATATTTGAGTTCTCCTGAAGGTGCTTTAAGATAAGCAAATCGGTTTTGTCTAGATTTTCCATAGTTTTTTTTACGGCCGAAGGTTTGTTTAAAAGACATTCACAGTAATAAAATCTTTAAAAATACATTTTTAAAACGCATTTTACTGAAATAACCTTCAAATATAAGTTATAAAAGCTAATACAATAAATTTGCTCAGTAAAAAATACTGAAATCAAAATGAAAACAAATAATTTAGGTTATCCAAGAATTGGGAGCAGCAGAGAACTCAAAAAAGCAAGCGAACTGTATTGGGCAGGAAAAATTTCGGCTGACGAACTTATCGATGCGGGAAAAGAAATTCGAATTCAAAACTGGCATTTACAAGCTGAAGCCGGAGTGGATTTAATTCCGTCTAATGATTTTTCTTTTTACGATCAGGTTTTAGACTTAACCCTGACTGTTGGAGCAATTCCAGAACGTTATCATGAATTAGCCAAAACAAATTCTTCTTTAGATTTGTATTTTGCAATGGCAAGAGGCGCACAAAAAGACGGCCAGGATGTTGTTGCAATGGAAATGACAAAATGGTTTGACACGAACTATCATTATATTGTTCCTGAGTTTACAAAGAACCAAAAATTCGAATTGTTTTCAGAAAAAGTAATCAACGAATTTAAAGAAGCAAATGCTTTAGGAGTTGCTACAAAACCAGTTTTAATTGGACCTATTTCGTATTTACTTTTAGGAAAAGAAAAAGAAGAAGGTTTTCACCGAATTGATCTTATTGATAAATTACTCCCTGTTTATTTCGAAATTTTCGAAAAGCTTCAAGCAGAAAATGCTGCATACATTCAGCTTGACGAACCTTTCTTAGCTCTAAATTTAACTGATAAAGAAAGAAACACTTTCACAAAAGTTTATAACGAAATCAATACTCGTTTTCCAAAACTTAAAATCATTTTAGCGAATTATTTTGACTGTTTTGGCGAAAATTTAGAAACGGCTTTGGCTTTACCAGTTGATACTTTCCATTTAGATTTAGTTCGCTGTCCGCTGCAATTAGGGGATATTTTAGAATCTGGAAAATTAAATCCAAACGTAAATCTTTCATTAGGAGTTGTTGACGGAAGAAATATTTGGAAAAACGACTTCAAAAAATCATTAGAATTAATCAAAAAAGCAACTGATGCCTTAGGCGAAAATAGAATTTTAGTGGCGCCGTCTTGTTCTTTAATTCACAGTCCGTGCGATCTGGATTTAGAAACAAACGACCAAACTCTTACGCCAGAAATTAAACAATGGCTGGCTTTTGCAAAACAAAAAATCAACGAAATTGTACTTTTAAAACAATTCGCATCAAACGAAGTTGATACTAAAAATTCAATTGATTTTGAGCAAAATGTAATTGCAAACGAAAATCGTAAAACTTCAAAATTAATTCACAATAATGAAGTTAAAAACCGTGTTTCCGGAATTACAACTTCAGATGATAAACGTAAAAGTTTTTTTGCTGCAAGAAGAAAAAGCCAGATTGAAGCTTTAAATCTGCCATTATTTCCAACCACAACAATTGGATCTTTCCCTCAAACAGCTGAAGTAAGAAGCTGGAGAGCAAAATTCAAAAAAGGAGAATTAACGACTGAACAATACAACGATTTAATCGAAAAGGAAACTGAAGCTACAATTCGTTTTCAGGAAGAAACTGGAATTGATGTTCTAGTTCACGGAGAATTCGAACGTAATGATATGGTGGAATATTTTGGAGAACAATTAGCCGGATTTACGTTTACAAAAAATGGCTGGGTTCAAAGTTACGGAAGCCGTTGTGTAAAACCGCCCGTTATTTATGGTGACGTTTCAAGACCAACTCCAATGACTGTAAAATGGTCGAAATATGCACAGTCCTTAACTTCAAAATGGGTAAAAGGAATGCTTACAGGTCCCGTAACAATTTTGCAATGGTCTTTTGTTCGTAACGATCAGCCTCGTTCTGAAACTTGTACACAAATCGCTCTAGCAATTCGTGACGAAGTTGTGGATTTAGAGAAAGCAGGAATCAAAATTATTCAAATCGATGAACCTGCAATTCGAGAAGGTTTGCCTTTAAGAAAAGAAGAATGGGCAAACTATTTAGATTGGGCGGTAAAAGCATTTAGAATTTCAGCAAGCGGCGTAAACGACGATACGCAAATTCACACACATATGTGTTACAGCGAATTCAACGACATTATTCAGAACATTGCTGATATGGATGCCGATGTTATTACAATTGAATGTTCTCGTTCGCAAATGGAACTTTTAGATGCTTTTGCCAACTTTAAATATCCAAACGAAATTGGACCTGGAGTTTACGACATTCACTCTCCTCGTGTGCCTTCAAGCACAGAAATGGTTCGTTTATTAGAAAAAGCTTCGGCTGTAATTCCAGTAGATCAGCTTTGGGTAAATCCAGATTGCGGTTTAAAAACTCGTCATTGGGATGAAACTAAAAAAGCTTTGATCGAAATGGTCGCTGCTGCTCAGGAAATGAGAGCTGCTGTTGAAAATCCTGTCGTGTAATAGTTTTACCTAGAATATATTTTTGTTTTTTATGCCAGCAAGTGAGACCGAATTTAGTTATGATTCGTTTCGGTTTCACTATTGTTGGCATTTATATTTAAACAAAAAAGCATCCGCCGCGGCGGATGCTTTTCTCGAAATTGAATATATATATATATTTCAGATTAGAAATTCTTTGAAATTCCCACAGAAAATGCTTTTCCGAAAGTGAAATTGAAGTTTTTAACATTGTCTCCATTTCCATTATTTCCGTCATAATTTAAAGTATTGTATCCTAAACCTCCAATATTGAAGTTTAATCCAAATCCTTTATTAACATTAATGAAAATTGCCGGCGTAACTCCAACATAAAAACCGTCACCTTCATTTATTGTAGATAATGGTCCAACAGAGTTTGTTGTTTTTCTGCTTTGGTACCCAACTCCTAAATCAGCATAAGCAGAGAAAGTTTGGTTTAATGGTTTTGAGTAACGTAAAAAACCTCCTAAAGAGAAATTATTTAATTTGCTCTCTGTATTATTACTAAACTCTCTTTTAGCAGTACCAACTCCAGCTTCGATACCCGCTGTCCAGTTTTGGTGAAATTGATATCCTACTTTAGGCGAAAAAGTAAAAGAATTAGTTTTGTCTTCTGATCCAGAATTTGAAACGTTTTGAGAATTATACTCAATACTTCCCATAACTAAAATGGATCCTTTTTTTTGTGCATTTGCAAAAGTGCAGACAGCCAAAGCGGCTATCACTAAAAATTTTTTCATGATTTGGGTTTATTTTAATTTAGCATTGCTTTAACAACAACAATGCCGTGAATCTATTGGATTTTATTTATTTTATGGTTTCTTTAAAAGACAAATTTTAGCAATCAAGATTATTTCTGTTTACTTTTGTAGCAAATAAAAAGTCTATGTCGATCGAAGTTAACAACATATCAAAAAGTTACGGAACTCAAAAAGCACTGAACGAAATTTCATTCTCTATTCAAAAAGGAGAAATCGTTGGTTTTCTTGGCCCAAATGGCGCAGGAAAATCTACTTTAATGAAAATTTTAACTACGTATTTGCTTGCCGACGACGGCTCAGCCCTTGTAAACGGTCACGATGTCATGACGAATGCAAAAGCGGTACAGCGTTCTATTGGGTACTTACCAGAACACAATCCGTTGTATTTAGATTTGTATGTTCGTGAGTATTTGGCTTTTAATGCCGATGTTTATCAGGTTCCAAAATCAAGAATCGAAGAAGTAATTCAACTGACAGGACTGTCAACCGAAAGCCATAAAAAAATAGGACAATTATCAAAAGGGTACCGCCAGCGTGTGGGACTTGCCAACGCTTTACTGCATAATCCTGATGTTTTAATTTTAGACGAACCAACTACTGGTCTAGATCCTAACCAGTTAATGGAAATAAGAAATGTAATCAAAAATGTAGGTAAAGATAAAACTGTTTTTTTATCAACACATATCATGCAGGAAGTTGAAGCTATTTGCGATCGTGTCATAATTATTGACAAAGGAAACATTGTTGCTGACAACAAATTAGATCATTTGGTTGCCGCAAATAAAGAACAAGTCATTGAGGTTGAGTTTGACTATCAAGTTGAAGAGCAGCTTTTGGCTAGACTTGAAAATATTGCTTCGTATAAAAATACGCATGACATGACATGGGAACTTACTTTTGTTACTGAAAAAGATATGCGTCCTGCCATTTTTGATTTTGCCAATGAAAATGGCTTAAAAACACTGCAATTGAATCAAAAAAATAAAAACTTAGAAGCTGTATTTAGAGAAATTACCAAGTAGTTTTCGATCTCAGATTTCAGTTTCAGCTTATCCAACAAAACCAGTTTATTCTTTTACAGAATAGACTGGTTTTTTGTTTTATTAAATCTTCAAAAAAACAATAAAGCTGCTCTAATTCCATTATTTACGCGTTCTGAAGCGCAAAAACAACATTAAAACCCAACTCATCTTCTCTCGTTATCAATGGTTTACAATTAAAAGAGTCAAATTTGAATTATTTTTATTTAGACTTGATATAAATAGCGTTATATTTGCAGGATCAATCTCAATAATACTGCACAAATGCCACATTTATTTCACTTCATAATGTCTCTTTTTTATTCCTTTTATAATTACGTTGAACGCTTCAAAAAGTTACTTTCAGATAAAATCGAACAAATTGTTTTACATTAAAAAAACTCATTTATAAAAGCACAAAACGACATGAAGAACATTTTAACCTCTATTATGCTCGCGTTTTCAGTATACTCTTATTCACAGACAGAAAAAGACAGTCTGGTTGAAACATCTATCAATGTTTTAGATGAAATTGTAATTACAAAAAAGAAAGTTTTATATACTCAAAAATCAGATCGTCTGGTTTTTAATGTCGAAAACAGCATTGTATCTGAAGGCGGTACAGCGCTGGACGTTTTATCTCGCGCGCCCGGCGTAGTAGTTTCGCAGGATGGCGATTTGTCTATTCGAGGACAACAGGGAGTTGCTGTTATGATTAATGGTAAACTAACACAGCTTTCTCAAAAAGAATTGGCTAATTATTTAAAATCAACCACTTCTTCAAATATTAAACAAATTGAAGTTATAACAAATCCTTCTTCTAAATATGATGCAGCCGGAAAAGCTGGAATTATAAATATTATTCTAAAAAAACCAAGTACTTCGGGGATAAAAGGAACTGCGTTTGCGAGTTATGGCCGCGGACGAAAAAACAGAACTAATTCTGGTGTTAACTTAAGTTACAATAAAGATAAATTTGGCGTTTACGGTAATTACAGCTACACTTTTAGAGGTGAAGAAGAACGTAAAGAATTCAACCAAACACAATATAAGGATATAACACGTCAGCAAATTGATACGAAAAATTATCAAACCTCAACCACAGACGAACCGCTTACTTCGAACAACTTTAAAATTGGAACTACTTATGAAGTTTCTCCTAAAACGAATTTAGAGTTCTATGTTGATGCCAAGTTAGGCCGTTATGAAAATATAGCTGACGGAAGAAACACTTTAACCAATGCACTAAATCAGGTACAGTTTGATGCTTCAACTTACAACGACAGTAAAGAAAAATGGAATGATTACACGTATGCATTCTCTGGAGTTCATAAATTTAATGCGGAAGGAAAAAATATGTCTTTTGACTTTGAATACGAAACTTCAAAATTTAGATCAAATCAATTTCAGAGTGCACAAAATATAGATCCTTCAAACCCAAACGATATTAATGATCGAAGAGGTTTTATTCCGTCACAATTAAAAGTTTTTACAGGAAAAGTAGATTTTACTAATCCATTAAAAGAGAAACAATCTATTGAATGGGGTTTTAAAGCGAGCTTAAAAAACAATGATAATCCATCGGTTTATGAATATAATGACAATAATCAATGGATAATTGATCTTAATTCGACCAATCATTTTGAGTACAAAGAACAAATTTATGCTGCGTACGCCAATTATAAATATCAAATTGGAGATTTAAACATTCAAGGTGGTTTACGTTCTGAATATACGGCAATCAATATTTTGCAAAGAACTTTAAACGAGGAGCACAAAGACGATTATTTAAAATGGTTTCCGAGTCTTTCTTTAAAATATGAACTTACAAGCAATCATTCTGTTCATGCTTCTTACAGCAAAAGAATAAACAGACCGAGCCAATTTGACTTGAATCCGTTTCGTTTTTATGATGATTCGTTCAACTATTCTCAAGGAAATCCAAATTTAGTTCCTGAAATTACACATGCTGCCGAAATTGGATATGCTTGGAAAAGCAATTTCATGTCTTCATTGTATTTCAACAGCACTAAGGATGTTTTTACGGAAGTTTATACTTATGATCCGAGTACTAACACAACGGTTACTTCTCAGATAAATGTATCAAAATCTTATAATTATGGAGCAAACATTACTCATACAGCCGAACTTTACAAGTTTTGGTCTATAAACACTCTTTTCAATATTTTCGAAAATAGATTTATGGGCAACATTGTAAACTCTGATACGATTGATCCAATTGTCACACTAAACTTAAGTGTACAGAATTCATTCACAATAACAGAAAGTCTTAAAGCTGAAGCTAACGCTCAGTATCAATCAAAATCGAACCTTGGCGTTTATCAGCGTGACGGATTTTTTGATTTCAGCATTGGGGTTTCAAAGCAGGTTTTGGCAAATAAAGGCAACATAAAACTAAATGTTACTGATATTTTTAATACTAACAATTTTTACATTAACTCAACAGTTGGGCAGACTGCTATTAATAAACGATATGATCTGGATAACCGCATTGCGACATTATCTTTTACTTATAGAATTTAAGATCCCTTGAATTTGTTTTTGTTTTTTATTTTTTTTGAATGAGAGGAGCCTGCTAAAAGCAGGCTCTTTTTGTTTTTAAGGATATTATGCAAAAGCAGTAAATAATCATGCATTTATAAGGCCGAACGAAGTCAGAGTTGTCAGGCTGAGCGAAGTCGAAGCTCACGTATGCTAAATCACTTTGCGGGGCTTCGACTTCGCTCAGCCTGACAATATGATTGTTTATTTTATTTATTTTAAAACAAAAAAAAGTCTCTTGCAGAATGTTACTTCTTGCAAAAGACTTTTAACCAACTAACCAAACAAATAGAAACTTAAAAAGTATTCAATATTATTTTTTTTGCTTTTTCTTTCTTCCCCACCAGATGTAAAAACCTGTAACAGGAAGACTTGCGCATATTAAACTTGCTGTAAAATAAATAATCTTTGTAGCCAATCCTCCTATTGCGCCAATATGCAGACTGTAATTTGATCTCATTAACCAATCCGAAAAACGTTCGTCACTAATGTATTTTTCAGATTTTGGAAGCAGTTCTAATGTCTTAGAGTCAAAATATAAATCTCTCCAAATTCCCTTATACATATCTGTACAAGCATAATAATCATCTTTTGGTTCATCTGGAAAATGAATGATAACAGCTTCTTTATTTTCCTTAGCAATTTCTGTACGCACCTTTTTCCAGATAAAATCGGCGCCAGCCAGCTTATCGATTTGCTGTTTAGATATTGTATCATTTTTAACCGAAACAATCTGTTCTTTTTTGTCCTTTTCATCAGCCCAGCCGCCGCTTATCCAATAGGTGCTTTCGCGCAGCCAGTGAAAACTCATTAATAATCCTGTAAAAGAAATTAGTAAAGCCAAAATGATGACATAAAATCCCATAACGTTATGTAAATCATAATTTAGACGTTTGAGTTTGGCGCTCCATTTTATTTTAAAACTGTTGTTAACCGTTGTTTTATTCCATTTTTTTGGAAACCAAAGTATAAGTCCGCTTATCAATAAAAAGAAAAAAATGAAAGTTGCCCAAGCCGTTATTTGTGCTCCAACCTCGCGTTCTAACCAAAGATTTCGATGCCCTTCGTCGATAATATGAAAAAAATCTTCGTGATCGACCATTCCAGTAATTTTACCGTTATAGGGATTTACATAAATCAATGAATCGGATTCAATATCAACTTTAACTGATTTATCTAAACCATTATACCACACTCCGTGAATTTCTTTATCGGGCAGTACTTTTTGAACAGCGGCGTAAATTTTTGAAGGTGGCAGCAGTTTTTCTGGGCTTTGAGCTTCAACATTTAAATAAGGCGAAGTCAGCTCTTTTATTTCATGTTCAAAAACTAAAATACACCCTGTAATTGCCATTATAAACACAATTATACCTGAAGCAAGACCCAGCCATAAATGCAGCCAGGCATTAATTTTACTAAAACGTGATTTTCCTTTATTGGGCGGTTTACCCGTTCGGCTTTTAATAGCAGTCATTGAAATTATAATTTAATAAAAAGAAAAAAATGGCTTGAGCATCTTTTAAGACACTTCAAGCCATCTATAATACATTAGAATTTAGAAAGTAAGTTTACCAATTGTTGGTAAATAAAGTCCCTCTTTAATAAGAGCTCCAGCTTTTGCATTACCTGTCGCAATATCAATTTGATAAACACGAGCTTCATTGCCGGTTACGAAACTTTTATACGCTTTCCCGTTTTCAACAAACAAACTTCCAACTCCAAAAAACTCATCACCGCCATGATCAGGTAATCCTGTAACCGCTAAAACTGTTTTTGCTGATAAATCAAGAATTGCCGACTTGAATATGGTTTGTGTGCTTAAGAAACTATAAACTGATTTTTCTGGATCAAGAGAAGCAGGAATATAAGAGATAAAAACTTTCTCTCCGCCTAATGGATATGCTGCTAAAACTTTCCCTTTAATAGTACTTGCTTCAAGATCAAAGAAATATCCTGGATCAAATTTAGCATCTCCTTTTTTAATACGTAAAACTCCTGAAGCTGCAGCTGTAACGGGATAACCTCCTGCACGTGCATTAGATGAAAAGGTATAAATATCTCCAGATTCTGTTTGTACAATTCCTGTATTAGTATAGTACATTCCAATTGCAGTTGTTCTAGTATCTTTTATTGTTGTAACATATTCTAAAGAAGGGTATTTGTAAACTCTTACAACTGCATCTGAAGATAATACTACATTCTTCTTCTCGCTGACATCTTTAGTATAAACAGGAACAAAAAGTTTGTCACCAGAAACTGCCGCTCCAGTTGGCCAGTATAACACGTTTTTATTTCCAGGAGTTACGCTAAAGTCATTAAACTTGCGAGCATCGATTGAAACCGTTGTCGGGTTGTAAATCATAAGTTCATAATCAGACGAACTTCCGTCCCAAGTAGCACCAATATTGATCATTTTTTTATCATCAGTATAACCTACAGCGTAAGACGATTCGAAAGCTAATTTTCCGCCTGGAACTAATTTTCCTGCGCTGTTAAGGTGAAATGAAACTGATCCTTCATCTCCTGTACTCAATGCAAAAAAAGTATTTTGTACTGGAAAACAACTTCCTTCTTGCTCAATTCCAACTCCTTTGGCGCTGATTTCGCCGGTCATTAATTGATCTGTAGAGTTAAAATCCAATATATATTGTGTGTAATCGTCTAACCAATATGATGCAACGTATTTTGCACCATTTACTGCTGACTCTTCTTTTGAAGATGAATCATCGCTGCTGCATGAAAAAATAGATAATGACAGAAAGCCCAATGCAAAGCATTTTGCGAATTTGTTTACTAACATGATTATAATTATTAAGGGTTATTATTAAAATTTAATTACTGAAGAAAATACCTGAACTTAACGGCAAAAGCACGTCCTGGCTTTTGAACTTTAAAATAGTCATAGACCTTAACATCAGTAATATTTCTACATTCAAATGCGAGATTGTATTTTCCTTTCAAAAAGGAATAGGCAACCATCGCATTCTGAGTAAATTGTTCAGGAATAGCTTTTTTAGTTTCTAACTCACCTAAAACTGGCCAAGTCAGATAAAAAGCATCAATATAATTTGCGCTTACATTCAAAGAAAGTTTGTCTCCTTGATATTTGACATTTTTAAAATTAAAAGTCAAATCAGCATTTCCGTAAAAAATGGGAACGTTTGGTAACTGCGCATCATACAAAGCATCTGGACTTGTTGTTCCTGTTTTGTATTTATTTTTGTTAAGGCTTTTTTGGTATGTTGCATTTACCTCGAACGTAAGTAAATCTGTGTAACCGTATCGAAGAACTCCATCAATACCTGACACTTGTACATTTTGCAAATTTTCAAATACTGTTTTATCACCATCTTGTCTTTCTCTAATAAAATCTTTTGCTTCTCTGTATATTAAGCTGGTTTCAGCATTAAAGTGATTTTTTTCTTTTTGAAGAATAAAAGCAAGTCCTAAGTTTGCGTTGTCACTGCTTTCTGGTTTTAAGCCAATGTTACTGTTTACAGTTAAACCATCTCCAAGCATTTCGATTGCTGCCGGCAAACGATAAGCATGCTCATAAGATCCTTTTATTTGTAATTTATCCGATAAATGATAGGCCGTAGTAGCGCCATAACCATAATTAGTCGATGTTGTTGATTGTGTTATACCGCCAGAAATCATTTTGGTTTCTAAATCAAACATTTTTCCAAAAGCTGAAATTGCCAGTCGATTATCTAAACCGCTGAAATTATAACCCAATCCTAAAATGTTTTTATTAATTGTTGGTTCGCCAAGCTCAATTACAGTTAAATATTCATCCGTTTCTTTACGTTTATAACCTAAATAAGAATAATTTACAGCCAGCGAATGCTGCTCGCTCAATTGGTATTTTAAATTAGTGGTAAGCTGCGCATTTTCTTCATCATACACATAAATACTCTTGTTTCCCAGCTCTCCTTTATCACTGTTTCCTGCAAATTGCCTGTATACATAATTCCCTGTCCAGTCATACACTCTTGACGATGTATCTACAGATCTGTTGTTTACCAAAGCGTATGTACTGTTTACATTTAGCGATAATCCTTTAGTAAAAAGATTGTCTTTTTTATATTTTAAAGAAGTGATAAAACTTTCACTGTCAGTAAAAGCCTGTCCAACCACTTTTTGCATTGATCTTCCCTGCTGAATTTCCTTTTTATTTCCAGACATAGTAAAACCAACAAGTAAATAATCGGCAAAACTTTTGTTCTTAAATCCTGCCTCAGCCATTATAGTTCCTGACTTATAACCGTCATGAAAGTGTTTGTATTTTTGTTCAGGCAAAAACTTCGAAGTATTTTTATCTACTACACTTACATCTACTTTATAATCATTATCTGAGTAATTTGCAAAAGCATTAATATTTGCAATAAACCCATCTTTACCAGAAAATCTAGTATTTACAGCTGCTCTATGAGTATTAAAAGAACCATAACTATATGAAGCATCTATATAGCGGTTTACATTTTTATTGGTAATAATATTTACAGCTCCTCCCAAAGCATCTGCCCCCAATTCTACAGGAACAACACCTTTGTAAACATCGATTCTTTCCGCCATATTTACGGGAATATTATTTAAGGTAAGCGACGAACCATAACTATCCATAGGTACTCCGTCAAGAAAAAACTTAACCTGATTTCCTGAGAATCCATTTAGTGAAAAGTTGAACGCAGATCCTAATCCTCCATATTCACGAATACGTACTCCTGTAGTTTTGTTCAAAACCTGATTTAAATCGGCAGTTGTATTGTATGTTTTTTTAAGATCGACAGAAGTAATGTTGTATGCCTGCTCTCGGGCGCGCTGTACTTTCGACTTTCCTTTTACAGCAACTTCGTTTAAAGCTGCCATATCTTCCTCCATTGTTACATTCTGAGTTGGTTTGCCGCCTTGTTTAAGTGAAACTGCAGCTTCTGTGGTTTTAAAACCAACATGAGTAATCAATAAAATATAGTCTCCGCTTTCGGCATTAATTTTATATTCTCCTTTAGTATTAGTTAATGTTGCGTAAGCGGTTCCTTTTAGTACTACAGAAACACCTTCAGCTGGTTTGCCTTGATTTGTTAAAATAACTCCCGTTAAGTTTACTTTGTTTTTTTGTGAATACCCTTGAAGTGAGGTAAAAATAATCGTGATCAAGAGTAATAATCTACTTATTTGCATCAGATAAATATGGTTTGAAAATTAAATTGACAACAAACTTAGCCTCTTTCAATAGTTTTTCCAAACTATTTTTAATTATTCTAAATAAGGATAATAATTAACTTTTAAACTTAAGAATCAATAAAAAAAACAGCATTCCTTAATCAATAATTAACTTTAGCTTAAGATTTGATTAAGATTTTCAATCATAAAAGTTAAATTTCAGAACACTTTTTTAATAAAAAACAGCGTTTTGCGCATAAAAAAAGCCCGCTTAATACATAAACGGGCTTTAAAAATTCTATATTAGGGCTTATAAATCCAAATCTGAAATTGTATTTTTCATTTCTTCTATTACAATTTTAATATCTTCTTCGGCAGTTCTCCAATTTACAAAGGAGGCTCTAATGCCTTTTTTATTTTGATAAACAGTTGGTGTCATAAATACTTTTCCAGTATCATTTAGCTTCGCTAAGAATTGAGCAACTTTGTCTTGATTTTCGTCGCCTTTTAAAGTAAAACAAACATTATTTAGACGAATTGGAGCAAGAAGTTCAAAACGGCCATCTTCGATAAGTTCATTTCCAAAATGCAGCGCTAGTAAAGCACTTTTTTCAATAATGTCGCAAAATCCTTCTTTTCCGTAAGCCACTAAAGAAAACCAAACTGGCAAAGCTCTTAAACGACGTGAGTTTTCTGGAAGAACATTTAAATAATTAAAATTTTCAAGCGGGTTTCCTAAATAAGGTGCATTCGAATTTTGAAACGTTTCAATTTGCAGATTAATATGCTCTTTTTTTACCAAATAAAATGCACTTTCATAAGGAACGTTCAACCATTTATGGCAATCAACAGCAATACTGTCTGCACCCTGCCAGCCTTCTATATAATGCTTATATTTCTCTGAAACTGCAGCAAAACCGCCAAAAGCCGCATCAATATGCCACCAGAAATTATATTTCGATCTAAGAGCTGAAATCTCCTTAAAATCATCAAAATCAGCTGTATTTACGGTTCCTGCACTAGAAATCAAGATAAAAGGTTTCTTATTTAATTCTTTTATTTTTGCTTCTAAATCAACAATATCAATTGCTTCACGATTACCTTCAATTGTTTTTACAACTGTATAATTCTGGCTTCCAATTCCTAACATTGATAATGTTTTTAAAGAAGACGAATGCGGCATTGCAGTCAATATATTGATGGTTTCTGAAATTCCATTCTTAGCAAAATCTTTACCCAGCTGTTTTCCAAACCATTGTCTCGCCACTCCTAAACAAGTAAAATTTGACATGGTTGCTCCAGTAACAAATCCGCCCATGAATGAATCTGGAAGCTCTAATAATTGAAGTAATAAATGAATGGTTTCAAATTCTATTAATGCTGAATTTCCGCCCTGTGCCGCGACCGCCTGTGTATTCTGATCGTAAATCGACGATAACCAATCGCCTACAATTGAAGCGGGAGTTGATCCTCCTGTTACAAACCCCCAATAACGCGGGCCTGGCGAAGAGACTAATAAAGGAACTAATCTTTCATTAAATTCTATTAAAGCTTCTTCAGAGCCCAAACCTGATTCGTTTAAAGCACGGTTTGTATCTACTTTATTTTTACTTGAAGTTGGAATATTCTCAAGATTATTCAAGAAATCAATTCCTTGTTGTTTTGCTTTTTCTAAGATAACTTCGAAATTTTTTAGATCATGCTGCAGTATTGAATTCATATTATATAGTATTAGTTTTCATACTGATTTTTCAGTAGAAAACAGGTTAATTAATATTTAATGTGAAAATGTAAAACGTACTTAAAAAGCTACCATTTGGTTTTTTCCGAAAATCTGGAAACCATCATCGAGCAAATTACATCGCCATTTGCATTTAGTAAAGTAGCAATTGGATCAACCAGAGTTCCTAGGATCATGGCAACTGGCAATGCCTGTTCCATTGGAAAACCATAAACGGTGATGGCTAAAACTTCTCCTATATAACCTCCATTTGGAATTCCGCCTTCGACAATCGAAACAACAATTGTAATTCCGAGGGCCAAAAGTATGGTTGAAGGTTCTGTAAAATCCTTTCCAAACATGGCAAACAAGAAGGTTATTTTTAAAATAGACGACATACTCGAGCCATCTTTATGCAAAGGTGCTCCAAGCGGAATCACCAAATTACGTACATGCGCTGGAATTCCCATTTTTTGTGCCGCATCGAGATTTGCTGGAATCGTTGCAATACTGCTGCAAGTTCCAACTGCAGTTAATGAAGCGGTTACATTATTGCTCCAAAAAACTTTGAAAGCTCTTTTTCCTCCGGCAACAAGCGCGTACAAACTAAAAAATACAAAGAAATAAAAGATGCAGGCCGCATAATATACAGCCATAGGTTTTGCATAAACTCCAAACAACTGCGGCCCAAAAATACCAACCTGATAAGCAAAATAAGCTCCTAAACCAATTGGAGCAAATTTCATTATAATATTCAAAAGCTGTTTCATTACCTCGTTTCCTGAATCCAGAAAACTCTTGAAAGCATTTCCTTTTTCACCAGATTGTAATGTGGCAAATCCAATTAAAAAGGAGAATATAATAAGTGCCAGCATACTTTTTCGTGACAATAATTCGAAAAAATCATTTGCCGTAAGCAGCTTTGCGATCTGATCTCCAGCTGACCCGGATTGAATGTTTTCAAACGGAACTTTGGTAATAGCAATATCCTGATGAATTGGAAAAAGATAAACGGCGCAAATCATTACAATGCCAGAAATTAGAATTGTCGCGAGAAAAACCAATATCATTATAACAAACAGCTTTCCAAGTTTTTCTGTTTTTTCCAAATTGGCAATCGAAGAACCAATCGTAAAAAAAATAAGTGGAATAATTGCTGTAAAAAGTAAATTCAGAAATATATCGCCAATCGGTTTTATTATCAGAACTTTTTCTCCAAATACCAATCCTAAAATACTTCCTATAATAATACCGCCAAGAAGCAAAAGTATGCTGCTGTAACTCTGCAAAAAATTGATTTTCTTAACTTCCATAATTGTAAAAAATTATAATTCAGAAAGATTAATAATAAAGAATGAAAGCACATAAAAACTGCGAGAATTATTTTTCCAGAACAATCGTTGTAAAAGCCCTGTCAACTAATTCTCCTGTTTTGCTTTTTACTTTTTCGGTTTGTGTTTCTGTATACACAATTTTAAAATCCGATTTTTTGATTAATTCCTGCGCTTTTTCTGTACTGTATAATTCGAATTCAAATTGAGTAAACGGAAGTTTCTTCATGAAATCTTCTTCAGCAAATGTTAAGCAGAAATTCCCATTCAGCTTTAGTACTCTGTAAATCTCTGCTAATAATTCTTCCGGCCTCTGCCAAAAGTAAATTGTATTTACAGTAAAAATTTTATCGAATAACTCATCTTCAAACGGAATCGTATTTCCATCATAAAGTGAAAAGAAAGCTTGTTTTTGAGAAACAAAATTTCGATTGATCTGGCGTGCTTCCTGAAACATCAATTCCGACATTTCCAGCCCGTAGTATTTTAGTTTTTCCGCTTGTTCAAACAAAAATTCAACGTGACCCGCATTTCCGTGGCCCAGTTCCAGAATTCTATTTTCGTTTGAAATATTTAGATTCTGAATCGAATGTTTGGTCATATTGATGTTCGTTTCATTCATCATATTTCCCATTTCGATTCCTTTTTCTCCTGTTGGAAGTTTTAACTGAGAGGCTATGGCTTGTAGTTCTTCTTGTTTCATTACGCGAAAATTTTAAACTTCTAAATTAAACAAAATCCTTCGAGAATTCGTTATCATCTGAATTCCAATTTTATGCCATTTTTGTCATTCCGAGGAACGGGGAATCACACTAGAAACTCCGCAAAGTAGATTATCAATCTTTGTCGACACCCGAGTGAGATTCCCCGTTCCTCGGAATGACAAACTATACTCAATCAACTTTGTCAAAGTTTTAAACTTTGACAAAGTTCCTCACAAAGACCTTAAAAAACCTGACTCGCGATCTGACGAATATTCTCTGATTTACCCATTGAATAATAGTGCAAAACAGGAACTCCGGCAGCTTTTAATTCAAGTGACTGCTGAATTGCCCATTCGATTCCGACTTGCTTGATTTCAGCGTTATTTTTGCATTTATATACTGCATCGATTAAATCTTCAGGTAAATCGATTCTGAAAATTTGAGGCAGAATTTGCAAATGTCTTTGTACCGCAATTGGTTTTATTCCTGGAATAATAGGGATTGTGATACCTATTTCTCTCGCTTTTTCTACAAAAGCAAAATATTTCGAATTATCAAAAAACATTTGTGTTACCACATAATCTGCTCCAGCATCTACTTTTTCTTTTAATCTTTTTAAGTCAGATTGTAATGATGGTGATTCTAAATGTTTTTCAGGATAACCCGCAACACCAATACAGAAATCAGCTTTATTGTCAATATCCATCACTTCGTGCAGATATTTTCCACAATTCAAATCATTAATTTGCTTTACCAAATCAATCGCAAAATGATTTCCGCCAGCTTTTGGCACAAAAGATTGTTCATCTTTCATAGCGTCGCCACGAAGTGCCATCACATTATTAATTCCTAAATACTGACAATCAACCAGCATATATTCTGTTTCCTCCTGTGTAAATCCGCCGCAAAGTAAGTGTGGAACAGTATCAACATTGTATTTATGTTTTATAGAAGCGCAAATTCCAAGCGTTCCCGGACGCATACGAGTTAACTTTTTATCTAAAAGTCCGTTGCCCTTGTCTATGTAAATATATTCTTCGCGCGAAGTTGTTACGTCAATAAACGGCGGTTTAAATTCCATCAACGGATCAATATTATCGTATAATTCCTGAATACTTTTTCCTTTTTGAGGCGGAATAAGTTCAAATGAGAATAATGTATTTCCTTTGGCGTTTTCTATATGCTCTGTTACTTTCATTTCTTAAGTTATGAGTTATGATTATGTTTTTGAATAGTTTGTGTAAAAAATCTGAAATCAAAAACTTAAATCAAATATCTTTTTGTTTCAAGTTTAAAGTTTCAGGTTTCAATTTGCTGTACAGAACTTGAAACTTTAAACCTGAAACCTGAAACTTTTTTCGTTAATCTGCTATATTAGGATTCAACCATTTCATTGCGTAATCCGTTGGAACATTACGTCGTTTGGCGTAATCTACAACTTGATCTTCTTTTATTTTTCCGAGTCCGAAATATCGGCTTTTTGGGTTTCCAAAATAATATCCTGAAACAGATGAAGCCGGCCACATCGCCATACTTTCTGTCAAGGTAACTCCAATTTCTTCGGCTACATTTAAGAGTTTCCAAATCGTTGGTTTTTCCAAGTGATCTGGACAAGCCGGATAACCCGGAGCCGGACGGATTCCTTTATAATTTTCTTTAATCAATTCTTCGTTGGTTAAAGATTCTTCGCTGTCATAACCCCAGAAATCTTTACGCACGCGCTCGTGAAGATATTCGGCGAAAGCCTCAGCAAAACGATCCGCAAGGGCTTTAACCATAATCGAATTATAATCGTCTAGATTCTTTTCGTATTCCGCTGCCCATTCGTCAACACCAAAACCTGTTGTTACACAGAAAGCTCCCATATAATCCTCGATTCCGCTTTCTTTTGGCAGGATAAAATCAGATAAAGCGATATTTGGAGCACCTTTTGTTTTTTGTGACTGCTGACGAAGCGTTAAGAATTTCTCTAAAACTTTTCCGTTTTCATCACGCAATTCGATATCGTCGTCATCAACCTGATTCGCAGGGAAAATTCCATAAATACCTTTTGCTTTTAGTTTTTTCTCTTCCAGAATTACTTTCAGCATTGCCTGAGCATCGTTAAAAACAGATGTCGCTTGCTCGCCCACAACTTCATCCGTTAAAATCGCAGGATATTTCCCGTACAATTCCCAAGTCTGAAAAAATGGCGTCCAGTCGATATATGGAACCAAAACATCTAGTTCTATTTCTATGGTTTGTTTTCCAATTACTTTTGGCTTAACTGGAGTATATTCGCTCCAGTCCAATGGCAATTTGTTTTTACGGGCATCTTCAATCGTCAGGAAGTTTTTATCTCTTGAACGGTTTAAGAATGTTTCTCTAAAAGAATCATATTCTGCACGAATATCTGCCGCATATATTTTTCTATTATGATCCAACAGATTTCCTGCAACGGTAACGGCTCTCGAAGCATCGTTAACGTGAATTACAGTTTCTCTGTATTGAGGCGCTATTTTCACGGCCGTATGCGCGCGCGAAGTGGTTGCCCCACCAATCATAATCGGGATTTTAATTCCTTGTTTATCTAATTCTTTGGCCAAATACACCATTTCGTCAAGCGAAGGCGTAATCAATCCGCTTAATCCAATAATGTCTACTTCATGTTCAATCGCGGCCGCAATGATTTTCTCTGGAGGCACCATTACACCAAGATCTACAATCTCATAATTGTTACAAGCCAAAACTACCGAAACGATGTTTTTACCAATATCGTGAACATCACCTTTTACAGTTGCCATAAGGATTTTTCCATTTCCTTGTTTATCTCCGGCTTGTTTGCTCGCTTCGATAAAAGGCAGTAAGTAAGCCACCGCTTTTTTCATTACACGAGCCGATTTTACAACCTGAGGAAGGAACATTTTTCCGCTTCCGAATAAATCTCCAACCACATTCATTCCTGTCATCAAATTGATTTCGATAACTTCAATGGGTTTTGTTGCCGCTAAACGCGCTTCTTCAACATCTTCTTCAATAAAAGCATCAATTCCTTTTACCAATGAATGCGTAATACGTTCCTGAACAGTTCCAAAACGCCATTCCTGAACCGCTTTTTCATCTGATTTTACTTCGCCTTTTACGTTTTCAGCAAAATCCAAAAGTCGTTCTGTGGCATCGTCTCTTCTATCTAAAATTACGTCTTCAACGTGTTCTAATAAGTCTTTCGGAATATCATCATAAATCGTCAACATCTCCGGATTAACGATTCCCATCGTCATTCCGTTTTTTATCGCGTGGTATAAAAACACCGAGTGCATCGCTTCACGAACGGTATCATTTCCTCTAAAAGAGAATGAAACGTTACTCACTCCACCGCTAATATGCGCATGCGGAAGATTTTCACGAACCCATTTTGTTCCTCTAAAGAAATCCAAAGCGTTCAATCTATGTTCTTCCATTCCGGTTGCAACCGGGAAAATATTCAAATCGAAAATAATGTCCTGCGGAGGAAACCCAACTTTATTCACCAAAATATCATACGAACGCTGACAAATCTCCACTCTACGATCGTAATTATCCGCCTGACCAACTTCGTCAAATGCCATAATAATTGCCGCCGCTCCATAACGTTTGATTAATCGTGCGTGGTGAATAAAAGCTTCTTCGCCTTCTTTTAACGAAATCGAGTTGACAACGCTTTTTCCTTGTACTACTTTCAGACCGGCTTCAATGATTTCCCATTTCGAACTGTCGATCATAATCGGCACTCTCGAAATGTCTGGTTCTGCCGCAATTAAATTCAAAAATTTAGTCATCGCAGTAACACCGTCAAGCATTCCTTCATCCATATTAATATCGATGATTTGTGCTCCACCTTCTACCTGTTGTCTTGCAATATCAAGCGCCTCGTCATATTTCTCTTCCTTGATTAATCTCAGGAATTTTCTTGAACCTGTTACATTTGTACGCTCACCAACATTCACGAAAACACTTTCCGGCGTAATAATCAACGGTTCTAATCCTGATAATACAAGGTCTCTTCTTTTTTCTGTCATTTCTTTTTAAGTTACTGAGATTCTAAGATGCTTAGATTCTAAGTTTTTTATTCTATATTTTTAGGTTTTTAAACCTGTAATCTTTTAATATTTTGGGCGTGTCCCTCCGGGTCGGGCTATCCGTTACAAGTCCTCGCTCTTCCTTCGTCAGGCTGTGGGCTTTTCACTTCTACCCCTCACGCAAACTTGGTTTCAAAACACCTTTATAGTTCTTTTACTTTCAATTATCTTTCTACTTTCCATGCATCATATAAAGAACTTTACCGTTTTTTGCTGAGATTTTAATATCAAAGACACCTCCAAAACCAATACTATTAAAAGTCCCTTTAATATGCCAAATAGAATCATTTTCTATTGTTACTCTATAAGGTCTTTGATCTTCTATTTGATCTTTACCATATGATTCAAATAAAATTGGTTCTGCTATTCCGACTGCCGTTTCTTCTTTTGTAACCAAACAATCGTCACATTTAATACTTTTCTGAAAAACTGTATTAGTTGTATAATTACAACTTACAAGCATCAAACTAATCAGAAACAAAATCTTCTTCATATTTGTTGAAAAACTCATCATGAGTTATGCAATAACCGGAGCCACTCTGGGTTTATAATCCTTCGCAACCTCAGCCATTAATCGAATATGATCTGGAGTTGTTCCACAACAACCTCCAATGATATTGATTAAATTATCATCTAAATATTCTTTAATAAAAGCCTGAGTCTGTTCTGGCGTTTCATCGTATTGTCCGAAAGCATTTGGCAATCCTGCGTTTGGATGCGCCGAGACATTAAAGCTTGTATTATGCGCTAATGTCTTTAAATACGGCTTCAATAAATCGGCTCCAAGAGCGCAATTGAATCCTACACTTAATAACGGAATATGTGAAACTGAAATCAAAAACGCTTCAACAGTCTGTCCTGAAAGTGTTCTTCCAGAAGCATCTGTAATTGTTCCTGAAACCATGATTGGAATATCGATGTTGCGTTCTTCTTTTACTTCTTCAATCGCAAAAAGTGCAGCTTTTGCATTTAATGTATCAAAAATCGTTTCTACTAAAAGTAAATCACAGCCACCGTCCATTAAAGCTTCTGCTTGTTGTTTGTATGCAATTCGTAAATCGTCAAACGTTACGGCTCTGTAACCCGGATCGTTTACATCTGGGGACATACTTGCCGTACGGTTTGTCGGCCCAATTGAACCGGCTACGAAACGTGGTTTTTCCGGATTTTTTGCGGTAAACTCATCGGCAACTTCGCGTGCGAGTTTTGCCGATTCGTAGTTTAACTCGTAAACCAAATCTTCCATATGATAATCAGCCATACCGATTGTCGTTCCTGAAAAAGTATTCGTTTCTACGATATCTGCACCAGCTTCATAATAAGCGGCGTGCACATCTCGAATCGCTTGTGGTTGTGTTAAGGATAGTAAATCGTTGTTTCCTTTTAACGGATGCGGGAAATCTTTGAAACGCTCTCCTCTGAAATCTTCTTCAGAGAAATTATAGCGTTGCAACATTGTTCCCATTGCTCCGTCAAGGATTAGGATATTTTTTTTTATTGCTTCTTGTATTGTTATTGACATATTGTTTTCTTTTAGACACTAAGACGCTAAGGTTCTAAGATGCTAAGTTTTTTTATTATGATTGTGAAGTTTAACCTTCGATATTTTTTCACATTAATTCCAAAAGTGCACTATTGCTGGCTCCTTAGCCCCGATTGAAGTGGAAATTATTTTGCTTTTTCCTTTAAAAAGTAAAATGATTGCAACGTAAAGCGGGAACTATTGACTGCAAAAATGCGCCAATGATTCGCTCCTGATACAGAATCTGTTTCAGTAAATATTATATGTTATCGAGAAAAGTTTTGAGAAATACGAGTATGTATTTGTGTTATCTATCTTTAATACTGGAAAATATCGTATAAAGTAGAATTTAGCACCTTCTTTATGATAAAGGGTTGCTAAGGTTTCATCGGGTCTATCCCTCCGCCTTTCGTGATAACTGACAATAATTTTAAGAACAGTGCAAAGGTATGAAATAGGGTTTCGATTTGCAAATGTTTTTTTTGAAGTTGCTGAGAGGCTAAGATACTGAGATTCTAAGGTTATAATCTTAGTTAGTGTTTAGGTTTTTGCTTAGTTCCTCTAAAATTGATAATTGTAATAATATTAGATTTTTTGTCAATGCTGTAAACCAAATAATTGTTTTTATCTACAATTGCTTTATACAATGACTTATTTTTTTCGGATTTCGGGAATTGATCGGGATTTAGATTGATTTGATTTATTACTTGCTGTATTTTATTTTCTAAGTTTAAAATCTCTTTTGCTGTCCATTTTGCTTCAAGATAATCAACAACTTTATTAAAACCTTTTACGGCTTGTGAAGTCCAAATAAATTTTAATGCCATTTCGAAAATCTTTTCATCACATCTTCATGACTTACAACCTCTCCTTTTTCGGCTTGATCTAGTCCAATTTGAATTTCGTTTTTCTCTGATTCTGATAAATCCTCAAACCAATCATTTTGATTTGCTTTCAAAACCAATTCCAGTTTTTCCAAAACGCTCTCGTCTTCCACCTTAACCAACTCTTGAATAAATTGATATTTTCTAGCCTCTAAATCCATGATTACCAAAATTTATAATTACAAAGATACGTTTTTTTTAGGTTCTGAGATGCTAAGTATGTAAGCGACTAAGCTAAAAAAAGCCCAAACTAAAAGTTTGAGCTTTCTATATAAAAACTTTAGCACCTTAGTCCCTTAGAACCTCAGCACCTCAAATTAAACTATCGCTTTAACAACTGCTTTCGGAGCTTCTTTACGAGTTCCGTCGAAACCGTCTACACCAGAAACTGTTGTATATTTCAATACGTATTTTTTACCTGGATTGATGATTTGGTAAGCAGCTTGGCACATTAAAGTTGCTTCGTGGAAACCACAAAGGATCAACTTTAATTTTCCTGGATATGTGTTTACGTCTCCAATGGCAAAGATTCCCGGAATATTCGTTTGGTAATCTAATGCATTGTTTACTTTAATCGCATTTTTCTCAATTTCTAATCCCCAGTCTCCAATTGGACCTAATTTTGGTGTTAATCCGAAAAGTGGGATGAAATAGTCACATTCGATTTTACGGTGTGCGCCGTTTTCTTCGATATCTAATGATTCAACATGCTCAGCACCGTTGATTCCGATAACTTCTGCTGGTGTGATTAATTTAATTTTTCCAGCTGTTTTTAATTCCTGTACTTTTTCTACTGAATCTAAAGCTCCTCTGAATTCATTTCTTCTGTGAATTAAAGTTACTTCTGAAGCTACGTTTGCTAAGAAGATACTCCAGTCTAAAGCTGAATCTCCTCCTCCTGCAATTACAACTCTTTTATCTCTGAATTTCTCCGGATTTTTGATGAAGTATTTCACTCCTTTATTCTCATAAAATTCGATATCTTCAATAAGTGGTTTACGAGGCTCAAAACTACCTAAACCTCCAGCGATTGCAATAACCGGTGCGTGAAATTTAGTTCCTTTATTTGAGGTTACAATGAAAGATCCGTCTTCTTGTTTGTCGATTGTTTCTGCACGTTCTCCTAAAGTAAAACCTGGCTCAAATTGTTTGATTTGCTCTTGCAAACCATCAATTAAATCTCCGGCTAATACTTCTGGGAATCCAGGAATATCGTAAATTGGTTTCTTTGGATATAACTCTGATAGCTGTCCTCCTGCTTGTGGAAGTGCATCTAAAATGTGGCATTTTAATTTTAACAATCCTGCCTCGAACACGGCAAATAAACCTGTTGGGCCTGCTCCAATTATAAGTATATCTGTTTTAATCATTATGGTTGTTGTTTATAATCATTCTTAATAACGCAAAGAAACGAATAAATCCTTGTACTTTCAATGATTTTTATCATTAATTTCTTTCCGAAACTTTTTTACTCTTTATTTTTTAATGAAGAGGTAATCTCGTTCATTCTTTTAACCTTTTCTTCGAAATTACCTTTTAAGGTTTTTCGGTATTCATTCAGATTTTCAACCATTTGATTGATATCTTCTGGAATTACTTCTTCGAAAAACTCACGTAATCTCTTTGCTGTCGTTGGAGATTTTCCGTTTGTTGAAATGGCTATTTTTACATTTCCTTTTGTCACGATTCCGCCTAGATAATAATCACATAAATCGGGCGTGTCAGCGATATTGCAAATCAAATAACGTTTTCTCGCTAAATCGTAAACCTTTTTATTTACTTTCAAATCGTCTGTACAGGCAATTACCATGTGACGCTTTTTGAGCATTTTCTTTTTAAACTTCGATTTTGTTAATGTAATCGAAGGATGTTTTTCGGCTAAAACTTTTATTTCTAAATGAAATTCTTTTGCCACTACCTCAACATTTGCATTCGGACTTGACTTTAACAAGAAAGAAAGCTTTTCCAGACCTACATTTCCTCCACCTACAATTAGTACATTTAAATTGTGAAGCTTTAGAAATATTGGATATAATTCGTTTTGTTCCATTTTAATTTAATTTCATCTAAACAAAATTAGATGATTTTTCTATTGTCTTTGGCAAAATTGGGTTAAAATCCAACGTCATTGCCGTGCGTCCATCGGGTTGAAACCCGACGCTACAATATGAATCGTTCCTTCGGAACTTTATCTTGCAATTTCTTTTGATAGAAATTCTTCGTAAAAACCTTTTAATTTATTGCTTTCTCGGACAACTTCTCCAAGAACAATAATCGCTGGTGAACCTAATTCTTTTTGTTTTACAATATTTAAAATAGAATCTACAGTTCCAACTCCAACTTTTTCTTCTGCTGTTGTTCCGTTTTGGATGATCGCAACGGGTAAATTTCCTTTATTTTCTTTCTGAAATAAATCGATAATTTGAGGCAATTTGTGCATTCCCATCAAAATCACAACTGTTGCAGAAGATTTGGCTGATAAGGCAATATCTGAAGATAATTTTCTATCAGAAGTTGTTCCTGTTATTGCCCAAAAGCTTTCTGAAACGCCTCTTTTTGTTATTGAAATTCCTTGGCTTGCAGGTACTGCAACTACTGATGAAATTCCCGGAACTACGATAGTTTCTATTCCGAAACTTTCTGCAAATTCTACTTCTTCGCTTCCTCTTCCAAAAATGAAAGGATCTCCGCCTTTTAATCGCACAACATTTCCGTACGTCAAGGCATTATCCACAATCAATTGATTGATTTGATCTTGCGTGTACGCATGATTTCCGATTCTTTTTCCAACAAAAATTCTAATTGCACTTTTTGGTGCGTAATCCAGAATTTCTTCGTTGGCCAAAGCGTCGTATAAAACCACATTTGCTTCAGCCAATGCCTTTACAGCTTTTAGCGTAAGTAAATCTGGATCGCCCGGACCTGCACCGACTAAAGTTATTTTGGGTTTTATATTAAGCATTTTCTAATTCCTGAGCTCTGAAAGTTTCGATTTTATCAAAGAAAACTACTGCCTGAGCAATGTAATCTTTAGCGAAAGCTTCTGATGGTTCGTTTTTATTGATTTGGTAAACCAAGTCTTTAAAAGTTGAGTTTAATTCGATTTTGTTGTTTTCGATGAAAACAGTATCAAACAAGTCTACAATTCCTGCGTGATGATTTGTTTTTTGGTTTTCTGACAACAATAAAGCTTTTGCTCCATTTACAAATCCTGCGTAAGCATGGTAAATTGCATCTGACCATTTTTTCTCGTCGAAAGATTCCTGAGCCAAAATCAATTTCTCTTTAGCTTCAAACAATAAAGTTGCTACTAAATCGATCACTACTCCGGCACATTCTCCAACTCCAACTGCTTTTACATAATTGTCTGCGTTACCCCAATCTACAAAATCAGCTTCTGTTAAATTGGTAACATCAGCATACGGTTTTAAGATTTCGTAGAAATATTTTTCTCCTTTTGCATCATAATAATCAAGGAATTTTTGTCCGCTTCCGTTAGCATCAAAATCATTTAAAATGGTACGCAACGCATCAGGACCTCTACGACTAGGCACTTTGATTACTTTATCTGCAAAACGTCCCGCTCCATTTCCTAATCTTCCTCCGCCTAACAAAACTTGTAAAGCCGGAGCAACCAATTTTCCTGAGTTAATAGACATTCCCTGGAATCCAATTGCAGACATATTGTGCTGTCCGCAGGCATTCATACAACCTGAAATTTTAATTTCGATTTCGCGGTTGTTTAAATACTGAGGATATTCGGCAGTTAAAACTCTTTCTAATTCTTCTGCAATACCGGTACTACTTGCAATCCCCAAATTACAAGTATCAGTACCCGGACATGCCGTAATATCTCCAACTGAATTATATCCTAATTGAACAAAGTCAAGTTTGGCTAATTCTTGATAAAAGAAAGGAAGATTCTCTTCTTTTATGTGACGTATTACAATATTTTGACGCAATGAAAAACGTAATTCATTTGCTCCGTAATTTTTAATTAAAGCAGCTAATAATCGGGCTTTATCGGTATAAAAATCGCCTAATAAAACTTTGATTCCAATAGCATAATAACCGTCTTGTTTCTGCTTGATTACATTCGATTTTTTCCACGCTTCATACGCTTTTGTATCTTCGATTGTAACTTGCGGAACTTCTAATAACGGTTCTGTAATTGGTCCATCAAAAGCGGTTGTATCAATTTCATATGTTTCAAAAGCGATGGCTTTTTTCTCTTTTTCAACCAAGTCAAGGAAAACATCTCTTCCCATTTCTTTGATTAAGAATTTCATACGGGCTTTCATTCTTTTGGCACGCTCACCATATCTGTCGAAAATACGGATGATTCCTTCTGCTGTTGGAATGATTTCGTTTACCGGAACAAATTCTGAAAGTAATTCAGCGTGTGCTGGCTGAGATCCTAAACCTCCTCCGAACATAATTTTGAAACCTTTTTGACCATCTTTAATTTTAGGAATAAATCCTAAATCGTGTAAATAACTCAAAGCTGTATCTTCATCTGAAGAAGAGAACGAAATTTTGAATTTACGTCCCATTTCCTGACAGATTGGGTTTCTTAACAAATATTGAAAAAGTCCGTGTGCATAAGGCGAAACATCAAATGGTTCGTTTACGTCAACTCCAGCCAATTCACTTCCTGTAATATTTCTAACGGTGTTTCCACAAGCTTCACGAAGTGTGATATCGTCTTTAGCCAAATCTGCCCAAAGTTCTGGTGTTCTGTCTAAACTCACATAGTGAATCTGGATATCCTGACGCGTTGTAATGTGCAAACGCCCCGTAGAATATTCATCAGAAACCTGAGTAATACGCACCAATTGCTCGCTGGTAACTTTACCATAAGGCAATTTGATACGAATCATCTGAACGCCTTCTTGACGCTGACCGTAGATTCCACGCGCTAAACGAAGACTACGAAAACGCTCATCATCAATTTTTCCTCCACGGAATAAATGAATCTTTTTTTCTAATTCGATAATCTCCTTCTGAACTACCGGATTTTCTATTTCTGTTCTAAAACTTTCCATTTCTCTTTTGAGTTTTTGGTTGTCGGTTGCTGGTTGTTGGTTGTTGGCTCTAAAAACCATCAACTATCAACTAAAAACCATCAACTATCTAATGAATCCTACTCCTGCTGTTGTGTTTGTTGCTGTATCAATTAAGATGAAAGCTCCGTTTGATTTGTTTTCGTTGTATGAATCAAAATATAACGGTTTGCTTAATTTGATCGTTACTTCTCCAATTTCGTTGATGGCTAATTGAGAAGCTTCTGTCGTTCCTGAGTAATCTGTAGCAATTGTATTTTTAATGCTTTCTACTTTTGCTAAAACTCTGTTTGTATTGTGTTGTACCAAATATTTAGTTCCTGGAACCAATTTTTTACTGTCCATCCAGCAAACTGTCGTGGTAATATCTTTTTCAATTTTTGGAAGTTCTGATGATTTTACAATCATATCGCCTCTTGTTACATTGATATCATTTTCTAATTCGATTGTAATTGAAGAACCTGCAACGGCTTCGTCAAATGTTTTATCGAAAAAGTGAATTTTAGATACTTTTGATTCGGTTAAAGAAGGAAGAACTGTTACAGCATCTCCAACTTTAATTGAATTTCCATATAATTTTCCTGCGTAACCTCTAAAATCGTGGTATTCTTCTGTTTTTGGACGAATAACTGTCTGAACTGGGAAACGTGCTTTTCCTGCTTCAAAAACATCCGAAGCGTGTAACCCTTCTAAATGTTCTAAAACTGTTTGCCCATCAAACCAAGGCATATTTTCAGATTTATCAACTACGTTTCCACCGTTGATGGCACTTAACGGAATGTAACTTACGTTTTGTTCCTTAAAAGTACTTTTTGCATTTAATGCCTGAAAATCGGCTTTGATTTTATTGAAAACTTCTTCAGAATAATCAACTAAATCCATCTTGTTAATCGCAACAATTACCTCTTTTACTCTCAATAAATTATTGATAAAAAAGTGACGGTATGTTTGTTCAATTACACCTTTTCTCGCATCAATTAAAATAATAGAAACCTGAGAAGTCGAAGCTCCTGTAACCATGTTTCTTGTATATTCTACGTGACCCGGAGTATCGGCAATAATGTAACTTTTCTTTGCAGTCGAAAAATAAATATGCGCAACATCAATCGTGATTCCTTGTTCTCTTTCTGCTACTAAACCATCAGTTGCTAGTGAAAAATCAAGATAATCATATCCTTTTTGTTTACTGCTTTTTTCGATTGCTTCTATTTTATCAGTCGTCAATGATTTTGTATCATACAATAATCTCCCGATCAAAGTACTCTTTCCGTCATCTACACTTCCTGCTGTTGCTATTTTTAAAACTTCCATTCTTAATATTTTGTTTCAGGTTTAAAGTTTCAGGTTTTCTCGAAACTTATAAATCCGTATGTTTTTGTTTTCTTGATTCTAACTTTTAATTCATTCTGAATTGCATTCATAATTCACAATTCATAACTCATAATTATTAAAAGTATCCTTGTTGTTTTCTTTTCTCCATCGCCGCTTCAGAACGTTTATCATCAATTCTCGCTCCTCTTTCAGAAATAGTTGATTCTCTAATTTCACCTACAACTTCTTCGATTGTTGCTGCGTAAGATTCAACAGCTGCTGTACAACTCATATCTCCAACGGTTCTGAAGCGAACAATTCTTTCTTCGATTTGTTCGTCTTCTTCTTGGTACACAAAAGGAGAATGCGACCAGATTAAACCGTCTCTCAAAAAAACTTTTCTTTTATGTGAAAAATAGATTGATGGAATTTCGATGTGTTCTTTCTCGATATAGCTCCAAACATCTAATTCTGTCCAGTTTGAAATTGGGAAAACACGAACGTTTTGTCCATTTTCAATTTTTCCATTCAAAATATCAAACAACTCAGGTCTCTGATTTTTTTCGTCCCATTGTCCGAAATCATCACGAACTGAGAAAATACGCTCTTTCGCTCTTGCTTTTTCTTCATCACGACGTGCGCCTCCAATACAAGCATCAAACTTAAATTCTTCAATTGCATCTAAAAGTGTTGTAGTCTGCAAGCTGTTTCTACTAGAATATTTTCCTGTTTCTTCAACCACTTTTCCTTCATCAATAGCATCCTGAACATTACGAACGATTAGCTCTAAACCTAATTCTTCTACTAATTTATCTCTGAAAGCAATAGTTTCAGGGAAATTGTGTCCCGTATCAACGTGTAATAGAGGAAACGGAATCTTAGCAGGGAAAAATGCTTTTTGCGCTAAACGCACTAATGTAATAGAATCTTTTCCTCCTGAGAAAAGTAAAACCGGTTTGTCAAACTGTGAAATTACTTCTCTGAAAATGTATATCGCTTCACTCTCTAAAGCGTTTGTTTTTAATACTGAACTCATTGTTTTTTTGTTTGATATTTTTGTTGTGAAAATTTTGTTTCAGGTTTCATGTTTAAAGTTTCAAGTTGCCCTGATCTAAAAATCTCCACTCTTTATTCTATATTCTCTACTCTATTCTCTAAAAGCAAGTCTTGCCTCTTTCTTCTTGCTTCTACCTAATCTTTTTTCGCACTGTGAAGCCCGCACTCTTTATGGCTTGATTCCCACCACCATCTTCCGGCTCTGATGTCTTCTCCTGGAAAGATTGCTCTCGTACAAGGTGCGCATCCAATACTTACGAAACCTTGTTTGTGCAATGCATTTTGAGGAACATTGTTTTCAGATAAATACGTTTCAACTTCTTCTAAAGTCCATTTTAGTAATGGATTAAATTTTATGATTTCGAAGTTTCCATCGTATTCAAACAGATTTAAATCGTTTCTGTTTTCTGACTGTTCAGCTCTTAGTCCCGTAATCCAAACTGAGTTTCCTGCCAAAGCTTTTCTTAACGGAACAACTTTTCGAATAAAACAACATTCTTTTCTGTTTTCAACTGAATCGTAAAAGCTGTTTGGGCCTTTTGTTTTTAGAAGGTTCTCCACTGCAGTTGCTTCTGGAAAAAAAACTTCAATAGGTCTTTTATACTTTTTTAATGTTTTATGAAAAACGTCATACGTTTCCTGAAACAATCTTCCGGTGTCTAAAGTAAAAACGGTAATATCAGTATTGCTTTTTGCAATAAAATCTGTAATTACCTGATCTTCCTGACCGAAAGATGTCGAAAAAATTACTTTTCCTGGAAACTCTTTTGCTAAAAAAACTAAGGTTTCGTCAAGCGAAAAATCTTTAGTTTTTTCTAATAATTCTTGTACAATAATCGCATTCATAATCTCTCTTCCTTTCTAAAATTATTTTTACAATAATTTAGATAATGTTTTTAAACTCAATAATATAATTAGAACTCCGACAGCAACCATCATTGGTTTTCTTTTGATTTTGTTTACCAAATATGCTGCTAATGGTGCTGAAATAACTCCTCCTAAAATTAATCCGATAATTACTTGCCAGCCGTGGATTCCTCCAAAAAGCATGAACGTAATACCACTTGCAAATGAAATCGCAAACTCAGCCGCATTTACTGAACCAATTGTATATCTTGGGTTTCTTCCTCTTCCTAATAAGGTAGAAGTTACAATTGGTCCCCAGCCGCCGCCGCCAACTGAATCCATAAAACCTCCGAAAACAGCTAAATAACCGAGTTTTTTAGTTTTCTTTTTTACAATACTTTTCTTCAAGGCTTTTTTAATAATAATAACTGCCAAAACAATCATGTATACTGCAATAAATGGCTTAATAATATCTCCATTGATAACATCTGCCAATAAATAAGCTCCCGTTATTGAACCTAAAACCCCTGGAATCAATAAATGTTTAACTAACTTTTTATTAATATTTCCAAATCTGTGATGCGAAAGAGCAGAAGCTCCCGTTGTAAACATTTCAGATACGTGAACCGCAGTACTGCTCACAACCGGCGGCACTCCGTAGGCCAATAAAAACGACGTTGAAGTCGCTCCGTATCCCATTCCTAAAGTACCATCAACCAATTGAGCAAAAACTCCAATAGCAAAAAACACTAAAAATTCTTGATTGAATCCTGCTATAAAAGCATCAACAGAAAAATCAGCATAATGATTATAAATCAATGTTGATAATAAACCTACTAATAAAACTATTGGTATTACAATCCAAAGCCTTTCTTTTAATGAAGCTTCAGACTTCACATCAATACTATTTATTTTCAGTTCTTTCTCCATATTAATACTATTTGATTTGCTTTCAAACCTATTACCCTATCGGGTTAATAGATTACTTTGCAAAAGTACTACTTATTTCTAAAAATCAAAACAATATTTTATTTTTTTTAAAGCTCTAATTATCTACAAATTACTGCTGTAACCTGTCAATAAATTAATTTAACAAATGAAATCAAAACGCATCATATTCAAACAACATCTCTCTTAAAATCATTTGTTTTTTAAATACATTCTTTAATCTCTACAACATCTATAGGATAATTATAAAATTGTTGCTACTTTAGCGCCAAATTTTTTTTAGTTATGGATTTTCAAATAGGCCTTGTAATTGCAGGTTTAGTCGTTGGCTTTATTGTAGGACTAACTGGCGTTGGGGGCGGCTCTTTAATGACTCCAATTTTATTATACTTTGGCATTCCGCCAACTAAGGCCGTTGGAACCGATTTGCTCTACGCTGCTTTTACAAAAGCCGGCGGCATATTTGTTCACAACAAAAAAGGCAATATCAACTGGAAAATTACTGGCTGGCTTACTTTAGGAAGTGTTCCCGCTGCTTTAGTGACTTTATGGATATTAAACAGCATTAAAACAGATATTGAAACTATCAATCGTGTAATTAAGTACAGTTTAGGCTGGGCATTATTGTTTACCTCAATAGCTATTATATTCAAAAAGAAGCTTTTAAATTTCTCTCAAAAACATGCGGGAGATAAATTTCACAGCGAAAGCACTACTCAAAACATGCTTACAATTGGCATTGGGATATTATTAGGCGCCACCGTAACTTTAACTTCTATTGGAGCCGGGGCATTAGGAACTGTAACTTTATTTTTCCTTTATCCGCTTCTGCCAACACCTCGTTTGGTAGGAACCGAAATTGCGCATGCTGTACCTTTAACACTTGTTGCAGGTCTTGGTCATGCTTCGATGGGAAATTTAGATTTAGCTTTATTAGCTCAATTATTATTAGGATCGCTTCCAGGTATATATATAGGAAGCAGTCTAAGCGGAAAAGTTCCTGATGCATTTCTTAGAAACTCGATTGCTGTAATGCTTTTCCTTGCTGGATATAAACTTATTTTTTAGCGTTATAGTATATAATAAAAAAAATGACCATTTCATATTTTTGAAATGGTCATTTTTATTTTCAAAACAAATCATTAAAATGCAATATCGGCTAATGAATTACTTTCTAATATCTTAAGTGTATTATCTCTAACTTCGGTCATTAAACGTCGTGCAGCACAAGAATCTTCATCGTCGCAATCGTCACATTTTTCATAAAAATTATGGCTCGCACATGGCAGCAATGCAATTGGACCTTCAAGAATACGGTACACTTTTGCCATACTAATATCTTTTGGATCTTTGATTAAATAATAACCTCCGCCTTTTCCTTTTTTAGCACCCAAGAAACCTGAATTTCTAAGAAGCAATAAAATACTTTCTAGAAATTTAATCGAAATATGTTCGCTTTTCGCAATTTCAGCGATTTGTACAGGTTCGTTGTTCTCGCGTCTGGCCAAATAAGTTAAAGCTTTAATTCCGTATTTTGTTTTCTTTGAAAGCATTTTTATATTTTAGATTATTGACTGCTGTTTTTTAGATTCTCACTAAAATAAACAATCTTCATAGTTTTTCTGCAACAAAAATAGACTTTTTGAACGAGAATACTAACAGAATAGAAAACTATATTCTACCAAAACAGTATAGTTTTATTGATTTACTTCTTGAACTCCTATTAAATTGAATTCATGAAATGATTTCACTTCTTCATCTAGTGCTTTTTTACTCACAACATAGGTTCCAGATATTGAATCATGCCATCCTCTAGAGCCTCCTAAAAAAGTAAGAGCATCAAAAGGAATTAAACGGCAAAAACTTCTTTTTACAATAGTTCCAAAATCGGGTTTCTGACCATTTTCATCCACAACAATACTTCCTGTAATATATTTTCCTAATGTTCTTCCTAATAATCCTTCCATAGCAATATAATAAATTAACGAGACGATAATCGCGATAAGATTCCATCCTAAATCACCTAAACCATTCATCCAATCTGACAATGCTGTAACATCAAGTAAGGCTGAAAGAACACCAATTACTGCTCCAATAAGGATTAAAATGACAAAAAAAGCTAAAAGGTCAATAATATAATGTAAAAAACGTGCTCCAGCTGACACTAATAATTTATCATCTAAAACGTAAGTAGAATTGCTCATGTGTAATGTGGTTTAGTAGTTGATTATTAATAACTTTTGATTTTGTAATTAACAAAAATATACTTTTTACTGACATCACAAAAAAAGAAAGACCGGTTTTTTAATAGTAATTAATTTACAGTTAAAAAACGGTCTTTCTTTTTGTATTCTAAAATCTAGATTTTAGTCAAGCGCTTGCTTTAAATCGGCAATTACATCTTCTACGGTTTCTAAACCTACAGAAACGCGTACTAAACCTTGTGTAATTCCAACTGCTAACTGATCTGCTTCAGATAATTTGCTGTGCGTTGTTGATGCTGGATGTGTTACAATTGATCTAGTATCTCCAATATTAGCTGATAATGAACAAAGTTTTATTGAATTCAGGAATTTTCTTCCCGCTTCAATTCCGCCTTTAATTTCAAAAGCAATAATATTCCCGCCAGCTTTCATTTGCTTTTTTGCAATTTCGTACTGCGGATGCGATTTCAAGAATGGGTATTTTACACTATTTACATTTGGATGACTTTCTAAAAACTCAGCTACTTTTAAGGCATTTTCGCAGTGTCTATCAACACGAACTGCTAATGTTTCTAAACTTTTTGAAAGAACCCAAGCATTAAACGGTGATAATGCCGGCCCTGTATTTCTTGAAAACAAATAAATCTGTCTGATTAAATCTTCATTTCCAACAGTAATTCCACCCAAAACACGTCCTTGTCCGTCAATTAATTTTGTAGCAGAATGTATTACCAAATGTGCTCCAAATTTAATTGGCTGCTGTAAATATGGTGTTGCAAAACAGTTGTCAATAATTAAAATCAGATTGTGTTTTTTGGCAATATCACCCAACAATTGTAAATCGATTACATCAACCCCAGGATTTGTCGGCGATTCTGCATATAATATTTTGGTGTTTGGCTTAATAAAACTTTCGATTGTTTCCGGCTTATTGATTTCGAAATACGAAGTTTCGATATTCCATTTCGGGAAATAAGTCATGAATAAAGCATGTGTAGAACCAAAAACGCTGCTTGCCGAAACGATGTGATCGCCTGAATTTAACAATGCTGCGAATGTAGAATATACTGCCGCCATTCCAGTTGCGAATGCATAACCCGATTCAGCACCTTCCATTTTGCAAATTTTCTCTACAAATTCTGTAGTATTCGGGTTGCTGAAACGGCTGTAAATATTTCTTTCTTTTTCTTCTGTAAAAGAAGCTCTCATATCTTCGGCATCTTCAAAAACAAAGCTTGACGATAAGTATAATGGCACCGAATGCTCTAGATACTGAGATCTTTCTAATTGTGTTCTAATGGCTTGTGTCTCAAAACCAAATTCTTCTGTATTCATTGTGTGTTGTTTTTTGTTTTTTTCGTTTCAAGTTTCAGGTTTTAAGTTTTAAAAACTAAAATCTAAACTAAAAACAAGTCAACTATTTATGCGCAATCTGAGCATTTTCTAATTATCTAATTGACTAATTATCTAATTTTATAATTGTTCGTTGTTCAAGACAACTTTGTATTTAATTGTTGCTGTTGGCTCAACTGTTTTAGCAACCGAACAATATTTCTCGAAAGAAAGCTGTGCCGCTTTTTTAGCTTTTTCAGGATTGATATCACCTTCTAAATAAAAAACGACATCAATTTCTTTAAAAGGCTTTGCTTCACCAATTTGCACACGCTCACCTTCAACCTCAGCATTAAAAGATGTAATTTCCTGACGCTGCTTCTTTAAAATTGAAATCATATCAATCGCACTGCATCCGGCAACGCCCATTAAAACTAATTCCATTGGACTAGCTCCTAAATCGCTTCCGCCAAATTCGGCTCTGCTGTCAACATCAACTACATGACCTCTTTCATTTTTTAATTTAAAATGAAACGCGTCGTTTACTCTGTTTAACGTTACTTTCATGGTATTTTTCTTTTTTTTATTCTGTATCTAAATCAATATTTCTTGCTTCTAAAACATTGATTTTACTTTCTATATCTATATGAAAACAATTGCTAAATAAAATCGCAAAACCTGCTATCCATATTATAAAAATAATCCAAGTAGCTTCTTTTGCTTTAAATCTGGGTTCATTATTTTTGTCAACCCCTTTTATCACAAAAGGAAGTATGCCAAAAACTACAATAAATGAATTCCATAATATTGTAAAAATTAATAAACCAGTAATCGAATCATTCATTCCCGGAACAATCACGCTTTCTTCGTTATTTGAAGGATTTACGTAAACCAAGACTTTTTTACTGTTTTCTAATTTAAAATACAATCCGTCATGATCGTCAATATTGTTCATACCATAACCAAATGCAATTCTATTTCCTGAATACTTTTTCCCTTCAATAACATAAAGGTACCTAACAATAACTTCATGCGATACCGTCCCTTTATTTGAATGGGAAGTAATATCAGTTTTTTCAATATTGGCAGAAACTGGAATCCATCCCTTCGCTTGCTCAGTTTTAAAAATGCTATAAGAACTAAACAATAAAGTTCCCAATCCTACCAATAGAAAAGGAATAATGAATATTAATCCACAACCCCAATTTTTAAAAAACTTTTTAATATTTATTAAATTTAATATTTACGCCTAAAAACAAATACAGATCTTAAATCACTTGTCTCTTTTATCTAATTTACTCCAATATTCTAATACTTGTTTTTTAGAATCTGCATCCAATGAATTAAAATTATCCGAGAATTTATCAGTCTTAAAATCATCAGAAATATTGGACTCAATGGTATAGAATTGATCTTTTTGTGAAAAAATCAAATGAACCGACTGCTGTTTGAAAGCGGCATCATACAATCCGTAAATAAAAAGAGCGTCAACACTTTTATCTTTATTATAATCGCCAAAAGCTTTTCGGCTTCCCCAAGCCGAAATGATTCCATTATGGTCAACCTCAAGAATAGATTTTACAATCCATTTATCATTGACTTTTGCAAATCTTTGAAAATACATTTTGTCAGGATTGGCATTTTTTTCAATTTTCGAAAAAATAAAGACATTATCTTCCTTTCCTACAACACTAACTTCATCGATTTGAATTGCTCGAACTCCTTTGTAAGGAAAAATTTCTTGTGTATAACTGTCTTTATTTCTGACAACATTAGAAATCTGAGCGGCCAAAATATTCGAGAAAAGCAGTAAAATCAGTAATTTTTTCATTCAATAAATGTACATTAATTGGCTTTTAATAAATCTAAAATCTGCACTCTAAAATCAAATTATCCTTTATCAGACAATCTTAAAATATCTCCAAAAACTCCTCTCGCTGTTACTGCAGAACCTGCACCGGCTCCTTGAATAACGATTGGACGATCTCCGTATGATTCTGTATAAATTTCGAAGAAAGAATCTGAACCTTTCAATCCGCCTAAAGCTGTATCTGAAGGTACTGAAACTAATTTCACTTCTAGATTTCCTTTGTCATTTTGCAAATCTCCAGACAATTCACCAATATATCTTAATACATGATTTGGTTTCTGATCGGCTTTTATTTTGTCGTAAATTGGATCGAATTCTTTTAGTTTCGTTAAGAAATCAGCAACATTTCCTTCGCGTAAATGTTCTGGTATTAAATTTTGAATTGCGATTTCTTCGAACTCATTTTGTAAATCTAATTCTCTTGCCAAGATCAATAACTTTCTTCCAACATCATTTCCGCATAAATCTTCACGCGGATCTGGCTCTGTATATCCGTTATCAATTGCTTCTTTCAAGATTTCGCTGAACGGAACGTCTTTTGCAGAGAAATTATTAAATAAATAACTCAATGTTCCTGAGAAAACTCCTTTTATTTTTGTGATATTTTCTCCCGAAAGGTGCAATAATTTAATTGTATCAATTAATGGTAATCCCGCGCCAACATTGGTTTCGTATAAATAATTCTTTTGGTTTTCCGCCAAAGCTTTTCTTAGTTCTTTATAAAAACCATAACTCAAGGTATTGGCTACTTTATTTGAAGAAATCAAATCGAAGCTGTTTTCTACAAGCGGAATATAGTTTTCTACAAAACTTGCGCTTGCGGTATTATCAACTGCAATTAAATTTTCTAAATGATGTTCATTTGCATAAGTGATAATATCGTTAATGGTGTAGTTTTCTCCTTTTGTCTGAATTTCGTTTTTCCAGTCTGAATTTACGCCATTTTTATTTAAAAGCACTTTTTTAGAATTTGCAATTGCAAAAACATTCAATTTAACATCTTTACGTTTTTCGATTGCAGATGCTGACTCTAAAATCTGATTGATTAAAGTTCCGCCTACTAAACCGTGGCCAATAATAGCAATATTGATTTTTTTAGAAACTCCAAAAATCTCACCATGAATTACATTCAACGCTTTATTAAGTTCTGATTTTTTTACAACCAAACTCACGTTTTTACCTGTAACGGTATTGTTGAATAATATTGGAACTATTTTGTTTTTTATTAAAGCAGTGTAAGGTTTGTGAAAAGTACTTAAATCCTGCCCAATAATCGAAATTACCGAAACATTATCGGTTACAGTAATCTGATTTACATCTTTTGAATAAAAGTCGTTTTCGAATTCTTTTTCTAATTCAACTACAGCAGTTGTGGCTTTATCAGTAGCGACAACAAGACCAATTCCTCTTTCTGAAGAGCCTTGTGAAATAATGCTGACACTGATATTGTGATCACCCATTACTTTAAAAATTCTGGCATCAACTCCAGATTTCCCAAGTAATCCACGTCCTTCAAGGTTTACCAACGAAACGTTTTCTAAAACCGAAAGTGTTTTAATTCCTTCTTTAGCAGAATCTGAAGTAATTAATGTCCCGCGATTTTCGTGGTTGAATGTATTTAAAATGCGAAGCGGGATATTTTTTTCTAATAATGGAATAATCGTTTTGGCATGCAGAATAGTGGCTCCAAAGTTTGCCAGCTCATTTGCTTCGTTAAACGATAAATATTCGATTTTCTTAGCATCAGCAACTAAATCTGGATTTGCAGTGTAAATACCATCTACGTGCGTAAAATTTTGAAGCTCTTCGGCATTCAGATAGTTTGCAATTAATGAAGCAGTGTAATTGCTTCCGTTTCTTCCTAGAGTTGTTGTATCGTTATTGTTGTTTGAACCTATGAATCCTGTTACAATATTAACGGTTGAACCATTATGTTCTTTGAAATAATTAATTACGTTTTTCTTTGAAAGCTGTTCTAAAGGCTGAGCATCTCCAAATTTTGAATCGGTTTTAAGCAAGTCTCTTGTATCAACGAAGTTGGCAGGAATTCCTTTTTCAAGCAAAATAGCCGTCAATAATTTAGCCGAAAGCAATTCTCCTTTTGACAAAATTTGATCTTTAATTTTTTTGCTGTAATCACCAATTAAGCTTACGCCTTCAAAAAGTTTATCCAAAACATTAAATTCTTCAGATAAATCTACTTGCGGATAATCTGATATTTGATATTTTTTAAAATTCTCTAATAGTTCTTTATAGCTTCCGTTTTTGGCAGCGATGCTTAAAATAAATTCCAACTCGTCTGTTGCGTTTCCACGAGCTGATACCACTACAGCAATATTTTCGCCTTGACTTACTTTATCAGAAATGATTGAAACAACTTTACTAAGTCCTTCTCCGTTTGATAATGATTTACCTCCAAATTTTAATACTTTCATTTTATTTTGCTATTGTTTCTGCCTTAAAAATATCGGCAAGTAAATGATCTAATTGTTTGTACTCTATTAAAAAAGCATCATGTCCGTGAACAGAATCGATTTCGCTGTAGGTGACATTTTCTTTAAACTTTTTTAATTCATTATAAGTTTCCAGATTTTCTTTTGGTGTAAAAAACAAATCTGAATTGATGGCTACGATATGAATCGCTGCTTTTGTTTTAGACATTAAAGTTTCAAAATCCCCACTGTCTCTTGTAATATCAATGGTTTTAAGCAGCTGATTCATCAATTTATAAGATGCCAATTGAAAACGCTGCTGTAATTTTTTACCATGATGTGCCAGCCAGCTTTCTATATTAAAAATCAAGAGATCTTGATTGGTGGTCCGTTGAAACTTTTCTTTGAATGATTCTGGAGAGCGGTAACACAACATTGCATGAATTCTGGCATCTTCTATAGGTTTTGAAGAATTGTTCAGGATTTGCTCTTGCAGATAGCAATTGGCGATCATCCAGTCTGTCGACTTCCAGTCAGTTGCAATCGGAATTAAATGTTCTGTGATATTTGGTTCTAAAGCCAAAATTTCCCAAGCGATTCCTCCGCCAACAGAACCGCCAATTATGGCAAATACCTGCTCAATATTTAGAGCTTCAAGTCCTTTTATAAAAATTCGGGCAATATCTCTAGTAGTAAAGTCTTGATAATTTTCGATTATAAACGAATCGTTTCCGTTTCCTGGAACATTAAAGGCCAGAACGGTGTACTTGTTGGTGTCGATTGTTTTTTCTTCGCCCACTAAATCATTCCACCATCCATTTTCTCCTGTAACCTGTGCATTTCCTGTTAAGGCATGATTTACCATAACAATCGGCGCGGTATGCAAAGGTCTGCCAGAAAGCGTAAAGCTTAATGGTAAGGATGAATAAAGTGCACCACTTTCTGTGATGAAATCTTGAATTATAATGGGATTGGGTCTATTTTCCAATTTCAAATCTTTTTATTTTTGATTTGTATGTGGAAATATTAGAAAGAAAGCCTAGAGTGAAACTAGAAAAATTCTTGTTGTTATCTTTCCACGTTTGGGCGTGGTAGAATGCAGCACCTTCTTCGATTTAACGAAGGGTTGCTAAGGATTCATCGGGTCTAATCCCTCGTCCTTTCTTTATAACATTTTCAATACGTTTTTGAACTTAAAGGTGCAAATTAACTACTAATTTCTTAAACAAGCAAATTTTATCGAAATTGATTCTGCAATTTCTTAAACATAATTCAACAAAACTATTGTACGCAAAAAATTACCGAACAAACTGCCCAGTAAGTTTATGCAGGTTTTACCCTATTTTATAACGTTTTTTGATTTAGATAAAAAGCGTTTCATTTTCTTTTGAATACATCAAAAACAATAATGAGTTCGGATCTTTTTTCTCCGTTTTTTTATCTGTCTCGTTTATGCCGAATCTTGGGTGTACCAATTCATTTGTCGGCGGCGGCAAATTGTTTCTTTTTGTTCTTATGCTTTTCAACGTTCTTGTTAAGTAGTTTAATGTGCTCATGATATTTAAGTTTAAGTTAGTTTGCGTTTTATAATCTTTACTTTTTCTTTAATTCTTTGTTATGGTAACCAAATGGAATAAAAAAACCCTTTTGGGTTTTTAATACCAAAAGGGTTTAAGTTTTTTTAGAACTTATATATACTTTTAGTATCAACAGACGCATACACAAATACGTGCGACATTAAACATCTTGTTCATCTGTAGTGACTTATTCATTTGCGATTTGACTGTTATTTTAAAAAATTCTTGCATTTGTTTGTTTTTATAAGCTTCTCGAAACTGCTGAAAATATTTCTATTGATTTTAAAATTTATTCAGCGGTTTTAACCGATGTGCATAACTATTAATTAGATTGCTAACTTATTGTATTTGATAGTATTTAGGGTCTTACAAATGTGCGAATATTTTTTCAATATCGCAAGCATTTCAAAAGAAAAAAGTCTTAAAAAACGTTAAAAAACAACCTTTTATCGTTAAAAAACACCCTACAAAATTGTGTTTTTATATTTTACAGGTTTAATCTTACAAAAATTTAACTAACTTTTCTGTTTCAATCTATCAAAGAACTATCTCCTAACATTAACTTCACTTACAGCCAAACAGCTTCTTTGTTTTTAATTTTCTCTGATACTTTCAAAATATCTGTAATTATACCTCTAGAAATTGCCTGTCTGCATGGCGCTGCACTTTGTATTACAATTGGGGTATTTGAATAGGATTCTGTATAAATTTCGAAAATAGTATCAGATCCTTTTAACTGTCCTATTGCAGATGTTATTGGTTCTGAAATTAATTTTACTTCTAATATATTTTTCTCAACATCATATTCGCCAACATATCGTAAAACATGATTTTCTGCCTGCGCAATTTTTTCTATTCTAAAGGATTTGTCGATTGCTTCTCTATTAAGAACTCCATTTTTCTCTAAATGTTCTTCTTTTATAAGTGAATCAATCTTTATATCTGAGAGTTCAAATTCTTTTCCTATTTCCCTAGTTAAAATCAGCAGTTTTCCTGCCGTATCATTTCCTGATAGATTTTCTTTAAAAGTAGAACGCATTAATCCTAATAAACCCGCATCTTTTAAAATAGAAGAGAATGAATTGTCTTCTGTCGAAAATCTATTAAATACGTAACTGAGGTTATCTGAAAATACGCCTCGAATTTTGGTGATTTTTTCTCCTGAATAATAAAGATCTCTTAAGGTCTGCAAAACAGGAAAACCAGTATCAACTGAGGTTTCGTATAAAAATTCTTTATCATACTTTTTAAGATTTTCTCTAATTTGTTTGTAAAGGTCTATTGAGAGCGTATTTGCTTTTTTATTTACGGCAACAATATTAAATCCGTTTTCGATCAATGTATTATAATGACCAATAAGTTCATCGCTCGCTGTTGCATCTACTGCAATTAAATTCTCAAATTCATTTTCCTTGGCAAATTCGACAATATCCTCAACTCTAAAAGGAACTGCCAATTCTCTAAAATTGGTTTCCCAAGCATATCCAACGCCTTCTTTCTCGAAAAAGGCAACTGTAGAATTGGTAATAATTGGAAAATGAAAATCGATATTTTTACTCTGAAGAAAAAACTCCTGACTTTCTATAATCTGATTGATTAAAGTGCTTCCTATATTTCCTATTCCAAATAGAATAATATTTATTTTAAGCTTTGACATAATTTTTAGTGTTTTAAAACTATAAAGAGATTTTATTATAAAAAATCACCTCTAGCAGAACTCACGCTGCTAAAGGCAATTTTTCAAACAAAAAACAAAAAAACCTAATTTTTACTGATATTGTACTGCGTTTTAGCTACGTTTTCAAAAACCGATTTTAAATCGGCAATCAAATCCTCAATATCTTCTATTCCAACAGAAAGTCGGATTAAATCTTTTGAAACTCCAGTCGATAATTGCTCTTCTTCAGACAATTGCTGGTGTGTTGTACTAGCAGGATGAATAATCAATGATTTTGTATCTCCAATATTTGCCAAAAGCGAGAATAGTTTAGTTTCATCAACTACTTTTTTAGCTGCCTCAAAACCTCCTTTTAATCCAAAAGTAACAACGCCGCTTTGTCCTTGCGGTAAATATTGTTGTGATAAATCATAATATTTACTTGATTTTAAACCTGGATAATTTACCCACACAACCTCATCTTGTTTCTCTAACCATTCGGCCAGCGCCAAAGCATTTTCGCTGTGTTTTTTAATTCGAATTGGCAGGGTTTCTAATCCTTGTATAATTTGAAAGGCATTGAACGGACTCAAAGCTGCTCCAAAATCACGCAATCCTTCGATTCTTGCTTTTGCTATAAAAGCAGCATTTCCTAAGGCTTCGTGATATACAAGTCCGTGGTATCCAGCAGAAGGCTCTGTAAATTCAGGAAATTTTCCGTTAGACCAGTCAAAAGTTCCGGCATCAATAATAGCACCGCCTAATGAAGTTCCGTTTCCGGCAATATATTTTGTCAGGGAATGAATCACAATGTTTACTCCATGCGCAATTGGATTCAATAAATAAGGTGTAGCAACTGTATTGTCTACGATAAAAGGAACTTTGAAGTTTTTGGCTTCGACCGAAATTCCTTTTAAATCTAAAACATCTAATTTTGGATTTCCAAGAGATTCTACAAAAAATGCTCTCGTATTTTCTTTAGCTGCTTTTGTAAAGTTTTCTGGTTTTGAAGGATCTACGAAAGTTGTTGTAATTCCTAAACGCGGTAATGTTACACTTAATAAATTATAAGTTCCTCCATACAAACTATTTGAAGCCACAATGTGATCGCCGGCTTTTAGCAATGTTAACAAAGCTGTAGAAATTGCTGATGCTCCCGAAGCCGTTACTACAGCTCCAATTCCGCCTTCAAGTGCTGCTAAACGCTGCTCTAAAACATCGTTTGTTGGGTTATTTAATCTTGTATAGATAAATCCTGCTTCGGCAAGACCAAATAAATTGGCCGCATGATCTGAATTATTAAATACATATGATGATGTTTGATAAATTGGCACTGCTCTTGTTCCTGCGTTTTTAGTAACATCGTGTCCTGCGTGTAATGCGTTTGTTGCAAATTTTTGTGTACTCATGATTTCTTAGTTTTTTAGGTATTGTTAATACTATTATATATTGTTATTTGATTTTGAAATTGCAATTAAATAAAAAGATCTTCATCTTCTAGATCATACATTTGAAACAGCAGCGATTTTTGACTTTTTATATTCTGCTCTGTATTTATTCTTACAACTTCTTTTGTTAGCTCTTCTGATATGTTATTGTTATTTTGAGAATCGTTTCTCAATAAATATTCTATTGCGATTGAATTTAGTGTTTTCATAATTTTAATTTTAAATGTGTGAATTAAAAAAAAGCCCTTTCGGATGGCGACCAAAAGGGCTTATAGTTCTAACTATAACAAAGATTTTATCTTTCACTTTTGGCAACAGCAAGTTGGGATGCACATTTGCATCATTCTACAACACATCATATTTTTTCTTGCTATTGTTTTCATTTTAATTAAAATTTAAGTCTTATTTTAAATTCTACTAATTCGATAGAGTAAATGTAATAAGTATTTATTTAACTACCAAATTAAAAATTGATATTTTATATATTTTTTTCTTCTAGTACTGAAAATCAAATAATCAGCATTAAAAATCAAGATTAAAAAGTTTAGCTGCTCGCGATAGCTATCGGGATAACAGATTACAAAGATTCAAAAAATCAATGCTAATTCGGTTAATCCATATATCCCGATAGCTATCGCGAGCAGCCGACTCTTTCAACTTTTAAAATTTAAAGCTCAAACGAGCAAAACCAAACCTGCCGTTTAATCCAAATTGAGATACTGCTCTTGAGTATGCAAATTGGTTTGCATTGCTCAAATCTGTACTTGGCGCAGGCGACAATGTTGGAGTTGTATTTGTAAATGCAGGAGTTGCAGGATTATTTCTATCCGGATAAACATCTCCTATATTATTAAAGCCAATTGTTGCTCTAAAATGTTCATTGATTTGATATCCTAAAGATAAGTCTGTAACAAGTTTTGCACTATATTCCGGATGTTCGTATACTGATGAAAATCCGTCTAAGTTTACATCTGTCGCTCCCGGATCTGTAACTTTTCCAAAATAGCTGTTTCTTAAATAAATATCTAATTTCTTAATACTGAATGTTGTCATTAAATTTGCTTTCAGCTTTGGAATTGCTTCTTCTAAATAAATTCTGCTTGACTCAGGAAAAAATGAATAAATATAAGGATCTCCACCTGCATCAATTATAGATTTTGGAATATGTAAATCACCTACTCTCTTCGTTTCATTATAGCTTAGTGCTAAATCGTTTCGAATAATGAAATCCTGAATTACATCGTATTTTTGAGAAATTACTAAATCAATTCCTTTCGTTTCAGAGTCAATTCCGTTTGTCCAAAACGAAGCTCTTTCTACACCTTTAAGATCAAACGCTTGTTGAAACAATGTCAAGGCGTCTTTTTGACTTTGTGAAGTTGCCGCACTTATCTGCGCATCTGTTGGTCTTGCATATTGTCCTGACAATACAACTCGGTCATTAATTCTGGTAAAGTAAGCATCTGTTGCAATTGTAATATTGGCTGCAGGAATTTTAAATGTAAATCCTGTACTGATACTTTTTGATTTTTCTGGTTTTAAATTTTCTACTCCAATGCTTTTTGCAGCCTGTGAATCATTTGTAAAATAACCTACTTGATATGGTGAACCATTAATAAATTGAGTTGAACTTGATTCAAAATATTTTTGTTGTAAAGAAGGCGCTCTAAAACCAGTTTGCCCAGAAATTCTCCAATTTATGTTTTCATTTAATTTTAAAAGAGACGCTAATTTAAAAGTAACCGTACTTCCAAAATCTGAATAGTTCTCATAACGTGCCGCTCCATTTACAAGCCATTTTTCTGTGGCATTCAATTCTAAATCTATATAAGCTGCTCCACTTTTTCTATCTCTTTCTTTAGCATCTGAAGGTTGAAAACCAGAAAATCCTTGTGCTCCAGCACCGCGTTTGTTGCCAAAAAAGTCAGTAACAATTAATGGTGAATTACTTGGAAGAATTCCAGAAACTACATTTCCGTTTACATCATACAATCCGTATGAAGCTTCTTCACCTTGTTTAATTTGGTAATTTTCATATCTAAATTCCCCTCCAAAAGCTACGTTTAAACCCGCTAAAACATCATACTTTCTACTAAAATCTAAATTTGTTGTGCTTTGTAAAAACGAAACTTTACCAGCATCAAAACTAAATGGCGAATTGGTTCCTAAAGTTGCATTAATAGTATTGTTTACATCATACTTAAAAGAGTTTGTTCCAAGATTTGAACTCAAATCTGTATCGAAACCAAATAATTCTGTAGTAACACCTACTGCAGCCGAAGCATCTAGAATGTCTGATTCTATTTCTGGTAAGAATCCATTTTCGTACACTTGCGTAAATGTTCCTGAACCATTTGGAAGTCTGTTAAAAGCATACGATTTACTGTTTCTATAGGAGATTCCCCCAAATGAATATAAAGATGTGATTTCACTTAAAGGATATTTTGCATTATAATATGCCTGCCCAGACGCTAATTCTGACTGACCAACACTCATATTATAATCACTTCTTTGCTGACCTCTGTATGCCAATTCATTATTAGTCACATCAAAATTAAGCGCCGTCTGCATTTGCGTAAGCGTTGATGCCGAAGCAATAGCGCTTTGCTGTGCCGGCGTAAAATAACTTACTTGCGGCGCATATTGTTTTAATGATGTCAAAATTTGCGCTGAGTTTGGAGTTGTATTTATATTACTAAACAGCGAGTTAATTTCAACACCGTTTTGTGCTGCTCTGTTCTCGACAGCATTATAAGCATTAAAAATAGCATTACTTCTAATTCCTGCTCGGCTTGTTGCTTGTCTAGTTACAGCAGTACCAGTAATATTTAAAAAACTACCAGGTTTTCCTAAAGAAGTTCCATAGTTTAAATCAACCTGTGCAGTTTGTCCGTCAGCGCCGCCTTTAAAATTATTAGATCCTGAAGATAAATTTGCACCGTATTGAATACCTCCTGAAAGATAATTGGCATTCTTTTTAAGTACTATATTAATTACTCCAGCAATAGCATCAGAACCGTATTGAGCCGCCGCACCATCTCTTAAAACTTCGATTCTCTCGATTGCAAAAGACGGAATTGCATTTAAATCGGTTCCTACTGAACCTCTTCCTGGTGATCCGTTTATATTTACTAAAGCACTTGTATGTCTACGTTTTCCGTTTACTAAGATCAAAACCTGATCTGGTCCTAAACCTCTTAATTGAGCAGGATCAACGTGATCTGTTGCATCAGCTGTAGATGTTGCATTACTGGTAAACGACGGTGCAACATAATTTAAAATTTGAGTCACACTGGTTTGCGGCGCTCCTTTTGTAATATCTGCAATATTAAAAACATCAACCGGAACCGGCACATCTGTTTTAACTCTATTTTTACTTCTTGAACCAATAATAGTAACTTCTGACAATTCATTGTTTTTCAAGCTATCCTGCTCTTTTTTATTTTCCTGAGCATTAATGCCTGAAAAAGTCAGCAGGCCTAAAGCGATTAATACATTTTTTTTCATTGTTTTTCTGATTAATTAGTGTTTTGTTTGGTTTTAAAAAAGCATTACAGTCGTTCTTGTGCAAAAAAAAACCTCTGCAGATTGCAGAGGTTCTATATATATTTTTTGAAAAAAAAACTACAATAGTATCTCTGCGGATAACTCCGGCATCTTACAAGACATCATATTGCAAATTGTTGTTTTCATTTTTTTGTTATTTTGATGGGGCAAATGTGCGAACTATTTTTTAATCAGCCAAACAAAAACTAAAATATTTTCCATTACCCTATCAAATTAGTATATTAGTGTTAAATTTATGCTATAAAAAATAAAAAAAGTTGAACTTTAATTTGCAAATCAAAATGGTTTTATACCTTTGCACCCGAATACAGAGGAAAAATTTGAACTGATTGCAACCTCTTCATAATGAAACGGTTCGTTATGGATGCTGAAACAAATATTTCAGTAGTAAAAAATGCTAAAGCAGAAACTCTCCTTTAGCCCTTTTTAGCAATTATTTTTCTCGCTTAATTTTAAATTTAATACATTATTATGGCTTATTTATTTACGTCAGAATCTGTTAGTGAAGGGCATCCAGACAAAGTTGCAGATCAAATTTCGGATGCATTAATTGATAACTTTTTGGCATTTGATGCTGACTCAAAAGTAGCTTGTGAAACTCTTGTTACTACTGGTCAGGTAATTTTAGCTGGTGAAGTAAAATCGAATACTTATCTTGATGTACAGCAAATTGCACGCGACGTAATCCGTAAAATTGGATATACTAAAAGCGAGTACATGTTTGAAGCAAATTCTTGTGGAATTCTTTCTGCAATTCATGAGCAGTCTGCAGACATTAATCAAGGTGTTGACAGAGCTAAGCCAGAAGAGCAAGGTGCTGGTGACCAAGGAATGATGTTTGGTTACGCTACAAACGAAACTGAAAACTTCATGCCATTGGCACTTGATTTATCTCATAAATTATTACAAGAATTAGCAATCTTAAGACGCGAAAATAACGAGATCACTTATTTACGTCCAGATGCTAAATCTCAAGTAACTTTAGAATACAGTGACGATAACAAACCAACTCGTATTGATGCGATTGTTATCTCGACTCAACATGATGATTTTGACGAAGAAGCTGCAATGCTTGCTAAAATCAAAAAAGATATTGTTGAAATTTTAATTCCTAGAATCATTGCTAAAAATCCAGCTCACGCACATTTATTCAATGATAAAATCAACTACCATATTAACCCAACAGGAAAATTCGTTATTGGAGGACCTCACGGAGATACTGGTTTAACTGGAAGAAAAATTATCGTTGATACCTATGGTGGAAAAGGTGCTCACGGTGGTGGTGCATTTTCTGGAAAAGACCCGAGTAAAGTAGATAGAAGTGCTGCTTATGCAACTCGTCATATCGCTAAAAACTTAGTAGCTGCTGGTGTTGCTGACGAAATCTTAGTACAAGTTTCTTACGCAATTGGAGTTGCTGAGCCAATGGGAATTTTCATTGAAACTTACGGAACTTCTAAAGTAAACTTAACTAACGGTGAAATCGCTAAAAAAGTAGAAGCTATCTTTGATATGCGTCCTTACTTTATTGAGCAAAGATTAAAATTAAGAAACCCTATTTACAGTGAAACTGCTGCTTACGGACACATGGGACGTAAACCAGAAACGGTTACTAAAACTTTCTCTGCTCCTGGAGGAAACACAAAAACAGTTACTGTTGATTTGTTTACATGGGAAAAACTTGATTTTGTTGACCAAGTAAAAGCTGCATTTGGATTGTAATTCAATCTAAATTCAAAATATAAAAAAGGCTGTCTATAATTTTAAGACAGCCTTTTTGTTTTTATTACCTACGTATTAATTCAACGCAGATGAAACTGATTTACTTTGTAAAGACGCGGATGAAAACGGATTTTTTTCTTGGTTTATCTGCTAAACTTTTTGAAAGCTTAACTATAATAAAATCCGTTTTCATCCGCGTTTTCGCGATAGCGAATCCGTTGTATCCGCGTCTTAATTCCTCCCAATAAAAAATTATCTTTCCAATTTTACATTTGGCAATGTTTTCGGACGATTTGCATCATTTGATAAAATCCAACCTGTACGATACATCCATTCTGTCATTTTACGCAGTTTTACGTAATCAATGTTTTCTGACTCATCCATTGGAGTATGATATTGACTGTGCAGTACGCTTGTAAAGAAAACTGCAGGAATTCCTCTTTTCGCATAAGGCAAATGATCTGAACGGAAGTAAAAATACTCCGGATGTTCTGGTCTGTCCCAAAGTTTATCCAAATCAAATTTTGGTCCTTCGTCATTTGCTTTTTTTGCAATGGCTACTAAATCAGATGAATTTTCATGAGGAGAACTAGAACCAAGTAATGCCGCTTGATTTACATTGTTTCTTCCAATCATATCACCGTTTAAAACTGCTACAATGTCTTTTTCTGGAACAGTAGGATGTGCTGCATACCATCTCGATCCTAACAATCCGCGCTCTTCAGAACCATGAAATACAAACAAAGCTGTTCTTTTTCCCGGCTGTTTTTTATAAGCTCTTGCAATTGCCAGCATTGCTACACAAGTACTTGCATTATCATCTGCTCCATTATAAATAGAATCCTGACCGTATTTTTGACGTACTCCGTCATGATCCTGATGCCCGCTGAAAAGTACATATTCATTTTTCAATTTAGGATCTGTTCCTGCAATTGTACCCACAACATTTACTGAAGGATATTTATAGGTTTCAGAAACTACTTCAGTAGACAAAATATCTTTTGTCGTTTTTAAATATTCCAATTGATCTCCGTGTACCCAAAAAACTGGCATCGTTGCACCTATTTTGTCACGAAAACCTTCAATTCCGTAAATTCCTCTTGTCATTTGTGGTTCAACTTGAGACCAGCTTTGTTCTGCTAATTCGTCAGCGACCATAATAAGCGCAACCGCCCCTTTTTTTACAACAAGATCATAATATTTATTTCGCACTAAACCTGGATACCTTCTGTCAAAAAGCGAAATATCATCAGCAATTCCTTCTTTTGAAGCCAGTAAAACAACTGCTTTTCCTTGAATGTCGGCTTTTTCGATTTCCTCTTTTGTGGCTGCACCTAAATACAGTAAAGAACCTTCAACTTTTACATTAGTTGTTTCTGCAACCAGAACGTCTTTCCATAATTTATATTCTTTCTTGCCTATTTTAAATTTTGTATTTGGTGTAACCTGATGTCTGTACAAATCAAAAAACTGAAAATAAGTCCCATCGTCTCCAGCTGGAGCCATTCCGGCTTCTTTGGCTTTATTGGCAAGCCACATCGATACTTTTAATTCATCAAGTGTTCCAGCTTCACGACCATTAAAATGATCTCCAGCCATTTGATACATATCGGTTCTAAGATCTTTATCTGTTATTGCCGAAACTAACGGTTTTTTAATTGCCTGTGCAAAAGTCAGTGCACCAGAGGCAAGTAAAACAAGGAGCATTTTGTTTTTCATACATTTTAATTTAGTATTTCAAACTTAAGCATTTCGAGGCAATTTTTTCGATTTTTTACATCAAAAACAGCGAATAGCAGCGATTAATAAACAAAAATGGCCATCTCTATAGACAGCCATTTCATTTTTCTCAACTATTTATTTAATACGTTCCGTTTTGCATTTTAGTTAAGGTTTCTTTAATTTCTGCAGCAGTTTCTGCTTCAACCTGAGCATTCAAATATTTCACAGCCAATTTTTGCGTTTCAATTGCTTTTTGTTTCTGACCGTCTTTATAATATAATTGCGCTAAAGTATCTAAATAATACGGATTGTTTTTGGTTACAATCAAACTATACTCTGACCAATTGATTGCCGATTTAATATAATCAGCATTTTCAGGCTTCAAAACAACTGCCCAAGCTGCTGAATTACATAGATTAGAATTATACTCTTTAAATGAATTCCATCCGTTATACGAATAATCAGAATTATAATCGATCGTTGTAAATAAATCATCTAATCGCTGAATTGCATTTCCTTTATCTGTCGACAAATAAGTATCAAAATAAGCGCTGAATTCTTTTAAAAGAGCAGTATCATTACCATTCGTTTCAGCCTCTTGACTTAAATAGTTTAAATAATTTTTGTAGCAGTCAAAACCACCTTTTCCTGCTGCAATTAACTTTTTATACACTGCAATAGCTTTGTCTTGACTCGTCTTCCCTTCAGTTTCATCTTGCGCTGCATAAGTATCTTGCTGTAAAGCAAATGAAATTTCTGCACTTAGGTTTCCAATTTTAGTTCCATCAGCCGCTTCGACTTCACTATTTTCAGCCTCTTTATTTATTTTTTCAATAGCATCGTAATGTTTTATCAAATAATCGATCGCTAAGAAATCAGTGTCGTTAAGAATCTTTTCTTCCTTAAAAAGCTGTTTAGTAAATCCTTGATCTTTGATTTCTTTTATAATCGTTTCTACCAAAAGCATATTTGGCTTAGTATCTTTTTGATGTGTTTCAATAAGTTTTTTCCAAATCTTTTCGATTCCTTTTTTATCTTGAACTACCTTAGTTACTACAAAATCTGTTGAATTAGGGTCTGTTGCATCATTAGTGTCATAATCGTATGAAACTTCTAAAGCTGAAACTTTATTAAAAGCGTTTATCAAATCTGCATCTGTTGCTTTTTTATTTTTTATTGCTTTATCAAAAACTAAAAAAGCATCTGCACGTTTTAGCTGGCGGTAAAAATCACTGTAATACCCAAATTGATATTCCTTGCCTGCTAAATCTGATTTTGCTTGTGCTAATACTTCTCCATCACCATTCAAAACTATTATAGCAGGATCGTTTACAATTTTATTATTTTTCAGCCATTTTTTATCTTCGGCTCCTGCCAAATAAAAATTGTACACGTCATATTGAGGATTGTACTCGGTATACATATTATATCCAATCTGTGTTTCCTGACCTTTTATAAAGAAATCAAAATCAGTTTTTGCAGAATCTTTGCCATTCGCTGCAACTACTAAAAATTTATCTTTGACTTGTTTGGTTGCAGCAAGTGCATTTTTTAGATTATTTTCTATCTTTAACTTAAAATCTACTTGGCTCACTGCTGCAATACTATCAAGGGAAAAAGGTGCTGCAACGCTGTCTACTGCAGCTGATGCTGCCAAAGCTTCTTCTTTTCCTGGATAAGTCCAGTTTGAAACAGTTTTACTTTCGAGCGGAATAACTTTTTGAGATTTCTCTGGCTGAGCATTTTTTTCATTAAAAAATGTCAATGGATTTTTTCCTCCTTTCTCAGAAATTTTTAATCCGTTTGTGCTTTTATCAAAAAAACCAGACAGCCTTAAATCTCCTAAAACTGGTAATTCATAATTGATTGTTATTTCTGAAACTTCTTTTGGCAAAGCATATTTATAAACACTAGAATTTCCTTCGTAGCCTTCATACACTAAATACAAAAAATCGGCTTTATCAATTTCAAACTCTAAATCAGCTTTGATCCAATTAGGATCTATTTTGGTTTTTACATCGATCAAACTTTGATATTGAACTAAATCTGATCCTTTTTGAGTTCCTATATAAAAAGGATAATAGGCTGGATCTATAAATTTTACTTTGATCTTCTTTGCTTTATTATTGTTTACAAAAGAAAGATTAAAAATGTTTTTGTCTTTTCCATTTTGTATAAAAAGTAATGAATCTCCTTTGATTTCATAATCACCAGAATATAGAATCAACTCATATTTATTATTATCTAATAAATTAAGCTTGATTTTTTGACCTTTATCTGTAGACAGATACGATCCTTTTTCAATTGTTTTTGTCTGAGAGAATGCAGACATTCCAGTAAACAAGAGCATTAAACTCCAAATAAGATTGCGCATGACTAAAATTTTGTGGTTAATTTTGTTGCGCAAAGGTATTTCTTTATTGTCTGAATCGGAACACTTAAATCTAAAATAATGTAACTAAAATACTATAAATTGTATTTCATTGAGAATATGATATATCGCGGCTGGACGGTATATTGAGAAACTCTTGTAGAAAACTGTGAGAAGCTGTCGTCGTTAAGATATTTTGTGTTTAATAAGTTTGTTGCAGAAACTTTGTACTCCCATTTACTATTCTTTTTTTGATAAATTAAACTAGCGCTTAAAAAATCATATTCGTTATCTACAGTTTTATTTCCGTTATAATAATGATAGAATTCATATTCTGAAACAAACGAAAAACTTTTTAAAAAGTAATAATCTAGTCGGGCAAAAGGCTTATCTGTATAATAAGTAGAACCGCTGTACTTATTGATTAATGCATTATAACCAAATTCAATATTGGGAAAGTTTTTATAATTTGTTGATGCTTTTATGGTATAGCTCTGAACAAAACTTTCGGTCGCTGCCAATTTATCATTTTGAATATTGTTGAATTTCGACCAGTTTAAACTTGCACTTGCTGACGCTTTATAGTTTTTCAAGAAGGAACGTCCGTAAGTTCCCATTCCGCTAAAAGTTTCATCGGCTAAATTTGAGTTGTATGGCGATGATGATTGATTAATTCCTTCAAAATTGGCTTTAGTTTTTATGGCATCAACTTTTTTTGTGTAGGATGCATTGGCAAAAATATTCTCAAAATTAAACATATTGTATTTAAAGTAGCGAAGCGAATGCACTTGAGAAGTTGCATTTTCCAGAAATCTATTACCGCGGAATAAACTGCTGTAATCAGACAAAACATAACCCGCTGCCAGCTGATTAATATCTGTAAAATCGTTTGTTAAAGAGAAATTATAGGTCAGCGTTTCTGATTTTTTAATTTGATACAGTGCAAAAAAATCAGGCAGTACTTTTACGAAATTTTGCGAATAGTTTGTCCCTAACTGCGTATTTGCCATTTGGTATGAATGTACGCTTACTCCAGGTGTCAAAGTAAATTTTCCAGTTAGAATTTTATAATGGAAACCTAGAAAGACATCGTTAAAATTATAATTCACATCATTATTATTGGCCGCATCATTCAAATCATTTTTATCTCCGTTATCCAACATCTGAAAAATATGAGAATTAAAATCTTGATACGAATAGGTATTTCCTAAGGTAATATTGATATTGCTTTTGGGCGTTACCATATAATAATAATCCAATTTAGCATCTAGTTTATTCGTTTTTACAAATCGGTTTTGATTGAGATCATTCCTTTTTTGACCCGAAATATAGCCTGACAAATCAAATGGCTGCGTGCGCAAATTGGCGTTGTAAAATGGGTTTTCGTCTTGATATAAATGCTGCATTTCAAAAGCAAATATATTCTTGGCGCTTTGTGTATAATACAAACTCAAATTTTGATTTATTGAGGTCGGATCTTGTTTTTTACCTGTCAAAATAGTTTCAACTGTCGAGGCATTACTTACAATTGATTCGCGCAGCAAATCAGTATCTTCATTTTGTTTTGACAATTTGGTTAAAATATCATAATCAAACTGAAATTTATCATTTGGTTTATAGGTTGAACTTAATTTAAAAAGCCCCAAATTATTCTTTTGATGCGTTAATTCATCGCGTTTCTGCTGATCTCCAGAATCAAGAATTGTAGTCTGCGATTTGGTTTCAAGATCTGTTTTTGAAGTCGAAAGTATTCCAAAACCGCTAATATTCCATGCTTTTGAAACGGAATAAGCGAAGTTTGTTGCTCCAAATTTGGTTTCAATTTCTTTGGCGCGATTATTTCTTAAAATCGAAATTCCTAAATCATTTGAAGAAACATTAAAAGAGCTTCCTCCCTTTTTCATCATATTTTTAAAACCGCCGGTAAACTTAAAATAATCCTGTGCGGTAAGCGGCAGCTCTCCAATATTATTAAAATTGGTGATTAAATTAATGCTGTATTTTGGACTGTAATAAAACAATTTTGGATTAATAATATAACGGCTGTCTAGTTCTGCAACTCCAATTCCTGCGGTAACATCTCCAAACCAAAAGTTTTTCTTTCCTTCTTTTAGTTTGATATTCATCGCTACATTATCTTGATCATTTTCTAAGCCTTTTAAAGCACTTACTTCGTTATAATTTCTAAGAACCTGTACTTTATCAATAGCATCAGCTGGAATATTTTTAACGCCTAATTTGGTGTCACCGTCAAAAAAGTCTTTGCCTTCAACCATCAATTTGCTTACTTTTTTTCCTTCAACTTCAATTTCTCCATCGGCATTTACTTCAACTCCCGGCAATTTTTTCAAAACGTCTTCGAGTTTTTTTTCTGTACCCGATTTAAACGAATCAGCATTATAAACAATGGTGTCTCCTTTTATAGAAACGGGCATTTCACGCACAATTTCTACTCCTTCTAATTCAATTCCTGCGCCGTCTAAAACAATATTCTGGCTGATGTTTTCCGTTTTAGTCAAAACAGCAATTTCCTTAGATTTCATTCCAAGGTAACTTACTTTGATTGTATAAGAGGTATTCGATTTTAAAGTAAGCTGAAACTTCCCTTTATCATTAGTAATCCCATAAGAATCCATTGCTTTTGTCCCGTTGTTAACCGCCATAATATTGGCCATTTCTAACGAATTTTTCTGTTCATCCTGAATAACTCCATCAAAACGAACACTCTGAGAAAAGGATATAGAAGTAAAAAATAAGGCGAATAAAAAAAGCGTCTTGTTCATCAAGAAAGTAATTAGGATAAATATTTTAGAGTTAGCATTTTATCGCCTGATCATTATTGTACTTCCTCCGCCTGGACCACCTTCGCGTCCGCGATTCATTTCTCGAAATTCTTCCATTTTTTTAATCACTGTTGCGTCGTACTCTTTTTGAGAGATTACTTTACCTTTTTTTGAGGGTTTTATCTCTACTTTATCTTTAGAGTTCAAAACTATTTTGGAACATAAAATTGTAGTTTTGCCATCATTTACTTCCAGAATCAAACCCGGAAGTCCCCAATAATTTTCTGGCCCTTGATTAACTGGAATTTCTGGTGTATACCAAGCGGTAACTACGATTTGTTTAGGAATTTCAAAATTGTCTTCAAAATTTGTTTTAGTTTCTCCTGATGTCTTTTTTACCTCTTCCTTTTTATCATCATTGTTTTTAGGTCTGAAATTTCTAAAATCAGTTTTACTGGCTTCTTTAACCGCAGTGGCTTTAAAACAATTGTATCCTCCAATTTGCTTGGTTTCCTGTTCTAGTTTCCATTCTAATTTTGGAAGTGAATCTACAACTAGAAATTCTTTTCCCATAAATTCCTTATCAACCGTATATGATTTTGTTTTAACATCTTTATAAAAAGTGCCGCCGCCGCCCATAAACGAATTCATCATAACTCGCATTCCGCCGCCTTGCTGTCCTGGAGTTTCCAGTTTTTCTTCTTCTTTATAAATGGATGCTGATTTGTCAAAATTTAAAATAAATGTTTTTTCGAGCATTTTTTTCAGACGCTCTTCCATACTTTTTTGCATTTCTGGCGTTATATCGCGATTTCCAGTTCTCATACCTTCGAATTTAGGTGCTTGAGTTTTAGATTCGTAAACCGCTAATCCTTGAAAATCTTTTTGTGCTTGTACTTGACTAAAAACAAGAATCAAAAGCAAATAAAATCCTTTTTTCATTTCTTTCTTTTTGTAATTCGGTAAGCTTTTCAAAACTTATACTCAAATGTATTATTAATTTTAAAATACTGAAAATTAAATATATCAATCTTAAAATGTCATCGACAAAATTAAGTTTTTGTAAGACTATTAGAATTTAGAAAGGTTTAAACTCTAAAATAACTAAAACTCTAATTTTAAGAGTTTCTTTTACGCAGTTTTTGTACTTTGGCATTTCGAAACCAAATCTTTTATGAGCAAAATATATCGTCATATTTTTTTACTGCTGTTTATTTCGTGCTCGTTTTCGACTTTTTTTGGACAAAACCAAAAAATAAAACCTGATGTTGTTTCTAAATTTGAGGCTGATGTTGATGACTTTATTGGCTTTGATTCTTTTGGGTATGGTTATGATATAAAGAACAATGTTTTTAGAAAAGTAAAAGGGCGTGAAATCTTTGAATATAAAAATGTGTCTTTGGGAAACATCACCAAAGTTGATATTCAAAATCCGCTTAAAATTGTATTATACTACGAAGACTTTAACAGCGTTGTTTTATTGGACAATCAATTAAATAAAATGACGGAAATTAATTTTTCTCAAAATTCAATTCCAATAATAGCTGGCGCAATGGGTATGTCTACCCAAAATCAGCTTTGGATTTTCAATACTTTAAATCTGCAGATAGGTCTTTTTGATTATTTGAAAAATGAATACAAAACAGTTTCAATTCCACTGACCGAAAGCATAAAGTATTACCAAACTGATTTTAATACTTTTTACTGGATTGATAAAAAAAACAATTGGTTTTCGTGTGATATTTTCGGAAAAATTTCAAGTTTAGGAAATGTGCCAGACTTTGATAAAATTGAAATAATAAGCCCTCAAAAATACATTTACAGCAAAGCTAATTTGTTGTTTTTTAAAGACATTAGCAAAGTAAATACTGCCAAAGATTTTGAAATTGAAATTTTAGAAAAAACGTTTAACAAATTCTATTACAAGGACCAAATTTTATCTATTTTTACAGCTAAAGAAATTGCAAATTATAAAATCGTAACACCGTAATGCACATAGCAATAGCAGGAAATATAGGCGCAGGAAAAACTACTCTGACTAAATTATTAGCAAAGCACTTTAAATGGGAACCCCATTATGAAGATGTTGTTGATAATCCGTATTTAGATGATTTTTACCATCAAATGGAACGTTGGTCATTTAATCTACAAATATATTTCTTGAACAGTCGTTTCCGTCAGGTACAGCAAATTAGAGAAAGCGGAAAAAAAATCATTCAAGACAGAACGATTTATGAGGATGCTTACATTTTTGCTCCCAATTTATATTCGATGGGATTAATGACAAGTCGTGATTTTGAAAACTACACGTCTTTGTTTGAATTAATGGAATCGTTGGTAAAAGCACCAGATTTATTAATTTATTTAAGAAGTTCTATTCCTAATTTAGTTGGACAGATTCATAAACGCGGACGCGAATACGAAAACTCAATTTCTATTGATTACTTAAGCCGTTTGAACGAAAGATATGAAGCATGGATTCAGACTTATACTAAAGGAAAATTATTAATTATTGATGTTGATAACATCAATTTCGTTGATAATCCAGAAGATTTAGGAAACATTATCAATAGAATTGATGCTGAATTGAACGGATTGTTTTAGAACACGAATTGCGCCGATTTAAACGAAATAAAAAAATGCCTCTAAAATTATTAGAGGCATTTTTTTTATTTAAGAAACTTTGTCAAAGTTTTAAACTTTGACAAAGTTGTTAATACTCTTTATTTCGCAGCATCAATTTTTGCCTGCACTTCTTCTTCGGTTCCTTCATAAACTTCTGTGGTTGTTTTACCATTTTCGGTTTTAGTTACAGTTCCTTTCGTTTTTCCGTTTACGTTTGTAATTTCAACTCGAACAGATTTTTTCTCATATTTACTCGTGTCAAAACAATCTGTTTTTTGATATTTTCCTTTTTGATCAAAATGAGCTAAGCATTTAGCTGTTTCTTCTTCAGAACATCCTTTTTCTTTGCACATTGCAATACATTCTTCTTTTGTCATTCCAGACATATCTCCGCATTTAGAAGTTACTCCTGCATGCATTTCTGTTTTAGCGCAGCAAGAACCTTTTCCTGCCATTCCAGCATCAGTATGTCCTGCTCCTAAAATTGGCGCAATTACCAAACCAATTAAACAAGTTAACTTAATCAGGATGTTCATTGATGGTCCAGATGTATCCTTAAACGGATCTCCAACAGTATCTCCAGTTACTGCCGCTTTGTGCGCATCAGAACCTTTATAAGTCATTTCGCCGTTTATCATTACTCCAGCTTCAAAAGATTTTTTAGCATTGTCCCAAGCTCCTCCTGCATTGTTTTGAAAAACAGCCCAAAGAACTCCAGACACGGTAACTCCTGCCATATATCCACCTAACATTTCAGCTATTAACTGGTTGTTATCTGCATAAACAAGTTTTCCTAAAAGTACAATTGCGATTGGGAAACCAATTGTCAAGATTCCCGGCAGCATCATTTCACGCAAAGCTGCTTTTGTAGAAATCTCAACACATTTTCCGTATTCAGGTTTTCCAGTTCCTTCCATAATTCCAGGAATTTCTTTAAACTGGCGACGCACTTCGTATACCATATCCATCGCTGCTTTTCCAACAGAGTTCATCGCTAATGCTGAGAAAACTACTGGAATCATTCCGCCGACAAATAACATCGCTAAAACTGGCGCTTTAAAAATATTAATTCCGTCAATTCCTGTAAAAGTTACATATGCTGCAAATAAGGCTAGTGAAGTTAAAGCTGCTGAAGCAATTGCAAAACCTTTTCCTGTTGCTGCAGTTGTATTACCTACAGAATCTAAAATATCAGTTCTTGTACGTACTTCTTTTGGCAATTCGCTCATTTCTGCAATTCCACCAGCGTTGTCTGAAATTGGTCCAAAAGCATCAATTGCTAATTGCATCGCTGTTGTTGCCATCATTGCCGAAGCCGCTAAAGCAACACCATAAAATCCTGCCAAAGCATATGAAATCCAGATCGCACCTGCAAATAATAATACAGTTGGAAAAGTAGAAATCATTCCCGTAGCCAAACCTGCAATAACATTTGTTCCTGCTCCTGTAGATGATTTTTGAACAATTGCCATAACCGGTTTAGTCCCTAATCCCGTGTAATATTCAGTTACTGATGAAATTGCTCCTCCAACAATCAAACCAATTAAAGTAGCATAAAAAACACGCATTGACGATATTTGTTGTGCTCCTTCTCCATAAAATTCCATTGTCATTACTTCTGGAAGCATATGTTTTACCAAAAAGAAACAAGCAACAGCTGTTAAAGCAATAGAAATCCAGTTTCCTATATTTAATGCTTTTTGCACTTGCGCTTCTTTAGCATTATCATCAGAAATTTTAACCAACATTGTACCTATAATCGAAAATAAAATTCCAAAACCAGCAATAGACATTGGAAGTAAAATTGGTCCAATTCCGCCAAAAGCATCATTAATACTTCCGCCCATATCTTTTATTACATAATTACCAAGAACCATTGCCGCTAAAACGGTTGCTACATAAGATCCAAATAAATCAGCTCCCATACCCGCAACGTCACCAACATTATCTCCAACATTATCTGCAATTGTAGCAGGATTACGAGGATCATCTTCTGGAATTCCAGCTTCAACTTTACCTACTAAATCAGCTCCAACATCGGCAGCTTTAGTGTAAATTCCACCTCCAACTCTCGCAAATAAAGCAATCGATTCAGCACCAAGTGAAAATCCAGCTAAAGTTTCTAAAACAACAGTCATCGTTTCAGTATCTTTCCAAACTCCATCAGAAAAAAGATTAAAGAATAATATAAAGAAAGTCGTTAAACCTAAAACCGCTAAACCTGCAACTCCTAATCCCATTACAGTTCCACCTCCAAAAGAAACTTTTAATGCTTGCGGCAAACTTGTACGAGCAGCCTGCGTGGTTCTAACGTTTGTTTTAGTCGCTATTTTCATTCCAATATTTCCAGCATAAGCAGAAAATAAAGCTCCAAAAATAAATGCAATTACGATTAATAAATGAGTTTGTACTCCTGGAATAAAAGTAATTCCTGCCAAAGCAATACTGGCAATAATTACAAAAATAGTTAATAATTTATATTCGGCTTTTAAAAAGGCTAATGCTCCTTCATAAATGTAATCTGAAATCTCTTTCATCTTACCGTCGCCTGCATCTTGTTTTAAAACCCAAGCCCTTTTTATTCCCATGAAAAGTAATCCTAAAATTGCCATAACAATTGGCAGGTAAATCATAAATGAATTCATAATATAGTAATGGTTTTTGGTTAATAGTCAACAAACTAACTAAAACGAATTTAAACAAAAAAGCAATACTCCTGACGGTAGTATTGCTTTTTTTATATCAAAATAGGGTTAAAATTATTTAATGCTAAATAATCCCTCTGGTTTATTTTCAATGTCATCAAAACGTTTTGTACACTCAGCAATAATTGCATAAGCTTCGTTTACGTCTCCCCAACCTTCAACATCTACTTTTTTGTTTTCAAGATCTTTGTACACTTGGAAGAAATGCTCGATTTCTTTTACTAAGTGAGGATTAATATCTGAAAGATCTGTCAAAGAATTCCAGATTGGATCTGAAACTGGTACACAGATAATTTTTTCGTCTGGTCCTTTATCATCTGCCATGTGGAAAACACCAATTGGCTTTACTTCCATAACACATCCAGGAAAAGTTGGTTCGTTTACCAAAACCAATACATCAAGAGGGTCACCGTCAAGAGCTAAAGTTTCTGGAATAAATCCGTAATCAGCAGGGTACATCATTGAAGAGAATAACATTCTGTCGAAACGCATTCTTTTGATTTCAAAATCGTACTCATATTTATTTCTGCTTCCTCTTGGTATTTCGATTAATACATCGAAAGTTGTTAGTTTGTCTGCGGTCATTTTCGTTTTTTATTGTTTCTATAAATTCGGTTGCAAAAGTAACTAAAGAATCCTTTTTTCACAATAAAAAACTACATTAATCTGCCTAGTTTTGTTTTAAAAAACAGGCAGTTAATAGGTAATCTTACGATTTCGTTTATTTAAGTAATAATGCCACAGCAAATATGTTGCATATGATCTGTACGGACTCCATTGCTGTGCATGAATTTCCATTTCTTGTTTGTCATGAATATCAAGTAATTCTTTAATCGTATTAATTACTGCAATGTCTCCAAGCGGAATTAAATCGGGCTCTTGCAAACAAAACATTAAATAAATATCAATAGTCCAATTTCCAATTCCTTTTAGTTTAATAAGTTCTTCTCTAACTTCCTTTGCCGATTTTACAGCTAAACTTTCTATATCTAAATCTTTATTTAAAACGGCCTCTGCTAAAATTTTAATGTATTTTGTTTTTTGACGGCTTACACCAAGATTTCGAAATTCTTCATCTGATAAAACCGACATCGTTTCTGGATTACACGTTGTATAGGCTTTAATTTTTAAGAATGTGGCTTTAGCCGAATCTATCGAAACTTGCTGCTCGAGAATCAACAAAACTAAGGTCTCAAAACCTTGTGGCCGTTTTGGAATTGGAGGCAATCCATATTTTTCGATGATTTGATAAAAAATTGGATTTTTAGCAGATAGAAAATCAATGGCTTCTTGCATAAAATGGTTTTAAGTCCATTTCAAAATTAAACAAAAAAGAATCTCGCAAAGACGCAGAGACTCAAAGTTTTAGTTCACGCAGATTTAAGCAAAAAAAGCCGCAAAGATTTTAAACCTTTGCGACTTTGTAACTTTGATGCTTTGCACCTTAATATTATTTAGAAATAGAATCCGAAAGATCCTTTTACTGCAAATTTATTAGCATCTGGAGTGTTTAAATAACTTCCTCTCCAAGAAAAATCGATTCTAAATACTTTAAAAATATTACCAATTCCTGCATTATATTCCCAATACACATTTTCTGGCGCATTATAAGGCTGCCCCGAAGCGTTTATGGCGCGATTCGCATCCGAAATGGTTCCATGAACTGCTTTTATACCTACAAATTCTCTCCAATTCAATTTTCTCATAAAAGGAACTCTAGCAAACAACCTTCCTCCAAAATCATGATTCCATTGTAAAGTCGTATATTGATCCGTAATGAATTCATAGAAATTCAAGTTACTAAACGTATTTTCAATTGTAAAATAAGTCTGGTTTCCAGGAATTACACTCATTAATCCTAACGGAATTGTACCCCATGTTTTTCCAGTTTCAAGAATAATATTTGATCTTCCTAATGGCCCAATAATAATAGGCTGTTTATAAAATAATTGAATTTTTTCGTAAGCAAAATCACTGTCAAAAACACCTTTAATACCATAACTAAAGTTAACAAAGAAATGACTAAAAGGGCTGTCAACTAAGCTGCGTTCAACTCCGTATCCAATTGTTTTACGATTTGGCATATATTCAAACTGAATATTTGCTTCTGACTGTTTTACCATACTTTCGACCACACCAGCAGGATTTGCTGTACTCGGTAATGTTGTATAATAATCTAAACTAAAAGTCTTTGAAGCTGATTCTAATGTTCGATACGAAAAACCTGCTTGAACAATAAAATTCTTTTTAGGTTCCATTTCAAAGGAAACATTACTCAGATTAATATTGGTTAATTTTCCGTTGCTTCCTGTTGTAAATAATGCTGATGATGCAAAACTTCGTCCTAAAATATCATTTGTCGTGGTTAAACTGGCTCCAATTTGTTCAATATCGCGCCTGTTTCCTCCAGAAATAATGATCCTGTTTTTTCTGTCGATCATCCATTTTCCTGAAACACCGTATTTGAATTTATTATCATCAAAACCATAAGCTGTATAAGCCTGCAGACGCCAAGGGTCATTTGGTCCAAAATAAGTTCTTCCTCCCGCTCTTATTCGTATACCTTCAACTTCATTATAGCCAAACGTAGAAAAAATAGGTCCGAAATCGAAATTTTTAAATTCAACGTAACCGCTTCCTAAAATCGAGACGAGACTATACAACTGCTTAAATCGCTTGACGGTTTGCAGTGTATCAAGCATTTTATAAATTCCTGCTTCATCTTTATTTAGTTTTTCAAATCGATTTTCTTCCCAGAACTCAGGCGGTCGCTCATAAACTGCATTGTCTATAAAGTTGACTTCTTCTTTGTAAAATTTCTCCGGTTTCTGAATATTGAATTTATGGTTTCGATATAAAGTGGTTCGTTTTCCGTAAACTCCTTTTGATTTTTCTTTTTTGTTTAAAGCAAAATCAGACATCATATAATCACGCGTTAAAAGAAAAACAGAATCGTTTTCTACTTCAAACTCCTGCTCAATATAAATATCTTTTACCCAGTTAATATTGGCGCTTTTAGTAACGCCCATATTAATTTTCTTGATTGCAAAAGTAGAATCGTTTACCCAAAAATCTCCTTTAAAAGTTAATTCGTTTTTACGTCTCGGGTAAAAAACAATATTATAACACCACTTTTTGTCTATATAAGCGCTGTCTTTTAAAACATAATTATATACATCAATTCCAGTTCTTGAAAGCGGACTCGTAAAACTTTTATCAAAAAACTTAAGGTGATTATCGTAAATATTATAGTCTGAATAAAGATCTTTTACAAATGATAAAATCTGCTGATTACCATTAAAACCAGACATTTTATTTCCGGTAAGATTTTCTTTTACTTTCTTTATTTTATTATCGCCATAAACATCATAAACTGACTCGTTGATAAAAATTGGCAGATAAGTTTTCCCTGTAACATCTGATGTATCAATATGATTAAAAACAAACTCCATTCCTTTAAAGAGTTTATTTTTCATAAAAGCACTATCGATTGTGTTCATGTCGAACTCAACTTTCTCGTACTTCTGCATCTGATATTGATTGAACTGGTAAAGTCCGTTTTTACGCTTTCTTTCCCATATTTTTCGAAGAATATCTAAGGCCGGATTATTCTTTTTAGATGTTTTTCCGGTATAAATTACAACTTCGTTAAGCACTTCGGCTTCACTCAAAACTATTTTAAAATCGTAATTTACCGCTTTTTCCAAAGGCACTTCACGATCTGAAAATCCTGCAGAAGAAACCAATAAAGCCGTATAAGTATTGGGAGATTCTAGATAAAAACGGCCGTCTTCATTAGAAACTATTCCTGTATTTGACCCTTTAAAAACAACATTTGCAAACGGAACCGGCTGATTAGATTTATCTAAAACAATTCCACTCACTTTTGTCTGTGCAGCAGCAATATTTACAAAAGCAAATACAAAAAACAGGCTGAGTAAAATTATTCTTTTCATAATCTGGTAAAAAAAGCTTCATCAATAAAAAAGCTTCATCAATAAATATGACTGATGAAGCTTTATGTGTATTTTATATGTGTATTATTTGTACAATACTTTTTTAACTGCTTTTACTACATCACCTGCGTTTGGCAACCAATCTTTTAATAAAACTGGAGAGTAAGGTGCTGGAGTATCTGCTGTCGTAATACGCTGAATTGGCGCATCAAGAAAATCGAAAGCTTGCTCTTGAACGATATAAGTAATCTCAGAAGAAATACTAGCAAACGGCCAAGCTTCTTCAAGAACTACTAAACGGTTTGTTTTTTTAACCGATTTAAGAATTGCATCTTTATCCATAGGACGAACTGTTCTTAAGTCAATAATCTCGCAAGAGATTCCTTCTTTAGCTAATTCATCAGCAGCGATAAAAGCTTCTTTGATGATTTTACCAAAAGAAACGATAGTTACATCTGTTCCTTCACGTTTAATATCAGCAACTCCTAATGGAATAGTGTATTCTCCGTCTGGCACTTCACCTTTGTCACCATACATTTGCTCAGATTCCATGAAAATTACTGGATCATTATCGCGAATTGCAGATTTTAAAAGTCCTTTTGCATCATAAGGAGTTGACGGCACAACAACTTTAAGACCTGGAGTATTTGCAAACCAGTTTTCTAAAGCTTGAGAGTGTGTTGCTCCTAATTGACCTGCAGAAGCTGTTGGTCCGCGGAAAACGATAGGCACATTAAATTGTCCACCTGTCATTTGACGCATCTTAGCAGCGTTGTTTATAATTTGATCAATACCTACTAAACAGAAGTTGAAAGTCATATACTCTACAATTGGACGACAGCCGTTCATTGCTGAACCTACTGCAATTCCTGTAAAACCTAGCTCAGCAATTGGAGTATCGATTACTCTTTTTTCGCCAAACTCAGCAAGCATTCCTTTTGAAGCTTTGTATGCTCCATTGTATTCCGCAACTTCTTCGCCCATTAAATATATGGATTCATCGTGACGCATCTCTTCGCTCATCGCTTCGCAAATGGCCTCTCTAAATTGTATTGTTCTCATATTTATATTGTATGTTGAATTTTCTGAAGAGCAAAAATAAATATTTTAAATCACTTAAAAGCATAAATTAAGTTTAAAATCGCATGAACTTCTTTCTCTCTATAGGTTTTAACTTTTTTAGCTTTATTGTGATATTTACGAAATCGATATAACACACGTAAAACTCACACTTAAACTATGTAAAACTTTTTTTAGACAAACTTTAGGTCATTTGTTAATTCTTGTTCCCTTTAAAATCCTTTGATCAGAACGACAAAAACTAAAAATTAGTATTTAACATGATGAAATTCTGCCCTAACTACAAACATCAGTCGTCGCAAAATTCCTAATAATCAGATGTAACGAGTGTGTTTTTGATTTTACATTCCGACAAAAGCCATCTAAAAACATACAATCTTCGAAATCGTAATAGTTTTTAAAAATATTATGCATGCATAGTATAATTATTCCAAATTAAATTCTAAATTTGTAAAAGCATATTATAAATTCAAAATATATACTTATGAAAATACTAGTTTGCATCAGCCATGTGCCTGATACTACTTCAAAAATTAACTTCTCCAATGGTGACTCTGAATTTGATACCAATGGTGTACAATATGTAATTAACCCTAATGACGAATTTGGATTGACTCGTGCAATCTGGTTTCAAGAGCAGCAAGGCGCAAATGTAACAGTGGTAAATGTTGGAGGTCCTGACACTGAACCAACTTTACGTAAAGCTTTAGCAATTGGTGCAAACGAAGCAATTCGTGTAAACGCAAACCCAACTGATGGCTTTTTTGTTGCAAAACAATTAGCAGAAGTAATTAAAAACGGTGGATATGATCTTGTAATTGCAGGAAAAGAATCTTTAGATTATAACGGAGGAATGGTTCCTGGAATGATCGCTGGTATTTTGGGCTACAACTTCTTAAACTCTTGTACAGCAGTGACTGTTGACGGAAATAATGTAAAAGCGGTTCGCGAAATCGATGGTGGAAAAGAAACTGTAGGCACTACCCTTCCTTTAATCATTGGCGGTCAAAAAGGACTTGTTGAAGAAAAAGATTTACGTATTCCGAATATGAGAGGAATTATGACAGCAAGAACTAAAGCTTTAACTATTCTTGAACCAGTTGACGCTCCTGTAAATACAAAAGCAGTAAAATTTGAAAAACCAGCTCCAAAATCAGCAGTAAAATTAGTTTCTGCAGATAATTTAGATGAGTTAATCAATTTATTGCACAACGAGGCGAAAGTAATCTAGTAATCAGTATTCAGTCGCAGTTTTCAGTTTGCAAAACTTGAAACCTGAAACTTTAAACTTTTAAACAAAAAATTATGTCAATATTAATATATGCAGAATCTGCAGAAGGAAAATTTAAAAAAGTAGCTTTCGAATTAGCTTCTTACGCTAAAAAAGTAGCCGAAAGTTTAGGAACAACCGTTACAGCTTTAACTGTAAACATCAGCGATGTAAGCGAATTGGCTAAATACGGAGTTGATAAGGTTTTAAAAGTAAACAACGATAAATTAGCTGGTTTTACTGCTAAGGCTTACGCCGATGTAATCAAACAAGCCGCTGAAAAAGAAGGAACAAAAGTAGTTTTACTTTCTTCTACAACAGATAGTATTTATCTTTCATCATTAGTTGCAGTAGCGTTAAATGCTGGTTTTGCTTCAAATGTTGTGGGATTACCAGTAAGCACCTCGCCTTTCCAAGTAAAAAGAAATGCTTTTTCAAACAAAGCTTTCAATATTACACAAATCGATACAGATGTAAAAGTTCTTGGTTTAGCTAAAAACTCTTACGGAATTTTTGAAAGCGCAGGAGCTGCAGCTGCCGAAGATTTTAATCCATCAATTGGAGATAACGATTTTGGTGTAAAAGTAGAATCTGTAGAAAAAGTAAGCGGAAAAGTTTCTATCGCTGATGCTGATATTGTAGTTTCTGGCGGACGCGGATTGAAAGGTCCGGAAAACTGGGGATTAGTTGAAAATTTAGCTGAAGTTTTAGGTGCTGCAACAGCATGTTCTAAACCAGTTTCGGATTTAGGATGGAGACCTCACAGCGAGCACGTTGGACAAACAGGAAAGCCAGTTGCAACAAATTTATATATTGCAATAGGAATTTCTGGAGCAATTCAGCACATTGCAGGTATCAACTCATCAAAAGTAAAAGTAGTTATCAATAACGATCCAGAAGCTCCTTTCTTTAAAGTTGCTGATTATGGTATTGTTGGCGACGCATTTGAAATCGTACCTCAATTAACAGAGAAATTAAAAGCTTTCAAAGCGCAACATTCTTAATTCAAGAATTCTTAATATTATAGCTGCCTAAAAACAAGATAATCGTATCTTTGTTTTAAGGCAGCTTTTTTGTTCCATATTTTTTGATTAAAATTGCACCTTTATTTTTCAATCAAAAAAAGTATTAAAATGCGGTGCTAAGTGCCCGTTTTACAAACATATATGAGTCTAGTAAAATTATCTATAAAAGGAATTTCATACAGCCAAACTCAAAATGGCGCGTATGCCTTGATTTTGAATGAAGTTGACGGCGAACGAAAATTACCTATTGTTATTGGCGCTTTTGAAGCCCAGTCAATTGCTATTGCCTTAGAAAAAGAGATAAAACCTCCTCGCCCATTAACTCACGATTTATTCAAAAACTTTGCTGAAAGATTTGACATTGTTGTAAAACAAGTCATTATTCACAAATTAGTAGACGGCGTTTTTTACTCAAGCTTAATCTGCGAAAGAGACAAAATTGAAGAAATCATCGATGCTAGAACATCAGATGCTATCGCTTTAGCATTACGTTTTAACGCTCCAATTTTCACCTATAAAAACATTCTGGACAAAGCTGGAATTTATTTAAAATCAAATACAGCCGAAACAGATCAAGGCTCTCAGGAAATTGACGATGTACTTTCTAACCCAGAAACTTTTGGACACGAAGAAGAAAGTAATCAATCTGGAGATGTTTATGCAAAACACAGCTTGCAAGAACTAAATGAACTTTTAGATCAGGCCGTTTCTCAGGAAGATTATGAAAAAGCTGCAAAAATTAGAGACGAAATCTCGAAAAGATAATTTTAAGGCTGTAAGCCTTAAGCTTTAGGCAATAAGCTTAAAGTGCAAAACATAAAAAAACAAGCTTAAAGCATTTAGGAAAAAGCCTAAAGCTTAAAGCCTAAAGCCTAAAGCAATAATGAAACAGTACTTAGATTTAGTAAAACACGTTTTAGAAAACGGATGCCAAAAAGGAGACCGAACTGGAACTGGAACCAAAAGCGTTTTTGGATACCAAATGCGTTTTGATTTAAGTGAAGGTTTCCCAATGGTTACAACAAAAAAATTACATTTAAAATCGATCATTTATGAACTGCTTTGGTTTTTGAAAGGTGATACGAATATTAAATATTTACAAGAAAACGGAGTGAAAATTTGGGATGCCTGGGCTGATTCAAATGGCGATTTAGGTCCGGTTTATGGACATCAATGGCGTAATTGGAACAGCGAAGAAATTGATCAGATCTCAGAGTTGATTACCGAATTAAAGACTAATCCAAACAGTCGTAGAATGTTGGTATCAGCATGGAATCCATCTGTTTTACCGGATACAAAAAAATCTTTTGAAGAAAATGTAGCCAACAATAAAGCAGCATTACCTCCTTGCCATGCCTTTTTCCAGTTTTATGTAGCAACACCAGATTTAGAAAAAGGAGAAACAAAAGGAAAACTGTCTTGTCAATTGTATCAACGCAGCGCTGATATATTTTTAGGCGTTCCCTTCAATATTGCTTCTTATGCACTATTAACTATGATGATTGCACAGGTTTGCGATTTAGAACCAGGCGATTTTATTCATACTTTTGGTGATGCGCACATTTACAACAATCATTTTGAACAACTGGAATTACAATTAACTCGTGAGCCAAAACCGCTTCCAAAAATGATTCTAAACCCAGCTGTTAAAAACATTTTTGATTTTGATTATAATGACTTCACACTTGAAGACTATGAACCGCATGCGGGCATAAAAGGAAGTGTTGCTGTATAAAAATAAATAATAATAAAAAAAAATCCGCTTAAAATTTTAAGCGGATTTTTTTATACTACTAAAACACTATTTTCACTGCCGGCAAAATCATTCCATTTATATGAATCTGCTTCTGGATCGTTGATATATGTGCCGTCAATTACATACTTAAATTCATAAATGGCATCTTTTACCAAGTCATACGTAGCCTTAAATGTTCCATTCTTTAGTTTACTCAAAGTTCCCTCTTCAGGATTCCAGTTATTAAAATCTCCAACAACCGCTGCCGAATCAGCGTCTTTGGCATCTATAGAAAAAGTAACTTTTACAACTGGTTTTGTTTTGACAAATTGTTTCTTTAAAGACATAACTATTTAGTTTTTAGATTTATAGAAACTAAAATTACATAAATTCAACTAAACTTTTCACAATGCAATTCCGATTTGTGATAATAGCAAAAACAGTCGGTTTTTTTAATTGCATCAACAATTTAAAGAGTATATTTTTTTTGTATATTTATTTACAACTCATTTTCAAACAAATATTCTGCGGTCAGAATACGGTGTTTTAAAAATAAATTCTAACTTTATAATCTCATTTATATCGGTATGGAAAAAGAAGTGCACGAACAATACGAGTATGCAAGAAGACGTATAAGACAAAAAAAAATCCTTTATTTTCATTTTGTACTTTTTCTACTGGGAAGTTTATTTATTTTTATCGCAAATAGATTTTTTGGTTTTGGAGCTTCAACAGAGCAAAATTGGTGCTTATGGGGCATTACCTTATGGTTCTTCATTTTTATACTGCACTTTATAAAAGTTTACATAACAGATCGATTCATGAACAAAAAATGGGAAAGGGAACAAATTGACAGATTAGTTGCTTTACAGCAAAAAAGAATCAGTCAATTAGAATCAAGGATTAATGAGGATACCGAAAATAAAATTTAGTTTTAGCACATTATGATTATAATGATCGCGGCTGTTGCCGAAAACAATGCTCTTGGAAAAAATAATGATTTAGTATGGCACTTGCCAAATGATTTCAAAAGATTCAAAACACTAACAACGAATCATCATATTATAATGGGAAGAAAAACATTTGAAAGTTTTCCGAAACCATTACCTAACCGAGTACATATTGTTATAACCAGACAAAAAGATTATGCCCCTGAAGGCTGCATAGTTGTAGACAGCATAGAAAAAGCTATCGCATTATGCCCTGAAAATGAAGATTCATATATTATTGGAGGCGGCGAAATTTACAATTTGGCTTTACCTTATACTGATATAATTGAAATAACTAAAGTGCATCACGCATTTGATGCTGATACATTTTTTCCTAAAATCAATAAAAGTGAATGGTTATTAGTAGAATCTGAAGAAAATTTTAAAGATGAAAAACATCTTTACGATTATACTTACGAAACTTACATTAGAAAATAAATAAAAAAACATCCTCTTTTGAAGGATGTTTTTTAAAAATGACTGATTGTTAGCCTTGACTAATTCAAGAAATAGTTTTTGTAAAAATCACAAATGCAAAGTGCATTTGAAATAACTGAATAACATTTACTGTTAATTGAGAACGAATCTCAATAGGCCCTTAATAACAAATACCACTAAGATATTAAAGGCAGAAAATTAAAATTTCCAAAAACAAATTTAATCCTAAGAACGTATTTCGCACTTTAAAAATAGTATCCCCCCAAGAACAATACTTTTAAAACTACTTACTTGAACAAATTAACTGCAGTGCAAAAAACAGTTGTTTGATTAAGTCAATATGATAAATCAATCATTAAATTTTTATCATTTTTACTTTAACAAAGTTGTACATAAAATACACATCATACAATACCCACTTTTAGTGATTTTTTAAAAATACCCACTTTTGGTGATGGTAAAAACTTTTACTAAAAGTGATTTTTATCCTCCATTTCAAAACATTTAATTTACACTTTAAAAAACTCAACTACAGTTAAAGCAGATTGTTTATATTTGCGTAAATAAAAATAATGTCTGAAAAAATAACCCCATATAAAGATTCTTCTTTAGGTAAAAAAGAACAAGTAGCCCAAATGTTTGACAACATTTCTGGGAACTACGACAATTTAAATCGTGTAATCTCATTTGGTATTGATGTCAAATGGCGAAAAAAAGTATTAAAAATAGTTTCAGATACTAAACCAAAAGTCATTCTTGACATTGCTACAGGAACTGGCGACTTAGCCATTTTAATGGCTCAAACTAAAGCAGAAAAAATTATTGGTCTGGATATTTCTGCAGGAATGCTTGAAGTTGGAAAGAAAAAAGTAGAAGAAAAAAATCTATCTTCTGTTATAGATTTAGTGTTAGGAGATTCTGAAAATATTCCTTTTGATGACAACTATTTTGATGCAATAACTGTAGGTTTTGGCGTTCGTAATTTTGAGAATCTAGAAAAAGGTTTTTCTGAAATTTTACGAGTTTTAAAACCAAACGGTGTATTTGTAATTTTAGAAACTTCAGTTCCTGACAAAACACCATACAAACAAGGATATAAATTTTACAGCAAAAATATATTGCCAGTTATAGGGAAATTGTTTTCTAAAGACAATTCAGCATACGGTTATTTATCTGAATCTGCTGCCGCTTTCCCATATGGAGAAGCATTAAACAATATTTTAAGAAAAACTGGGTTTATAGATGTTGTAGCAATGCCTCAGACTTTTGGTGTAGCAACCATTTATTCAGCATCTAAAAAGTAGTATGAAAAAAATTGTAATCTTATTTTTATTAGTCTTATCGACAAAAGGATATTCTCAATTTGCTAAAAGCATGTTTAGCAAAGATCCTATTATAAATCTTGAAAACTGGCAAAAGCAGCGTGTTTATTTTGGATACTATTTGGGTTTTAACAGCTTTGATTTCAAATTTGATTATAAAAATGTAGTAAATCAAGATATTCAAGTAAAAAAAACTACTGGTTTTAATGTTGGTGTAGTTGCTGATTTAAGATTGCAAGAATACATTAATTTGCGTTTTGAACCGGGCTTATATTACACAAAGCGAGATTTGTATTACCCTAATTTTACTTCTAAAACGGATTACTTGAGAGAAGTAAACAGCACTTATATTCATTTTCCGTTGTTATTGAAATTTTCTTCATTGCGTACCGGAAATGTTCGTCCTTATTTAGTTGGCGGAATGTCTACAACATTAAACCTATCAAGCAACTCTAAATCTACGGATGACAATGCCGAAGGAAAATTCAGGGTAAAACCATGGACAGCAGCTTATGAACTTGGCTTTGGAATAGATTTCTTTACAGAGTATTTTATTTTCTCTCCTTCTATTAGAGGTATGTTTGGTATTACAAACGAATTAGTACAAGACAAAGATCCACTAAGCCCTTGGACAAGTAACATCGATTCTATGAAATCAAGAGCTCTTTTAATAAATTTTACTTTTCACTAAAACAAATTCCTAACTATTTCGTTTAAACTCACTAAGAATAATCGCGGTTGCTGTTGCTACATTTAAACTTTCAGTTTTTTGTAACTCTCCAAACCTAGGAATTGTTAATCGTGTGGTAACCGTTTTTTCAATTTCTGCCGAAATACCATTGGCTTCATTACCCATAATAATGATTCCGTTTTCAGGCAGATTTTTTTTATAAATAGTTTCACCATCCATAAAAGTTCCAAAAACAGGAAGTTTTGTTTGACTTAAATACGTTTTGAGATCAACATAATTTACGTTTACTCTGGTAATTGATCCCATTGTGGCCTGCACAACTTTTGGATTGTAAATATCGACTGTTTCTTTAGAACAAACAATTTGTTTAATTCCAAACCAGTCGCAAAGACGCAGAATGGTTCCTAAATTTCCTGGATCACGAATATCATCTAAAGCGAGGATTAAACCGTTATTATTGATTTCGTTTTCAACAGGCATTTTAAAAACTGCTAAACAAGAATTTGGAGTTGTCAGCGCGCTTATTTTTTTTAGTTCTTGATCATTAATAAGAGTTCGCTTTGAAGTTTGAACTTCTTGAAAATCATTTAATGTGGTGTATAAATGCTCTAATTCAAAATTGGATTGCAGTAATTCTTGAATTACCTTTACCCCCTCGGCAAAAAATAATTGATTTACAAAACGCTGCTTTTTTTGATGCAAACCTGAGATAAGCTTTATTTGGTTTTTAGCAACCATAAAATAATGTACTTTTGAATTAAATTTTTAAAAACACTTGAAAAAGAATTCTACAAAAATAACAGCATTTATTCTAATAGCAATACTTATTTGCGCTTGTAATGCTGTAAAAAGAGTTCCTGACGGAAAAAACCTTCTTGTAAAAAATAATATTCTTGTAAACGGGAAATCTACAAATGATGAAACGGCCTTAAATCAAATGTATCAAAAACCTAATGGTAAACTATTAGGATACAAGCTTCGTCTAAATTTGTACAATTTAGCAAACTTAAATCCAGACTCAACTTACAAGGCTCAATTTATAAAACACCCACACAGATATGAACGCTGGTCTAAAGTATTATCTGCAAAGCAAGTTGATCGACTTGGACAATCTTTTTTAAACAAAGGACTTAATGAGTTTTTAAAAAATACCGGTGAAGCACCCGTAATAATTGATACCGCAAAAGCAAAAAAGTCATTGTTGCGCTTAAAATATTACTATTTCAACAATGGTTATTTTAATGTTTCTACAGATTATTCTATTGACAGTATTGCTCGAAAAAAGGCTCAGATAAATTATAAAATAACTACCGGCCCTGGTTATACTATAGACACTATTCGAACTAAAATAATGACCCCTGCCCTTGATTCATTATACAAAAACAATCCAGAGGCTTCGGTTTTAAAATCTGGAAATCAGTATAAAACTTCTGATTTCGAAGAAGAAAAAAATCGTATCACAACCTATTTTAGAAATCATGGTGCTTATTTTTTTCAGCCTACTTACATCACTTTTGACATTGATACAATTGGCAAAAAAAACAAAGCCAATGTAACTCTTATTATCAGCAACAACAATATACAGGAAAAAGACTCCAGCAGAACAGAACCTTTTAAACTATATACAATCAGCGATGTAAATATTTTTACTGATTACTCTGCCGCAAATGCTAAAAGTAAAATCAGCGACAGTACTACTTATAACAACTTCAATCTATACAGTTATAAAAAGCTAAAATATAAGCCTCGTGCCATTACAGATGCTGTTTTTATAAATAAAGGAAGTACTTTTTCTGACACTAGAACAACTCTTTCATCACGATATTTAAATAATCTTAAAATTTTTAATTACCCATCAATACAATACGAAGTAGACAAACGCGACTCAACTGCGCAGTCTTTAATTGCAAAAGTTTATTTAACTCCTAGAAAGAAATATAGTTTTGGTACAACTTTAGACGTAACGCACTCCAATATTCAAGACTTTGGTATTGGGGCTAGTATATCCGAAACTATACGAAATGTATTCAACAGAGCTGAAACTTTAGAAATCTCCACGCGTTTAAACATTGGATCTTCTAAAGACATGGCAAATCCTAACGATAACTTTTTTAACGTTTCTGAATATGGGATTGATTTAAAACTTAACTTCCCAAGAATCCTGATGCCTTTTGGTACGGAAAAAATTATTCCAAAAAGAATGATTCCATCTACCAGTATTTCAGCAGGTTTTTCAAAACAGCGCAATATTGGTTTAGACAAAGAAAACTTTACAGGAGGAATATCTTACAACTGGTCGCCAAAAAGACACAATTCTGTGAAATTTGATTTGCTTAATGCTCAATTTGTCCGAAACCTAAATCCTAATAATTACTTTAACGTTTATACTTCTTCTTATGATGAATTGAACGGAATTGGTAAAGATTATAATGAAAACCCTATCAACTGGGGAACTACACCAGAAGAACAAATTAGAAAAGATCTGACTATTCCAAATGGAACGACAGGTTTTACCAGTGATGTATTGAACAACAAAACGGCGTTACTTCCTGGCGACCCACAATATAAAGATGTAGAAAGTATAGAAGAAAGAAGGGTTCGTTTAACTGAAAACGACTTTATTTTAGCAACCAGCTACACTTTTACCAAAACAACTAAAAAAGATTTAGCAGACAATACTTTTTATCAATTCAAAACTAAAATAGAATCTGCAGGAACCTTATTATCAGCGATTTCAAGTTTAGGAAATCTACAAAAAAATGCAAATGGCAATTACGAAATTTTCAACTTAGAATACTCCGAGTATGTAAAAACTGAGTTTGACTATATCAAACACTGGGATTTTGGAAAAGAGAAAGTATTAGCCGTTCGAAGCTTTTTTGGAATAGCAATTCCTTTCGGAAATTCAAATTACATTCCTTTCTCACGAAGTTATTACGCAGGGGGATCAAATGACAACCGTGCTTGGCAGCCTTACTCTCTTGGACCTGGAAGCACGAATGCTGTAAATGATTTCAATGAGGCAAATATGAAAATTGCTTTTAGTGCAGAATATAGATTTAAAGTGTTTGGAGATGTTAAAGGAGCCATCTTTGCAGATGCCGGAAATATCTGGAATGTGCTCGATAATGTCATCGATGAGAAGGCAAAATTTTCTGGCGTAAACGATTTAGCTGAAATTGCTTTGGGTTCAGGATTTGGTTTACGATACGATTTAAGCTTTTTTGTTATTCGTTTAGATTTAGGCTTTAAGACTTATAATCCGGCGCATGAGAAGGGTGACCGCTGGTTTAAAGAGTACAATTTTGGACACTCGGTTTTAAATTTTGGAATAAATTATCCGTTCTAATGCTAATTAATTCTTATTTTTGCAACCTAAAAACTAAAAACAACTATAAAAAAAATTACAATGGTACACAATATTAAACCCGGAGTAGCTACAGGAGATCAAGTACAGGAGATTTTTAATTATGCGAAAGAAAAAGGATTTGCTTTACCTGCTGTAAACGTTACAGGATCAAGTACAATTAATGGAGTACTAGAAACTGCAGCAAAATTAAATGCACCGGTTATCATTCAATTTTCTAACGGAGGAGCACAATTTAACGCTGGAAAAGGTTTATCTAACGCAGGCGAAAAAGCAGCAATCGCTGGTGGAATTGCTGGAGCAAAACACATTCACACTTTAGCTGAGGCTTACGGTGCAACTGTAATTTTACATACTGACCACTGCGCAAAAAAATTATTGCCTTGGATCGATGGTTTATTAGATGCTTCTGAAAAACATTTTGCAGAAACAGGAAAACCATTATTTAGTTCTCACATGATCGATTTGTCTGAGGAGCCAATCGAAGAGAACATCGAAATCTGCAAAGAATATTTAGCTAGAATGAGCAAAATGGGAATGACATTAGAAATCGAACTTGGTATTACAGGTGGAGAAGAAGATGGCGTTGACAACTCAGACGTAGACAGCTCAAAATTATATACTCAACCAGAAGAGGTAGCTTACGCTTACGAAGAATTATCTAAAGTAAGTCCTAAATTTACAATTGCTGCTGCTTTTGGAAACGTTCACGGTGTTTACAAACCAGGAAACGTAAAATTAACTCCAAAAATTTTAAAAAATTCTCAAGATTTCGTTCAAGACAAATTCAAAACTGGCCACAATCCAGTAGATTTCGTTTTCCACGGAGGTTCAGGTTCTACACTTGAAGAAATTAGAGAAGCTATTGGATACGGAGTTATCAAAATGAACATCGATACTGATTTACAGTTTGCTTATACTGAAGGAATCCGTGATTATATGGTAAACAATATTGAGTATTTAAAAACTCAAATTGGTAACCCAGAAGGTGCTGATGTACCTAACAAAAAATATTATGACCCAAGAAAATGGGTTCGTGAGAGCGAAGTAACATTCAACGCAAGACTTGAACAAGCTTTTGCTGACTTGAATAACGTAAATACACTTTAATTTTTAGATTTCTGATTTTAGATTTCAGACTTCTAAAAAAGCCTGAAATCTAAATTTTGAATCAGATTGAAAAATCTAAACTTTAAAATCTACATTCTAAAATTAAAAAAATGGCTTGGTTTAAAAGACAAGAAAAAGGAATTACGACCGCGACAGAAGATAAAATGGACGTTCCGAAAGGATTGTGGTACAAATCTCCTACTGGAAAAATTATTGATGCTGACGAATTAGCAAGAAACTTATTCGTAAGCCCTGAAGATGATTTTCATGTTCGAATTGGAAGCGCAATCTATTTTGAAATTTTATTCGACAACAACGAATTTGTTGAGTTAGACAAAAACATGACATCAAAAGATCCTTTGCATTTTGTTGATACAAAAAAATATGCAGAAAGATTAAAAGATGTAATGGAAAAAACTCACCTTAAAGATGCTGTACGTACGGGAGTAGGAAAATCTAAAGGAAAAGAACTTGTAATTTGCTGTATGGATTTCGCTTTTATTGGTGGATCTATGGGAGCTGTTGTAGGTGAAAAAATTGCAAGAGGTATTGATCATGCGATCAAAAACAAACTGCCTTTTGTAATGATTTCTAAATCTGGCGGGGCTCGTATGATGGAAGCTGCTTATTCTTTAATGCAATTAGCAAAAACTTCTGTAAAACTAGCTCAATTAGCAGAAGCAAAATTACCTTATATCTCACTTTGTACAGACCCAACAACCGGAGGAACAACAGCATCATACGCTATGTTAGGAGACATCAACATCTCTGAACCAGGGGCTTTGATTGGTTTTGCTGGTCCTCGTGTTGTTCGTGACACTACAGGAAAAGATTTACCAGAAGGTTTCCAAACTGCTGAGTTCTTATTAGAGCACGGTTTCTTAGACTTTATCACGCCTAGAAAAGAATTGAAAGATAAGATCAACTTATACATCGATTTGATTCAAAACAATACAATTAGATAGTTTTTTAACTCTCTAAAACAAAAAATCCCAAGAATTACTTCTTGGGATTTTTTGTTATCAAAAATGAATATGTATTATTCCTATGGAATTTAAAAAAGAAAAACTTGTAAAATTCCAGAATTACATAAAGATCTAAAATTAAAACTTAGTCCCTTTGCCTCTCTGAACCTTTGAACCTCAAAAAGACCTACATTCCAGTTCGAATTGCTTCAACTGGATCTAAATTTGCTGCAGAAATTGCTGGAAGAATTCCTGAAATTAATCCAATAAGCGCCGCTAATGTTGTTCCTAATACAATATTTCCAAAACTTAAAACAAACTCAAAATCGAGCGCTTTTGTTAAAATAAGAGCAATTCCCCAAACCATCAATAAACCAATAATTCCGCCAATTACTGAAAGAATTATTGCTTCAAATAAAAACTGAAATAATATAAACCTGTTTTTGGCCCCCAATGATTTTTGAATTCCAATTAAATTCGTCCTTTCTTTTACTGAAACAAACATAATATTTGCAATTCCGAAACCGCCAACTAAAAGAGAAAATCCGCTGATAATCCAGCCTACAACATTCATCTGCCCTAGAATTCCATCGATAAAATCTGTAAAACCGGAAAGAACATTTACAAAAAAATTATCAATCTCTCCTGCTTTCATTCCTCTAGTTGCTCGAAGTTTTTGTGCAACTTCAGCCTTATAAGCATCCATATCAATGCCTTTCTCTGGTTTCAAAACAATTACCGGGGTCATTGCATCGCTGTCACCATACATTTTACGCAAAAAATTAGCTGGCAAATACACCGAAGTATCGTTGCTGTCTCCAAAAAAACCTGCTCCTTGTTTTTCAATTACACCAATTACAGTAAAACGCTGACCATAAAGCCGTATATTTTTACCAATAGGATCGCTGCTGCCAAAAAGCCCATCGGCAATATCATATCCTAAAACTATTACTGCAGTTCCTGAATTCGATTCAGATTCATTATAAAACCTTCCTTTGTCAAAACTCAATCCATCAATATCGACCATTTCGCTTGACGACGGCACAATATTTACATCGCTGACAGTTTTTGAATCATATTTTAAACTTTCATGATTAACAAAAAGCTGATACGCAACCTGATCTGTATTATTAAGCGAGTTTTTTAAAGCAATATATTCATCATACTTTACATTTGGAAACTGTTCTCTCTTCCATTGCGGAATTTCGGAGGGTCCAAAACAGTATTTCATTAAATAAATCGTATTTTTATCTAAACTGCTCAAATCTTTTGAAATTTTTCTATCCAAAGAATCAACAGCAGCTAAAACAGCAATAATTGAAAAAATACCAATAGTAACACCTAAAAGCGACAATAAAGTTCGCAGTTTATTATTTCGCAAAGCGCTTATAGCAAAGCTTAAACTTTCTTTTAATAATCTTAGATAAAGAAGCATATAGTAGTATTTTTCAACAAAGTAAAATTCAATAATTTAAAAACAAAAACCTAATAAAAGTTAACTTACTCATCAGTAGATTTTTTTAGCATAATGTTACATTAATTTTCTTTAAAATAATATATAAAAAAACTACTTTTGCAGTCTCAAAAATCATAACTACACAATGAGCACAACTAAAAAAATACAATCGACATTAATTTCTGTTTTTTCTAAAGATGGATTAGAACCAATCGTTAGAAAATTACACGAACAAAATGTTACACTTTACTCTACTGGAGGAACTGAAGATTTCATTAAAAACCTTGGAATTCCGGTAGTTCCTGTTGAGGACATTACTTCTTTCCCTGAAATTCTTGGAGGAAGAGTTAAAACTTTACACCCAAAAATTTTCGGAGGAATCTTGAATCGTCAAGATAACGAAAGTGATGTACAGCAAATGAAGGAATTTGATATTCCGCAGATTGATTTAGTAATTGTTGACTTGTATCCTTTTGAAAAAACAGTTGCTTCTGGTGCAAGCGAGCAAGATATTATCGAGAAAATTGACATTGGCGGAATTTCATTGATTCGCGCTGGAGCAAAAAACTTTAAAGATACTGTCATTGTTGCTTCTGTTAATGAATACAGTTTGCTTTTAGATATGATTACAGAACAAAATGGTTCTACAACTCTTGAAAACAGAAGATTGTTAGCTACAAAAGCTTTCCACGTATCTTCTCATTACGATGGAGCTATTTTTAATTATTTCAATACAGACGAGACTATTTACAAAGAAAGTATTGCAAATGGTCAAGTTTTAAGATATGGTGAAAACCCTCACCAAAAAGGTTTCTTCTTTGGAGATTTTGATGCTATGTTCAATAAACTTCACGGAAAAGAATTATCATACAACAACTTGCTTGATGTTGATGCTGCAGTAAATTTAATTGCTGAATTCAAAACTGACGGACCAACATTTGCTATTCTTAAACACAATAACGCTTGTGGTTTAGCTTCAAGAAAAACTATCAGCGAGGCATATTTAGCAGCTTTAGCTTGTGATCCTACTTCTGCTTTTGGAGGAGTGCTGATTTCTAATACTAAAATTGATTTAGAAACAGCTCAGGAAATCAACAAATTATTCTGCGAAGTAGTTATTGCTCCATCTTATGATGATGAAGCAGTTACAGTTTTACAAGAAAAGAAAAACAGAATTATATTAGTTCAAAATGAAGTTGAATTACCAAATCGTCAAGTAAGAACTTGTCTTAATGGTTTGTTAATTCAGGACAGAAATAATATTACAGATAATAAAGAGCATTTAAAAACCGTTACAATTACAGAACCTACTGCTCAAGAGATAGAGGATTTGATTTTTGCATCAAAAATTTGCAAGAACACAAAATCAAATACAATTGTCTTTGCAAAAAACGGAACTTTAATTTCATCTGGTACAGGTCAGACTTCAAGAGTTGATGCTTTAATGCAGGCTGTTGACAAAGCAAAAGCTTTTGGATTTGATTTAACCGGCGCTTCTATGGCAAGCGATGCATTTTTTCCATTTCCGGATTGTGTAGAATTAGCCAAAAAAGCAGGAATAACTGCTGTAATTCAGCCAGGAGGCTCAATAAAAGACGAATTAAGTATAAATTATTGCAATGAAAATAATGTTGCAATGGTATTTACAGGAACTCGTCATTTTAAACATTAATTTGTTTAACTTTGTTCGATAAATAATTTATAACATTTTAAACCCCTAAAAAACTTATGGGATTTTTTGATTTCATGACTGAGGATATTGCGATAGACCTTGGTACCGCAAACACTTTAATCATTCATAATGATAAAGTTGTTATTGATAGTCCGTCAATCGTTGCACGTGACAGAATATCAGGCAAAATCATTGCTGTTGGTAAAGAAGCCAACATGATGCAAGGTAAAACGCATGAAAACATCAAGACCATAAGGCCTTTAAAAGATGGTGTAATTGCTGATTTTGATGCTTCGGAAAAAATGATCAATATGTTCATTAAAAGCATTCCTGCATTGAAAAAAAGAATGTTTACTCCAGCTTTACGTATGGTGGTTTGTATTCCTTCTGGTATTACTGAGGTTGAAATGAGAGCGGTAAAAGAATCTTGTGAAAGAGTAAACGGAAAAGAAGTTTACTTAATTCACGAGCCTATGGCTGCTGCAATTGGTATTGGCATTGATATTATGCAGCCAAAAGGAAACATGATTGTCGACATTGGAGGTGGTACAACAGAAATTGCTGTTATCGCTTTAGGCGGAATTGTTTGCGATAAATCTGTAAAAATTGCAGGTGACGTATTTACAAATGATATCGTTTATTACATGCGTACACAACACAACCTTTTTGTAGGTGAAAGTACTGCTGAAAAAATAAAAATTCAAATTGGAGCGGCTATCGAAGATTTAGATGGGCCGCCAGAAGACATGTCTGTTCAAGGTAGAGATTTGCTTACAGGGAAACCAAAACAAGTAGATGTTTCTTACCGCGAAATCGCAAAAGCATTAGACAAATCGATTCAACGAATTGAAGATGCTGTAATGGAAACATTATCTCAAACACCTCCTGAATTAGCTGCCGATATTTACAATACAGGTATTTATTTAGCTGGTGGAGGATCTATGTTAAGAGGTCTTGATAAGCGTATTTCTCAAAAAACAGATTTACCTGTTTATATTGCCGAAGACCCTTTAAGAGCTGTTGTTCGTGGAACTGGAATGGCACTTAAAAACATTGCAAAATTTAAAAGTATCTTAATCAAATAAGATTCAAAATAGTAATCAATTTACTTTTATTAGAGTCAAATTTCACTATTTGACTCTAATAAAATTTGAAACCAAAAGCATATCCTGAAACAAAATAACCAAACAAGAAATGCAGCAAATTTTTAATTTCATTTTAAGAAACAGTAATCGATTGCTGTTTTTGCTGCTTTTAGGTATTTCGTTGACGCTCACAATTCAGTCACACTCCTATCACAGAAGCAGAGTAATCAGTTCCGCAAATTTTTTAAGCGGAGGCGTTTACGAAAGAATTAATCACATCAACGAATATTTGAATTTAAGATCTGAAAATGATGAACTTGTACTTGAAAATGCAAGATTAAAAAGTCTTTTATTCAACAAAGAGGATACTACCAAAATACCTTTGGCCGATAGTATAAAAGGAGTAAAACCTGCAGATATTATTGTGTCAAAAGTAATTCACAACTCTTATAATACTCACGAAAATTATATCACCTTAAACTCTGGAGCAAACGAAGGGGTTAAACAAGATATGGGAGTAATTAATAGTTTAGGAATTATTGGAGTTGTAGATAATACATCACCAAGATATTCAACCGTTGTGAGTATTTTGAACATGAAATCTCAAATTAATGCCAAAATCAAAAAATCAAATCATTTTGGTTCTTTAACTTGGGACGGAAAAAGTACTGGTTTTGTTCAACTTGAAGACGTTCCAAGATTAGCTTCAATTAGAAAAGGCGACACCATTGTGACAGGCGGACAATCAGTAATCTTCCCTGAAGGCATAAACATTGGAACTGTAGACAAAATTTACATCAAAAAGAACACAAGTTACTATGTTATAAACGTTAAACTATTTAACGATATGACAAATCTAGGACACGTTTATATTATCAAAAGTAAGGACAGAGAAGAACTTATTAATTTAGAAAACAAAAACAAGGAAAAAGATGAATAGCGCTTTATTAGTCAATATTCTTCGTTTTATTATGTTACTAGCAATTCAGGTTGTTATTTTCAATAATATGAATTTTTTAGGGTACATAAGTCCCTTCCCGTATATCTTGTACATTATATTGTATCCTGTAAACAGTAATAGAGCTGGATTAATCATCTCTAGCTTTCTATTAGGATTGATGATGGATATGTTTTGTAATTCTGGCGGAATTCATGCAACTGCTTGTGTAATTCTAGCCTACTACAGACCTTATATCTTTAAATTTTCATTTGGTTTAAGTTATGAATATCAAACCATTAAACTAAATGAATCTTTAACACCTGAAAGGTTTTCATTTATTCTAGTATCTGTTTTATTGCATCACATTATACTATTTACATTAGAAGCTTTTCAATTTAAATTTATACTAGACATTTTACTGCGAACCTTGTTCAGCACCATTTTTACAATAATCACTTCAATTATAATAATTTATCTTATTAAGCCCAATAAACGATGAGAAAAGTTCTGCTGCCCTCTTTAATTATTATTGCAGCATCTTTGCTAGTAATGCGGATATTTTATCTGCAGATCATTGATGATTCGTTTAAATTGAAATCAGAAAATAATGCCATTAAAAAAGTCTACGATTATCCAGAACGAGGATATATCTATGACCGAAATGGCAAATTACTGGTTGCCAATCAGGCTTCTTACGATATCATGGTAATTCCTAGAGATATTAAAGAAAATCTTAATATTCCAGAGTTTTGCGCATTACTAAATATTACTCCCGAAGATTACGAGAAAAGAGTTGCTAAAGCAAAAGTTTACAGTCCACGATTACCATCTGTATTTTTATCTCAGTTAAATAAAAATGAATTTGCTGCTTTTCAGGAAAAAATCAGAAAATTTGAAGGTTTTTATTTTCAAAAACGTTCACTTCGTGATTACGAAGTAGATTATGGCGCTAATATTTTTGGTTTCATAACGCAGGTAAACGAGCGCCAAATTGCAAAAAACCCCTATTACAACAGTGGTGATTTAATTGGGAAACAAGGAGTTGAAGAAAGTTACGAAGAAATTTTACGTGGTATAAAAGGAGTAAAATACATTCAGAAAGACAAATACAATCGTGAAATTGGCTCTTATAAAGAAGGTAAGTACGATACGATCGCTGTTGCTGGTGAAGACATCAATTTAACAATCGACGCTGAACTTCAAAAGTATGGCGAAGAGTTAATGATTAATAAAAGAGGTGGAATTGTTGCTATCGAACCAAAATCTGGTGAAATTTTAGCATTAGTAACCGCTCCATCATACGACCCAGGAATTCTAGTTGGAAGACAACGTTCTAAAAACTATACTCTTTTGTATCATGATTCGATTGCAAAACCGTTGTACGACAGAGGACTTTTGGCTGAGTATCCTCCTGGTTCTCCTTTTAAAATCTTAACGGGTTTAGTGGCTCTGCAAGAAGGCGTTGTCAACGAGCAAACCACTTTTATGTGTCATCACGGATTTAGTTATGGACGCGGCCGCTTCATGAAATGTCACGGCTTTGGACCTCATCAATTACATAACGGTATTTACAACTCTTGCAACACTTATTTTGCCCAAGCCTATATGTTAACGATTAACAAATATGCAAATCCAGGTAAAGCAGTTGATGTTTGGAGTGATCATATGAGAAGTTTTGGTTTAGGTCAATTTATGGGATATGATTTACCAACAGGAAAAAGAGGTAATATCCCAAATTCTAAAACTTATAAAAGAATTTATCCTAACGGAGGCTGGAGAAGCACAACGATTGTATCGAATGCAATTGGTCAGGGAGAGGTTTTAATGACACCTATTCAGCTTGCTAATATGATGGCAACTGTTGCAAATCAAGGATACTATTACACGCCTCATATCATTAAAAAAATTGAGGGTGAAAAAATCGATTCTAAATTTACAACCAAACACACTACTTCAATTGACCAAAAGTACTTTCCGCCAGTTATAAGTGGTTTATTTGATGTATACAACAAAGGTACTGCACACGCTTTAAGAGTTGAAGGAATTGACATTTGCGGAAAAACGGGTACAGCTGAAAACTTTGCTAAAATTAACGGCAAGAGAACACAGCTTAAAGACCACTCTATTTTTGTGGCATTTGCACCAAAAGACAATCCAAAAATTGCGATTGCGATTATGATTGAAAATGGAGGTTTTGGAGCTACCGTGGCAGGTCCAATTGCGAGTTTGATGATAGAAAAATATTTAAGAAAAAAAATAACGAGAACTGATTTAGAGATTCGCGTTTTAAATAAAACTTTAGCGAGCGAATATGCTAAACTTGGAGGAATGAACGAAGCCAGCGCAATCGAATCTACACCAAAAGATTCCCTTTTAAAAGCTAAAATTATTACTCCGAAAACGACCGCTCCAAAAACAGAGGCTAAAAAAACAACAATAGACACTACTAAAAAGAACTAAGAAAGATTATTTCAAATGAAAAATCAAAGTGTAAAAAATAACATTGACTGGATAAGTGTCTTTATCTATATTGCATTGGTAATACTAGGGTGGCTGAATATTTATTCTTCATCACTATTATCAACTGATGGAACATATCAAAAACAATTAATCTTTATTGGATGTACCATTCCTTTAATTTTTGTTGTCCTTTTTGTTGATGGAAAATTTTACGAAAAATACGCCAGTATAATATTTGGAGTATCCCTATTATCATTAGCAGGATTATTTCTTTTTGGAAAAACTATTGCAGGACAAAGATGCTGGTATGCTATTGGAAGTTTTACTTTACAGCCATCTGAATTTGCAAAAGCCGCTACATCATTAGCATTAGCTAAATATTTAAGTGACACCCAAATTAACCTTAAAGAAACCAACAGACAGTTGCAGGCACTAGCAATAGTTTTTTTACCTGTAATGTTAATCCTGCCTCAACCCGATCCAGGAAGTGCTTTAATATATAGCGTCTTTATCCTCGTTTTGTTTAGAGAAGGCTTGCCTTCTTGGTACGTTTGGACAGGTTTTATCACTATTCTTTTATTTGTATTAACGCTCGTTTTAGAACCTTATGCCGTTATTTTAATCGCCCTAGGAGTACTTATTATTATTCATTTTAAAGGACGGGCGGTAGATCGAAATATTATTTTGAGTGCTATTTTATTAGTTGTTATTTCGGGCTTTGTACTCTCTGTTGATTACGTTTTTGACAACGTATTTAAACAGCACCATAGAGACCGTTTTAATATTCTTTTAGGAAAAACTGTAGACATGAAAGGTATTGGTTATAACACCAACCAATCTGAAATTGCAATTGGATCCGGAGGATGGATTGGAAAAGGCTTTTTAGAAGGAACTCAAACTAAAGGAGGATTCGTTCCTGAACAGCATACCGATTATATTTTTACAACTGTAGGTGAAGAATGGGGCTTTGCAGGTTCTTTAGTCGTTATTCTACTTTTTGTAGGCTTATTTTTAAGAGTGATTTATTTAGCTGAAAGGCAAAAAACCAAATTCAGCCGTGTTTACGGCTATTGTGTTGCCGGAATTTTGTTTACCCATTTCTTTGTAAACATTGCCATGGTTATTGGTATATTTCCAACCATTGGAGTTCCATTACCCTTCTTCTCTTATGGAGGTTCTGGTTTATGGGGATTCACTATCTTATTATTTATTTTCTTGAAGATGGATGCTAATAAGGTAAATGAATGGTAGATTAAAATACCAAGTTCCAATCGTAGAAATACCTTCGGCATTAATAATAAAGATTTAATCTAAAGCTGCAACTCTTGTTTTTCAAAACTGAGTTGCAGCTTTTTTTTTATCACTCTTATCTATTTCACCGCATAATCATTTCTAGCGGTTTCATTCGTTTCAATGTATTAAATCATTATTTACATAGAATAGTTTTCATGCCTTAATAAAATAAAAAAAGCCCGAAGTTTAATGCTTCGGGCTTTTTTTATGTTCATTAATTTTCTTTAGATTTTCTCAGCTGGTCTTTTCTTTAAAAGCTTAACTAAAACTGGGAAAGTAGAAATGATAACGATAATAATGATAATGTATTCAATATGGTGTTTTAAGTCAATTCCTTGTTTCAAGAAGACACCGTATAAATAATGTCCTGCAAAAATCAAGATAAACGACCACAAGAAAGAACTTAAAATATTGTAAAACATAAACTTCTTTTTGTCCATAGAAACTATCCCCGCAACAATTGGCGCGAAAGTTCTAAAAATTGGCAGGAAACGAGCATAAATAATTGCTTTACCACCATATTTTTCAAAGAAATCTTTTGACTGCAAAAGGTATTTCTTTTTAAACCAAAATGAATCTTCTTTTTTAAATAAATAATAACCGCTTTTGGCACCAAACCAATAACCTGTCATATTACCCAAAACTCCCATTACAGCAACTCCCAAGGCAAGCAAAAATACATTTAAGAAATCACCTGGAATATATGCCACATTTTGAATTAAATCACGGCTGTAAATACCTGCTAAAAAAAGTAAACTATCTCCTGGCAGAAAAAAGCCTGCAAAAAGTCCTGTTTCAGCATAAACTATAAACAGAACGATAAATAACCCAATCTCAAAACCACCAATATTTAACGTTATATAAAATTCAGGGTTTATTAACTGCGTCCAATCAAAATTATTCATAAAAAGAATTTGGTTATACTTATAAGTTCGTGAAATTAACAATAAATTGTTTTAACCACAATTAAATGCCATATTTTAAAGATAAATTAACTATTAAAAGCCCAAGATTCACTTGGGCTCTTAAAAGATTCTGCTATTCTCTTACATACTTGCAGCAAGAATGTAAAGCCTCATAATCTGCATCAGTTGCTTTAACCTCTTTTGTGTCATGCCCAACCTTTGCAATAGCCGCATTTAAATCTGCTGTTGATGATTTCTCTTCATTTAAAATCACTGCAAGCTCGTGCGAACCAATATCCCATGTAGCCATTTTTACACCTGGAACATTATAAGCCGCTTTTTCAATACGTTTTTTACAAAGTTCACAACTGCCGTTTACCTCTGTTTTGTATTTTAAATTTTTATTCTTTTTAGATTGCGCTTGAGCTGAAAAACCTAAAAAAACCATCATTGCAATTAATACGATATTTCTCATTTTTTATTTATTATTTATATTAAAATTTATTTTATTCTAAAACGTAAACCTGCATAATACATTTGTCCAAAAATTGGCGCATATGCAATAGAAGCATCAAAATTTGGTCCAAAAGGATCATTGGCTCCAAGAATGGCTTTTTCCTGTTTGTAATTACCAATGTTTTCTCCACCTACATACACTTCAAATACAGGAGAAAAAACTCTTGTTACCTGAACATTCATCACTGCATAAGAAGGCGAATAATTAGGAAATTGGTCTGCAGTTGGGTTTGATGCCGTATAAGGTAATTGCTGCTTACCTGACCAATTGAAAGTGTAATCGAATTTCCATTGCTTATTATTATTTAAATTAGTTTCGTATTCAAGATTCCCTAAGAAACGATGTTTAGCTTGAAGCGGACGCTGAAATGTTCCTCTCAAATAATCTGTTTGGATATCATAATATTTATATGCTGTTCTTAGATTTAAATTATGAATCAACTCATAATTAAATTCAACCTGAAGACTGTTTGCAAATGAACTTCCTTTTAAGTCATAAAATAAAACTTCTTGCGGGCTCTGCATTAAGTCAACAACTGCCTGATTCTTAAAATCGGTGCGATAGATATCAAATCCAGCTTCTGCATTTTTATTGAAAAGACGGAATTTTTGCGAGAAACTAACACCGTAATTCCAAGCAATTTCAGGATTTAAACCGTAAATTTTCCCACCGTTGTCTAAAATCGAAAATGTTCTTGAACTTGCAAAAAGCTGTTGATTTTCGGCAAAAATATTAGCCGAACGTTTTCCTCTACCAGCAGAAAAACGAACTACTCCATTTTTCCAAGGATTATATCTCATATGCAATCTTGGCGTTACAAAAAAACCAAGTCGGTTATGATTATCGACCCTTCCTCCTAAAACCAAACTAAAATTATCTGTATTATCATAAGTATATTCAAAGAAGGCTCCAACAGAATTATCGATACGACTGTAATCATTTACATTTACAAACTCCTGATATTGATCGTATGTAAAATTTAAACCCGTTGCAAACTTATGCATTGTATTGCTGATAATCGAGTTGAAAATTAAATTAGAATAAAAACTATTCTGCTTAATATTATACTGATTTAAACCAAAATAAGAGTTTTGATTATGAGTATTGAAAGCATTTTGAAAACCAATACTTTGATAAGGCATATCTTTAAAAACATACCCAACTTTTGTAGAAACATCAAAACGTTCTGTGTTAATCTCTGATCCCCAGTGATTTTTAGTGCCTCGATCTGTATCCTTATCAAAATCCAGTTCACCGGTTTGTTTTTTATCATTCATGTACCTAAAATTGATAAAACTAACAAAGCCGCTTTCTGGGTTAAAATACTGGTAACGGTTTAAAACATTGATTTGTTTTCCTAAAGGATTATCTAAAAATCCGTCATTATTCATATCATTTTTAGCCACACGAGCATTTCCATGAACAAATAAACTTGTTGCCCATTTATCAGATATTTTTTTATTAAAATGCGTATTCAACTCAAAACGCGCATCTGTAGAACCATAAAAATTTAAAAAGAAAGGATCGTCATTTAAAGGTTTTAAAAGCTCAGTATTTATTTGTCCTGAAATACTTTCAAAACCATTTACAACGCTTCCTGCTCCTTTTGTAATTTGAACACTTTCGATCCATGTTCCTGGGGTAAAAGACAATCCGTAAGCTTGAGAAGCACCTCGAACTGACGGAACATTTTCCTCAGTAATCAACAAGTAAGGACTTGTTAAGCCCAGCATTTTTATCTGTTTAGTTCCAGTTAAAGCATCAGAGAAATTAACATCAATTGATGGGTTAGTTTCAAAACTTTCAGCCAGATTACAACAAGCCGCTTTTAAAAGTTCTTTACTAGTTATTAATGATGTATTTGCGGTAAGAGTATAAGACTTTTTAAGTCCTTTTTGCTTTTTTGTAATTTTTACTTCCTCAAGATTTTCCTGCGCAAAAGCAGAAATCGAAAGCAACAACATCACAAAAAGCGTGATATTTTTTTGCATAAAAAAAGATTTTAATATTATTTAGAAATTTCTGTTTTAGTTTCAAAACGAAACAATAAAACAGTACGTAACAAGCCACATGAGCTTAATTCTAAATATTAAAATCAGGAATAAAAAATATATTGATTGTATAATTTAAATAAAGGGGGGGCATTCGCATCAGAATAATAAGTAGTTATCTGATTGCTTTTGAAATTTGGAATAGACAAAAATACGACTGGATCATACTCTTGAATTACAGCTGGAGCTATAAGTTGAAAAAAGAAGACTTTGAAAGTTGCGTTGTCAGATTTTTTCTCAAAATGAACAACTTTATCTTTACAGCAAGATGATTTTTCTTCTTTCGTTTCACAACATTTCTTTTGCGGCGTTGCAGAAGCAGTAGTATTTAAAGATACTGAAGCTACCTCTCCTCCACAATAATGCACATCAAAAGCAAAGCCTGCGTTGGAAACCAACAACAAGAACGCTAAAAACAATACTGTGCACTTTTTTAAATTCATACTGCAAAAGTATCCAAAAAGTCTCGGATTAAAAACTTAATAAAATGTTATTTTTTTAAATCTTGAAGCTGATAGTAAAATGCAGGAATAAATAACAATACTAACAATGGCTGAATAATAAATCTTCGCACATAAAATAAAGCCCAACTGCTGTCTTGAAAATATTGAATAATTACAAAGAACATTGTGAAGAGAATCAGAAAAAAGAATAAAAACAAATAACTGGTAAATTTTAAAATTTCTAAATCTTTAAACAACACATAAATAAGAACTAAAGACAAAACTGTATTCAGTGTAAAACGAATCAGGAGATTGCAAAAAATTCTAAAAACATCAACTTTAGGTAATGGAAAGCTGCTAAAATCGGACTCAAAATACTGCAAAAAAGGATCATAAAACAACGATGTTTCAAAAGCTCTTATCAGTACAAAGCACAGCACTATAACAATAGCAGCTAATATTTTAGATCGATACTCTTTAAATCTATTTAGCATACTTAGAAAATTTGTTGACCCAAACAAACCATAAGATAAAAACAGAACTATATATAATCAACGGAAAGAGAACTCCGTGTAAAAAATGAGCGTATTGAGAAAAATAAAATAACAAAACCGTCAATACCGCAATTCGCAAAACATTCAAAATGCAAATTAATGCAACTCCAAACAAGGCATAAAGCATTGTAGTCTTAAATTTTCCAGAAAATGCAATTATAAAGGAAACAAAAAGAATCATAATACTTACGGCATTACAACCTTCAATAATACGAACTACATCTTCATTATTTAAAAAAACTTCTAACCAAGAACCTGAAGAGTTTTTCAAAACTTTGGCATCATAATTAAACCCTCGTAATACTTGTTCAACATTGCGGCCAACAAAACTGGTAATCCCGTCAACTTCATAAGTTTTAAACTCATTCAAATATACTTTGTACAATAATGTCAATAGAATATAAACCGAGAAAAAAGTGCTCAAAAAAACTAAAAAAGGCTTGAACTGAATTAAATATTTTTTCAACAGATTTTTTTTTCAAATTTATATCTTTTTTGAGTTCAGCTTTAAATACTTTTGTATAAAATTTTCAAATTATGACTTTTCAAGAATTACAACCAAAAATAAGCGCTATAGTATCTGACAACAAACTTGTTAGAGATGAAAAACTACTAGCAATCTGCCAATTATTAAATGAAAATGTAGAATACTATAACTGGGTAGGTTTTTATTTTGCAAACCACGAAAACAAAACACTGCATTTAGGTCCATATGTAGGGGCTGAAACTGACCACACTGTAATTCCTTTTGGAAAAGGAATCTGCGGACAAGTAGCCGAAAGTAATGCCAATTTTGTTGTACCAGATGTAAAAGCACAGGATAATTATATTGCGTGTAGTTTTACAGTAAAATCTGAAATTGTTGTTCCGTTGTTTGTAAATGGAATTAATATAGGACAAATAGATATTGACAGTCATGTGATTGATCCATTTACTGAGGCTGACGAAAGATTTTTGGAATTTGTAAATCAAGAAGTCGCTGCTTTATTCTAAGAAAAACATTTTAAATCAAACATTTGCCTTAAACTTTTATGAAACGACTTCTACATTTCTTACTGTTTCTTTTTACTGCAGCAAATATGTTTGCTCAAAACTCTATTTCGGCTAACAAGTTAATTTATCTCGACTCTTTATGGACGCCAAGTACTCCTGAAAATTACAAATACACTCGTCTTGTTGTAGATTATTATTCTGAGAAAAAAACTTACGTCTACAAAGACCATTATAAATCTGGTGCGATAAAATATATTGCAAATACAACAGATAAAGATGTTATGATAAACGAAGGACAATCTGTTTCTTATTATGAAAATGGAAATAAAAAAACCACTGTATCATATGTCAATGCTAAAAAAGCTGGAAAAGAATTTAATTGGTATGAAAATGGAGATCTAAAATCTGAGATTGAATACACTGAAGGAAAAAAGGGAAAAGTTGAACGTAAAATCAATAACTTTTGGAATCCGCAAAAAGAACGAATTGTTATAGACGGAAATGGAGACTATGCAGATAAAACCGAAAACTACGAAGAAGAAGGTAAAATGAAAAATGGTCAACCTGATGCTTTTTGGAAAGGAAAAGACTTAAAGAAAAAATTAAGTTTTATCGAGAAATATGAAAATGGAAAACTGATTTCGGGAGTAACAACCGATTCTTTAAACGTAGAACATTTTTATACCACAAAACAACAGCAGCCTGCTCCTAAAAAAGGAATCAATTCTTTTTATAGCTACGTAGCAAAATCAATGCATATCCCTGCATTAGCAAGAAATAAAGTTTCTGGAAAAATATATATGACTTTTATTGTAGATGAAGAAGGAAATTTAGTCGACCCAAAAATAATAAAAGGTGTTGGTTACGGATTAGATGAAAATGCAATTAAACTCATTAACGAAGCTCAAAAATGGAATCCAGGTGTATATCGAGGCATTCCCGTAAGAGTACTTTATAAGCTGCCAATAACAATAATTACAAAATAAGATTCAATACTATTTATTTTTCAAAAAAAAGTTGTATTTTTGCACCCGTCTTACAAAAGTTGTATTGACATACATAAAAATCATTAAATAATATTGGAATGTATTTAACTAAAGAAAAGAAAGAAGAGATTTTCGCACAACACGGTGGTGCAACAAACACTGGAAGCGCAGAAGGTCAAATTGCATTGTTCACTTACAGAATTTCACACTTAACTGAACACTTGAAAAAAAATCGTCACGATTACAACACTGAGCGTTCTCTTGTACTATTAGTAGGTAAAAGAAGAGCTTTGTTGGACTACTTGAAAAAGAAAGAGATCAACAGATATCGTGAGATTATCAAAGTATTGAATATCAGAAAATAATCAATATAGAAAAGAGGTGCGAGAGTGCCTCTTTTTGTTTTTTACAGAATTGTATTTAATTACAAGCATTTATAAGAAAAAAAGTTTGGTTTTTCATTGGGTTTTAGAAACAACAACTACACACAACAACAACTACAACACAACTAAAACCCATTGTATAACCAATAAGGAAAAATTATGATTCCACAATTATTTGTAGAAAAGATCGATTTAGGTGATGGCAGAAGCATCACAATCGAGACGGGTCGTTTAGCAAAACAAGCTGACGGTTCGGTAGTAGTAAGAATGGGCGACACTATGATTCTTGCAACAGCAGTTTCAGCTCGCACATCAAACCCTGGCGTTGATTTTTTACCATTAACGGTAGATTACCGCGAAAAATTTGCAGCAGCAGGTCGTTTCCCAGGAGGTTTCTTTAAAAGAGAAGCACGTCCAAGCGACAGCGAAGTATTGACAATGAGATTAGTAGACCGTGTTTTGCGTCCGCTTTTCCCAGACGATTACCATGCTGAAACACAAGTTATGATTCAATTAATGTCTCATGACGAAACTGTTATGCCAGATGCTTTAGCTGGTTTAGCTGCATCTGCAGCATTAGCAGTTTCAGATATTCCATTTTATAACTTAATTTCTGAAGTACGTGTTGCACGTATTGACGGAAAATTAGTGATCAACCCAAGTAGAGAAGAATTAGAAAAATCTGATATCGACATGATGATTGGAGCTTCTATGGATTCTGTAGCAATGGTTGAAGGTGAGATGAAAGAAATCTCAGAAGCTGAAATGATCGAAGCTATTAAATTCGCTCACGAAGCTATCAAAGTTCAAATTCAAGCTCAATACCGTTTACAAGAAGCTTTTGGTAAAAAAGAAATCCGTACTTACGAAGGTGAGAAAGAAAACGAAGAAATTTACAAAAAAGTAAAAGCTGCAGCATATGACAAAATCTATGCTATTGCAAAAGTCGGTTCAGCTAAACACGAAAGAGGTGCTGCATTTGCTGAAGTAAAAGAAGAAGTTAAAGCTTTATTTACTGAAGAAGAATTAGCTGCTGATGGTGATTTAGTTTCTAAATATTTCTACAAAACAAACAAAGAAGCTGTTCGTAATGTAGTATTAGAATTAGGTGTTCGTTTAGATGGTAGAAAAACTACAGATATCAGACCAATCTGGTGTGAAACTGATTATTTACCAAGAGTACACGGTTCTTCTTTATTTACACGTGGAGAAACTCAAGCTTTGGCTACAGTAACTTTAGGAACTTCTAGAGAAGCTAACCAAATCGATTCTCCATCTGAACAAGGTGAAGAGAAATTCTACTTACACTATAACTTCCCTCCTTTCTCAACTGGTGAAGCAAAACCTCTTAGAGGAACTTCAAGAAGAGAAGTTGGTCACGGTAACTTGGCTCAAAGAGCGTTAAAAAATATGATTCCTGCTGATTGTCCTTATACAATTCGTGTTGTTTCTGAGGTTTTAGAATCTAACGGTTCTTCTTCTATGGCAACAGTTTGTGCCGGAACAATGGCTTTAATGGATGCTGGAGTTCAAATGGTAAAACCAGTTTCTGGAATTGCTATGGGATTGATTACTGACGGAGAGAAATTTGCTGTATTGTCTGATATTTTAGGTGATGAAGATCACTTAGGAGATATGGACTTTAAAGTAACTGGAACTGCTGACGGTATTACAGCTTGTCAAATGGACATCAAAATTGATGGTTTACGTTATGACATTATGGAGCAAGCTTTAGCACAAGCTCGTGATGGACGTTTACACATTTTAGGAAAATTAACTGAAACTATCGCTGCACCGAGAGCTGACGTAAAAGCTCATGCACCAAAAATCATTACCAGAACTATTCCTGGAAACTTTATCGGAGCATTAATTGGACCTGGTGGAAAAGTAATTCAAGAATTACAAAAAGCTACTGGAACAACTATTGTAATCAACGAAGTTGATGAGCAAGGTGTTATCGAAATTTTAGGTACAGATCCTGCTGGAATTGAAGCGGTATTGGCAAAAATCCAATCTATTACTTTCAAACCTCAAATGGGAGAAGCTTACGAAGTTAAAGTAATTAAAATGCTTGATTTTGGAGCTGTTGTAGAATATACTGCTGCACCAGGAAATGAAGTATTGCTTCACGTATCTGAACTAGCTTGGGAACGTACTGAAAACGTTGCTGATGTAGTTAAAATGGGAGATGTTTTCCAAGTGAAATACTTAGGAGTTGACCCAAAAACTAAAAAAGAAAAAGTGTCTAAAAAAGCACTTGTTCCAAGACCTCCACGCGAGGAGAAAAAAGAGTAATCAGATCTTAGTTTACTAAAGGTTTATTCATAGGAAACCCCAATTCATGTATTTGAATTGGGGTTTTTCGTTTTTATGACAAATCAATCAAACTTCATTATTATCCTTTCAATAAAACAGCCATACTTTTCAATATTTTAATCACCAAAAAGCAAAAACAAACTAAAAAAAACACCTCTTTTTTCTCACTATATTGAAATAAAAAAATATCTTTAACTACCAATAACAAATAATTAATCCTAAAACCATAATTATGGCCTATCAAGTTCTACAAAACACTAGAATTAATACCAGCGATTTTATTTTCCAACACCCCGAAACTGTTACCTATCCCGTAAAACCATTGGTTTCGGTAAAATTGTACGAGCCTAACGGCGTACCAACATTAAAAATTAGAGCTACATTATACATTAACTCTCTAGACCCTAACAATCCAACTGTAGAAGAACCGACTGAATTGGAAGATACATTGCAAATCTACTTTGATTATGACTTCTCTGAAGAAACACCAGAAAGCTGCGATGTTTGGTACGTTGAACTAGATTATACTTCAGATACTGTTAAAAATATTACCGAAGTTGTTTCCTACTTAAAAGATCTTGACCCTGAAACGTCTAGAGGTACCAAAACAAAAGTGGACGACTAATTAATAAAAAAATCGAACAAAAGACATCTTTAGATCTTATCAAAAGATGTCTTTTTTAAATAAATAAAGTAATGTCAAAATCTCATTTCGTACTTGTCCTTTTATTTATTTTAAGCTTTTCCTCCCTTTCAGCTCAAGTGCAATCTACAAATGATGCCTTAAATGATATCCTTAAAAAAAAAGCGGTACATTTTAAAAACGAAATTAATTTCAATAAAGCACAACATTTTTTTATAAAAAAAGAATGGGACTCCACCATAATTTACTCCATAAAACAAATTAGTTTAGGCAGTAATAAAGAACTGACAAATTATTGTCGTTTTTTTAGAGGATGCGGGTACAGCAAATTATCATTATTTAAAGAAGCACAAACTGAACTTCATTTAATTTCTAAAGACTTTTCATTTTACCCATTAGTCAACAAAACTCTTGGGCAGATTTCACTGCAATTAAAAGATTACAAAAAAGCAATATATTACTTTAAAGAAGTTCAAAAATCAGCTTTACCAAAAGAAGATTACAAAATCAGTGCAATTTATTCTAATTTAGGAATTTGTTATTTGCATCTTGATCAATTTTCTGAAGCTGAAGAATACTTTTTTAAAAGCCTTAAATTAAAAGAAAAAGAAGAAGATCTTCTTTCTCTAATTGGACTGTACATGAATATTGCTAACTTATATTATGTTCAGTATCAAGACAAAAAAGCTATTCCGTATTTTGAAAAAGCATATGTTCTTTCGAAAAAAACAAAAGATTTCGATCAAAAAGAATACACAGCATTCAACATGGCAATGGTAGAAGAAAATAGAGGTAATTTTAAAAAAGCTTTAGAATACAGAAAAGAATCCGAACAATGGAAAGATTCTCTCAACAATCAAAATAAAGTATGGGCACTGGCAAATTATGAAAAAAAATTCGCCGTTGCTGAAAAACAAAAACAAATAAAAGTACTAGAGATAGAGAACAAACTAAAAAACTCACAACGTAATGGTTTGTTTTTCTCTGCAATTGGACTGCTGTTAATTCTAACCGGAGGAGTTTATCTTTATGCCCAAAAAGTAAAAAACAGCAAAATCATTTTATTACAAAAAAACAAACTTGATGAATTAAACGCAGCCAAAGATCAACTATTCTCAATCGTCAGTCATGACTTACGTTCATCTGTAAATGCATTAAAAACCAGTAATGCTAAATTATCTGCCACATTAGAGACTAAAAATTACGATGAATTAAATCAATTAATCATCCAGAACAGCAGCATTGCAAACGGTACTTACAGTTTATTAGATAATTTATTACATTGGGCTTTATTGCAAACCAAACAATTGTATTTTCATAAAGAATCGGTTCATTTATACTCAATAATACAACAAATCGAATACAACTACAAACCTTTACTTTTAGACAAAGCAATAACATTTGAAAATTTGGTTTCTAAAAGTATTTTCTTATTTGTAGATCTTGACTCCTTAAAAATTGTATTCAGAAATTTATTAGACAATGCTATTAAGTTTAGCAATCAAAATGATGAAATTAAATTTTACACTAAAGAAATAGATTCCGAATTTTGCGAGGTCATAATTGAGGACACTGGAATTGGAATGAGCCAAAATAGCATTGATGAATTACTTCAAGATAATGACTTATTATCTAAAAAAGAGAACTCCGAAATTATTGGAACTGGGCTAGGTTTACAGTTATGTAAACAAATGATCAAAAAAAATGGCGGTACATTTTTTATTGAAAGCGAAATCAACAAAGGAACTAAAATGATAATGAGATTACCTAAAACAAAATAGTATGGATAATATTAATGTTTTAATTATAGAAGATACTCCAGAACAAAGTGATGCTTTAATAAAAGTACTGCTGGAAAACAATTATGCGATTGCTGGAGTCGCAAGAAATTTTAAAGATGCTTTACAACTTTTCTACGAGAAAACAGTCGACATTATTGTGATTGATGTTTTTCTAGATGGAAAACCAGACGGAATTACTTTTGCAGAATCAATTAATATAATTCCAAATGCATCGAAACCATTTGTGTTTTTAACAAGCTCGCAAGACCGACAGATTTTTGAAAGAGCAAAACTCACAAAACCTTTTAGTTTTTTAATGAAACCTTTTAACGAGCTGGAAATTCTATATGCTATAGAAATGGCTGTTGAAAAGTTTTACGAACAAACGAATGTTTTTTTGAGCGAAGAACAAGACACTGTAATCAGTAACGACTTCTTGTTTATCAAGAAAAAGAATACCTTGAAAAAAGTTGCTCTAACTGATATTCTCTATATAGAAGTTGAAGAACGCTACTGCAATATTATAACTGAAAAGGAGAAATTTGTAATCCTGATTTCGCTTACCAAAATCAGTGATTTATTAGATAAAAACAAATTCATAAAAACGCATCGCAACACAATTGTAAATTCAGAAAAAATAGAAGAAATCATTCTTGCCGACAATTTGATTATTTTAAAAGGAAATCATAAAGTAACCTTGAGTGACACTTATAAAGATTTCATAAAAAAGATGAACGTTTTATCATAATTGAAACTTTTAAAATAAATATACCTCTCAAAAATCCTCTTTATTTCAAGAGGATTTTTTTTGTTTTACTGCCTATTATTCCTTCGAAAGCAAATACCGCACTTTTCATGACAAGAAAAACGGCTTTCATGACATTTTTAAGATAAGAGTTTGAAATCGAAATTACTTTTACATCAAGAAACTAATAAAAAAGTAGATGAGAATCACATTAAATCAGAAAACCGAAATGAAACTTTTACCAACCATAAAAAAGATAATAAATAATCCTTGGATTGGGGTCGCAGTTTCTTTAGTCATTATTATTCCCTGCTTATATCGAATACTAGACGACATAACTGTCTTAAGAATAGAATATGTATTGCTGGCACTTTCATTTCCTCTTTATTTAAAATCATTAAAAAAGATATTTGATGAAATCCTAGACAGTACGGATGATTCTTATGAATAAATTCCTTTAAACGATAATATTTGCCCTCAATTCATTAATGCCAAAAACCCTATTCATTAGCTTGATTAGGGTTTTTATTTATGTTGTATGTCTTAAAAAAATTGTTATAATATTCTGCAAAATCACAAAAAGTAAATAAATTATCACAATTTAACAGAAATTCTAAAAGGTTAACATATTTTTTTTGATATATTTGGCTCCAATCAAAAACAAATCATCAAAACCACAAAATCCTTTGAAAAATCACCAAAAAAAGGCTTTATATCTACTGATATTAAGCACATTACTCACGACCTCTTATTCCTATTGTCAGTCCAATGACCAATCATCATTGTATGATTATTTTGACAATGCTGTTGGAAAAGACAACTTAAACATTAATAATGGAGTTTTGCACAGCGAGCCGCTTCGTCCAATTCCAAATAAACACAGATATTATATCGACGAATTCACCGTTGGAGATATAAGCTTTGAAAAAGAAATTTATTCCAACTCTTATCTTAAATACGATATCCTTAAAGACGAGGTAATTTTCAAGCATAAAGATCAAACAGATAACTTAGCTATGAATATTGTTAAGGACAAAGTTGATTTTTTTTACATCAATAATAAAAAATTCGTCAATCTAAGATCTGAAAGCATTGAATTTCCAAATATCGTAAAAGGTATTTACGAAGAAAAATATGTTGGCAGTGATGTTTCACTCTTCATTAAATATCATAAAGAAAAAATAGAAGTTTTTCAGACAGATGGAGTCTATTACAATTTTATTGAGAAAATAAATTATCTCCTAAAATACAATGGATTTTTCTACAAAGCTGACTCACAAAAAGATATAAAAAAAATCTTTCCTTCTATTAAAAAAGAAATTAATAATTACTACAACGCAAATAGAAAGTTAGCACGATTAGATAAAACTCAATACATGGAAAATCTAACGAAACAAATCAATAATTTTTTTTTAAAAAAAAGTTCTAACTAAATGAAAAAAATTACTCTCCTATTCTTTTTATTAGCCTTTCAATACAATATACAATCACAAGTCATTAGTGATAAAGTTTCTGTTGAACTTAAAAACGCTAACATTAAAACTGCAATTCAAAATATTGAACAAACGTCATATTTTAAATTTTACTACGACGAAAAATGGTTAGAATCTGACAGCACTTCTATTACAAAACAGTATAAAGAAGTTCGTATAGCTGAATTACTTGAAGATGTTTTTCAAAACACTAACATCAACTTTTTTGTTGCCGAAAATAAAGTCATATTAACCAATAACAGCATCATATATAATGAGCTGGCAGACGATTACTTTGGAATTCCACTAGAAAGAGATGAAAATGGTTTAGCTCTTGCTCCTGTTTTTTATCAGCAATTTGACTCGGTAAAAAAAACAAATTCTCGTAATCCTAACAAAAACATTAAGGATATTATACTTATTGGTAAAGAAGTAAAAAACCAAAAAAAGAAAAGTTATATTCTTTCAGGATACGTTAGGGGCGGTAAAAATAAAGGCGGAATTGCAAACATTGTAGTAAAAATTCCAAATACCGAATTTTCAACTATTACCGATAACGACGGGCATTATAAACTGCAAGTGCCGCCAGGAATCAGCACTGTTGAAACAGAAACTTTTGCTTACGATAAAGTGTCTAAAAAAATAATGGTTTACAATGACGGCACCCTTAATTTTATGGTTGTTGACAACATAAATCAGCTCGACGAAGTTTTAATTAATACAAATAAAAGTAAAAATGCAAAAGCTGCAATTACAGGGGTTACAACTATTGATGCTGAAGGAATTAAAAATGTTCCATTAGTTCTTGGCGAACGTGACATTCTAAAAGTAGCATTGACACTGCCGGGGATCAAAACATCTGGAGAAGGTTCTTCTGGGTATAATGTAAGAGGAGGAAAAGAAGATCAAAATCTATTTTTGTTAGACAATGCCGTTTTATATAATCCATCGCACTTTTTTGGCTTCTTCACAGCATTAAATCCTTACACAACAAAAAAAGTAGATATTTATAAAGGAAGTATTCCTGCTGAATTTGGAGGCAGATTATCATCTGTTTTTGACATAACTTCAAAAACTGGAAATTTCAATAAATTTGAAGGTGAAGCTGGAATTGGCCCTGCAACAAGCAATGTAATGATTTCTACACCTATTGTAAAAGGTAAATCAAGCCTTGTTGCTGGAGGAAGAGCCAGTTATTCTAATTGGATTCTAAAAAGTCTAGATGATGAGAAGTTAAAAAATAGTCAGGCATCATTCTATGACTTCATTTTGAAATATAATCATAAAATAAACGCCAATAATGACATAGAGGCTACTGCTTATTACAGCCACGATAAATTTAGCGTTTCATCAGACTCTCTATATAAATACAGCAATCGACTAGCAACTTTAAAATGGAATCACACATTTAATGAGAAAAACAAAGGTTCACTTCTCTTTACCAATAGTGAGTATCGTTTTAATATAGATTATCAGCCTGACGGTGTAAATGCTTTTGATTTTGGCTATAAAATCAATGATACGCAGGCCGCTTTAAAAATGATTTACTTATACAGCGAAAAGCATAAAATTAGTTACGGAATTTCAACTAAACTATACGGCATTAATCCCGGATATCTGAACCCTAAAAATCCTGAATCTATCCTAGTTCCTATTGAAATAGATAAAGAAAGAGGTTTAGAATCTGCAATTTACGTTGGCGATAATTTTAAAGTTACAGATAAATTCTTAGTCGATTTTGGCTTAAGATACTCATCATTTGCAGCATTAGGAAAATCTACTCAAAGGGTTTATGACGAAAATCTTCCTATAAGTGATGCTACTGTAGTAGAAACTAAAACATTTGGCAATAACGAAGTAATTAAAAGATATGGCGGATTTGAGCCTAGAGTTGCTGCCCGCTATTTTATAACAGACGATTTTTCTGTCAGAGCCAGTTATGACAAAACGTATCAATACATCCATCTTTTATCAAACAACACTACACAATCTCCAACTGATATTTGGAAGCTTTCAGATTTAAATGTAAAGCCCGAAAGTGCTCAGCAATTTTCGCTAGGTCTTTATAAGAATCTAAAAAATGATGAGTTAGAATTAAGTGTAGAAGGTTACTTTAAGAAATCAAGAAACATCTTAGACTATAAAGTAGGTGCTGATTTGTTATTAAATCATAATATAGAAACCGAACTTCTTCAAGGAGATGGTAAAGCTTATGGAATCGAAGTATTATTAAAAAAACAAGTAGGCAGACTTAACGGATGGCTTGGATATACATACTCTAGATCATTAATTAGACTAAATTCTCAATTTAATGAAGAGAAAGTAAATGGCGGTAAGTTCTTTGCGTCTAATTTTGACAAACCTCATGATTTTAGTGCGGTTTTAAACTATAGAATCACAAAACGATATAGTTTTTCTAGTAACTTCATCTATCAAACCGGAAGACCAATAACGTATCCTGTTGGAAAGTATGATTACGGAAATGCACAATATACCGTTTACAGCGATCGTAATAAATTTAGAATTCCTGATTACTATAGATTAGATGTAGGTTTAAACATTGAAGGAAATCATAAAATAAAAAAATTAACTCATAGCTTCTGGAACATCTCAGTTTATAACGTTTTAGGCAGAAATAATCCTTATTCCGTATTTTTCGTAACCGATAAAGGACAAATTAAAGCCTACAAAACTTCAATATTCTCTGTTCCAATTCCTAGTATTACTTATAATTTCAAGTTTTAATAATTATGAAATATTTTAAAATAAAAATCTCCGTTTTTCTTCTTCTATCGCTTGCCATAACAAGCTGTACAGAACAATATGCTTTTAAAACTACCGATTTTGAAAGCGCACTAGTTGTTGAAGGAACAATCACAAACGAACTTAAAAATCAAACTATAAAAGTTTCTCAAGTTTATCAATTAGAAGAAACCGGTCCTAGATTTGAAAAAGGAGCTAATGTTTTTATCACAGATGATAAAGGCAATGAGTATCAGTTCAAAGAAAACGACAGCCTCTATGTTTCGCTTACACCGTTTAAAGCAATGCCTGGAACAAAGTACAAACTAAACATTAAAACAAGGGAAGGAAAAAATTATACTTCTGATGAACAGCTTCTAACTACAGAAACTAAAATTGACAATATGACTGCAACTGTCGAAACTGTTGATGGACAGCGTGGAGTTCAAATAAATGTAAATAGTTACGATCCTGCCAATACTTCGAAATACTATAGATATGAATATACTGAGACGTACAAAATCATAGCGCCTATGTGGTATTATCAAGAGGCAAATATAAATGTAATACCAGGAACTCCTACTACTCCAGAAAGAGAAGTCATTGTAGTAACTAATAGAGTCAAAGAAGTTAAAACATGTTATTCTTCTAAAACTTCTGATGCTATTCTTCTTAATAACACTAGCACCTCAAGCGAAGATCGTGTACACTATCCTGTTCGTTTTATCAGCGATCAAAATTACATCATCTCACATCGTTATACTATTATGGTAAAACAGTATGTTCAAAATTTAGCCGCTTATACTTTTTATAAAACATTGAGAGAATTATCTACATCTGAAAGTATTCTTTCGCCAAAACAGCCTGGATTCTTTTATGGTAATATGAAATCTGTAGAAAATCCTAATGAGAAAGTAATTGGCTTTTTTGAAGTTTCGGCCGTTTCTTCAGATAGAATTTACTTCAACTATAAAGATTTATTTCCGAATGATAACTTACCTCCTTACTATATAGAAGATTGTGATCTAAAAGAATACATCGATTGTCCAGGAGACCTTCCTTGTACAGGCCAAATATTACGTTCCTCCCTTCGAAGCAAAGGCAGAACTCTGTTTTCATGGGATCATGAAAGTAAATACTTTTTGGTAAAAGCACCTTGTGGTGACTGCACTACTTTTTCATCTAACTTAGTTCCAACTTTTTGGATAGAATAATTCTTTTTTATCATCTATGAAACAACTATTAATCTATAACCAGACATACATTTTGGAAAGAATTAAACAATTATTGGTTTTAACACTTTTGATTGCGAACAGCCTATTTGTCTCTGCGCAGCAAAATAAAAATAGCACATTAACCAAATCATCACAAGAAACTATTTTTCTTCATTCGAATACAACAACTTTTTTAACTGGAGAAACTTTGTTCTACAAATTATATTGTTTGAACCCTATCAATAACAAACCAAGTTTAATAAGCAAAATAGCTTATATTGAACTTGTTGATAATGAGAAACAATCATTTCAAAAAAACAAAGTTTATCTTGACAAAGGAATTGGAACAGGGGATTATTTTATACCAACAACATTAAAAACAGGAAATTACAAGTTAATTGCCTATACAAAATGGATGTTAAACAATCCGAAATCTCAAACATATGAAATAGATTTATTCATCATAAATCCATTTCAAACCCAAGAACCTAATGCTAATGTAACTTTTGACAATACACTGAAAAACAGTGTATCATCAGCTAACATCTCAACAGATTCAAATCTAGATAACGAAAAAAGAATCGATTTTGAACTAGACAAAAACAGTTATTACACAAGAGATAAAGCGAGCATTAAAGTAAAATCACTTACTGAAATAACCCAAAAAGGAAATTATTCTATTTCTGTTCGAAAGAAAGATCAAATTCCTGCTTTAAAACAAACAACTCCGCAAGAATTTGTAAAAAAAACAGCCCGAAATTACAGCGATTATTCTCCTAGTTCGTTTTTATATATTCCAGAACTTCGAGCAGAATTAATTACTGGTTCAATTGTATCAAAAACCAATCAAGATTTAAATAATAAATCATTGTCAATTTCGCTTCCTGGGAAAGAGTATGTTTTAAAAATAGTTAAAACAAACTCTCAGGGAAAATTCACGTTCTTATTAGATCAATTTCCAAATTTCTCAAATGCGATTATTCAGGTTCTCGATGAAAACCCGTCAGATTTCACCGTGCTTTTAGATCCATTACCAAAACTTGATACTTCAGGACTGCAATTTTCATCAAAACTCAATCTAACAGAAGATCTTAAAAAAGATATTGAAGAACGCTCTACTGCAAGTCAGATTCAAAACGCCTATTATCAAACGAAAAAAGACAGCTTGATACAAGAAGCAGTTATCAGTCCGTTTTTTAACAGCATCGAAAAAACATATGTTCTTGATGACTATACTCGCTTCCCAACCCTAAAGGAGAATGTTGTAGAAATCATATTAGAACTTTATTATAGACGTGTTAACGATAAAAATCAATTGTTTGTACGAAATGGTCATAAAGACCTAACCTCTTACGGACCGCCTTTGATAATTGTCGACGGTCTTCTTATACAAGATTCAAGTGATTTATTTGATTATAATATGGGAAATGTAGACAAAGTAAGCCTTATTAATGAACCTTATGCTTATGGTCCAAAATTATACGGAGGCTTAATAAGTTTTGAAACCAAAAACAGTGACTTTGCTATAAATTTTGTCAAAAAATACATGAAGCCAACTGAAGTTCAAAGACCAAATCCTGCAAAAATTTATTATAACCCTGATTATAGTTCGGGAAATAATTTAAAACGAATTCCAGATTATAGATACCAATTGCTTTGGGAGCCAACTTTATCTTTAGAAAAAAACGAAGAAATCCTATCTTTCTACACTTCAGATCTTAAAGGCGACTTTGAAGTTGTTTTAGAAGGTTTCACAGATGAAGGAAAACCTGTCTATATTACAAAAAACATTACAGTAAAATAAATATAAAAATCGGTTCAATTCTTGAACCGATTTTTTTTTGATCTAATTACTAAAAAAAAATAAAATTATTTTCATTTAATTGTAACCTTTTTGCATCTTCAAACGTATAACCATTTGTACACTTAAAAATTGAGGACACAAATAACATGAGACAACTTAAAATCACCAAGCAGGTAACCAATCGTGAAACTGCATCGTTAGATAAATATCTACAAGAAATCGGAAAAGTTGACCTAATTACCGCTGATGAAGAGGTAGAATTAGCACAAAGAATTAAAGCAGGTGATCAAAGAGCATTAGAAAAATTAACAAAAGCCAACCTGCGTTTCGTTGTATCGGTTGCTAAACAATATCAAAATCAAGGATTAACTCTTCCTGATTTAATTAATGAAGGAAACTTAGGTCTTATTAAAGCGGCTCAACGTTTTGATGAAACTCGTGGTTTTAAATTTATATCTTACGCTGTATGGTGGATTCGTCAATCGATTCTTCAAGCATTGGCAGAACAATCTCGTATCGTTCGTTTACCATTAAACAAAATTGGTTCTATCAATAAAATCAACAAAATGTATGCGTTATTAGAGCAATCTAACGAGCGTCCGCCTTCTGCTGAAGAAATTGCAAAAGAACTTGACATGACAGTAAATGACGTAAAAGAGTCTATGAAAAACTCTGGTCGTCACTTATCAATGGATGCACCTCTTGTAGAAGGTGAAGATTCTAACCTTTATGACGTTTTACGTTCTGGAGAATCTCCAAACCCTGACAGAGAATTAATTCACGAATCATTACGTACTGAAATTGAACGTTCATTAGAAACATTAACTCCAAGAGAAGCTGATGTTGTTCGTTTGTATTTTGGTCTTGGCGATCAACACCCAATGACTTTAGAAGAAATTGGAGAAACTTTCGACCTAACTCGTGAGCGTGTTCGTCAGATTAAAGAAAAAGCAATCCGTAGATTAAAACATACTTCAAGAAGTAAAATTCTTAAAACTTATCTTGGGTAATCACCCAAAACTCCAATATACAAATAATTCCAAATTCCAAAAAATTATTGGAGCTTGGAATTTGTTTCAAAATTTCGTATATTGGTATTAAAGCAAACAACAGTTTGATTGACTGTTCGTTTTTTGATTGATGATTGAAACTCCGGCTGATTACCGGAGTTTTTTATTTTATTTTGCGAACTTTGCGTAATTCTTTGCGCACTTTGCGGTTAAAATCTACCTTTGTATAAAACAACACACAACTACAAAATGAAAAATACACTTATTGCCCCTTCTGTTCTTGCAGCGGATTTTGCTAATCTACAACGCGATATCGAAATGATCAACAACAGTCAAGCTGATTGGTTTCACATCGATATAATGGATGGCGTTTTTGTCCCGAATATTTCTTTTGGAATGCCTGTTTTAGAAGCAATTTCAAAACACGCAAAAAAAACAATCGATGTACATTTAATGATTATTGATCCAGATCGTTACATTAAAACTTTTGCTGATTTAGGAGCTAATATTCTAAGCGTGCATTACGAAGCTTGCACACATTTACACAGAACACTTCAAGCAATTAAAGCAGAAGGAATGAAAGCAGGAGTTGCCATCAATCCGCATACTAATATTGATTTACTAGAAGATGTAATCAATGATATTGATTTAGTTTGCATCATGAGTGTAAATCCTGGTTTTGGAGGTCAATCGTTTATCGAAAACACGTATGATAAAGTCAAAAAGCTTAAAGCTTTAATTACACGCAAAAACGCTTCGACAATTATCGAAATTGACGGCGGTGTAACGAATAAAAATGCAAAACAACTAGTAGAAGCTGGAGCAGATGTTTTAGTAGCGGGAAGCTTTGTTTTTAAAGCCGAAAATCCAACTCTGACAATTGCCGACTTAAAAATCCTTACTACTTTTTAAATTTTAAAAGAAAAAAAGAAAAGTCCAAAATTATTTTTGGACTTTTCTTTTTTTACCCAAAGCCTACTTAGGATCAATCCAATAAGGATTTGCTTTAAGTTTCTCTACAACATACTGAATAACTTTCTGAGCTTTCAAACTATTTCCAGAGTTATCTAATGGCGGCGAAATAACAGCAATTCCAAATTTACCAGGACACACTGCCAATATACCTCCTCCAACACCACTCTTTGCCGGAAGCCCAGAATTAAACAGCCAAATTCCAGAATTATCATAAAGACCCGCAGTTGCCATTACAGGCAAGGTGTACATCACAGTCGTTTGACTAACCACCTTATTCTTTGTGATAGGATTAACACCTCCATTTGCCAATGTGGCCGCCATTGTAGCAAGATCCTTTACATTTACATTCAATGCGCATTGTTTCGTATAAATATCTGTTGCTTCTATCGGATCGAAATATATTCTATTATAAGCCAATAACAAATGTGCAATGGCTTGATTACGCAAATTATCACCAGCCTCACTTATATAAACTGGACGATTTATAGAAAGCTGTCTTCCCGCAAAATCACTCTGAATTTTCTGGATTTCTTTCCATTTTTCTATAGAATCATTACCTCTAATAAGACTTGTGGCCGCAATAGCTCCAGGATTTACAAGAGGATTAATTTTACCCCCTTTATTCATTTCTACCGCGACTATAGAATTAAATGGCAGCCCAGTCGCATTCACACCTATTTTGTCCTGCAAAAACTGAGGCCCTTCTTGTTCAATTACTTTTGCCATAGTAAATACTTTCGATATACTTTGAATTGAAACCATTGAGGTTATATCACCCTTTGTGTATACCGCTCCGTCTGCAGTAACAAGTGCAATGCCAAAAATATTGGGATCCACATTGGCTAGCTCTTTAATATAGTCTGCATTTTTTCCTTCTTTTAAATCTTTAAATTTATCAAAGGCTTCATTAAGTGTATTTTCTATATTTTTTTTATTCAGTAATGTTTGGCTATAGCCTTGGTTTATGATAGAAACGATCATTAAACCAACAAAAATCATTTGCTTCTTTATTCTAAAAAACTGCATTCTTATTTGTATTCTATATTAATTTATAACAGGACATTATTTAATTAAAAATCCTTACCGCTTTTTAAGTTTTTCAAATTCGGAAAGAAGTCAATTCCGGTCATTTTCTCTAAAGTTTCAATAGGAACTTCAAAATCATAAATTGACTTGTCGCTGTCTTCATTAGGAACCAGAAAAGCAATTGCTTTATGTTCTTTCCCTGATTTAGCTAAGACAATTTTATAAAAATATTTAGGAACAGAAACTTTCTCTGTTCCTATTTTTTTATCCGAATCTTTCAAAATTCCGCCAGTGACAACATAAATATCATTATATTTCCCCGCCCAATAACGTGTTTTTTGCTCTAATCTATTCCAAATTCCGCTGTTAAAGTCATGTTTTTGAGGAGAAATATTCGATGTATAAAAAGTGTCATTATAAGCTTCTTCACTAAATTCCATATCTCCTGCCGGGCAAAGATGACCTTTATCGTAACCCGATTTTTTATAATTTCTCCAGTCTGCAGAACCTGTAGTAACTTTAGGATCTTCTATAAAATAAGGACGTTTAAAGTCCCCATTTTTCAAATAATCTTTTTTTAATTCATACGCAACCCATTCTGCCTGCTCGAACTTTTCACTATAAGATAATGTATAATATTTGTGCTTTACAATTTGATTGGTTGTCGATGTTGGCAAATAAACTGCCGTATACAAAGAATCTGTCACATTTTGAACTGGAGCAAAAGAAGTTTGTTTCTGAATAGTTTCGTTTTCATCGGTATTTTCTTTTTTACAAGCAAATAATGTAATCCCCAATAAACCTAAAATAATATAATTCTTCATTGTAGCACAGTCGTTATTTTTAAAATAAACTTACAAAAAACGCTCCATAAATTTTAAACCTATGGAGCGTTTTTTAATAACAAATTAATTCTATCGAGAACTAAGATTTCACCAATTTATCCTTTTTCATTTTTGGAGAAACTGTATTTTTCACATAACCTTTTGGTGATTGTAAATCATCTAAAACATTCAAAGCTTCTTCAACATAAACATCTTTAGACAAAGCTTGATGCCAAACATCTCTTTTCTCTTTCAAAGCTGCATCGCTGCTCATTTCAGCTTCTTCATAAGGAAGTGATTTAAAAACTAAGTTGTTTTTATAATCAGAAATTGGTTTGTATTTTTTTCCTTCATTTTCAACTTGCTCTTGAGTTTCTTTAAAACTCTTAATATTCAAGCTGTATGTGTTTTCTTTGTTTTTAACATCAATCCATTTCGCATTATCTTCAATTAATTTAAATTGAGGACTTTGTGCAATCCTGTTTTTACTATTTTGAATTGCTTTAGTAAAGTTCTCGTTAGAAGTCCAAATGCTGTAATCAGCTGGATCAATTTTATCCCACGGCATAGCATTGTCAATATCGCGCTCTCCCATTTTCAGGTAAGCATAACGATCTGGCATAACAACATCGCTGTGAACACCTTCTAATTGTGTAGAACCTCCGTTAATTCTATAGAATTTTTGCCCTGTGATTTTCAATGCTCCTAAGTCTCCGTAATTTGCGTTACGAACAAACTGATTCAAATCAAGTACATTTTGAACTGTTCCTTTACCATAAGTTTGTTTGCTGCCAATGATAACACCACGTTTGTAATCCTGAATTGCCGCAGCCAAAATTTCAGAAGCCGATGCAGAGAAGCTGTTTACCATAATTACTAATGGTCCGTCCCACTCTATTTTTTTATCTTTATCGTATAAAACTTCTTTCTTTTTTCCTGCAGATTTTACCTGAACAATTGGCCCTTCTTCAATAAATAAACCAGCAATATCAACAACTGTAGAAAGAGATCCACCGCCATCATCACGAACGTCAAGAACGATTCCGTTTATGTTCTCTTTTTTCAATCTTTCTACTTCAAGAGCGATATCTTTTCCTGCATCACGGCCGTCTTTGTTTTCAAAATCGATATAAAATTTAGGCAGATAAATAACCCCGTATTTTAATCCGTCTTTTTCAACAATACTAGATTTTGCATAAGTTTCTTCAATTTCGACAACATCTCTGATAATCGAAATAACCTTAATACTTCCGTCGACTTTTTTAACTGTTAGTTTTACTTCAGTTCCTTTGTGTCCTTTAATTTTTTTCACAACATCATCAAGACGCATTCCAACTACATCTACCGGCTCTTCATTTCCTTGAGCTACTTTCAAGATCAAATCTCCTGCTTCAAGTTGTTTTCCTTTCCAAGCAGGTCCGCCAGAAATTAATTCATCGATTTGTGTGAAATCATTTTTCTTAGTTAATCTTGCTCCAATCCCTTCTAATTTTCCACTAATATTTACATCAAAACGATCTTTTTCTTCTGGTGCAAAATAACTTGTATGCGGATCAAAACGAGCCATAATTGAATTCAAATACACTGAAAACCAATAATCTTTATTCAAATCTTTAATAACACTAAAGTTATCATCTAAAGATTTTAATGAGCTGTCACGAGTTTCTTTCTCTAAAGCTTCAAACGTTTTTTCTTTGTAAGCTGGATCTTTTTTCTTTTTCTCTTCTTCAATTTTCTGCTTTGTAACAAGCGATGAAAGTGTAGATAACTTAATTTGTTTTCTCCATCTTTCATTAATCTCTGTTAAGTTTTTCGCATAAGGAAGATGCTCATAATCTGAATTAAAAGTCTCGTCAGTGTTATAATTAAATGGCTGTGCTAAAATCGTTTTGTAACGTTTTTTACTCTCTTCCATTCTTTTCATCAACCTCGTGTACGTCAAATTAAAAAACGTCAAATCTTTATTCAAAAACTGATCGTCAAGCATTAATTCATACTGCTTAAACCCATCAATATCTGATTGAAGAAAAAACCTTTTAGAAGGATCTAAAGCTTCGATATAATCTTTGAAAATACCTTTAGAGAATTCGTCATTAATTTCAGCCGGGCTGTAATGTCCTTTTTCAATAACAAACGCTAGTAATTCCAGAAGTGTTTTATCTCTATTTGGATCCGGATCGCCAGATTTGTCTGCATTTATTTTAAAAGCAAACAAGGTCAGAGACAAGCATAATACGGCTATAAGGATTTTATAATTTCTTTTCATAAACTTAATAATAGCATTCATCAAATTTTTTAATCTAAGTTACGGTAAAAACTATGCCAACATGCCAAGTTCACTATAATTTTTTGTTAAAGATATAAAAATGTTTGATGCGCAAAAGTCTTCCCGAATTTAGTTTACAATTTTTATTTATTTGTTAGTATTCTACCAAAATCTGTTACTACATTTGTTTTAAGAAGCTTTAATTTTGATAAATTAAAAATACAAATCACAGCATGAGTACTCAAAAACCTTTAATATTAGTAACAAACGACGACGGAATTCTTGCTCCAGGAATAAGGGCTTTGATAAGTGTAATGGAAACAATTGGCGATGTTGTTGTTGTTGCTCCAGACAAACCTCAGAGTGCCATGGGACACGCTATTACCATAAATAACACTTTATTTTTAGACAAAATTTCTAAAGATGAAGATACAATTACAGAATACAGCTGTTCTGGAACGCCTGTTGACTGTGTAAAACTGGCGGTAAATGAAATTCTAAAAAGAAAGCCAGATTTATGCGTTTCAGGAATCAATCACGGATCTAATTCGTCTATTAATGTGATTTATTCTGGAACTATGAGCGCTGCTGTTGAAGCAGGAATTGAAGGGATTCAAGCAATTGGTTTTTCTCTTTTAGATTTTGACTGGAATGCTGATTTCGAACCTGTTAAAGCTTTTGTGAAGAAAATAACTTTAGAAACTCTGGCTAACAAACTGCCAGAAGGTGTGGTTTTAAATGTAAATTTTCCAAAACTAAGTCAAAAAGAAATTAAGGGAATAAAAATCTGTCGTCAGGCGAAAGCTTTTTATTCTCAAAAATTTGACAAAAGACAAACTCCTTTTGGAAAAGATTATTACTGGCTTACGGGTAAATTTGTAAATGAAGATAAAGGCGAAGATACAGATGAATGGGCTTTAGAAAACGGATACATATCAGTTGTTCCGGTACAATTTGATTTAACCGCTCATCATTCGATGCAGCAACTTAATACTTGGAATTTAAATGAATAAAAAAGATTTTATTATTGGATTTATTATTGGGATCCTGACTTCTATTCTTGGAAGTCTTTTATTCATTAAAACCTTTACATCACTTGATCTTTCAACAGGAATTCAAACGATTAAACAGCAAGGTTATTTAGGAAAAGTAATTACTATTGGCACCACTTTAGATCTTGCGGTTTTTCTAATTCTTTTAAACAGAAACAAAGAAATAATGGCAAGAGGTGTAATTTTGGCGGTGATTGTTTTAGCAATTTCAACTCTAATTATTTAAAAACCTATCTTTGCGCAGCAATAAAAATTGGTCAACATGAAATACTACATAATAGCTGGTGAAGCTTCTGGAGATTTACACGGTTCAAATTTAATGAAAGCATTGTATGAGGAAGATCCTCAAGCCGACATTAGATTTTGGGGCGGCGACTTAATGCAAAAGGCTGGCGGAACATTAGTAAAACATTATCGCGAGTTGGCTTTTATGGGATTTGTTGAAGTTATTTTTAACCTAAAAACCATATTGAATAATATTAAAATCTGTAAAAAGGATATCTCTGAATTTCAGCCTGATGTTTTAATTTTTATTGACTACCCAGGTTTTAATATGCGTATTGCAAAATGGGCCAAAGCTCTTAACTATAAAACACATTATTATATTTCGCCGCAAATTTGGGCTTGGAAAGAAAACCGAATCAATGCCATAAAACATGATATTGATAAGATGTTTGTTATTTTACCTTTTGAAAAAAGTTTCTATGAAGACAAACATCATTTTCCTGTTGATTTTGTGGGACATCCTTTGATTGATGCCATTCAGAATCAACCTTCTTTTAATGAAATTGCGTTTAGAACAGAAAATAATTTAGGCGAAAAACCAATTATTGCCGTTTTACCAGGAAGCCGTAAACAGGAGATAACAAAAATGCTGAGTGTAATGCTGAGCGTTGTTGACGATTTTCAAGATTATGAATTTGTTATTGCTGGTGCACCGAGTCAAGATTTTGAGTTTTACCAACAGTTTATAAAAAATAAAAACATAGCTTTTGTTTCAAACAAAACATATGACTTACTTCGTTCCTCTACAGCTGCTTTAGTAACTTCGGGAACTGCTACTTTAGAAACAGCACTTTTTAAAGTTCCAGAAGTTGTTTGTTACAAAGGAAATTCTATCTCTTACCAAATTGCAAAACGCATCATTACTTTAAAATACATTTCGCTTGTTAATTTAATTATGGATCAAGAGGTTGTAACTGAATTAATTCAAGGTGAATGCAATACAAAACGCATAAAAGAAGAATTAAACAAATTACTTGAACCTTCTTATCGTACCAAATTGCTTAAAAACTATGATATTTTAGAAGAAAAACTTGGCGGAGTTGGTGCCAGTAAAAAAACAGCTAAACTTATTGTTGCTGATTTAAAAGCTTAAATTTTTTATTTTGAAAAAACTACTCATTTTCCTTCTTTTAACTGTGCTGTTTACTTCTTGTAAATCTGCCTCTACTGCTGTGAACAAAAAAGAATCGAAACGAGAAAATAGATATGTTGTAAATAATTTAATTGAAATTGCAACGGACAATATTGGTGTTAAATACAAAGCAGGAGGTACAACAAAAAGTGGTTTCGATTGCTCTGGATTAGTTTTTACAACATTCGAATCTGAACACATAAAACTTCCTAGAAGTTCTTTTGAGCAGGCTAAAATTGGAACCGTAATAAAATTTAATGATGCCCAAAAAGGTGATTTAATATTTTTTAAGACCAATAGAAGCAGACAAATTAATCATGTAGGATTAATTGTTGAAGTCAGCTCAAATGAAATAAAATTTGTACATTCTTCTACTTCAAAAGGTGTTATAATTTCATCTACCAAAGAACCATATTATCAAAATTCCTTTGTACAAATCAATCGAGTAATAGAATAACTTTTTAACCTATTTATATTCTTTTTCTTACATAAATTTAATACTTTTAAACCATGAAAGTATTAGATTTTCCTTTAGTTAAAATTACGTTATGCTTTATTTTGGGTATAATAATCTCTTATTATTGCCAGCCTTCTATCTTAACCGCTTGTACATTTCTTCTTTCTAGCACGATTTTATTTTGTCTGCTTTATTTTGCAGCAAAAAACAACAAAAAAACAAACATTTATTTTGGATTAGGCACTTATCTAATTTCATTATCTACAGGAATATGCGTGCTGATTTTTCACACTGACTCTTTTGACAAGTCGAATTATACGCACTCAAAAACTGCATTCGAAAAACCACACTTTATAACTTTTATACTTCGCGAAAAACTCAAAAGCAACAATTATAGTGATCGTTACATTGGGCTCATCAAAGAAATTGACAACAACATTTATTCAGGTAAAATAATTGTAAATATTCAAAAAGACAGCTTACGCAATCCTTTGATTATAGGAAATATAATTAGAGTAAAAGCCACTATACAGCGAACTCCTTCTAATAAAAATCCGAATCAATTTGATTATTCAAAATACTTATCAGACAAACAAATATATGCGCAATTATATTGTGAGAAGTCAGAAATCTCAGTAAGCAAAACAATCAAAAAAGACATTTGGTATTATTGCGGACGCTTGCATTCAACTATTCTAAAAAATCTTGAAAGCGCTCATTTTAATAAAGACGAAATGAATGTTGCGCTTGCATTAATACTAGGTCAGCAGCAAGAAATTTCATCAGATATAATTAAAGATTATCAATATTCTGGAGCGACACATGTTCTTTCGGTTTCTGGCTTACACGTTGGTTTTATAATGCTGTTTATTGCTTTTGTTTTAAAACCTATTCCTAATACTCGCAAAGGTTCTGCCATTAAATTAATTTCAATTTTAATATCATTAGCCGGTTTTGCGATAATTTCTGGTTTATCGCCTTCGGTGCTGCGCTCGGTTGTCATGTTTTCTTTTGTAGCAATAGGCAATCATTTGCGTCGAAGCGGAAATATTTATCATACTCTCCTAGTTTCAATTTTACTTATATTACTATTTGAACCTTATTTTTTGTTTGATGTTGGTTTTCAATTGAGTTATTTAGCGTTGCTGTTTATTGTTTGGCTTCAACCGGAACTAAAAAAAATATGGACTCCTAAAAACAAAATATCAATTTATATTTGGGATGCATTAACCGTTTCTTTTGCTGCTCAAATTGGCACTCTGCCTCTATGTCTTTATTATTTTCATCAATTTCCGGGTTTATTTTTTGTAACCAACATTGTTATTCTGCCCATATTATCTTTCATAATGATTGCTGGCATAATCGTTATGATAATTGCCATTTTTATAAGTCCGCCAATGTTTCTTGTTGAAATCTTTGAAAAAAGCATTTATCTTTTAAACCAAACAATTCATTATGTTGCATCGTTTGAATCATTTGTTTTTCAAAATATAAGCTTTAACTCCTATTATCTATTTTCTCTTTATTTTCTAATTATCAGCTGTATTATTTGGTCAAAAAACAGAACTTTTACTCATTTTACCGCGTTTGCACTATCCATAGTTTTACTGCAGTTGTCTTTAATTTATACTAAAAAAGAAATCGCAGGTCAACATGAATTAATTGTTTACAACGTAAAGAAAAGTACGTTGATAACCACGAGGGCAGGAAAAAATATTACATTTTATGCTGCAGATACTATTTTAAAACCTAATACAAGAAACTTTATACTTAATTCTTATTTAGTGGGAAATTTTGGAATATTGAGTGAACCAAAAAAAATTAAAAACACTTTGTTTTTTAATGGCAAAAAAATTCTCATTGTAGACAGCACAGGAATTTACGTTGATAAATTACAACCCGATATACTAATTCTAACACAATCTCCAAAAATAAATCTTGATCGAATTTTAGCACATCTTCATCCCAAAATCATTGTGGCTGACGCTTCAAATTCATACAAAATTCAAAAAATATGGGAGGCAAGCTGTGCTAAAAAAAATATCCCTTTTCATGCTACTGCCGAAAAGGGATTCTACAAATTAAACTAAGAAAACTTAATTAAATTCACTATTCACTTGGGTGCAAAATATTATTAGATTCAGCGATCCATGCTTTTGCACCGCCGGGCTTGTAAGCAATCTTGCCTAAAGCACTAAAAGTTGTTTTATTTTTTCTTATTGAAGCTATTGCATAGCAAACTTCAGGAAGATCTTCAACGCCAAAAGCATTTTTCAGTTTAATATTTTGCTCTTTGTCAGTAGCTGAAGCTGAAGAATCTGACAGGTCTAGTTTTACCAAAACTACATTATCTCGAGACCAAACAGCAAAATCTGGGGTTTTAAAAATTTCATTTTGTAAATTTTCTGGTACACCTGCACCAGTGAATAAAATTAACATTGGTTTTTTTTGTTCATTGCTGATTGCAATGGCATCTGTCATGTTTGTCCGCCAAGCGAGATTTTGCGCCTGCATAAAAAATGAACCTAAAAAAAATAGTAGGATAAGTAATTTTTTAGTCATAGTAGATTGGTTTTTGGTTAGTATAGCGTGACGAAATTAACATAATATTTTAATTATCCAAATTTAATAAACACAAAAAATACATTATATGTTTTTTAATCCATGTTTAAACAATAAAGCACTAATTACTGCCAAAATGAAAATCTTTTCCTTATACATAAAAAAAACTCCTTACATTACTGTAAGGAGTTTCTATTTATAGAAATCTATTTTCTCTTTTTAAGACTTTTTAGGATGAACGATTTCTTCAGCCACAGTTAACCAAGCCGATGGACCACCGGCAACATAACCTGTTTTTCCTAGACCTTTAAAATTAACTTTTCCGTCTTTAGATTCTGCGCTGGTAAAAAACACCGTAGGAAATCCTTGAATTCCAAAAGCCTGCTGCAATTCATTATTCTGATTTTTTAACTCTGGCGTTTGAGGAACACGTCTTGGATAATCAAGCTCTACCAAAACAACATTGTCTAAAGCCCATTTTTTAAATTCAGCTGTTTTCAATACTTCGTTCTGCAAACGAATGCACCATCCACACCAATCACTGCCTGTAAAGAACATCAACATTGGTTTCTTTTCTTTATTACTAACTGTAATTGCTTCTTTTACATCTGTGTACCACTTTAACTCTTGGGCTTGAGTTACAAATGCACCAATTAAAAACAATGTTATTAAGAATATCTTTTTCATGTTCTTTTATTTTTTGACAAATTTAATCAAAAAGTCAATAATAATTAACTATTTAACTTCTTGCATTAATTTTCTAATTATTGGAGAAATAGCAATCAAAATAACTCCTGCAATAAGCGAATAAATTGCCAATTGATAGTAACCCTCTGTGTAAGACTGTAATTTAGAAACTAAAGTATCTCCTGTATTTGATCTTGAGATTTCAGCTCCTAACTTTCCTGCTGCCAGTTGACCAAAAGCACTAGCTAAAAACCACAATCCCATCATCATTCCGAACAATCTTTTTGGAGACAATTTTGTAATAATCGACATTCCAATAGGCCCTAAACAAAGCTCACCGATTGTTGTTACTAAATAAGCTAAAGTAAACACGTTTAGTGATGCTATCCCTTTTGAATCAGCAAAAAATCTAGTAAGATAGAAGATATAGAAAGAGGCTGCCAGAAACAAAAATCCTATTCCAAATTTAATTAATGTATTTGGCTCTATTTTTCGTTTCCCCAACCAAATCCACAACAATCCAATAAGCGGACTTAGAACGACTACAAAAAAGGTATTTGAACTATTATTGACAACATTTGGGTCAATATTAAAAAACAACAATTTATTATTCAAGTTGTCTTTCGCAAAAAGAGATAATGAACCACCGCTTTGTTCATAAATTGAGTTAAACAAGAAATAGAAAAATACAAATAAGAAAGCTGCAAAGAGTTTCTTTTGCATTTTTACATCTCCAAGTTTAAGCAATTCATATACAAAATACAAAACCGCAACGATACCAATTGTATACATGAAATAATCTGTATAGTCAGTATTTTTAACCATTATAAAAATAAATGGTAAACTTAAAATTGATAAAGCATATACTGCTATTTCGCGAATTCGTCTTTTACCAGGCTCTAAATTCAACAATGGAGAATCTCCAATTGGTCCTAAATATTTCTTAGTAAACAAAAATGTAATCAACCCTAAAAACATTACTATTGCGGCTGACAAAAAGCATAATTGCCAAGAATAATATTTCCCTAAATAAACACATAAAGCACCTCCAAAAAGGCCTCCTACATTGATTCCGGCATAGAACATTCCGTAACCAGCATCTCTACGTCCGTCACTTTCGTGATACAATTCTCCTACCATTGATGAAACGTTTGGCTTAAAAAAACCTGTTCCAATAATAGAAAATGCAATACCATAGTAAAAGAAATCGTGAGGCGAAACAGCGATCAAAAGATTTCCAAGAATCATAACGATTCCTCCAAAAAACAATGATTTTTTAAATCCTAAAACTTTATCAGCAAAAATACCTCCAATAAAAGTAAATGCATATACAAAAGCCTGAATTGCACCATATTGTAAACTAGCGTGATCTTCTTTTAAAAAAAGCTGATCTACCATAAAAATAACAAGAACCCCCCGCATTCCGTAAAAGCAAAAACGCTCCCACATTTCGACAAAAAACAAGTACCACAATTGCTTTGGATAATTGCCTTTAAAATTTTGAATTTCCTCTAAAGTAATCTTCTGTTCCATTTATTTATAATTAATTGATTCCTCTTTCTTTCATCACCTTGTTAAGCTGTTTTACTAAAGCAAACATCAGCACAGTCGCAAACATCAGCAACGCAAAATTAACCCAAAAAAAGTTGACTTTATTATCATAGGTATCCCACATACTCGCCAAAACGCCGCTTAGCTTATTTCCTATTGAAGTTGATAAAAACCAACCTCCCATCATCAATGAAGTAATATTAACTGGACTTAATTTAGAAACTACAGATAATCCCATAGGACTTAAAAACAATTCTCCAATTGTGATTATTCCGTAATTTGCCACTAACCACCAAACACTGACTTTCTCTGTTCCATTACCGCCAATTTTTACCGCTGCTATCATAACCAAAACAGACAAGGCCGAAATTAACAATCCAAAAGCAATTTTAGTAGGTGTTGAAGGCTCTTTTTTTCTTGCTCTTAAAAAAGAAAAGAATGCCACAACCAAAGGTGTTAATATAATTACCCAGCCCGGATTAATAGACTGGCTTAAGTTTGTAGCCCAAAGATGCACTTTACCGCCTTCAGCAGGTAATTTTTCTGGAGCGACATTTCTAAAATACAAAGGATAATTCTCTTCTTTTTGAACAACTCCATTTACCTTTTGTAAACGAAACTGGTCATCATAAAGCTCTGTTGATTCTTTTTTATACTCTACTTCTTTTGCTAATTTGATTTTACCAACAACCTGACCAGCTGTTCCGGTTACTTCTCGATCTGTATAACGATCTGCCCAAGTAGTAAGTGCTGAACCATTAAGTTTAAAAACACCCCAAAATAAAATCACTACTCCAAAAATAGCTAATAAAGCTCCTATTGAACGTTTGTCTTCTGCTTTAGCTCTAACATAAAGTGATCCATAAAACAAAACGATTGGAATACAAGCAAAAATAAAGGCATCTGTACTGTCTGAACCAAAGATCGAACTATTCAAATTAGTTTCTGATGCAACTCCTTTTATCAACCAGCCTATTGCACCAAAAACAAATGACGGCAATAAAATAAAAAGGATGATTTTATAAAATGGCATATCACCTTCCTGCACACCTTTTTTCTGATCGTGTCCTACGTAATGTTTAGTTCCTAATAAAAACACAATTACACCTATAAACATTCCAACTCCTGCAGCCATAAAAGCCCAATGCCAACCTAAAAGAATCTGCAAAGCAGCACCAAAGAAATTACAAATAAAAGCCCCAACATTAATTCCCATATAGAAAATATTGTAGCCTTCGTCCTTTTTATCTTTATATTCTTCATTGGTATAAAAACTTCCTAACAATGTAGAAATATTGGGTTTGAAAAAACCATTCCCAATAATCACCAAAGTCATCGCTATGTAGAGTACTGTAATATCATGCACTCCCATTAAGAAATAACCAATACCCATTAAAATACCGCCAAAAACAATCGACTTTTTATAGCCTAAATATCTATCAGCAACTAAGCCTCCAATAAAAGGAGTAAGAAAAACTAATGCAATAAAGGTTCCGTACAAATCAGAAGCTTCTTTTTCGGTCATGGCAAAACCACTCTCTACATCTTTAAGATATAAAGTAAAAATTCCAATCATTAAATAATAGCCGAAACGTTCCCACATTTCAGATAAAAACAAATAAGGCAATGCTTTTGGGTGCTTATTCCACATACTTACAAACTCTTTAAAATTAAAATTACCTACAAGCCTAAACCTGTAGGTAATTTTTTATATATTATTACAATTATTTATCTAACACCGTGCATCATTTTCTTCAAAAATGGAGTCAAAGCAAACAATATAATTGCTGCGATTCCAGTAAGAACAACAAACACCATAAAAAACTCATATAAATTATGTATTTCGAATCCTGCAAAAAAGTGATTCGCTGCACTAATTTGATGTTTGTCTAAAAGAGCCAGCTGCTCTGCAGTTGGAGTTATTGTTTTATCTAAAACTGCCTGAAGATCGATACCTAATTCTTTCGCTTTTGCAAATTTATCTCCTGTTGCCGGCAAGATTGAACCTAGAGTTCCTCCTAAAGCATACCCAGAAGCATTAGACAAGAAGAATACTCCATACAATAATGAAGCAAAACGTTTTGGAGATAATTTACCAACTAATGATAATCCAATTGGAGATAAACACAGCTCAGCACATGTGTTTAAGAAATATAATAAAATAAGCCATTTAATTGCCAATAAACCTGAAGTTCCAATGTATGAAACCTGAGTTGCAATCATAAAGAAACTTATAGAGATCACAACCAATCCAACTGCTAATTTCACTGGAGAAATTGGCTCTTTGCCTTTAGCTCTCAAAGTATCCCAAATTACACTAAAAGGAACTGCCAAAGCCACAACGAACAAACCGTTAAAGATTTGCACCATAGAAGCCGGCATTTGAAAGCCAAAGAAATTACGATCTGTTTGATTATCTGCAATAAAAGTTAATGATGATCCTGCCTGCTCAAATGCTGCCCAGAAGAAGATAACAAAGAATGAAACAATATAAATTACTATAATTCTATCTCTTTCAATCTTAGTCAGCGATGAGTCTGAAACAATTAATCCTGCTAACGCAATACCGCTTGAATAAATTAAAGTATAAATTAAATTCTGCCCTACTACATAATGAAAAAAGAATCCTAACGCAACAAATGCAATTCCTGCCATAGTCAACGCTTTATTCGAAAAATTAGCTTGTTGTGCTTCTCCTTCTTCAAAATCAGCTGAAACATTTTTCGATGGCAAACCTCCTAAAGGTCTTCCTTCTGGCGATACAACATATTTGTTTTTTAAGAAGTAAAAAAGAGTTGTTCCTAAAAGCATCGCAATAGATGCTGCTAAAAATCCCCATTTAAAAGCATGAATATCACGAACACCCCCAGAATCTTTGACATCTCCTAAAATTGGACAAATGTATTGACCTAAGAATGCTCCTAAATTAATTCCCATGTAGAAAATAGTAAAAGCTGTATCTAATTTTGTCTTTTCTTGTTTAGGATACAAACTTCCCACCATACTAGAAATATTAGGTTTAAAGAAACCGTTTCCAAAAACGATTATACCCAATCCGCAATACATTATAGTTTTTGCTAAACCTAAATTTGCGTCAAAAACAGTTGCGCTTGTAAACAACAAAAGCTGCCCAATCGCCATCATCAATCCACCTAATAAAATACAATTTCTATTTCCAAAAAAACGGTCTGCAATAAAACCGCCCAACATTGGTGTTAAATAACAAAGTCCAAGGAAACCTCCATAAATTAAAGAAGCTTCTTCTTCTTTCATCAATAATGAATTCACAAGAAATAAAGTTAACAAAGCGCGCATTCCATAAAAATTGAATCGCTCCCACATCTCTGTTCCAAATAATACCCAAAGACCTTTTGGATGCGCAGTTTTTACTTGAGTTTCTCCCATATTATTCATTATTATTTTAAGTTAGTATATTTTAAGATTATAAATTTTCTTTGATAAAGTTAGTCATTTTATTATAAAGCTGAATTCTGGTTTTCCCGCCATAAATACCATGGTTCTTGTCAGGATAAATCTGAGAATCAAATTGTTTGTTTGCTTGAATCAACGCTTCCATCATTTGCATAGAGTTTTGAACATGAACGTTGTCATCAGCAGATCCGTGAATCAATAAAAACTTACCTTTTAATTTATCAACGTGGTTTATTGGAGAGTTTTTATCGTATCCGCTCGCATTTTCTTGTGGAGTCTGCATGTATCTTTCTGTGTAAACGCTGTCATAAAATCTCCAGTTTGTAACCGGCGCAACAGCGATTGCCATTTTAAACACATCATTTCCTTGAAAAATACAGTTCGAAGCCATAAATCCACCATAGCTCCATCCGAAGATTCCAATTCTTGAAGCATCAACATAAGGATAAGCTCCAATTACTTTTGCCGCATCAATTTGGTCTTCAACTTCGTATTTCCCTAATTCTTTTTGAGTAACTTTTTTGAAATCGGCACCTTTGAAACCAGTTCCTCTACCATCAACACAAGCCACGATATAACCTTGTTGTGTTAAAGAAGCAAACCAATAATCATCAGAGTTGTTCCAATCATTATTTACTTGCTGCGATCCTGGACCAGAATATTGGTACATGAAAACAGGATATTTTTTTGAAGCATCAAAATCTTTTGGCTTCATGATCCATGCGTTCAATTCATTTCCTTTAGCTGTTTTTAAAACAAAAAATTCTTTTGCAGGAAGATTATATGCCTTCAATTTATCTGCAAGTGCTTGATTGTTTTCTATAACTTGAATTTCTTTTCCTGCTTTAGCCTCATTTAAAGTGTAAGTTGTTGGCTGAGAAGCGCTGGAATAAGTATTAATAAAAAATTGGAAATTAGGACTAAATGTCGCTGCACTTGTTCCAACTTTAGAAGTTAAACGAGTTTTGCTTTTTCCGTCTAAGCCAATTCTGTAAACATCTCTATTGATAGAACCATTTTCTGTAGATTGGTAGAAAATAGTTTTTGTTTTTTCGTCGAAACCGTAGTATGAAACCACTTCCCAGCTTCCTTTTGTAACCTGATTTTTAAGTTTCCCTGTTTTATCATAAAGATAAATATGATTGAAACCATCTTTTTCGCTTGTCCAGATAAAACTATTATCTTTTAAGAAAGTTAAGTTATCTGTAACATCAACGTAAGCTTTGTCTTTTTCATTTAAAACTACTTTTGCAGCAGCAGTTGTTCCGTCAACAAATAACAAATCAAGATTACTTTGGTGACGGTTTAAAACCTGAGCTGATAATGTATTGTTATCATTTGTCCATTGTAATCTTGCAATATAAAAGTCATTGTAATTTCCTAAATCTACTTTTTTAGAAGTATTTCCTGCAGTATCATAAATATGCAATGAAACTACTGAATTTTTCTCTCCAGCTTTAGGGTATTTAAACGTTTCAACCGTTGGATACAAATCTTTATGAAAAATTGACATCGAAAACTCAGGAACCTGACTTTCGTCAAAACGAATATAAGCTACCTTTTTACTGTCTTTACTCCAGTCAAAAGCACGCACAAAAGCAAATTCTTCTTCGTAAACCCAATCAGTGATACCGTTTATAATTGCATTCTTCTTTCCATCAGTAGTTATCGCTGTAGATTTTTTTGATGCTAAGTCATAAACGTATAAATTATTTTCTTTCGCATAAGCAATCTTAGTTCCATCAGGAGAAAAAGTTGGCTCTTGAATTTGAAAATCGAATAATTTTGTTAATGATTTAGAAGCAATATCATATAAAAAATAATCTGCTGTAAAAGAGTGACGGAAGATTTTTTTAGAATTGCAGGCAATTAAAATCTTTTTTTCTGAAGCATCGAAGGTATAACTGTCAATCCCGTCTGAAAGTGCTGCGTGGTTTTTAGTATCTATTAAGTTTGATACTTTTTTTAGAGTTGCAAAGTCATATAAATCGATCTGCATACTCCTATTTGCTTGGTCAACATTTAAAACCGTATATTGGTTTGTGTTTTTTAAAGATTGCAATGCATCCATTCCTTTTGCCCGAAATGCCCCGCCGTAGATGTTTTCAACCGTTATCTTTTGCTGCCCAAAAACTGTCGCAACTATTAACAAAAGCACAACAGTAATTTTACTTGTATTCATCAGAATTATTTTAAATATAAAAAGAGCCCAATTTTAGTAAAAAAAATAAACATAATACACATTTTAAGTGTTAAATGTTAAAAAAAATAACGATTGCGTATTTTCATGTTTGAAATACATTGCAAACAAAACTCTTAAAATAGTATCTTTGCCGCAACAATATTATTTAATATACTGAGAATGAACAACGCTGTTGCCGGATTTTCTAAATTATCCAAAAAGGAAAAAATAAACTGGATTGCAAACGAATATTTTTCAACGCCTGAGGAGGCACTAAATATTATAAGAAATTACTGGAATTCAGATGAAAAGCTCCAACAATTACATGATGAATTTATCGAAAACACGATTTCAAATTTATATATTCCACTTGGAGTTGCTCCGAATTTTTTGATAAACGGAAAGTACAAAACCATCCCAATGGCAATTGAAGAAAGTTCAGTTGTTGCAGCTGCATCAAAAGCCGCAAAATTCTGGTCGACGCGTGGAGGTTTTAAAACAACAATTATTGATACTGAAAAAATAGGTCAGGTTCATTTTACTTATAACGGAGAGGTTGAAAAACTTCAATCTTTCTTTCAAGAAATAAAACCAAAGTTCTTCTCTGATACACAAAGCATTACAAAAAAAATGCAGCAGCGTGGCGGAGGTATATTAGATATTCAGCTAAAAGACAAAAGAAATTTACTTGAAAATTATTTTCAACTTCATGCTACTTTCGAAACAAAAGACAGTATGGGCGCAAATTTCATAAACTCCTGTTTAGAACAATTTGCATCAACATTAAAAGAAGAATTTCAAGACTCTGGTTTATTTTCTGATGATGAGAGTCTGAAAGTAATTATGAGCATTTTGTCTAATTATGTCACAAATTGTGTTGTAAGAGCCGAAGTTTCGTGTCCAATTGAAGATTTAGCCGAAAAACACATTCAAAATCCGCTGGAATTTGCAGAACGTTTTGTGCAAGCTGTTCAAATTGCCGAAGTGGAGCCTTTTAGAGCAGTCACACATAATAAAGGAATTATGAATGGTGTAGACGCTGTGGTTTTAGCAACCGGAAATGATTTTAGAGCTATTGAGGCTGGAGTTCATGCTTATGCATCAAAAAACGGGCAATATTCAAGTTTATCGCATGCTAAAATTGAAGACGGAATTTTTACTTTCTGGTTAGAAATACCTTTGGCTTTAGGAACAGTAGGAGGTCTAACTTCGCTGCATCCTCTGGTAAAATTGTGTTTAGAAATTCTTCAAAAACCTTCAGCAAGAGAGTTAATGGAAATTACAGCTGTTGCAGGTTTAGCGCAAAATTTTGCTGCATTGCGTTCTTTAACTACAACTGGAATCCAGGAAGGACACATGAAAATGCACCTGAACAACATCATCAATCAATTTGAAGCTACAAGCGAAGAACGTCATTTAATCAAATCCCATTTCAAGAAAACTGCCGTTTCTCATAGTGCCGTAGTTGAATTTATTGAAAACTTAAGAAAATAACCAAATTTAAAAATTCCAATATTTAAAGCTTTTAAATAAATTTCAAATCCCAAAATTGGAATTTAGACTCGAGCGACAGCGAATAGGCGCGGCAATTTAAAATACTGAAATTTACATAATAAAGACAACGTATGTCAACAACCTTTTACAGCAACGGAAAACTACTCATTTCTGGAGAATACTTAGTTCTAGATGGCGCTGACGCATTTGCATTACCAACAAAATTTGGTCAAAATCTAGTTGTAGAAAATGATGATAATAAAATTATTGAATGGAAAAGCTACGACTACGATCAAAAACTTTGGTTTGAAGACACTTTTACATTTGCGGAAATCATAACCAATGCCGATTCAGAAATTGAAACTGTAAGAACAACTTTAATTGATATTCTTCATGAAGCCTACCTGTTAAATCCAGATTTCATTACACAATCTAATGGGTACAAAATTACTACACATCTTACTTTTCCAAGAAACTGGGGATTAGGAACATCATCAACACTAATCAACAACATTGCTCAATGGACAAAAGTTAATGCTTTTACATTGCTTAAAAACAGTTTTGGGGGAAGTGGTTACGATATTGCCTGCGCTCAAAATAATACTCCGATTCTCTACAAAATAGAAAATAACAATGTAGAACCAGTTTTATTTAAACCTGATTTTACAAAAAACATTTTCTTTGTTTATCTAAATAAAAAGCAGAACAGCAAAGCAGCAATACATGCTTATAACAGGCATAAAGACCAAAATTTAACCAAAAGCGTTATTGAAAACAATAAAATTACTAAGGCAATTTTGAACGCTAAGACTCTAAAAGAGTTTGAATATGCGGTCGAGAAACACGAAATTCACTTAAGTAATATCCTTGAAATCGAAACGATTAAGGAAGTCGCTTTTCCTGATTTTAATGGCACTATTAAAAGCCTTGGCGCTTGGGGAGGAGATTTTGTAATGGCCGTTTCTAAAGAAAATCCGAAAGATTATTTTTCATCAAAAGGATACGACACTATTCTTTCTTATGATGAAATGATTCTGCAAGAATAGAGATAATTAACGCAAACTAAATCAATTTGCTCTGCACAATTCTACGTGACGCTTTTTTACATTCTGTTTTATTTTATTATGCTAATTTCCTAAAGTGACAATTCTCATTTTTAAGAGCATATTATTGATAAAAATCAAAACTATATTCTCTTCTCATTTTCTACATTTAACACACTAGTAAACGAAAAAACCCGAAGTATTCAGTAGAACACTTCGGGTTTTATATTTTTAATCTAATTACTAAATACTAGTAGTTAAATTGTAATCTGTTATCTTCAATTTTAGCATTGTTTTTTAATGCTGGTAAAATTCTTCCTGTATCAGATGCGCTTTGAGCTTTTACTTTAGCAATATACTCTGCATGATTTGGAAGCGCTGGAGCTTTAACTGTGCTTATGTTTTTTACTACATAAACTCCAGTGTTTCCTTCGATTGGAGCAGAAATTTTATTAGCTGCTAAAGCGAATGCATTACCAACAACTTTAGGCTCTTGCCCAACTCCTCCAGGTAAAACTGGATTCTCTAAAGTAACATTAGCAGCTTGTTGTACAGCTACACCAGCACTTTTAGCGATAGCTTCGATACTTGAACCTGTCATTTTAGCTTTCAACATTTCAGCTTTTTTCTTGTTTTTCAAGATTGGCTCAACATAAGGTCTTGCCATAGTAACAGAAACTAAACCAGATTTGTTTTCGCTTTTGTATTGTGCAATTACATGGCCAATATTAGCTATTTCAAAACGTTTTACATCTCCTGTACTTGTTTCTTTGTCAAATGCCCATCTAATGATGTTTCTTTGATTTCCTAACGGACCAAATGCTTCATCCATTGCTTTTGCAGTAACTGGCGCAGCAACTTTTAGACCTAATTCTTTAGCTGTAGCAGCAAAATCTTTATTAGCAGCATCCATTTCAAATTTAGTTGCTAATGTAAATACTTTATCAGAAGTAACTTCAGATGGCTCAATTTTTTGTGCGATTGTAGCTAAACGAATACCGTCTTGTTTATCTGTAATTTTGATAATGTGGAAACCAAACTGAGTTTCTACTAAACCAACTTTTCCAATTCCGTTGTTGAATACAAAATCATTGAATGGTTTTACCATTTGACCTTGACCAAAATATCCTAAATCACCACCTTGTTGTGCAGATGAATCATCAGAGCTTGTAAAAGCAAGCATCATAAAACTATCTGGATTAGCTTGAACTTGAGCTAAAATTTCTTCAGCTTTAGCTTTTGCTTCTTCTTTAGTTCTTTTTTCTTTTGGACTTGGAGTTTGAGATCCTTCGTAACCAATTAAAATATGACTAGCTTTTGCATTAACACCTGCTTTAAATCCTAATGATTTAGAAATAGCATAATATCTTCCGTAAACATAAGGACCATAAATAGAACCAGCTGGTAAGCTGAATAATTTATCAGCATCTACTGCTGGAAGATTGTTTTTAGCAACATAAGTAGAATCGTAAGGAACATCAGAATTTGAGTTTACAAATTCAGCAATGTTTGTTGCATTTTTAAAACCTGGCAATGTATCGTTTTTACCTGTTTTTGCATTATACTCTACTCTTCCGTTTAATAAAGCTGTTAATTTAGCTTTAATTTCAGCTTCGTCTTCTTTTGAAGCTTTATCCTCAACTAAAACGTATTGAATTTCACGAGTTGCATCAGCTTTGAATTTTTTCTCATTTTTCTTCATGTAAGCTACGATTTCATCATCAGAAATTTTCACTTCACTATCTTTTATAGACGAATATAAAGCAGCAGCATAAGCAAAGTTTACTTTGTTTGCTTCCATTTCATATTTCAACTTTCCTTCACTAGCAGTTGTGTAAAGTCCAGATTTTACTAAAGTACTGTAAATTTGAAATTTTGCATTTAACTCAGCATCTTTTTCTTTTTCAGAAATAAATTGAGCCGCTTCAGGGTTTGCTTTAAAGTAGTCTTTAAATTTTACTACATCAAACATTCCTGCTGCATTCAAAAACATTGGGTTTTTACCAATATTTGGATCAGATTTTAAAACTTCAAGTAAGTGTTTTTCACCAACTCTCAATCCTAATTTATCAAACTGAGTTGATAATAATGCGATTGAAACCTCTTGGTCCCAAACTCTATTTGCAGCTTCAGTGGAAGTAATTCCTTGACCACTTTTTTCAACATTACTAACTTTAACTCTAAAGTCTTCAAATGAAATATCTTTTCCATCGATGCTTCCTACATCTTTTGAACTTTGACCAAATGTTCCTCTAGTAAATAGATCTTGTATTATAAATGCAAATAATGCAAGTGCAATAACTCCTATCAATAAAGCGGAACGCTGTCTAATTTTTGCTAAAACTGCCATTTTTAATTATCGTTAATTTTATATTCAGTTTGCGAAAATACAATTATCTAGTTAATAACAATACAACTAGGGTTTTATTTTACACAATTTTTTTCAATTACTAAAAAAATCACTCTTTTATTGTCATTTTGACCAACTCGATTTTCTTGTTTGAAGCTTGTTCTATCACAAAATGATACTTGTCGATTACAATTTCATCTCCTTTTTGAGGGATTTCTTTGGTATGGTTTACAATAAAACCTCCTAAGGTTCCATACGAATCTTCTTCGGGAATCATCAGTTTGTAGGTTTCGTTTAAATACTCAACATCTAATCTTGTCGAAAACAAATATTTTCCTTCACCCAATTCCTGCTCAATCAATTCTTCGTCTAAGTCATGCTCATCTTCTATTTCTCCAAAAAGCTCCTCGACAATATCTTCAATAGTAATGATCCCAGAAGTCCCACCATATTCATCAAGAACAACGGCAACATTTTTTCGCTTTTTTATCAAAATATTTAGGGCGTCTTTTATCAATATTGTTTCTGGAACGTACTCCACAGTCATCAAAACTGATTTTATTGTTTTTGGCTTTTTAAACAAGTCAAATGAATGAACATAACCCACAATGTCATCAAGCGAATTTTGACTTACAACAATTTTCGAATATCCTGTTTCTATAAATAGTTCTTTAAGATCTTTTATACTGTCAAACAAATCGATATCGACTATTTCTGTTCTCGGGGTCATAATATCGCGCGCTTTTACGCCTGAAAATTCTAACGCATTTTGAAAAATCTGAATCTCGGAGTCAACTTCTTCATCATCTTCTACTGAACTCATTTGTTCTGTGATATAATTACCCAGTTCAACTTTACTAAAATACAATTGAACTTGATCTCCTTCTGTTTTAAAAAATTTCCTCAAAACAAAGTCAGAAATCCAGATAAAAAAGGTTGACAAATAATAAAACAATCGATAAAAAAGATATGCCGGTACAGCAAAAACCTTAATCAGCGTATTGGCATAAATTTGAAAAAAAACTTTTGGAAGAAACTCAGCTGTAATCAAAACTATAAAAGTCGAAATTAAAGTTTGAAGCAAAACTGTTGCAAGAGCCGAAAATTGAAAACCAAAACCAGCAATACAGCCAATAATCAAATCTCCCATATAAAAGCCATAAATTACTAATGCTATATTGTTGCCAATAAGCATCGAAGCAATAAACTTTGATGGATTTTCTGTAAGTTTAGTTAAAATTTGCGACAAGAAATTATCTTGTTTTTTCTCGATTCCAAGATAAATTTTGTTTGAGGAAATAAAAGCTATTTCCATTCCAGAGAAAAAGGCTGATAGTATTAAACATAATATTATAATACTAATTTCCATTTTTATTGTTTTTTGTTACGATCGTCAAACTTCTTGACAAATCTTCTTCTAAAGAAAAACATAAACACCGCCATTCCGGCAATAATCAAACTCATCGGATAACTTTCGTTTCCTTCGTTTAATTTTGTCACACCATCATAAATAAAAAAAACGGCAAAAAGGATGTAAACGTATTGTGTATATTTTAAATAACCCATAATTATATTTATTCATTTGATTCAATTTCGCCGCTTATTCGCTGCGAATTAATCACTTTAAAATCTTTACTAAAATCAATTCCCTGCCCATAAGAAACTCCCTTGGCATCTGTAAGTTTGAATTTTCTTTCTGTATAAAACCATTCGTTTTTCTGATCAAAATACAGCTGCTCGGTTTCTAAAACCTGACCTTCCTCAGATGTTATTCGCACTTTTCCCTGTAAATCAATTATACTGGTAAATTTATAGGAAACAGCATAATTTGATTTTATAAAAGTACGCTTTTGTTTTTTATCATATAAAGTAACATCTATTCCTTTTGGAAATTCTGTAAACGGGAAATCAAGGTTAGAATAATCTAACATTTTTGAACTTATCAAAACTCCTGTTATGCGTCCTGAGTCTGTATATTTAATATTTACCGTATCAGCATCACTTGCCGGAACAAACTCTGAGAAGTTAATTTTTTGAACTTCTTTAAAATTGCTTTCGCAGCCAAAAAAAAGAGTTATGACAGCAAATACAACAACAGAAACAATATATTTTTTTGGTAAAATCATTTGCCAAATGTAGTAAATTGTAATGAGCTTAAAAAAACATTAGGTTATGCTTAATTAAATTTACTCTTCACAAACCATTTATCATTAAATGAGAAACTCGCACTGAAGTTAACATAGTTTTCTTGAATCAATCCCGCCGACGTTGTTCCTCTTTTACCAAATTCAACCCCGATATTTACATTTGAAAAATACCCCGGAATTGGAATTCCAGCACCTAAAGTCATCCCAATATCATTTATTGACTGATTATTAACTATTAAACCTAATTTTTCATATTTCAATCCGGCACGATAAGTAATTCTGCTCAAATAACTTGTGAATGAAGTATAGTTTGGAATAAAATACCCCCCAACAGCATATTTAGCATATTTTTCATAACGAACATTTGGGTTTGCGTTGTAATAATTTGCAAATTCTCCATTTCCTTGAAAAGCCATTGTAGTACCTACTAACCATTTTCTAGCCTCACCAATACCAGCTCCAATAGTTAACTTGTTTGGCAGTTTTAAATCTTCTGCATCTGGATTATAAACATAAGGATCTGGATCACCACTTACTGTAATTTCTCTAGTATTATTAGATCTTAATGTACTTGCAAAAGTGTAATTCAAACTCGTAAACAACGAAACTTTTTTGTAAATCTTTGTCTGATACATTGTACCAATATTGAAATTCACACCAGATAATTCAGAAGTATTTAACTCTGTAGTTGAATTTTGCACACCCGATATAGCTTCTACACTTGTTGTTTTAATGGTTCCAAAATTATACTGCATGTCAGCACCAATATTCCAATTTCGTTTAATTTTATACCCTAAACCAATATAAGCTTTATTTACACCACCTTTACCGCTAAGCTGAGTACTTGTTGCTCCAGGAGTGGCTGTATTATCATTTAAAATTTTATATCCAACTGAAGATAACGGAACTAAACCGAATGAAGCTCCAAATTTTCCCATTGGAATTCCAACCGCCAAATAATCAAAAGTGGCTCTTTGTGCTTTTGCCGATTCTGTATCTGTTTTTAGAGTAGAAGTTCCAAACGATCCCCCAACTGTAAATGTTGTTTGCAGCAAACTTGCATAACTCGCAGGATTTTCAATATTCAAGTGAATACTATCCTGTTCAACTGCAACTCCTGCCATAGACCTAAATTCCTGAGTTCCTTTAAATCTAGTATCACCAATTCCATAAAAAGAATATGGAGAAGCAGTACCTTGTTGAGCGAATGAAACGAACGATATAAGCAAACAAGCGCTTATTATAATTTTTTTAATCATTGTTGATTTTATATTGAAATGTTTGGTTCAAACTCTCCAAAAGGAAATTTGAATTGGCAAATATGGTATTTTTTAATCGTTTAGCCAAAAATTCTGCATCTCCTCCCGTTAAAATTATTATAAAATTTGAAAAGTTTCGGCGATATTCATCGATAAAACCATCAATCTCATAGACGAAGCCGTTTACAACTCCTGAATGAATCGCCTGCATTGTGGTATTTCCTATGTATTGATCTGGTTCTTCAAAACTCAGCAAAGGCAGTCTGGCTGTATAATTATGCAAAGATTCGTAACGCAGACGAAGTCCCGGAGAAATCGCTCCGCCCAAATAATTATCATTTTCGTCGATGAAATCGTAGGTTATGCAAGTGCCGGCATCAACCACTAATCTATTTTGTTTAGGAAACTGCAAAGTTGCTCCGGCTGCCAAAATCATCCTATCTATTCCTAAAGTTTTTGGTGTTGCGTATTTATTATGAAAAGGAAATTTATCTTCGTGAGTAAAAAAATGAACCTTTAACTGCTTTTCAAAAATCAAAAAGGATTGTTTTTCGACATTGCCTACTGAGGCAACTACTAAATCTGAGCATTTTTGATAGTTGCCTAAAATTTTTTTAATTTTTTTTTCGAGCTCATTTTTCTCAAAAACAAAACTCTCCAAAACAGCAGTTCCCTCAAAAACAGCTGCTTTAATTCGAGTATTTCCAACATCAACAGTTAAAATCATATTTCCTTTTTGTTTCTGCGAAGATACGAATTGATTTTTTTTTTAAAATGTTTTGGATAAACGAAAAATGATTCTATCTTTGCACCCGCAATGTGCACAGCACGGTACCTTAGCTCAGATGGTAGAGCAATGGACTGAAAATCCATGTGTCCCTGGTTCGATCCCTGGAGGTACCACGAAACCCGAATAGTAATATTCGGGTTTTTTGTTTTTAATGCTTTTCATTAAAAATTTAACAGCAAAGCACACAAAGTAAAAAAAACGCAAAGGTTCACAAAGCTATACATTAAACTTTGCGAACCTTTACGTAAATCTTAGCGCTCTTTGCGGTTAAAATCAAAAAAACTTATTGATGAAACACAGAAACCGCAGGAAAATAATATCCTGAAAAACTTACTGTTCCTGTTTTAGCACCAGAATCAGCATTGAACAAATAAAGGTTATTGATCGCGAAATTAGTGCCGAATCCTTCATTTACTGTATTTACAATCAATACATTTTTCTTATGATCGTAACCTATTCCTGCACCGTACAATATATTTGAATTTGTTAACGTAATAAAAGGTGCTGTCAACGATGCTGCTGTGCCATTATATTTATAAACTTCTTTACCTCCGCTCCAGCTTCCGTTTTTAGCAATAAAAACATTATTTTTAGCCGCCGTAATCGACCCCGGATGCCAAGCTCCCCAGCTTCCATTAGCTTGAAAACCAAGTGAAATTTCTTTTACTTCAAGAGTATTAGAGTCTATGCTGATAAGATTTTTACCTCCCGCAGCCCATACTTTTTTATCATCTGTAACAGCAAATCCCAGAACCATACCTGGAATCGTTTTTTCGACTGTTAATGTTGAAGCATTAACAACAACAACTCCTTTTGAAGCAGATAAAGCAAAAATATAACCATTAGCCTTAATAATATCTCCTACCTGACCTGTAACACCTTCGATTTGTCCATTCAATGCCATTGTATTCAGATTAAGCTTAAATATTCCTTTACTAGAAGTCAGCAATGCTTGATTTTCATCAATTCCGACTATTGCACGCCAGTCATTTCCGCCTTGAGCCGGAATTCTTTTTTCTTCTTTAAGCGAATAAGCATCTGTCACTACAACTGGTCCGCCGGCTTTAGAAACTAAAAATAATTTCTTATTAAAGATGGTTCCAAATTCTAATGTAGACGATTCTGGTTTTAAATTTTTATCTGGATTTACTTTTACAAAAACACTGTCTTCTATTGCTTTTGTATCGTATCTATAAAAACCAACGGTTCCAGTTCCATGACCGAACCATCCTTCATTAATCATGAAAAAACCATTTTCATAAGCTCCAAATGTATGAACATCGTATGTTAATGATACTTGTCCTCCACCATTTTTGGCCGTCATGACAACCTTAAAATCACCTCTTGTTTCTGGTTTGAAAACATAAGTAGAATCAGATCCAACCACTTTCCCATCTACAGCCCATTCGAAGGAAACATTATTTCTATCTGCTAGTTTTGAACTTAATTTTAGTGTTTCCCCAATGGTTAAAGTATCTTTCAACAACTGTTCGCCTTTTATCACTGGAGGCGCTGTAAAATCATCATCATTATTACACGAAACTATTAACATCATCAAAGAAGCAATTGCAAGTAACTGCTTGGAAAAAAATTGGTTTTTCATTATTAAATATTTAAAATTATATACTTAAGCCTTTAAGTCGATTTACACCCCGCATTTAACAAAAGTTCTATAAAAACAAACTTCTACCTGCTTTTGTTTAAAAAGCAAAACACCTTGTAAAACGATACGTTTTAATGATTTTTTTTAATGAAGAAATAAAATACATCGAAAAGGAAAATCCCAAAAGAAAATTATTTTACGATATCATATTTGCAGAAAAAAATCTCATAAACTCTATTTTTGGCTTACGAGAATAGAATAATCAAACAATACTATTGTCACGCAGAGTGAAAAGTATCGTTCTTAATTCAAGCTTCAATCCCCGAAAGCTATTTATTACTATAAAAATGGCAGGTCTTCTGACTTGCTCCCTACACCCAGCCTTCCCTTTCAAAAATGAAAAGTGACGTATTAAAGGGTTTCAGTTAATGAGCTTACAGCTGCGGGACAGTTTTGGAGTTACACCAAATTCCCTTTTAATGTCAATATTTCTTGAATATGACAACCATCTTCTGATTTAGATTTGAGCCGCAAAACTAATATTTTCTTTCTTAAAAACGCAATACTTCTTTATACTAAAGCCTTCAGAGCATCTGTCATCTGAAATAATTTAAAATTATTGAGTGCGAACCAATTTAAAAAACAGAAAGCCAACAATTAAACTGTTTTTGTTAAAAAAGTATTGACTGAATAAAAAAATATCTTATATATTCGTAAAATCGTATTTTAACTTTTTATTTATTATCAAAAACACAGAGCGTTTTTTATGAGTAAAACTTCTACTAAAGGCATTTGGAAAGTAATTTCAGCCTCGTCAATGGGAACAATGATTGAATGGTATGACTTTTATATTTTTGGAAGTTTAGCCGTCGTAATTTCAACCAAATTTTTTCCAAGCGACAATCCTACTGCAGCATTTTTATCAACTTTAGCCACTTTTGCCGCCGGATTTGTTGTTCGTCCTTTTGGAGCTTTATTTTTTGGAAGACTTGGTGATATTATTGGCCGTAAATACACTTTTATGGCTACTTTATTATTAATGGGAGGTTCTACATTTTTAATTGGCTGTATTCCTAGTTATGAAACAATTGGTTTTCTAGCTCCTTTGCTGGTTTTAATTTTACGCTTATTGCAAGGCCTGGCACTTGGCGGCGAATATGGAGGTGCGGCTACTTATGTTGCAGAACATGCTCCAGCAAGCCAAAAAGGATATTGGACTTCTTGGATTCAAACCACTGCGACGGTAGGTTTATTTATTTCATTAATGGTAATTCTGGCAACTAAAAATGTGCTTTCAAACGAAGCTTTTGATTCGTGGGGATGGCGTGTGCCTTTCTGGGTTTCGATAGCAATGGTTGGCGTATCCTATTTAATTAGAAAAAATATGGACGAATCTCCTGTTTTTGCTAAAGCTAAAAAGGAAGGAACTACAAGCGCAAATCCACTAAAAGAAAGTTTTGGAAACAGGTATAATTTAAAGTTTGTTTTGCTGGCTTTATTTGGAGCCACAATGGGGCAAGGTGTTGTTTGGTATACTGGACAATTCTATGCTATGAGTTTCATGAAAACGGTTATGAATATTGACTCTTCACAAGTCGATGGATTATTAGGAATCGCTTTATTAATAGGAACACCATTTTTTATTGTCTTTGGATGGCTGAGCGACAAGGTGGGGAGAAAATACATTATGATGACTGGAATGCTTTTGGCAATTTTATTCTACAGACCAATTTACAAAATGATGTACAGTACGACAGATGTAAGCTATAAAACCGAAATCATCGAAAAAACAACGCAAAACACTGAAACAACAGCCGGCAACAATACAATAACAACAATCTCTAAGACGTATACTGACGGAACTTCTTATTTTGAAAAGAAAACTGATTTTGCTGATAAAAAAGAATCTCAAAGCAGTATTTCGATTACTATCAATTCAAGCGATGAATGGACTTTAATTTTTCTGGTTTTCATTCAAGTTTTATTTGTCACTATGGTTTACGGTCCAATCGCTGCCTTTTTAGTCGAAATGTTCCCTACTAAAATCAGGTACACTTCAATGTCTCTTCCTTATCATGTAGGAAATGGAATTTTTGGCGGTCTGCTTCCTGCAATTTCGACCTATTTTGTAACACATTCAAAAGCAGCAGGAAAAAGCGATTTTTATCTTGACGGGCTTTGGTATCCAATCATTATTGCCTCTATATCCTTTGTAATTGGAATGATTTATATTGACAACAAAAACAAAACTAACCACCTTTAATAAACCACTATTTATGAATGCGATTAAACAAATTTTAGGTGTTTTATGGATTGTACTTTCCATTGCTGCTGCCTATTTCTGTATATTTGAATTTGGCTTGCCCAAATTACTCTCAGACAAACAAGACGATCTGGTCTTTGGTATTATTATTCTTTTTATTCTTACCCCGCTAATTGTTTTAGGCCTTGGCACCTTTGGCTACTTTGCTTTAATTGGAGAGTACAACGATAAAAAGAAAGCATAATAATCATCTATAAAAAAAGGGCCTTCTATTGCTAGAAAAGCCCTTTTCACTACTAACCAAACCAAAACTTACTGCTGTTTTTAATTGAGTTCTAATACATTAAAAAAAATCAACTAAACACTATTTTTTTATAAATTTCATTACCTGAGCTTTCTTATTCTCATCTATTGCTTTTACAATGTACAATCCCGCTTCTAAATCACTTACTTCGTACTGAAAATCTGTTTTCCCGCTTGCATTAAAGCTTTTTACTAATTGTCCTGATATATTATAAACCTGCACTTTTACTGCCGATATGTTTAATGTAAAATAATCTGAAACTGGATTTGGATATAAATTGACAGTTGCTCCTTTTTCGAAATCGGCTATAGCTAAATTCGCAACTTTATTTCCATAAATTCTAAATTCTCCCGCTGGAATATTTATTAAAGCATTAACATCAGAAACATTTATTATGGTATTATCCATCAAATTATACCATGTTCCTGTGTACTGAAATCCTGTTGGTACATTTTGTGCTGTAACATCAAAATTTGCCAAAATCAATACGTCTTTCAGCTGAGTAACAGCCAAAGCATTGTTTGTAATTTTTATGTTTACTGAAAGTGAATTAGCACTTGCAACTGTTGCAGTCCCCAAAAATACAGGCTCCGTTATTTTAAGATTAATTATTTTTGCCCAATCGTAATAAATTTTATTTCTATTGGTATTTCCTAACCAATTATTTGTCCATTGAGGCTGTGGTTTTGTATCTAATTTACAATCTCCAGAAGCAGCATCTGTTTCTGTATTTACGGTACTATTTCTGCAAGTAAAAATTGAATTGTCCCAGCCTAACTCTCCAAAATGCCAAATCATTTTTGGCCCTGGAATCAATAAGGAAACAGCACCAATTGCAGACATTCTTGACAAGGCTGTGTTTAACGTTTTTACATCATAAGTTCCGCCAGAAGCTCCATATTGCAAATTTCTATACATTAAACGTTCTTCGTCATGGCTTTCTGCATACCCCATTAATCTGTTTGCTGTAAAACCACGGCTTGAACTTGTCATTCTTGAAATATTACTGTTTGATGCATATCCCATTGCCAATTGACTGTATTGATCTGTCATTTTTCCCCACATCATCACACCTTTGCTAACTGGATCATTTACTCTATAATTTGCCCATTCTTTTTCCTCTGTATCAGATCCTAAATGTTCGAAAATAGTATAATGAGTAGGATCTAAACTCCACGAATAATCAGCATATTTCTTTAATATATCAACTCTATCCTGCTGATAATTATTAGTACAACTTTCGTCTGATGCTGTACAAGCCTGAGTAAATCCTTTGGTTAAATCCCAACGGAAACCATCAATTTTATATTCTTCAATCCATTGTTTTATTACTCTTTCTACATAATATTGTGTTTTTGCAGATTGATGATTAAAATCTTCTCCTACACTATAACTATGTTTTGCAACAGTATTAAAATAAGGGTTTTCAGTAGTTGGCGAACCAAATCCATCTCCATCAGGATCGTTCATCCACATTCTCACCATCGGATTACGTCCAAAAGCATGATTTAAAGCTACATCCAGAATTACCGCAATTCCGTTTTGATGACACAAATCGATAAGTTCTTTTAATTTATCTGAAGTTCCATAAAATTTATCCAAAGCCATATGAAATGAAGTATTATAACCCCAACTTTCATTGCCTTCAAATTCCATTACCGGCATCAATTCGATTGCATTTATTTTAAGCGTTTTAAAATAATCAATCTTATCAATTAAACTTTGATAGCTTCGTGCTGCATCAAAATCGCGAACTAATACTTCGTAAACAACTAACTTGTCTTTTTCTGATTTTGTAAAATTGGTAACCTGCCAATTGTAAGGTGTCTGCCCTGTTTTAAGCACAGTAACTTCAAAACTTTGTCCTGTTGGGTAAACCGGCATATTTGGATAAGAAGCTGCAGGAATCGAAGGATCATCATATGGCGATAACACTAAAGTTGAATAAGGGTCTGCCGTTTTTACCATTGAAGGTGAATTGGCTAAAGGAGTTTTATCAACAACCCAATATTGATACATATTATTTTGTCCAGAAACCAATCCTGTTAATTCTAACCAAAATTTACCTGAAACAGGATCTTTTTTCATGGCATATGCCGATGTAGGCTGCCAGTTATTAAAACTTCCTGCAACGTAAACAAAATCTTTCAAAGGAGCGTCTAATACCAAAGTTGCTTTTGTAACATCAGCATTGTAATTAATTCCGTCTGCCAAACCTGCAGGCATAGCTTCAGAAACGGTATTGGGATCAACAATCGCAGCAAATTTTTTAACTATCGTTGTTGATGCCTGAGTAACGCTCAATTCATAACTTTGATTATTTGTTATGTTTATATGATTAAACGAATAACTAGATGTACTAGAATTAGAATCTATTATTACTCCATTTGATTTTAAGGTATAACTCGCTGTTCCATTTGTATTTGAAGCTGCAACATTTAAACTTCCTCCATTTGCAACAACCGTATTACTATTCTCTACTGGAGCTGTCAGTGTTACCTGAAAGGAACCAACCTCAACCAAAATATCTTGCGACTGTTTAGAGCCTGTACCATCCTTAGCTTTGACTAAAAAACCAAATTTTCCAATTCCGTTTCTATTAAAATAAGCTGACGGTGTAAATGTTTTTGTATATGTATCCGTTCCTGCATTATAAGTAAATTTACTAGCTTCAGCCGAAGCGGTCCAAGATCCATTAGAAGGCGAATCTTGTTGACTGGTATCATTTACATCGTAAGACCATGACCAAAGATACAGTGCATTTCCTGTTACTGACCATGCTGATTCGTTTACACTATTTCCATTTATTGTAATTGTTATAGAGGTCGTATCTTCAAAAGTCGGCGGATTTATAGAGTAGGTTACAGTTTGCACCTGTGCAAAAATTACCGTAGATAACAATAGAAAAATTAATAGTAAAGTTTTTTTCATATTTGTGGTTAATGGTTAGTTAGATTAAAAAAGGGCTACCTTATACAGATAGCCCTTTGATTATTCATGTTAGAACTAATCTAATGTTATAGTTTTCGCACCATTATCAATTGTCAAAGTTCTTGGTCCAGTTGGTCCAGTGTATTTAAAGTTGCTGTCACCATCACCAGCATTTACTAATTCTGAATCGATAGTATAACCTAATCCTGAATAGTAAGGGAAGTTACGGCTGTTACTAGCACCCCAGTTACCACCACTTGTAAAGTCATTTGATAAAAACTCTCTAAATGCTTCTCCGCTTTTAAGAACAACTTTTACTTGGTAAACATTTGTTTTTCCAACTACTAATGGGAATTCTGTTTCAGCATCACCATCCCATGACCATCCACCTGGAGTAGCTGCTCCAACTAACCAATGAGAACTTGCCAACGGCACGTGATATGGAGTCGCTTTAATAGTATAGAAATTAGAATATTGCGCTTCCGCACCAGTACCAACCGTAGATTTAATACGGATATCAACATTATTTTCCTCTTTCTCAACAAAACCTCCATTAACTAAAGCAGAGTTTAATTCGGCTACTGTTAAAGCTTTAAAACGAGCTGTAGTTGAAGTTACTGCAATAGGAGCCGCAAATTTAGTTCCTGCTTTTGCAATTTCTATAGTATAATTTACAACCGTTGCAGTACCATCATACTTAGCATCATTCCATATTACAGTTGTTGCAACCTCTTTTTCTTTTTCCTTTGTAAGAACAATATTAAAATCGTTTTGAGGACTTAATAAAACTGGAGCTGTAACTGGCTGTATTACTGGTCTGTTTTCTACATCATCTGAATTACATGACACCGCTAAAACACCAATGAATGCGATTAAAATTTTATGTATATTTTTCATTTTATTTATTTTTTTATAAGGTTAGTTAGTATCCTGGATTTTGTTTTAAAGTTGGGTTTGCCTGAATAGTTCGAGACGGAATAGGCATTAGATCTCTAAATGAATCCGTTCCGCTTCCATTTTTAACGCCGCCTTTCCACTGCCAGATTTTAGATGCTCCTGTAAATTTTCCGAAACGAATTAAATCTGTTCTTCTGTGACATTCCCAAAACAATTCTCTTCCTCTCTCATCTAGAAGAAAGTCCAGAGTTAAATCAGAAGTTGTAATAACACCTGCTTTTGCTCTAACTCTAATTTTATTTACATATTCTAAAGCTTTTGCAGTATTACCTGTTGATGCCCCTCTTAGTGTTGCCTCAGCATACATTAAATACACATCTGACAATCTGTACATTGGGAAATCTGTATCTGGCATATCATTTCTTTGCGCAGCAGTACCATCAGAATTAACATTGATAAATTTTGTAACCGCATACCCATTAGTAAATACTCCATAATCAGCAATATCTAGAGTTTGACCGTTAGTATAAAAAGTACCTCTTTGATCAGCTGTTGCTGTTGCGTCAGGAAACAATTTAACAAATTCTGGTCTTGCTCTTGTTCCAGACCAGCCTCCATCCATACCTTGATTAGCTGATACCATACTTCCTCCAATAGATGCATGAATAATAAAACTCATACCACCCCCAATTGCTCTAATGGCATTACCATCTCCAACAATAGGAAAGATAAACTCTGTTTGAGCTCCATTTCTGTTATTGTCAGCAGAGAATAAATAACGATATGGAACATCGGCAAAACGGTAAGTAGAACCTGTAATTATTTCATTACATACAGTAGCTGCATCATTATTTCTTTCCGTTCCTGTATATACTTTAGAATTTAAATAAATCTGTGCCAATAAAAATTTAGCTGCTGTTTTATCTACTCTTCCATATTCATTAGCTCCAGAAGCTGCTAAAGTCTTATCCATATCTTTTAATTCAGCCTCTACAAAAGCGAAAACTTCAGCTCTCGTTTTTTGTTCTGGATAAAAGAAACCAACAGGATCATTCTCAGTAGTAATTGGCACATTACCAAACAAATCCATCAAATTAACATAAGAGAACGCTCTTAAAAAACGAGCCTCAGCTCTAAATTTTATAATTTCTGCTTTCAAATTAGCATCAACACCTCTTGCTGTTAATTTCTCCTCAGTAGTTTGTCTTAAAAACTCATTGGCAACACTGATTTCATAAAAAGCTCTTGAAAAAATTCCGTACAAGAACTGATTACTAGGACTCCATTTTTGTCCATTTATTGCAGGTAAACCATCATCTGACCAAGCTATAATAGCTTCATCTGTTGGAAACTCCTGAGTAACAAACATCAATCGTAAATAACTGCTAAAATCACCACCAAGTCCTGAAATATCAGGAGAGGCGTCACCGTCATTTCCTCCTACATACAAACCTGCATATAATTTTGCCAATACTTGCTTATATGATGCCGGATCTTTAAAAAAGTCGTCAGAAAGAAACTCATCATCATCTGTTGGCTTCACGTCTAAGTCCCCCGTACATGAAGTAAGCGTCATACTTAATCCTAATATGAATAGGAGAAAATAAGATATATATTTAAATGATATTTTCATTTTGTTTATTTTTAAAATTTTATTTTTCAATGTACTATTAGAAATTCGCATTTACTCCAAACAAGAATGTTCTAGCTCTTGGATAAACGTTATTGTCAATTCCGTTGAATTTTTCAGGATCTAAACCATTGTATTTAGTAAGAACAAAAACATTTTGAACTCCAGCAGTAAATCTCAACGTTGCCGCTTTTAATAACTTTTTATCAAAAGTATATCCTAGTACAATATTATCTAACTTGATAAAAGAAGCATCTTTTACAAAATAATCAGAGTAATTACGCTGCGTTCCATTAGAATTACTTTCTGTAGTAAACCCAGTATTGAAATAATCTGTAGTTATGTTGGCTAAATCAGAATCTCTTCTTAAACCAGCTTGTAAATATCCTTTATCAGAACTTACGTTATCAAAAATGTAATTTCCTACGCTGGCTCTCCAGTTCATTGTAAAATCGAACTGCTTGTAATTTAAAGTAGAGAATAATCCAAAAGTGTAATCTGCAGTTGGTTTATGAAACTTATAACGATCTGCATCGGTAATAGCGCCATCGCCATTTCTGTCTGCATACGCACCTTGAATTGGACGCTTATTTGCATCATATAATTGTTCGAAAACAAAGAATGAATTTGGAGCAAATCCTTCAGAATGTATCAACACTTGATTTCCTGTACCACCAGCAATAACATCACCTGTAATATATCCTTGAAATCCTGGAACAGTAGTTCCTAAATCAGAGATTTTTTGATCAATGTAAGTCGCATTAACAGCAACATTCCAAGTTAATTTATCATTTTTAATAATGTCAGATTGAAGGTTAAACTCAACCCCTTTTGTTCTTACACTACCAATATTACTATACCCTTGATTTCTGATATTTGCTCCATCTGGAACTGGAATCTCAGCTAAAAGATCACTAGATTTTTTATCAAAATAATTAAGAGTACCTGTTAATCTATCATTAAGAAAACCAAAATCAACCCCTACGTTCATCTCTGCTAAATCTTCCCATTTGATATCTTTGTTATATCCTTCAGGTTTTGCTGCGCTGTAGATAACGCCATTAAAAAGATATTGTGTATTAAGCGTTCCTAATGTTACACGCTGCAAATAATCGTATGCAGGCGGAATATCTTGCTGACCTGTAGTTCCGTACCCAACTCTTAATTTTAAACTTGACAAAGTCGAATTGTCTTTTAAGAATTCTTCCTCAGCTACGTTCCATGCAAAAGCACCTCCGGCAAAATTACCCCATCTATTTTCTTTAGAAAAACGTGAAGTTCCGTCTCTTCTGTAATTTACTGTTAATAAATATCTGCTGTCGTAACCTAAATTCAAACGGCCGAAATACGATTGTAAGTTAATGTCTGGATCTGTAGTAACATCTGCAGGCGGATTTGGTCTCATAACATCGCCAGAGTTATATCCCTCACGTTGAAACAATTGATAGTTATACCCAGCAGTAGCGTCAATTTTAAATTTACCTAAATCTTTAGTATAATTAAAATAAGTATTTAAGTTTTTATTCTGGCGGCTGTCTGTATAACCTGTATACCCTCCTAAATTAGTCCAGTTACCTTTATCAAATGTAGTAGGTTGGAATCCTGTAATACTTTCGGTACTCACTCGTGTATACCCATTACTATCAAATTTATCGATACCTGCCTCAGCAACAATTCTTAAATCTTCGAAAAAATGAAATTTATAATCTAATCTAATATTACCCCATTTTCTAGTAGACGTTGATCTACGCTCATCTTGATTTAATCTTGCAACAGGGTTTCTTGCTGGCAATAATGGTACATTTCCATTTGCCTCTAACCATTCAAAATAACCTCCGTAACGAGAACCTTCCTGATAAACAGATTGTGTTGGATCAAATATAATAGCACTGCTGATTACTGGACCTTCATCTTGAAATTGATTTTTTCCAAAAGCTAAGTTTCCAGTAACATCAATTTTTAAATGATTGTCAAATAAAACTGGGTTTAACGATATCGATGTCGTTGTTCTTTCAAAAGAAGTATTTCTTAAGATCCCTGGAGTATCTACATTTCCAACAGATAAACGTACCGGCAATTTATTAAACAAAGAACCGCTTACAGATATATTGTTGTTTGTTGTTAAAGCCGTACGGAAAATTTCATCTTGCCAATTTGTATTTGCCGTACCCAATAAAGCTTTTTGAGCAGGTGTACCTTTTTCATTTACTAAAGCACGATATTGATCAGCACTTAAAACATCTACTGTATTAGCAACAGTATTAATACCTACTTGAGAATTAAAGTTAACTTTTACACCGCCTTTTGTTCCTTTTTTAGTAGTAATAACAATTACACCATTTGCTGCTCTAGAACCATAAATAGCAGCTGCCGAAGCATCTTTCAACACCGTAAAAGATTCGATATCATTTGGATCAATTGTAGACAAAATACTGGTTGATCCACTAGGAACGGCATTGCTCATAGGAAGTCCATCAACTACAATTAATGGCTCATTTGATGCACTTAATGAAGATCCTCCACGAATTCTAATATCCGCTTTAGCTCCCGGTGCACCTCCTGTAATAACATTTACCCCAGCAATACGACCACTGATCAAACTCTCTGGCGTTACATTGATTCCTTTATTAAATTCTTTAGCCGAAATTTGAGAAACAGATCCTGTTGCGTCTTTTTTCTTAACAGTACCGTAACCTACTTGTACTACAACTTCTTTTAGCTGATTAGTATCTTCTTCTAAAGAAACATTTAAAGTTTTTTGTCCGGTGTAATCAAGTGTTTCTGTTTTGTATCCAATGAAAGAAACAACGATTTTACTTCCGTTTTTAACATTTGACAGCTGGTAATTCCCATCAAATCCTGTCGATGCGCCATTCGGAGCACCTTGTACATTTACGTTTACTCCTGGTATTGGCTGACCTGTTGCTTTATCGACAACAGTCCCACTTAAAGTGCTTTGAGCTAGCACCGTAAATGGCAACAATAGGAATAAAAATAACAACTTTTTGTAAATTGTTTTCATACTTTTTGTTTAAATTAGTTTGAGTTTTTGATTGTTAGTTAAGTTTTTAATTTTACTTCGAATTTCAAAATTAGGAATTAATTAACACGCTCAACAAGAGGCATTTTTAATTGGTTTACGAAAACGTGGTAGTGTTGAAAACTTTCTATTTTTTGTAATCTTTTAAGTCAAAAATTGTCAATCCCAAAAATATTATTCACCTTTATTGTCAATTAGATTTTTTTCAAATAACTGCTATGAAACGTAAAATAACACTAAAACAAATTGCAAAGGAACTCGACGTATCCATTTCAACTGTCTCAAAATCACTTAGAAACAGTCTTGAAATAGGCGAAGAAACACGCTTAAAAGTACAGGCATTTGCAAAGTTTTACAACTATAAGCCTAACAATATTGCCCTTAGTTTAAAAAATCGAAAAACCAAAAGTATCGGTATTATCATTCCGGAAATTGTACATCATTTTTTCTCTACAGTAATTAACGGAATCGAACAAGTTGCCAACGAACATGGTTACAGTGTTGTCATCTGTTTATCTGACGATTCTTTTGATAAAGAAGTACTTAATATGGAAATGTTAGCCAACGGAAGTATTGATGGTTTTATCATGTCTCTGTCGAAAGAAACCCAGTTCAAAGGCGATTTTCATCACATTACCGAAGTCATTAATCAAGGAATGCCAGTGGTAATGTTCGATCGTGTTACAAACGATATTTTATGCGATAAAGTAATTATTGATGATAAAGCTGCTGCGTATGAAGCGGTTCAAAGCTTAATTGATAACGGACGAAAAAAAATTGCATTAGTTACTACAGTCGATTATGTAAGTGTTGGAAAACTAAGAACTGACGGGTACGAAAAAGCGCTTCGAGATAACGGAATACCATTCAATGAAGATTTAATTATTAAAATTGAAGATGTAGATACTTGCGAAATTACCATCAGCCAGCTTTTGCACGACAGAGCTTTTGATGCCGTTTTTGCGGTAAACGAACTTTTTGCCGTAACCATTATTAAAACCGCTTCTAAAATGGGATTAAAAATTCCTGAAGATTTAGCGGTAATCGCTTTTACAGACGGAATCATTTCGAAATATTCTACTCCAAGTATTACAACAGTAAGTCAAAGCGGTGAAAAAATGGGAAATAAAGCAGCTAAAATGCTGATCGAAAGACTCGAAGCTGAACACGATGATGACGACGAAGAAAACGAAAATTACACTACCGAAGTTATCGAAACACATTTAATAGAACGAGAATCTACTGACTAAAATTCTTAAAATCAACCCTTTCTAAAGCCATAAAAAATATTTATGGCTTTTTTGTTAGCATATTTAAAAAAATAATTAATACTTTTACGCCTGCTCAAAGCTTTTACTTTTACTTCGAAAAAAACAGTAAGTTTTGATAAGCAAAGCGCTTATCGTCTAATTAATTCTTTAATTACGATAATGGAAAAGCGTAAATTAAGTTTCTGGGAAATTTGGAACATGAGTTTCGGTTTCTTAGGAATACAAATGGGATTTGCACTTCAAAATGCAAATGCCAGCAGAATTCTTCAAATTTTTGGTGCCGACGTACATGAACTTTCCTGGTTCTGGATTATTGCTCCTCTTATGGGATTAATAGTGCAGCCAATCATTGGTCACTACAGCGATAAAACTTGGGGAAAATTCGGCAGACGAAAACCTTTCTTTTTAGTAGGTGCAATTTTAGCTTCGGTAGGATTAATTTTAATGCCGCAGGCTAATATTTTTATTTCCGTTTTACCCGCTCTATGGGTTGGTGCCGGAATGCTAATGATTATGGATGCCTCTTTCAACATTGCAATGGAACCTTTCAGAGCGCTTGTTGGAGACAATTTAAGAACAGATCAGCGTACTGCAGGATTCAGTATTCAAACTTCTTTAATTGGATTTGGAGCCGTAATTGGTTCAGCATTGCCTTATGTATTAACAAAGTACTTTCATGTTTCGAACAGTACAGTTCCAGGAAGCGTTCCATTAAACCTTACTTTGTCATTTATTATTGGCGCCGCAGTTTTAATTGGTTCCATCTTAGTAACCTTATTCACAACCAAGGAATATTCGCCCGAAGAATTAGCCAAATTTGAAGATCCCCAAAATGATGTGATTTCTGATTCTGAGGAAAAATCAAAACTTACAGACATTTTTACTGATTTTGCAAAGATGCCAACTACCATGCGTCAACTTAGCTGGGTGCAGTTTTTTTCTTGGTTCGGATTATTCGGAATGTGGGTTTTTACAACGCCGGCAATCGCGCATCACATTTACGGATTACCACTGAATGATACTTCAAGCCAGCAATATCAGGACGCTGGTGACTGGGTCGGAATTCTGTTTGGTGTTTACAACTTAGTTTCTGCTATCGTCGCATTGTTTTTCTTACCGTATATCGCTAAAAAAATCGGACGAAAATCAACTCACGCTGTATCATTAATCATTGGAGGAATTGGTTTAATCTCTATTTATTTTATGCCAAATGAAGACTGGGTTGTTTTACCAATGATTTTAATTGGAGTTGCCTGGGCGAGTATTCTAGCAATGCCATATGCAATTCTTGCAGGATCTATTGCTCCAAAAAAGATGGGAGTTTACATGGGAATCTTCAACTTCTTTGTTGTTATACCACAAATTGTAAACGCATTAATTGGTGGTCCAATTGTAAAATATCTTTACAATGGCGATGCCATTTATGCCTTAATTACCAGCGGAGTAAGTTTTTTAATTGCCGCTCTTTTAGTCTACAAAGTAAAAGATGTAGACGACACTATTCTAAAATCATAAAGAAGAATTTCCTTTAAAATGAACAAAAAAGCCTTCATATTCGATCTTGACGGAGTAATCGTTGATACCGCTAAATACCACTTTTTGGCATGGCAGAAAATTGCCAAAGCATTAAATATAAATTTTACACATGAAGACAACGAACTTTTAAAAGGCGTAAGCCGAGTTCGCTCTCTTGACATTATACTTGGACTAGGCAACGTTCAAGCTTCGCAGGAAGACAAAGACAAATGGCTGATTCAAAAAAACGAAGATTATCTATCTTATTTAGTAGACATGGATGAAAGCGAGATTCTTCCTGGAGTTTTAAAAATTCTAAAACTATTAAAAGATAAAAACCAAGGAATTGCATTGGGCTCTGCCAGTAAAAATGCAAGACCAATTTTAGAAAAAACAGGAATTCTGTCTTACTTCGATGTTATTGTTGACGGAAATGACGTTACCAATGCAAAACCAGATCCTGAAGTTTTCTTAAAAGCGGCTCAATTATTAAACATTGATCCAAAAGATTCAATCGTATTTGAAGATTCTGTTGCAGGAATTCAGGCAGCAAACATAGGCGAAATGGTAAGCGTGGGAATTGGTGAGGAAACAATTTTGCATGAAGCTGATCATATTTTTAAAGATTTTACCCAAATCACAACAAGCTTTATTGAAGAGTTAATCGCATAATTAGGAAATGTGTCAATGAGATAATTATGCTCACTGACTATTATTCTAATTCTCTGATTACTTAAATGAATGTAAAAAAGTTATTAAAAACCAAGGGCAATTATCTAATTATCAAATTGCCATATTATCTAATTTGAAGAAGAAATGAACCAAGATTATATAAAACCAGATAATTGGTCAATTATAGAAGAAGGATTTGATGCTGAAAGGGTCAAATCGTCTGAAAGTCTCTTTAGTATCGGGAACGGTGCTATGGGACAACGCGCCAATTTTGAAGAAACGTATTCAGCAGAAACTTTTCAGGGAAGTTATATTGCTGGAATCTATTATCCGGACAAAACAAAAGTGGGCTGGTGGAAAAACGGTTATCCGAAATATTTTGCCAAAGTACTTAATGCTCCAAACTGGATTGGAATTGACATTGAAATCAACGAAGAAAATCTTGATTTAAATACGTGTACCGAAGTTAGAAACTTCCGCAGAGAATTGAATATGAAAGAAGGTTGGTATAATCGTTCTTTTGAAGCAGTTCTAAAAAACGGAATCGAAATTTCAGTTAATGTTCGTCGTTTTCTGTCATTAGATTTAGACGAAGCTGGAGTTATTAAATACGATATTACGCCTTTAAATAAAGATGCAAAAATCGTTTACAAACCTTACGTTGACGCTGGCGTAACCAACGAAGATGCCAACTGGGAAGAAAAATTCTGGGAACCGCTTGAAGTGAAAAAAGGCACAAACGAAGCTTTTGTAACCGCTCAAACGTTTAAAACGCATTTTAAAGTTACTACTTTCATGCACAATACGATTTTGGCAAACGGAGAAAATATCAACGTTTCGCCATCAACAATCGATTCAACAACAGATAAAGTTCAGTACACATACGGAACTATTATTGCAAAAGGACAAACCTCATCAATTCAAAAAATTGGTGGATATACAGTTTCTTTAAACCACGAAAACACTTTGGCTGGAGCCGAAAAAGTAATTAAATCTGCTGTTGCTTTAGGATATGATACTTTGCTTCAAAATCAAATTGAGGCTTGGGCAAAAATCTGGGAGATGTCAGATATTACAATTGATGGCGACGTAAAAGCGCAACAAGGAATTCGTTTTAACATCTTCCAATTGAACCAAACCTATTCAGGTAAAGACAGCCGATTAAATATTGGTCCAAAAGGATTTACCGGAGAAAAATACGGTGGATCAACTTATTGGGATACTGAAGCGTATTGTATTCCATTTTACATGGCGACAAAAGATCAGCAAGTTGCGCGTAATTTATTGACGTATCGTTACAATCAATTGGATAAAGCGATTGAAAATGCCAAAGATAATTTAGGTTTCAAAAACGGCGCAGCTTTATACCCAATGGTGACGATGAATGGTGAAGAATGCCACAACGAGTGGGAAATCACACACGAAGAAATCCACAGAAATGGAGCGATTGCTTTTGCGATTTACAACTATTACCGTTACACGGGCGATTACTCATATATTCCAGAAAAAGGATTAGAAGTTTTAATCGGAATTGCACGTTTCTGGCACCAAAGAGCATCTTTTTCTAAAGATAAAAATCAATACGTAATATTAGGAGTTACAGGTCCAAACGAATACGAAAACAACATCAATAATAATTTCTATACCAATTATATTGCAAAATGGTGTATTGATTTTGCGACAGAACAAATTGAAAAAGTAGCTTCAGAATATCCTGCAGATCACAAACGTATTTTAGAAAAAGTTAGCCTTTCGGTGAATGAAATTCAAGAATGGAAAAAAGTTGCCGATGACATGTATTTTCCAATTTCAAAAGAACTTGGAATCTATTTACAGCAAGACGGATTCTTAGACAAAGATTTAGTTCCTGTAAAAGATTTAGATCGTTCACAGCGTCCAATTAATCAAAAATGGTCTTGGGATCGCGTTTTACGTTCGCCATACATCAAACAAGCAGACGTTTTACAATGTTTTTATTTCTTCGAAGATCATTTTTCGAGAGAAGAATTAGAACGTAACTTTGATTTTTATGAATCATTTACCGTTCACGAAAGTTCTCTTTCACCTTGTGTGCACTCAATTCAAGCCGCTGTTTTAGACAAAATGGATATGGCATATACATTTTATTTAAGAACATCCCGTTTAGATCTTGATGATTACAATAAAGAAGTTGAGGAAGGTTGTCACATCACGTCAATGGCAGGAACTTGGATGAGTATTGTGGAAGGTTTTGGCGGAATGAGAGTGAAAAATAATCAATTGCATTTTTCTCCAAAAATTCCAAAAGAATGGAAAGGCTACTCTTTTAAAATTAACTTTAGAAATCAAATTCTAAAAGTATCTGTGAATCATGATAAAACCTCTTTTACTGTAGATGGCGATCAAGATTTAACAATTGTAGTTAACGGAAATCCTATAACTGCAAGTAAATTTGTACAAATTAATTAAATTACAATACTCTAAAATCTAAAAAACATGAAAAACTTATTTTTCGCAAGTTTAATCTTGTTTGCTTTTAGCTCAATTGCAGAAGCACAACAATTAAAATCACCCGAAGGCAAGTTCGTAATGGAATTTTCTCTTCAAAACGACGGAACTCCAACGTACAATCTAAAATACAAAAACAAAGAAGTTGTAAAAACTAGTAAATTGGGTCTTGAACTTAAAGATGATAAAAAATCTTTGTTGAATGACTTTACAGTTGTTGATACTAAAACTTCAACTTTTGATGAAACTTGGAAACCAGTTTGGGGAGAAGTAGATCACATCAGAAATCATTACAATGAATTGGCTGTGACTTTAAATCAAAAAGGAACAGACAGACAAATCGTAATTCGTTTCCGTTTATTCGAAGACGGTCTAGGGTTTAGATATGAATTCCCAGCTCAAAAAAATCTTACTTACTTTACTATTAAAGAAGAAAGATCTCAATTTGCAATGACTGGAGATCATACTGCATTCTGGATTCCGGGAGATTATGATACTCAGGAATACGATTATACAAAATCGAAATTATCTGAAATTAGAGGTTTATCTGAAAAAGCATATACAGCAAATGTTTCGCAAAAGAACTTTTCTCCAACAGGAGTTCAGACTTCTTTGATGTTAAAAACAAACGACGGAATTTACATCAACTTACACGAAGCGGCTTTAATCAACTATTCTTGTATGCACTTGAATTTAGATGATAAAAACTTGACTTTTACTTCTTGGTTAACGCCAGATGCAAAAGGTGACAAAGGTTATATGCAGGCACCAAGCCACTCGCCTTGGAGAACAATTATGGTGAGCGACGACGCGAGAGAAATCTTAGCTTCAAAAATGACTTATAACTTAAATGATCCATCAAAAATTGAGAATACTTCTTGGATTAAACCTGTAAAATATATTGGTGTTTGGTGGGAAATGATTACAGGAAAAAGCTCTTGGTCATATACTAACGATTTCCCAACTGTTCAATTGGGAGTTTCTGATTTCTCAAAAGCAAAACCAAACGGAACACATGGAGCCAACAATGCTAACGTAAAAAAATATATTGACTTTGCTGCTGCAAATGGTTTTGACGCTGTTTTGGTTGAAGGATGGAACGAAGGCTGGGAAGACTGGTTCGGACATTCTAAAGATTATGTTTTTGATTTCGTAACGCCTTATCCAGATTTTGATGTAAAAGGGCTACATGCTTACGCAAAATCTAAAGGTGTAAAAATCATTATGCACCACGAAACATCAGGATCTGTACGTAACTACGAGCGCCACATGGATGCTGCTTACAAATTCATGAACGATAACGGATATGATGCTGTAAAAAGCGGTTACGTAGGTGATATTTTACCAAGAGGTGAAAACCACTACAGCCAATGGATTGTAAACCACTATCAATACGCTATCGAAAAAGCAGCTGATTACAAAATTATGGTAAATGCTCACGAAGCAGTTCGTCCAACAGGAATTGCTAGAACGTATCCTAACTTAATTGGAAACGAAGCAGCAAGAGGAACAGAATACCAAGCATTTGGTGGTTCTAAACCAAACCACGTAACAGTTATACCATTTACACGTTTAATCGGTGGTCCAATGGATTACACGCCTGGAATCTTCGAAATGGATATCAGCAAAATGAATCCTGATAATAAATCGCATGTAAACAGTACAATTGCAAATCAATTGGCATTATACGTTACAATGTACAGCCCATTGCAAATGGCTGCTGATACTCCAGAAAACTACAACCGTTTTCCAGATGCATTTCAATTCATTAAAGATGTAGCTGTAGACTGGTCAGAAAGTAAATATATCGAGGCTGAGCCAGGTGATTTTATTACAGTTGCCCGTAAAGCAAAAGGAACAAACAACTGGTTTGTTGGAAACGTAAACGGAGAAACTCCGCGTACATCAAACATCGATTTCAGCTTCCTTGAAAAAGGAAAAAAATACACTGCAACAATTTATGCTGATGCAAAAGATGCGCATTACAAAACAAATCCGCAAGCTTATACGATCAAGAAAATTGCTGTAACTAATAAATCAAAATTATCTCAGCTTTCTGCTCCGGGAGGAGGATATGCGATAAGCATTATAGAAACCAAATAATTCTTTAAAAGGCAAGTAACTCTCCCCCAAGACTACTTGTCTTTTTTTTAATCAACAACTTTTTGTCACATCGAGCGAAGTCGAGATGCCACATAGGTTCTCGACTTCGCTTGGACTGACAATTAGAATAATTATTATGACTATGAAAAACCAAAAAACATCACTAATCTATAAATTACTTTTAATGGTTTTGTTGTTTTCCGCTTCCGCGAAAGCGCAAATCCAAAAAGTAGAACCGCCATTTTGGTACGCCGAAATGAAAAATCCGGAACTGCAGATTATGTTCTACGGAAAAAACATTGCACAATACGAAGCTTCGGTTTCTAATAATGTTGCGATTAAAAATGTAGAAAAAACAGAAAACCCAAACTACCTTTTCGTTACAATTGACACGAAAGACGTTAAAGCTTCTGAATTGATTTTCTCTTTTAAAAACAATAATAAAGTTGCCTTCAAACAAAAATATGTTCTTAAAGAAAGAAGAACGAATTCGGCCGAAAGAAAAAGTTACGACGCATCGGATTTGATTTACTTAATCATGCCAGATCGTTTTGCAAACGGAAATCCGAAAAACGACAGCGACGCTTCTTTAACTGAAAAAGGAAACCGTCAAGACCCAAGCGGTCGTCACGGTGGCGATATCGAAGGAATCATCAAAAACTTAGATTATATTTCGTCTCTTGGTGCAACTACAATTTGGAGCACGCCTTTATGCGAAGACAACGACAAACAGCATTCGTACCATACTTACGGACAATCGGACGTTTATAAAATCGACCCGCGTTACGGAACCAACGATGATTACGCTCGTTTATCTGCAGAAATGCACAAAAAGAACATGAAACTGGTTATGGATTATGTAACGAATCACTGGGGAATTACCCATTGGATGATGAAAGATATTCCAACTAAAACTTGGTTCAATCAATTCGAAACTTTCACGCAAACACATCACAGACGCGAAGTAATTACAGACATTCACGCTTCAAAAACAGATCAAGAGGTTTGTGTTGACGGCTGGTTTGTACCTTCTATGCCTGATTTGAATTTAAGAAATCCTTTGGTTGCAAAATATTTAACTCAAAATGCTATTTGGTGGATTGAATTCGCAAACCTTGACGGATTCAGAGTTGACACTTATAATTACTCTGATAAAACAGCCATGGCCAATTGGGCAAAATCTATTACAGATGAATATCCGAATTTTAATATTGTGGGTGAAATTTGGATGCACAATCAGGCGAATTTAGCTTTTTGGCAGAAAGACAGTAAAATTGGTGCCATTGAAAACTACAATTCAAATCTTCCAAGTGTAATGGATTTTACACTTCAAAGTCAGGTTACTTCTGCCTTCAACGAAGACACGCCAAACTGGGACAGCGGATTGATTAAATTCTACAACAATTTTGCAATGGATTTTCTATATCCAAACACGAATAACATTTTGGTTTTTTCCGAAAATCATGACACCGATCGTATGAACGATAAGTTCAAATATGATTTACCAAAATACAAATTAGCCATGACTTTATTGGCAACCATTCGCGGAATTCCGCAAGTATATTACGGCTCAGAAATTGGAATGGGCGGTGACAAAAGCAAAGGCGACGCCGATATTCGTCAGGATTTTCCTGGCGGATGGGCTGGTGATAAAAACAATGCTTTCACAAAAGAAGGAAGAACCGCTCAACAAGCACAATATTTTGATTTTACTTCAAAATTATTCAACTGGAGAAAATCAAACGAAGCGGTTCATTTCGGAAAAATGACACATTATATCCCAGAAAATAATACATATGTTTATTTCAGATATACGGATGCTAAAACCGTAATGGTGGTTTTCAATAACAATGCAAAAGAGCAGGTTGTAAAAACAAATCGTTTCAAAGAAAACATCAAAAACTTTAAATCTGGTAAAGATGTTATTACAGGAAAAACATTCGATTTAGCCTCTGAAATTACTTTAGAACCAAAATCAGCTTTGGTTTTAGAATTGGAATAACAATTTTTTCTCTCGCAGATTTAGGAGATTGCTTCGCCTGTTCGCTTACGCTCGGGTGAGCAGATAATTTTAAAAAAAATCTGCCGAATCTGCGAAATCTGCGAGAAACTATTTTTTTTTCGCCACAAATTCACGAATTATTTTTTTTGACAATCTTTGAGAATAAATTCGTGAATTCGTGGCTATTTTTTCACCTAAAAAATTCCTAAATAATGAAAAAATACACTTTCCTTTTTTTATCTTTAGTATTCATAATTACGGGTTGTTCTGGCTCAAAATCAGTTACAATGAATAATACTTCGAAAACACCTTTCGTTTGGGAAGGAGCAAATGTTTATTTTTTACTTACAGATCGTTTTTACAACGGAGATACTTCAAACGATGTCAATTTCAACCGAACCAAAACTCCGGGAAAACTGCGCGGATTTGAAGGCGGTGACATCATCGGAATCACTAAAAAAATCGAATCAGGCTATTTTGAAAAACTAGGAATCAATGCCATTTGGCTTACGCCGATTGTCGAACAAATTCACGATGGCGTTGATGAAGGAACTGGCCTTAGTTACGGCTATCATGGCTATTGGGCAAAAGACTGGACAGCTCTCGATCCCAATTTCGGAACCAAAGAAGATTTGGAAAAACTCGTAAAAAAAGCACATGAAAAAGGTATCAGAATAATTTTAGACGGCGTAATTAATCATACCGGACCAGTAACTCCAGAAGATCCCGTTTGGCCTTCTGACTGGGTTAGAACTGGTGTTGTATGCGATTACAAATCATTTGAAAATACCACGATGTGTACTTTGGTGGATAATCTTCCAGACGTTAGAACAGAAAGTACTCAGGAAGTTGCACTCCCTCCTTTTCTAGTTGAAAAATGGAAAAAAGAAGGCCGTTATGAAAAAGAAATTGCTTCGCTTGATGAATTCTTCAAAAGAACAAATTATCCAAGAACACCAAAATATTACATCATAAAATGGTTAACAGATTATATTCTAGAATTTGGAATTGATGGTTACCGTGGAGATACCGTAAAACATACCGATGAAAACGTTTGGGCCGATTTCAAAAAAGAATGTGATTACGCCTTTGAAACTTGGAAAAAACATCATCCATTGGAGGTTTTAGATCAAAACCCATTTTATACAATCGCCGAAGTTTATGGCTACGGAATTAGCGGAGGTCAGGATTATGATTTTGGAGACCGCAAAGTCAATTATTTTCAAAATGGTTTCAACAGCATGATCAATTTTGAATTTAAATGGAACGCCGCTCAAAACGATTATGAAGGTTTGTTTTCGAAATATTCGAATGCGTTGAACAATGACTTAAAAGGATACTCAGTCCTTAATTATATGTCTTCTCACGACGACGGACAACCTTTTGATGCAAACAGAACAAAAGGTATCGAAGCCGGAACCAAATTGTTGCTTTCACCCGGAATGTCTCAAGTTTATTATGGCGACGAATCAAATCGCTCTTTAGTTGTTGAAGGAACACAAGGCGATGCAACCTTACGTTCGAATATGAATTGGGATGCTATTCAGAATAATCCTGAAACCCAAAAAGTACTTTTACACTGGCAAAAATTAGGGCAATTTAGACGTAATCATCCAGCCGTTGGCGCAGGAATTCATAATTTGATTAATCCCAATCCTTATACTTTTTCAAGAACGTTTACCAAAGGCGCTTTTACAGATAAAGTAGTTATTGGTTTAGATTTACCAAAAGGCAGAAAAGAACTTCCTGTTGGCGATATCTTCCCAAACGGAACAAAAGTAAAAGACACATACTCGAATCGAGAAGTCGAAGTTATTGATGGAAAAGTGATTATCGACAATGATTTTGATATTATTTTACTCGAACTGATCTAAAAGTTTAACCGCAAAGGTCGCAAGGAAAAATCGCAAGGTTCGCAAAGATTATAAAAAACTTTGCGAACCTTGCGTAAAACTTTGCGACCTTTGCAGTTAAACAAACAACAGATGCTAAAAATAGCTCACAGAGGTGCCAAAGCCTACGAACCTGAAAATACTTTACAAGCTTTCCAAAAAGCCTTAGACTTAAATTCAGACGGAATTGAACTTGACGTTCACGTTAGCTCTGATGGACAGATTATCGTAATTCATGACGAAACCATCGACAGAACCACCGATGGAAAAGGTCTTGTAAATGACTTTACTTTAGCAAAACTGAAATCTTTTTTAATCGATGGAAAACATCAAATTCCAACTCTAAAAGAAGTTTTTGATTTAGTAAACAAAAAATGTTTAATCAATATCGAATTAAAAGGTTTGGGCACTCCCAGTAAAGTTGTTGCATTAATTGAGGACTATATTTCAGAAAAAAAATGGAATTACAATCATTTCATCATTTCAAGTTTCGAATGGAATATGCTGGAAGAAACATCAAACCTAAATCCAAATATCCCGATTGGTGTTTTAACAGAAGAAGATTTAAGTAAAGCTTTGGCTTTCGCCGAAAAAATAAAAGCAAAAGCCATTCATCCAGATTTTCAGTTATTGAATGAAAATAATGTCCTTCAAATGCAGGATAAAGGATTTCTAGTTTTGCCTTGGACAGTAAATTCAGAAGAAGATATTCAAAAAGTAAAAAGTTATAAAGTAAACGGAATTATCTCTGATAATCCAGACAAAATATAAAAAACGTCATGAGAAACTTTGTCAAAGTTTTAAACTTTGACAAAGTTATTTCGAGAGTTCATTAAAATAATTCGTGAATTCGTGGCTAAACCCCTCGTGGCAACCCAAAATAAATATGATCAAAAATTTCGACATCATCATCGTTGGCGGAGGCGCCGCAGGTTTTTTTACAGCAATTAATATTGCAGAGAAAAATCCGAAACTGAAAATTGCTATTTTAGAAAGAGGAAAAGAAGTACTTTCTAAAGTCCGCGTTTCCGGTGGTGGACGATGCAACGTAACACACGCTTGTTTTGAGCCAAACGAATTAGTAAAATTTTACCCGAGAGGCGAAAAAGAACTTCGTGGACCTTTTCATCAATTTTGTTCAGGAGATACCATTGAATGGTTTGAAAAACATGGCGTTGAGTTAAAAATTGAAGAAGATGGAAGAATGTTTCCCGTTTCTAATTCGTCACAGACCATTATTGATTGTTTCTTAAAAGCAACCGAAAAACTAGGCATAAAAGTATTGACGGGTCAAAGCGTACAATCTATCTTCAAAAAAGACAACCACTGGAAAATTGATACACAAAGCGACAATTTCGCTGCCGAAAAATTAGTAATGGCAACAGGAAGCAACCCTAAAATATGGGAAATGCTTCAGGAACACGGACATGCTGTTGTAAGCCCTGTCCCTTCCCTATTTACATTCAATATCAAAGATTCCCGAATTAAAGAATTGCCAGGCGTTGCTGCACAAGTTACTGTTCATGTAAAAGATACCAAACTAGAATCGACAGGCCCTTTATTAATTACCCATTGGGGAATGAGCGGTCCAGCGATTTTAAAGCTTTCGGCTTGGGGCGCTCGTATTTTACATGACAAAAATTATCAGTTTACTATTTTTGTTAATTGGTTGAATGATCTTGACACAGAAGACACCGAAAAAATTCTAAAAGACTTGAAACAGGAACACGCTAAAAAAGCGGTTTCAAAAAAATCTCCTTTTGACTTTCCGAATCGTTTATGGGAAAGTTTAGTTTTGGCTTCGGGAATTGATGTGGAAACCAAATGGGCAGATTTATCGAAAATTCAATTGCAGAATTTAGTTTCCCAGTTGACTAAAGCCGAATTTAAAGTAAATGGAAAAAGTACCTTTAAAGAAGAGTTTGTAACGGCCGGCGGAATCGATTTAAAAGAAATCAACTTTAAAACAATGGAAAGCAAAATTCACGAAAACCTTTATTTTGCTGGTGAAATTGTAAACATCGACGCTATTACTGGAGGATTTAATTTTCAGAATGCCTGGACAAGCGGGTTTATTCTGGCTCAAAATATTTAATACAAAATGAAATTTAAAGGAATTATTTTTGATTTAGACGGAACATTGGTCGATTCACTGCACGATATTTCAGATGCGATGAATAAAGTGCTTCAAGGTCTAAATTTCCCTACTCACACTTACGAAACGTATCAATATTTTATAGGAAGCGGTTTGCGAAATCTTGTTAGTAAAGCACTTCCTTCAACAAACAATTCACACGAACAGATTGAATTTTGTTTCGAACGTATGATTAACGAATATCGTGAAATCTGTACCTCAAAAACAAAACCTTACGAAGGAATCCTAGAATTATTAGATAATTTAACTTCCCAAAATATCAAATTAGCGGTTTTCTCCAATAAAGCAGATGAGCTGACTAAAAAAATAGCATCAGAAATATTTCCTGATTATTTTGATACCGCAGTTGGTTTAAGCACCGAAGAACTTAAAAAACCAAATCCTTTTGAGGCTGTTGAAATAAGCAAAAAATGGAGTTTAAATCCAGAAGAAATCCTGTTTGTAGGCGATTCTGATATTGACATGAAAACGGCTGTAAATGCTAATATGTTTCCTGTTGGCGTTTCGTGGGGTTACAGAACCGAAGAAGAATTAAAAACAAGCGGTGCAAAATTGGTTATCAACAATGCTTCGGAATTAATCGAGATATTATAAAACATGAATGCTGAATTACAAAAGCAAATAGTATCGATCGCTTCGTTTTCTGAAAATGAAATCGAAAAGATCGATTATTGTTTTGAATATGAAAGTTTTAAGGCCAAAGAATTTCTCTCGTCGATGGGAAAAATCAGCAATAAAATTTTCTTTATTGTTGAAGGTTTAGCTCGTGTTTATTATCTCAAAGATGGAAAAGAAATCACGACGTATTTAAGTTGTAATGATGGTTTTATCGCTTCGTATTCCAGTTTTATAAATCAATCTCCTTCTTTTGAAAATATTCAGTGCATTGAGGACTGCGAAGTGCTTTCGATTACTTTCGAAAAAATGCAGTTTCTGTATAACGAAATACCGAATTGGGAACGTGTCGGCAGAATTTTAGCCGAACAAAATTACCTTTGCATGGCAGATCGTGTTTTAAAACTGCAAATGATTCCTGCAAAAGAAAAATACCAGACTTTTTTAGCATCGGCTCCAGCCAAAATAATTCAAAGAACTCCATTAATTTATATCGCTTCCTTTCTCGGCATTACTCCTGAATCGCTGAGCAGAATCCGTCAGGATATTTCTTAACATTTATCAAGTAGATTAAGAACCCAAATTCAAATCTTTGTCAATATAAAATTCAAGAAAATGAAAAATATTGCCAAAGACGTTTACCAAATTCCATTGTTTCCACGAAATGCAATCAATTGTTATATAATTGAAGATGTTTTAATTGATGCAGGAATTCGAAGTTCTGCAAACATAATTATAAAGGCTTTAAAAGATAACACGATAACCAAACACGCATTGACTCACGCACATGCAGATCATCAGGGAAGCAGTAAAGTAATCTGCGAAACGCTAAATATTCCTCTTTTATGCAGTGAACCTGAAAAGACAGCTGCTGAAAATGGAAATGTAATTTTCGAATACCCAAATCCGAATCATGTTATTCCGAAATTTCAAAAACAATTCTGGGCAGGAAAAGGACACCAAGTTTCTGAAATATTAAAAGAAGGCGATAAAATCGGCGGATTCACAGTTATTGAAACTCCAGGGCATTCCAGCGGACATTTGTCCTTTTTCAGAGAAAGTGATGGCGTTTTAATTGTTGGTGATGTGATGACCAATATGAATCTTTTAACAACAAAAGTCGGCTTACATGAACCGCCGCAGTTATTTACCTCTGATAAAGAAACCAATAGAAAATCCATTTCAAAATTAGTGGCTTTAAAACCTAAAATACTTTGTTTTGGACACGGCCCTGTTTTAAAAAATAATGGAGAGCTAGAAAGATTCGCTCGAAAACTCAAACTATATTATTAACAAGAATTTACATGTTCTGTAAGTTTTCATTAAGACAATTCTAATAATTTTACTCTCAACTAATTAATCCTATATGAGAGTAAAATTACTTACGACAATTTCTTTTTTTACTTATCAGCTTTCTATTTCTCAAACAGAGAAATTATTACACGGGAAAGTGATTTCTCACAACCTTGGTCTTAAAGGCGTTGAAGTTATTAACAAAACCACTAAAACAAGTACTACAACAAATTCATTGGGCGAATTTTCAATTGCTGCAAAAGCGCAGGACAGTCTTATTTTTTTTGCAAAAGATTATCTATTTACAAGATTAAAAATTACCACAAAGGAAATCGAAACCAATAATCTTATCATAGATATGATTCCGAAAGCGGAAGAACTGAATGAAGTAGTTATTTTAGACAAGAGAACTACCTCAATTAAACTGAGTAAGGAAGAATTATTGCAAATTAAACTAAATTCGCACAAACCGAAGCCAGGATTAAAGATAGAAGGTTATCACGATTTTGGGCCCAACCCCTATGCTTCCGATTTCGTCTATCTCGGCAAGCAAATTTACTACCTATTAAAAAAAGAAGATGAAAAACCTAAACCAAAAATCAAAAAAATAGAATTTGTTCAACTAATTAGAAACACTATAAATCCCGATTTTTTTGACAAAGATTTAAAACTGAAGCCAGAAGAGAAAGAATTGTTTCTACAGTTTTGTGATGCTGATTCTCAGTCTAAAATAATTTCAGAAAATCCTAATATCCTTTCTATAACGGATTTTTTATATACTAAAAATGAAGAATTTAAAAAGCTGAAAACCGAAATTAAAAACTAAAGTTTGATGAAACTAAAATTACTTACCACAATTTCTTTTTTCACTTATCAACTTAGTATTGCTCAAACCGAAAAAGTACTTCACGGAAAAGTGCTTTCTCAAAATCTAGCTCTGAAAGATGTTGAAGTCATTAATAAAACGGCACAAACTAGTACAAGAACAAATGAATTAGGAGAGTTCTCGATTTTGGTAAAAATGCAGGACAGTTTAATTTTCTATTCGAAAGATTATTTATTTACTAGATTAAAAATCACCACCAAAGATATTGAGAACAACAATCTCCTCGTTAACATGATTCTGAAACCTGAAGAATTGAATGAAGTTATAATAAATAAGGTCGAATTTGATAAAGTTAAGATTAGTGCTGATGATGTTGCAGATGTATTAATTAGTAAAAATAACAAAGATTTATTCTGGAATACAGGAGTTAGTGATAATTCAATTAGAGAAGCGCTTCGAGTTTCATTTCCTTTAAAAGGTAAGCAGAAGAAAACACTTGAAGTTGCCGACGACCGTTTTAAGAAACTGGTTATTACTACTTGTCCTTCAGATTTTTTTCTAAAAAATCTAAAAATAAAACCTGAAGAAAAAGAGCTTTTTATTGATTTTTGCGACTCAGATCCGAAATCGAAAACGCTTCTGGAAAATCCAAATGTTTTAGCTGTTATGGATTTTTTGTATACTAAAAATGAAGAATTTAAGAAACTTGAGTAAGTTGAATCATTATATAAACCTGAAACAAAGAAAAACCTGAAACTTGAAACAAAAAATTTACTTATTCAACCACCAGATACTAGCATTTAAAACTGTTGCAAACCCAACCCAAGCTAGATAAGGAATCAATAAATAACCCGAAATTTTATTGATTTTGGAGAATTTTAAATATGTTTCGTAAATCATCAGCCATAAAAGAACAATTTCTATTAAAGCCAAAAGCGGATTTTTTAATCCGAAGAATAAATAGGACCAAATCGCATTAAGCGTTAATTGAATCAAAAAGAAAAGAAGAGCTGTTTTTACCTTTTCCGTTTGTTCCTTTATTTTATCCCAAACTAATGCCGCTGCAATTGCCATAAAAATGTAAAGCAAAGTCCAAACAGGCATAAAAATCCAATTTGGCGGATTAAAAACTGGTTTTACAATCGTTGGATACCAACTTTCAACACTTGGTCTTGTTACCGTACTTGCTGAATATCCCACTGCCAAACAAACGATTAAGGCTAATATGATCTTAACTATTTTATTCATTTCATTAAATTTTGTATTCAAAAATAGTCAAAAGAAAAGTTTAAACCATATAAGTTCATTTTAGCAAAGCCGATTTATATTTTCTTATATTACTTATATGGTGAAAAAATTTAAAAACTATCTTTGCCAAAATTTTATAATTCATGTTTACAGCAGCTGATTTTATACCAAATCCATATACTTCAACAATCGAAAACGGAAACTTTGAGTGGAGTGCTCCCAGCAATATTGCATTAGTGAAATATTGGGGAAAAAAAGACAATCAAATTCCGGCAAATCCATCAGTAAGTTTTACTTTAAACAATTGTAAAACAATTACGAAATTGGGGTTTTCTAAAAAAAGCGCTTCGACTCCGCTCAGCGAGACAAATGGATTTTCTTTTGATTTACTTTTTGAGGGAAAACCAAAGGAAGATTTCAAACCAAAAATTCAGAAATTTCTAGAAAGAGTTGAAATTTATCTGCCATTTTTGAAAGACTATCATTTTACAATTGATACACAAAATACATTTCCACACAGTTCCGGAATTGCTTCATCAGCATCAGGAATGGCGGCTTTAGCAATGAATTTTATGAGTTTGGAAAAATTGCTGAATCCTGAAATGACTGATGAATACTTTTATCAAAAAGCTTCATTTTTGGCTCGTTTAGGTTCAGGAAGTGCTTGCCGAAGTGTAAAAGGAAAAGTAGTTGTTTGGGGAAACCAAGCTAATATTGAAGGAAGCTCTGATTTATTTGGGGTTGAATTTCCATACACAATTCATGAGAATTTCAAGAATTATCAGGATACTATTTTGTTAGTTGATAAAGGCGAAAAACAAGTCTCAAGTACAGTGGGTCATGATTTAATGCACAATCATCCTTATGCTGAAAGGCGTTTTGCTCAAGCTCATGAAAACTTAGATCAATTAATTTCGATTTTTGAAAGCGGCAATTTAGACGAATTCATTAAAGTTGTAGAAAGTGAAGCTTTGACTTTACATGCTATGATGATGACATCGATGCCGTATTTTATCTTGATGAAACCAAATACGTTGCAAATCATAAATGCAATTTGGAAATTCAGAAATGAAACCCAGATTCCAGTATGTTTTACACTTGATGCCGGCGCAAATGTACATGTGCTTTATCCCGAAAACGTTACAGAAAAAGTACTTCAATTTATTCAGGACGAATTAGTTGTATTTTGTCAGAATCGTCAGTACATTTGCGACAAAATTGGAGACGGAGCTTTATTAATTGATAATTAACAATTGTTAATTAATAATTGATTAAATTTATGGAGAGAAAAAACGTTATTAAAGAAAAATCTTTTGCCTTTGCAATTGATATTGTTAACCTTTATAAAGTTTTAGCTGAGAGTAAAGAATTTGTATTATCGAGACAGATGCTGCGTTCAGGCACATCAATTGGAGCAAATATTAGAGAAGCTGAACATGCTCAAAGTAAAGCAGATTTCATTCATAAATTATCCATTTCTCTAAAAGAAGCAAACGAGACCGAATATTGGTTAGATTTGCTCCATGAAACGAAATATCTATCTGATATAGATTTTCTAAATATTAAACCAAAAATAACAGAGCTTTTACGATTATTAACAAGCATCGTAAAAACTTCAAAAAACATATAATTATCAATTGTTAATTATTCATTTTCAATTATGAAGGGACCCTTATTTTACTCAAAAATATTACTCTTTGGAGAATACGGAATTATCCGCGACTCTAAAGGACTTTCTATTCCTTATAATTTTTACAATGGTGCATTAAAAAAGTCCGAAGAACCTTCGGCTGAAGCTATTGCATCAAACAGAAGTTTAAAAAGCTTTGCCTCTTACCTTGAAGTTTTGCACGTACAGCAGCCTGAATTGGTTACTTTTGATTTAGACACTTTAAAAAATGATGTCGAAACCGGAATGTACTTTGATTCTAGTATTCCGCAAGGTTATGGTGTTGGAAGCAGCGGCGCACTTGTAGCAGCAATTTATGATAAATATGCTACAAACAAAATCACGGTTTTAGAAAATTTAACTCGCGAAAAACTATTGCAGTTAAAAAACATATTTTCTCAAATGGAGAGTTTTTTCCACGGAAAAAGTTCTGGTTTAGATCCATTAAACAGTTATTTGAGCATTCCAATTTTAATTAATTCTAAAGATAATATTGAAGCAACGGGAATTCCAACTCAAAGTTTTGACGGAAAAGGCGCTGTGTTTTTATTAGACTCTGGAATTGTTGGCGAAACTGCTCCGATGGTTAACATTTTCATGGAAAACCTAAAAGACAAAGGTTTCCGTACAATGCTTAAAAACCAATTTGTAAAATATACCGATGCTTGTGTGGAAAACTTTTTACATGGAGACATGAAATCTTTGTTTACCAATACAAAAAAGCTTTCTAAAGTGGTTTTAAATAACTTTAAACCAATGATTCCTGAACAGTTTCACGGAATCTGGCAAAACGGAATTGACACCAACGATTACTATTTGAAACTTTGTGGTTCTGGCGGCGGCGGCTATATCCTTGGTTTTACTGAAGATTTAGAACGTGCAAAAGCATCTTTAAAAGATTATAAGCTAGAAGTAGTTTACCAATTTTAAGTTTAATTTTCTTAAAAGCATAATTATTTGAATACACTTTCCTAATATTTAATCCTAAAAAAGTTACTGAATATGAAAAGTATTTTAAAAATTATCAAAGCAACTTTTTTAGGAGGAATTCTATTTTTAGTGCCTTTAGTTGTATTACTGATTGTATTAGAAAAAGGATATGTCATCATTCAAAAAACCACACTCCCTCTTGTAAACAGCTTTCCTAAAGTAAATGTTTTAGGAATTGCAATTCAAGAACTTATCGGAATACTGATTATAATTCTTATTTGTTTTGTTGCCGGAGTATTGGCAAAAACGGCAAATGCTAAAAAGTTAGTTCAAAAATTAGAAGATGGTATTTTAAGCTTCGTTCCAGGTTATTCATTTATGAAAAGCATGAACGAAAATATTTTAGGATTTGAATCTAATGAAGACTTAAAAGTAATTTTAGTTCCTACCGATGCTGGTTTACAATTTGCTTTTTTAATAGAGCAGGTAAATGAAAATCAATTTACAGTTTTTATTCCAGACGCGCCAAATCCGTGGAGCGGATCAGTAGTTTTTGTTGAAAAAAAAGATATTACAGACATTCAAATTACACAAAAACAAGCCCTAGCCTGTATTCGAAAATTAGGTTATGGCTCTAAAGAATTGTTAAAAAACAAACTCTAAATTTCAGAATCAAAAAATAACTTCTAACTTCCCCTAAATCTAATCAATCCCCTTATAACTCATGTTAAGCAGACAACACAAACTTTTATTAATGAAAATTGTAAGTTTGTTTTCTGTCGTTCGCGGTTACAACATTCCGATTATTATTCTGGCGCAGTATTTATCAGCAATTTTCATTTTAGCACCAGAAAAAAGAGCACTCGACATTCTGCTTGATTTCAAATTATTCCTAATAGTCTTTGCATCTGCCGTAACAATCGCCTCAGGTTATATTATTAATAATTTTTACGACAGTCAAAAAGACTTAATAAACAGACCCAACAAATCAATGCTGGATCGATTGGTTAGTCAAAAAACTAAATTATCAGTCTATTTTAGTTTAAACTTTTTAGCTGCTTTAATGGCTTTTATTGTTTCTTGGCGGGCTTTTTTATTCTTTTCTGCTTATATTTTTATAATCTGGTTTTACTCTCATAAAATAAAAAGATACCCTATTATAGGCAATTTAACTGCTGCATTTATGGCTGTTATTCCTTTTTTTGCCATTTTATTGTATTTCTACAATTCGATCTCGTTTGAAGAAATTGAAAATCACAGAAGTCATTTTGCGGTAATTTCGGCGCACGCAATGTTCTTGTTTTTACTGCTTTTGATTAGAGAAATGATAAAAGACTTAGAAAATCTAAAAGGAGATTTAGCTAATAATTACCATACAATTCCAATTATTTATAACGAAAAAGTATCTAAACAGATCATCACCATTTTGACATTTTTAACGGTAATTCCAGTTTATATTCTAGTCAATATTTATGATGTTGGTTATATGGATATTTACTTTTACACCTGTTTTATTGTTTTGCTGTTTTTCCTTCTTTATCTGTGGAAATCAAATTCTAAAGAACAATTTTTACTGCTGCATAATGTTTTAAAATTCTTGATCGTTTCGGGGGTTTTTTGCATCGTCTTGATCAATCCAAGTGTTTTGTGGCACGGACGTGAATTGATCTCTAATTACTAAAAGTTGGTTCAAACAGATTTAAAGTAAAAATATAGGAACAGAAAACAAATGTGATGTTTAAAAAAGCTTATTGTAACGTTTTAAATCAACTAAAATTTTATTGCTATTAATCTAAGAACATAGAACTTAAGATTAATTGGGCAGAAAAAACTATCTTTGCACAAATTACAGAATTTATGAACAATAAGGAAGGCAATAATAAAAGAGGCGGATCTAGACCAAACAGTTCAAGATCAAACTCTAGCAAGCCAAAACCTCCTATGGCGAAACGTGCTCAAGGGCCGAAAAAAGTGAAGCCTGAAGTTAAAGCGGCACAAGAAGCTGCGGAGCAAAAAATTAAGAAACAAAATCAGGCACCAAAAAGACAGAAAGCTTCTGATGAGATTCGTTTGAATAAATATATCTCAAACTCAGGGGTTTGCTCTCGTCGTGATGCTGATATATATATTCAGTCTGGAAACGTTAAAGTAAACGGCGTTCCAGTTACAGAAATGGGCTATTTAGTAAAATTAAATGATGTTGTAAACTTTGACGGTGTTACTTTAACTCCTGAAAAAAAGGAATACATTTTATTGAATAAACCTAAAAACTTTACAACTGCACTTGATGAAGGACAGGAATATCGTAACGTTCTAGAACTTGTTCGTGGTTCTACAACTGCAAAAATTGCTCCTGTAGGAAGAATGGACAAAAATACAACAGGATTATTGTTGTTTACAAACGATACTGATATGATTCGTAAATTTACTTTACCAAGTCAGAAATCATCTAAAATCTATCAGGTTTCTTTAGATAAAAATCTAAAATTTGAAGATTTAGAAAAAATCAGCAAAGGTTTAGTTCTTGACGGCCACCGTGTTTTTGTTGAAGAAATAAGCTACATCGAAAAAGAAGCAAAAAGTGAAGTAGGTCTTAAACTACGCTCATCAAATGTAAAAGTGGTTCGTGCCATTTTTGAACATTTTGATTATGATGTGCTTCGTATAGACCGTGTATCTTTTGCAGGTTTAACTAAAAAGAATTTACCAAGAGGTAACTGGCGTTTCTTAACTGACCAAGAAGTTATCAATTTGAAAAATGCTTAATACATTTTCAAAATTGTTTAAAAATATTAAATCCTGTTTTACTTCGTAAGACGGGATTTTTTTTAGAATGCAAAAAAGTTATGTCCAAAAAGTGTAAAAATAGATCTTCCTATATTTTGGTTTTTATCTTCAACATTTTCATAACATGAAAATCCTAAAATTATTTTGATTCCCGGCTGAATACTGTTTAAAATATCTCTTTTTTGTTCTTCTAATAGCAATTTTAAACTATCCAGTAATTGCAGATTATTTTTAAGATACGAGATAACTAAAAGAGCTGAAAAATTAAGAATTTCTCGGGCTGTTTCGCTTTTAATACCAACTTCATTCGAGATCATTTCAGAAATCCTTCCCTTTTTATTCGTAAAAATTTCTTTCAGCAAAACATTTCCTTCTATACGGTAACAGTCATCTACTGATAATATTCGCCCTGAATTGAAATCTACTTCCTGATAAAAAGTCGAATCATCTTCAATAAACGATACAATATCTTTATAAAAACCAGATTCTTCGGCTTTATTGTACAGCCCCATTAAAACTGTACCTATTGAAACATCAATTCCTTTTATTAAAAGTGCATCATTTTCAAAATAAAATTTGTTAAGCTTTGAAACAACATTAGAAGAAATAAAACGTCTAAGTTCAATTTGTAGGTTTGGGGTCATACTATTAACTTATTAAAAATAATTATTTAAAGTCATTCAAAATAATCGATAAAGTGAGGCTTTTTATCGTTTATCGTGATAAAAATATAAAATATTCTAACATATCCAAAAAATTAGTTAAAATTTTACCGATGACATTTATATGTATTTACAAAAAACAACGCAAGTCTCAATAAACATAAAGCCTTGAGAAGCAAGTTAAAAAATTAAATTTTAAGAAAATAATCGATAAAAATTAAAAAATAAGAAAAAGCTTAAATAAATTTTAACATTTAAAACAATAGCGAACGATTCTGCCAAGCTATCGTTATGAAAATACCTAGATAAATCATACAAAACATAAAGTTTATAAAACTAGAAGCTAAAAATCCAAGAAGTGAACCCGTCGCTGCTTTAAAAGCACGTTGATGATTTTTAGAATCATAAAGCATTTCTCCTACTAAAGCACCAACAAAAGGACCAATAATTACACCAAACGGAATAGGTGCAAGAATTCCAACTACCAGCCCAATATTAGTTCCCCAAACTCCGTAAGAACTGCCTCCAAATTTTTTCGTCCCCTTAGCAGGAATGATATAATCTAAAACTGTAATAATTACAGTCAGCAGCAATGTAACTCCTAATACCCAATAATTATTCTCAACAGCTTTCGTTAAATACAATAAAAGCAGACCAACCCAACAACTTGACAAACCAGGCAAAACAGGTAAAAAACTTCCAAAAATGCCAATGATTATGCATATAAAACCTAGTGCTAACAATAATAAATCCATATATTTTTTTTGTAATTTTGCCCCTACATAACCTTTAATGAAGTTAACAAATGAAACGTTTTTTAAAACTCATTTTATTTTCTTTTTTGATTCTTATTGTCAACAGTAAAGCTTATACGCAAGTTAAAAAACTTTCACAAGACGATCAATTACTGCAAGACAGCATTTATAAAAGTAATAAGAAAAAAGTTCAAAACTTCTCTATGAAAGAATTTGATGCACTTTTCTTTGAATTTTTTAATCGAAAAAATGATCCTAATATTACTCTAACTAAAACAGAGTTTTATAATTACACCGTTCGAATTGCCGCTTTTTCCGATCGTCTTGCTCACTTATACCCTGATCAAAAGCAAGTTGCAGAACAAAACAAAGAACAATGGCTCTCTGAACGCTATGAAGATTATCTTGAATACAAAGCTTCTCAAAAAAAATAATCGTACTTTTACACCCTATTTTTCATTGTTCCATACAACGTCATAATCTTGAAACATTTTTTCCTTCTTATAGTTATTCTTTTTTTTAATTCTTGTCAATATTTTGAGAAGCAGGTTCCGTCTGAAAAAGAATTACTTCAAAAAGAATTAAAATCTATAAACTGGAAAGAAGTTGACGAATATCCAACGGTGGCTGACTGTGAAAAAATCACCGATAAAAAACAACGCCAAAAGTGTTTTTTTGATGTTATGTCAACTCTAATTCAAGAAAAATTAAACGTCGACAGCTTATCTATAATGTATCCTGAACTTGATACTATTGAGGTAAAAGTAACCATTTTTCCAAATGCTGTTATGAAATTTGAACCACAGTTTCCTAAAGATTCTGTGGCTTATGACACCATCAAAATTGACAGCATTCTTCATGCACGTTTAGTTAATTTCCCAAAAATAAATCCTGCTATAAAACGCGGTATTCCAGTAAAAACGCAATTTATTTTACCCGTTATTCTTAAAGCAAAAGACGAGAAATAGTTTTCTCTAAAAAAGTTTTAGCTTCTAAATCGTCTATCTTTCCATTCATACGATCCAAATAAGCTGTACAAAGCTACTATAGAACTAAAAAAAGGATATAGCAAACTGCTTAACAAAAGACTTTTAATTCTATTTTTTGATAAAAATTTATTGGTTGTATAAAGCAGCACAAAATCTACTGAAAACTTAAAAAAAGCAAGTAAAACAAATACTGAATAAGACCAAAATCCAAAAAGGAAGTAGAAAAAACCAATTACAAAACTCAGATTTCCAAAGAAAACAATTAAACCTAAAAGCTTTCCAAAACTACTTTTATAAGAACTTGTTTTGGCTGCCCAGCGTACTCTTTGGTAAAACAAAGATTTCCAAGTTTCAGTTGGTTTTGTACTTACAATTACTTCTTTAGCTTTTAAATAATGAACCTCGTCTAGGAATTTTTCAATCGCTTTTTGAAGCAAAAAAACATCATCTCCGCTGGCAATTTTATCATTCCCTTCAAAGCCATTTAGCCTTTCAAATATTGATTTTGTGTAGGCAAAATTAGCTCCATTACACATAAAACCTCTATTTAAGCCAAAACTCCCAATAGTTGCACCTTGTAAACTCATTAAATCTAATTGCTGAAAATGATCTAAAAATGAATTTTTACATTCATAAGTTACAGCCCCGGCAAGCATTGAGACTTTATTGTCCTGAATATAATTATCATAAGTTAAAAGCCAGTTTTCAGGCACCATACAATCAGCATCTGTTGTAATAACCCAATTGGATCTTACATGCTGCATTGCGGTTGTAATCGCATCTTTTTTTGGAGAATTTGATATTCTGATGTTGTCAATTACTGAAACTTGAAACCTGAAACTTGAGACCTGAAACTTTTCTTCTGAACTATCATCGACTAAAACTACTTCGAATAAATCTTTTGGGTAATTTAAATTCGAAAAACTGTTTAATAGATTGGGTAAATTCTCAGCTTCATTTCGAAACGGAACTATAATCGTAAAGCTTGTTTTTGGACTTAACTCTCTTTTATGATATTGTTTTACTTTAAAAAAACCATAAACAAGTAAACTAATGCTAAAAGTATAAATTGCTGTTATCGAAAATAACGCAAAAATCATTCTGCTGTTTTGGTCTTAAAATTCAACACGAAATAACTTCCCAAAACAACTGGCAAAACAACATTTAAAAACCACATTAACGTGCTGATAAAAATTACAATCCATTCGTTTACCCCTAAAATTCCGAAGAAATAAATAGCAACGCTTCCTTTTACCGCAAAATCTAAAAACTGAAATGTTGGTAAAGACGAAGCCAGAAAATAAACAGATGTAATAGCCGCCATTAAAGTCAGATATGGCAGATCGACATCAAACCCTAAAAACAAAAAGTAATATTGATGCGAAAAAACCAAATAGCGGCAAATACCTAAAAAGATGTTTTTTTGATGAATTGATTTTGGAATTTCATTGATTTTATGAATCAGTTTTTCAATCGAATATCCTTTTACTTTTATTCTTTTTATAGAAAATAAAACAAGTAAAATCAGTAAAAATCCTCCAAACAAAATTAAGACAGTTTTAGTCGTTATTACATTAAACTGTGCATTGAAATACAGCAATCCAAAAATCCCAAAAATGATCGTTAAAATCATTTGGATTCCGTTGCAGATTAAGTTCAGGAAAACTACTTTTTTTGCATCAGATTTCGGATAATACAATGCTTTCCCTGCGTACTCTCCTACTCCATTTGGTGTAAAAATTCCTGCAGTTAAAGCGGCCAAAACCTGTTTTGTAGATTCGTAAACCGAGATTTCATGAATTACTTTAGCCAGATTCTGCCATTTTAAAATTTCAAAATAACGATTCAAAACGCTCAAAAGCAAAATAAACGAAACCCCTAAAACCGACTGATTTTTTTTGAACAAAACGATAAATTTATTCCAGTCTAATTTGTCATTGTTAGCCAGCTGATTGTAAATAAAATAAAATGCGCCGCCTACAATCAAAAGTTTGACTAGAAGAACAAGGAATTGCTTAGCTTTGTGAGGAATTGAAATCATGCCGCAAAAGTAATCAATTTGGAAATGTGGCAATTTGAAAATGAGAAAATGAATCGTTTTGATTTTCAAAAAACTTGAAACTTGAAACTTGAAACAAAAAACAATTGACAAAAGAACGCATCATATTAGGTATTGACCCTGGAACTACAATTATGGGTTTTGGATTGATAAAAGTTATCAATAAAAAAATGGAGTTTTTGCAATTAAACGAATTGCAATTGTCCAAATACGACAATCATTACCAAAAATTAAAAATCATTTTTGAACGCACCATAGAATTAATCGAAACGCATCATCCAGACGAAATTGCTATTGAAGCACCTTTCTTTGGCAAAAACGTGCAATCGATGCTGAAATTAGGACGTGCGCAAGGCGTTGCAATGGCGGCGGGACTTTCAAGAGATATTCCCATTACAGAATACGAACCAAAAAAGATAAAAATGGCAATTACCGGAAACGGAAATGCCAGTAAAGAGCAAGTTGCCAAAATGCTGCAACAACTTCTAGGTTTAAAAGAATTACCTAAAAACCTCGATTCAACAGATGGTTTGGCAGCTGCAGTTTGTCATTTTTTCAACTCAGGAAAAGTCGTTGCCGGGAAAAGTTATTCGGGCTGGGATGCTTTTGTAAAACAAAATGAGGACAAAATTAGAAAATGAGATAATTAGTCAATTAGATAATTTCTTCCAAGTCTAATAATCATTATCTAATTATCAAATTGACACATTACCTAATTAAAAAATGAGCGGTATCTACATACATATTCCATTCTGCAAGCAGGCTTGCCATTATTGCGACTTTCATTTTTCGACTTCGATGAAAAAGAAAGACGAGATGGTTTTGGCTTTGGCTAAAGAAATTGCTATGCGCAAAAATGAGCTTCTCAACTCCGCTCGAAGTGAAAATGAGATTGTAGAAACTATATATTTCGGCGGCGGAACTCCTTCGGTGTTATCAAATGACGAAATAAACTTTTTAATTTCTGAAGTTTATAAAAATTATAAAGTTTCAGAAAATCCAGAAATCACATTGGAGGCAAATCCGGATGATTTGTCTCCTGAAAGAATTCTAGAATTATCTAAAAGCCCTATAAATAGACTAAGCATCGGAATTCAGTCTTTTTATGAAGAAGATTTGAAGATGATGAATCGTGCTCATAATTCGGCGGAAGCCAAAAAATGTTTAGAAGAAGCAACGAAGTATTTTGATAATATTTCGCTTGATTTAATTTATGGTATTCCGGGAATGACTGACGAAATGTGGAAACAGAATATTCAAACCGCTTTAAGTTTTGGCATTCCACATATTTCGAGCTATGCTTTAACGGTTGAACCGAAAACGGCTTTAAGCAAATTAATTCAAACAGGAAAAATCGCAGAACCGCAAGACGAAGCTGCTTCGAATCATTTTATGATTTTGGTGGATACGCTTCAGAAAAATGGTTTTATTCATTACGAATTATCCAATTTTAGCAAAGAGAATTACTTCTCTAAAAACAATTCGGCATATTGGCTTGGTAAAAAATATATCGGAATCGGACCTTCGGCGCATAGTTATGACGGCGAAAAAAGAGGCTGGAATATTGCCAATAATTCATTGTATTTAAAAGCAATTCAAAACAACGAACTTCCAATTGAAACCGAAGTTCTTACTATTTCAGATCGTTATAATGAATATATTATGACGGGATTACGAACGATTTGGGGCGTATCATTAGACAGAATTGAAAAGGAATTTGGTTTAGAATATTTGAATTATCTGAAGAAACAAAGTCAAAAATTTTTAGACGACGATTTACTTTCTATCAAAAATAACATTCTAAAACCAACTCCAAAAGGAAAATTTTTAACGGATGGAATTGCTTCAGATTTATTTTATCTAAATTTGGAAGAATAAAAATTGGACGCTGATAAAACGGATGCAAGCAACGCTGATAAATCCGTAGAATCTGCGTTAGAATATCCGTAAAATCCGTGTTCCATTATGCTTGCACTTTTAGACAATAAATATCAAATCGACTTATCAAAACCTATTGATATATCAATTCCATTGACCAATACAGACGAAAATCCGATTGCGTGGTATATCGAAAAACCAGTTATCGAACCTGTAGTTTTTGGAGACTGGATTGGGAAAGTTTCTGAAGGAAAATCATCTACGAATTTTAATAATATTTTCTTCAATCCGCATGGGCATGGAACGCACACGGAATGTTTGGGACATATTACCAATGATTTTTACAGTATTAATCAATCTTTAAAACAGTTTTTCTTTTTTGCTGAATTGATTACCATTGAGCCTGAAAAAACTGGAGATGATTATGTTATTACTAAAGAACAAGTTCAAAAAGCGTTGAGCGCTTCTCCCGATAGCTATCGGGACCGACTCAACCTAACAAACGAAGCATTAGTAATTCGAACACTTCCAAATCAAAAAGACAAAAAGTCAAGAAAATACTCGAATACCAACCCGCCTTATTTGTCTGAAGAAGCTGCGATTTTCATCCGCGAAAGCGAAATTCAACATTTACTGATTGATTTACCAAGCGTTGACAAAGAACATGACGAAGGAAAATTATTGGCGCATAAAGCGTTTTGGAATGTAAAAGATACACATACTCTAAATCAAGATGCACGATTAAATGCCACAATCACAGAAATGATTTATGTTCCAGATGAAACTGAAGATGGAAACTACATACTAAATCTTCAAATCGCTTCGTTTGAAAATGACGCAAGTCCATCAAAACCTATTTTATATAAGATTTAAAAGATCGCCATACATTACACGAATTAAACTTTTTTGTCATAGATTAAAGGGTTAAAAATGATTCAATCTGTATAAATCTTTTTATCCCGATAGCTGTCGGGAGTGGCAAAATAACAAAAGAAATTAGCGCAAATTCGTGAAATTCGTGGCAAAAACACAACTACAATGATAACAGTATCAACCGATAAAACCAAACTCGACATTGCGTTTATTCAAAACTTTTTGGCAGCTATTTATTGGGCTGCGCCGAGAACTATTGAAGAAGTTCAGACTGCAATTGATGCTTCATTTTGTTTTGGAATATATTTAAACGACAAACAAGTTGGTTTTGCACGCGTGATTACCGACTATGTTGTTTTTGCTTATGTAATGGACGTTTTTATTACAGAAGAACACCGCGGAAAAGGATATTCTTCGATTTTAATCGAAACAATGATAAACGAACAACAGCTTCAAAATGTTAAGCTTTGGCGATTAGCAACTACCGATGCTCATTTTTTATACGAAAAATTCGGGTTTACAAAACTGAATCATCCTGAAAAGATGATGGAAAAAATAGTCAAATGAAAACAGTCTTAAAACTCGAAGAAGCAGCTTTATTTATTTTTGGAATTTTTCTTTTCAACCGTTTAAGTTATGAATGGTGGTGGTTTTTGGCTTTAATTCTAGCTCCAGATTTATCTATGATTGGATATGCTTTGGGGAATAAAGCTGGTGCATTTCTGTACAATCTTTTTCATCATAAAGGAATTGCACTTTTAATTTATGGTTTAGGATGTTATTTCTGTATTGAAAGTATTCAATTAGCTGGAATTATTTTATTTTCACATTCGGCAATGGATCGAATATTTGGTTACGGATTGAAATATGAAAAAGGTTTTAAATACACGCATTTAGGTGAAATTGGTAAATAAGCTATGATTAATAAATTAAAAGACAATATATTATTCATTAATCCAGATGATACAAGTAAATCAATAATTTTTAATCTGAAATCTTGGATTCATATTATTGAGGCAATAATAGAGAAATATGCAGGAAAAACAAATAAAGAAGCAAAAGATATGTTGTTTTCTTCTTTTCTTATCAAAAATTTTCATGCGGAAAATTACAACAATGTATTCTTTTATTGCCATGAATCAGAATACCATTGGGCAATGTTGATATCATATGGAAATTTATATTGGCTAAAAGGAATTAGTTCTGATGAACCTGAAGGCTATTTTGAATGGGAAAATCAATATCGAAAAAAACATAATTTAGCAGAAGAAAGTTTTGTGTTTAGTGAACCGCATCATAAGTGAATAAAATTATTTTTAGCTAAAATTGATAAATAAACAGTTATGAATTTAGAAACGTTTTATGAATATTGTCTTTCAAAAAAAGGCGTCAGCGAGCATTTTCCTTTTGATGAAGATACTTTAGTTTTTAAAGTAGGTGGAAAAATGTTTGCTTTATCTTCTCTATCACAATGGGAGAAAAACGAACAATCGGTAAATTTAAAATGTGATCCCGAACACGCGCAGGAACTCAGAGCCGAATACGATGAAATACAACCCGGATTCCATATGAGTAAAGTACACTGGAATACGGTTGCTTTAAATGGAAATTTACCCATTAAATTCGTAAAAGAATTAATTGATCATTCGTACGAATTGGTTTTCAAAAGTTTGACAAAGAAAATTCAGAACGAAATTATCGAATTAGAAAATTAGGCATTACATTTGCACGGTAAGAAAAAAACTTAGCAACTCAGTTACTGTGTAACTTAGCAACTTATAAAAATATGAAAGAACAATTTAAAAAATTTCTTAACGAAGAACAAGATCCAAAAGCGATTGAAAAAATCACTTCAAAACTTACAGATTTATTGATGAAAGGTGAAGAAGTTGGATATATAGCCGTTCAAAAAAAACCTGCAATTACTGTTTTTCCTGATAGCATAGTATTAACAAACAAACGTATTATTATTTGTAAGCCTAAAAACTTAGGTCTTTCGATGGATTTTACAGATTATACTTGGGATGAAATCGTTGGTACTTTTGTAAAAGAAAATATTTTGGGTTCAGAATTTTCTTTTTCTACTAAAACAGACATTCAAGCTTCTATAGATTATATTCCGAAAATTCAGGCTAGAAAGATTTTTACTTACGCTAAAGAGCAATTAGATATCTTGAAAAATCCAATTGTAACGGCAACACCAATTGAAGAAATTGTTGAACCAGAATACGAAGAAGAAATTGATGAAGTTGAAGAGGTTGAAGAAGTTGAAACTGAAGAAGTAACAAGTTTTGCTGAAATTTTACCAGCGGCACCAACTTATACTGAAACATTTGAACCACTTCCAACTCAACCAAGTCAGCCTGCCGGCGAACGCACATTAGCTGATTTATCTAAAGAAGAGCTTTTTGACAAATTACAGAATTACAAAAAACTTCTTGATAATGGCTTAATCATGCAAGGCGAATACGATGCTTTTAAAAAAGAGATTTTAAGTTACATGTAAAATTAGTCCTAAAGTCAAAAGTCGAAAGTCTTAAAGTTTTTGACTTTGTCTAAATAAAAAACCAGAAATAGAATTTCTATTTCTGGCTTTCTTTTTTAAGTCTCTACATCGACTTTATGACTTTAGACTTTCCAACTTTCGACTTATAAAGTCGCTTTCTGTTTTTCTACAAATTTATGCGATTGTAATTCCAGTAGTTCTTTTGCGTTTTTTCGCTGTAAATCAAACAATCCTTTATCTTCGGCAATATCAGCATAAACTTTATCATGCATTACGGCACTCGTTTTAACTAATAAATCACGTTGGTATTTATTTTGAGCCAAAGTTGCTTTCATAGCCGTTTCAGCTTCTTCTTGTTTAAAATCAAACTCGCCTTTTGGCGCCAGCAATTTAGCTATAATTGGAGACGTTTCAATTGCCAAGAACAATAACATTATAAAAAACGACGGCAGCCAAGGCAGCTTATTCAACGCATTTATACGCGCCATTAATCCGTCAAAACCTTCTATAATAGGCTGTGTCTGCGAAACTTTTTTATCCAAATCGGTTTGCAATTGTTTACCTGCTTTTTCTTTCTCTACAATTTTTGCTTCGTTTGCTGCTTTTAGAGTTTCATATTCCTTTAAAGCGGCATCGTGTTTTTCGCGTTTTTCTTTATAAACTGGTCCTTTTCCCAATTTTTTAGTTCCGGCAGTTCCTTCCGCTTCTGTAATATAAGTTGAATATAAAGCATTAACTTCTTTCTCCTTTTTTACAATATCAGCTTTTAGAGCAGCAATTTCTCCTTTGTTTTTATCTAAATCTGATTTGAAATAAGTGCCAATTTGTTTTTTATTGGCTAATTCCATTTCGTTTTTTTCCTTCAACAAAACAGTATTGATTTCTTTTTCGAAAATTTTAATTTCTAATGGTTTCGAAATTACAATCGCAATAATAATTGCCAGCATAATTCTAGGCGTTGCCTGAAGAAATTCATCAAAAAAACGGTCTCTCTTCTTGATCGTAGAAACAATAAAACGATCTAAATTGAAGATTAACAAACTCCATACAAAGCCAAAAATTAGAGCAGGATAAATAGAGTCGAAAACAGTGAAAAGTGCATATGCACTGGCTAGGAAAGCCATAACTGCGGTAAAGAAAACGGTGGCGCCAATACCAACATATTTGGTTTGTTCGCCTTCAGAGCAGCCTTCGAGAAGATCTCTGTCGGCTCCAGAACATAAGATGAAAAATTGTTTTAACATGATTGATGATTTTTGATTGTGATTGATAAGGCAAATTTAACGCCAAAAATTCAAATCTGAGATAAATACTTGATTTCTTTTTACTTGGAACAAACATCCTGCGCTATAAATGTTATTTTAACATTAATATTTTCAGCCATATTTGATTAATTATAACCTTTTGTTAATTTTTTTAAAGGCTTTTAGTAATACTTAGGTTCTAGTTTCGCAACCAAAATCAAACTAAAAAACAATGAAAAAATTCTACTTATTACTAACGTTCTTACTTTTGACCTTTTCTGGTTTTGCCCAAAAAGCAATACTATCAGGAAAAGTATTAGATATAGACGACAAACTTCCGTTACCTGGAGCAATGATTCAAATAACGGGTGAAAACAAATACACAGTTTCAGATTATAATGGTCGTTTTGAATTATTAAACATTAATGCCGGTACTTATAAAGTTGAAGTGAAATACATTGGTTACACTTCAATAACAAAAGAAATCACTGTTGAACAGGGTAAAAATAATGTACTTGATTTTGCACTTAAAACATCAGGAACAGAACTTAATGAAGTTGTAGTCGGCGATATTTTAAAAGGTCAGGCTAAAGCTTTAAATCAACAAAAAAACAATAAAAACATCGGAAACGTAATTTCATCTGATCAAATGGGACGTTTTCCTGATGCCAATGTTGGTGACGCTTTAAAACGTGTTCCAGGTATTACAATGCAAAATGATCAAGGTGAGGCTCGTAACATTATCATTAGAGGACTTGCGCCATCTTTAAACTCAGTTACTTTAAATGGTGACCGAATTCCGTCTGCAGAAGGAGACAATAGAAATGTACAAATGGACTTGATTCCGTCTGATATGATTTCGACTATTGAGGTTAACAAAACTTTGACTTCAGATATGGATGCTGATGCAATTGGAGGTTCTGTAAATTTAATTACGAGAGCAACTCCAAACGGAGAAAGAATCTCGGCAACTTTGGCTGGAGGTTATTTACCAATTCGTGAACATGCTTCTTACACAGCAGGTTTAGTTTATGGAAATCGCTTTTTAGACAATAAACTTGGTGCTGTTTTCAGCGGATCGTACAACAATGTTGATTACGGTTCTGACAATATCGAAAACGAATGGGTAAAGGATGACTTCGGAAATGAATATCTTCAGGCTTCAGAAATTAGAAAATATGATGTACAACGTATTCGCCGCAGCGGATCTGTTGCTTTAGACTATAAATTTGACGAAAACAATACCATTTTTGCGAATGCAATTTACAACTGGAGAGACGATAGAGAAAATCGTTTCAGAACTACTTATGATGATATTGAACCAATTTATAATGGTGAAAAAATTACTGGTTTTGAAGGTCGTGTAAAACGTCAGACAAAAGGCGGTGTTGATAATAACCGAAACAAAAACAGAAGATTAGAAGACCAGCGTGTACAAAATTATTCTATTAGAGGTGAACATTTGATTAACTCAAAATTAGATTTAGACTGGTCGGCAAACTATGCAAAAGCAAGAGAATATCGTCCGCAAGAACGCTATATCGAATACCGTCAAAAAGGTTTAGATATGATGGAAGATTTATCTGATCCTAGATTTCCTTTATTGACAACTGTTGGAGAATCTACAGATAAATTCAAATTTGATTCGGTTACCGAAAACACAGACGAAACAAGCGAAAGTGAATTTGGAGCAAAAGTAAATATCCGTTTTCCTTTCTCAGTAATTGCAGGAGAAAAAGGAAGATTAAGAACTGGGCTAAGACTACGTTTAAAAGAGAAAGAAAGAAATAATAGTTTCTATTCGTATGAACCAATCAATGACGGAATGGAATTATTATCTGAAGTTCCAACGAGTTATTATGATGGGAAAAACTTTAATCCAGGAAGCAAATATGTACCGGGAACTTTTGCTTCGGCTTCTTTCTTAGGAGGCTTAGATTTGAATAACCCTACATTATTTGACAAAGAAGCTGATCCAGCAGAATATTTAGCTGTAAACTATAATGCTAAAGAAAGAATTACTGCTGCTTACGTGAGATGGGATCAAGACTTTAACGACAAACTTTCTATGGTTTTAGGTTTCCGTGTTGAAAACACTCATATTGATTATACAGGAAACAGAGTTTTAGATGAAGAAGAATTAGAAAGCCAAATCAACACTACAAACTCTTATACTAATTTATTACCAAGTATTTCATTTCAATATAATGCGACGAAAGATTTAGTTCTAAGAGCCGCAGCAACAACGGCGCTGGCAAGACCAAACTATTATGCATTAGCACCATATGTAAACAATATTGCTGCTGATAAAGAAATCACTGCAGGAAATCCTGATCTTGACGCTACTTACTCTTACAATTACGATTTCATGGCCGAGAATTATTTCAAATCAGTTGGTTTGATTTCTGGAGGTGTTTTTTACAAAAGATTAAATGATTTTATCTATAACTACAGCGACAATCAATACGACAGTGTAAAATTTGCTGCTGATTTTCCAAATCAGACAAACCCAATTCTTGCTGGCGAAAACTGGTCATTTTTACAATCTAGAAACGGTGATAAAGTTGATGTTTACGGATTTGAAGTTGCTTTTCAGCGTCAGTTAGATTTCTTGCCAGGTAAATTCTTAAAAGGTTTTGGTATCTATTTAAACTATACATACACAAAATCTAAAGCAAGAGGAATTGCGGATGAAGATGGAAACGAAAGAAACAACATTAGTCTTCCGGGAACAACTCCTCATATGTTTAATGGATCTTTGTCTTGGGAAAACAAACGTTTTTCTGCTAGAATTTCAACCAACTTTACGTCTGATTATTTAGATGAATTAGGTTCAGAATCTTATAAAGACAGTTACTATGACAAACAGTTTTTCTTGGATGCAAATGCTACTTTCAAGATTACAAAACAGCTTCGTGTTTTTGCTGAGGCAAACAATTTAACAAATCAGCCTTTGCGTTACTATCAAGGAGTTTCTGCTCACACTAAACAAGCTGAATATTATCAAGCTCGTTACAATTTAGGATTGAAACTAGACTTGTAAAATCAATTATAAAAACTACTAAATTAGACAGGACTTAGCGGTTCTGTCTAATTCATTTAAAATAAAACACTAAAATGAAAAATAAATCGATACTTGCTTTCTTACTTATAAGCCTTGCCTTTACAGCTTGTAAAGACGACAAATTAGCACCAATTCAGCCAAATGCTGTAAAACCAACAACTGTTACCGAAGCTTTACCTCATGATACTGATGATCCTTCGATCTGGATTCACCCCACAGATCCTTCGAAAAGTATTATTGTGGGAACAGATAAAGATTCTGACGGAGCTTTATATGCTTTTGATTTGAATGGAAAAATCCTTAAAAAGTCAATTACTCTAAAACGTCCTAACAATGTTGATATCGCTTACGGATTAATCATTGACGGAAAAAAAGTAGATATTGCTGTTACAACAGAACGTGAAAGCAACAAAATTAGAATCTTTAGTCTGCCGGATTTAGAACCTATTGATAACGGCGAAATTGAAGTTTTTGAAGGTGAATCTTTGCGTGATCCTATGGGAGTTTCTTTATATACACGACCAAGCGACCAAAAGATTTTTGCCATTGTAGGAAGAAAAACGGGGCCTTCTGGAAGTTATTTATGGCAATATGAACTTTCTGGAAACGGAAAATTTGCTGCGGCAAAAGTGGTTCGCAAATTTGGAACTTACAGCGGTAAAAAAGAAATCGAAGCTATCGCGGTTGATAACGAATTAGGTTTTGTTTACTATTGCGACGAACAAGTTGGAATTAGAAAATACAAAGCTGATCCTGCTTTAAATGACAATAAAGAATTAGCTTTTTTTGGTCAAAAAGATTTCAAAGCTGATCATGAAGGAATAGCAATCTACAAAAAAACAGATTCTACAGGTTATATTTTGGTATCTAATCAACAAGCAAATTCTTTTATGGTTTATCCGAGAGAAGGTGCAAACGGAAATCCAAACAATCATCCTTTATTGGCCGAAGTTCCAACCTCAACAATTGAATGCGATGGCGCCGATGTTACAAATGTAAACTTGGGACCAAAATACAAAAACGGACTTTTCGTAGCGATGAGCAACGGAATGACTTTTCATTACTACACTTGGGATTTAATCCAAAAACGAATTGACGAAGGGAAGAAATAGTTGTTTTTTTTTGTTTCAAGTTTGAAGTTTCAGGTTCCACGTTCAACCCAAAACTTCAAACCTGAAACTTCAAACTTGAAACAAAAAAAGCTGTTCGTTACGAACAGCTTTTTTAATTTGAATTAAAAAAATCCCCCTTATTCTTATTCTATAATCGGTGCGCCTGCTAAGATTTCAGCATTGGCAAATTCTTCAAATTTCGCAAAATTAGCTTTGAATTTTTGAGCTAATTCTAACGCTTTTTTATCGTATAAATCTTTGTCTTCCCAAGTATTTCTAGGATTTAAAATTTCAACTGGAACATTAGGACAAGATTGTGGCTTTGCAATTCCAAAAACCGCATGATTTTTGTATTCTACATTATCCAACTCACCGTTTAATGCTGCCGTAATCATAGCACGAGTGTACTTAAGCTTCATACGACTTCCTGTGCCGTAAGGTCCGCCAGTCCAACCAGTGTTTATCAACCAAACTTTTACATCAGCATCTTTCATTTTTTTGCTTAACATTTCAGCATATTTTGTTGGATGCAACGGCATAAAAGGCGCTCCAAAACAAGCAGAGAAATTAGGCTGCGGTTCTGTAACTCCAGCTTCAGTTCCTGCAACTTTTGCAGTATATCCAGAGATAAAATGGTAAGCCGCTTGTCCTGGAGTTAATCTAGAAATTGGAGGCAGAATTCCAAATGAATCTGCTGTTAGGAAAAATATATTTTTAGGATTATGTCCAATAGATCCTGGTTGAATATTGTCAATATGTGTTATTGGGTAACTTACACGAGTGTTTTGAGTAATTGAAACATCATCAAAATCTACCTCGTTTGTTCCCGCTTTGAAAACCACATTTTCTAAAAGCGCTCCTTTTTTGATGGCTCTAAAAATGTCTGGTTCATTTTCTTCAGATAAGTTGATTACTTTAGCGTAACAACCGCCTTCAAAATTGAAAACTGTATTTTCGGCAGTCCATCCGTGTTCATCGTCTCCAATTAACTTACGTTCTGGATCTGCAGATAAAGTTGTTTTTCCTGTTCCTGATAAACCAAAGAAAATGGCAGTATCTCCGTCTTTACCAACATTGGCACTGCAATGCATTGGAAGTGTATTTTTGAAAACTGGAAGAATGAAGTTTAAAGCTGAAAAAATTCCTTTTTTCATTTCTCCTGTATAACCTGTTCCTCCAATAAGCGCTACTTTTTTAGTAAAATCTAAAATAGCAAAATTAGACTGACGTGTTCCATCTACAGCAGGATCTGCCATAAAACTTGGCGCACAAACTACAGTCCATTCTGGAGTAAAGCTCGCCAATTCAGACTCTTCAAGTCTTAAAAACATGTTATAGCAAAACAAGTTTGACCAAGCAGTTTCTGTAACCACTCTAACATTTAGTCTGTAATTTTTATCAGAACAAACATAAGAATCGCGAACAAATACTTCTTTGTTTGATAAAAACTGTGTTACCTTATTATATAACTTATCAAAAGCTTCTGGCGAAAAAGGAATATTTACATTTCCCCACCAAACTTTATCCTCAGTTATACTGTCTTTTACAATAAAACGATCTTGTGGAGAACGTCCTGTAAACTCACCTGTGTTGATTGCCAAAGCACCTGTAGAGGCTTCAACACCTTGTCCTGACTGCACAGTTATTGCATGCAGTTCATCTGCAGTTAACTGGTACCGAACCGTTGCATTTTCTATCCCTAATTCTTTCAACGAAATCGATTGCGCAAAAAGTGTGTTATTGTCCATAAAATTTAATGTTGTGTGTGTTATTTTTTTGGTGCACAAATATAATCTTACTTGATACTTAAGACATTAATCTCAGGTTTGTAAATTGTTATATTTTTTATCGATGCCGACAAAAAGCAATAAAAATTCACACAAGTAACATTATATGTTATTTATGAGACAAAATTAAAGATTTAATTTTAGATAGAATTTTTTATTCGAGATTTTATGATTTTTTCCTCAAAATAGCAAGAAATAACACTGCCCAGCCAAGAATTAATAAAAAACCACCCAAAGGTGTTGCGAATACGATAATTTTAAAGTCAAAAACAGTCAGGCTTTTTGTAGCTAGTAAATAGATAGATCCGCTAAATAGAATTACCCCTGCAACTACTAGGTTATAAATTGTTTTAACAGTTTTTTCGGCAATTTCTTTTCTTGTTGAAAGAAAAAGTAAAAAAAGCGCATGATACATTTGATAACGAACACCAACTTCAAAAGTATTTAACTCTTCAATAGACAAATATTTCTTTAATAAATGAGCTCCAAAAGCTCCAAAAATAATAGCTATCATTCCAATAAAAGCGCCTGTTAAAACTATTTTTCTTTTCATTTTTATAAACTTTTAATTTTTACACAAAAATACCTCTTCCTATCCAATTTTCATTTTAGTTTTATAAATATTTCATTTATTAATTACAATTAAGAGTTTCATTGCGAATAAAAAAAATATCATTTTTAAAATTACATTTGTTATATTTATAACATTTTAATATGTTTGTGTTAAATAATTAAGTTATGAGAAGCATTTTAATAATTGGAGCAGGAAGATCAGCATCTTCGTTAATACGCTATTTACTTTCAAAATCTGAAAGTGAAAACCTGCATCTTGTTGTGGCCGATTTATCTTTGGCTTTGGCCGAAAAGAAAACACAAAATCATCCTAATGCAACTCCAATTGCTTTAAATATTTTTAATACAAACGAAAGACAAGCTGCTATTGAAAAAGCTTCGATTGTAATTTCAATGCTTCCGGCTCATTTACATATTGAAATAGCAAAGGATTGTCTTCAATTTAAAAAACATTTGGTTACTGCTTCTTATATCAGTGATGCTATGCAGGCTCTTGATGAAGAGGTAAAAAAGAACAACTTAATTTTCATGAATGAAATTGGCCTTGATCCCGGAATTGATCATATGAGTGCCATGAAAGTTATTGACGAAATTAGATCTAAAGGAGGTAATATGCTTCTTTTCGAATCGTTTTGCGGAGGTTTGGTTGCACCTGAATGCGATAATAATTTATGGAATTACAAATTTACCTGGGCGCCTAGAAATGTAGTTTTAGCGGGACAAGGCGGCGCAGCAAAATTTATTCAAGAAGGAACTTATAAATATATTCCGTACAGTGCTTTATTTCGCAGAACTGAGTTTCTGGAAGTGGAAGACTACGGAAAATTTGAAGCTTATTCTAATCGTGATTCTCTTAAATACAGATCCATATATGGTTTAGATGATATTTTAACCTTGTACAGAGGAACAATAAGAAGAGTTGGTTTTTCTAAAGCATGGAATATGTTTGTGCAGCTAGGCATGACAGACGACAGTTATATCATGGAAGATTCTGAAAATATGAGTTACAGACAATTTGTGAACTCTTTTCTTCCCTATCACCCAACTGATTCTGTAGAAATAAAAACACGCTTGATTTTAAAAATTGATCAAGACGATATTATGTGGGATAAACTTTTAGAATTGGATTTGTTTAACGCCAATAAAAAAGTAAATCTGCCAAATGCTACTCCTGCTCAAATTTTAGAAAAAATCTTAACTGACAGCTGGACTCTAGAACCTGAAGACAAAGATATGATCGTTATGTATCATAAATTTGGATATGAGCTAAACGGCAAAAAAGAACAAATCGATTCAAAAATGGTCTGTATTGGCGACGATCAAACTTATACCGCAATGGCAAAAACTGTGGGACTTCCTGTTGCCATGGCAACTTTACTGATTTTAAACGGAAAAATCACAACCCCAGGAGTACAGCTTCCTATAAAAAAAGAAGTTTACTTACCTATTTTGAAAGAATTAGAAGAGCATGGCGTTATTTTTAACGAACAAACTATGCCTTATTTTGGATATAATCCAGATTTATTTTAAATCTGATATAAGTTGGTTTTTTTTAGAATTTTTTAGAATTTTTTTTTAGTTTATTTGTCCGCTTCCAGATACTTCTGAAAGCGGATTTTTTTTCTTTTTAAAGGGACAAAGGTCCAGAGACGCATAGGTTCAAAGGTTCTTTTAAAACTTCGGCGCCTTTGCACCTCTGTACCTCTGAACCTTTGCACCTCAAAAAAAACCTATTTTTCAGACTGAATCGTAATTGGCAAACTGTACATCGTAGCAACCGGTTCACCATTAACTTTCCCCGGCACCCAGTTCTGAGAAAGCTTAAGCACTCTAATTGCTTCATCACCTGTTCCGTACCCAATATCTCTTAATAATTTAAAATCAGTCAAAGCTCCATCTTTGCCTACTACAAAAGTAATGTAAACTCTGCCTTTCAACTTTACATCTGCAGGCGTTACAGGTGTTTTATAATTCTGTCCAACAAACTTATAAAACGCCTCCATTCCTCCAGGATAAGTTGGATCCTCACTTAAATCAACTGTTTTATAAACCGTACCTTCCTCTTTTTTTACTTTTTGATTTTTTGGATCATACAAATCAATTTCTATAGTATCCGGACCCCCTTTTTCGATCCTTGTATCCATTTCTTCTTTAGTTGGAGGAAATTTTAATCCCTCAAGTACATTTGGCACCGCTTTTTTTTCTGCAGGAGTAAGCTCTTTGTATTTTTTCTCAGTCACGACAACTCCTTTATCATTTTTAATTTTAAAAGTTGTCTTATCATAGTACGTTGCATAAGAACCCTTTTTGGGTGCGGCTTCATTATTTGCTTTTACTTCTTGCGCTACAGTCTTAGTACATAAAAAATATACAAGCCCAGTAAATAACGGCAAAAGAATTGTCTTTTTAAAGAATCCCCTTGAAGGAGATGTCGTGGTTGTCATCATAATTAATCTTTTTTTAGTTACAGAATAGTTCAAATTACTGGCCAAGTAATATACTGGATTTTGATTCGCTTTAGACAGTAATAAATTCTGGTAAAACGAAACATTGTTATGTGATTTTACAACTTTTTCATCAGCAAGAAATTCATGATTGAGTTGTATTGCTTTTTTATAAAAGATAAAAATTGGGTTGAACCAAAAAACATTCTTAATTATTTCAATTAGTAAAATATCAAGAGAATGTTTCTGATTGACATGAATTAACTCATGCGTAAATAATTCAGTCTCTATTTTATTGTTTTGATATTCCGCTTCATTTATAAAAATGGTATTCAAAAAAGTATACGGCAGCGTCTGCTCTTGCAACAAAACCAATGTTGCTTTTTGATATTTTATTTTTACACCTGCTTTTGATTTTTTTATCAATTTATACAAGTTAGCCGTAAATCTAAAAAATAAAACAGCGGTCACTATCCCATATAAAGCCCAGCCGAAAATCAAGTAAAAAGGAGTCTCCTCTTTTACAACACTTGCTGTAATCTGCCCAGGAACTATCACACTATTATTAGCCGTACTTGCAACTTCTTGTATAATTTCGATCGTAATAAAAGGCAATACAAAAGAAATTAAAACACTAAAAATTAAGAAAAACCTATTAAACCTATGAAATTTTTCTTTTTCTAAAAACAAATGGTAAGCCCCAAGAAGCACACACAAAGCTATTGTCGATTTTATAAGAAAGGCTGTCATTTTTTCTTTTTTTGGATTTCTGAATCAATTATTTTTCTAAGATCTTCTAGTTCAGAAGCTGATAAATTTGTTTCGGTTGTAAAAAACGAAGCAAATTGCGAGGCCGAATTATTAAAGAAATTATTAATCAATCCTTTTACATGTTTCGAAAAATAATCAGTTTTTTTAACCAGAGGATAATATTCTCTCGAGTTTCCAAATTCGTTATATGCAACAAATTTCTTATCAATCATACGTTTCAGGAGTGTTGCAACGGTTGTCGTTGCAGGTTTTGGTTCCTGATATGCTTCTAGCAAATCTTTCATAAAAGCTTTTTCAAGCTTCCAAAGATGCTCCATTAATTGTTCTTCTGAGTTTGATAATTGTGTCATTGTTTAATATTTTCAAGTTTTTCCAATTCTGGTAATTCTTTCTTATAGGCCTCAAGATTCCAATCGATATTCATTTTTGCCGCGTATTCGGCAATAGGACCAAGCCCCACTTCAGCACGTCTTTTATCTACATTATCCGGATCTATCAAAGGCGATATATACCATTGATTTGTCTTTTTATTTTTTGCTGACTGACTTCCATAAATTTGATGTTTACCTTCTCTTAAAGCAACTCTATCTTCTAAATATGCTAAGTTCGCTAGACTTGCATTTCCTTTTTTCACAGCTTCTCTCATCATTGGTAAATACTTTTGCTGATATTTTAAATCAGAATGCTGAATAACCAAAAACAAGGTTTGATTTGCCTGTTCTCCTATTTTATCTTTTCCAACCCAGCCTTTTTCGTCCAGTATTTTCATAACCTTTACCAAATTAATACTGTCTTTTTTGTTCATTATTTTACCAATACTGTCAATTTTCCTTTTGTCAGACGCAGGGTCTTTATAAACTTTCATAAATTCTCTTCGAATACCTTGATCTTCCGTATAAATATCCAAAAGCTCATTTTGAAGCGGTTTATCAAAATTGGCGCTTAGAATATCTATTTTTTTCTGAAGTTTAGCAATTGTCTGTTCCCATTCTTTCTTATCATGCAGCGATTTCAAATCATTATCTATTTTAATATGTGCAATTTTTTCATATCCATTATCAATTGCCAAATCCAGCCACTTAAAAGCTTTTTTATCATCATTATTTAAAGCCGCCGCACAAGCTGCATTGTACAAATCTGAAGATGATTTGTGTTCAATTTTAAATGCTTTTTCATAATAAGAAACAGCATTCTTATAATCTTTTACATTATAACAAGAAGCTCCTTTTGCAACAAAATCTTTATAAGTTTGCGATTGTATCAAACCAATATTCAGCGTAATAAAAAGCAAAGCAATTATTATTTTCATAGATCAAAATTGATTAGTGATTTATTTTATTTTTTGTTCAGATATTAATTTGCCGTTATCATAGTTTCTAATTTCTTTTAATTTCCCATTATCCGAATAGAATTTCCATTCTCCAAAATAAAACCAATGCGCCAAGGCTCCATCAAACTCTAGTTTTGTTTTTCCTTTCGATTCTAATTTTCCATTCTCATAATAAACCCTTAAAATACAAATTCCATTTTTATACTTCTCCGTTTTATAAATTTTTCCGTCTATATATGATTTCCATTTTTTTACCGGCACATCGTGTTTGTAATACTCATACGATTTGTACCTAACATTATCCTGTACATAGTCGTCTATCCAAACACCTTCTTTTTTCTTGTCAATCTTCTGATTAATCGGTTTGCTTTTACAACCCAAAAGCAATGATCCGCAAAGAAGTAATAAAAATAGATTTTTCATATTCAGCTTTTAATTCTACAATTATAGATGTTGCTCTACAAATGTAGAGTTAAATTTTTAATGTGCAAGTTTTTTTTTAAAGGTTCTGAGATTCTAAGTTGCTAAGGGACTAAGGTTTTAAGTTCAAAGAGGCAGAGATTCAAAGGAACAAAGGTCTTTTCCTTCTTTGTCAAAGCTTAAAACTCTGACAAAGATTCTGAAAATAAAATTCCAAGAAACAGAGAATACTCCTAAATAAATTGCCTCCAGCTTTAGCTGGAGGCAATTGAAAAAACCTTTGAACTTTTCAAAAAAAAATCCGCTCATTTCTGAACGGATTCTATATTTATAACACTCAACTTTGCCAAAGTTTAAAATTTTTACAAAGTAATTCTTAAAAAAACTTCGAGTCTTAGTGTCTTCGCAGTAAAACTCTTATTTACTTAATTCTACAAAATATTTGTAAAACAACGGAATCGTCTCAATTCCTTTCAAGTAATTAAAGATCCCGAAATGCTCATTTGGCGAGTGAATTGCGTCGCTGTCTAAACCAAATCCCATCAAAATCGTTTTGCTTTTTAATTCTTTTTCAAACAAAGCCACAATCGGAATACTTCCTCCTGAACGAACTGGAATTGCAGGAACTCCAAACGTTTCTGTGTACGCTTTATTTGCTGCTTGATATCCAATGCTGTCAATTGGCGTTACATAACCTTGACCACCGTGATGCGGAGACACTTTTACTGTAACTCCAGCTGGTGCAATGCTTGTAAAATGTTTCGTAAAAAGTTCTGTAATCTCTTCCCAATCCTGATTTGGAACCAAACGCATTGAGATTTTAGCAAAAGCTTTACTCGCAATAACCGTTTTAGCACCTTCGCCAGTATAACCGCCCCAGATTCCGTTTACGTCTAATGTTGGACGGATTGAGTTGCGCTCATTCGTTACATAACCTTTCTCGCCGTAAACATCATTTAAGTCTAAAGCTTTTTTATATTTTTCTAAACTAAAAGGCGCTTTTGCCATTTCAGCTCTTTCTTCTGCAGATAATTCCTGAACTTTATCGTAGAATCCTGGAATCGTAATATGATTGTCTTCGTCATGAAGTGAAGCGATCATTTTTGCCAAAACATTAATTGGGTTTGCTACCGCTCCACCGTATAAACCTGAATGCAAATCGCGGTTTGGACCTGTAACCTCAACCTCAACATAACTCAAACCTCTTAAACCAGTCGTGATCGATGGTTGTTGGTTTGAAATCATTCCCGTATCAGAAATTAAAATAACGTCGTTTTTCAGTTTTTCTTGATTGCGTTCTACGAACCAAGCTAAACTTGCCGAACCAACTTCTTCTTCACCTTCGATCATGAATTTTACATTACAAGGCAACGTATTGCTTTGCACCATTAATTCAAGCGCTTTTACGTGCATGTACATCTGACCTTTGTCATCACACGCTCCACGCGCGAAGATTGCACCTTCTGGGTGAATTTCTGTAGTTTTTATAACAGGTTCAAAAGGCGGCGAAGTCCATAATTCTAATGGATCTGGCGGCTGAACATCGTAGTGTCCGTAAACTAAAACCGTTGGAAGATTTGGATCTATAATTTTCTCTCCGTAGATAATTGGGTAACCCGGAGTGTCGCAAGTTTCGACAAAATCGCAACCTGCTTTTGATAAACTTTCTTTTACAGCCTCTGCTGTATCAATAACATCTTGTGAGTATGCGGTGTCAGCACTAACCGACGGAATCTTTAATAATTCGATCAATTCATTGATAAACCGATCTTTATGTTGTTGAACGTAGGACTTAATATTTTCCATTTAAATTATTTTTATAGAAATCCAAAAGTACAAAAAAGAGAATTAATAATTTTTTTGAAATTTTTCTTTGAATATTCGAAAGTATGCTTATCTTTGCACCCACAATTACGCGGATATGGTGAAATTGGTAGACATGCCAGACTTAGGATCTGGTGCCGCAAGGCGTGTAGGTTCGAGTCCTATTATCCGCACTAAAAAAGCTTCTGAAAATTTTCAGAAGCTTTTTTTTTGACTTCTCGTTTTTACTTTATTCCATTTTTTTTAAATATAGCCCGAGGTTTCAACCTCGGGAGACATAGATTGTAAATAATGAATGCGCCTCAATGATCAAAACCACTGGCTATGTTTTGAATATTTTTGTCATTTCGACGTAAGAAGAAATCTCCACGAGAAGCTCTACAAAGATTGGCTTTCCGTCACGGAGTTTCTTACGAAGATTTCTCCTTACGTCGAAATGACAAACTTTATGGCAATTCATTTTTACGAATAAAAAACACCAAACAAAACATTAACAATCAACAAATTAACACCAAAACCAATCCAACAAAAAGATTTCTTCCGTATCTTTGTCAATCTAAAAAAATCTGCCAATAAACTCTTCTCTTTGCCTATTGCAGAACAAATTCCCCAAATTTTGTTTCGGTTATTAAATTCGTTTTCAACAACCTAACAATAAACAAAATGGAACCACAACTACAAGAAATACGAGAACAACAGAAAGCATCTTGGAACAAATTTTCTCCAGGATGGAAAAAATGGGATCATGAAATTCTGGATTTTATGAGGCCTTTTGCCGATGAAATCATTCGTTCGATAAACCCAAAAGGATCAAACGTAATTCTAGATGTCGCGGCTGGAACCGGTGAACCGGGTTTGAGCATAGCTGCGATGCTTTCTGACGGAAAAGTCGTTATTACCGATCTCGCTGATGATATGCTTACCATTGCCCGCGAAAATGCTTTTAAAAAAGGAATTACAAATGTCGAATTTAAAGCTTGCGATGTAAGCGAACTTCCCTTTTACGACAATACCTTCGATGCGATAAGCTGCCGAATGGGTTTTATGTTTTTTCCTGATATGCTTTTGGCGGCCAAAGAAATGTATCGAGTTCTGAAACCCGGAGGCAAAATCGCAACCGCAGTCTGGAGCGGGCCAGAGAAAAATTTCTGGATCACTGCTGTTGGCGGAACAATCAACAGAAACATGCAGCTCACACCTCCTTCGCCCGAAGCTCCGGGAATGTTTCGCTGTTCGAAAAGCGGTTTAATTGCTGACATTTTTCAACAAGCCGGATTTAAAAACACTTCCGAAAAAGAACTGACTGGCAAATTAGTTTGCGGCACAGCAGAAGTCTATTGGAATCTGATCACAGAAATTGCCGCGCCTTTTGTAGCCGCACTCAGCAATGCTGATGATGAAATGAGAGAAAAAATCAAACAAGAAGTATTTACTTTAGTAAATGAAAAATTCCCTGACGGAAATGTCATTATCGACGGTAATGCACTTGTGATTGCCGCTGAGAAATGATTTTGAACTTATAAATAATCCTAAAATCCGTTTAATTTTGTCATTTCGACGTAAGGAGAAATCGCACTAGAAACTCCGCAAAGTAAAGCGCCAATCTTTGTCGATATGCGAGTGTGATTTCTCCTTACGTCGAAATGACAATACTTTGTGATAACCTTCTGTTTTAAATCATTTACTCCGCATCCAAATAAGGATCTAAAATTTCCGCCAGTCTATTCAACCAATAAAAATTATCATCGATATTAGACAACTCAGATTCTAATGTTTCGCATCCTCGCATGGAACATAACGAAAGTGCATAATTTACTTGTCGTATTGATTTTGCCATATCTTTTGGATCGATAATATCAATAAAAAAATCTTTTAATCTGACTTCAACTTCTTTTGAAAGGTTTTCTGTAATCATTATCTTATATTTTCATCAAATATAATAATTTTGGACACAAATTTGTGTCTTATTAAAAAATAATTGTTATGACTTTTGAAATATGGATATTTCAGAAGAAACTTTTATTACAAATCTTGGCATTCACATTAGACAACTTCGTGAAAAAAAAGGCTTATCTCAACAGGATTTAGGTGATGATTGCGATATCTCAAAAAATCAGGTCGGAAGAATAGAAAGAGCTGAAATAAATACAAGTATAAAAACTCTTGTAAAAATCGCCAATGCTTTAGATGTTGAGCCTAAAGAATTGTTTGATTTTCCTTTGAAATGATTTTATCAAAATCCATATTGACAAAGTTCAAAGATCTAGATTTAATACAGAAATTTGCTATTACAATTCCTATTCTATTCATTCTTAGCTGTACCACGAAACATTATCTGGAGAATTTTAGAGGTACTTTAATATATGCTTACGGCGCTACTTTTACCTTATTTTTAAATTTACTTCTTGTAGTTTTTTCTTTTGTCAATTCCATTATAATCATTAAAGATTTAAGATTAAAATTTGTTCCAAAATCCTTATGGTTTTTATTAAGCGCATCGGTTTTTCTTTATCTGTTTATTGCAATGACAATTGCTATGTTTATTCTATAAAGTTTTTTTCAACTAAAGCCTTTCCTTTTCAAACATAAAAAAACCTCGAGCTAAAGCAGGAGGTAATTCATATAGTTTATTTGTTTTTAGGTCTAGTTTGTCATTTCGACGTAAGGAGAAATCACACTAGAAACTCCGCAAAGTAAAGCGCCAATCTTTGTCGATATGCGAGTGTGATTTCTCCTTACGTCGAAATGACAAAACTTTGTGGTTACAATACCAAAAAAAACCTTTGTCAAAGTTTAAAACTTTGGCAAAGGTTCCTCTAGTATTTGGAATTTGGGATTTAAAAAGATTGGAATTTATTTACCCCAATAATTCCAAAACCTTATCAACATTAATCTCACTATAATCATTAATATAAAAACTACATGGCGGAAGCTGTTCTTTTGTATGCGTACTCAAAACGCCAACCACTTTCATTCCTGCATTTAAGCCCGCTGTAATACCCGAAAAAGAATCTTCGAAAACCACACAATCAGAAGGAGAAACGCCAACACGCTCTGCCGATTTTAGATATACTTCGGGATTTGGCTTATGATGTGTAACATCTTCGCTCGACATCATCGAATCCATTTTGTCTGAGATTTTTAAAGCATTTGCAATCAAATCCAGATTCGCACGCGGCGCCGATGTTGCCACAGCTGTTTTAAATCCGCGAGCTTTTAATTCGCTTAAAAAATCCAAATAATGCGGAATGGTATCGACTTTGTCTTTATAAATTTCACGGAACATTCCTTCTTTTTCGTCTTCAAGTTTTATCAATTCTTCTCCCGCAATCGGACGCTTGAAGAAATGCGACATGATATAACTATTGTGTTTTCCGTACATATGTTCTTCAAATTCTTCATTGGTATAAGGAACATTATATTTATCGAAAAACGCCTCAAAAGCCTTCACATGATACGGATTCGTGTGCGAAATCACGCCATCCATATCAAAAATTACACATTGCTGTTTCATTTTATTTTTTTGTTTTTTAACGATTGCAAGGTACTGATAACTGTTGTTTACCACAACAAATAAACATACTGTTTCTCATTTCGACGAAGGAGAAATCGTACTCCGGAATCTACAAAGATTGGTGACATTCTGTGCGGAGTTACTTGCGGAGATTTCTCCTTCGTCGAAATGACATAAAATGCAGAAAAACTTTGAACTTGAAACCTGAAACAAAACTATCCTATCCAAATTTTACTTTTTACCAAAGTCATAGTCTGTCTCAAATGCTGATTACACGCAATTAGAATAATCAAAACTACCAAACCATAACCCACGATCGTATAAATCTCCATATCTGCCAATAAAGTGGCTTGTTTAGCAACCGTTCCAAAGACTTTTTTCAAAGCCAAAGTATTTGCATTATCTGCCGAATATCCTTTTGCCATAAAACTTTGTGCAGTTGCAGAAATGGTTTGCTGTGCTTCGGGGCTTTCGCCCGTTACAAACTGACTTAGTTTTAAAAAGTGTTTTTTGTTTAAGAAAACAACCGCATTCTGCATAACGCAAAAACCAATTGTACTTCCCCAAAAACGACCAGAAACACCAACAATACCCGAAGAAACCGCCATTTTTGCCGGAACCGATGAAGTGGTAAATAAGATGAGCGGAACAAATAAAAACCCAACGCCAATTCCTTGTAAAACATACGGAATAATAATATCAGACAAAGCTACATCGGGCACAAACAGAAACGTAAACCAAAAATGAAAAATGGCAATTAACGTAAAACCAATCATGAAAATAATTTTCGTAGAAACAGATTTCATCAAGAAAAAAGCAGCTAGAATTAAGCCGATTACATTTCCAAGTCCGTTTATGTATTGTACGCCCGCAACGCGCGACGGATCCCAATTCCAAATCGAAAACATTGCCGAATGACAAAGACTCAGCGTTGCTCTGCTAATGTAAAAAAGGAAAAACAACAAAAACCCGATTCGAAGATTAGCGTATTTAAAGACTTCAAAATCAAAAGTTGGTCTTTTTACCAAAAGTTCTTTAAAGATGAATAACCCTCCCGAAATTAAAGCAATCATCAAGGTTAAAACCATTTGAGAGGAATCAAACCAATATTTTTTCTCGGCATAAACAAAAAAGTAGGCACCGCAAAGAATAGCAGTTAAAACCAAAAAATAACTCATCCAGTCGATTTGATACAACGGAATTTTCTTTGTGATTCGGTGCCCACGAAAAGTAACTAAGATTAAAAAGACATTCAAAACTTGCAATCCGCCGGAAACATACAGCATGTATTTCCAGTCGTAATGATCCAGAAACCAAACCGCAATATTCATAATAAAAGGCGTTGACAATAAAAGCGAACCGTAGTAAAACGAAAACCCAATGATAATGGCATTTTTAGAATTAAACTGCTCGATCAATAATTGTCTGATTGTAATTACCGGAAGCGCCATTAAGATTCCCTCGGCGATTCTCAGCATTAAAAAGAGATAAAAATTGGTAATATACGCCGACGAAACAATCGTAATTCCGATTAAAGAATACACCGCCATCAGGTAATTTTTTGCAGGAAAAAAACTCGAAAACCTACTTTCTATCAAAATCGTTGCCAGCAAAGTTCCGTACGTAACGCACATTGCAAACTGCAAATCTTCTGGCTCAATGTCCAGAAAACTTGCTGCATACGTTACGTTTGAAGTATAAACTCCCAATAAAATCATGGAATGTAAAAGACAGACAAACAAAATAATAATGACTGCCCATTTTGGAACCCAAGATTTAAAAATACTTTTATCTTCCATTTTAGTGTGCTGCGATCACAGTGATATTCATTCCCGCTCTTAAAAAGTCAGCTTGTTTGTCGGTGTCTTTTAACTGAATTCTAACTGGAATTCTTTGCTCGATTTTTACAAAGTTTCCTGTTGCATTATCTGGAGGAAGCAATGAAAATCTTGCCCCGCTCGCTGGAGACAAAGAAGCAATTGTACCAATAAACGTTTTATCACTTACAGCATCGGCTTTTATTTCGACATCTTGTCCAACGGTTAAATACTGCAATTGCGTTTCTTTAAAATTGGCTGTAATCCATTTTTCTTTGCTTACTATCGAAAGTAGAGATTGCCCTTCTTTTACCAATTGTCCTGGCTGTAAAGTTCGTTTTCCAACCCAGCCGTCGTACGGTGCTGTAATTATGGTGTACGAAAGAAATAAAGCCGCATTATCGGCCACAGCTTGTTTTGAAGCAATATTAGTTTGTGTTGTCGGAACATTTGCTTCGGCAACAGATGTACTTAAAGTTGCAGAATGAATTCTGTTTTTCATTTCCTGAAAATGAGCCTGCGCCGATTCGTAATCTGCTTTTACTTTTTCTAATTGCTGCGAAGTTGCCGCTTCGTCTTTTACCAAAGCTTTATATCTTTCGTATTCTAATTTTGTTTTCCAAAGATTCGATTTTGCGCCATCTAACTGCGATTCGTTAATTGCTGTTGCACTTGCTGTTGTAACCGCATTTTTTTGCGCCACAACGCTGTTTTGCTGCGCATTTTGAACATCAGCAAGAGCCACATTCAATTTCGATTTGTATTCACGATTGTCAATCACAACCAAAGTATCGCCTTTATGCACAAACTGATTTTCGTTAAAACGAACTTCCTGTACATAACCTGTAATACGAGACATAATTGGCGTAACATATTGTTCGATCTGCGCGTCATTGGATTCTTCGTGGTTTCTGTTGAATACATAAAACCAAATTCCTAAAATAACCCCGCTCACCACAAGCGTACACGCAATAATTGTTATTAATATATGAAACGTTCTGTTTCTTCTAGTTTCATTTTTTATCTTAACCATAGCTTTTTCTATTCTCTATCTTCTATTTTCTAAATCTTGTCTCTTGCTTCTTTCTTCTAAAAACTCTTAACTATGAGGCATAATTCCCGCCGTATGAAGCAGCTCGTAATGTTTTAAAACCGCATCTAAATGAGTAGAAATTTTGTTGTATTTCGCCTGAAGTAAAGCATTATCAGCATCGACCATTTCGGTAATTAAAACCAATTGATTTAAATATTTCAGCTTTACAATTCGGTAATTTTCATTGGCTAAATCCAGAGCTTTATCAACCACCACAAATTTTTCGAGGATTTCCTGATACTGCGTATGCTCTTTATATAGTTTGTCTTGAATTTCTTCTTTTACAATTTCCGACTGCATTTCCTGCCATTTGATTTTCGTATTTGCCTGCTCCATTTTGGTTTTGTTTTTATACAAAGACGAAAGATCAAAAGTGGCTTCAATTCCAACTTGTCCCAAAGTATACAAATACGGATTTGGCGGAAAGAATTTATAGTTCGGATAATAAAAACCATAATTCCCAAAGAAATGAACGCTTGGCAGATAATTTCCTTTAACCAGTTTCAGTTCGGTTTTACTGATACTTAATTCCTGGCTCGCAATACGCATTTCTTCGTTTTGTAAAGCTTTAGTCATATAATAATCATACGGATCTAAACCGCTCATTTCGTCTAAACTTGATGTTGTATCAATTGCGATTTCTTCGTTTTCCGGAATCTGAATTAAAGTTTTCAGATCGTGAAGCGCAATTTTAATGTTTTTGGAGTTTGTAAGCGCATTCAACTCACGATCCGAAAGTTGTAATTCGGCACGAATAACTTCGTTTTTCGTAACCGTTCCATGTTTTTGAAGCGATTGTACTTCTTTCAATCGGCTTTTTTCTTCTTTGATGTTTTCTTCGAATATCTTCTGAAGTTCCATCATTTTATAAATCGCCAGATAGTTTGCCACGACTTCAAGTTCGATGTCATTTTCTGCTTTTTCCGTTTTTATTTTGGCGATTTCGTTTTCCTGATTCGCAATTTTTATGGCATTATTGATTTTATTACCCGCGTAAATTGGCATTTTAAAAGTTGAATTGACCTCATAAATTTCAGGAATTGCCTTTGTAACTTCTTTACCATTTAAGAATCCACTTCCCTTGAATTCGGTAATATTCGTAATTCTAGAATACATACCATTTAGTTGTACATCCGGCAATCGAAGTTCTTTTCTTTCTTTAATGTTTTGCTCTGAGAGCGTGACCTCCAATTGAGATCTAAGGATTTTTTTGTTGTTTTCTTTGGCCAGTTTCAAAGCTTCTTGCAATGAAACCGAATGCACTTCCTGCGCTTGTAAGCCATTGAATGTTAATACAATTAAGAATAACAGCAGGATTCTGGGAAAACAGTCGTCTGTAGAATTTGTTGTTTTAAGGAACATGAATAAATAAATATTTTATGCTGCAAAGTTCCTTCATTTTTCTGTTGACTGATAATTCTAAAAAGCCAAGAACGTATTCATTTCGGACAAATGTTAAAATCGAATTTTCCGAAAACGTTATATTAAAACATTGAAAAACAATTTATTACAAAACAGATTTGGATTGTGAAATTTCACGCAGATTTGGACAGATTTTAGCAGATGCGCGCAGATTCTTATTTTTCTCCCGCAGATTCTGCAGATTGAGCAGATTATTAAAGAGTTAAAAAAAATCTCCTAAATCTGCAGAATCTGCGGGAGAAAAAATTTTAGCGTGAAAAAATAAATTACTTTGTTCTTTCTAAAATCTCTTTACCGTTTAAGTAATCGGAAGGTCTTTGACCTAAAATCTTGAAAAAGGTGTTGCTGAAAGTCGGAACACTATTATAACCAACTTCTTGAGCTACCTCTTTTACCGAAAGTTTTCTTTCTAATAAAAGTTCGATCGCTTTTAAGATTCTACGAATGGTATAATATTGAATGAAAGACATTTTGAGATCTTTTTGAAACAAGCGATATAAAGAGCGTTCGCTGAAACCAAATTCATGAGCAACATCGGCAAAGAGAATCGTTTCACCCAGATTATTCTCGATATAACGAAGAATTTTACTAAGTCGTTTGTCTTTTGGCTGCGGTAATTCTAAAGGCAAATTATTAGTACATATTTGAGGCAGAATCGCTTTTATCGCCTTGGCAATGGCAAAGTTCGGAGTTCCTTTTTTAAGATCACCATTCCATCGATTGGTAAAAAGCATCATTTGCAATAGTAAATTATTGACAGGATAAATTCCTTCTATCTTATAAAAGTCATCTTCGTCTTTTTCGACCGGAAAGTATAAGTTTCGCATCGTAACACTTTCAGATTTTGGTTCTATGCTGTGCTCCACTCCACTCGGAATCCAAATAAAATGTCTTGCCGGTAAAAAATAGGTTTTGGTTTCAGTCGTTACAAAAACAACATCACCTTCAGCATACAGCAATTGTGCTTTGTTGTGTCTATGCGGAGGCACAAACAATTCACCCATCAAATCGTGGTGACAGTAAATGCTTTTTTTATCGGCATCTACTTTCTTGATGTAATATTTATCTAATTTCTGACCAGAATGTTCCATTGAAACTTAATACGGAGAGTTTTGTGATATTAAAGATAAGAAGAAAATTGGATTGTGTAGATTTAACCGCTAAGGACGCTAAGATCACAAGGATTTTATACTTAAAATTTTAGCCACAGATTAAAAGGATTAGAAGGATTTTAAAATCTGTGTTAATCTGTATAATCTGTGGCTAAAATAAATTTGCGCTCTTTGCGGTTAAGCCAAAAAAAAAGCCTTTCCGTTAAGAAAGGCTTTTAACAACTTAGGCGGTCTGGACGGGACTCGAACCCGCGACCCCATGCGTGACAGGCATGTATTCTAACCAACTGAACTACCAAACCCTGGGTTATTGCGAGTGCAAAAATACAACAGATCTTTGATTTTACAAGCTTTTTAGGGAATAAAATTTGAGAAATTTTTAATTGGCTTAATCCCAATATTTTAAAATTTCACTTTTAAAACAAAAAAGAAGAACTTTCTTTCTTTTTAACCGCAAGGCACGCAATGTAAAAACGCAAAGGTTCGCAAAGCTACATTTAAACTTTGCGAACCTTTGCGTAAATCTTAGCGCTCTTTGCTGTTAAAATAAAAAAAACAAAAGTGTCTTAAATCAAAAAAGCCATCCACAAAAGTGGAAAGCTTTTCATTGGTCTAACTACTAAACCAGCTACGAGTTACAAAGTCGTAGCAAAACAACACAACTAATCTTAGATACCGTTTTTGGGCAAAAAAGCCTTTCCGTTAAGAAAGGCTTTTCCCAATATTGCGGTCTGGACGGGACTCGAACCCGCGACCCCATGCGTGACAGGCATGTATTCTAACCAACTGAACTACCAAACCTCTGCGTTATTGCGGTTGCAAAGATAGTACAGAATTTCATTTCTGCAAGTGTTTTTGTAAAAAAAATGAAATAAATTTTCAAATATTTACCCAAAGTTTTGTTTTTCAACTAAATATGTAGTCAATATTTTTTCAAAATTATCGCCAACATTCACCGGAACGTACTTAATTTGGTTCTTCGCACAGGTTAAAGCCAGATTTTTAAAATAAGCTTCTACCCTTTTTTCATATTCCATCTTAACATTATCGGCAAAAATCGAAACCTCTTCGCCTGATTCTAAGTCAATAAACTTTCTTGGCGCGTTGTCAAAATCAAATTTCAATTCGGTTTCATTGTCCACTACGTGAAATAAAACTACTTTGTGCTTGTTGTGTTTAAGATGTTGTAAAGCATTAAAAAGCTTTTCATCATCTTCGGTCTGAAACATATCGGTAAACAAAATAATCATCGAACGGCGGTGCATTTTCTCTGCTATTTGATGCAAATAGGTAATCGTATCGGTCGTTTTTTTGACTTTTGGCTGTACTAATAATTCTTCCAGTTTGTTCAAAAGCATTCTGTGATGGCGATCGCTTCCTTTTTCGGGAGCGTAATATTCGTATTTATCAGAGAAAACGCTTAAACCAACGGCATCGCGCTGTTTCTTTAAAATATTCATTAAAACTGCCGAAGCCAAAACCGCAAAACCAATCTTCTTTTCATAAAATGGCTGATCTGATTTTAATTCTGGATAATGCATCGATGACGAATTATCGACAATCAAATGACAGCGCAAATTGGTTTCTTCCTCAAAACGTTTTGTGTACAAACGATCTGTTTTGGCAAACAATTTCCAATCGATATGTTTGGTGCTTTCGCCTGCGTTATAGACTTTATGCTCCGCAAATTCAGCCGAAAATCCATGAAACGGACTCTTGTGCATTCCGGATATAAAACCTTCCACAACCTGATTCGCCAGCATTTCAAGGTGCTGAAAACTGGAGACTTTCTCTATTTCCGATTCAATTTTCATTCGGTTTCCTTTTTAATATTTTGTGCTTTATAAAGCAAATCTGTCGCCATAAACAATTTACGCTTCAAGATTGGACTAAAATTAGGGTTTTCTTTTAAGAATCGCTGTACTTCATCATATGCATATTTAGACGAATATCTCCCAACGGTATTATCCAGCCAGTCTTTCGGGAAGAAAATATCTCCCGTTCGCTGAATTTCATCAACCAAATCTAATGAAAATCTAATATATTTCTGAGCGCTTTCCTGACGAAGCGGATGATGAATATTTGCTAAACCAACCGAAACCCACGATTCTTTTTCACGATTTGAATCGTCTTTTAAAGATTCCACAAAGGCATTTCGAACCGATTCCTCTTTTGATAATGATGGAAGCAAGAATTCAAATCGTTTCTTTTTATCAGGATTTGTAATTGTTGTTCTTGTTTTTTCTAGAATTTCATCGGCTTTTTCATGTTTGAAAATCGCCAAGTTCATTGCCATATTGGTAAAATCATCTTCATTTAATTTCAAACCTGGAATCACAACTTCTTTATTCCAAATTTGATATAATTTGGCTTTCGCCGAATCTGAATAGGCTATCGAACTAAACAATCCGAATAAAGTCTTTTTAATATTCGCCGATAAATTCGCCTGCAAACGTTCATTCAAAACTGTTTCAAGTTGTTTCTGAACTTTATTTTGTTGTTTTTCGGTAAATAATCTCCAATAAATAGTATTCAAATTATTCGAAGCAATTCTTAAAACCAATTCATTTTCTTCTGTTTGAATTCCTTTTAAAAAGCAATCATAAGCTTTATCTGGCGAAACATTTCCAATCAATGTATTTTCATAAAGATTACTGTAACTTGAAGCTCTTGCAACCTCATCTTTCAACGTTGCGATATACTTTAAATTATTCCCGTCAAGCGGAAAAACACCGTATCCAAAACCATTATAATTGTAAACAATAGAAAGTGGTTTTTCAAGTCCAACAGCTTCTTTTAAAACTAGATTTTGCTCTTTAATATTCGCGGTTAAAACTTTTACATTATCCGCATAAACAAAACCAATCTGAAAAATCTGCGGCCATATATTATCTGATTTATCTTCGGCTTGCTGACTGATTTCAAATTTCTTGATTCTGTTTTTCGAGTCGTACTCAATCTTATCTGTAAAAATGGCTCTTCCAGATTTGTTTACCCAAACTTCACTCCATTTTTTCATATCCAAAGGCGTCTCGGCATCCAGAATTTCTACGAGATTATTCCAGTCGGCATTATCATTGGCATATTTTTGAATGTACTTTTGGATTCCTTTCTGAAAAGCTTCCTTTCCCATCGAAGCTTCTAACTGGCGCATCATAATTGGCGCTTTGTTGTAAATAATCGCGCCATAAAGCGAGCCTGCATTTTTTAAATTTGCCAAATGCTGCTTTATCGGATGTGTTCCCAAAGATCGATCTTCTGCGTAAGCGGTGGCATAATGAGCTGTGAAAAACTGTAAATTATGATTGACTTTCGGAAAAATTGGATTCATGATTTTATCTGCCATAAAGTTGGCAAAAACCTCTTTCATCCAAACATCGTCAAACCATTTCATGGTTACCAAATCGCCAAACCACATATGCGAGGTTTCGTGCGCGATGAGTTTCGCTCGGTTTAATTTCTCGCTGTCGGTTGCACTGTTGTCCAGAAATAAAGTTGATTCTCGATATTGAATTGCACCAACATGTTCCATTCCGCCATATTGAAAAACGGGAATTGAAGCGAAGTCTAACTTTTGAAACGGGAATTTATAATTGGTATATTTTTCTAAAAAGTTTAAAGATTGTTGATGCAAATTAAAAATAGTATCGGCGCTTACACGAAATTTTTCCTGACTGTTTTCACGATACAGCATTGTCATTTCTAAACCTGGTTTTTGCGTGGTACTTTTGAATTTTCCGGCAACAAAAGAAAACAAATAGGTACTCATTTTATCTGATTCTCCAAAGGTGTACAAAGTAAAATCGCCTTTTTCTAATTTTTCTTTTACATCGGCGCCAGCCAAAACTGACCACTCTTTTGGCACTGTAAGACTCAATTTATAAGTTGCTTTTATATCCGGCTGATCAAAACACGGAAACAATGTACTCGCACGATCTGGGACTAATAAAGTATAGAGAAAATCATCATTTCTATTCAACGATAAATTACCTGCAATGAAGGATATTAAGATTGTATTTTTTCCCATAATTAAAGCTAAGGGAGAAATTACAATATGTCCTTTTTCGTGAACAATTGCCATGCTTTTTCCGTTTACGGCAACTGATTTTATGTTCAACGTTTTTTCTTTAAAATCTAAAAGCAAGGGCTGACTTAGATCAGTCAAATTTAAATTTACTATCAAATGAGCATTTATATTTTCTTCTTTTTGATTTGGAATCTCAAAAGACAAATTATATTGAACATCTGAAATTTGTTTTTTACGAAATTGCGCCAATTGTTCTGAAACACCACTTTCTAAGATCGCACTTTCTTTTTCTTTTGACTGCGAAAAACAACTTGGAATCAACATAACAAAGCAAAGAAAGGTGTATAGATTTTTCATTTTTTGAAGGAATAATAAGATTCGTTAAAAATAAAGATTCCGCCACGAATTCACGAATTATTTAAAGCAAAAATTCGTGAATTCGTGGCGGAAAGAAATAAAAAAGGTTTGACTTTCGCCAAACCTTCTTTATATAAATCATAATCTTACGATTACAACAAAGCGTCTAAACTATCTGCGTAGGTTTGTTTCGGAGCTACTCCTACTTGTTTTCCTACTACTTCACCGTTATGAAACACCAAAACGGTTGGTATGTTACGCACACCATATTTTGCAGCGAATTCTTGGTTTGCATCTACATCTACTTTACCAACAACTACTTTTCCTGCGTACTCATCGCTTAATTGGTCAATGATTGGACCAACCATTCTACAAGGACCACACCATGCTGCCCAAAAATCTACCATTACTGGTTTATCTGATTTTAAAACTACTTCATCAAAAGTAGCATCTGTTATTGCTAATGCCATAATTTCTTATCTTTTAAAATTATCGTCTGAATTGTTATGTTTCAAACTAGAGTACAAATTTAAAAATTTAAAACAAATGAAACATCATTCGTAAATTAGTTTTCATTATAAATGTATTGTCTTTAATTATATCAGTAATTAAAACTCTGTTTTATCAATTTAAACTTACAATTAGCTTGTTGTAATCTTTTTAAAAATAACATTCTTTTTTAGCTTACCTTTAATGATCCAGAAAAATTTATCCAGATGAGAGAAACTTTACAACAAATAAAAAACTTTTTTCAGTCGGTTGGTTTTAAAAAATATGCTAAACGTTTTGGCTTTTTTATCTTGGGACTCATTGCGTTACTTTTAATCGCCTGCGGAGGATTATCGATTTATTTCAACCGAAATAAAACCGAAATTATTGCAAAAGTAAACGCCAAAATCAACGAAAATATAAATGGCGACTTTCATATTGGCGACTTTCACTATAAGTTTTTAACTGGTTTTCCTAATTTCACTTTGGCCTTAAATGATATTGAGCTCAAAGACAAAAAATGGAATACGCATCATCACACCTTATTAAAAGCCAAAGAAATTGAAGCCCGACTCAATATCTGGAGTTTACTGCATCATGAAGTTAATATTCATAAAATCCTCATTAACGACGCTGATATTTACATTTATAAAACGAAAGACGGATATACAAATTCCGACATTTTTAAACCAAAAAAGAAAAAAGAACCGCAAAAGAAATCAGAAACTGAAACTACAATTGACCAAGTCGACCTCAATAATGTTCGGGTTACTATAAATAATCAACTCGGAAATAAATTGTTTGATTTTGATGTTCACAACTTAAACTCTAAAGTAAATTACGATGGAGACGATTGGAGTACTGATTTATTTCTAGACACTCAAATAAACAGCCTTGCTTTTAATACTGTTCATGGAAGTTTTGCGAAACAAAAGGAACTAAAAGGAACTTTGAATGTAGCGTACTCTGCAAACAAACAAAAAATTGATATTGTAACCAAAGGCTTAAAAATAGGCACCGATTCTTTTGATATCGTGGCGTATTTTAATATCGGAAAAACCAATTCGCTTTTCGGAATCAACATCGACACTCATATTTTATGGAGCAATGCATCGAATTTATTATCGGCAAATATCAGTTCTAAACTTAACCGATTTAATTTGAAAGAGCCAATTGCTGTAAACTGTGATCTTAAAGGAGATTTAAATGTTCATGACGATCCAAAAATAGTGGTACAGGCAATGTGTAAAAACAATCAGCTTACAATTCCTGACGGACAAATTAATAACTGTAATTTTAAGGGAATTTTTACCAATAATTTCAAACCGAAGGAAGGCTTTAATGATCCAAATTCAGCTGTAATTTTAACTCGATTTTCTGGAGAATATCAAAATATTCCGCTTTCAATTCCGCAGTTATCCATCTATAATCTTGAGAAACCAATTGCAACTGGAACGGTAAATTCTGATTTTGATGTTGAAAAACTAAATGAAGTAAGCAATGATAAGTGGATTCATTTTTCTGAAGGTCATGCAAAAGCCAATCTGAATTTTCAGTTTGACATTGTCGATTTATACATCAACAAACCTAGATTTATTGGCAGTGTTAATGTTGAAAATACTTCGTTTGATTTTATTCCGAAAAAAGTTCATGCCGAAAAAGTAAACGTGCAGCTTGACTTTACCGAACAGGCTTTACTCATTAAAAAAATCACTTACAAACACAATAAAAACAGCATTATTATCGACGGTAAAATTGATAATTTCTTGAATTTATACTATGATGCGCCTGAAAAAATGGTTGTAAATTGGAATATTTACTGCCCGAATGTTGATCTTAAACAATTCTTGGGTATTTTGACCTCATCTCAAAAAAGCAAAACAGTTGTTAAAAACAAAAAACCTACAATCTCGAACCACTTACGAACGGTAATCGAGAAATGCGCAGTTGTTATTGATATTAAAGCAGACAAAATAAATTACAATAAATTGACCGCTACAAACACAACGGCACGCATCCAAATGATCGATTCGAGACTGCTTATAAAAAATGGCTCGCTGCAAACTTCCGGCGGCAGTATTACTTTTAACAGCGAAGTTAAACCCAGCGGAAACAACTATGCTTTTAGCTCAAACGCACAGGTTAACCGAGTTGATATTGCAAGTTTCCTAAAATCGTTTAACAATTTCGGAATCAAATCTTTTAGTCCAAACAATATTAAAGGCCGTCTTACAAGCACTGCCAATGTAAACGGTTTTATTAATAGTCACGGAGAATTAATCACCAATTCGGTGCACGGCAAACTCGATTTTAATGTTAATCAAGGTGCTTTGGTAAATTTTCAGCCAATTGTAAAAATAGGCAAGTTTGCTTTTCCTTTTCGTGATGTCGAGAATATCACTTTCAGCGATTTGTCTGGTCATCTTAATATGCGCGGCGAACAAGTAGACGTAAACAATTTAACAATAAGTTCCAGCGTACTAAACATTGATGTTGACGGAATTTACTCTTTTGGCCGAGGAACCAATCTCGCTTTAACAATTCCGCTTAGAAACTCTAAAAACGACGCTAAACTCGCCAGCAAAGCTGAGCGAGATGCTGTTCGCGACCGTGGAATTGTCCTGCATTTAATTGCTCTTGATGATAATGGAAAAATGAAGATTAAGTGGGGGAAGAAGGATAAAGAAAAGTAAAAACAAACTATTATCACATCTTTTTTATTATTTATTCTCAAGAAAAAATCTTCTAGAAACCCGATAAATATTAACCAATTTCTACGGAGAATCAATTGTAAGGTTTTTCTTTTGTTTTATTAAAAAAACCAAACGCTATTTTCACGAAAAAAATATCATAATATTTTACTAATCTCTTTGGCTTTTTGCGCTAAAAAAGATAGATTTGAGAAACAATCATAAAATACAAACCATTATGAAAATTCAAATCAACACAGACAAACACATTGAAGGACATGAAAGATTAGAAGCCTATTTTTCTGGTGAATTAGAAAAAGGTTTAGCACGTTTTGAAGATAAAATTACTCGTATCGAAGTACACTTTGGAGATGAAAATGGAGAAAAATTTAGTGTAAACGATAAAAAATGTGTAATCGAAGTTCGTCCTGTAAAATTACAGCCTATTACCGTAACAGAACATGCCGATACGCTCGAAAAAGCTTTTAGCGGCGCTTTGACTAAAGTAAAAAAAACATTGACTACTACTTTCGAAAAATTGAAGGCACATTAATATAAACATCACATACAAAAATGGCATTATCTCTAATCAAGATAATGCCATTTTTTATTTCAATAAACCTGCTGGTTCGCTGCACTTTGATTGGAGAAAATATTTAACACATAGAAACATAGATTTTATGGCTCGAAAAGGAGGCAAAAAGAAACATGTTTCTTTCGCATAGCTGTTTTGGTGCGTTTAAATAAGTGAAACGCCTAATTTTGACTACAAAAACTATGTTTCTATGTATTAAACAAACTACACTAATAAGCTACAATAAAACATTCATTTCTTTCCAATGCAGTATTTTGACTGACTCACTAGCTTTTGCAGCGCTCTTAACCATTGCTTTTGCAATATCTCTCGCTTCAATTCCTTTATAAGCACTTAGTTTTCCAACAAATAACGGATTGATGACTTTAAAAACTGCTTTAAAAATTTTCTCTAACGGCCGGTTTTCTTTTCGATCTCCTAAAATCATCGAAGGACGAAAAATATAAGTATGCTCAAAATTTAAATTAATAATATCTTGTTCTGCTTCTCCTTTTGTTTTCACGTAAAAAACAGATGAATTTACATTTGCACCAATTGCAGAAACCAAGAAGACTGATTTTGCTCCATTTTCTTTAGCGAGTTTTGCTGCCAAAACTGGATAATCATGATCGATTTGATAATACACTTTTTTATCTGGTGTTTTCTTTTGTGTTGTGCCCAGCGAAATAAAAACTTCATCTATTGTAATTCCTTGTACTACATTGGCTAATGAATTAAAATCACCTATAAGTGTTTTTAATTTGGGATGCTGCATATTTAAATCTTTTCGAACAACAATTAAAACTTCTTCATAAGCATCATTATTCAATAAGTTTTCTAGAATGTACGATCCAACTAGTCCGCTCGCGCCATATACAATTGCTTTTTTCATAAAATAGAAAATTTGTTTTCCCGAAGTTAGAAAATTATCAGCTTACTTCATGAACAACCTTTTGGGCTGTGTTATTTATTAAGATAATAATAACGTTTTTCGATATTGTAAGAAGTAAATTTGCAGTCCCAAAAATAAAACTTGAAAACAAGTGCATTATTGGGATTTTATACCATAATTAAAAAAAACACATTCATGAAAAAGCAATTACTCGCATTATTAATCGCAGTTTTTATAGGCTTTGGTGCCAATGCACAAGTAAAAACACCCGAAACAAATATTCTGGTTTTAATTTATTCGCAAAACGGAGGCACTTATAAAATGGCTAAAGCAATTGCCGAAGGAATTCAGGACTACCCAAATACAAAAGCAATTATAAAAAGAGTTCCCTCAATAAATACAAAAGAAAAACTAAACTCTGATGTAGAGAAACTGCCAATTGCTGTTATTGATGAATTGACTAATTATGACGGAATCGCATTTGGAAGTCCTGTTCATTTTGCCAATATCAGTGCCGATATGAATTCTTTTTTCAGTCAAAGTATTCCGCTTTGGACTTCAAGAACTTTAGAAGGAAAACCTGCAACTGTATTTATGTCTGCAGGATCTGGCGCAGGAAAAGAAGCTGCAATTTTATCTTTCTGGAATATTCTTGCTTCTCACGGAATGATAATTGTTCCTACTGGAATTATGGGAACAGCTGGTTTAGACAAATCTCTTCCGCAAGGAAATACACCATTTGGAGCCACTTCACTAACAGGATCAACTGGAACACGACCTTCTCAAAGCGAATTAAATTTAGCGAAAGAACAAGGAAAAGCTTTAGCAAGAACAGCGTCTGGATTGAAAAACACAGAAAATATCAAAACGATAAAAACAACTTCTACAGAAATTAAAAGCGATATCAACAAAACATTAAAAGACAACAATATTGTGCTTCCTGAAGCTCCTAAACCAGTTGGAAATTATGTTCCGTATACGATTTCGAATCATAAAGTATACATTAATCAAGTTGCCTTAAAAGATGGGAAAATTTTAAATCCTGGTAAAGTTGGCGCAGGTGTTACAGATGAGCAAGCAAAAGAAGCAACATATCAAACAATGCTGAATGTAATTGCGGTTTTAAAAGAAGCTTGCGGAGGCGATTTAAACAAAGTAAAACAATGTGTGCAGTTAACAGGATTTTTTAATACTACTCCTGAATATACGCAACACGCTGGAATTATGAATTCGGCTTCAAATTTAACCGCTTTGGTTTTTGGAGAAAAAGGAAAACATGCCAGAGCTACAATTGGCGCAGTTTCACTGCCCATAAATTCGGTTGTAGAAATTCAGGCCATTTTTGAAATTGAATAATACATAATGATTTAAAACAAAAAAGCGGAATAAAATTGTATTCCGCTTTTTTTATGATTTTGGTAAAGGTGCTCCCACTGCAACATCACAGCGATGTCCTGGTTGTCCGTGTGCCGGATTCATTCCTTCGGCTACCTTTTGAGGAGTTTCTGTACTTAACAAAGCTGGAACAGGGTTTGCAGCCGGCGGCGGTGTTACCGTAAAATTTTGTGTCGCTGTTCCACTTTGCGGAGTTGAAGCCGCAGCAGTAGTAGTTTTTGCAACTGGAGAATTTAACGGTGCTCCTACTGCAATATCGCATCTATGACCCGGTTGTCCGTGAGGAGGATTCATTCCTTTAGCCACTTTTGCAGGTGCTGCAACTGTAGTAGTAACTACATTTTTTTGATTCGGATTTACTTGTACTGTTTGCGCTGTTTGTGTTGTTTGTGCCTGTTGTGCAGGGGCTGAATTTAAAGGAGCTCCAACTGCAATATCACAACGATGCCCTGGTTTTCCATGAGCAGGATTCAATCCTTTTGTCTCGCTTAAAACTGTATTTGGGTTTGCAGCTGGCATTTGCTGTTGCTGTTGTTCGACCACTGACTTCGTTTTTGCAGTGTCTTTTGCCAAACCTAACTTTACTAATTCAGAAGTTGGTGTGCTCTCCTGCGGTTCTAATTCTTTTTTACAAGAAGTAAAAACTAAGGATGTAATAAATATAGAGCTGATAAGTATTTTTGAATTCATGATGTATCGATTTTAAAGCACTCAAATATACTCGTTTTTTTTAAGATTAAATCCTATAAAAAATGTAAGATCGTTTAAGTTTTACTTGAAGTTTCTTTGTAAATTAATTTCGTAAAGACACAAAACCGCAAAGTTTTTATATTGTTCATTATGGTCAAAAAAATTAATACCTTTAAACTTAAATACTATCCCACATGAAAAAAACATTCTTATTACTTTTATTCGTTACTGCTTTTGCAAATGCTCAAACTTCAGACAAAGACAAAATCAATCAAACAATTGATGCTTGGCACAAAGCTGCCGGCGATGTAAAATTTGATGCCTATTTTAACTTAATGGCTGATGATGCTATTTTTATTGGAACCGATGCTACAGAAAACTGGACTAAAAAGGATTTTAAAGTTTGGGCAAAACCCTTTTTTGATAAAGGAAAAGCTTGGAATTTTACGGCTTTAGAACGTCATATCTTTTTTGATAAAACGGGAAAAACAGCTTGGTTTGACGAATTGCTGAATACACAAATGAAAATATGCCGCGGCTCTGGTGTTTTGGTGAAAGTAGGAAAAGAATGGAAAATTCAACATTATGTTTTATCAATGACAATTCCCAACGATGACGTTAATGCGGTAATTAAAATAAAAGCGCCAATTGAAGACGCTTTGATTGCAAACCTTCAAAAAAAATAAACATTTTTCGACTTTATTCTTATAAACATAACTTTTATAGTGCTTTACGGCTTCCTAAATCAAATTAATTATAATACAATTGACAATTTAGAGCATAATTTATAACGTCAAAATAAAGTAGTCTTAAAAAAAGAACTCAAATTTTACAAAATTAACTAAAATCAAAACACGACCACTATTTTAACAGCCCTCAAAATCTAAATATTTATTTTTTTTTAACTTTGACCCCAAAAAAAATAGGGTTCAATAAAGTATTTGAAAAATGAAAATAGAAAAACGCTGGATCATTTCCTTTATTATTATAAGTATTATTTGCATTACGGGTGCATTTTGGCCAACTGTTACTGAAAACAGTTATGTTTTATCTGAATTTGGCACAACAGAACATATTGTACCTGCCGATGTTGCCTGGATGCTTACCTCATGTTGTTTGGTTTTAATCATGACACCGGGATTATCTTTTTTTTATGGCGGAATGGTAGGCAAGAAAAATGTCATTTCGACTATGCTTCAAAGTTTTATCTGCTTAGGAGTTGTAACACTTTTATGGGTTGTTGTCGCTTTTAGTTTAGCTTTTGGAGATCCTGTTGGCTTTAGTTCAGGCGATCATTTTTACAGTTTCTTTGGTAATCCAACTACTTTTACTTTTATGGATTATGTAGGCGTTTTACCTCATAAACAATTAGCCAATACAATTCCGTTTATGCTTTTTGCCTTGTTTCAAATGAAATTTGCCATTATTGCTCCGGCTATTATTACAGGTTCATTTGCAGAGCGTGTTCGTTTTATCTCGTATTTACTTTTCATCAGCTTATTTACTATTTTCATTTACGCACCTTTATGCCACTCTGTTTGGTATCCTACAGGTATTTTAGGAAGTTATTTTGGCGTAAAAGATTTCGCCGGCGGAACTGTCGTTCATATGAGTTCTGGTTTTGCCGCACTTGCTGGTGTTATTGTTTTAGGGAAAAGAAAAAACAGTCAGCATATACCAACCAATATTCCGTTTGTATTACTAGGAACTGGAATGTTATGGTTTGGCTGGTTTGGTTTCAACGCTGGTTCTGCACTTGCTGCAAATGGAACTGCTGCTATGGCTTTTGCAACCACAACTACTTCATCTGCCGCAGCAATGTTAACTTGGATTTTCTTTGATCGAATGAACGGAAGAAAAGTTTCGGCACTTGGTGCCTGTATTGGCGCAGTTGTAGGTCTTGTTGCCATAACGCCTGCCGCAGGATTTGTATCGGTTCCAGAAAGTATGTTTTTTGGATTTGTGACTGCTTTGGTTTCAAACTCTGCTGTAAATTGCCGTTTTTCGAAAAAATTTGATGATACGCTTGATGTTTTTGCCTGTCATGGTGTTGGTGGAATTATGGGAATGATTTTAACTGCAATTTTTGCACACGGTAAAGATGCAAGCTTGCTGCACGGAGGCTGGAATGTATTTGCGCATCATATGATGGCACTTGTTTTGGTTTCTATATTTACTTTCTTTGGAGCTTATTTCTTGTTTAAAGTAACCAATTTCATTATTCCGTTAAGAGTTTCTGAGGAATCGGAACATATGGGATTGGATTTATCACAACATGATGAATCACTTGATCCGAAAGCACAGCCAATTACAGAACCTCATTACGGGTAATTTTTTTTTCGCCACGCCCCGAGCGACAACGAATTGGCGAAGCAATTCACTAATTTTCTTTTTAAAATAATTCGTGAATTCGTGGCGGAAAACTTTTAAACCTAATTCCGCTATTTTCATTCGTTTATATTCCTTAATTTTGCGGAAAATTTTTGTAAAGTGGGAAGTAAAAATAAACTAAAAAGATTCAGAGAAAACGAAACATTTCAAAACGTTTTTCAACCAACTAGAGAAGAAGTTGTAGGCAATTTAATGCCTTTAAGAGGAAAATGGAATTCTGATTTCTTTAAAAATGATAATCCTTTAGTTTTAGAATTGGGATGCGGAAAAGGTGAATACTCTGTTGGATTAGCTGAAAAATATCCTAACAAAAATTTTATTGGTATTGACATAAAAGGCGCTCGTTTCTGGCGTGGTGCAAAAACTGCTGTTGAAACCGGTCTTCACAATGTGGCATTTATTCGAACTCAAATCGAATTAATCAATCATATTTTTGCAGAAAACGAAGTTGATGAAATCTGGATTACTTTTCCAGATCCGCAAATCAAATACAAAAGAACAAAACACAGAATGACGAATTCTGAGTTCTTGAAATTGTACAAAAAAATCCTTAAAAAAGACGGTGTCGTGAATCTTAAAACCGACAGCGAATTTATGCACGGTTATACACTTGGATTACTTCATGGTGAAGGACACGAGGTTTTGTACGCAAATCATAATGTATACAAAAACGAAGGAAGCCCAGAGGAAGTTACTGCTTTTCAGACTTTTTATGAAAAACAATATTTAGAAATTAACAAGGCAATTACGTATATTCGTTTCAAAATTAAAGACTAATTTAATTTTGAAACCTCTTTTTTAACCTACTAAAACAACTGAATGGCATTATTCACTCCATTACTTTCAGGTTTTATTGCCGCTGCAATTGGAATTATTCCGCCAGGTTTAATCAATATGACGGCTGCTAAAATAAACTTGAAAGAGGGGAAAAAGAATGCCTTATGGTTTGTAATTGGTGCTGTTTTAGTTATTTTTTTTCAGGTTTACGTTGCCGTTTTATTTGCTCGTGTTATAGATAATCGCCCAGATGTTGTAACCTTACTGCGTGAAGTTGGTTTTGTTATTTTTTCAATCTTAACCATTTATTTTTTATTTATTGCCAAAGAACCTCAAAGCAAAAAGAAATCAAAGATTAAAAAAAGCAGTAAAAAAAGCCGCTTCTTTCTCGGAATGCTTCTTTCTGGTTTAAACTTCTTTCCTATTCCGTATTATGTTTTGGTAAGTGTAACACTGGCTTCTTATCATCTTTTTGCATTCGAAAACAACACCATTTTTACTTTTGTCCTTGGTTCTGTTTTAGGTTCGTTTGCTGTTTTGTACAGCTACATTGCATTCTTTGGAAGAATTGAAAAGAAAACAGATTACTTAATGCGAAACATGAATACTATTATTGGAAGCATTACGGGTTTAGTTGCCATTGCAACGCTTTTTAATATTTTGAACTATTATTTCGGATAATTTTACAACCACAGATTAAAATGATTTTTTTACTTTGTGGTTAAATATTTTTCTTGCAGATTTTGCAAATCAGGCAGATAAATCTATTTAATCCTTATAATCAGTGGCAAAAAAACTTAATTTATGGCTGAGGAAAATTTTTTCGAAAGAGTTTATGTAATCGCCAGACAAATTCCGTTTGGAAAAGTAACTTCATATGGTGCAATTGCAAAAGCTTTAGGAACTGCCCGCTCCGCGCGAATGGTTGGCTGGGCAATGAACGCCTGTCATAATATGGACGATGTTCCTGCACACAGAGTCGTTAACCAAAAAGGGCTTTTGACAGGAAAACATCATTTTGACGGAACAAATTTAATGCAGCAGCTTTTAGAAAACGAAGGAATAAAAGTGGTGAACAATCAAATTGTAGATTTCGAAAAACATTTTTGGACTCCTGAAATTTCTACCATAAGTGATATAAGTTAATTTGAACTGGGCTCAATACTATATGACAATCCTTGTGGTTATTTAGTGTAAAACTAAAGTTCCTTATGCTCTTGATTTTAAGCTTTTCCAAAATTGGTTAACGACAGGAAATCGCATACTTTTTAAATGAACTTACATCACTTATATGGTTCAAAAAAACTAAATCAAACAAATCACAAAGCTTGTTTTATCTTCGTCTGTCTGATAGCTTAAATAACCGCCGTGAGCTTCAATAATATTTTTTGAAAGTGTTAACCCAATTCCAGCGCCGTCTTTTCTAGTGGTGAAAAAAGGAAGAAATATTTTGTCTTGAATTTCTGGATCAATTCCTTTTCCGTTATCTGAAATTATGATAAAAAAACGGTTATTTTCTGTATAACTTGACAAAAACAATTTCTTTTCACTTCTTTTTTTCAGAGCATAAATACTATTAGTTATCAAATTTATGATTACCTGTTCCATCTGATTTTTATCAATCAAAATAGAACGAGAACTATTAATTTCATTTATCAGCTGAATGTTTTCGCTTTTTAAAATAGGATTCATTACCCGCAGGCAATCGTCAAAAAGAGCATTAATCTGCGTCATTTCTTTCACCGGAGTTGGCAGCATGGCAAGTTTACGGTAACTTTCTACAAAATCCTGCAAATGATCACTTCTATTTATAATGGTCGAAATGCTGCTTTTTATATCTTCAAAATCATCTTCTTCCAGTTTTTCCTGATCTACAATTTGAAGTAAATTTTGCGAAAGTGCACGAATAGGCGTTAAAGAATTCATTAATTCATGCGAAATAATTTTCATTAAATTAATCCACGCTTCTTTTTCCTTTTTCTCGATAACACGTTGAATACTATCTAATAAAATGATAAAATACTCTTTTTTATACGTTTGAGTTCTCGAAGTCTGCAGTATAAAAGTCTGCAAATCCTGATCTTCGATTTTAATTGAAACAGCCGATTTTAATTCGCTGAATTCTTTTTTCTCAATTTCGTAACAAAGCGATGGCAGATAATTTTTAAGATATTTCCAATGACTAACTTTTGGAACTTTAAATAAACGAGAAAAACAGTCATTCATCAAAAAAATCTTCCAATCCTCATCTTCTTTTTCGAGAATTACAGCGGCAGTATCAATGTTATTTAATAAGGACTGATAAATAAGTTCTTTTGAAGTTTGTTCCTGATGCCTTGATTTTAGAGCTTCATACAAAGCATACAAACTTTTAAAATTGTCTCTTTTATTCTCTTCAGGAAAGTTTGTAGAAAAATCATCTTGCAGAATCGACAGCAGTGTTCTGTCGTAAAACTGCAATTTACTTTTTACATAAAAATACATTTCGGCAAGCATTATCAGAGCAAAAGAACCAACTAAAATTGCATTGAAATAAAACATTTTATAGATTAGAAAAAAACAAAAGAAAAAGAGGATCATTACGAACAAAACTCGTATAAAAAAGGCATTATGAAATTTCCAGTTTTTCATTGTTTTTATTTTTTTATCCTTAAATGCTGTTTAAAATTTAACCGCAAAGGGCGCAAAGGTTTACGCAAAGTCCACCACAACAGCTTTGCGAACTTAGCAAAACTATCAAAGAAAGAAAACACTTTGTGTGCATTGCGGTAAAATCTACATTGTTTTTAAGTATTCTTTAAATCATATTTTTCAATTCTTCTATACAATGCCGCTCTTGACAATCCAAGTTCTTCGGCTGTTTTACTGATATTTCCATGATGCTTAAAAAGGGCTTTTTCGATAGCTGTTTTCTCCATTTCAGACAATGGAGTTTCTTCATTTTCTGGAGTTTCTTCAAAATCTAAAATATCCAGATCATGTACCGAAATGGTATTGTTATCGGCTAAAATTAAAGCGCGCTCAATTTTATTTTCCATTTCACGAACATTTCCTTTCCAGGGATATTTCTCTAAATATACAGCCGCATTTTCTTCAAAATGCCAGTTTTCTTGATTGTATTTTGCCGCAATCTGATCTAAAACAAAATGCGCCATCGGAACAATATCTTCTTTTCGTTCACGAAGAGAAGGCAGATTTATTTCCATAGTATTAATACGATACAGCAAATCTTCTCTAAAGGTTTTGTTTTTTACTTCGGCTTTAATATCATTATTTGTAGCCGAAATAATTCTCACATTTAAAGGTCTTGCTTTACTTTCGCCTAAACGAGTAACGGTTTTGGTTTGAAGTACATGCAATAGTTTTGATTGCAGATGAAGCGGAATATTTCCTATTTCATCTAAAAAAATGGTGCCGTTTTGCGCCATTTCAAATCTACCGGCGGTGTCGGTTTTTGCATCTGTAAAAGCGCCTTTTGCATATCCAAAAAGTTCACTTTCGAACAAATTATCGCTCAAAGAACCTAAATCAACATGAACAAAGGCTTCTTTTTTACGTTCGGAATTTTGATGAATATACTCGGCAAAAACATATTTCCCTGTTCCGTTTTCGCCTAAAATCAAGACATTTACATCTGTTCTGGCTACTTTTTCGGCAATAGAATAGGCTTGTTTTATTTTTTGAGAAGTACCTATAAAATAACGTTTTTCAGTTTTTTCTACGAGTGGCTTTTTGCTGTTTTTTCTGCTCTCTGAAACCGCTTTATCAATAGTTTCCAGCAGTTTTTCGTTATGCCAAGGTTTCAAAACATAATCAAAAGCACCAATTTTAATGCCCTCAACTGCTGTATCAATTTTCCCAAAAGCAGTCATTAAAATCACAACTGTTTGCGGCGAAAATGTTTTGATTTCTTTAAGCCAATGAATTCCTTCTCGTCCATCTTCAAAACCAATTCTGTAATTCATGTCGAGCAAAACAACATTAATTTCATTTTCATTCAAAATCGAAAAGATTTTCTTTGGGCTGTTTGTTGTAAAAATCGTTTCAAAATGTTTTTTCAGAATCATTTTGGCCGAAAAAAGAATTTCCTCCTGATCGTCAACAATTAATATTTGGGCTTGCTTTTTTCTCATGCTGTCTTTTTTTGTCCGATTTTGAACGGTCAACTGTTCATTATCGAACACTCGCTTTTAGGGTGACTTTTTTAAGCTTCTTTAAAATCAATGCTTTACAAATAATAAATTTTATGGCACAGTATTTACCTATTGATTATCAGTAAATTATTTAAAAAATGGACACGGTAATTCCTCGTAAAAATAGAAAATTTAGACATCTGACAATAGCAATTGCAGTTTTTTTAGCTTTGGGCACAATTGTCTTTTTTTCTTTCAATTCAAAAAGAAGTTTAAATGTAAAAGCAGAAGAACTTTCGATTCAAAAAGTTGAAAAAGCTTTTTTTGAAGATTTTGTTGTTTTTCAGGCAAAGGTTGAACCTCTAAATGTAATGCTTGTAAATGTTACTGAAGGAGGATCTGTAAAAGAGATTTTTGTCGAGAATGGCGCAATGGTTACAAAAGGGCAATCGCTGGCTCGTTTATACAACCCAAATACTGAACTTAATTACTTAACGCAGGAAACTGCAATTATTGAGCAGATTAATAATTTGAATACGGGAAAATTGAACATTAGAAATCAGGAATTGAATTTGACTAAAGATTTAGTCTTGATCGAACATGATTACAATGATGCAAAAAGATTATATGACATGAACTCTAAGTTGTTTGAAAAGGAAGTTATTTCTAAAAATGATTGGAATACTTTTAAAGAAAGCTTACGTTTTCAACAAGAAAGAAAAAAAACAATTCAGCAGAGTATTCAAAAAGAAAAGCAATCTAATCAATTGCAGATTTCTCAAATTAACCGCTCGATTCAAACGATGGAAAAAAGTTTGGATATTTTAAGAAACAACAAAAAGAATTTCTTGATTACTGCTCCAGAGACTGGTCGACTGACTTCGTTTGAGCCTGTTTTAGGAAAAACATTTCAGGCTGGTGCAAGCATTGGAAAAATTGATTCGAAAAAAGGGTATAAACTGACGGCTGAAATTGATGAGTTTTATCTTGAAAAAATTAGAGAAGGTTTAAAAGGTCAGGTCGAATTTAAAGGAAAAACTCTTGAAGTTCTGGTAACTAAAGTAATTCCAGAAGTAAAAAGCGGACATTTTAGTGCTGAACTGGCTTTTACATCTAAAGAAAATATTGCCTTGCAAGATGGTTTAAGCTTTGGTGTAAAACTGATTTTGTCTGAAAAAAATAAGACAATGGTAATTCCTAAAGGAGCTTTTAATCAAGAGACTGCTGGTAAATGGATCTTTGTCGTAAAAGGAAATAAAGCGGAAAGAAGAAATATAAAACTAGGTAGAGAAAATCCTTCTTATTATGAAGTCTTGAGCGGACTAAACGAAGGCGAATCTGTGATTACCTCATCGTATACAGATTACAAGGATATTGAGGAATTGTCGATTCAATCAAAGTAAACTCAATCTTATCATTTTGCTATTAATCACTTACAATTAAAATAATTATAGAAGTTTCAATCATCAATCAAAAAACATTTTTAAAAACATTTAACACCAAAAAATATGATAACAATACAAAATTTAACCAAAGTATTTAGAACCGAAGACGTTGAAACTGCTGCTTTGAGCGGTATAAATGTAGAAATTAAAAAAGGAGATTTTTTAACCATTATGGGACCTTCGGGCTGTGGAAAATCAACTTTATTAAATATTATCGGACTTCTAGACAGTGCTGACGGCGGCAGTTATAAATTGTTAGATCAGGAAATGATTGGTTTAAAAGAAAAAGGAAGAGCACAAGTTCGTAAGGAAAATATTGGATTCATTTTTCAAAATTTCAACTTAATCGATGAACTTTCTGTTTATGATAATATTGAACTGCCGTTGCTTTACAACAACGTAAAAGCGGCTGATAGAAAACAAAAAATTGAAGTAATTGCAGAAAAATTAAATATCTCACATCGTTTAAAACATTTTCCGCAGCAGCTTTCCGGCGGACAGCAGCAAAGGGTTGCAGTTGCAAGAGCTTTAGTAAATGATCCGAAAATTATTTTGGCGGATGAGCCTACAGGAAATTTGGACAGTAAAAATGGTAATGAGGTTATGGAACTTTTAACTGATCTGCATGCTAAAGGTGCTACAATTTTGATGGTTACTCACTCTGATTATGATGCTTCTTTTTCGCAAAGAACAATTCATATGAAAGATGGTGTTATATTCTCTGAAAAGTTAAATCAGAGAAATGTGGATGTTTTTATGGACGCTAAATAAATTCAAGATGATAAACTTTGTTATTACCGCAATCGTAGTCCTGGTGGGATTTGTATGCGAAATTTTCACACTTCTTTAAAAGGCTGATTCTGCCTTTTACCAAAAAATAACTAACATAACTATAAAATAGATACCATGATTTTTAATTGGTTTAAAATATTTATTTATCATTTAAAACAAAACAAACTGTTTTCGTTTTTAAATGTTTTAGGATTGAGCATCGGAATTGCCAGCGTAATTTTTGCCATTTTATATTGGAATAATGAGCACGCATACGATCAATGGAATCCTGAAAAAGAAAATGTATATAAAGTTCTAAATAAAATAGGATCAACCGGCGATATCTGGGGAACAAATACAATTCCTTTTGGACAAACCTGTAAGGCAACAATTCCTGAAATTGAACAAATTTGTTTCTTAAACGACTGGTATGATGAGGCTGTTTTAAAATATCAGAATAAAAAAATAATTGATAAAAAAATAACGGTATCTGATAATAATTTTTTCGATTTTTTCCCCTTTCCAATCATAAAAGGTGCTAAAAAAAATATTCTAAAGGAAAAAAATAGTGTTGCTATTTCTGAAGGACAAGCTAAACTTCTTTTTAAAGATGAAGATCCTATCGGAAAACCTATTACATACAATGATCAAGCCTATATCGTAAAATCTGTTTATCGCATTGTAACTCCGTCTTCTATTGAACCAAACTATGTTTTTAGCGGTATTGTTCGTGAATATGACCTTAACAGCTGGGGGAATTTCAGCTATGGTTTAATGATTAAGACCAAAAAGAATGTTGATATTAATGTCGTTTTAAAGAAAATGCGTGATGTAAATTATGTAAACATAATTTTAAAAGAGGCAAAAAAAGTAGGTCAAACTCCCGAGCAATTTGTTAAAGAAAATGGCGAGATAAAGAATATTCTTGATCAGCTGAAAACTTTGCGCTTACATGGTACAAAAACGTCAGGATCTGCTTCTCCTGAAGGAAAAGGAAACTTACAGCTTATTTACATCATGGCTGGTTTGTCCATTTTAATTTTGGTTTTATCATTGGTAAATTATATAAATCTAGCAACTGCTTCTGCCATAAAACGTGCTAAAGAAGTTGGTGTTCGCAAAATTGTGGGAGCTTCAAAAAAACAGATTATTGCACAATTTATATTTGAAACCGCAATAATTGTAACGCTTTCTATTTTATTTGCTTTAGCAATTGTTGAACTTTCTCTTCCGTATTACAACTCTTTTTTAAGAAAAAATTTGACTATGAATGGCGGTGAATTTTACTTGCAGCTTCTTTTTATTTTTGGATTAGTACTCATTCTTGCTGGTATTTTTCCTGCTGTTTATATCTCAAATTTTGAAACTTTAAAAGTGCTAAAAGGTAATTTTTCAAGAAGTAAAAATGGAATATGGATTCGAAATTCGATGCTTATTTTTCAATTTGGTATTGCAACGTTTTTTATTATCGGTGCTTTAATTGTAAATTCTCAAGTTGATTTTATGATGAATAAAGACCTTGGTTTTAAAGGCGATCAAATACTTCGAATTCCTTTCAATTACCAAAATTATGAAACAAAAGGCCAGAAATATGCCACTACAAAGCAAGAAATACTTAAACTATCAGGAGTTCAAGAGGTTTCTACTTTTGCAGGTACTTTTGGAAACAGCACTAATTCAAGTTCTGGTTTTACGCATAATGGTATTTTTGTACAGCCTCGAAATGTTGAAATGGATTTTGGCTTTTTAGAAATGATGAAGATTAAAGTTGTTCAAGGGCGAAATTTATCTCCAAAATTTGCTTCAGACACGATCAGCAACTGGCTTGTTAATGAAACCTTGGTAAAAGACTTAGGACTTAAGAATCCTATAAATACTGTTATCACTTCAGGGTGGTCGAATGGACAAGGAACTTTAAAGTTCAAGATCGTTGGTGTTGTAAAAGATTTTCATATTACAGGATTACAAAATAAGGTACCGCCAATGATTTTTATAAATACAAAAACTTTAAAGTGGTATAACTTTCAAAATGTCTATGTAAAAGTTTCTCCAAATAATTTAAGTGAAACATTGGACAAATTAAAAACCTATTGGGAGGCAAATATAAATCCCGACTATCCATTTGATTATGAATTTGTAAACAAAGGATTTGCTAAAACATATGAAGAACAAGTTAAACAAAAAGATTTATTTTTTATCCTAAATCTTGTTGTAATTATAATTGCCATCTTCGGATTGTTTGCTTTGGCATCATTTTCGATGGAGAGAAGATTGAAAGAAATTGCAATTAGAAAAACGCTTGGTGCAGAAACTGATGTTTTATTGAAAGAGCTGTCAAAACAATATTTTATTTATTGCTTAATGGGATTTGTAATTGGGATTATTCCAGCTTACATTTTACTGCAAAAATGGCTTGAAGATTTTGCTTTTAGAATCAATATCTCTCCAATTCCGTTTAGCATTGCACTTGTTTCATTGCTTACACTGACATTAACTATTGTTTTGGCAAAAGCCTATCAGGTAACCAAAATAGATGTTCTAAAATATTTAAAATACGAATAATCTTGTAGACCATTTTTTTTAAAAACACCCTTCAGATATAGACCTGAAGGGTGTTTTTTTATAGTATTTGGGAATACATTTTTTTACTGTAAAACGGCATCGTTAGAATATAGTAACTTATCCAAACTCTTATCTCTATCGTACACATCTGGGTAAAAACCAATTTCACCATCATCCGTTACCCACGCGGTAAAATAACCTATATAAATTGGTATTTTCTTTTTCAGCATACAAGGCGTTTCTTTTTCACCACTCATTGCACTATTGATTTTATCAACAGGCCAGTCAGGATCATCTTTCAACATGTGCAGAGCAAGTTCCTTAGCTTCTTTTACATTAATACATCCGTGGCTGAAAATACGTTTTTCAAACTCAAACAAGCTTTTTGCCGGCGTATCATGCAGGTAAATATCATTTGGATTTGGAAACATGAACTTAACCAACCCCAGCGAGTTTTTAGGACCCGGCTTTTGTCTCACATTACCGCCATTCCACTCCATATTATGATCAGCGAGATAATTTTTATCTTCGGCCATTTTTAGTTTCAACTCATTTTTTATGATGCTTGCCGGCACATACCAATAGGGACTAAACACGATTCTATCAATATTACCGCTAAAAATTACCGTTTCGGTCATTCTTGTACCCACAAAAACATCTGAAACTAAATCATATTTTCCGTTTTTTACATAAATCAATCTAAACGACGGAATGTTCACCATTACATATTCACTTGCTTTTGCTAAATCAGTCGGAATCCATCTGCATCTTTCCATGTTCAGCATAATCGTTCTGATTCGGTTCGCAATTGGCTCATTCAATTGATCAATATGATCTTTTGTAAAAGCGTAATTCAATTTTAAACCGTATCTCTTTTTATACTTTAAAACACCGGCCATCATTTCTTCATCGTACAAACTGCTTTTCGAATCTCGCGCTAAATCTCCAACAACAAACAAACGCTCTCTTATTTGTTTAACAACTGTACCACTGTCAAAAGGTTTTAAATCTTTGTAAGTCGCTGCATCGATATCTATTTTTTTCCAAAGATTATTTTTTTCAATATTTCGATATCTTTTTAAAACGCTTTGTAGTTTGTAATACTGACTAAACAAAAGATATTCATCTTTATTTAAACGGTCAGGATCTCCCATTAACGAATCTAAAATTTTATCATACGAAATGGATTTTGCAGGCAGATACCATCCTATTTTTTTCAAAGTCTGCGGATCGACTCCAGAATAAACATTGCTGGCATAAAAAACATACATATTAGATAATAAAAGATCTGTATCTGTAGGAGAAAGATCCTCGGTAACGTTTTCATTAAAAACATCATCGATTAGCGGCATATAGGGCATGGTCGCTTTTACACCCTGCTCATTCAAAAGTTTTACTTTATTGTATAATAAAGCTCCAAATTCGCTGACGCTTTTATCATCATACCAAATCATCTTGTATTCTCTTTTTTTATAGAGATCTTCAACATCTTTTTGATATTTTTTCAGTTTAGGATATTTCTTAAAAAACCCACTTATAGATTCAGCGTTTATTGTTCCTGAGTTATTGTCTTTACTAATTTTAAAGACATTTTCAAATGGTGATTTTTCATTTCTCACATTCGTCTTAGCATCTGCAGAATCGATGGAAAACACAAAAAAACTAAAAGTAATAATTGTGGAAAAGAGAGTAAAGTTTCGCATCTGTTTAAATTTTAAATTTTTATAAAATCTATTTTAAAAAACATCAAAAACTCAGAAATACTCGAAAGTAAGTTTTCCTGCATTTTTGTTAAATTTGGAAGTCTGCGATTTTGGGTACCCAAATTTAATTAAGATTATTGACAATTCAGCGATTAAATACAGGAATTTTTATACGAATTTACAGACGTCATTATCCTTAAAAAATAGAGTTTATAAATAGCATTCAAGAATTTTAATGCCTTAGAAAATATATTTTTGATCATTTTGACCAATCTCAATATCAATAAATACAATTTAAAAGGGTTTGAATCCGAACATAATCTGTTATCTTTGCAGTCTGAAATCAGTTTAAATAAATATAGAAATTTGAAATCGATTTCTTTCCATACATAATAGCACATTAAAATGAAATTAGATAGAAAAGAAATTCTTAAAGCTTTAGAAACAATCACTATAGCTGGAGAAGGAAAAAATATGGTTGAAAGCGGTGCCGTTTCAAACGTACTAACTTTTGGCGATGAAGTTGTTGTAGATTTAGTATTGCACACGCCTGCGATGCATATCAAGAAAAGAGCTGAAGACGATATTAAAAAAACAATTCACGAATTGATATCTGCTGATGCAAAAATTAAAGTAAATATTAAAGTAGAAACTCCTGAGAAAGTCGAAATTAAAGGTCGTGCTATTCCGGGAATTAAAAATATTATTGCCGTTGCTTCTGGAAAAGGAGGCGTTGGAAAATCAACTGTAACTGCAAATCTTGCTGTTACACTTGCAAAAATGGGTTTTAAAGTTGGTGTTTTAGATGCCGATGTTTACGGTCCTTCGATGCCAATTATGTTTGATGTTGAAAATGAAAAACCTATTTCGATAACGGTTGACGGAAAATCAAAAATGAAACCAATTGAAAGCTATGAAATCAAAATGCTTTCTATTGGATTTTTTACTGCACCAAGTCAAGCTGTAATTTGGAGAGGCCCAATGGCAGCAAAAGCTTTAAATCAAATGATTTTTGACGCTGATTGGGGAGAATTAGATTTTATGCTTCTAGATTTACCTCCGGGAACTGGAGATATTCACCTTTCAATCATGCAGTCTTTACCAATTACTGGAGCTGTTGTGGTAAGTACGCCGCAAGCTGTTGCTCTTGCAGATGCTAAAAAAGGAGTTTCGATGTTCATGCAGGACAACATAAATGTACCTGTTTTAGGAATTATTGAAAACATGGCTTATTTTACACCTGAAGAATTACCTAATAACAAATACTATATTTTTGGTCAGGAAGGAGCAAAAAATCTTGCTGCAGATTTAAATGTTCCATTCTTAGGAGAAGTTCCAATTGTACAATCTATTCGTGAAGCAGGAGATTTTGGACGCCCAGCGGCATTACAAACTGCATCGCCAATTGAAACTATTTTTGAAGAAATAACTCGAAATGTTGTACAAGAGGTAGTGAACAGAAACGAAAGTCTTCCTGCTACTGAAGCAATTAAAATTACAACAATGGCAGGTTGTTCTGCAGTAAAGAAAAATTAATAATAAGATAATTGAGATAGTTGGATAATTAGATAATCATTATGCGATCTGCAAATTATCTAATTTTCTAATTGACACATTTTCTAATTGATAAAATTATGACAACAGAAGAATTAACAAATAATGTTTTATTGGCTTTAGACGAAATCAGGCCATTTTTAAAATCTGATGGCGGAGATATTTCACTTATCTCTATTGATGATGATAAACATGTTAAAGTTCGTCTTGAAGGTGCCTGCATAAGCTGCAGTGTAAATCAAATGACCCTAAAAGCGGGTGTAGAAACTACGATTAAAAAATATGCACCGCAGATTGAAACTGTAGTAAATATAATGTAACCATAGTGTTAGCAATCGTACTTTTTGAACAATTAAAATTAACAAGAATAATAACCTTGTAAGCCATTAAAATAGCAAAACACCAACAAAACAGCAAAAACACATAAGTTTTTTAATGATTTAACAAAAAACAATGTAAAGTTTTAAGGGTTTTAGTTAAGTAATTGTTACATTTTTAACTTAAATTTGTGACATAACCCTAAATCTTAAACTTATGAAGAAATTTTACATTCTATTAGTGTTGTTGTTTTTTGTTTCTGCAAATTATGCTCAAAATATAACTGTTGTTGCAGACAAAGCTTGGGTAAATGAAGCAGAAGAGTGGTCGGATTTCAACTATGCCGGACAAATTGTATTCTCTATCAATCCAAATGAGGAACCTGGAAGTTTACGAGTTGGTAATTTTGATTTTTTGTATGATTTTGTAGATGGCAAAGGCAAATTTTCGAATAAAACAACTTATAGTTCAGCATCATTTTCACATCCAAGAAAAATCTCTGCTGTAACTGATAAACAAGGTGTTTTAAACTCAACTTATGAAGGAACATTAATCTTTCAATCTGATAAAGATTATTATTCAGTGATTGCAATTGTTAGCATTCTTGAAAAAAACGATAACATTTTGGGTGTAAAAATGCGCCTTAAGGAAGGTTCTCGAAAAGAGTATGCTTTTAGTACAAAACCAACAAGTTAATTTAAACAAGGGATTTTTTCACGTTATAAAATCCTAACATAAAATTCCAAACAATTAAAATGGATGTATTAATAAAGATTAAAGATCGAGAAGGAGTTATACACGAATTACAAGCTCCAACTGATATGGCAATGAACATAATGGAGTTATGCAAAGCATATGAACTTCCTGTTGAAGGAACTTGCGGAGGAATGGCAATGTGTGCTTCCTGCCAATGTTATGTTCTAAATGATGTTGCATTACCAGAAATGGGAGATGAAGAAGAAGCCATGCTTTCGGAAGCATTTTATGTTAAATCTAACAGCCGTTTAGGTTGTCAGATTCCAATTACTACAGAATTAGAAGGTTTAGAGTTAGAATTAGCTCCAGAATACTAAAAAATAAAAATCCAATATTTTAAAAATCCAAATTCTAAAAGGTTAAGTCCTTTTTGAATTTGGATTTTTTTAATTGTTCTCTAAATCACTCGGATCAAAAGGTTCAAACTCTCTTTCAGGAAATGCTTCTGTCAAAATTCCTGACGAACATAACCAAGTAATTGTTTCTTCAAGTGTATTTCCGGCTTTATAAATCATTTCGCTGTAACGTGGTAAAACAAAATACTCGCCTTCATAAAGAATAATTTCATCGCCGTCAAAAGTATCTCCAATTCTAACTGATTTTAAAACCTGATCTTTTGTCAACACTTCTTTGCCTTCATCCCAAAACCAATATTCCGTTATACGGTTTCTCCATTCTTGTAAGGTCAGTATTATTGTCTCTGGAAGAAATATTCGCACGTATGTTCCGCCAAGAATTCCGCTTCCATAAACTAATACATACTCTTTATAATCTTCATCAAAAGCAATGTTTAATGTTTTTTCACAAGCCAAAGTTTCTTCTTCAGAAGCTAGAAATAAATCGGTTTTATTGGTCTTATAATTTGGTATGATCTTATAATTATCGAAATTCATTTTTATTGCATTTATTAAGAGCTTAAAATTATATCTTTTTTGCTTCGAAACTGAATTTATTGACACAAAAAAACCGTAATTACAATACTGCAATTACGGCTCTCTCTTTATAACAATTTTATTTAATCTCTAATTAAACCAAACCAGCTTGAATTAAATATTCAGCAATTTGAATCGTGTTTGTCGCAGCACCTTTTCTTAAGTTATCTGCAACAATCCACATATTTAAAGTGTTTGGCTGGCTTTCGTCACGACGGATTCTTCCAACAAATACATCATTTTTACCTTCTGCATATAATGGCATTGGGTAAGTAAACGTATCTAAATTATCTTGTACTGTTACTCCGTCTGTATTATGTAAAATTTCACGAACTTCGTTTACATCAAAATCATTGGTAAACTCAACATTTACCGCTTCACTATGTCCGCCTACAACTGGTACACGAACTGCAGTAGCTGTAACTCTGATGGTATTATCTCCAAGAATTTTTTGAGTTTCGCGAACTAATTTCATTTCTTCTTTAGTGTATCCGTTTTCTTCAAAACTATCGCAATGTGGAATTGCATTTCTGTGAATTGGATATTTGTATGCCATATCACCTTGAATTCCTGCGTATTCATTTTCTAATTGCTTTACCGCTTTTACACCAGTTCCTGTGATTGATTGGTAAGTAGAAACGATAACTCTTTTAATATTGTATTTTTTATGCAAAGGTGCCAAAGCCAATACCATTTGAATAGTTGAACAGTTTGGATTTGCAATAATTTTATCTTCTTTAGTTAATGTAGAAGCATTGATTTCTGGAACTACTAATTTTTTAGCAGGATCCATTCTCCATGCTGATGAGTTGTCGATTACCGTAGTTCCAGCAGCAGCAAATTTTGGAGCCCACTCTAAAGATGTATCTCCACCTGCAGAAAAAACAGCAATATCAGCTTTCATATCGACAGCAGTCTGCATTCCTACAACTTTATATTTTGTTCCTTTATAGTCAATTTCTTTTCCCACTGATCTTTCAGAAGCAACAGGAATTAATTCTGTAACAGGAAAATTTCTTTCTGCTAAAACTTTAAGCATTACTTCGCCAACCATTCCGGTAGCACCTACAACCGCTATTCTCATTTTTATATTTTTAATATCAATTAATCAAATTTACTCTGCAAAAATAGTTATAATAAAAACGAAAACAATATGCTTCACAAAAAATAACAAAATGTTACAAAACAAACATTTAATAAAAAAACCGCCCCAATTAAGGAGCGGTTTAGTTAGACATAGTGCAGCGGAATTATTTTTTTAGCAAATCTCTAATTTGCGTAAGTAACTCTTCTTGAGTTGGTCCTGCAGGTGCAGCCGCAACCTCTTCTTTTTTCTTAACTTTATCAGCAGCTCTTAAAACAACAAATACAAAGAATGAAATAATTACAAAATTAATTATTGCCTGAACCAAATTACCATAGGTAATTACAGCAGCGCCAGCCGCTTTTGCCGCAGCTAAATTTGTATAACTATTACCATCAAGTGTAATAAATTTTTGAGTGAAATCGATTCCTCCAGTCAGTAAACCAACTATAGGCATAATAATATCGTCTACAGCAGAGCCGACAATTTTACCAAATGCTCCCCCAATAACTACCGCAGTAGCTAAACTAAGCACATCACCTTTCAATAAAGAAGCCTTAAAATCTGCGAAAAATCCCATAGTATCTATTTTTAAAATTAAACTCAATATCAAATATAATAATTTTAACAAATATTCTACCTGAAAAATACTCTTTTTACGCGTTGCGAGATGCTCGTCATAATTTCGTAAGGAATCGTTTTTAATGCTTCTGCCATTTCAACAACGGTAGGGCTTTCGCCGAAAATAATAACCGAATCTCCTTCTTTACACTCAATATGACTTACATCGACCATTAACATATCCATACAAACGCTTCCTACTATATACGCTTTTTGATTTTTAATGGTTACAAAACCAACCTGATTCCCCCATAATCTCGAAATTCCATCAGCATAACCTATTGGTATTGTGGCAATTTTTGTTTCTTTTTTCGCCATAAATCGACGGCCGTAACCCACACTGTCTCCGTTTGGAATGGTACGCACCTGAGATATAATCGATTTTAATGTTCCTACATTTTCTAGATATTTCTGTTCTGCCGGATCATTGGAAACACCATATAATCCAATTCCTAAACGCACCATATTATATTGTGCATTTGGAAAATTACTAATTCCAGATGTATTCAAAATATGGCGAATTGGGCTTATATTTAATTCGGACATTAATCTTGATGATAGTTTATCAAACAAACTTATTTGTTCTTCCACAAATTCAAAGTGGTTTGGATCATCACTTGTTGCCAAATGCGATAAAATACTTTGAACACGAACTGTTGAATTTCCTTGTAAAGTCGAAATCAGTTCTTCGATTGTATTATTCTCGAAACCTAAACGATGCATTCCTGTATCCAATTTTATATGAATAGGATAATCTTTTAAACTCTTTTCTCTAGCTATTTTCAAAAAGGCATTTAGTCCTTTTATACTGTAAATCTCAGGTTCTAATTGATATTGAATTATCGAAGGAAAACTGGTCGATTCTGGATTTAAGACCATAATAGGTAATTTTATTCCGCCGTTTTTCAGCGAAATTCCTTCATCGGCGAAAGCCACTCCTAAATAATCTGTGTTATGATGTTCTAATAATTTTGCAATTTCTAAACCGCCGTTTCCATAACCAAACGCTTTTACCATGACCATAATTTTTACATCGTTGGCCAATTTAGATTTATAGTAATTTAAGTTATGACTTATCGAATCTAAGTTGATTTCAAGAACTGTTTCATGTGTTTTTTCTTCAAGCAGGGAAACAATTTCTTCAAATTGAAACGATCTTGCTCCTTTTATCAAAATGGTTTCGTTAGTAAAATTTAAATCATCTACAGCCTCGATAAATAAGGCAGTATTTAAAAACATTCTGCTGTTTGGGAACTTAGCTTCAAAAGAAGAAATCGTTGGACCAATACCTATAACACGGTTTATTTTATTATCAGTAATAAGCTGTGCTACTTTTGAGTATAATTCTTCATTTGAAAATCCGCTTTGAAAAATATCAGATAAAATAATGGTTTTAGAGGCGTTCTTTTTTTTCTGGCTTTCTAAAAAATCTAAAGCAATTTTAAGCGATTGAAAGTCTGAACTGTAACTATCATCAATAATACTGCAGTTATTAATTCCGTTTTTTACTTCTAAACGCATTTGAACCGGATACAGCATTTGCACACGATTTTGAATAACGGCAAAATCGTACTTAAAGTGCAACATTACTAGTAAACAAGAAATTGCATTTTCGACAGAAGCGGAATCACTAAATGGAATTTCGAGATTGAAACTCTCATTATTGTATTGATATTGAATGGTTGTTGTATCGTGTTTTGTTTCTCTTTTTAGAATAAAAACATCTGCACTTTTATCTGTAAAACTCCAAGAAAACAGCTTTCTGTCTTTTAAAAGATATTCGCCAGAAAATGCAGTTAAGCATTTGTCTACCAATTGATTTTTTTGATAAATAATTACTGGTGTGTTTTTAAACAGCACTAATTTCTCATTGATTTTTTGCTCAGTATTTTGAAAACCTTCATCATGTGCAGAACCTATATTGGTTAAAACGCCAATATAGGGTTTAATAATTTGTTCTAAATTGGCCATTTCTTTTATTGTAGAAATGCCGGCTTCAAAAATGCCTAAATTATGCTTTTCGTTTATTGCAATAACCGACAATGGAACTCCTACTTGAGAATTGTAACTTTTAGGACTGCGAATAATATTAAAATCAGGACTAAGTAAAAAATTAAGCCATTCCTTGACAATTGTTTTACCATTGCTCCCGGTTAATCCGATTACAGGAAAATCGAATAAATTTCTATAATAAGCTGCAAATTCATGAAATGCTTTGAGCGTATTTCTAACTACTAAAAAATTGGCTTTTCCTTTTACATTTTCTGGAATATACTGCACAACAAAATTCTGAACTCCTTTTTCAATAAGTTCCGAAATATAAAGATGAGCATCATTATTGACTCCAGAAAGAGCAAAAAACAATGTTTTTGCACCATTTTGCAGAGAACGGCTGTCGATCGAAATATGATCAACAAAAATATCAGTATCTGAACCTATCCACTCGGCGTTAAAAACCGAAATAAGGCTTTTTAAATTTATGCTCATTTAGAAAATTTCTTTTTGTCAAATTTAAAAAAAGGTTTGTCACGAATTACATGAATCTATTTTTAGGTGCAAAAAAGAGTTTGCTACGAATTAGACAAATTTCAACAAATTAATGTTTGTTTTTTTGCTACTCCCGATAGCTATCGGGATAAAAGGATTTAATCTGTGAGAATCTATTAATCTGTCGCTATTATTCAAACATTTAGCAAATAGAATAATTAGTAAAAATTAGTGTAATTGCTTCGCCTGTTCGCTATCGCTCGAGTCGAGGCTAGAAAAACAAAATATCCATGACAAAAAACATTATTTCATTATATTTGTTCAACACCACAAAATAAAGCGTTTTGAAAAAAGTACTTCCACTATTCTCTTACATACTCCATCCAATATTTATTCCAATGTACACTACATTGTTATATCTATTTTGCAAAGATGATGTTTTTACAACTCAAGAAAAGTACTTTGTATTATTTCAAATTTTGGTGATTACAATTATTGTTCCTGTTTTATTTTTCTTGTTGCTGCGCTCAACAGGACATGTAAAATCATTAATGCTTCCAGAGACTTCTCAAAGACTTGTTCCCTTAGTTTTACAATCTTTTTTGTATATTTTATTGGTCAAAAGAAGTATTGTTATTACTCGTTATCCTGAGCTTCATTTCTTTTTTCTGGGTGCCTTATTTACGACCATTTTAGCGCTGGTTTGTTCACTTTTTAAATTTAAACCAAGTCTTCACGTTGCAGCAATAAGCGGTTTTACGATTTTTGCTATGGGATTAAATATTCATCTGCAGACACAAAATCCGTATTGGAGTGCTTTTTTAATTTTAATGACAGGGGTTGTTGCTTCTTCACGATTAGAGATGAATGCTCATACTCCAAAAGAACTTCTTGCTGGATTGCTTATAGGCGTTTTGCCGCAATTGCTGTTTTTATTTCTGTGGTTATAAAATATAAAAAATCAATCCGGCATTCAGGGTTTTTAAATTTACTTTCTCTCCTGTAAGTGTTGTAACTGAATTAAACAAAGGACTTAATCCATAGTACACATAAAGGTTCCAGGTATTATAACCTGCCGAAATATATGGCCCGTATTGAAATTTATTAATTGAGCCGTTATTATTTATTTTATACGTTTCCTCTCCTGCATTCAAATTTGAGGTAGTTGAAAACACATAACTTAATTTTATTCCTGTATAAATCCGCCAAAACTTAGTGCTTTCAAAAGTAGAATTACGCCATCTAAATTCTATAGGAAGATCTACAGAATATTGCTTATATCGATTTGACACTATTTCGCCATAATCAGTAACGTTATAAACTATAGCTCCTGATCCGTCTCTAGAAATACCTAAATTTTGAAAATAGTTTTGATAACTGAATCCTAAACCAGCCGCAATTGCAACTGTTCTTGATTTATTAATAGGCATATCACGCAAAAAACCTCCAGAAAGTCCTAAAGAAAATTTATTTTGTTTAAATCTCTGAGGGATGTCTGTAAACATATTATACGTTATCGAAAAATAAAACTGATCCTCACGATACAAAGAGTCAATTTTAACTTCGGGTTTTACTTCCGGCTTCACTTCATCTTGAGCAAAAACGTTGAAAAATGAAGTTAAAAACAAACAGCTAAAAAGTAATCGCATATTGTATTGTGGTTTTAAAAGGGTTCTTAAATAAACGTTCAAAAAGCTGCATTTATTTCACTTACAAATATAACACAATGCCACTTCATGATGCGATTTGAAAGTAATAATTCTCTTTTTCACGACGAATAAACCCATTCTTTGCAGTATTTTCAACAAATCAAGAGCAGAATCAAAAAAATAAATCATTTTTTCACTGGTCTTTTATACCTTTGTCATGCATGAAAAGAAAGCAGCTCATATTAAGTTTCTCGTTTGCTGTCACAATATTGTTTTCGATATTGTTTCAGTCTGTGCACAGCTATGAGCATATCGTAAAACAGCTTTCAGAAAAACAATGCCATCACGATTACAATGATCCAAACGGCGAAATAACACACCAGCATCATAATTATGATCTTTGTTTTGTTTGTAATTTTGCTTTTGGAGGTTATATCGTTCCCGAAAGTATTTCTTTTCAGTTTCACTCTTTTAGCACTGAAACTCCTTATTTCTTTCCTCTTACAGAAAAGATTTTTTCAATTTCAAAACCTTCGTATTTATTACGAGGACCTCCTGCTTTTATAGTTTCTTAAATTTCGAATACTCGAAATAATCTTTACATTTTTTTTAATCAAGATTCAAAATAACATTGAGTTTCCTAATCCTATTTTATTAATTAGGATCAGAATGCTGCATTGTAGTTTTAGTTTTTATTTAAAAGAAAAAACAATTAACTATAGCATAATTTCAAATGAAAAAAATAATAATTGCCCTTATTTTAGGGTTTTCGGGCTTGTTGTCTGCCCAAAATTCAGTTTCAGGTATTGTAACTGATACTCAAAATCAGCCTATGCCGGGCGTTTCTGTTTACGCACCAGAATTACATAAAGGAACAACTACCGATGCAAACGGAAAATACGAATTAAACAATCTGCCAAACGGAAGTTTACGACTTGCTTTTTCGTTTGTTGGATTTGCGACTCAAAATAAAACAATCGTCAAATTAGTAAAGCAAAATACATTAGATGTAAACCTTGCAGAATCTATCTTAGAAATGGATGAAGTTGTAGTTTCTACTCCTTTCAACAAACTGCAATCGCAAAACGTAATGAAAATTGAGCACGAAAGCATCAAAACTTTACAGCAAAAAGGAACCTCAACTTTAATAGAAGGTTTAGCAACAATTCCTGGAGTTTCTCAAATTTCAACTGGAACTTCTATTGGAAAACCAGTAATTCGAGGGTTAAGCGGTAATCGTGTCTTAGTTTATTCGCAAGGCGTTCGTATCGAAAATCAGCAATTTGGCGACGAACATGGTTTAGGCCTGAATGATGCTGGAATCGAAAGTGTCGAAGTTATCAAAGGACCAGCTTCTTTACTTTATGGTTCTGATGCTTTGGGAGGTGTTTTATATTTTAATCCTGAAAAATTTGCTGATGCCGGTGATTTTAAAGCTAATTTCAGTCAAAAATATTTCACCAATACACAAGGAAGCAATTCTTCTATTGGCTTGAAAACATCAACTGACAATTGGAAATTTCTAGCACGCGGAAGTTACAACACACATTCTGATTATAAAATTTCTGGCGGTGATCGCGTAACGAATTCTCGTTATAACGAAACTGATTTTAAAACTGGGATTGGTTACAGCAATTCTACTTTTTCAAGTGTTTTAAGGTATAATTACAATAAACTTGACATTGGTATTCCAGAAGATGGAATCGCAGAACAATCTTCAAGTAAAGACACACAATTTCCTAGACAAGGAATTTTTAATCATTTATTGAGTTTAAACAATGTTATCTTTTTTGAAAACTCAAAGTTAGATGTTGATTTGGGCTATATTGCCAATGACCGAAGTGAATTTGAGGACAGCAACGATGCTTCTCTTCATATGAAATTGAATACTTTTAATTACAATGCCAAATATCATTTTCCTAAATTCGGAAAAATCGAAACTATTTTAGGCGTTCAGGGAATGCACCAAACGAATAAAAATTCTGGTGAGGAATATTTAATTCCAGATGCAACAACAAATGATTTTGGAGTTTTTGGAACTGCAAATTACGAATGGAAAAACAGCGTTTTACAAGCTGGTCTGCGTTTTGACAATAGAAATATTACTTCTATTGCACACGGAATCGAAGGCGAAGAAGGCTATTTTCAAGCTTTAGATCGCTCTTTTGACAGCTTTAATGCTTCGTTAGGATATAAAACAAAATTAGCTGAACCGTTAACGTTGAGATTAAATGTTGCCAGCGGATTTAGAGCGCCAAACTTAGCAGAATTAACTTCAAATGGTGTTCACGAAGGAACGAATCGTTATGAAATTGGAAATGCCGATTTAAAAACAGAACAAAACATTCAAACTGATTTGAATCTGGAATACAAAAACACACATTTTGAGTTTTTTGTAAATGGTTTTTACAATCACGTAAACAACTATATTTATACATCTCCAACAGGAGAAATTCGTGATGAGAATGATGTATTTGCTTACGTTCAGGATAATGCAAAATTATACGGCGGTGAAGCTGGACTGCATTTTCATCCGCACCCATTAGACTGGTTACATTTTGAAACTAGTTTTGAAACTGTAATGGGTAAAAAAGATAATAACGATTACTTGCCCTTAATTCCTGCCAACAACTGGAACAATACGCTTAGAACTGAATTTAATATTAAAAATTGGCTGAGCGAAGGTTTTGCGTCTTTGAATGTTTCTTCGACTTTTAATCAAGATAATGTAAGCGGTTTTGAAACTGCTTCAAAAGGTTATACTTTGGTAAATCTAGGTTTTGGAGGAACAGTTAAACTTGGAAAAACTGCCTTTGATGTGAACTTAAACGGAAACAATTTATTTGACAAAAAATATATTGCACACCTTTCGAGACTAAAAACAGACGGCATTCCAAACATTGGAAGAAACATTGTTCTAGGCATTAACTTTAATCTGTAACATTTTTAAACCATATTAGTCATATAAGTAAATATAAGCTAAGCACTTAATTAAAATGAACTTAGATGACTAATATGGTTTAACTTTTTCCATTCATTTTTCACAACAAAAAGTGCTATTTTTGTTACAACAGATAAAAACTAACTATGAAAAAAACATTTTTATTGATGGCAATCACAACTGCAGGAATTTCATTTGCTCAAAATAAAATTCAATATCCAGAAACCAAAAAAGGAGAAACTGTTGATGTCTATTTTGACACAAAAGTAAGCGATCCATATCGTTGGCTTGAAGATGATAAATCTGCTGAAACGGGCGCTTGGGTTAAAGCTCAAAACGAAGTTACTTATGCATATCTAGATAAAATTCCGTTTCGTGACGAACTTAAAAAACGAATGGAAAAACTTTGGAATTACGAAAAAATTGGCGCTCCATACAAAGAAGGAAAATTTACGTATTATTCAAAAAATAATGGTCTTCAAAATCAATCTGTAGTTTACAGAAAAGATCAAAATGGAAAAGAGGAAGTTTTCTTAGATCCAAATACATTTTCTAAAGACGGCACAACTTCGCTTGGCGGATTAGATTTCTCTAAAGACGGAAGCAAAACTGCTTATTCAATTTCTGAAGGTGGAAGCGACTGGAGAAAAGTTATTATTATTGATGCTGTATCTAAAAAAGTTCTTGAAGATACTTTGGTTGATGTAAAATTCAGCGGTATTTCATGGCTTGGAAACGAAGGTTTCTACTATTCAAGTTATGATAAACCAAAAGGAAGTGAATTATCTGCAAAAACAGATCAGCATAAATTATATTTTCACAAATTAGGAACTTCTCAAAAAGAAGATAAAGTAATTTTTGGTGCAGATCAAAAAAGAAGATATGTGGGAGGTTATGTTACTGAAGACAATCGTTTTTTAGTAATTACAGCTGCAAATTCTACTTATGGGAATGAACTTTATATTAAAGATTTAAAAACACCAAACAGTCCAATTGTAACCATTGTAGACAACTTCAACACTGATAATAATATTATCGAAAATGAAGGAAGTAAATTATTTATTCACACTGATTATAAAGCTCCAAACGGACGTGTGGTTACTGTAGATTTTAGTAATCCAAAACCTGAAAACTGGAAAGACTTTATTAAAGAAACAGAAAATGTTTTATCGCCATCTACAGGAGGCGGATACTTCTTTGCTAATTATACAAAAGATGCCGTTTCGTTAGTTTTACAATACGATTACAATGGTAAATTAATTCGCGAAATCAAACTTCCTGCGGTTGGAACTGCCGGAGGATTTGGTGCGAAAAAGGAAGAAAAAACTTTATATTACAGTTTTACAAACTATACAACTCCGGGAAGTATTTTTTCTTTTGAACCAAAATCTGGTAAATCAGAAATTTATCAAAAACCAAAAGTGGATTTCAAAAGTGAAGATTATGAGTCTAAACAAGTATTTTATACTTCAAAAGACGGTACAAAAATCCCGATGATTATTACGTATAAAAAAGGAACAAAATTAGACGGTAAAAACCCAACGATTCTTTATGGTTACGGCGGATTCAACATTAGTTTAACTCCAAGTTTCAGTATTGCAAATGCAGTTTGGATGGAAAACGGAGGTGTTTATGCAGTTGCCAATTTGAGAGGCGGCGGCGAATATGGTAAAAAATGGCACGATGCAGGAACTAAACTTCAAAAACAAAATGTATTTGATGATTTCATCGCTGCTGCTGAATACCTAATTGCTCAAAAATATACTTCATCAGATTATTTAGCTATTCGCGGAGGATCTAACGGAGGGCTATTGGTTGGAGCAACTATGACTCAACGTCCTGATTTAATGAAAGTAGCTTTACCTGCAGTTGGTGTAATGGATATGTTACGTTACCATACTTTTACTGCCGGAGCGGGTTGGGCATACGATTATGGAACAGCTCAAGACAGTAAAGAAATGTTTGAATACCTTAAAGGATATTCTCCAGTTCAAAGCGTTAAAAAAGGCGTTCAATATCCTGCAACTATGGTAACTACTGGTGATCATGATGACCGTGTGGTTCCTGCTCACAGTTTTAAATTTGCTGCTGAACTGCAAGATAAACAAACAGGAAACAATCCTGTTTTAATTAGAATTGATGTAAAAGCAGGACACGGAGCAGGAAAATCTGTTGCAGCTACAATTCAAGAGAATGTAGACATCCAGGCTTTCACACTTTATAATATGGGCTTTAAAGCTTTGCCTAAGAAGTAAAACTTTAAAAACTTAATTTTTTTAGCCACGAATTCACTAATTTTTTTTGTGAATATCGTGGCTTATTTTTTGCCACAACTAGAGCGATAGCGAACAGGCGAAGCAATTACAAGAATTTCAACTAATTAAAATTTTGAAAAATACATCGTAGTTGTTTTAGCCACTCCCGATAGCTATCGGGAGTGGCAAATAAAAAAGAAATAATTCGTGAAAATTTGTGTAATTCGCGGCAAACCTTTTTTAAACAATCCATTTCTCTTAAATTTGAGAAACCAAAATATTCAAAGATGAAAATTATAAAATGGGGAATTATAGGCTGCGGTAATGTAACAGAAGTAAAAAGCGGACCTGCTTTTCAGAAAGCTCCAAATTCTGCTTTAGTTGCTGTTATGCGCAGAGACGCAGCACTTGCAGAAGATTATGCCAAACGCCATAATGTGCCAAAATGGTATTCGAATGCTGTCGATTTAATAAATGATCCCGAAGTTGATGCTGTTTATATTGCCACTCCTCCATCCTCTCATAAAGAATATACCATTTTATGCGCCAAAGCAGGAAAACCAGTTTATGTTGAAAAACCTATGGCTCTAACTTTTGAAGAGTGTAATGAAATGATCAGCGTTTGTAAAGAACACAATGTGCCTTTGTTTGTTGCTTATTACAGAAGACGTTTACCTCGCTTTTTAAAAATAAAAGAATTAATTGACAAAGGTAAAATAGGAACCATAAGACATGTAAACTGTGTTTTATACCATCCTTTTGAAGCACGTTATGATGATGAAATCAATCTTCCATGGACGGTTTTACCTCATATTTCCGGCGGTGGAATTTTTGTCGATTTAGCTTGTCATACTTTAGATTTTCTAGATTATATTTTAGGTCCTATAAAATCGGTTCGCGGACATGCAACTTCGCAATTAAAAGCATATCCGGCTGAAGATGCTGTTTCGATGTCATTTTTATTTGAAAATGGAGTTCACGGAACGGGTTTATGGAATTTTGCCAGTTTTGAACGTTACGATAATACTGAAATTGTTGGTGATAAAGGAAAAATCTCGTTTTCGACTTTTGGAAATGACCCAATCCATATTCAATACGCAAATGGAGAAAAAGAAAGTATTGCAATCGAAAATCCGCTTCATATTCAACAGCCGCTTATAGAAACAGTAATTGCTGAACTTTTAGGTAAAGAAGGATCTTCTCCATCAAAAGGAATTTCGGCATCAAGAACGACTTGGGTTATTGATGAAGTTTTGAAGGAGTTTAGAGAATCGAAATAAGATTTCAAACTTCACAGGCTTAGTATCCCAAAGAATGAAGATCTCTCGTTCCGCGCAGAGACAAATATTAGCGATTTTGATTGCGGAGTTTCTAGTGTGATTTCTCCCTTCGGTCGAAATGACACAAAAAAAAGGATATTCATTAAGAATATCCTTTTTTCTAAAAACTAAAAAACTTCTATAAATTATAGGCTGTATTTAAGACCTAAAGTCAAACCTAAACCTGAGATTCCAACATAAGAACTTAACTCATCCATTGGTTTATCTTTATTAACTCCATTTGGATTTGTTGCAGCATTGTTAGAATTAACATCAATACCATCTCTATAATTTGTATGAATTTGAGCTGTTGATCTAGTAGCTAAAGCATCATTACCATTCACTGTAAATTCAGTTGTTTCTTTTGTTTTACCGTGTACCGTAAAGTTTCTATATTCTAATTCAGCAAAAGCAGAAATATGTTTTCCTAATTTGTATGAAGTTCCTAAAGCTGCTGTAAATCCAATAGTTGGATTTGGTTTTACTTTATCAACACTATGAACATCTCCAAAAGCAACTGGTGCTCCTGTAGTTGGATTAAAAGCGATTGGAGCACGTGCATCTGTAGTAATTTCTAAATCTCCATGAACTGGAACTAAAACACCTACTTTAGTATACGGCTCAAATCCTTTGTGCTCTCCTAAAAACAACACTAAAGCTGGAGCAATATCAAACGCAGTAATTTGACCTACTGATTTAAAGTTATATACACCGCTTGGCGTAATTGGCATATCTGATGTAGTTTGCGCCATTGTTTTATCATTACTAGTGTAATAATTTGCTCCTAACTCAACTCCTAAACGAGTATTAAATCTATATCCAGCAGTAATACCAGTTCTAAATCCTTGACCAAAAGAACCTGTAATACTTTTTTCAGAAACTAATTTTCCTCCTACATAAGTTCTATTCATTGCATCATGTCCTCCAACTGTTGGAAACTCAGTTGAAGCAGTTTGGTTGAAATATGATCCACCCAATTTGAAATACCAGCTTTCTGGTTTGTCTGCTTTTTCAGTTTGTGCAATTGTGGCCATAGAACAAACTAATAATCCTAATAAAAATAGGTTCTTTTTCATAATTCTGATTTAATTAATTTATACAAACATAGAATTTTTTAACATATTCTTATCGTTTGCATTGTTAGACTTGGAACGAAATCGTTGTAATTTGGAGCAATATTACTAAAAAACTATTATGCATGCATAATTTTAACACTAAAAAAATGCATTATTCTAAATTTTAACTGTTAAAATTTAGTTCAGCTTAAAATTTACCTGTAATTTCTCTAATTCCTGAAGCAGCTCAGCAGAAATCCTAATCTTTAATCTTCGGCTTGGCATTGTTAATTTGGTAACAACTTTTATTTCTTCAATTTCATTTACTTCCTGAATCTTGGTTTCTTGCGCTGCATCTTCATTTTCATCTTCAAAAACAGCATCATCGCTTTCTTCAAAATCAGCGGGAGTTTCTACCTCAACAAGTCGTTTAATTTTTTCCAATTCCATAATCTCAAAAGTCACCGAATTTTCGCCTTTATTTTCATTAAATAAATGACTTAGTCTATGAATAAATTCGGTTTGAAGATCTTGAATATTCAGCAAAACAATCAGTTTTTTAGCAAAAGCCTCCATAATATCCTGCAATTGTCTGATTTCGACAAATTGCATTCTTGGATCTGATTTTTTACCCGTGTCATGGTTTACCCAACCATCTTTTATTAGTATTTTTAGAAAAGCAAAATTATTCTGAATCAGGAAATGTCGGAATTTCAGATATTCTTCTCCAAAAATCTTAAACTCATAACTTTCATCATAACCTTCCAAGTTAAACACTGCCCAGCCTTTTCCGTTTTTTGCCACACGGTGCTGTACATTATTAATAATTCCGGCAAAATTTAAATTTTTGCCCACAAATTCATTCATACTTTTCAATGATTCTAGTCGAGAATTGCAGAAATACTTCATTTCAAATCTAAAATCATCAAGCGGATGTCCAGAAATATAAATCCCGACAACTTCTTTTTCTTTTGCCAGTTTTTCCATTGTACTCCAATCTTCACATGCAGGAATAATTGGCTCTGCAATCTGCACTTCGCTTGCTTCTCCAAACAAACTTACTTGTGATGAATTTTCATTTTCCTGAAACTTTGATCCATACCGAATTGCTTTTTCATAAAATGTAATTCCGTCGCCATCATCATGAAAATATTGTGCTCTGGTTGTTCCTTCAAAAGAGTCGAAACCACCAGCAAGCACTAAGTTTTCAATCGCTTTTTTATTGGCTGCACGCAAATCAATTCGCTGGGCTAAATCAAAGATTGATTTATATCTTCCGTCTTTTCTGTTTTCTACAATCGTTTCAACTGCTCCAGAACCTACACCTTTAATCGCTCCCATTCCGAAACGAACAGCGTAATCATCGTTTACGGTAAATTTATAATACGATTCATTTACATCTGGCCCAAGAACCTGTAATCCCATACGTTTACATTCTTCCATAAAGAATGACACTTGTTTAATATCGTTCATGTTATTCGAAAGTACCGCCGCCATATATTCTGCAGGATAATGCGCCTTCAAATAAGCTGTTTGGTATGCAATCCAGGCATAACAAGTCGAGTGCGATTTGTTGAAGGCGTAACTCGCAAAAGCTTCCCAGTCTTTCCAGATTTTCTCCAAAACCTTAGCATCGTGACCTTTTTGAGCCGCTTGTTCCACAAACTTAGGCTTCATTTTATCTAGTACATCTTTTTGCTTCTTACCCATCGCTTTACGCAAAACGTCTGCCTCACCCTTTGTAAATCCTGCTAAAGACTGAGACAAAAGCATTACCTGCTCTTGGTAAACTGTAATTCCATAGGTTTCAGATAAATATTCCGCACAGGCATCTAAATCGTATTTAATTTCTTCATCACCATTTTTTCTTCGAACGAAAGACGGAATATACTCCAAAGGTCCCGGACGATAAAGTGCATTCATGGCAATTAAATCTCCAAAAACCGTCGGCTTTAGATCTTTCATGTATTTCTGCATTCCGGGTGACTCGTATTGGAAGATTCCAACGGTTTCACCTCTCTGGAAAAGTGCATACGTTTCTTCGTCATCGATTGGGAATGTATCTGGATCCAGTTCAATTCCTGTTCTATATTTTACCAGTTTTACTGTATCTTTTATCAGCGTAAGGGTCTTCAGACCCAAGAAGTCCATTTTCAGCAATCCGGCGCTTTCTGCAACTGAGTTATCAAACTGTGTTACGTATAAATCAGAATCTTTTGCTGTAGTAACTGGAACGTAATTCGTAATATCCGATGGCGTAATAATTACCCCGCAGGCGTGAATTCCAGTATTTCGCATCGATCCCTCAAGAATTTTTGCCTGTTGAATGGTTTCTCCTGCCAAGTCATCTTCATTGGCAATCGCAATTAATTCTTTTACGTTGTCAAATTCGTCTGAACGAAGTGCTTTTTTAACCTCTTCTTCACTTTCCGAAATAAAACGCGCCAAATTCCATTTTGACGGCATCATTCCCGGAATCAGTTTTGCAATTCTATCGGCTTCGAACAATGGCAAATCCAGTACACGGGCCGTATCACGAATCGCTGATTTGGTTGCCATTTTACCATAAGTAATAATCTGCGCAACCTGTTTTTGACCATATTTATTAATTACATATTCCATTACACGTCCACGACCCTCATCATCAAAGTCGATATCAATATCGGGCATGGATACACGATCCGGATTTAGGAAACGCTCAAAAAGCAAATCGTATTTAATAGGGTCAATATTGGTAATCCCGAGGCAGTAAGCAACGGCAGAACCCGCCGCAGATCCACGTCCGGGCCCTACAGAAACGTCCATATTTCTAGCTTCGGCAATAAAATCCTGTACAATTAAGAAATAACCCGGATATCCTGAATTCGAAATCGTTAACAACTCAAAATCAAGACGTTCTTGAATTGATTCTGTAATTTCTCCGTATCTTCTTTTGGCTCCTTCCATTGTAAGGTGTCGCAGGTATTTATTTTCACCACGAACACCTCCGTCAGCTTCATCTTCTTCAACAACAAATTCTTGTGGAATATCAAATTTAGGAAGCAATACATCACGATAAAGTGAATATCCTTCTACTTTATCGACAATTTCCTGAATGTTAATAATGGCTTCGGGCAAATCGGCAAAGAGCTTTTTCATCTCTTCTTCAGACTTGTAATAATATTCCTGATTTGGAAGTCCGTAGCGATAACCACGACCACGACCTATTGGCGTTGCCTGTTTTTCACCGTCTTTTACACAAAGTAAAATATCGTGTGCGTTAGCATCTTCTTTATTTAAATAATAGGTATTATTGGTTGCAATTAGCTTTACATTATGCTTTTGCGAAAATTCAATCAAAGTTTTGTTTACACGATTTTCATCTTCCTGATTATGGCGCATCAATTCCAGGTAAAAATCTTCACCAAATTGTTCCTTCCACCAAATTAATGCTTCTTCGGCTTGGTTTTCACCAATGTTCAGAATTTTACTCGGAATTTCTCCGTATAAATTTCCAGACAAAACCATAATATCTTCCTTGTATTTTTCGACAATCGCGCGATCAATCCTAGGAACATAATAAAATCCGTTGGTAAAAGCGATGGAAGACATTTTAGCCAAATTGTGATATCCATTTTTGTTTTTGGCTAACAATACAATCTGGTTTCCGTTGTCTTTTTTACTTTTATCTAAATGGTTTTCACAAACATTAAATTCGCAGCCAACAATTGGTTTTATCTCCGTTTCAGTCGGCTCTTCTCCTGCTTCAACCAAAGCTTTATTTTTTCCAGATGCGGCTTTGTTATGGTTCATAACAGCGCTCACAAAGTGAAATGCTCCCATCATGTTTCCTGTATCCGTCATGGCAACAGCTGGCATTCCATTTTTAGCAGTAGCTGCAACAATATTCCCAATTCCGATCGTTGATTGAAGAACCGAAAACTGTGTATGATTGTGTAAATGCGAATATTTTGCCGCTTTAAAATCTTCTCTGTCAGAATGCGAAACTGCAGGTTCTTTACCAACAGATTCTAAAGCTTTTAGCTGCTCTCTGATTTTATCAGAAGCCGCTTTTAAATTGATGTGTTTTAAACCAATTAATGGAAACTCCTGCGGATTTCTTGCCTGAAATTCTTTGAAATACTCTTTCGGAACATCAAGTTCTTCTTTGGTAAAAACCTCTCTTCTAATTAACTCCAAGAAACAACGAGTCGTTGCCTCAACATCGGCAGTTGCGTTGTGGGCTTCTGCAAAAGGTTTATCAAATAAATAACTGTGTAACTCTGTTAGTGTCGGCAATTTAAATCTTCCTCCACGACCTCCGGGAAGCTGTAATAACGAAGCTGTAACTTCTGTACAAGTATCCAGAACAGGCATTGTGCTCATTGGCGAATCTACACCCATTCTATGGAATTCAGCTCCCATAATATTAACATCGAAACCTAGATTCTGCCCAACAATAAATTTAGTTTTACTTAAAGCAATATTGAATTTCTCCAAAACTTCTGCCAACGAGATTCCATCAGCCTCTGCTAATTCAGTCGAAATACCGTGAATACGTTCTGCATCATACGGAATATTAAATCCATCTGGTTTTACCAAATAATCTTGATGTTCAATAAGCTGTCCCATTTCGTCATGAAGCTGCCATGCGATCTGAATACAGCGAGGCCAGTTATCAGAATCAGTTATTGGAGCATCCCAGCGTTTTGGTAATCCAGTGGTTTCGGTATCGAATATTAAATACATAAGTTTAAAAGGCAAAATTAAAGTTCCAAAATCCAAATTTTACAACACATAAAACATTGATTTAATGCGCTATACAAAATAGTAAAATATAGAATAGAGGAAATTCAAATTTAGTCTTTTTTTAAACAATTCAGCTAGTGAATTTGTTAAGAAAAGCACTTATTTTATTCCTTCCCTTTTACACAAACCATTAACGAAATGGCCAAATATGGAATATCTTTTAAAATAAAAAAATCAGTTACGGGAAAACCTTCTACACTTTTAAAAACACCTGGAGTTGTAATTAAAAAACTCAATGTTGTAATAAATATAATAGCAGAAGCACAGCCGGCATAAAGACCAATCCTCTTAAGAAATAAAGATGCAAGTAATCCCAGCCCAGTCAGAACTTCAAAAATCCCGATAAAATTAGAAACCTGCTGTACTGACATAACTTTATACATCCAGCTCATTGCAAAATGATTCTCGACTAAGCCTTTTATTGCTTCGGCTTCGACGACAGTAAATTTGAAAAGACCTACCCAGATTAAAATAATTACTGTTCCTAAAACTCCCAATGTGTAAGTGAATTGATTTAAATTCATGACATATTTATTTAAAATTAGAGGTTTCAATATTAGAAGTTCTTTTTAAAAATAATTGTCAGCTAGTTGTCATAATCAATCAATTTACCAATTATGATATTTTAGTTTTCATTTAATTTCATTCTAAAAAACAAAAAAATACACTTCTTGGATGTCGTATTATTTTATCTAAAAAAAGACATTAAAAATGTTTCTAAAATCTAATTCTAAATACTTTTAAAAGTGTTTAAACGCCTGATTTCAAAAACAAAAAAAAGAAACCAAAACTACTAATTATTACTATTTTCACTCAATTTGTTACATATTTTCAAACAAAACACTCTTTTTTACAGCTATTTTGAAATAAATTTGCAAACTATCAAAACAAAAAACAATTAAGCAGGATTTAAGCAAAAAAAGAAAATCAAAATCAATTCTTTATACATTTTTAGACAAAAATTGAAGACAAAAAAAGCCATTTCGCAATTTGTATTTTAGTTTGGGTATCGTATATAATGAAATATTGAAATTGACGCCTTTGTATCTTTTTTTACTTTTGTTTTGCTATTATAATGAACAGGAAAATGCTGTAGTTATAGAAATTACATTTAAAAAAAATAAAAATGAGTAAGACATTATTTGACAAAGTATGGGATTCACATGTAGTGCGTAAAATTGAAGATGGACCAGATGTGTTTTTTATTGACCGCCATTTCATTCATGAAGTTACGAGTCCTGTTGCTTTTTTAGGATTAAAATCAAGAGGCGTTAACGTATTATATCCGGAACGTACTTTTGCAACTGCCGACCACAATACACCAACCATAAACCAACATTTACCAGTTCAGGATCCGCTTTCTGCAAATCAGCTTCAAGCTCTTGAAGACAATGCAAACGAATACGGAATTTCGCACTGGGGATTAGGTCACCAAAAAAATGGAATTGTACACGTAGTAGGTCCTGAAAACGGAATTACTTTGCCAGGTGCTACTATTGTATGTGGAGATTCGCATACGTCTACTCACGGTGCTTTTGGAGCTATTGCTTTTGGTATCGGAACATCTGAGGTTGAAATGGTGCTTTCTACGCAATGTATTATGCAGCCTAAACCAAAGAAAATGCGTATTAACGTAAACGGTCAATTGAGTAAAGGTGTTGGTCCAAAAGATGTTGCACTTTATATTATTGCTCAATTAACTACTTCTGGAGGTACAGGATATTTTGTTGAATATGCTGGTGATGTTTTTGAAAACATGACTATGGAAGGTCGTATGACAGTTTGTAACCTAAGTATCGAAATGGGTGCTCGTGGAGGAATGATTGCTCCTGACCAAACTACTTTCGATTTCTTAGAAGGAAGATTATACGCTCCAAAAGGAGAAGCTTGGACAAAAGCCGTTGAATATTGGAAAACTTTAAAAACTGATGCTGATGCTGTTTTTGATGCTGAATTAAACATCAAAGCTTCAGACATTGAACCAATGATTACTTATGGTACTAACCCTGGAATGGGAATTGGTATCTCAAAACATATTCCGAGCGCTGACCAAGTTGAAGGCGGTGAAGAAACGTACAAAAAATCGTTAGCTTATATGGGCTTCCACGAAGACGATGTTATGATTGGAAAACCAATCGACTATGTTTTCTTAGGAAGTTGTACAAACGGACGTATTGAAGATTTTAGAGCTTTCGCTGAAATTGTAAAAGGAAGAAAAAAAGCAGATAATGTTACCGCTTGGTTAGTTCCGGGTTCTCACGTTGTTGAAGCGCAGATTAAAGAAGAAGGTATTTTAGATATTCTTACTGAAGCTGGTTTCGTATTACGTCAGCCGGGTTGTTCTGCTTGTTTAGCGATGAACGATGATAAAGTTCCTGCCGGAAAATACGCAGTAAGTACTTCAAACAGAAACTTTGAAGGTCGTCAAGGTCCTGGTTCAAGAACGCTTCTTGCAAGTCCAATTATGGCTGCTGCAGCTGCGGTTACAGGAAAACTAACAGATCCTAGGGAATTATTCTAATTCCTGCTGTAAGCTTTAAGCAATAGGCTTTAAGCTTTTTACAGCAACTTAAAAAGGCTTACAGCTTATAGCTTACTGCCTAAAGCAAAAAAAATTAATACACTGTAGGAAAAGCCTAAAGCTTACAGCCTACAGCCTAAAGCAAAAAAAATGGCATACGATAAATTTAATATACTTACCAGCAGTGCAGTGCCGCTGCCAATTGAGAACGTAGATACAGATCAAATCATTCCGGCTCGTTTCTTAAAAGCTACAAAACGCGAAGGTTTTGGAGACAACCTTTTTAGAGATTGGAGATATAATGGAGATGATACTCCAAAAGCTGATTTCGTTTTAAACGATTCAACTTACTCTGGAAAAATCCTGGTTGGAGGAAAAAACTTTGGTTCTGGATCTTCAAGAGAACACGCTGCGTGGGCGGTTTACGATTACGGTTTTAGAGCTGTAGTTTCTAGTTTCTTCGCAGACATATTCAAAGGAAACTGTTTGAATATTGGTGTTTTACCAGTTCAGGTTAGCCCTGAATTTGCTGAAACTATTTTCAAAGCAATTGAAGCTGATCCTAAAACAGAATTAGAAATCAACTTACCAAATCAAACGATTACTTTATTGTCTACAGGACAACAAGAATCTTTTGCAATTAACGGATATAAGAAGAACAATATGATCAATGGTTTTGATGACATTGATTATTTGCAAAATATTAAAGAAGATATTAAAGCTTTTGCTGATAAACTTCCTTACTAACCATCAACCTATAAAAATGCAGTTACGTAAAACTTCAACTTTATAGTTGAGTTTCGTAACTGCTTTATATTTTAAAACTGATATTAAATAGCGACATGTAAACTAATTTATAACTTTCTAAAAATGAACGACAATAGTATTGTAGCGCCAAAATCATATTCGGAAATCAAAATTGATTCTGAAAAAATTTCGTTTTCAATGCCATCCGATTTACAAACAGGAAGTTTTCTTAGAACATTAATCGCAACAAAAATAGATGGTCATTTTTTGGAATTAGGAACAGGAACCGGGTTATCACTTGCGTGGATGATTGAAGGAATGAGCGAAAATTCGAATTTGATTTCGATTGACAATTCTTCAGAATATCAAAACATTGCAAAAAAGTATTTTCAAAAACCAAACATTTCATTTGTTTGCGAAGATGCCGAAAACTGGATTTTAAATTATAAAGACAAAAAATTCGATTTGATTTTTGCCGATGCCTGGCCTGGCAAATATGTCGTTTTAGAAGAAACATTAAACTTATTAAACTCTGGCGGAATTTACTTAATTGATGATATGCTTCCGCAAAGAAACTGGCCTGCAAATCATGATAAAAATGTCGAAAGACTTATTCAGGATTTAGAAAACAGAAAAGACATTCAATTGACTAAAATGTGCTGGTCAACAGGTTTAATTCTGATCACAAAAAAATAAAACAGCATCTGACTTATACTCAAAAGCTAACAATATAATAATGGAAAAAAGAAAAATTGAAATAATGGATACAACGCTCCGTGATGGTGAACAAACCTCGGGAGTATCTTTTTCTGCTGCAGAAAAACTAACCATTGCACAATTGTTGTTGGAGGAATTAAATATTGATAGAATCGAAATTGCTTCGGCACGCGTGAGCGAAGGAGAATTTCAAGCCGTAAAAGGCATTACGACATGGGCCGAAGAACGCGGCTATATTGAAAGAATCGAAGTTCTAACATTTGTTGACGGAGGTGTTTCAATTGAATGGATGAAAAAAGCCGGCGCCAAAGTACAGAATTTGTTGACCAAAGGCTCGATGAATCACTTAACGCATCAATTAAAAAAAACACCAGAACAGCATTTTTCTGAGATTGCCAAAATCATTTCTTTAGCAAAAGAAAACAACATTGAAACCAATGTTTACTTGGAAGACTGGAGCAACGGAATGCGAAATTCTCCGGATTATGTTTTTCAATTTCTTGATTTCTTGTCGACCCAGCCAATTAAAAGAATTTTACTTCCTGATACTTTAGGAGTATTAATTCCGTCTTTGGCTTTTGAATTTATTTCAAAAATCAGAGTAAAATATCCAACTATTCATTTTGATTTTCATGCACACAACGACTACGATTTAAGTGTTGCCAACGTTATGGAAGCTGTAAAAGCCGGCATAAACGGACTGCATGTTACAGTAAATGGAATGGGAGAACGCGCTGGAAATGCACCGCTCGAAAGTACTGTAGCCGTCATCAATGATTATTTGCCAGAAGTTAGTATCAATATTAAAGAGACTTCTTTATATTCTGTAAGCAAACTGGTAGAAACTTTTACAGGATATAGAATTCCTGCGAATAAGCCAATTGTAGGAGATAATGTTTTCACCCAAACAGCTGGAATTCATGCTGATGGAGATAACAAAAACAATTTATATTTTAACGATTTACTTCCGGAACGTTTTGGAAGAAAAAGAAAATATGCTCTCGGAAAAACTTCAGGAAAAGCCAATATCGAAAAAAATCTTCAGGAATTAGGTTTAAAATTAAACAACGAAGATTTGAAATTGGTTACTCAAAGAATCATTGAATTGGGCGACAAAAAAGAAACTGTTACCAAAGAAGATTTGCCATACATTATTTCAGATGTCTTGGACAGTCATACTTACGAGGAAAAAATAAAAATCGAGTCCTATATATTAGTGCACTCAAAAGGAATGCGTCCGTCTACAACTTTGTGCCTGAAATTTGGCGATGAAATCATCGAAGAAAACGCACAAGGCGACGGTCAGTTTGATGCTTTTATGAATGCTTTATCCAAAATTTACAAAAGCAAAAAATTAACGCTTCCAAAATTAATTGATTATGCAGTTAGAATCCCGCCAGGAAGTAGTTCTGATGCGTTGTGCGAAACCATCATCACATGGGTCAACAACGAAAAAGAATTCAAAACCCGCGGTTTAGATTCAGATCAAACCGTTGCAGCGATTATTGCAACACAGAAAATGTTGAATGTAATTGCTGATTAAAGATACAAAGGTTCAAAGTCGCAAAGGAACAGAGGTTTTTAAAATTTTGTTCCAAACCTTTGAACCTTTGAACCTTTGCCACTTTGAACCTTAAATAACAAATATAGAATGAAATTAAACATAGCCCTTTTAGCCGGAGACGGAATCGGACCAGAAGTAATAAATGAAGCTGTAAAAGTATCTGATGCTATTGCAAAAAAATTCGGACATGAAATCACTTGGAAACCAGCTTTAACCGGTGCTGCTGCAATTGATGCAGTAGGTGAACCTTATCCAGATTCAACACACGAAGTTTGTAAAAATGCTGATGCCGTTCTTTTTGGAGCGATTGGCCACCCTAAATATGATAACGATCCTTCTGCACCAGTACGTCCAGAGCAAGGTTTGTTAAAAATGCGTAAAGCATTAGGTTTGTTTGCAAATGTAAGACCAACTTTTACTTTCCCATCTTTATTAGATAAATCTCCTTTAAAAAGAGAAAGAATTGAAGGAACTGACTTAGTTTTCTTAAGAGAATTAACTGGCGGAATTTACTTTGGAGAAAAAGGAAGAAAAGACAACGGAGATACTGCTTACGACAACTGTGTTTATACAAGAGCGGAAGTTCAGCGTTTAGCTAAAAAAGGTTTCGAATTAGCAATGACACGTTCTAAAAAATTATGCTGCGTTGACAAAGCAAACGTTCTAGAAACTTCACGTTTATGGAGAGAAACAGTTCAGGCAATGGAAAAAGAGTATCCAGAGGTTGAAGTTAGCTACGAATTTGTTGATGCTGTAGCCATGCGTTTGGTTCAATGGCCAAACTCTTACGACGTATTAATTACAGAAAACTTATTTGGAGATATCTTAACAGACGAAGCTTCTGTAATTTCTGGTTCAATGGGATTAATGCCTTCTGCTTCTATGGGAGCTGAAGTATCTTTGTTTGAGCCAATTCACGGTTCTTATCCGCAAGCAACAGGATTAAACATCGCTAACCCAATGGCTACTATTTTATCTGCCGCTATGATGTTCGAAAACTTCGGATTGATGGAAGAAGGAAAAGCAATGAGAGATGCTGTAAACAAAGCTTTAGAAGCGGGAATAGTTACTGAAGATTTAGCTGATGGTGGCAAAGCATACGGCACTAAAGAAGTTGGTGACTGGTTAGCTGCGAATGTATAATTTTTGTTTCAAGTTTTATTTGTTTCAAGTTTCAGGTTTTTCAAACGTGAAACTTGAAACCTGAAACAAAAACAACAAAAAAAGGGATCAACTTTCGTTGATCCCTTTTATATATTTAGAAAAAAATATTAATATCCTCCTCTGTTACCACCACGGTCATTTCCACCACGGTTGTTTCCGTAACCTCCGCGAGAATCACCTCCACGGTTGTTATTGAAGCTTCTTCTTTCACCTTCAGGTTTTGGTTCAGATTTATTTACAACAATTGTACGACCTTGAACAGTAGCTCCGTTCAATTCATCAATTGCTTTTTGAGCTTCAGCATCGTTTGGCATCTCAACAAAACCAAAACCTTTGCTTCTTCCAGTAAATTTATCAGTGATAATTTTAACTGAATCTACTGCTCCGTAAGCCTCGAAAGACTCTCTTAAATCTGCTTCCTCAATACTGAATGGAAGGCTTCCAACAAAAATGTTCATATGTACTTATTTATAATAATGTAGCAAATGTAGTCTTATTTTTCTGTAATCTACTATATATTAGTTTATTTATGTTTTTATTTTGATTTTAATAATTCCTGTATAGAATATGTGTCTGAGAAAAAACTACAACTGATTTTCTATAATACTTGCTTCAATCGGCACTTTATAAAAGACGCCTTCTTTAAAGTTAATCTTGGGCTTTTCAGTATTAGTTTCATCATCATTTTCAGCAGTAAATTTAAACGTTCCAGAAATCGTATGGTTTACATTATCGTAATCAGTAATAACAATCTGTCCACTGCCTTTATCCGTACCTGTTGAAAATGCAGACAATTCTGTCGATAGTTTGTTTTCGTATGATGCCTTAGAAAGCTCATCATTTCCCAAAGCAAAAGTTTGTTCCGAAGTCGAAGCCATTTGCAAAATAACTTTTTCATACCCTAAAGAACCTTCTACCACTATACTGCCGTTTTCACCTAAATGAGCCTTATAAATTTGAGCTCTCCAAAAAACATTTTCTTTTAAGCCTTGAAAAGCAGGATTATTGAACTTTACATCTTCTGTACAAGATGCGACAATAAAAAAAAGCGATAAAAAACAAAAGTATTTTTTCATATCTAAGTCAATTTGATGCAAAAATACCGCATTAAGAGATAATTGCCTCAATAATAAGATGGAAAAGGCAAAAAAACAATAAAATTGGATTAGAAATGCATTTAATACTTTTTGAAACGTATTATTGATAAAAAAATTATATCTTTGCGCCCTTAATTAACAGAGGTCGAGTACCTCAAAATTTAATCAATAAGATTATGTCAGTAAAAATTAGATTACAAAGACACGGTAAAAAAGGAAAACCTTTTTACTGGGTTGTAGCTGCAGATGCACGCTCAAAAAGAGATGGTAAATACTTAGAGAAAATCGGTACTTACAATCCAAACACTAACCCAGCAACTATCGACTTAAACCTTGATAGTGCAGTTAAATGGTTACACAATGGTGCACAACCAACTGATACTGCTAGAGCTATTCTTTCTTACAAAGGTGCTTTATTGAAACACCACCTTGATGGAGGTATTCGTAAAGGTGCTTTAACTCAAGAACAAGCTGATGCTAAATTAGCTGCTTGGTTAGAGGCTAAAGCTGGAAAAGTTGATGCTAAAAAAGACGGTTTAACAAAAGCTCAAGCTGATGTTAAAGCTAAAGCTTTAAAAGCTGAAAAAGAAGTTAACGCTAAACGTTTAGCTGCTGCGGCTCAGGCTGAAGCTGATGCTATCGCTGCTGCAACTCCTGCAGTTGAAGAAGTTGCTGAAGTAGAAGCATCTACTGAAGAAGCTCCTGCTGCTGAAGAGAATAACGAAACAACTGAAGCATAATTTTACTTAGCGATAATGCATAAAGAAGAATGTTTTTATTTAGGTAAAATCGCTAAAAAATTTAGTTTCAAAGGTGAAGTTCTGATCTATTTAGACACAGACGAGCCTGAGTTATACGAAAATCTGGAATCAGTGTTTGTTGAACATAACAAACACTTGGTTCCTTTTTTTATTGAAACAAGCTCTTTACACAAAAACGACTTTCTTAGAGTTCGTTTTGAAGATGTAAATACCGAAGAAGATGCAGATGCTTTAGTTGGCAATGCCGCATATCTTCCTTTAACTATGCTGCCTAAACTTTCTGGCAACAAATTCTATTTTCACGAAGTAATTGGTTTTGAAATCGAAGATCAGCGTTTAGGTGTTTTTGGAAAAATTACTTCTATTAATGATTCTTCTGCACAGCCGCTTTTTGAAGTTTTAAATGGCAATGTAGAAATTTTAGTTCCAATGATTGATCATTTCTTGGTAAAAATTGATCGTGAGAACAAAAAAGTAATCATGAACCTTCCAGAAGGATTGGTAGAAATGTACTTGTAAAAAGTTGATTTGTTTAATCGGTTAATTGTTTAATCGAACACTAAACTTTCTATTAAAAACCTTTTTCATAAAATATAAATCACAATGTTTCAATTCAAGCAATTCTCTATTAATCAAGATCGTTGTGCAATGAAAGTTGGCACAGATGGTGTTTTACTTGGTGCGTGGGCTCCAATAAATCACAATCCGTTTAGTATTTTAGACGTTGGTGCAGGAACTGGAATTATTGCTTTAATGCTTGCGCAGAGAACAAATGCGGAACAAATTGATGCACTTGAAATTGATGAAGAAGCTTATGAACAAGCGGTAGAGAATTTCGAAAATTCTCCTTGGGGTGATCGTTTATTTTGTTTTCATGCTGGTTTAGATGAATTTATAGAAGAACCGGAAGACGAATATGATTTAATTGTTTCAAATCCGCCTTTTTATGCCGAAGATTACAAAACAGAGAATGAACAACGCGATTTAGCACGTTTTCAAGATGCAATGCCTTTTGAAGAACTTGTTGAAGCAGCCGATTTATTATTATCTGAAAACGGAATATTTGCTTTAATCCTTCCTTTTAAAGAAGAAGAAAAATTTATTGCATTAGCAAAAGAATCTGAATTATATCCCCTAAAAATTACTCGAGTAAAAGGAACTCCCGCTTCAGCTGTAAAACGTAGTTTATTGGCTTTTAGTCGAAATGAAAATTCTGAAATCGAAATTGATGAATTAGTTATCGAAATTGATCGTCACGTTTATACTCCAGAATATATTGAACTAACTAAAGAGTTTTATTTAAAATTTTAAACCTGCTCAAAAATACTTTTAAACTGATATAATATTCTTTCGATTAATCGTAAATCTTCTGTTACAATTTCGGCACTTCCTTTCATTTCCTGCTGAAACACAATTTGCTTTTTATAGGATGTTTCTAATCCATTTGGCAGTTCAACGTCTAACAATATATTTCCATCTTTATCAGGCACCAACGAAATATTACGGATTTTACCTTTTAGAACACCAAATTCTCTATCTGGAAAATTAGCTAAACGTATATTTACTTTTTGTCCAACTTTTATCTTTCCAGAATTTAATGCTGGTGCTTTTACTTTTCCAATAAAGCCGTTTTTAGCATCAGGAATAATCGAAAAAACATTGTCTCCCGCATTTATCGTTTGATTTTCTGTCCAAACCTGTAAAAAAGTAACCGTTCCGCTGATCGACGATTTTAGCGTATAGGTCAGTTCCCAATCTTTAATCACTTTTTTAAGCTGGTAAAATGACTGCGCCATATTTCGTCCTAAGTTTACTTCCTCTTTAGTGCTGTTTATCTGCGAATTCTGACTTGATTTTGTATTATCAATCAAAGAGGACTTTAATTGTGAAATCGAAGCCAAAAGACCTCGATAATTCTTCTGTGCTTGCAGGAAACTCAATTTCTTAGCCTCCATTTCTTGTGCAGAAATAATCCCTTTTGCAAAAAGGACTTCGAAACGTGCAACTTCATTTTTTTGAAGCTGAAGTTCGCTTTCGTTAATCAATTTTTGCTGCTGAAGAATATCTAATCGTTCTTTTATTTGAATTTTCTCAGAAACTTGCGCTCTGTTTTCAATTGCAAATGGCTGCAAATCATGATTTAATTCCTGCGCTTGATAATCCTTTTGAAAAACGGCGTAAGCACTTTCAATTTCACCCAATTGTGTATTTTTTAATTGTGCAAAAGGAAATTCTTTTTTAGGATCATTAATATTATAGCTGTCTATTATGCTTTTTAATAAAAAAACATCTTTATAATTGGCTGTGTTTTCAATTATTGCAAGCGTTGTATTCTTAGAAACGATTGTTTTATCTTTTACTAAAATAGCTTCAATCCTTCCAGAGGACTTTGAAACTATTTTTTCTGGCGGAATATTGGTTGTAATTACAATTTCGGTATTTACAACATCTGGATACTTTATGAACCAGGAAACAAAAAAAAGAAGCACTATAATTACAAATATCAAAACTGTACCCCATCGAATCATCCAATGCGGTACTTTGGTGAGAATGTCTTGAACTTCTTCGCTTCTTAATTCGAACGTGTTATTTTCTTCTGCCATAATTAATTTCCTAACTGCAATTGATTTTTAACCAATTCAAAATAATTTCCTTTTTGTTCTACCAAAGAGGTATGCGATCCTATTTCTATAATTTTTCCTTTATCTAAAACTACAATCTGATCTGCATTCATAACCGTACTTAATCGATGAGCAATTACAACTACTGTTTTATTTTCAAAAAACAAACCAAGTTTTCTCATTATTTCCTTCTCATTATTGGCATCCAAAGCTGATGTTGCTTCATCAAAAAATAAAATTTCGGGGTCTTTATAAACAGCTCTTGCAATTAATAATCTTTGTTTCTGTCCAGTACTCATCCCTACTCCTTCTGCTCCAATTTTTGTATTATAACCAAGAGGAAGCTCACTGATATACTCCTTAATATTGGCCACATCAGCTGCATAAACTAAACGTTCTTTATTAATAACATCAACTCCAAAAGCAATATTATTAGCAATGGTATCACTAAAAATAAAGCCTTCCTGCATAACTGCACCAATATTAGAACGCCATGCTTTTTGAGAAATATTTTTCAGCTGCGAATTACCAATAGTTATCTCTCCTTTTTCGGGCTCATAAAACTTAAGCAGCAGCTTCATCAAAGTAGTTTTACCGCTTCCGCTGACGCCCACTATAGCGGTTATTTTATTTGGCGGAATCACAAGACTTAAATTATCTAAAACAGGAATATCAGAGCCTAAATAGCGGTACGAAATATTCTTGATTTCGATTGGAGCATCAAAAGGAACATCATTTGTTTGATGAACTTCTTGTTGAGTTTCATCTTCTTTCTCATGAATTTCAGACAATCTTGCCAATGATATTTTAGCATCCTGCAATTCTCGTACAAACTCAATAAGCTGTGTTACCGGCCCATTTAAACTTCCTACAATAGAACTGATTGCCAGCATCATCCCCAATGTAATTGAACCGTCGATAACTAGTTTTGCCGATAGAAATATGATGAAGATGTTTTTTAATTCGTTGATGACCGAAGAGCCAATTGTTTGTGTTTGTTCTAAAACCAACCCTTTTATGGAAACTCTAAACAATCTAGCCTGTACATATTCCCAGCTCCAGCGTTTTTGTTTTTCGGCATTGTGGAGTTTAATTTCCTGCATTCCATTTATAAGCTCCATCACTTTGCTCTGCTCCTGCGAGACTTCGGCAAAACGTTTATAATCTAAAACTTCTCTTCGTTTTAAAAACAAGGTTATCCATCCAAAGTAAAGAAGGCTTCCAACAAAAAAGACTAAAAATATCTTTAGATTAAAATAGGCTAAAACGGCTCCCATCACAAACATGTTTATAATAGAAAACAAGACGTTCAATGATGATGTAGTTAGGATTTTCTCAATTCGGCGATGGTCATTTATACGCTGCATAATATCACCCGTCATTCGCACATCAAAAAATGAAATGGGCAGATTCATTAGTTTAATAAAAAAATCCGAGATGAGTGAAATATTGATGCGGGTCGAAAGATGCAGTAATATCCAACTCCTGATAAGCTCTAAGCCTGTTCTTCCTGCAAATAGAAATAACTGCGCAAAAAGAATTAGATAAACGAAATGAATATTCTGATTCTGTATTCCAATATCTACAATACTTTGTGTTAGGAATGGAAAGATAAGCTGCAGCATACTGCTCGCTAATAAACCTATCGACAATTGAATCAAAAATGATTTATAGCGAAGTACATATTGCGAAAGTAATCCAAAGCCAATTCCTTTAGCATCTTCCTTATCAAATTCAGATTGGAAAAATTTTGGTGTAGCCTCAATCAATAAAGCAATACCTTCTTGAGTCGAATCATCGGCGTTATTTCCAATCCAAAATTTAAGAAAGTCCTCTTTATTATATTCAATTAAACCAAAAGCAGGATCTGATATATAATAAGTCCCTTTTTTAATTTTATAAAGTACTACATAATGATTTTTGTTCCAATGTAAAATGCACGGAAGCGGTGCTTCTTCAAGTCGCTCTGCACTTAGTTTTACGCCTAAAGTTCTAAAACCAATTTTTTCTGCAGCATCACTCAAAAAAAGCAAATTACTTCCCTCACGAGTCGTTTCGCTTGCATCGCGCAGCTCCTGAATATTAATTGTTTTACCATAATGTTTAGCTATAATCTTTAAACATGTTGGCCCGCAATCTTTAAAATCTGCTTGTTTGTAACTGGTGAATTTTTTCAACTCTGCTATTTGGGTTTATTCATAACAATATTATACAAAAAATCTTAAAATATAAATCAGTCTTTAATTAATCAACTAAGTTTCACCTTTTATAATTGGTTTTCAACTAATCTATAAAAAAACAAGAAAGCTTTGTTAAAAAACAACAAAGCTTTCTTTACTTTAAATATATTTTATGGTTAGCTGTCTAGCGGACAACCGTCCTCAATAACCGAAGCACAAGTTTCACCATCACCTGGACGTATAATACCTGCAAAAATATTTGTTCCTGGACAATAACAGGCCTCTATACCAGGTCCTCCGCCCATAATGTTTTTCTTTTCATTAACTCCTAAAACTTCAATACCAATTAAATCTTTTAATTTTTTCATGATTTGTTTTTTTGATTTGTTAATACTTCAATCATTTTAAGACAGTCGAAGCCTCTGTCTGTTTAATTTAAAAACATCGTAGTATTTTTATTACTATTAAATTCTATGACAAAAAAAAGAGAGAACTAATCCCCCCCATACATATAAAATACTGCTTGCAGCACCACTTCTCTTGGAGATGGCACTTGATCAGCCCTAACCAAATAAAACTAACCCAGTGACCACTTTTCCTGAGAATCCCGACACCAATCATCAATGTGGGGATATTTGCTCAATGTTCCACGATCGAGCGCCTACAAATTAAAAAAAACATGACTAAATTTTAAAAAAGGCTGTTTCTATATTACTTTATATAAGTTTCAAAAATTAATCGAAAGCAAAAATTTTATAAAACTCTCATCCAATATCAAAGTATATGCAATTATGGTTTTAAATACCTAAATACTCATAAATACACTACAACTTTTTGCTGATTTTGAATAGTATTATTAATTAAAAAATGCTCTGAAATTTTTTATTCAAATGGAAACTTACAATTCCCTGTACTACCTTCATTCAGTGCTGGGATTGTTCCATCAGGGCAATATGTAAAACAAGAATTACCGCCTGTACCAGGACAAGAACAACGACAATTTGATGGAGGATTAATTGGGCCTCCTCCTTTTATATTTTTTTGCTCAGCTACACTTAACAAAAAAGTGTCTTTTTGGTTTAAAATGTTTTTTAACATAGTTTTTTGTTTTATTGTTAATACTTCAATTATTCTAACATATCTGACTATATATCAGCTCACTATAGCAATTCAACTATATTTGTCTTACTATAAAAAAAAAGAACTATTTCTATTACCACTATATCTTACTAAAACCATTTTTTCTCTAGGAGATGGCACTTGATCAGCCTAACCAAATAAAACCAATCGAGTGACCACTTTTCCTGAGAATCCCGACACCAATCATCAATGTGGGGATATTTGCTCAATGTTCCACGATCGAGCGCCTACAAATTAAAAAAAACATGACTAAATTTTAAAAAAGGCTGTATCTATATTACTTTAAATAATTTCAAAAAAATTAGCAGCAAAGTCGATTTGTATCACAAATACCAGCTTCCATATTTATTGGACATGTTCCGCCACTTGGTATCAACACGCATCCAGCTTCTATTGCATATACCCAGCATTCCGGAATACCGCCTTTTATTGTTTTCTGCTCATTTTTACTAATATGCTGAGCATGTTTCAGATTTAAAATTTTCTTTAACATTACTATTTTAATTTATTTTCGAATCTTTTACAATTGCACAATCTTAATTTACACCAGCGTAATTCAAATCTAACGAGTAATACTCGGCACAATCTTCAAAGGTCAAACCAGATCTACTATACCATGTATCACATTTTGGACTAGTTTCTTTAACGTTTGTACCTACTATTGTTTTTTGTTCACTGGCAGTAATCTCTTGCGATCCTTCCAGATTTAAGATGTTTTTTAACATAACTCTTGATTTATTCGGTTTGGGGGGTAACTCTATCTTATTCTATTCGAAACTAAGCTGTTTTTTCAAGAACTGCTTCTTTCGGTTCTGCAAAATCATTTAAAAAGTACTTCAATTCATTTAGCTCATATTCGTTTGGGAACAAGCTCTCATTTACAATTTTCACCGGAGTATAATTGAAGTTATTTTTAGAACACCATTCATACTGCTTATTTATTTCTTGTTTAACAACCATACTCACTGAATCAACATGCCATTTTTTCAACCATTTTTTCAGACTCATTTTTTTAATATGCCAATCTGAAATTGCTTCGACTGTTTTTCCTGGAGTTGATCTGTTTATTGACAAAAGCCTTTCGACAACAACTTTATATGGATTATCGACATTTTCAGGATTAACATTAAATAATACATTCAAAAATATTTTATCAGGAAATTTCAATACTAAGTCAAAAGCTTCTTGAAATGTTTTATGACAGTGTACACAACTTGGGCTTACGATTACAGTAAGTTTTACAGCAGCGCTTCTATTTCCAAAATTTAATCCTCTTAAATCTTCAAGTCCATTTGTATAAGAAACTTTTTTAGACAAGAAATCAAGTAATGAATAGTTTCTTTTAAACTTCTTTAGCTCTTTTAAAGTGTTTTCATTACTAAGAACATCTTTAGCAATTGATTTTATAACAAACCAAATTGGCACAAGAAGAATTAAAGAAAAAAGAAATGGAAAAATCGTCTCAAAACTAAAATTCAATGTGAACAAGTCTGATGAAAACCAAATTAAACTTTGAGTAAAAATCAAAAACGAAACCATTAAACACATTACACACCATTTTTGAAGTTCAAATTTTTGAATCCATATAGATGATACAATTACAGGAATTGCTAATAAACTCAAGAATCCAACAAAAACAGATGAACTTAAAGGCTGTACTAAAATTGCTATAAATGATGCTCCAAAGAAAAGCAGCGGGAGATCAGAAAAACTAATCCATTTGTCACTATAATGTTCATCGAAATTTAGTACTGAGCTGCATGATGAATTTGCACTTAGATTACAAAACTTTGAAATAACACCATTTTTAAAACCTAGTTTTTCTTGAACGATTAAAATACTAACAACTAATCCTAAAGCCGAGGTTAGTAAAAATATACTGCTATAAAAAGTATATACATTATAAAAAAACGATAACCCAGCTAAAAGCAAAAATGGCAAGAAGTATTTTAATCCGCTTAATTCAACTTTTAAATTTTCTCTTGCTACAACATTATTAGGTTCGATTGCTACAATTACTCCATTCCAATCTAAAAGAAATTTATCATATGATATTTTCTGAACTCCTTTTTTTATAGTGCTGATTCGAACAAAGTTTTTTGCTCGCTCAACCAATGTTAATTCATCTTTAAAATAAGCCAAAAAATTTGAAGGCAGATCAACAATCTGCTCTTTAGAAACTCTCACTGCAGCATTCTCGATTGACAGTAAATCGAAAGAATCTGTTATGGCAAATAAACTTGGATAATTAGGATGAGAAAGAAACAAATCCTTAAACTCATTTTTCACTTCTGAGTATCTGTTTATTTGAAGAAATTTTTGAATAAGTTTTAACATCCTTTGGACTGGTTTAAATCATAATTACAGTACAAATATTGCTGTTTTTATTCAAAAAATAATCCTAAAAGCACACATTTTATCAATTATACTACATACAATTTATAAATTATAACTAGTACAATATAGTATTCAATTATTTGAAAATCAATACAGTACAAATCAAAATAACCGTTCAAAAACCTCAAAACCCTAATTTCGATCAAGGGTTTCTCATTTTATCTAGTTTTGACAAATCAGAAAACATAAAATGCAAAAACGCAACAAATCATAAACTAAAATTTAAAGATTTCTGAATAAAAAAAGCATCTGAAAATTGTAAAAAAACAAGGTTCAAAAAAGAAGATTTACTGCCCTTAAAATCTTTCAAAATGATCTGCGAAAACAATTATTGAGTTATTCATTCAACTAAAAAAAATACCCAAAAACTCCAAATCTTGACAGAAGGCCTACTGCATTTATTAAAAAATTAGCAACCCTAAAAACACCAAATCATGTCAAATCTGAAACAAAAACTAGAAGATTTTAAAGGAGAAAAATTATCCGAAAAACAACAAAAAATAGTACGAGGAGGAGGAATTACACCCTCTTCTATTGACCCTGGAAAAGGAGGATTGGGAGGTACCAATTAAAAAAAAACTTAAAAAAAACTCCAAATCTTGATTAGAACCTGCCCCTGTTTTAAAAACCCACAACACTAAAAACATTAAAACATGTCAAATCAAAAATTAAAATTCGAAGATTTTCAAGGAAAAGAATTATCCAAAAAACAACAAAAAATGGTACGAGGAGGAGACGATACTGATACCGACGTAACTCCGCCGCCGCCGCCAGTTGATCCTGGAAAAGGAGGATTAGGAGGAGTAAACTAACAGCTTCTCTTAAAACACACCTTTATTCAAAACAAGAATACTACACTTTTAAAACCCACAACACTAAAAATATCAAATCATGTCAAATCAAAAATTAAAATTCGAAGATTTTCAAGGAAAAGAATTATCAAAACAACAACAACAAATGGTACGAGGAGGGGACGATAATAATACGGATGAAACTCCTCCAACTCCTGTTGATCCTGGAAAAGGAGGTTTAGGAGGTGCTAATTAAAATTTAATTCCTAGAAATGTTACTTTGAGTAACTATCTCACTAAATATTATTCGCAAACTGAGCTGGAGATACTCCAGTTCTTTTGCGAAATGATTTAGCAAAAGAAACAGCATTTTTAAAGCCAACACTTTCTGCAATAGCCTGTGTCGAATACTTTCGATACATATGATTGGTAATCATTTCGTTAATTACATAATTAATTTTCAACTCGTTCGAATACTCTCCAAATGATTTACCAAATCGTTTATTAACTACATAAGACAAATAAGTTGTATTTGTTTTTATTTTCTTAGCTACATAAGGCAATGTAAAATCGGCATTTAAGTACTCTAATTTACTCTCGAGAGCCAATAATTTTTCAACAATTTTGTTTTCTTTAGCTTCGTCAATACTTAAAGGAATATTTTCTTTTTTGAGTTGTGCTTCTTCCAATTCTAGAACTTCTTCTTCTATTTCTGGCTGTGGCTCAAGTAATTCATTGTTATTTTTCTTCTCGATATTTGCTTTAAATTCCTCAATTAAAGCATTCATTTTTTTATGCGCCTTATTTTTATCTCTAATATTTTTAATTAATAGGAATACGACACTTACAAATACTAATACATAAAAAATCTTAAGGCCTCTATTTATAAGAACTTCATTTTTATACCTTTCTTCAATAGTAACCATCTCATCAGTAAGATTGTGTACTCCTTGTTTATAGTTAACTTCTAAAGCTTCAGCACTTAACTTTTCCTCAAACTTCTCATAATTATCTAAATAAATCCTTGAGTGCTTATAAGCAAGTTCTGGTTTATTTTGAATATTGTAAATTTTTGCTTGGTAATAATTCGATTTTAAATAATCAATAGCATTAGCATTCGTAATTGCAGAAATCGAATCACATTTTTTGAAAAAAACCAATGCTTTATCGTACTTTTTAGTTGTAAAATAAATATCGCCTAAATTATAATTGGCAACACACAATATATCTTTCTGATTATTTTGACTGGATAGAAAGACAACATCATAATATGTTTTTTCAGCATTTTTATAATCGCCTTTCCAATTGTAAACATTCCCTAAACTTAGTTTTGCTACTATTTTATTAGAAGCAAAATTTTGAGAATAATTTATTGTTTTTTTATAATAATATTCGGCAGAATCAAGCAAATGTCTTTTACTTGAATTTTTCATAAAGTAGCTTTCATAGGAACTCGCCAAACTCCGATTGAGATTACTTTTAAGATTTAAAAATTGATCTTTAGTAAAAACACTTTCATTTGCATCAACAAAGCGATCAATTTGCTTTACATTTTTAATTGATAATTGATAATTTCCTACTGCCTCATTTACTAAAGCAATATTCATCTTGAACTTAACCAGTTGTTTTACATCATTAATTTGTAAAGACAACTTCATTCCTTCTTGGTAAATTTCTAGCGCTTTTCCATAATTACCTCGATAGGTCTCAGCCAGTCCTCCATAATTATAGATATAAGATTTGAGCTGCGTCTTTTCTTTCGAATCTGGTATCTTTTCTAAATATTGTAAAGCTGCTTTATAACTTTCCTTAGATTTTTTTGAATCACCCTTAAGCTGAAACATAGCAGTCATCGATCCATTTGCAAAAGCCAAATGTTTATAATTCTTCGATCTTGCCATTTGTGAAGCATATACAAGAGCACTGTCGACATTTGCGTTAAAATTTAGTCGAATTTTTTCTTGTAATAATAAATACTCCTTTTCGTTCATTACATTTGACTCTTGAGCAAATGCACTATTAAGAACAAAAAGAAGTAGAAAAGAGATGATCAGCCTCATTCATTTTATGTTTTGGAATCTCAAAATTAGGTTATAAATTATCAATAAACTAAAAATAATTTACCTTATTTGTGATTATTTTGTAACTAATACTTGTAAATATAACAATTTTACTTTATTTTGTTATATTTATATTACGTAAATTTGTTTAGTAAAACTATACAAAAATGAAACCAGATTTATTTCAAGCTCCAGATTATTACAATCTTGATGATTTATTAACAGACGAACACAAATTAGTGAGAGAGTCTGCACGTGCATGGGTTAAAAGAGAAGTTTCCCCTATTATTGAGGAGTTTGCTCAAAAAGCAGAATTCCCAAAACAGATCATAAAAGGACTGGGAGAAATTGGCGGATTTGGACCTTATATTCCAGTAGAATATGGAGGTGCAGGTTTAGACCAAATTTCGTATGGTTTAATTATGCAGGAAATAGAACGAGGTGATTCTGGAGTACGATCTACATCATCTGTTCAATCTTCATTAGTAATGTATCCTATTTGGAAGTATGGAAATGAAGAGCAGCGAATGAGGTTTTTACCAAAACTGGCAACAGGCGAATATATAGGATGTTTTGGTTTAACCGAACCAGATCATGGATCTGATCCCGGAAGCATGATTACCAATTTTAAGGATATGGGTGATCATTATCTTTTAAATGGTGCCAAAATGTGGATTTCTAATGCACCTTTTGCTGACATTGCAATTGTTTGGGCAAAAAATGAAGAAGGCCGTATTCATGGTTTAATTGTAGAACGTGGTATGGAAGGTTTTACAACTCCTGAAACTCATAATAAATGGTCACTTCGCGCCTCTTCAACTGGAGAATTGATTTTTAATAATGTAAAGGTGCCGAAAGAAAATCTTTTACCAAATAAATCTGGTTTAGGTGCACCGCTTGGCTGTTTAGATTCTGCTCGATACGGAATTGCGTGGGGAGCAATTGGAGCGGCAATGGATTGTTATGATACTGCTTTAAGATATGCTAAAGAAAGAATCCAGTTTGGAAAACCAATTGGAGGAACACAATTACAGCAGAAAAAACTAGCCGAAATGATTACCGAAATCACAAAAGCACAATTATTGACTTGGCGTTTAGGAGTTTTAAGAAACGAAGGAAAAGCTACGACAGCTCAAATTTCGATGGCAAAACGCAACAATGTCAATATGGCGATTCAAATTGCTCGTGAAGCCAGACAAATGCTGGGCGGAATGGGAATTACAGGCGAATACTCAATTATGCGCCATATGATGAATCTTGAAAGTGTTATTACTTATGAAGGAACTCACGACATTCATTTACTAATAACTGGAATGGATGTAACTGGAATTTCGGCATTTAAATAATAAACAACTATTAAATTATACACAAAATCAATTTAAAAGGCTTCTTCTTACCAGGAAGCTTTTTATCTTTGTATAAAATTTTCGTACATGAATATTGAAACTATACACAATAGCATTCAACCTCAAAAAGAGCAGCTTTTAAAACATTCTTTATACAACAAAATACACAGCATTGATGATCTGCATATCTTCTTAGAAAATCATGTTTTTGCTGTATGGGACTTTATGTCTTTATTAAAAGCTTTACAAGCCAAACTTACCTGCACGACAACGCCTTGGTTTGCTACCAAAAACCCTGAAACAAGATATCTAATCAATGAAATTGTTTTAGCTGAAGAAACAGATTTAAGCATCGACGGCAGAAGACAAAGTCACTATGAAATGTATCTTGAAGCAATGGAAGACTGTGGTGCAGATACAACCGAAATTACTAAATTTTTGAATGAAGTAAATTCGCTTCATAATATTTTTGTTGCCATAAAACAAAGTTCTGTTCATCCTGAAATAAAATCTTTCTTAGATTTTACTTTCAGAGTTATTGAAGAAGGAAAACCGCATCAAATTGCTGCTGCTTTTACTTTTGGAAGAGAAGATTTGATTCCGAGTATGTTTACCGAAATCCTCAAAAACTTTCAAAAGAACTTTCCTGATACTGATTTAAGCAAACTAGTTTATTATTTCGAACGCCATATTGAACTTGATGCTGACGAACATGGACCAATGGCAATGCAGATGATTACCGATTTATGTGAAGATGATGCTCAAAAGTGGAAAGAAGTTGAAGAGGTTTCAATCTTAGCTTTAGAAAAACGAATTGGACTTTGGAACGCTATCGAGGAAGAAATTCTGATGAAGACTGAAATGGTCTAAAAAATAAGTTATTAACGTAACTGTTCTTTAAAAAATTCCAATAACCAAAACTGTTTTAATAACAGATAAGTTATTGGAATTTTATTTTCTACTATAACAATTGCTGTTTGGAAAAATTAAACTGTCTTGAAAAAGCAGATTAAAAATAAAGTTATGCAGGTTTCGCCATCAAAAGAGCTTTCTCCTTACATTAAGCATTATCTTTTTTTAGATAATACCGAAACTGCGGTGCAAAAATTTCGCTTATTTTCAGACGGAAATACCGGACTTGTATTTTCTACAAAAAGCAAACTCATTTCTGGAATTAATAAATATGAGGTAAAAGATTATCTGCCGTCTTCTTTTTTATACGGACAACTTAACGGTTATAAAGATCTTTATTCTGAAAATGAAATTACGCTGATAATTGTTGTTTTTCAGCCCAACGGAATACATCAACTATTAGGAATTTCAGCTAATGAATTTCACGACTCTATTATTCCTGTTGAAGATGTTTTTGGAAAAAACGCGGCAAAGCTGCAGGAGAGCCTGTTTCAACAAAACAACCAAATGCGAGTTGAACTGCTTAATTCTTTTTTTAAATCATTAATCGCCTCCAAAACAGCTTCAAATCAGTTATTAGTAAACCATTCTTTAAACTTTATTACTGCCAATAAAGGGCATTTTACAATAAAACAATTAGTTGAACACACAGGTTATACAGAAAGACATCTTGAAAGAAAGTTCAAAGAATGTGTCGGATTGAATCCGAAAAAATTTGGTAATGTGGTAAGGTTGCATCATTTTCTAAAATTATTAAAAGACAAAACTAACGAAACCAACCTGACAACCATTTGTTACGATGCCGGGTTTTCAGACCAATCGCATTTAATAAAAGAGTTTAGAAAACATACCGGATTAACTCCAACCGAATACATGTACAACAACGGAAAGTTAACCAACAATCTTATAAAAAGATTTCCTCCTTTGTCATTTTAAAATGTCGGTTTTATACAATTTATAAAATGCTGCTGTCGCTATTTTTGACTAAAATTAATAGCATACAAAATGAAAAATCTAAAAATAGCCACCGCACAATTCGAAAACAAAAGCGGCGACAAAAACTATAATTTATCTGTAATCGAAAAACTTTCTCAAAAAGCATCTGTCGAAGGCTGTGATGTAATTTCGTTTCACGAATGTTCTATAACCGGATATACGTTTGCAAGGAATTTATCAAAAGAACAAATGATAGACTTGGCAGAAGTGATTCCGACTGGAGAAAGCATTTTAAAATTGATTGAAATTGCTGCAAATAACAACATTGTGATTTTAGCCGGACTTTTTGAAAAAGACGAAAACGACAATTTATTCAAAGCCTATGTCTGCGTAGATAAAAATGGATTAGTCGCCAAATATCGAAAACTGCATCCGTTTATAAATCCGTATTTAACAGCAGGAGATCGCTATTGTATTTTTGAAATTAAAGGCTGGAAATGTGGTATTTTAATTTGTTACGACAATAATATTATCGAAAATGTACGCGCAACAAAACTTTTGGACGCCGATATTATCTTCATGCCTCACGTAACCATGTGTACTCCTTCTACCCGACCTGGCGCTGGTTTTGTAGCACCTCAGCTTTGGGAAAACCGCGAAGCTGACCCAACTTCTTTACGTTTAGAATTTGACGGAATGAAAGGCCGTGACTGGCTAATGAAATGGCTTCCCGCAAGAGCTTACGACAACGCTATTTATACCGTATTTTCGAACCCAATTGGCATGGATGACGACCAACTAAAAAACGGCTGTTCGATGATTATTGATCCGTTTGGGGATATTCTGGCAGAATGCCGCACTTTTGATGATTCATTCGCAACGGCAATACTTACTCCAGAAAAATGCATTCAGGCAGGAGGAAATCGTTACATAAAAGCTAGAAGACCAGAATTATACAAAGATATTATTGGTCAAGATCACAACTCAGAGCAAAATGTAGTCTGGCTAAACTCTGATAAAAAAAACATAAATTAAGGTTTTCGCCTATTCAAAGCAATTGAAAGATTTACCTTTGAAGATTCATTAATTTACAGAATAAAACCCAATAATGGAATTTTTTAAAACTACAAACGAAGATATTGATGCTGTTTTCGATATTTACAACGAAGCTACATCTTACCAAAAAACAGTAAATAATAAAAGCTGGAGAGGTTTTGAAAGAACATTAATAGAAAAAGAAATTGCCGAAAATCGTCATTTTATAATCAAAGAAGGAGACGAAGTTGCTTGTACATTTGTACTAACTTTTAACGATTTAATTATCTGGAAAGAAGCCAGTGCAGATCCAGCAGTTTATTTGCATCGTATTGCTACAAACCCGAAGTTTAGAGGGCAATCGTACGTTAAAAAAATCATTGATTGGACCAAGAAATACGCCAAAGAAAACGGCAAGGAATACATTAGACTTGATACACACAGCGGCAACGAGAGAATAAATAAATATTACACCAGCTGTGGTTTTACCTACAAAGGAATCAGCACTATCGAATGGACAAACGAATTACCGGAACATTATAAAGAAGGTTCTTTTAGCTTGTTTGAGATTAAACTGTAAGTTCTATCAAAAAATAAACCCATGTGAAAAAATTTCACATGGGTTTTCTAATTTGCAGAGAGGAAGGGATTCGAACCCTCGATACAGTTACCCATATACTAGCTTTCCAGGCTAGCTCCTTAAACCACTCGGACACCTCTCTATTTTGGTCTGCAAAGAACACAAAAAAAATCGAGTTTCAAAAGTAAAACTCAAAATTAGTTTAAATGCTTTTTCTAAACTCTTCCATGAATAATTTTACTGCCTTTTTCTGGTAACCTCCAATCGTTAACATATACGACTCGCGTTTGGTTACAACTCCTGTAATCTGTATGGCTTTAAGATTATCCCAGCCCTTTAGTGCTTTCTCGGCTACAATTGTTGCCCAGTCGCTGTTTTCTACCATTTGCAATAAAGCATGAATTGAATTTAATTCTATCGAGATTTTTGGCTTCATATTGTATTTTTTAAACAACACTTCGACATATTCTCTTGAATTAGATCCTTTTCCGGGTAAAATAAGCGGGACATCTTCAATTTTCTTAAAAGCTATTTTATCTAAAGAAGCTAACGAATGTGACTTAGAAACCGCCATAACCATATTTGAAGTAAATAAAGGTACTTTCTGGATTGGAAGCTCAATTTCATGCGATGAAATAACCAAAACCAAATCTAATTCGTTGGTTATCAACTTTTGCTCTAAAGCTTCTGTTGTACCATATTCGACTACGATTTTTAAATTTTGGTACGTTTTTGCAAAAGCATTTATAACGGGTAAAATCAAAAGTCCAAAAATGTACGTTACGCCTAATCGAAGTTCGCCGCCAATCATTTCGTTTAAATCTTCAATCGCCTGCTTCCCGTTTTCTACATTTTCGACCACTTTTTTAGCATGAATTAAAAAAACAGAACCTGCTTCGGTAAGCTGTACTTTTTTTCCAATCCTTTTAAATAAAGGCATTCCCAATTCCTCTTCCAGTTTTTTTATTTGCTGCGAAAGCCCGGATTGTGTTACAAAACACAACTCGGCGGCTTTTGTAAAATGCAATACCTCAGCCGTTTTAATAAAATATTCGAGTTGATAAATTTCCATATTGATAAGTTTTACTACTTATAATGAGTAAAATTATTAATTTTTCTAATGAAATCATAATCCCGAACTTTGTAAAAAAATATTTCAGGTTATGTTTAAAGCGTTAAAATCTAAAAACTTCAAGTTATTCTTTTACGGACAATCTGTTTCTGTTATTGGAACTTGGCTGCAAAAAACAGCAGTAAGCTGGATGGTTTACAGTATTACTGGATCAGTATTTTTGCTAGGTTTAGCTACTTTTTTAAGCATGATTCCATCTTTGTTTTTAGCGCCCTTGGCAGGAAGTATTATTGGCAGATACGACAGACATAAAGCCATGATTTTATTGCAGTCTTTAGCAATGCTTCAAGCGGGAGCTTTGGCTTTATTGATTTACTTAAAAATTTACAACATCAATTTTATTCTGGCTTTAAGTCTTTTTCAAGGAATTATCAATGCTTTTGATATGACTTGCAGACAAACTATGATGATTGATATTGTCGACAATAAAGAAGATCTCCCTAATGCAGTCGCCTTAAACTCAACTTTAAATAATTTTGCCCGAATTGCGGGACCTGCTTTAGCGGGAATTATACTGCACAATTATGGTGAAGACATTTGTTTTATTGGAAACTTTCTAAGCTATATTCCTGTTTTAATATCTTTATTGATGATGAAAATCACGCCGCATATTAAAGCCGTTGATAAATTTAAAATGCTCGAAGATTTTATTGAAGGTTTTGATTACATCAAAAAAGAAGCTGAAATGGCAAAAATGCTTTTAATGTTAACCTGCAGCAGTTTGTTTGTAATTTCCTTTAATACTTTGATGCCTGTTTTTGCTAAAGATATTTTTAGCGGTAACGCACAAACTTTCAGCTGGTTTGAAAGTGCAGCTGGAATTGGCTCCATCATATCCGCAATTTATCTCGCTAATTTGAAAAAATCAGACAATATGAGCAAAATAATGATCGCTGCGAGCTTATTATTAGGCTTTAGCATTATTATACTCGCCTACTCAAATAGTTTAACAATCGCCTTAATTTGCATGGCTTTGAGCGGCGTAGGTATGATGGCGCAAACCTCATCTATAAATATTTACATTCAAACACAAAGTGCAGTCAATATGCGTTCGAGAAGTATCAGTTATTATTTAATGGCTTATCAGGGAATGATTCCTGTGGGAAGTTTGATAATTGGTTATGTTTCGCACATTATCGGAACTCGAAATACGGTCGCGATTCAAGGTATAATCAGTATTCTTTCTGTAATTGTTTATGTGTATTACAAAAAACATAAAGCTTCTGAAGAGTTAGAGACTTGTCCTGTAACGTATAAAAATTCTAAGTTTTAAATTCCAATTATAGACACTCTTGTCATCCTGACGAAGGAAGGATCACACTAGTAATTCCTCATGCGAAAGAACCAATCTTTGTCGATGCATAAGTGTGATTTCTCGTTCTTCGAAATGACAAACTAACTAAGAAAAAACAATAAAAAAATCCCAAATTCCAATTTTTATCTTTTGGAATTTGGGATTTTAAATATTGAAATTTTATGCTACGAAATCTCCCCGCGCAATGCCGTTTCGAAGATATTTTTAAATTCGTTTTGCGGAATATTATGACCTAACAAATACATCAATTTTGTAATTGCAGCTTCTGTAGTAATATCTTTTCCTGAAATAACTCCAAGCGATTTTAAGGCAGTACTTGTTTCGTATTGCCCCATATTTACGCTTCCGCCAGAACATTGCGTTACATTTACAATGTGCATTCCAGATGTAATCGCTTTTTCAATTAAATGTAAAAACCAATCCTCGGTTGGTGCATTTCCTGAGCCGTAAGTTTCCAACACAATTCCGCGTAAACCTGGAGTTGACAAGATCGAGGCCAAAACAGTTTCGCTCATTCCTGGAAACATTTTTATGATTGCTACATGATTGTCTAAGTTCTTGTGAACAATCAAATCTGCATTTTTATTTACAGGAAGAAATAAATGTGAGTTTAATTTTAAATGTACTCCCGATTCTACCAATTCAGGGTAATTTGGCGCTGTAAAAGCTCTAAAATGCTCAGCATTTACTTTTGAGGTACGATTTCCTCTGTATAATTTATATTCAAAATAAAGACAAACTTCTGTAATTACTGGTTTCCCATTTTCTAGAAGTGAGGCAATTTGAATTGCTGTAATTAAGTTTTCTTTTGCATCAGTGCGTAAATCCCCAATTGGCAATTGAGATCCTGTAAACACCACTGGTTTAGCTAAATTCTCGAGCATAAAACTCAATGCCGAAGCTGAGTATGACATGGTATCTGAACCGTGAAGAACTACAAATCCGTCATAAGAAGTATAATTTTCTTCTATGATTTCTGCAATTTTTGTCCACTCCGCAGGATTCATATTAGAGGAATCTATCGGGTTTTCAAAAGAAACCGTTTCGATTTCACAATCTAATTGTTTGATTTCAGGAATCTTTTGCAATAACTTTCCAAAGTTAAATGCTTTCAGCGCTCCTGTTTCAAAGTCTTTGCTCATACCGATGGTTCCACCAGTATAAATTAGAAGTATTTTAGCCTTAGATGACATCTCCATATTTTAATTTATTGACAACCGGATTGGCATACATGGCAAGAAAACCTTGTCTAGTAACAGGATTATCGCTTCCGATACGCATTTCTAAACGACGCTCAAACAACGATTTTTCACTGTCTTTGTATAAATGAGAAAATGTATTGGTTTTATTCAAGATATCGTACGCAATAAAATTAGTCGGCCACAATTTATAGTTTTTCAATACTGAATCGTCTATAACTTGAGCCAAAGCCTGAATTTGCTTGTTTGCATTGTCATTTTCTGCAACGATCTGATCAATTTCAGTATTCAAAACATCACCTACAGAAATATGTATTCTCTTTTTAGTTCCCATGATACCGCTTAAAATGGTCATGAAATCTTCATTTTTTTCTTTAATATAAACTTCGTTATTTGCTTCTGCCATTAATTGCGGCATTTTCAAAACATCAGTTGGGTCATATTCGTATGAAATCGAAACTGGAACGATTTTTAATTTCTTAAAATAATCCATTAAATTTTCTTCGTCAGAACCCATTCCAATCATTTTTAAAACCCCTGGATTCGTTTCATCGTTTCCATCTTTGGTACGCCCTTCTCGCTGTGCAATCCAAACTGAGCGGTTTTCACGAAGCAGTAAGTGTCCAATATATTCTGATAATAACTTAGAACTTTGAAGCATCTCACGAGGCGTTAATCCTCTTAAAACCAAAAAGTTTCTATTTAATTTTGCCAAGGTTGACAAAAATGCTTTTTTAACTAAATTATCTCCAATTGCAGATGCTGTCATAACCAAACCATGCTCGAACAAACAAACATTAAGCAAAGTTGTATCTAAAAGAATATCTCTATGATTGGAGACGAACAAATAAGAGGTGTTTTTTTCTAACTTTTCAAAGCCTGAAGTTGTAAGTCCTTCAGAACTTCTTTCTAGAACTTTTTGAATTGTATTGTAAATAAAATTGCATTGAAAATCACGAATTGAATGTGTTTTTTTAAGCTGTTCCTTCCAAACCTCATCTTCCACATCCGGAAAAGTAAAATTCATCATAGCTTTCATCATCGGATGATTGACTACACCATGAAGTGCTTCATTTATTTCGGAATCATAGAACGGTCGAATGGCATCAAATCTCTGCATTATTATTTATCTGTTTAAGTGGGCAAATGAACAAAAAAAAAATTAAAGTATTGTAAGGTGTGGGTTAAATACCAAAAACGGCTTTTGAATTTTGTGTTGTAATGTTAGCAATTTCTTCTTCAGAAACGTTGTATATATCGGCGAGTTTAGCAATTACATTTACTAAATAACTGCTCTCATTTCTTTTTCCTCTGTACGGAATTGGCGCTAAATAAGGCGAATCTGTTTCTAAAACGATATGTTTTAAATCAATTTGATTTAAAAACTGATCAATTTTTCCGTTCTTAAAAGTAACAACTCCTCCAATTCCTAACTTCATATTATAAGATATTGCTTGATGTGCCTGCTCTAAGGTTCCAGAAAAACAATGAAAAATACCGAATAAATCAGCTGCTTTTTCTTCTTCCAAAACTTCAAAAATTTCATCAAAGGCTTCACGGCAATGAATTACGATTGGTAATTTGTATTGTTTTGCCAGTTGAATTTGTCTTTTAAAAGCAATTTGCTGCTCTTTTAAGTGCGTTTTATCCCAATACAAATCGATTCCAATTTCGCCTACGGCATAAAATTTTCGTTTAGACAATTCCGCTTCTACGTGTGCAAGTTCTTCTAGATAATTATCTTTTACATAGGTTGGATGCAAACCCATCATCAGGAAAATATTATCTGGATAATTTTGCTCTAAATCATACATAGACTGCGTCGCTGCTGCGTCGATTGCAGGAATAAAAAAACGAGTAATTCCGGCATCGATAGCTCTTTGAATCATGGCGTCACGATCCTGATCAAATTCTTCAGAATATAAATGGGTGTGTGTATCGGTAATAATGGGTTTCAAATTCAATTGTATATTTTTAAAGTTGTCAAAATTACGACAATATTAAAAGAATCGCAATTGTGTAAAATAAGCATCCCTATTTAGCAGATTTACTTTCCTGAAAAAACAAACTCACTTAAAAAAAAACCTTTGCGAAAGTTTTAAACTTTTACAAAGGTTTACAAATATGTTATTAAAGCTTGTCGCCCTGAGCGAAGTCGAAGTCCCGCAAAAAAAATAGACCCCCAATTCTTTTCTAATTGCTTATGTGGTCTTCGACTTCGCTCAGGAAGGCATACTTTATTTATTTTCCCATTTCAATAAAAGCTAAAGCACGATCTAGAACTTCATCTTTTCCTTCTTGAATTCCTTTAATAGTTGGCTCTATTTTGATATCTGGAATAATTCCTATTCTTTGGGTTTCTCTACGATCTGGGTAATAAACTCCAATTCCCGAAAAATTGGTATGAAACCCTGAAAAATCAAATTCAAAAACATTTCCATCTGCTCCCGCTGTCTGACTTCCTATAATTGTTGTATTTCCTGCCGTTTGAAAACACATTGCTGTCCATTCAGATTGACTTATTGAGTCTTCATTAAGCAGTACAATTACTTTTCCTTTATAATTATCTTTATTTTCAGAACCGCAATTTCTTCCCTTTGTCCATTCATAACGTCCTGGATAATTCAGATATGGCATCGTGTAAACGCAAAAGACCTTTTCCTGAGGATTCAAAAATTTAGCAATTTCTTCAAAAGTTCCTTTTGGATAATTTCTCATATCAAAAACGATAGCTTTTGTATCTTTTAAACCGTTAATCATATCTGGAATATGTATTGGCTTTATAACTCCCATGTTTACATAGCCAATATTATTCTCCAGAAGTTTGAATTTATCTTTCTTTTTCTGAGCTCCTTTTTTAAACTCATTTCGATGTGAATCATGATAATTAAACCATGTCATTGACTTTGTTTCGTATTTCCCATCTTTTAGAAATTCTACTTTAACATTTTCAGATTCACTTCTTAAAATTTCTCCAGCAACTTTGTTTCGATAAGAAATTTCGTTTGAAGCACATTTGACCTCTCTTTTTTCCTCCAGAAGTTCTTTAATGCTCTTATCGTTTATTTTAGTAATTACAGTTCCTATTTTAATATTATCAGCTTCAGCGAGGCTGTCTCCTAGAATCTCAGTAATTACTAATTTCTCATCGATAATTTTACCTGCGGCCGGAAAATAAAAAGACGCTTTTTTTCCTGTTGCTAAAGATGGATATATAAAAAATTCAACATGGCTGTCATCTAGATTAACTGCCGCTTTTCGTAATGCCTTATAAAACTCATCTGGATTTTTTGCCTGAACAACAAAAGGTAATACTTCGTTTAAGGTTGTATCCCATTTCTGATCCATCAGATACTTATACGGAAAATAATACTCGACAACATTCCAATACGAAAACAGCATTAGAAGCCTGTCGTTTTTATCATTGTAATCTAATTTGAAGTAATTTTTCAAGTTTTTAAATCCATCAAAACCAGGTCCAAACTCTTCATTAACTTGAAATCTGTTGTCTTCAATAAATTTCAGTTTTTTCGAAAGTTTCTTAGAAAATAACTTATTATTAAACCAGCTTAAATCGAAATTTTTATCAAAAAGCTCGACCTCTTTTGGTATAACAATTGGGTTAACCTCTTTTATTGGTCCAAGATTATCTATCCAGTTTTCCAAGACCAGCGAAAACTCTTCTTTCGTTTGCGCTTTTTCTATTTTTGGTAAAGTTTCAAGAAGCTGGTTATCCCAATTTAATTCTCCACCAGCAGCTTTTGGATGATAATATTTTAAGAATCCCCAAACTTTGCAAGCAGCCGCAAGTTTTTCGGTTTCTGTAATTTTAGATTGACTGAAAATGATTTGTGAAAAAATAATAAGAAAAAACAAAGTAATTTTCTTCATTCAGTAACAATGGTTAAATTAATAATAGTTTTGGGGTTGGTTAATAGCATAAAATTAAAAATCGAAATTAGATTTTAATTTCTAAATTTTATTACGGCTTTACGTAAACTGCTATTATAAATTCATTTATCACCTCTTATCACCTCATTTACAGTACTAATATCCCCGAAAATAAAACAAAAAAAGATTCGCAAAGTATTTATTTCCTTGCGAATCTCTCTCTTCTTTTTATGCATTTACAGCCTAATCCAGATCATTTAATAAATCCTGAACATCGTCATAATCTTCATAATCCTGCGAAATAGTCTGAAGAATTTCTTTACAGGCTTTATACTCTTTTTGTTTTAGTTTGGATAAAGCCAAATACCAAACTGCTTTGTCTTTGTAAACTGAAGTTCCTGCTTTTAGTTCATCAAAAACAGCTTCTGCTTTTATATAATGACTTTCTTCTAAAAGCGAAACGCCATAAAAAAATTGTATTTCGGCCGTTTTTTGTTTTTGAAGAACGGTTTCAAAAAGCGGAATTGCTTTGTTGTATCTTTTTGCATTATACTCCATTTCAGCTTCTTTTAAAGTTGCATCAACCGTTCCTCTTTCCGTAAAAAAAGCTTGTTCAGGATTGTTATAATCTGCAAAAGTTGGATTTTGACTGTAATTAAAAAAGAACAACCCAAAAAGAACTGCAATAGAAGCTGCAACAGCAAAATACCACGGTTTTAAACCTATAACTTTTGTTTTCTTATTGAAGTGTTTGTTTGAAATATTGGTCAGATTTTCTTTAAAAGCTTCTCGCTCCTGTTCAAATTCAAACTTATTTGCCAGTTGAACCTGCGTATTTTTGAAAGTCTCAAATTCTGACGCAAATTCTGGATCTGATAACAGTTGCTTTTCAAAATCATTTTTAGCTTCAATCGTTAATTCGCCTTGAAGATATTGATCAAATAATAGGTAACGCTCTTCGTTCATGACTACTTATTTTTTAAAGATTTAAAGTTTTTTGCTTCCTGAATCCATTGCGTTAACTGACCTACGCATAACGATTTCTTTTTACGAACATATCCGTAAGTTACGTTTAGTTTTTCGGCCACTTCCTCCATTGATTTGATCGTAAAACTGAGCTTTAATAATTCTTGACACTTATCTCCCAATTTCTGGAACATGGTATCAAAAAGCTGTTGTTTCTCGTCAAAATCCTCGGTCTGTCCAATTAATTCTAAAGCAGATTCATTGATAGATACTGCATCTTCATTAATTGTTACCCCTTTATTGGATGTTTTTTTCAGCTCATTCAGCCATTTTCTTTTACACAATAAAAAGAAATAAGCATCAAACGGACAGGTTAACTGCAACGCATTGGCTTTGGCTTGATTAAAAAGCAAAATCAACACGTCCTGAACCACATCCTGAGCCTGATCTCTATCGCCAGAATTATTCATTATAAACATAACAACTTTAGGAACAAACTTTTTGTAGATGGTCTGAATTACTGCCGAATCGTTTGAGGCAAGTCCTTCAATATACTTTTGATCCGGATGTACTTTGCTTTTATCCATAAAAAACTTTTTATCAGATAAAGTTAAAAAAGAATTTCAAATAAAAGGGTAACAATTGATTAGCGCACTTGATATAAGGGAACAAATATCTTTTTAAAGGATAAAAAAATAAGCAAAAATGGAAATGTATCAATTTACTTCTGAAAAAACTTTGAATCAATTTCACGAAATGATTTCTGCTAAAACCCGAAATGGTTTTGTGATTGTAGAGCATAATGAAAAACTGCCTTATGTGGTTTTATCTAGAGAGAAAAAAGCGGTCAAACATACTTTGCATTTATTTCTTACCTGTCTCACTTTGGGCCTTTGGTCTGTTGTCTGGATTTATTTAATCATAACGCTTTCGCAGAAAAAAAACATTTTGGTCGCAGTTGATGAAGATGGAAATCTATTTGAAGACAAATGCCTGTCTGCCTAAAATTAAAAAAAATCAAAATCAGGGGTAACAAAATTCTGACCTCGAACATCTATCAATATAATAATCATTAAAACCAGAAATTATGAACACAAATTTTAAAAAAATCGGACTTTTATTCCTTTTACTAATTTCTTTTGTAAGCTGCGACACCAGCGATGGCGATGATCAAAATATTATTTTGCCGCCAACTGCTTCCGCTTTTAAAAGCATCAGCGAAAAAGGTCTTAAAAAAAATACTCAAAATTTTACTATTACTGCAGGAACCGGTGTAGTAACATTAACATCTGCAAAAGGAGTAAAATTAACTTTAAACGGAGATTGTTTAACTAAAAACGGAAGTCCTGTAACGGGACAGGTTGATATTGAATACGTCGAACTTTTTGATAAAGGAAATATGCTGATTTCTAATAAACCGACTATGGGAGTTATGCCTGACGGCAAGAAAAGCCTTTTGATTTCGGGCGGAGAATTCTTTATTAAAGCTACTCAAGGCGGTGTTGAATTAAAAACTTCCTGCTACATGAATTTAGTTGTTCCAACGGCTTTAACAAATGGTTTAGACAATGCCATGACTTTATGGGATGGCGTAATTGATGAGCGCGGAGAACTAGCTTGGGAACAGCCTAAACCAAATGCTGATGGAACTGGCGGTAAAGGCGGCGTACAAGGCGAAGGTGCAAATTATTACGTTACTTTTGGAAAATTTGGGTGGACAAATGTCGACCGTTTTTACAGTGATCCAAGACCAAAAACAACACTTTTGGTAAAAGCTCCTGAAGGTTATAATAATGAAAATAGTGCTGTGTATTTATCTTATGATGGTGAAGGAACAAATGCTCTTGCAAAATTAGATACCTATACTTCTGCAGGATTATTCAGCGAGCATTATGGTCAAATTCCAATTGGTTTAAAATGCCACGTGATTTTTGCAACTGAAGCTAATGGTCAATGGCGTTATGCAATTAAGGCTGTAACTGTTGCTGCAAACGACGTTTATACTTTTACTCTTGCCGAAACAACAGTGGGCACGGAGGCGCAGCTGGTAGCGGCGATCAATGCAATCCAGTAACTTACGATTACTTTTTTTAAGAGAAAGTGGTGATTTGCTCATCACTTTTTTTTACATTTAATCTTGTTTCAAAATTTACCCTGACGATTTTAAAACTAAAAACTCTCTAGTTATGAAACCAATAACGTCTGTTTTCTTTATTTTATTTACCGTTTTCGCGATTGGACAAACCAAAGTAAAAGACACCATAACCCGAAGAGCTTCTATTGGTTTTATCCAAAATGGAAATGCTGTTACTTTTAAGCCCGAAACGCCGCCGCTAATTCCTATTGCGGGTGCGCCAAAACCAAGTTATTCGTATTTATGGGAACTGGGCGATGGTCACTACAGTAAAGAAGCTGAGCCTAAACATGTTTATAAAAAGAAAGGAACATATACCACAAGACTTGCTGTTACTAATAATTATGACAACGGAAAACCTCCCGCAACACGTCCGAAAAAAGTGGCTGTAAATGATGTTACGGATAATAATTATAAAGATATTGCTTCTATCGTTGATCAAAATGGTTTTGCTATTTTGAAAAACTGCGATCCAATTCCAGAACAGGAAATGGTAGTTGTGGTAAGTTACCAAAATCTAGAAAATTATGTTTCAAGCGGTAAACTGTATCTTTTTTATAACGAGAAACAGTTTAAGCACAATAACTTTGAATTGAGTGATTTTAGAACTTATGCAGACGAGCGCGAAATAAAAGAAAACTTGGTCGCTGCGGTCGATGATCTTGATGATTCTAATAATTTTACAGCTGCGGCCGAAAGTAATTTCAATCTTAAAAAATACCGAAACACTACAACGGAAGAGGATCTTGATGCTTCGCTTTTAGATGCACATAAAACGTATCATAATGTTTCGGTTTTAGAATTTGATAATGCTGATCCGGGTGAAACCCGAAATGTTTTTTATACTTTTAAAACGACTCCTGAAATGATAAAAGATACTAGCGCAACAGTTACAATGCGCGGTATTTTTGTTCCAAATCGAAGTTATAAAAATCATAAGATTAAAAATCTTGAAATGGAAATTGTAACCTCTCATGATCCAAACAAAATGGGATCTAACGGAAGTTTTATGAATTACAGATTGGTGCGTTTTAAAAGGGTAAATTTTAAAACTCGTTTTCAAAATAATGGTGAAGGTCCCGCAAGAAAAATTCGTTTAGAAACTGATATTCCTGATATGTTCGACAAGAAAACATTTCAAATTGAAAGTATGTATCCAGAATGTCCTATTTGCCCAAAAGACGAAGAACCAACAGTAAGCTGCCTTGATACGATTATTAAACAGAAACAAATTATTTTTACGTTTAAGAATATTTATCTGCCGGGAACGGAGCAAAAAAATGTAAAGGAAAAAGACAGTACAAAAGGTTTCGTAAAATACTCGATGAAATTTGGCGAGGATTTTCATAAAGTAAAAACCAAAAGCAGAACTTCGATTATTTTTGATAAAAATGAACCTATAATTACTAACTATGCTACTACTCGATTCCTGCCTGGAATTTCGATTGGCGCAAAAGCAGGTTATAATTTTTATCCTGATTTAGATAAATCGACGAGTTATTTTGTGGGTGCAACAATTTCGCCTTTTAAGTCGTATCGCTTTTACTGGCAGGTTGAATGGATAAATGCTTTAAATCAATACAACAGCGCGGTCGATATTGTAAATGAAACTCGTGTCAATGCAAACGGAGTACGACAATTGCAGCGCACAACTACTACAACCGAAAATAAAAACATCAATTGGGAAGTTCCTGTTTTAATTCGCTACAACATTAATAATTATATTGGTATTGGCGCAGGAATTCAGGCTAATATAAATGTTTCGTCAGAACAACATCAAAATATAAAAGTAGAAACTTTTGAAGGTGAAAAGGAACTGATTTTAATTGATACGAAAACAGCAACGAATACAGTTAAAAATTCTTTTGCTAATTTTAATACCGGGCTGCTATTTGATTTAACGGCGGGTTTTGCCAGAATTGGACCAAGTTTGGGCGCGCGTTATGTAATTAATTTTGAACAGAATTTTAATTATTTTCAGGTTTATGGAATTTGGAAGTTTTAGAGTTATTACACAAAGATTCGCTCAGAGTTTGCCATGAATTTTTTTTTATTAATTCGTGAATTCGTGGCGAAAAAACTTTAAAACTATACGCAACAAACTAATATGAACTTATATCGCTTATTTGGTTTAATCTTTCTTTTTATAAATCTGACTGTTTTTGGACAGAATCAGGAAGATAAAATTTACAATGCGGTTGATAGTTTTACGGCTCATCCTTCTGTAAAAGCGATACAGGATTTCTCTAATGTTGAAGCTGCTTTTTGGAAAAATCCTAATCCAAAAACTAAAGACGAATTACTGGCAATTGTGGTTTTAAACTGCAATAAAGGATATTATGAAAATTTGTTTGGGCTGACGCAAAATGCAGTTTCGAGTTATGAAAAAGCATGGCAGGTTTTTCAAAAACACAAACTGGGCAATTATGATATAATTGAATTCTGCCTGAAACCTTTAGGGAATTTGTATACTGTTTTGGGCGATTACGATAGCGCTGAGAATACTATAAAACAATATTATTTTATTGCAAATACTTCTAAAATTTATCCTGACGCACAAAAACAAAAATTTGCCGCCATTCTGAATTTATCTAATGTGTATCAAGGTTCTGGTAAAATTTTTATGGCAATTGAACTTTTAGAAAATACTCTAAAAACAGAAAAATTATCGAATTTGCAAAAAGGAATTTTGTGGAATAATCTTGGAAACAATTATTTACTAAGTTCTACAGAGAATTTATTGCGCCCTGAAATTCTTAAAAAGGCTGAAAAGGCTTTTGAAACTTCGATAAAAAATCTCGAAAAAGAAAAAGGACAATCAGAAACTTTATCTAATTCTTATCGCAATCTGGCTTCGATGAACAGACAATGGCAGCGATTTGATTTGGCTGATTTTTATATGCAAAAGGCGGAAAAACTGTTTTTAGAAACTCCAAATCAGCAGCTTAGAAAATTGGCGAAACTCTATTATGAAAAGGCTTTATTGTTTTTTGATGAACAAAAATATGACGAAAGTTCAAACGAAATTACAAGGATTTTTAAAACTTTAATTCCTAATTACAATTCAAAAAACATACTTCCAAACCAAAATCAATTGTATGCAGAAACAGTTTTGGCAGACGCACTCGATTTACAGGCCGAAATGTTGAAATTTAAACAACCTAAAAAAGCGCTGCAAGCTTTTGACCTTTCTTTTTACATCGAAGATTTATTGATGAACAGTCTGGTTTACGAAAATTCAAAAATTCTAATGCAGCTGCGATCTCGAAACCGTACCGAAAAATGTATTTCGATCTATGCTGAATTGTTTAAAAAAGAAAATAAAATGCAATATCTAGAAGAAGCTTTTCAGCTTTCTGAAAGAACGAAATCGGGTATTTTGCAACGTTATCGATCCAATTTTAAAAATGCTTCGGCAGAAGAAAAACAGCTTTTGCAAGAACTTCAAAATCTCAATAATGCTATTATAAAAGAGCAGCAAAAAGGAAATTCAGCCAATATTTCAAGAATAAATAATTTTATAAAAAAGCAAAACGAATTCATGATTTCGTTGAAAAAAGTACAGCTTAAAAATGCTGATTATGTTCCTGAGAAATGTGATTTAAAAGGACTTTTTTCGAAACTAGAAAATGATAAAGCCGTAATGGTTTATTATTTCATGGGATTTGAAAATCAATATTTCTTTACTTTACAAAATAACACAATTAGCTTAAACCGTCTTAATACTTCACACACATCGATTCCTAAAATTGTACAATTTGTAGATTATTTTAATGATGCAAACGCTATTACAAATGACATTTCCGGCTATAAAAAATGTGGTAAGCAGGTATTCGATATTTTAAAACTGCCAAATAATTCCGTTTATCAAAACCTAATAATAATTCCTGACGGCATTTTAAATTTTCTTCCTTTCGAAGCTTTAATTACACAAGAATCAAATACAACAAATTTTGCCAAAATGCATTATTTACTGAATGATTTTAAGATTGCTTATAACACATCGGCTAGTATTTATCTGAATTCAAAACCTGTTTTAAAATCAGATAAAACGGTTTTGGGTGTTTTTCCGGTTTTCGAAAAATCATCATTTGAATTGCGTTATTCGAAGAAAGAAATGGAATCGATTCGAAATAATTTTAAGGGAAAATATTTAGAAAACGCTGATGCTACATTTAACAATTTCAAAAATAATGCTTCAAATTATTCCATTTTACATTTGAGCACACATGCTTCTTCGGGTGATATTGAAACTCCGGCAAGCATCAAATTTTACGATCAGGAAATTTTATATTCAGAATTGTATAATCTGCACATTAATCCTGATTTAGTGGTTTTGAGTGCGTGCGAAACTGGAATTGGAAAGTTGTATAAAGCGGAAGGCGCGATGAGTGTTGCAAGAGGTTTTCAATTTGCCGGTGCACAAAATTTGATGTTTTCTTTATGGAAGGTGAATGATTTTACAACTTCGGTTTTTATGACTGACTTTTATAAAAACGTCAAAAATAATTTTTCATATTTCGAAGCCAACACAAATGCAAAACGAGAATATTTATATGACAAATCGATTCCGAATGCAAAGAAATCTCCTTATTATTGGAGTTCTTTTGTGTATTACGGCTCTATTTCGGGAGAAGAAAAATATGGGAATTATATCTATTATGTGATTAGCTTTTTGATTGTAATTGGCTTATTTTTGGTTTTCAATCAGCATCGAAAATGGAAAATCTTCACGAGGTTCTCAAAAAAGAGAACTACAAAAAAATAAAATTCAAAGTTACCAAAACGCAGCATCTTTCTATAAAGGCTAAGATTAACGGTATTTCTGGAAATTTCATTTTGGATACAGGCGCATCAAATACTTGTATTGGTTTTGAAAGTATCGAACGTTTTGAACTGGCTGCAAAAAAATCTAAAACGAAAGCTTCTGGTGCGGGTGGAACCGGAATGGCAACGCAAATTTCTGCACACAATCATTTACAATTAGGAAGCTGGAAAAAGAAAAATTTCAGCATTGTAATTTTTGATCTTTCGCACGTAAATGAAGCGTTAGAATCGTACAAAGCAAAACCTGTTCACGGTATTATTGGCGCCGATGTTTTACTTGAAGGAAAAGCAATTATTGATTACTTTAATCATTATGTGTATTTGAAATAAAATTCCAATCTTCAAAAAAGTCAAATAAAAAATCCCAAACTCCTTTCGGAATTTGGGATTTTTTCAATCTAAATTAAATCAACAATTAATGGGTGTGTTTCGGATTGAAACCGTCTTCACTTACTTCTGTCGGCACGTAATCTGCAAACATTTCAGCTTCGTAGTCGATTTTTTCTCCTTTAGAGAATTTATGAATAATTTTCTCCATGATATTATAAATTACTGGAACTACAATTAAGGTTAGGAATAAAGAAGAAATTAATCCTCCAATAATTACCCAAGCCAAACCGTTTTTCCACTCAGCTCCAGCTCCAGATGCTAATGCAATTGGGAACATACCAAATACCATCGCAATTGTTGTCATCAAAATTGGACGTAAACGAGCGTGGTTTGCTTGAATCAACGCTGTTCTGATCGATTCTCCAGCTGCTCTACGCTGATTGGTATAATCGACAAGCATGATCGCATTCTTACACACCAGACCAATCAACATGATGATACCTAAAATGGTAAAGATATTTAATGAGTTGTTTGTTAATGCCAAGGCAAGCATCGCACCAATGAACGAAAGCGGAATTGCAAACAATACTACGAATGGATGCACGAAACTGTCATACAAACTCACCATTACAAGATAAACTAAAATAATTGCAGCTAATAATGCGATTCCTAAAGTACCAAATCCTTCAGATTGGTTCTCCATATCACCACCCCAAATATAGTTTACTCCAACAGGTTTTTTCAGCTTGTCTAGTTTTTCCTGCCATATTCCAACAATTGTTCCTGAAGGAACTCCAACGTTTTGCCCTTTTACAGTTACAGATGCTGATTTGTCTCTACGCTCTAACTGGCTAGGTCCAGAACCTTCTGTAATATCTGCAAACTGCGACAATTTAATTTGCTGTCCAGCATTGTTTATGAAAATCAAATTACTTACATCAGTAATACTTTTTCTGTCGAATGCATTGTATCTAATGTTGATATCATATTCGTATTCACCAGCTCTGTATTTACCATCTGTGTTTCCGCTAAAAGCAGTTTGCATTGTTAAACCAACTGTTTGAAGTGTTAATCCTAAAGCAGCCATTTTATCACGGTCTACTTTTACGTTGATTTCAGGGTTTCCGTCCTCAACAGTCAATTTGATCTCTGTTGTTCCAGGAATTTTACGTAATTCAGCTTCTGCTAATTTTGCAAATGCCATCGCGCTTTCTGTTGACGGACCTGTTACAATTAATCCTAACGTTGCATCTTCAGCAGTTCCTAAAATACCTACCGGTACCGTTTTTACTTTTGCTCCAACTAATACTTTTTCAAGCTTACGTTTAATTTTTGCCGCATAAACTGATGCATCATCTTTACGATCTTTTTGATCGATCATTTTTACGTCAATCTCAGCTTTGTAAGCTGTAGCCTGCGATGCTCCAAAACCTTCACTGGTTTGTCCTACTGTCGTAATTTGACTGTGAACATATTCTTCATTTTTAAGGAATGCTTCTGCTCTTTGAGTCATGAAGTTGGTTTGTTCTAACGAAGCATCTTTTGGCATTTCGATTTGAACTAAGAACTCTCCACTATCAGATGATGCAAAAAACTCTCCTCCAATGAAACCTCCGCCCATTAATCCAACTGTTGAAACTAAGAAAAGTACAATTACAACAGCAAATGTTTTGATATAATGATCTAAACACCAAGTTAACAAATGAGAAACCCAGTTTGTAAAACGTGTTAAATACTCTTCGAAACCAAGAATGATTCTTCCAAATAAATTTTTCCCTTCAATATGCTCTAATTTCCCGAAACGAGATGACAACCAAGGAATAATTGTAAATGAAGCCAACAATGATAACATCGTTGAGATAATTACGGTAACACAGAATTGTGTAATAATATTAGATACTAAACCAGAACTCATCGCGATTGGCAAGAATACCACGACAATTACTAATGTAATAGAAGTTACTGTACCACCAATTTCAGCAGTTCCGTCGTAAGACGCACGAATTCTGCTTTTACCCATTTCCATGTGCCTGTAAATATTTTCTAATACCACAATCGCATCATCGACCAGAATACCTACAACTAGAGACAATCCTAATAAACTCATTAAGTTCAAAGTATATCCCATTAAATAAATACCAATGAATGTAGCAATTAACGATGCAGGAATAGATACCATTACAATCAATGAGTTTCTAATACTGTGCAGGAAGAACAACATTACAAAGGCAACAAGAACTACTGCAATTAATAAATCGTGTACTACAGAATCTGCCGCTTCAAGTGTAAATACTGTACTGTCTTTTGCAACTTCTAATTTTAGTTGATTTTCTTTATAATCTTTTTCAAGAGTTGCAATTGTTTTTAATAAATGCTCACTTACCGCTACTGCATTTGCATCAGATTGTTTTACGATTTGTAAAACGATCGCACTTTTTTGATCTACACGTGATATTTTCTCCGCAATTTTCTGCGTATCCTGAACATCAGCAATATCACTTAAACGAACTTGTATTCCGTTTTGAGAAGAAACTACCAAGTTTCTTAATTCTTCAACACTTTTATATTTACCCGCTAAACGAATTAATATTTTTTGATTACGAGTTTGGATATTTCCTGTTGGGAAATCTAAGTTTGACGTTAAGATATTCTGTTGTACCTGAGGAACTGACAAGTTGTAACCCTGCATTTTTACTGCATCAAGATTTACTTGAATTTCACGCTCTGATCCACCAATAATATTTACCTGAGCAACACCTTGTACACGAGATAAAATAGGCGCAATTTTTTTGTCAATTAAGTCATAAAATTCTGCTTCGTCCATTTTTCCGTTAGCACCAAGCGTCATAATTGGTAAATCACTCAGCGAGAATTTTGTCAATGCCGGCGTTTTAACATCATCTGGTAAATCACTGATGATTGCGTTAATTTTTCGCTGTGCATCATTCAAAGAGAAATCGACTTTTGCGTTTGATGTTAATGTAATCGATACGATCGATAAACTCTCGTACGATTTAGAGTCAATTTTCTTGACATTTTCTAAGGATGCGATCGCGTCCTCAATTTTCTTGGTCACAGTATTTTCAACCTCACTCGGAGAAGCTCCAGGATAAACGGTAGAAATGGTAATAACGTTTTGTTCAAACTTTGGGATCAGCTCGTAGCCTAGCTGGCTGTAACTGAACAATCCACCAAGTGTTAGAATCGTAAACAATACAATTACTAACGACGGACGTTTTATGGATATTTCGGCTAATTTCATATTTGTTGCTTTATGCTGTAGGCTGTACGCTATAGGCTTCAGGCTTTTTAAAGGGCTTAAAGCTTATAACTTACGGCTTAAAGCCAATAATTATTTAATAATTTCTACTGTATTTCCGTCTTGTAAGTTAATCTGTCCTGTAACGATTACTTTTTCTCCATCAGATAAACCATTGATAACTTCAACTTTATCACCCAAAATTCTACCTGCAGTTACTTTTCTTAATTTTGCAATACCATTTTCAGCTACAAAAATTTCGTTGCTGCTTACACTTCCAACAAACGCATTTCTAGGTACAACCATCATGCTTTGTTTTTGTTGTTTTGATGCAAAGTTTGCAGTTCCGTACATACCCGCTTTTAAATCGTTGTTAGTGTTATTTGTAATTTCGATTTCAACAGGAAAGTTTAAAGACTCGTCAGCTTTTGCTGCAATGAAAGTAATTTTTCCAGAAAAAGTTTTGTCAGGATATACACTTGCAGTAATATTAACGTGATCTCCTAATTTTAAACTTGTTACTTGGTTTTCGTTTACAGTAACAATAAGTTTTAGTTTAGAAACATTTACAATATCAAACAATGCAGTTGCAGGCATACCTGTTAAGATAGATCCCGGCTCAATGTATTTTTTATTGATAAAACCGTTGATCGGCGCTTTTACTTTAGTATCACCAACATTGATATTTGCTTGTTTAAGGTTAGACTCAGCATTTGTTAAAGCTAATTTTGCCTGATCTAATTGTTGTTTAGTAACACCGCCAGTTTTAAAAGCATTTTCGTATCGGCTGTAATCAGATTTTGCATTTTGATATGCTGCTTGTGCTTGTTGTGCACTTACATTGATTACATCACCTCTCATGGTTAGCAATGTTTGACCTACACGTACATAATCACCTTCTTTAGCCAAAACGCTGATTACTTTTCCAGATTTCTCTGCTGAGAATGTTAATTCTTGAATAGGTTGAAAATTTCCGTTTGCAACAAAATCTAATGAAACTTCTTCTGTTTTTACCGGTGAAACTTTTACTGAAACTGCTGCATTTTTTTCTGCAACAATATCTGTTTTTTCTTTATTTTCTTTCTTATTATTATTTAAGACATACCCAATCGCCCCCAGTGCTGCGATTATGATTACGATTGTTATAATAGTTTTCTTCATTGTAATTAGTTATTTAATAAGAGATTTAAGTTCGCCTTTTGATTTGATTAAAGATATTTCGGCAATTTTATAATTTAAAACTGCTCTTGTAAAATTATTTTGAGCTTCAAGAGATGCATTTTCAGCATCCAGTAAATCTGTTAATGATGCTAATCCTTGAAGATAATTATTTTTTGTATTGCTTAAAATCTCAGTCGCTAAGCGCATATTTTCTTTTTGGTTTTGGATCGTTACAAGGTTGTTGTCAATTTGAGCCATTGCATTTCTATAATCTAAATCAAGTGAAAGTTTAGTGTCTTTAATATCTTCCTGAAGTGATCTAATTTCTACATCAGCTTGTCTTACTTTTGCACGAGTTCCAAAACCTGTAAAAATTGGCACATGCAAATTCAATCCAATTGCAGAGAAATCTGACCAGTACACACCATCTTTAGGTTTTGCAAACCAAGGCATTTGCGGACCTTGACCAATATAATTGTAACCAGCAGTCAATGAAAGTGTTGGATAATATCCTGCTTCAACCGCTTTTTTATTGAATACTAAAAGTTCTTCTTGTTTTTTCAAAAGCAAATACTCTGTTCTGTTTTCAACATTTGGCAATTCAGTTAACGCAGCAGGCACCACTTCAAATTCTTCTTTAGGCATATCGATTACCGTTTCAATAGGCATACCCATATAAAACTTCAAAGCATTTTCCTGTAATGTAATTTGATTTTTAATCTGCTGGCGCTCTGTATCGATATTTGACATTTTTACAACAATACGATCCAAGTCAATTTTCTTAGCCAAACCGTTATCAAACTGTCCTTTTACAATGTCACGAACCTTTGTAGTATTAACATAGTTACTGTCTAACAAAACCAATCTTTCTTTTTGTACATATACAGAATAATAGTTGTTTGCCACTCTTTCAATTACTTGTTCTTCTGTTAACTGATCGTTTATTTGATAAAATTCACGAGTAGATTTTGCCGCTCTTAATCCTGTAAAAACAGATTGATCAAAAATTGCCTGAGTTAAAGAAACTCCTGCTGTTGATGTCCATTTTTGACCAAATGCCGCTTGAATAGTAGTTCCAGGCTGACCAAATCCTGCTCCGTCAATAACTGTTGTTTGAATTATTGGATTATGAGTTAAATTTCCGTTAGCAGAAATTTGAGGTAATGCTCTAGAACGTATTTCCTGAATTTTGTACTCACTATTTTCAACCTGTAATTTTGCTTTTTTAGCATCGGCTTTATTTTGAAGCGCATAATTAAGTGCGTCTTTCAAGGTTAAAGTTGTTACTTGCGCATTGACCGATAGGCCAATTGTACACAAAAATATAAGAACTATTCGTTTCATATGAAGTTAAAATTTATTTTGGATTGATGATTATGCTCTAACTTTTTCGAGTTGTTTTTCTAACTCAGCTATTCCTTTTTCTGTTGCCATTGCTCTGGTATGATACTCCAAAGCTTCCAATTCTATTTCCTGCGCTTCTCTTTCAGAGACAGTTGTTTCGTTTATATGAAAAATTAAAGTGTAATAAAACTTCACATAAATGTCAATATTTAAATCGGGGCGATATAAACCTTCACGGATTCCTTTTTCGATATTTTCTCTAAAATACTGTGTACATTGGTCGATTTCGTACGACAATACATTTTGATAAATTTCTGGGTAATGTTTCTTTAACTGATAGATTGGCGATGTGTCTGTATTGTTTTTAAACATATCACGAAACATCTCTCTAATTTCAAAATTCTCTTGAATCGAATTGAAGTTCTTAGCCACAATAGTGTCGATTATTCCATGCACTTGTTTATGAACCGTCGAAGTACTTTCTGCAATCAAAACTTCTTTATTACAGAAATACTTGTAAATCGTTTTTTTCGAAATACACATTTCACCCGCAATATCATCCATCGTAACGCTCTTAAAACCAAGCTTTAAAAAAAGCTCACTGGCTTTCGAAATAATTTTCTCTTTCATTTTAATTTTCCGACTTGCATCACAAATATACTCAGGAAACTAAAATCTAAAAAATAGTTTCCATTATATTTGTAATAATTTTACATTAAATTACACTTTCTGTAAGATTTATATACTGAATTCTAAGTTTGCAATCAGCTTAATATCTTTGCCTAATGCTAAACCTCCGTTATGATTAAATGAATTATAGTCAAGTCCAAAATCTTGACGTCTAATATCTCCTTTAATTTCAAAAGCAACTTTTCGCTCTCCATTATAAGTATTAACGCCAATAAATTCTGCATCAAGTTCTACAACTTTAGTCACATCTTTTATAGTTAAGTCACCTTTAAAAAAGTTAATATTATTATTCACTTTTTGAAACGAAGTCGATTTAAAGCTGATGATAGGATGCTCGTCTACATCAAAAAAATCCTGAAGCTGCAAATAAGTATCTATTTGTTGAAAGCTTTCGTTTTTGTTATTTATATCTAGTGAAAATTCAACCGACGCATCTTCAATTTCATTGTCTTCGATATTCACATAACCGCCAAATTTATTCGTTGTCCCTCCTAAATAAGCAATTATCGAATGTCTCATTTTTATTAAAACATCTGATTGTGTCGAATCTAAAGTCCATGTTGTCTTCATAAATATTTGATTTTATTGAGTTTATAGCTTCCTCAAACCTCTTGCGGAAACTTTTACAGTGTTTCAAGTTTCCAAATTAACGGTGCAAATATAAACAGGAAACTCTAAAAACCAAAAAAGTTTCCTTGTTTTTTTAAAATAATTTTAACTTGTTAAGAATTAATACATTTCATGACAATTTTAGACGGAAACTCGCTTTTGGAATTTTAAGGCCAAAATAATTCATTAATGAATTGTATCTTTGAGGCTCATAAATTAGAATTTCATGCACGATATAAGTCAATACCAGGATTTTTTTATTGATTATTTAAAAAAACAAGACATACACAAAGAACCCGGGAATCTTTATGAACCTATTGAATACATTTTAGGACTTGGCGGTAAACGCATACGACCAGTACTGACTTTAATGGCTTCTGAAGTTTTTGACACTACTTATAAAACGGCACTTCCGGCAGCAATGGCGGTTGAAGTTTTTCATAATTTTTCGTTAGTCCATGATGATATTATGGATGATGCGCCTTTAAGAAGAGGACAAATAACAGTTCATGAAAAATGGAATTTGAACACAGGAATTCTTTCTGGTGACGCAATGCTTATTTTGGCTTATCAGTATTTTGAACAATATGAACCAACTGTTTTTAGAGACTTAGCCAAACTTTTCAGCAAAACTGCTCTCGAAGTATGCGAAGGACAGCAATGGGATGTTGATTTTGAAGAAAGGAACAACGTTACCATTCCAGAATACTTAAAAATGATCGAATACAAAACTGCTGTTCTTGTAGCTGCAGCAATGAAAATGGGCGCAATTGTTGCCAAAACTTCAGAAAAAGAAGCCGATTTAATTTATGATTTTGGACTAAATTTAGGTTTAGCTTTTCAACTTCAAGACGATTATTTAGATGCTTTTGGAGATCCTGAAACTTTCGGAAAACAAGTTGGCGGCGATATTATCGAAAACAAAAAAACATACTTATATATAAAAGCATTAGAGTTCTCGACTCCTGAAAAAGCTGATGAATTACAAAAATTATTCAGCATTCAACTAGAGGATAATTCAGAGAAAATTGAAAAAGCGAAAGCTATTTTTAACGAATCTGGCGCCTCAAAAGCAACACAAGAAACTATTGAAATGTATACTCTTAAAGCCTTTGAAACTCTGGAAAAAATGGAAATCAGCCCAGAAAAGAAAAATGTTTTAAGAACATTTGGCGAGAATTTAATGGATAGAAAAGTTTAGTTTTAACCAGAGATTTTAAGAATTATAAGATTTTTTTATTTACCACGAGTTTCTGTACTAATTAAATCAGTGCAATTTGTGTAATTCACGACGAAAAAATCTTCACTTTTATTACGATAGTAAACCCGACAGATTTTTAAAACCTGTCGGGTTTGTCGTTTTTTGTCATTTTTCGACATTTAAAAGGGCTTCGACTCGCTCAGCCTGACATTACTAGTGTCATCCTGAGTGAAGTCGAAGGCTTATGAAAACAAATCATCTGGATCTACTAAATCTGATAATTTTTGTTTTAAATCGTCTTTCAAAATCGTTAAACCATACTGATAGGAAGCGTTCATCCATCCAAAACCTTCTTCGGTTATGTAATTAAATTCGGTTCCTACGTTTCCGTATTCTGCGAAAATTTTGTGTGAGCTTATCGATAAATCAAATTTCTCCGGAATTGTTCCGTTGTAATCAACCGCGTTTCTGGTAATGAGCCAAAGCCATCTGTAGACCATTTCCTGGGCTTCTTCATTAAAATTATAATTCAGCAAACCTTCCCATAAAAGCATTTGATGCGGTGCCCAGCCAAACGGATAATCCCATTGGCGCATTGGTGCATTTTCATCTATACCCGCAATCGATTCTTTGGTACTTCCTGCAATTCCGCCTTTCATTTTAAATTTCGGAAGTGTCTTTTTTATCAAAATTTCGGCTTGTTCCGGCGTGCTTATTTTGGCCCAAAGCGGGTAAAAAGTGGTCGCAGCATCAAAGAAATGCTGTTTTTCGTTCACAAAATCATAATCAAAATAAATTCCGTTTTCAGAATTCCATAACAATTTGTTTATTTTTTCTTTTCTTGAAGAAGCTTTTTGCAGCCAATACTCACTTGAAAAAGATTTGTCTTCAAAATATTGAAATTCGTTTTTAAAATATTTCTGAATCAAAAAAGCAATATCCGTTTCGTATTTATAGAGAAGACTATTGATTGCAACTGTGTTTAAATTGGCACAGATTCCCACTAATCTATTGGTGGTATCGTGACCGCTTTCGCGCATGCTTCGGTCGTGAATAAAGTACTTATCGAGTTCTTCATCAACCACTTCTCGTTCAAGATATTTCTTTTCAAACTCACGAGTAGACAAATTGTATTTTGGAGCAAACTGCTCGAGAATATCATCAAAATGCCCTTCTTCTACTTCAAACGGAAGACCAATTCCTTCTGCTTTATAACGATTTAAACCATTAGCGGTAAGTCTTTTTCCTTCTTCCATCCAAACAGTTTGATATTCTTTTATAGCCGTTTTTAAATGTCTTTCTATCCAAAAAATATCCGGATTTGATTTTTCTAAAACATCTATAATAAGCGATGTATACAACGGCGGCTGCGTGCGGGTTAAATAATAACTTCTATTCGCGTTTAAAATTTTTCCGTAATGATCGATTTGGTATTTAAAATTTTCGGCAATGCCTAAAGCAAGCTCAATTTTATCATCAATCAAAAGTCCTTTGGCAATAAAATAACTGTCCCAGCCGTACATTTCATTGAATCTTCCGCCTGGAACCACAAAAGGAACTCCTGAAATTTCATTGTTTTTTATTTGAAGTGCCAATGCCAGAATCCCCGGTTTTTTGTTCAACGATAAAACATAATCCGGAGTAATATTTTTAGGCATCTGCACCACTTTTAACTTTGGTGTTGAAGCTTCTAACTTTTTGAAATAATCAAAAACAATTTCGTCTCCAAAAGGCACATATAAATAGGCAAATTCGTTTTCGATTTTATCATCTTCCAAAATTTTCTTTACACCAATGGCATCAATTGTTCGGGTAAGACCGTTCCAATACAGATCTTTTATTTTTCTTGAAATTCTTTTTACAGGATCTTCGGTGATTTCATTTAAGTCTATTGAAGCAAATTCGGTATTGTTTTTCTTAGCCAGAGCCAGTTCCTGCAATAAATTCGAAAGCTGATAAGTTCCTTCAATTACTGCCGAATTTCCGTTTTCATCATTCAATAAAAAACTTTTAGGACCGTTGTCATCTATTGTAATTTTTTTATCACCGTCAGTATCTTCCTGAGCCAATAATTTTTCGATGGTTTGGTTTATATGGAGTTTAAATTTCATCTTTTGCAGTTATTTTTTTAAGAATAAAAAAGGAGATCAATAATAAGGTCATTGGTATTAAAGTAAAATAAAAAGCTTTTTCAGGGCCTTCATTTTTAAACAGCCAGCCAGTTATTCTGGAACCCAAAGTCCCGCCAAGAGCAGAAAAAATGACTATTAATCCGGTCATGGAACTTTGCAAATTCTTTGGCAAAGCACTTAATACAATGGAATTTAATAAGGGATAAATGGGCGCAATAAACAATCCTATTAAAGGAAATGCGAAACCAATTAACGGAATATCTGAAAGTGTATTGATGCTTTTTACTTCTAAACCTACTGTTTTTGGAAGTACAAAGATTACGAGAAGCATGGCAGAAATAATGCAGAAACTCAACACCCAGATCCAGTTTACTTTTTTGGTTACAATACCGGCAATCATTCTTCCAATGGCTAATGAAATGGCCAAAATACTGGCCATCATAATGCTGATATTTTCTGGAAGATGAAGCACTTTTGTGTTGAATGTAGGTAACCAGGAAAGAATTCCCTGTTCGATCATTACAAATAAAAAAACGCTGATCACGAAAATAACCGTCAGCAATTTTGCCATTAATTTAAACATCTGCAGGAAATCATCTTTGAGGTTTGCTCCTGCTGCAACTTCGGTTTCTTCAAATTTTATAAAGAGTAAAAACAGAAAAGACACAAACGATAATCCTGCCAATAACCAATAAACATTTAACCATGAATTGGGATCGTTTTCGTTATTAAAAGCCGGAAATAAAAAATAAGCCAGCGCAATTCCCACCATAAAAAACCCTTCAATACTGCTCATTAAAGCGTTGTGTTCTTTTTTGGTTTCGGTTACGGTTCCTATTAACGAATAAACCGAAACTTTTATCAGGGCAAACGAAACTCCAACGGTGGCAAAAAGAATTTTAGCATTGTCGAATGAGTTTCCAAAATACATAGAAATACAGGCTAAAGTAACCAGACCTAATCCTATTAACATCGCTTTTCTATAGCCTATTCTTGGTAAAAAAGAGGCTATAAAAAAGGATACAATTGCAATTGGCATGTCTTTAAAAGCTTCTAAAATACTCGCCTGAACTTCATCGACTCCGTAATTTTTCTGCGATTTTAAAATCACAATGCCCACGCTGTTTAACAAAATAGCGAAGACAAAATAATTAAGATAGAGCGAGATTTTAATTCCTATGTTTTTCATTTTTTATTTATTTGTCTGTGCTTTACGGTTACTGTGCGGAGACGCACTGCTGTGCGCCTCTACAGTAACTTGTATGTTGATTTATAAATTTAGAAATTAATCGCTACCGAAAATCTAAAAGCACGCCCTAAAATAGGTCTTGCCATAAACACATCGCTTGCTGCAGATGTTGTTTGTCTTGGATCTCCCTCCGTTAAACCAATTTCATTGAATAAATTCGAAGCATCGACTGCAAAACGAAGATTGTTATACTTGTAACTTAATCCTGCCCCCACTTCTTTGTAAGCCGGTAAAACTTGTTTGTTATCCTGATTCGTGAATTTTTTATCGAAATAAGAAAACTGAACATAAGCTGTAAAGTCTTTTGTAATATCAACTTCTGGTCTTAGGTTACAGAAAAACTTAGGGATTCTTCTTGCTGTATTTCCGTTAAAATCAAAAGTAGAACCATCTGCATTTGTTCCTGTAAAATTGTCGTATTCTGGTTTTTGAACGGTAAATGTAAAGTTCAGTTTCACCATTTCGTATCTTGCATTGGTTTCTACCTCAAGACCAATATTGTTTACATCGGCAAATTTATTTTCTGAAGATCCATCAGATAAAATATCCGTGAAGGCAACATTTTTCAGATTCATGTGAAACAAATTCGCATTTACAGAGAAGAAAGAACTTGCATATTTATATCCTAATTCAAACTGATTTACTTCTGTATTTTCTAATTTGCTTAAATCGGCTGCATTATCATAAAATGATTCTTCGATTGGAGATCTAAATCCATGGCTGTAACGAACATATGAAGCCATATTATCGTTGAACTTGTAGTTTCCTGCAGCGGTATATGACCATTCGCTTACATCATATCTCCAGTATGTATAAGGGTTTCCTTTTACAGTTGTAACCTTATCATCAGCCGTATTATTATCTAAAATTCCTAAATCTTCGGCAAAAAATCTGGCGTTGTCTCTGTATCCTGAATATTTGTCTTTATTGTATCTTAAACCAGCATTAAAAGTTAATTTGTCTGTAGCTTTAATTTCGGCATCGGCATAAACATCATTCAAAACACCTTTTGTCTGCGCATCTCTTTCCAGCCAGGTAATTCTTTCTATACCATTCCAAGTATGATTAATTCCGGTTGTATTGTCTTTTACGTTTAATAATCTCGGATTGTCTGAAACTCCTACTAAATATGAATTCCAGTTCCAATATTGATTTGATTTCCAGTTAGAATAGTAGTAACCTGCTGTTAATTGAACCGGATCTAGATCAAAAGAAAAAGAGAAATTATTAGCAAAGTTGTTCATCTTTTTCTGAATGTGCCAAAGATCTGCTCTCATAATTAAAGCGTTTGGATCAAGCGTCGCACCATTATCTACGTAAGTATAAGCTAAGTTTCCTGCTGTTGTATTTTGAACGCTTGTAGCATACGCATCTTGTGTCCAAGGTCCGCCATTTGGAAAAATTGCATTGTAATTTAAATCGATATTGGTGTTTTTAAACGAATTTTTAAAAGTCACTTTATCCGATATTTTCTTTTTGAATTCAGCTCCAATTGAGTTAATAATTGGATGAGAACCATCTTCTAAATCTGCGCTAAAAGTACCGCCTCCGTATTGAGGCACATTTAAATGACTTAAATTTACCGAAGTCAATGTTCCGTAATTCGGATTAAATCCTGGAATACCTTCTTCTTTTCCGTTATTGCTTTTTAGCGGAATTGGCAAATAGAATGTATTTCTGTCGTCAAGATGTTTAAAATTCACTCTCAAATAATCGTTGTCGTCAAATTTATAGGTAATGTTTCCTTTTATTTGTCCGCCTTTATTGGCTGTAAAACCAGTATTTCTTACACCATTATCAGATCTGTAAAATCCGCCGACATTAAAAAATAATTTATCCTGAATTAAAGCGCCTGATAAATTAAGATCGGTTCTGAACATTCCGTAATCTGAAGTCGTGAATTTTGCTCTTCCCTGAAAATCATTCTGACCTGTTTTAGAAATAAAGTTGATGATTCCACCCGGAGCATTGTTGGCAAAAATTGAGGCAGAACCTCCACGAACGGCTTCCATTTTGCTTACTGTTTCGTCTAATCTGTAAAATGTATCGGCATTGGCAAATTGCAAAGCTCCATCTTCAAAAACTGGTAATCCGTCTTCCTGAATTTGTACATATTCATAAGCTCCTGCAGAAGGGATTCCTCTTGCAAAAAGGTTGTTTCCAATTTCTCCTCCAGATGCTTCAACCACAAACCCCGGAATGGTCTGCAATAAAGCAGCTGTACTCGACGGCGCTCTGTCTTCGATTGCTTTTGCGCCTAATGTGGTAATAGCAACGCTGGATTCCAGTTTAGATCTTGGAGCAGACGAACCTGTTACTACAACTTCTTTTAAACTTTGAGATTCTCCTTCAAGAAGTAAATTTGCTTCTACTGATTCTCCTTCTTTTACGGCAATTTTTTTCTCGAACGTTTTATACCCTACGCTCGTTGCAATAATAGTATATGTGCCTGCTTCGATGTTTGAGAATGAATATCCTCCGTTTTCATCTGTAACGGTACTTTTTCCTGTTTCCTTAAGCGTTACATTTGCTCCTGGAACTGTCACGCCGCTATCGTCGAGTACTTTTCCGGAAACTTTAGCTGTATTTTGGGCAAACAGATTATTTGGTAAAAAAAATAGGCAAAACATTAAAAATAATGTACCTAAATAATGGTGCAGCTTTTTCATTTTTTGTTCGGTTAGTTAGTAATTATGGTTATCACTGTCAAACTTAAAAACAAATAATAAGGAATATAAGAATTAAAAATCGAAAACGTTTTCGAAACCACCTAAAACGTTTTCGAAAATTAATTTTTCGTCAATGCAGTTTATTTTTTAGTACATTTATTTCATGAATGACACAAAATTAATAGATATAGCCTCTGCATTAGGAATATCGGTTACAACGGTTTCAAAAGCGCTAAAAGGATATACAGACATTAGTAAATCGACCCGCGCCAGAGTAATCGAAATGGCCGAAACGATGAACTATATGCCTAATTCTGTAGCGGTTAATTTAAGAACCAACGAAACCAAAACCATTGGTGTCATTATTCCTGCAACTGTTCACCACTTTTTTTCGAGTGTATTAAACGGAATTTTAGAAGAAGCCGAAAAGCGAGGTTATCTGGTTATCATATTACAATCGAACGAAAAATATGAAATGGAGAAAAAACAGCTTGCTTTATTGATTCAAAAGCGGGTTGACGGCGTTTTGATGTCGCTTTCGAACGAGACCGATGATTTCTCTCATATTAATGAAGCCATCCGCAAAAACACGCCTGTTGTTTTGTTTGATAAAATTGCCAAAAGAGTAGATTGTTCCAAAGTGGTGATTAATGATGCCAAAGCGGCTTTTGATGCCGTTTCATACCTTATTAATAAAGGTTACAAAAAAATTGCGCATTTTAGGGGTTCGTATGTGCCGCAAAATTCGATTGATCGTTTTCTTGGCTATAAAAGAGCCCTTGAAGCACACGGAATTGAGTATGATTCGAAGTTGGTTTATGTTTGCGACAACAATACTGATTTTGAAGACGGATACGAAAATGCCCAAAAAATAATGACCGAGAATCCAGATATCGACGCCATTTTTGCGATTACCGATTTGGTTGCCATTGGCATTATAAAATATTTTAATGAGGCGGGAATCAAAACACCGGATCAGGTGGCGGTTTTTGGGTTTAGCAACTGGTTTATGAGTACCGTTATTTCGCCTAAGTTAACGACAATCGATCAGCCTGGATTTGAAATGGGACATACTGCAGTTTCTATTTTAATTGATGAAATTGCCGATATGAAAGAACATCGCCCAATAACGCATCAAATTATAGAACTTCCAACGAGAATCATAGAACGAGAATCGACTGTTAAATGATTTTTTAGTTTTAACTTTGCCTCAATTCTTAAAAAGCATCAATGTTTCCGATTCCTGAAAATACCGATTTTTTATTGGCTGATGCCGAGAGAGAAAACTTATATTTAAGTCTGATTGAGCAGATCAACAAAGATTTTAATTTGGCCAATGAAGGAATTGATTTTCCGTTAAGCGTTTCTCCCGAAGAACTAAAAATTCAGCTTCACGAAAAAATCTACAGAATGATTCAGTACAAATTTGCTGAATACTTAAATCTGCTTTATATCATTGATGTTTCTGAAAACGAAATCAAAAAACTCGACGGTTCAGATTTAGTAATTTTGGCTGAACAGGTTGCTTTTCTGATTTTAAAAAGAGAATGGCAGAAGGTTTGGTTTCGGAATTATTATAAGTAAAGGTTCTGAGGTACTAAGGTGCTGAGATTCTAAGTTTTTTGAAACTTATATATCATTCCATACATACAACTTTTCATCTTCATTTACAGCTATCTCTTCATTTTTATCTAATGGAATATATTTATCATCTTCCAAAATAAAAACCTGTTCGTTATTTAAAATTTTATTGAGTTGTTTAGTCAATTCTTGTAGCTCTTCATTTAGTCCATTTCCTTCTGAAGCTCCAATGTGAAAATGCCAATCACATTCTTTGTTATGATTTTCAAAACCAATGGTTATTTCCAAATCATAAGTCGCTATCCACAAAAATCTGCTTCCTTTGACACTCTTAATAGAACAATCAAAAGATTGATCTTCTTTAAAATCAATATTTTCTACAAAATCAGAATAATTCTCCGTTAAATATTGTAAAGTTATTTTAGAAAATAAAGTTTGATCCATTTAAACATTTTTTCGCAAATTAAAACCATAGAATCTTAGAACCTTAGCCCCTTAGAACCTTAGCATCTTAGATTAAAAATACACTCTCACAAAAGGCATAAATCCAGATCCGTAAAGACTTCTGTCTGGATCATACAAAACATCATATCGTGCACCAATGGTAACACTTCCAGTTCTGTAACCTGCTCCAAGATATAAAGCGGTATTCCAATAATTATCTGAATAACTTGGTCTGTATGGAGTCGAGTCGTAATCTGTATTTACCCTTACCTGCTCCAACTCTGCAGACAATTGAATTTCAGGAATTGGATTTACAAGTGTAACTAAACTTCCTCCGTATACAAATGAATCGTAGTAATTTTTTGAAGACAAATAACCAAATTGCAATCCTAAACCAACAGATACAATTTCATTGACATTGTAAATGGCACTTGGCATTACAGAAATATCAGTATAACCAGAACCAATTCCTACTCCAAGGCCGCCTCCAAATTGAACCTTGTCCCAAAAATGATTACTGTTGTCTATAACATACTTCTGCTGTGCAAATGTAAAACTGGAAAACAAGACTGCTATAATCACAAAAAAAGATCTGCAATCGATTGAAAATTGAATTTTATTCATAGTTGAGTCTATTTTTAACAAATTTTTACGTAAAAGTACGTAAAAAAAAGATTTAAATAAAGGCGATTGTTGTACTTTTGCCATTCTATTTAACAAAAAGTATATTCACTAATATTATGGATAGGTTTTCATTTTTAAATGCAGCGCATACAGAGTTTTTCGCACAATTATACGATCAATATTTAGTAAACCCAGACAGCGTAGAGCCAAGCTGGAGAAGTTTTTTTCAAGGTTTCGACTTTGGACAGACAGTTTATAATGACGAAAATCCAGTTCAACAGATTGTTGAATATGTGACTAGCGGCAACGCAGACTGCAGTTTGGTTTCAGAAAAACTGCAAAAAGAATTCAACGTACTAAAATTAATTGACGGATACCGTACTCGCGGACATTTGTTTACAAAAACAAACCCTGTTCGTGACCGTAGAACTTCATCTCCAACTTTAGACATCGAAAATTTCGGATTATCAACTGCTGATCTTTCTACTGTTTTTGATGCTGCACAAACAATTGGAATGACGCCTTCTTCATTGCAGGACATCGTAAATCGTCTTCAAGCTATTTACTGCCAGCATATTGGAATTGAGTATATGTATATCAGAAATCCTGGCGTTGTAAAATGGATTCAAGATAAATTAGCTGTAAATGTTAATCAGCCTAATTTCTCTACAGAAGAAAAGAAAACAATCTTAAATAAATTAAATCAAGCTGTTTCTTTCGAGAACTTCCTTCATACTAAATATGTTGGACAAAAACGTTTCTCATTAGAAGGTGGTGAATCTATTATCCCGGCTCTTGATGCTTTGATCGAGCAAGCTGCTGAAAAAGGTGTTGAACAATTCGTAATGGGAATGGCGCACCGTGGTCGTTTGAACGTTTTGGCAAACATCTTCGGAAAATCGACTCAGGATATTTTTGGTGAGTTTGACGGTAAAGATTACGATCAAGAATATTTTGACGGTGACGTAAAATACCACTTAGGTCTTACGGCTGACAAAAAAACAAGATCTGGAAAAAGCATCAACATCAATTTAGCACCAAACCCTTCTCACTTAGAGACTGTTGGAGCTGTAATTGAAGGTATTACAAGAGCAAAACAAGATAAATATTATGCTGATGATTTCTCAAAAGTATTGCCTATCGCCGTTCACGGAGATGCTGCAATTGCAGGACAAGGTATTTTGTATGAAATCATTCAAATGGCACAGCTTGACGGTTACAAAACTGGAGGAACAATCCATATTGTAATCAACAACCAAGTTGGTTTTACAACAAACTACTTAGACGCTCGTTCATCAACTTACTGTACAGACGTTGCTAAAGTAACTTTATCGCCAGTATTACACGTAAATGCTGATGATGCTGAAGCTGTTGTACATGCTGTATCTTTTGCATTAGACTACAGAATGCAATTTGGACGTGACGTATTTATCGATTTATTAGGATACAGAAAATACGGTCATAACGAAGGTGACGAACCTCGTTTTACACAACCAGTACTATATAAAATCATCGCTAAACATAAAAACCCAAGAGACATTTACGCAGAGAAATTACTTTCTGACGGCGTAATCGACGCCTCTTATGTTAATGGTTTAGAAAAAGAATATAAATCTGCTTTAGAAGAAAACTTAGAAGCTTCTCGTAAAAAAGATTTAACAATCATTACTCCATTCATGAAAAACGAATGGGATGGATTTGTTCAAGTAACAGATACACAAATGTTAGAAAAAGTAGACACTACTTTTGATAAAAAAGGATTGGATTCTATCATCAATACAATCTCAACATTACCATCAGACAAAAAGTTCATCAATAAAATAAGTAAAATTGTTACTGACAGAAAAACAGGATACGATAATAATACTCTTGATTGGGGAACTGCAGAAGCACTTGCTTATGGATCACTTTTAACAGAAGGATTTGATGTTCGTATTTCTGGTCAAGATGTTGAGCGTGGTACATTCTCTCACCGTCATGCTGTAGTTAAAGTTGAAGATTCTGAAGAAGAAGTAATCCTATTGAATTCTATTGAAAACAAAAAAGGAAAATTCGGTGTATTCAACTCTCTTTTATCAGAGTATGGTGTTCTTGGTTTTGATTACGGATATGCATTAGCCAATCCAAAAGCATTAACTATTTGGGAAGCACAATTTGGGGATTTCTCTAACGGAGCTCAAATTATGATTGACCAATACATTTCATGTGGTGAAGACAAATGGAACAACCAAAATGGTATTGTTTTATTATTGCCTCACGGATACGAAGGACAAGGTGCTGAGCACTCTTCTGCAAGAATGGAGCGTTACTTACAACTTTGCGCAAGACACAACATGTATGTTGCCGATTGTACAACGCCAGCAAACTTCTTCCACTTATTGAGAAGACAAATGAAAACGAATTTCCGTAAACCATTAGTTGTTTTCTCTCCAAAAAGTTTATTACGTGATCCAAGATGCGTATCTACAGTTGATGAGTTAGCAAACGGAAGTTTCCAAGAAACAATTGATGACAATGCAGTAGATAAAAAGAAAGTGAAAACGTTAGTATTTGTTACTGGTAAATTCTACTATGACATTGTTGCAGAAAGAGAAAACAACGGAAGAAATGATGTTGCAGTTGTTCGTATCGAGCAATTATTCCCTTTCCCAGTTGAGCAGATCAAAGAAATCATTGCAAAATATCCAAATGCTGATGATTATGTTTGGGCTCAGGAAGAACCTAAAAACATGGGAGCTTACAGCTTTATGTTAATGAACTTTGATCTAGTAAAATGGAGATTAGCATCATTAAAAGCATACTCTGCTCCAGCATCAGGAAGTTACACGCGTGCAAAACGTCGTCATGCAGATGCAATTAGAATGGTATTCGATAAAAATTTATTCAGATAAAAAATTAGTTTAACGTTTAAGAATTAAAGACCAGCCAAACTCTCTAAATCTTAAGCAATACAAACCTTAAACAAAAACAAAGATGATTTTAGAAATGAAAGTCCCATCACCAGGGGAATCAATAAAAGAAGTTGAAATTGCAACTTGGTTAGTAAAAGACGGAGATTATGTAGAAAAAGATCAAGCTATTGCTGAAGTTGATTCAGATAAAGCTACTCTTGAATTACCTGCTGAAATGAGCGGAGTTATTACGCTAAAAGCTGAAGAAGGTGATACAGTAGCAGTAGGCGCTGTAGTTTGTTTAATTGATACTGATGCAGCAAAACCTGCAGGAGGCGCAACAGCAGCTCCAGCAGCTGAGGCACCTAAAGCGGAAGCGCCAAAGGCAGAAGCTCCAAAAGCGGCACCGGCTCCAGCAGCAGCTCCGGCAGCAACAAGTTATGCAGCTGGAACTCCATCTCCTGCAGCAAGAAAAATATTAGACGAAAAAAACATTGCTCCTGCAACAGTTTCTGGAACTGGAAAAGGTGGAAGAATCACTAAAGATGATGCTGTAAATGCAGTACCTTCTATGGGAACTCCAACTGGAGGAAGCCGTGGAACTGAACGTACAAAATTATCTATGTTACGTCGTAAAGTAGCAGAAAGATTAGTTTCGGCTAAAAATGAAACGGCTATGCTTACTACTTTCAACGAAGTAAACATGACGCCAATTAACCAAATTCGTAACGAATACAAAGATGCTTTCAAAGCAAAACATGGTGGTTTAGGTTTAGGTTTCATGTCATTCTTTACAAAAGCAGTTACAAGAGCTTTACAATTATACCCAGATGTTAATTCAATGATGGATGGTGACTACAAAATCGCTTATGATTTTGCTGACATCTCAATCGCAGTTTCTGGACCAAAAGGATTAATGGTTCCTGTTGTTCGTAATGCTGAACTATTAACTTTCCGTGGAATTGAAGCTGAAATCAAAAGATTAGCTTTAAGAGCTCGTGATGGTCAAATTACAGTTGACGATATGACTGGAGGAACTTTCACAATTACTAACGGTGGAGTTTTTGGAAGTATGTTATCTACGCCAATCATCAACCCTCCTCAATCAGGAATTTTAGGAATGCACAATATTATTGAGCGTCCGATTGCTGTAAACGGAAAAGTGGAAATTCACCCAATGATGTATGTTGCTCTTTCTTATGACCACAGAATTATTGACGGACGTGAGTCTGTTGGTTTCTTAGTTGCTGTAAAAGAAGCATTAGAAAATCCATTAGAATTATTAATGAACGGCGATGCTAAACGTGCTTTAGAATTGTAATTCAATTAATTTTAAATAAAATTAAAGGCCTGTTCATTCATTTGAACAGGCCTTTTTTTCTTAATGCTGGCTTAAACATTGCTTAAGATGTTAATTTTTTAAAAAAATGTAAATTTTAACCTTTAAAAATAATTTAATTTAGAATAAATAAAAATAACTTGTGTAGTTGCTGATCAAGTTTTAAATTTGCGCTATTAAAATCAATTCTAAATAGCAATGAAATATAAATTCACAATTTCTCTTTTGAGCTTTTGTTTTTTTCTTCTCGCAAGCGCAACTATCTCAGCGCAAGAAAAAGCAACTGTAAAAGGAAAAATCACTGTAAGCAGCGACGATTCTGCAGAAGCAATTTCTGTAGCCCTTAAAGGAACTAGATTTGGAACAATTACAGACGAAAACGGTAATTATAAAATTAAAAATGTAAAACCTGGAACCTACACGCTAAAAATTTCAGCTGTTGGATATTCTTCAAAAGAGAAAAAAGTAACAGTTAAAGCAGGTGAAGAGCTGACAGAAAATTTTAACATCACTTCAAACTCAGAGGAATTAACTGAAGTTGTGGTAAATGGCAGAAAAAATCGTTTTGTTCGTAAGGATAACCAACAAGTATCTAGATTACCTCTTAAAAATCTTGAAAACCCACAAGTTTATACCACCATTAGCGCAGCAGTTTTAAAAGAACAAGTAGTAACAACATTTGATGATGCATTAAAAAATGCACCTGGTGTTACGCAACTTTGGGCTTCAACAGGTCGTGGAGGAGATGGAGCAAGTTACTACTCTTTAAGAGGATTTCCAGTTCAAGCAACTATTGTAAACGGAGTGCCAGGCTTAACAAACGGTAGTTTAGACCCTGCAAACATTGACAGAGTAGAAATTATCAAAGGCCCTTCTGGAACTTTATTTGGAAGCAGCTTAATTTCATACGGAGGATTAATCAATACTACAACAAAAAGACCTTATAAAGGATTTGGCGGAGAAGTAAACTATACAGCAGGAAGCTACGGATTAAACCGTGCAACTGTCGATCTTAACACCTCACTAAACGATAAAAAAACACTTAACTTTAGAGTTAATTCAGCATACAATAAACAAGAAAGTTTTCAAGATGCTGGATTTATAGAGTCCTTTTTCATAGCCCCATCTTTATCTTACGAAGTGAATGATCGACTATCATTCTTAGTAAATACAGAATTTATGAATAACGAAACAACAAACCCAACAATGTTGTTTCTAGACAGAGCAAATCCGTTAAGAGTTCACAATATTGCTGAATTAAAATACGACAACAATCGTTCGTACACAAGCAACGAATTAACAATCAAAACGCCTTCTTATAATATTCAGGCACAAATGAATTATAAGCTTTCTAGTCAATGGACTTCTCAGACTATTTTCTCAACGAGTAATGCTAAGTCTACTGGAAATTATGCTTATCTATATGAAGCAACTAGTAATAAGACATTTTCTCCTATTAAGGAAGGTATCGTTTTAGCAAGATTTTTCAATTACCAAGACAATAAAAACACCACTTTTGATATACAGCAAAATTTTATTGGTGATTTTAAAATAGGAAATTTAAGAAACAGACTTGTTGTTGGTTTAGACTACTACAACAGAGTTGGACTTGATCGTGGTACAGGATACTTTGGAAACGGATATATTTATATTGGAGACGATTTAGCATCATTCAACACAATCGTTGGTCCTTCAAATGGTGACACAGGAAATTTAACAAAAGCAGGATCTGATGCAATTGTAGGAAACGCTCCAAGAAATAACAATAAAACAAAACAAGAAGTTTACAGCGCTTATTTCTCTGATGTAATTAACTTTACTCCTGCTCTTTCTGCAATGGTAAGTTTACGTGCCGATCGTTTTATAAACAGCGGAGATGTTTCAAGTGATGATGATAACTACAATCAAACTTCTTTATCACCAAAATTCGGATTAGTTTATCAGCCAATCATCGATAAAGTATCTATTTTCGCTAACTACATGAATGGTTTTTCAAACGTAGCTCCTGGCGAAAATGTAAATGGAACAGTAAGAACTCCTGTAACGTTTGACCCTGAACATGCTAACCAAATAGAATTTGGTACAAAACTGAATATCTTTAAAGATAAAATTTATGCTACTTTAAGCTACTACGACATTAAAGTTTCGAATATGGTTTATAGTGTTAGACCAAATGCAACAGACGTAACAAACTTCCAAGACGGTGCGCAGCACAATAAAGGTTTTGAAGCTGAATTTATTGCTAATCCAATTACTGGTTTAAACATTATTCTTGGTTACAGCTACAATGATGCAACCCTAACTAAAGGAGATACTGACTTTGTAGGATTCAGACCAGAAAGTGCAGGAGCTTACAACTTGGCAAACTTATGGGCAAGCTATAAATTCACTAATGGATTATTAAGAGGATTTGGTGTAGGATTTGGAGGAAACTATGTGGGAGACAACAAAATCATGAACCGAGCAGTTTCGGGAACATTTACAATTCCAGAGTATACCGTAATTAACTCTTCTTTATTTTATAATACGGAAAAATTTGGAATAACACTAAAACTAAATAATATCACAAACGAAGAAATCTATGACGGATGGTCAACAATACATCCAAAAGATCCTAGAACTTTCGTTGCAAGTTTTACTTATAAATTCTAATGAAAACAACAAAAACACCTTTCTCAAGAATATAGAAAAGGTGTTTTTTAAATTCTATAAAATTATGATAACATTAGCCAGTCTTATTGTTTTTTTAGCATTTTACACTTTGTATTACACCTCAAAAAGAGCTGTTTTATCTTATGACTTTGGTTTTGAAAAATGGATGAAAAACAATCCAAAACAAACTAAAATTACTGGATTGCTTCTTCTAACAACGGCTTATGCGATGTGGCTTTTTACACAATCACTTTGCTGTGGAACTTTAATGTTTTTTATTCAATTAATGACAATTGGAAGTTTGATAATCATCCTTGCACCATTAAAAAAAGTAAATAGCAAAACACTTATAGGGGTACTTCTTATTATTGCTCTATTAGAATTTTATTATTATTAAACCATAACTAACCAATGCCAGCAAACTCAAAATATTTAACCCCTGCATTTTGGCCTCGTTTTGCCAAAATTACCGCTGCTATTCTTGGCGGTTATCTCGTTTCTACAACATTTCATTTAGCATTAGCATCATGGTTCAATCGCCCTGAAGTTTTAATGACAATGGCTTTCAGCGGATTCATCCTTTGGGTTGTTTTAATGGTTGTCGCATTCTTAGCAAAAAACGGATGGAAAATATGGGGTATCTATATTTTACTTTCCTTAGTTTTTTCTCTTCTTATTTATCTTGGTCAAACCTATAATCCAGCAGTGTAATAACCTATGAACAATCGTCATTATAATATCTATTTTCACACACATACTGTCAGCGGTATTGTCATTAGCGTTGTACTTTTTGTGATCTTTTTCGCGGGATCCTTTTCTTTTTTTAGAGATGAAATCATCAATTGGGAAAGAAGTGAATCTACCGCTGTTACAAGCGAAATCAAATTAGACTACAATAGCGCATTAGAAAATCTTGACAAAAAACACGTTTTACACGGAAGAAATATTACCATATCTAAACCATCTGTTCAAAATAGAGTTGCGGTTTATATGGAAGGCACCAAAGATACTTTGGCTCCAGCCAAACAAAAAGAAGGATCATTCTTTTATCTGGATACTAAAAATTATAAATCATTCACTTACGAAGAATCGTACTCTTTGGGAGAATTTTTATATCGTCTACATTTTTTAGCGCAAATTCCTTATCCAGTGGGTTACTACCTTTCTGGCTTTACCGCTTTGTTTTTCTTATTTGCAATCATAACAGGACTTTTACTCCATTGGAACAAAATTGTTTCTAATTTTTACATTTTCCGTCCAAAGGAAAAATTAAAAACATTATGGACAGATGCTCATACGGCATTAGGAATGATTGGACTTCCGTTTCAATTTGTTTATGCTGTAACAGGTGCTTTTTTTATGATTAAACTCTTAATTGTGGCACCTGCTGTAATGGCATTATACAAAGGTGATCAGGATAAATTATACAAAGAATTAGAGTATAACGATCCTGATTATAAATTTGACAACAAAAAATTAGCTGCACCTTTTGACCTCAATAAATTGGTTGCAAAAGCAAAAAGCAACTGGTCTGATTTTGAGATTACACGAGTATTTATTCAAAACTACGGCGATGCAAACATGCACGTTTTAGTAGAAGGCGAATTACCAAATCATAAAAAATTTACTGGAATTGGAAAAGTGGTTTACCGTATTTCTGACGGAAAGGAAATCGTCAGAAAAAATCCAGTTACACAAACCACTTACATTGATGTTGTAAAAAATGTTTTATATCGAGTTCATTATGGTGACTACGGAGGTTATGCCTTAAAAATCGTAAGCTTTGTTTTAGGTATAATAACTTGTTTTGTAATTATTTCAGGAGTTATGATTTGGCTGGTAGCCAGACAAAAAAATAATTTACCCGAAAAGAAAAGACGTTTTAACGCAGCAGTTGTTCGCATTTATCTGGCCATTTGCTTAAGCATGTATCCAATTACTGCGCTTGCTTTTATAGTGGTAAAAGTTTTTTACCCATTAACTAAGGACAATCTTTTTCTTGTTTATTTTGGAGGATGGTTATTGCTTACAATATTTTTTATCATTAAAAAGAATGATGCTTTCACTAATAAATTCTGCCTTATCTCAGGAAGTATTTTAGGGTTTTTAATTCCAATTACAAACGGAATTGTTTCTGGAAATTGGTTTTGGACTTCGTTTATGGAAAACAAAATTCAAATCTTTTTCATTGATATTTTCTGGATTGTTCTAGCTTCCATAACTCTCTATACGGCTTATCATTTAAAACCTAAAAAAGCGACAGTTTAAAAATTAGCTTAAATAATTTGTCCTCTATTGATTTTGCGTATACTTTTACGTTTTTAATCAAAAAATGAGATTTACAAAACAAGTACGTTTTTTACATAAATGGCTCGGATTAATTTCCGGACTTATTGTTTTTATAGTCTGTATTACGGGTTGCATTTTTTGTTTCCATGATGAAATAAAAGACATTACTCGAAAGGAATGGCGTTTAGTTGAACCGCAGAACAAACCTTTTTTGATGCCATCGGTTTTGCAGCAAAAAGCAAAAGAAATTGTTCCGAAAAATAAATCGAGTATGGTTTCTTACTACGGAAAAAATCGCTCTGCTATTGTTTATACGTATTCTGATACTGAAAATTTATACCTCTATTTTAATCCATATACTGGTAAATACTTAAAAACCGAAAATCCCAAAACAGATTTTTTTATTATTGTAGAATACATTCACTTGTATTTATTACTGCCTGATTATATTGGAAAACATATTATAGGCGGTTCGACTATTATTTTTATTCTGCTATTAATTTCTGGAATAATTCAGTGGTGGCCGAAAAGAAGAAGCGATATTAGAAGAAGTTTTACCATAAAATGGTCTGCAAAATGGCGTCGTGTTAATTATGACTGGCACAATACATCTGGTTTTTATATTGCAATGATCGCTTTTATTCTTGCTGTAACTGGTTTAACATTTACATACGAATGGGTTGGCGACGAAATATACAAAACCTTTAATTTTGGAGGCGACAAAGCAATTGAAACAAAAGCACCAATAATCGACACAACAAAATTCACCTCTAATTCAATTACAGCAATAGATCGTGCTTTTATTCAAACCATGAAAATGCAGCCAAAAGCCGAAATGCTCTTTGTAACATTTCCTCAGCAAAAAGGAGACATTATTAATACAGGAGCATACCCGCATGCATTAAGATACGATCATCAAAGCAATTATTATTTTCATCCATATGACGGAAAATTAATTCAAAGCGATCCCTATCATTCAAAAAGCTTAGGTTTAAAAGTTGTCGAAATGAATTATGGCATACATACAGGACAAGTCCTAGATTTACCTGGAAAAATCCTCGCCTTTACAGTCAGCTTAATTGCCTCTGCGCTTCCTGTAACAGGTTTTGTCATTTGGTTTGGAAGAAGAAAAAAATCTAAGAAATAAAAAAACCGCTTATTAGAAGCGGTTTTTTATAAATTGTTAGAAACGGAAATTAGTTTCTATTTGCTAATGCATTTTTCTGTAAGTTTCTAACTGTGCTTACTTTATTGTCAACATAAGCAACTTCGCTTAAATTGTTTTCATTAAAGATAATCCATTTTCCAGTTTTCACTCCGTCTGTGTATTCTCCAACGGCTTTTTTATGTCCTTTTTCGTCATAAGATACCCAGACACCGTCTAATTTACCATCCTTAAAGAAGCCTTCTTGTTGAACATTGCCATTATCATAATAATAAATAGCTTTTACCTTGTTCCCAACAGCTTCTAATTCTGGTTTTGCTTCTTGTGCCACTACTATTCCAGTGAACAATAGCGCCGCTAAAATTATACTCTTTTTCATATCTTTAGGTATTAATGTTTTCAAATCTTTATCAAATATACCTATTTGTTTACATTAAAAAAACTTTTACTTAACAATTTGGTAACATTGAGTAAAAACTTAACATTGGAATTTTACCTAAAACAATAAAACCAGCGCTCAAGCACTGGTTTTACTAGTATTTTAATCAAAAACTAAAATTACGATAACGATGTAAATTTAATCCTTAAATTAGTTTAATAACGAATCTAATTGCTTTTGAAGGTCTGGAGATGAAGGTCTTTCAGCATCAGAACTTACAATGTTTCCTTTTGGATCAATCAAGATAAATCTCGGAATTCCCATTACACCATAATTTACAACAAATTCAGATTCCCAATCCTTATCAGCAAAAAGCTGAACACCTCCAAGATTTTTATCAGCTACAAACTTTTTCCATTTTTCATTGTCTTTTGCTTTATCGATAGAAATACTCACAAACTCAATGTTTTTTCCATGGTATTTCTCTTCAATTTTTTGCAGGTAAGGAATCTCGGCTCTGCAAGGTGCACACCAAGTTGCCCAAAGATCAATATAAACATACTTGCCTTTTAAATCAGACAATTTTGTTTTTCCTCCTTTATAATTGTCATAATCAAACTCTGGTGAAGGTTTTCCGTTCATTTTATTTGCTTTTGCCGTTCTTTCATAATTCTCAACTGCGAATTGATTAAAACGCTCAAGATTACTTTTCATGGCAGTAACAAATTCTGGATCAAAATTTCCTTTCTCTAAACTTTCAACATCAGTCTTTTTCTTAGCCTCTAATATTGTTGCAAATTCAGCAGGTTCTTTAGAAAAAGCTCCCTCAAGTTTTTCATTTCTTAAAGCTTGCTGTGCTAAAAAGTTACTCTCTTCAACACCTTTACCGCTAAAAACAATAGTTTCATCAAATTCTTTGGCATTCATTGTTAAGTTTACCTCAGAATTTGGTTTCAAATATAACCTAGACGATTCGGTTCCGTCAGAAAACACATAAAATCCTTTTGGCGCATCAAAAGAAGCTGCAAAAGTTTCCTTTTTGTTAATCGGAATAACTTGTTTAAAATTATCTTTTCCTCTAATGACAAGAGTGTCACTATTTCTATTCGCAATTTTGGCTGTAAATTTTATTTGATTTTTGGATTGTCCAACAACACTTAAAGTGCCAAATATCAACAGACCAGTAACAAAAAGTTTTTTCATAGATATTTATATTTGTTTTTACTGATTCAAATCTAAAGAAATTACACATCAAAATTTTAGAATTAACAAAATTTTTAAAATTTATAAGCATCAAGTTATCACTTTACTATATTATTTTGTTTTTTGTGTTTACTTTTGCAATCTAAAATTGAGATCATGTATAGAAGTCATAATTGCGGCGAATTAAACGCTTCAAATATTAATACCGAAGTTACACTTGCGGGCTGGGTTCAAAAATCACGCGATAAAGGATTTATGAATTGGGTCGATCTACGCGACCGTTATGGAATCACACAACTTATTTTCGACGAAAGTCGTACTGATAAAACCGTTTTTGAATTAGCTAAAACTCTTGGCCGTGAATTTGTAATTCAGGTAAAAGGAACTGTAATTGAACGTGAAGCTAAAAACAAAAATATTCCAACTGGTGAAATCGAAATTTTAGTTTCTGAATTGACTATTCTTAATTCGGCTTTAACTCCCCCATTTACAATCGAAGATGAAACTGACGGCGGAGAAGATATCAGAATGAAATACCGTTATTTAGATATCAGAAGAAATCCTGTAAAAAACAGCTTATTATTTCGTCATAAAGTAGCAATGGAAGTTCGTAAATATCTATCTGATTTAGATTTCTGCGAAGTTGAAACGCCTTACTTAATCAAATCAACTCCAGAAGGAGCAAGAGATTTCGTTGTACCAAGTCGTATGAACGAAGGGCAATTTTATGCATTGCCACAATCTCCGCAAACTTTCAAGCAATTATTGATGGTGGGCGGAATGGATAAATATTTCCAAATTGTGAAATGTTTCCGTGACGAAGATTTACGTGCAGATCGTCAACCTGAATTTACTCAGATTGACTGCGAAATGGCATTTGTGGAACAAGAAGATATTTTGAATGTTTTTGAAGGTTTGACAAGACATTTATTAAAAGAAATTAAAGGCATCGAAGTAGAAAAATTCCCAAGAATTACCTACGATTATGCTATGAAAACATATGGAAATGACAAACCAGACATTCGTTTTGGGATGAAATTTGGCGAGTTAAACGAATCTGCACAACACAAAGAATTCCCAGTTTTCAACTCGGCTGAATTAGTTGTGGGAATTGCAGTTCCGGGAGCAGGAAATTACACTCGTAAAGAAATTGACGGATTAATTGACTGGGTAAAACGTCCGCAAGTTGGAGCGTCTGGAATGGTATATGTAAAATGCAACGAAGACGGAACATACAAATCATCTGTAGATAAATTCTACGATCAAGATGATTTAGCAAACTGGGCAAAAACAACGGAAGCAAATCCTGGAGACATGATTTTTGTACTTTCAGGTCCTGCAAATAAAACAAGAGCACAACTTTCTGCACTTCGTATGGAATTAGCAACTCGTTTAGGATTACGTAAACCTGAAGAATTTGCTCCATTATGGGTTGTCGATTTCCCATTATTGGAACTTGATGAAGAAAGCGGTCGTTACCACGCCATGCACCACCCGTTTACATCTCCAAAACCAGAAGATATGGCTTTGCTGGAAACAGAACCAGGAAAAGTTCGTGCAAATGCATATGATATGGTTTTAAACGGAAACGAAATTGGCGGTGGATCTATTCGTATTCACGATAAAGCTACACAACAGTTAATGTTTAAATATTTAGGATTTACTGAAGAAGAAGCAAAAGCACAATTTGGTTTCTTAATGGATGCATTCCAGTTTGGAGCGCCGCCACATGGAGGTTTAGCTTTTGGATTGGATAGATTAGTAGCTATTTTAGGTGGTCAAGAAACGATTAGAGATTTTATTGCTTTCCCTAAGAATAATTCAGGACGTGATGTTATGATTGATGCTCCTGCAGCAATTGACGACGCACAATTAAAAGAGCTTTCAATTAAATTAGACCTCTAAAAAATAATGATAAAAAAAATCTTTTTACTGCTTTTTGTTGTAAACTGTTTTGCGCAAAGCCCAAAACAAGTCTTATACTCATTTTATGATTGGAAATATCCTAAAGTAAAAATAGAAAGTAATAAAATAGGTGTTATCGTAGAGGATCCCACAGAACGCAGCGTAATAGACAATCAAGTCTCTGCCTATGCGATTCGCAATCTTAGCTTAAGAAATTTAGAAATAGTCGCTCCAACACAGAGCGACTATTTGTTATTTATACAACCTATCAGCACGCATCTTGATACTAAAGTAGAAAAAATAACCAACGGTAACGACATCAGTTATATTGGTCAAATCGTCTTTACTTCAAAGCTGAATTTTACAATAAAACGAAAAAACGAAGTTGTTTATACTAAAGATTTTAACTCCTCTCAAGTTATCTCAGAGGTAAGTGTTTATAACAACTTCAGTATTAAAACAGAAGAAATTGCAAACAGCCAAATACAATTACTTCTTAAAAATTCAAGCGGAACAATTAACCAAAATTGTTACGACCTTTATAACAAAGATGTTTTGTACAATTTTTTCAAAGAAATTAAAGAAACTATCGATTTTACTAGAATTGAAGAAACCCTTCCTTTATACAAATTCAAAGACGATGATCTTGACCAAATAAACCAATCTGTGGATGCTTTTGAATTTACCAGAAATTTAGAAGACACAGATGAGAACTATCTTAAAATAAAAAATCTCCTTGAGGAAAAAATAAAATTTTGGGAAAATGAAGTTTCTAAATATGATGTAAACAATAAAAAGACCAAAAAAATTTATTGGGCTTTAATGGCAAATATCTCAACCAGTTACTATGCTTTGGGAGATAATGCAAAAGCACTAGAATTTAAAGACAAAGCACTACTTGTTGATTACAACAAAAGCTATCGCTATTTAACTGAAATGCCCGAGAAAAAAATTAAGGACATGGCTTTCTTATTGAATGCTGAAGGCAAACCTTTTATTGATTTTGAAAAAAATGATTTTTCGAAAAAACAAAACTTTGATGCTGTTTACTTCACTAATAAAAAAGGCAAACTTCTTATTAACAGCAACGTTTCAGAACAAGAATTGGCTATCAAAAAAAATCGTATTGAAGTTATTTATAACGTTTTGGCGTGTTCCAAATTCTATGACTTTTTAGTAAGTGTAACTAACGATTTTAACGAAAAAGAACAAGATAAAAGTCTGTTTTTTAAAAACACAGACGCTTATTTTTTCAAATTAACAAAACGCTACGATGACTTAAGCAAAGAATTACTTGTTGCCGATTTGAAAAATTTTAATGTAGATGAAAAAAAAACTATCCTGAAAATATCTAATAGTATCCACGATTTAACAGATGTATTATATAACAGATTAAAAGTATCTACTATTGATAACAAAGAATCTGAGTTAGCACAACTTGTACGTGAATTAAATAAGCTTTTTATACAACAAGCAGGAATTCTTACTGATTATGGGAGAAGCAGTAAAAAGCAAGATCTTCAAGACTTGACTAATATGGTCTTAATTAGCCAAAATAGAGTGCTTTTAGACCTTCCTTATTTAGGTTTTCTAGCAGACGAGCTTACTACAGAAGACCACAGTCAATACAAAGAACATCCAAAAATTTACCAATCTCTTTTTAAACAGTATAAAAAGACCTTCAACAATTTGATGGGAAGTACTATTTTAAAAAATCTTCATGAAAAAGAGACCATCAAATTCGATGAAATTATAAATTCTTTTTACATGCCGCTTTCCAGAGAAAAAATAGAGAATATCAATGTGAAATTTAAAAATCAATATAACAGCCAATCCATCTTAAGAATATTAATGTTATTCTCTAAGTAATGAAAAAAATAATACCCTTTTTAACCTGCCTTGCTTTTTGCAATTGCATATCAGTACCAAATCAGCCAGCAAAAAACATTGGTTTTGAAAAGCAACAAGCTGACGATCAGGAAAAAGATTTTAATTTACAGGTTAAAACTATTTGCTTTTCTGAGAAAAACACAAACAAAGAAATTGAAATTGAATACGAACTAAAAAATAATTCTAAATCGACAGTTTTTGACCATAAATTAAAAACTTATAAATTGTTTTTTATCCTCAAAATGACCGACGGGCGAGAAATTGCAAAAGAAAAAACAATTTGGTCTATAATCCCCCCAAATACAGCAATAATCGAAAAGGAAAAAATATACGTCTCTGATTACATTGTTCAATCTTGTTCCACTACTCTTTATACAAAATACAAATAACTTAAGATTATTAAAATAAGGCTTTAATTTTTATTAAAACCTCTAAATATTTCTCTTTTTTACTTTTCAAAAAAGAGAAAAAACATACTTAAAAATAAAAATTCTTAAAATTTCAAATTCCTACAATCGACTCGTTTTTATATTCTTACAATTAACGATTCTCAAATTATGGCATTTCATATAAAATTTGATGCAATAAACCACGTAAAAACACTGGAAATCAATAATTTTTACAAAAATTTAACACCCTAATGTCTTTTGTATGAATTTATATATTACATTTGCTTTATTATAAATTATTATTACAATTACAATGCGTACAGGTACAGTAAAATTTTTCAATGAATCTAAAGGTTATGGATTCATTACAGACGAAGAAACAGGAAAGGACATCTTCGTTCACGCTTCAGGAATTAACGCGGAAGAATTACGCGAAGGTGACCGTGTAAGCTATGAAGAAGAAGAAGGAAGAAAAGGGAAAGTTGCTGCTAAAGTAGCAGTAATCTAAGAAAAATATAGCAATTTATTTTTTTTGCCTCTGAATGGTTTTAAAAACGTCTCGATACACATCGAGACGTTTTTTTTTGCTCATTTCTTAAAAAAATATTAAAATTTTAAGACCTTATTTATAATCAATAAAAATTACACCCAAACGTTGTTGCATTGCATACTTATGTCCCCCTTTAGTTTGTGATTTACGTCATTGAAAGTTATCTTTGTGGCTTATTCTTTAAGTAAAAAAGTTAAGCTTATGCAATCTGATCAATACAGTTACATTCCTATTTTAATGCAGTTCATTCTAGCTGTTGGTTTTGTTGTAGGAACAATCATTATTTCTGGAAAATTAGGCCCAAAAAGAACCTCTGAAGTTAAAGATAAAAACTTCGAGTGCGGGATCGAATCTGTTGGTAATGCACGTATTCCTTTTTCAGTAAAATATTTCCTAGTTGCCATCCTGTTTGTATTGTTTGATGTAGAGGTAATTTTTCTTTATCCTTGGGCAGTAAATTTTAAAGAACTTGGTATTGAAGGAATGCTGAAAATGATTGTTTTTATGTCATTGCTTTTAGTTGGTTTTTTCTACATCATCAAAAAGAAAGCTTTAGACTGGGAATAAATGCGATTTTAGATTTCAGTCCCGATAGCTATCGGGATAGATTTGAAAGCTAATTTCTTCAAAATACAATATTGATTTTTTAAAATATTGATTTCGATTTCAAGATTTAAAATCTAAAATCAGAAATCTACAATCTAAAATAAAAATGAGCGATTCAAATGTAAATATGGTTGCGCCACCTGAAGGTGTTGTTGGTGAAGGCTTCTTCGCAACAAAACTAAATGATGTTGTAGGTTTGGCACGCGCGAATTCTCTTTGGCCTTTACCTTTTGCAACTTCATGCTGCGGAATTGAGTTTATGGCAACAATGGCTTCACATTACGATTTAGCACGATTTGGATCTGAGCGTGTGAGTTTCTCTCCTCGTCAAGCAGATATGTTATTAGTAATGGGAACAATTTCAAAAAAAATGGCCCCGATTTTAAGACAAGTTTACGAACAAATGTCTGAACCTCGCTGGGTAATTGCCGTTGGAGCTTGTGCTTCATCGGGTGGTGTTTTCGACACGTACTCAGTTCTGCAAGGAATTGACAAAGTAATCCCGGTTGACGTTTACGTTCCAGGATGTCCTCCAAGACCAGAACAAATCGTTGACGGAGTAATGAGATTACAAGAATTGGTAAAAAGCGAATCTGTTAGACGCAGAAGCTCTCCGGAATACCAAGAATTATTAGCTTCCTATAACATTTCATAAGATGGCTTTAGAAAATACCCTGATTCAAGATAAACTTACAGAAACATTTGATACAAGTGTTTTTAACTTTCAACAAGAAAGAGATATTTTTTCATTAGAAACAACTCCTGAAAAAATCACAGCATTGATCCTTTTCCTGAAAAATGATTCTGACTTACGTTTTCACTTCTTAACAGACTTATGCGGCATTCATTATCCAGACAACGATGCAGATCGTCAATTTGCGATAGTTTATCATTTGCACAACTGGTACGAAAACAAACGTATTAGAATCAAAGTTTACTTGAATGGTGAAAAACCAGAGATCAAAACCGTTTCAAATATTTTCTTGAGTTCAAACTGGATGGAAAGAGAAACATACGATTTCTTCGGAATCAATTTTATTGGTCACCCGCAATTGAAACGTATTTTGAATATGGACGAAATGGTGTCTTTCCCAATGAGAAAAGAATTCCCAATGGAAGACAGCGGAAGAACTGATAAAGACGACAGATTCTTTGGAAGAACAACAACAAATTGCTAAAAAATAATTCAACATTATAAAATGTCAGAACTATTATTACCACCAGAGCATCGTTATGCTAAAATAATTAAGGACAAACTAAACGAAGACGGAAGCGAGCTTTCGGTTCTGAATTTAGGACCAACGCATCCTGCGACTCACGGTATTTTTCAAAACATCCTATTAATGGATGGTGAAAGAATCCTAGAGGCTGAACCAACTATTGGTTACATCCACAGAGCTTTTGAAAAAATTGCTGAGAATCGTCCTTTCTATCAAATCACACCTCTTACAGATCGTATGAACTATTGCTCCTCTCCTATTAACAATATGGGATGGTGGATGACTTTAGAGAAATTACTAAATATTGAAGTTCCTAAAAGAGCACAATACTTAAGAGTTATTGTAATGGAGCTTGCTCGTATTACAGATCACTTAATTTGTAACTCGATTCTAGGAGTAGATACTGGTGCTTATACTGGTTTCTTATACGTTTTTCAATTCAGAGAAAAAGTTTATGAGATCTACGAAGAAATTTGCGGCGCTCGTTTAACAACAAATATGGGAAGAATTGGTGGTTTCGAAAGAGACTGGTCACCAGAAGCTTTTCGCAAACTAGATGTTTTCTTAAAAGATTTTCCTGTTGCTTGGCAAGAGTTTGTTAACTTATTCGAAAGAAACAGAATTTTCCTTGATAGAACTGTAAACGTAGGTGCTATTTCTGCTGAACAAGCAATGGCTTACGGATTTACAGGTCCAAACTTACGTGCTGCCGGAATTGATTATGATGTTCGTGTTGCACAACCTTACTCTTCTTACGAAGACTTCGAATTTAATGTTCCTGTTGGAAAATCAGGCGACACTTACGATCGTTTCTGCGTTCGTAATGCCGAAGTTTGGGAAAGTTTAAGCATTATTCGTCAAGCTTTGGATAAAATGCCGGCTGGAAACGAATACCACGCAGAAGTTCCTGATTATTACCTTCCTCCAAAAGAAGATGTTTACACTTCTATGGAATCTTTAATTTATCACTTTAAGATTGTAATGGGAGAAGTTCCTGTACCAGTTGCAGAAATTTACCACCCTGTTGAAGGAGGAAACGGCGAAATTGGATTCTATTTAGTTACAGACGGAAGCAGAACTCCATATAGATTACATTTCAGAAGACCTTGTTTTATTTATTACCAAGCCTATCCTGAAATGATTAAAGGCTCATTACTTTCTGATGCAATTGTTATCCTTTCGAGTTTAAACGTAATTGCAGGAGAGTTAGACGCCTAACAAATTGTAGATTTTAGATTGTAGATTTTAGATTGCTGATTGAAATGCAGTTTTTAGAATTTAGATTTAAAAATTATAATTAGGAATTGAAAAATTCAGATTGAAGAATCTAAAACTTAAACAAAGATTGCAGAATATGGATTTAAAGACAACAGATTAAAAATCTAAAATCTTAAATCTAAAATCTAAAATAAAATGGAACGTAAACATTACAAACAAGAAATAAATATGACTGAGGCATTGATCGCTCGTATCAATGAATTGATCAGTCATTATCCGGAAGGCAAACAAAAATCGGCTTTACTGCCTGTTTTGCATGAGGTTCAAGATGCACATAACAACTGGTTAAGCATTGAACTGCAAGATAAGGTTGCCGAAATTCTTCAGATAAAACCAATTGAGGTTTATGAAGTGGTTACTTTTTATACCATGTTCAACCAAAAGCCAATTGGAAAATACATGTTTGAATTTTGCCAGACATCTTGTTGTTGTTTAAGCGGTGCCGAAAATTTAATGGATTATACTTCTGAAAAATTAGGCATTAAAATGGGAGAAACAACTCCAGACGGAATGTTTACCATTGCTGGTGTAGAATGTTTAGGTGCTTGCGGATATGCTCCGATGATGCAATTAGGCGATTTCTACAAAGAGAAATTGACAGAAGAAAAAATCGATCAGTTAATCGCTGATTGTAAAGAGGATAAAATAATATTACACGATAAATAAGATGTCACAAAAAATATTATTAGATAAAATCAATATTCCTGGAATTAAAACCTACGAAGTTTATCGTCAAAATGGCGGGTATGCTTCTGTAGAAAAAGCTTTAAAAACACTTACACCAGATGAAGTTACTGAAGAAGTAAAAAAATCAGGTCTTCGTGGTCGTGGTGGCGCGGGTTTCCCTGCCGGAATGAAATGGAGCTTTATTGACAAAAAATCAGGAAAACCAAGACACTTAGTTTGTAACGCCGACGAATCTGAACCGGGAACTTTTAAAGATCGTTATTTGATGGAATATATTCCTCACTTATTGATCGAAGGAATGATCACTTCAAGTTATGCTTTGGGCGCAAACCTTTCGTATATCTACATTCGTGGAGAATATATGTGGGTTTTCAAAATTTTAGAAAGAGCAATCGCCGAAGCTAAAGCTGCAGGCTGGTTAGGAAAAAATATATTAGGTTCAGGTTACGATCTTGAACTTCACGTACACTGTGGAGCTGGAGCTTATATTTGCGGAGAAGAAACTGCACTTATTGAGTCTCTAGAAGGTAAAAGAGGAAATCCTCGTATTAAACCACCTTTCCCAGCAGTTTCAGGACTTTGGGCAAATCCAACAGTGGTAAACAATGTTGAAACTATTGCAACGGTGCCATGGATTGTAAACAATTCTGGTGATGATTATGCAAAAATCGGAATTGGACGTTCAACTGGAACTAAATTAATTTCTGCTTCTGGGCACATCAAAAATCCTGGAGTTTACGAAATTGAATTAGGTTTAAGTGTTGACGAATTCATGAATTCTGATGAATATTTAGGAGGAATGTCTTCAAGTCGTCCATTAAAAGCATTTGTACCGGGAGGTTCTTCTGTGCCGATTTTACCAGCTGAATTGATTTTCAAAACAGCAAACGGAGAAGATCGTTTAATGACTTACGAATCTTTAAGTGATGGTGGTTTTGCTACTGGATCAATGTTAGGATCAGGCGGATTTATTGTTTACAACGATACCGCTTGTGTCGTAAGAAACACTTGGAACTTTGCACGTTTTTACCACCACGAATCTTGCGGACAATGTACACCTTGCCGTGAAGGAACGGGATGGTTAGAAAAAATCTTATGGAGAATCGAAAACGGTCAAGGTCGTGAAGAAGATATCGAATTATTGTGGAGCATTCAGAGTAAAATTGAAGGAAACACAATTTGTCCACTTGGTGACGCTGCTTCTTGGCCAGTAGCTGCTGCAATTCGTCACTTTAGAGATGAATTTGAATATCACGTTCGTTTCCCAGAAAAAATAAAAAATAGAGATCACTTTGTTGCTGAACCTTTTTCACAAGTAAAGCATTTAGTAGGCGGTAAAGTAATCGTATAAAAATAAAAAGCAGAAAGTTATAAAGTTCATAATATTAAAAAGGACAGCAATTCTTTAAAATATTCCGACTTTCAACATTCAAATCATAAAGAGATGAAAGTAACCATAGACGGTCAAAGTATAGACGTAGAACCAGGAACAACGATCCTGCAGGCTGCACGTATGATTGGTGGAGATTTGGTGCCGCCAGCCATGTGCTATTACTCAAAATTAAAAGGCAGCGGTGGAAAATGTCGTTGCTGTTTAGTCGAAGTTTCAAAAGGAAGTGAAGCTGATCCAAGACCAATGCCAAAATTAATGGCATCTTGTGTAACAGGATGTATGGACGGAATGGAAGTAAACAGTAAATCTTCTGCCAGAGTTACCGAAGCACGTAAATCTGTAACAGAATTTTTATTGATCAACCACCCATTAGACTGTCCTATTTGTGATCAAGCTGGTGAATGTGACCTTCAAAATTTAAGTTTTGAGCACGGAAACCCAAAATCACGTTATATTGAAGAAAAAAGAACATTTGAACCAGAAGATATTGGTCCAAATATTCAACTGCATATGAACCGTTGTATTTTATGCCAAAGATGTGTACAAGTTGCAGATCAATTGACAGACAACAGAGTTCACGGAGTATTAGATCGTGGTGATCACGCTAATATTTCAACTGGAATTTCTAAAGCAATCGACAACGAGTTTTCTGGAAATATGATTGACGTTTGTCCAGTTGGAGCTTTAACAGACAAAACTTTCCGTTTTAAATCAAGAGTTTGGTTTAACAAACCTTATAACGCACATAGAGAGTGTACTACTCCTGGATGTTGCGGTAAAACTACAGTTTGGATGTTTGGTGGAGAAATTCAGCGTGTAACTGGTCGCAAAGATGAGTATCATGAAGTTGAAGAATTCATCTGCAACAGCTGTCGTTTTGATCACAAAAACGTTAATGACTGGGTTATTGAAGGACCAAGAGAATTTGAAAAAGATTCTGTTATCAACCAAAATAACTACACTCAAAAATTAGAGAAAGTTGAAATCGATACAGAGAAAAATATTCTTTTGGGTAGAGATATTGACCGCAAAAAAATTAGTATGGCTGCAATTCCATTAAATGCTAATGATAAAAAAGTTTAAGAAATGGAAAGTGCATTTATTATAGAAAAAAGTGTTGTTATTGTTGTCGTTTTTGCGGTAACAATGATTATGGCAATGTACTCTACTTGGGCTGAACGTAAAGTTGCTGCTTTTCTTCAAGACCGTGTTGGTCCAAACCGTGCCGGTTGGGGAGGTTTATTACAGCCGCTTGCCGATGGTATGAAATTATTCTCAAAAGAAGAATTTTTCCCAAACACGCCAAACAAATTTTTATTTGTTGTAGGTCCTGCAATTGCCATGAGTACAGCCTTGATGACAAGTGCTGTAATTCCGTGGGGAGATAAACTACATCTTTTTGGAAGAGATATTTATCTTCAAGCAACTGATGTTAATATTGCTTTATTATACATTTTTGGAGTTCTTTCTGTTGGAGTTTACGGTATCATGATTGGTGGATGGGCTTCAAACAATAAATTCTCATTAATGGGAGCTGTTCGTGCAGCTTCTCAAATGGTTTCTTATGAAGTTGCCATGGGATTATCAATGATTGCTTTATTGATGATGACTGGAACAATGAGTTTAAGAGAAATTTCATTACAGCAGCAAGGAATGAACTGGAATGTTTTTTATCAGCCATTATCATTCTTAATCTTCTTAATTTGTTCATTTGCCGAAACTAACAGAACACCGTTTGACTTAGCAGAATGTGAAAACGAATTAATTGGAGGTTATCATACTGAATATTCATCCATGAAAATGGGATTCTATTTATTTGCTGAATACGCAAGTATGTTTATCTCTGCTACTATTATTTCTGTTTTATTCTTTGGAGGTTACAATTACCCAGGAATGCAGTGGATGGTAGAAAATGTTGGTATTAACACCGCTAATCTTTTAGGAATTGGGGTATTATTTGTAAAAATATGTTTCTTCATATTCTTTTACATGTGGGTACGTTGGACAATTCCAAGATTTAGATATGACCAATTAATGAACTTAGGCTGGAGAATTTTAATTCCGCTTTCGATTATTAATATTATGATTACGGGTGCTGTTATTTTAAGACACGATATCGCAGCAGCTTTAGGATTCTAAGAACCGTAACTGGCTTCAAATAAAAATAAAATAGATTTAAAATTTGATTGATCTCAAATTGAAAATCATAAATCATAGATTAAGAAATGTCAATAGAAACTATATCATTATCGGGTAGAAAAAAAGTGGTCTCTAATAAAGAGATGTCTTTTTTGGAACGATTGTATCTTGTGGCGATTGTAAAAGGTCTTGCTATTACGCTTAAGCACCTTTTTAGAAAAAAAATTACGATTCACTATCCAGAAGAAGTTCGTGAAATGAGTCCAGTTTATCGCGGTCAGCACATGCTGAAACGTGATGAGCAAGGCCGTGAAAATTGTACCGCTTGCGGATTATGTGCTTTATCTTGTCCTGCAGAAGCAATTACAATGAAAGCTGCTGAGCGTAAGCCAAATGAGAAACACTTATACAGAGAAGAAAAATATGCTGAAATCTATGAGATCAATATGCTTCGTTGTATTTTCTGTGGATTGTGTGAAGAAGCTTGCCCGAAAGACGCTATCTATTTGACAACTTCTAAAGTATTAGTTCCGGCTAATTATGACAGAGAAGATTTCATTTTTGGAAAAGACAAATTAGTGATGCCTTTAGAAATGGCTATTAAAAACTCACAATTAAATAACGCTAACTAATGATACATATTCCTGATTTTGCACACGCAACAACTGTACAAATTATATTTTGTTTCTTAGCGTTTATCACCGTAATAACTGCTTTTTTAACCATTTTTAGCAGAAATCCAATTCACTCAGCAATTTACTTAGTGATTTGTTTCTTCTCTATTGCTGGTCATTATTTATTATTAAACTCACAATTTTTAGCAATTGTACATATAATAGTCTATTCTGGAGCAATTATGATTCTGTTCCTGTTTACCATCATGTTGATGAACCTGAACGAGCAGCGAGAAGTTCACCGACCAAGAATCACACGTTTGGGAGCTATTGTTTCTTTCTGTTTGATTTGCGTGGTTTTAATTGCAATATTCATTAACTCTAAACCAATTGTTGGTGAATATGATTCAACTGGAGAGGATTTCCAATCTATTAAAGTATTGGGTAAAATATTGTTGAACGAATATATGGTGCCATTTGAATTTGCTTCAATTTTACTTTTGGTTGCGATGATTGGAACTGTATTATTGTCTAAAAAAGAAAAATTAAATAAATAATGGGTAATATATTAAATCAAATAGGTATTGAAAATTACATCTTTTTAAGTGTTGTACTTTTTTGTATTGGTGTTTTTGGTGTATTGTACAGACGAAACTCTATTATCGTTTTCATGTCTATCGAAATCATGTTGAATGCAGTAAACCTTTTATTTGTGGCTTTTTCAACTTATCATCAAGATGCACAAGGACAAGTTTTTGTATTCTTTTCGATGGCTGTTGCTGCAGCTGAAGTTGCAGTAGGATTGGCTATTCTTGTTTCGATTTTTAGAAACATTGGCTCAATTAGTATCGATAATTTAAAAAATTTAAAAGGATAAAATAGAAATGGATACCAATTTAGCTTTAGTTTTAGTTTTAGCTCCTTTTTTAGGATTTTTAATTAATGTTTTCTTTGGGAAAAGCTTAGGAAAAACAGTTTCCGGATTTATCGGAACTGCTGCCGTGGCTGTTTCTTTTATAGTTACTCTTGTTCTTTTTAATCAAATAACTTCAACTGGAAAAGCAATTGAGGTTACTTTATTTGATTGGATTCAAATTAGTAATATAAAAATCAATCTTGGATTTTTATTAGATCAATTATCTGTTCTTTGGTTGCTTTTCGTAACCGGAATTGGATCTTTGATTCACTTATACTCTATCAGTTACATGCATGACGATGAGAATATGCACAAATTCTTTGCGTATTTAAATCTGTTCGTATTCTTTATGATTACTCTTGTAATTGGAAGCAACTTATTAGTTTTATTTATCGGTTGGGAAGGTGTTGGACTTTGCTCTTATTTATTAATCGGATTTTGGCACAAAAACCAAGATTACAACGATGCAGCAAAGAAAGCTTTCATTATGAATAGAATTGGAGATTTAGGTCTTTTAATTGGTATGTTCATCATTGGTTCAATGTTCTCTACTTTAGATTACACCACTTTAAAAACTGCAATCGCTGGAACAGCAGATTTAAACTTACCATTACTTTCTTTAGCAGCTTTATGTCTGTTTATTGGAGCTTGTGGTAAATCTGCACAGATTCCATTGTATACTTGGTTACCAGATGCGATGGCTGGACCAACTCCGGTTTCTGCATTAATTCACGCTGCTACGATGGTAACAGCAGGTATTTTTATGGTAACAAGATTAAACTTTGTTTTTGATCTTGCAACAGATGTACAAAACGTAATTGCCATTATAGGAGCAATAACTTCATTAGTTGCTGCTACAATTGGTTTAGTTCAAACAGATATTAAAAAAGTATTAGCTTACTCTACTGTTTCACAATTAGGATTAATGTTTTTAGCATTAGGATTTGGAGCTTACGAAGTAGCTGTATTTCACGTAATCACTCACGCTTTCTTCAAAGCTTGTTTATTCTTAGGATCAGGTTCTGTTATTCACGGTTTACATGGTGAGCAGGATATGCGTAAAATGGGTGGTTTGCGTAAAGCAATGCCAATTACTTTCTGGACGATGTTGATTTCTTCATTAGCCATTTCAGGAGTTCCATTTTTCTCAGGTTTCTTCTCAAAGGATGAAATCTTAATGACGGCTTTCCACCACAGCATTCCATTATACGTTGTTGGATCTATTGCTTCAATCATGACCGCTTTCTATATGTTCCGTTTAATGTTCTTAACTTTCTTTAAAGAATTTAGAGGAACTGAAGAGCAAAAACATCATTTACACGAAAGTGGTTCATTAATTACTATTCCTCTTATCATCTTAGCTATTTTAGCAACTTTTGGCGGATTAATCAGTTTACCTGGAAACAGCTGGTTAAATGAATACCTTGCTCCTCTTTTCACAAAAGCTGCTGGCGAAGAACATCATTTAGGGCCAACAGAATACACTTTAATGGGTGTTGCTGTATTAGGCGGATTATTAGGAATTATAATTGCTTACGTAAAATACTTTAAACAAGATAATGTTCCTGAAACTGATGAAAACATTACAGGTTTAACAAAAGTGTTATACAACAAATATTATGTTGATGAAGCTTACGATGCGATATTTGTTCGCTCTATAAACGGATTATCAAGATTCTTTAGAGATTATATCGAAACTGGTTTATCGGCACTTGTTTTCGGATTAGGAAAAATAGCAAATGAATTAGCTTTTCAGGGTAAAAAACTGCAGACTGGAAGTATCGGATTATATCTTTTTGCTTTCGTTTTAGGTCTTTGCGCAATTGTTTCTTATTTATTTTTAGCTCAATAATTTTATAACTATGAACGTTTCTCTTATATTAATTATTCTTTTAGTTGGTGCATTTATCACCTATTTTGCAGGTGACAAACTCGCTTCAAAAGTAGCTTTGTTCTTTAGTTTGGCAGCTTTAGGCTGTTCGGTTGTATTGTTAAACCATTTTAATGCTGGTGAAAATATCAGCCTTATCAATGCTTGGATTACACAACCTAAAATTTCATTCGCTTTAAATGCTGATGGATTAGCAATTGCAATGCTTTTATTGACAACAGCTTTGACTCCAATTATTATATTTTCTTCTTTTGGAAATGAATATAAAAATTCAAAAGCCTTTTATTCTTTGATCTTATTCATGGCATTTGCAATGACAGGAACTTTCTTGGCAGCAGATGGTCTTTTATACTATATTTTCTGGGAGCTAGCTCTTATTCCTATTTACTTTATTGCTCTTATTTGGGGTAATGGCGATGCTGAAGAAAGAAGAAAAGCGGTTGTAAAATTCTTTATTTACACACTTGCAGGTTCTTTATTCATGTTGACTGCTTTTATCTATTTATATCAAAAAGCAGGCAGCTTCTTAATCGAAGATTTATACAAAGTAGAATTATCAGCTTGCGAGCAATTCTGGATTTTCTTGGCATTCTTCTTAGCTTATGCTATCAAAATTCCAATTATTCCTTTCCACACATGGCAGGCAAATGTGTACCAAAAAGCACCAACAGTTGGAACAATGCTTTTATCTGGTATCATGTTAAAAATGGGATTGTACAGTGTAATTCGTTGGCAATTGCCACTTGCACCTCTTGCCGCAAAAGAATATATGAATATTTTTATTGCTTTAGGAATTGCTGGAGTTATCTACGGTTCAATAGTAGCATTAAGACAAAAAGATTTAAAGAAATTATTGGCGTATTCATCTCTAGCTCACGTTGGATTAATTGCTGCAGGAACTTACACTTTAACTATTGATGGTTTTAGAGGTGCTGTTATGCAAATGATCGCTCACGGTTTTGTTGTAGTTGGATTATTTTTTGCTGCAGAAATTATCTACAGAAGATTTGAAACTAGAGAAATCAGCGAATTAGGAGGAATCCGTACGCAATCTCCAAAATTCACTTCAATGTTTTTAATTTTGGTTTTAGCTTCTGTTGCTTTGCCAACTACTTTTAACTTTGTTGGAGAATTTACAGTATTATACAGTTTATCTCAAATTAATATTTGGTTTGCTGTTTTAGGCGGAACAACGATTATTTTAGGAGCTTACTATATGCTCAAAATGTTTCAAAATGTAATGTTGGGCGAAACCAATTCAAGAACTTTTGCAGATGTTTCTGTAAACGAAGGAATTTCGATGGTAGCAATTATTGCTGTATTAATTTTCTTTGGATTTTATCCAAAACCTATTACAGATTTGATTACACCAAGTTTAGAAACGATTTTAAACGTTATCAATAAAAACTAAGATTTTAGAATGCAGATTAACGAATTTTGATTTCAGATTTATCCGAAACTAAAAGAATTAAAATGCTGAAGAAAATAAAAATATATTTTAAATAAAATAAATTAGGGCGTTTTAGATTTCCTAAATCAAAAAAACAAAAATGAATACATTAATAGCTATAACAGGATTGGGTATTTTTTGCCTATTGTTTGAAATTCTAAATTTTAGAAAAGGCATTGTTCCGTTTACCATTGTTGGTTTATTGGGCGTTTTGGCACTTAACTTTTACGAATTTGGATCAACAGCAAGTTATTACAATAATATGATTGCAGTAGATAAATTCTCAACTGCCTTTTCATCATTATTTATTATTCTGACTATTTTCCTTGTAGCATTAAGTCATAATTTTTACGAAAATCATCAATCTAAAATTTCTGATTTCATTGCTATAAAAATCTTCTTATTGGCTGGAGCCGTTGCGATGGTTTCTTTTGGAAACTTAGCAATGTTTTTCCTTGGAATCGAAATTTTATCTATCGCGTTATATGTTCTTGCAGCGAGCGATCGTTTGAATATTAAAAGTAATGAAGCAGGTATGAAATATTTCCTTATGGGATCTTTTGCATCTGGAATTATTTTATTTGGAATTTGTTTGATTTACGGAGCAATGGGAACATTTGATGTTACCGAAATTCACGAAAGTTCTTTATCTGCCGAGCTTCCAATCTGGTTTCCAATCGGAATGGTTTTAATGATAATTGGAATGTTTTTTAAAATTGCTGCAGTTCCGTTTCACTTTTGGGCACCAGACGTTTACGAAGGTTCTCCAGCTTTAACAACGGCTTTAATGAGTACTTTGGCAAAAGTTGTAGCGATTGCAACTCTTTATAAATTAGTTGCTGGACTAAATTTAATTCCATCTTTAGAGAATCAAGAACTTTTAGGAACATTTGAAAATATCATTGTAATTATTTCAATTGCTTCTATGACTGTTGGAAACATAATGGCATTACGTCAAGTAAATGTAAAACGTATGCTGGCATTTTCAGGAATCTCACACGCAGGTTTCATGTTAATGACGTTCTTATCTATTGCAACATCAGCAGGTACTTTATTGTATTATACATCAGCTTATGCTTTAGCAGGAATCGCTGCTTTCAGTGTGATTTTATATGTATGTAAAAATCAAGATAACGAAGATATTACGAACTTCCATGGACTTGGAAAAACAAATCCATTATTGGCTGCAATCTTAACTGGTTCGCTATTATCTATGGCTGGTATTCCAATCTTCTCTGGATTCTTCGCAAAATTATTCTTATTCAATCAAACGATTCAAGCAGGATATATTGCTTTAGTTATTGTAGCAGTAATTAACTCAATTATAAGTGTTGGATATTATTTCAAACTTATTTTAGCTATGTATTCTAAAGAACCTAATGAAAAACGTACAGGAAAACCATTTCTTATTTATGCAGTTGCAGTTGTTTCAATTGTTTTAAATATTGTTTTAGGGTTATTTCCTTCATTAGTTTTAGATTTATTGAATTAAAATTTACTTCAAAATAAATACAAGTCCATCAAGATTTTTTGATGGACTTTTTTGTTTATAGCCGCTTTTTATAGAAGAGAAAATCATGTTAAAAATTTAACTCAAACCGCCACACGTCGAAAAAACTCCATATATTTGGGTTCAATTAAATGTATTAAAACTATGGCCTTCAATTCAAACAATCCATTTTTAAGCAACAAGCGTTTTTCATCAAATGCTACTTCAAGAGCTGAAGAAGTACACGAAGCAAAAATTATTGATTACAATCAGGAAATGACTTTGTCTGGTACTATTAATAAAACAGCTATTCTATTTTTAATATTATGCGCATCATCTATGATTACATGGTGGATGGCATTTAACGGAATGAATCCAATGCTGCCTGCAATTGGCGGTGCAATTGTTGGATTAATTTTAGTTGTTATTTCTGCTTTTAAACCACAAGCTTCTCCATACTTAGCTCCTGGATATGCCCTTTTTGAAGGTTTATTTATTGGAGGAATATCTGCAATTTTTGAATTAAAATATCCAGGAATCGTTGTTAATGCAGTTGGCGCAACTCTTGTAACCTTTCTAGTTTGTTTAGGATTATATAAATTCAGAATTGTTAAAGTTACAGAGCAGTTCAAATCCGTTGTTGTTGCATCGACATTAGCAATCGCAACTTATTATTTAATTTCGTGGGTCGTTTCAATGTTTACAAGCTGGACTCCTGTACATCATGGAAATTCTATGATGAGTATCGGAATTAGTGTTTTTGTAATTGTTATCGCTGCTCTAAACTTATTTTTAGATTTTGATCAAATCGAAAAAGGAGTACAACAAAGAATGCCAAAATACATGGAATGGTTTGGCGCAATGGGACTAATGATTACTTTAGTTTGGTTGTATATTGAGTTTTTAAGATTACTATCGAAACTATCTAGTAAAGACTAAATACTAGTTTTACCATATTCTAAAAGCCTTTTTGATAATCAAAAAGGCTTTTTTTATGTCTATACATTTCAAAAAACAGAAGAACATACTAACACATTTACAACTTCATTTTTACCCTACTCTATTTTAATTTTAAGAGCAAAATAAATATCACAAGTAGTTTTTTTCCGCATTTATCAATCCTTTTGATTTTTATTTTCCTCACAAAAGTAATCCTTTTCTTTCTTTAACAAATTTGCCAAAAAAATTTAAAAATCTAAAAAAAGATACCTCACAAAAATTTCAAGAAGCACTTGTACTTTTAAAAAAGTAATAAAAATAAGACTTAACGAAAGATTTAAATATTATGTAATAAGTTACAATTAATGCAATTTATTACACAATAAAAAACTAAACTACAAAAATTTTAAACTATATTTTTTTTTACTACTAAAAAATTAAGAATAACAAAATTTTATATATTTTTGTGCAATCGATTACAATTTATTATTGTTAGAGATAATTAAAACCACTTAATAATTATTAACTAATTTTTTAACCCAAACTATTATGAAAAAAAACCTACTTTTCTTAACCGTTTTCCTTGTTACCGTGCAAATATGGGCACAGCAAGTTCAAATCACAGAAGCCTCTGGATGGCTTGAAACCGCCTTTGTAAAATGGCAGCCAGTCAGCGGCGCTCAAACCTACAATGTTTACTATTCTGGGAACGGTCTTACTGACCAAAAAATTGATGATCAATTGGTCCGCAGCTACGGAACTTATTTTCGTGCAGACATTCCTGGTTTGAAAGCAGGAAGTTACACCGTTAAAGTAAAACCAGTAATTTCTGGTACCGAAGGTTCAGGTTCAACAACAAGCTCTCTAAGTGTTTTAGCACAAGATCGAAACGGATTTGCATTTGAAAGCGGTAGAGTTCCCGGAGGATATAAAACTGATGGAACGCCAAAAGATAATGCTGTAATTCTATACATTACACAAAACACAAAAAACACCATTTCGATGAATATTACAGGCGCCAGTGCAAATCCGTGCGTTGGTTTACAAAATATTCTATATGCCATCAAAAAAGGAAAAGACACTCGCCCATTTATCATTAGATTAATTGGTAATATAACGGATATGACTGTTATGGAAGGCGGAGACATCGTAATTGAAAATGCCAACAATGCATCGAGTTACATCACTTTTGAAGGAATAGGAACAGATGCTGTAGCAAATGGATGGGGAGTTCGATTAAAATCTGCTTCAAATGTTGAAGTCAATAATATTGGCTTCATGAATTGCAACAGTACTGCTGGAGATAATGTTGGAATGCAGCAGGATAATGACCATATTTGGGTTCACAACTGCGATTTATTTTACGGAAATGCAGGAAGCGATGCCGATCAAATAAAAGGAGATGGGGCATTAGACAATAAATCTTCCACATATATTACTTTATCCTACAATCACTTTTGGGACAATGGAAAAGCAAGTTTATTAGGTTTAAGCGAAGGAACCACAACTGGTTTATACATCACCTATCACCACAACTGGTTTGATCATTCTGATTCTCGTCATCCGCGAGTTCGTTATTATTCAGCTCACATTTATAATAATTATTACGACGGCGTTTCAAAATATGGTGCAGGATCAACTTTGGGTTCGTCGCTATTTGTAGAGGGAAACTATTACCGCAATAGTAAACACCCAATGATGACCTCACTGCAAGGTTCTGACATTTGGGATGAAACGAATCAAGTGAATAATGCTGGAACAATGGGAACATTTTCTGGAGAAGCAGGAGGTTCGATCAAAGCTTTTAACAATACTTTTGATGCTTCAAACGGAACAAACAATATGCGATTTGTAGCTTACAATGATCCGAATCCTTTATACAATATTTCAGGGAAAATCAGCTCTGCTACAGATTTTGATGCCTATTTAGCAACTACAAGAAGCGAAACCGTAAGCAGCAGTGTAAAATCAAAATCAGGTGCAAACATCTATAACAACTTTGATACCGATGCTGCTTTATATGTAAAAAATCTCGTGCCAGATCAACCTGCAGCGGCAAAAACAAAAGTAACGCAATATGCAGGACGCGTTTCTGGCGGGGATTTAAAATGGGTATTTGACAATAGTGTAGATGATACTTCGTCACTTGTTATTACAGCTCTAAAAACAACATTGACAAATTATACTGGCACTTTAGTTGCAGTACAAGGCGAAGGGAATCCTCCTGCAACTGCACAAACATTAACCTCAACAACAAACAATAATCAAACGGTAACAAGCGGCACAGCGATTAGCAGTATTGTTTTTACTTGGAGCGGAGACGCAACGGATGCAGCCGTTACAGGATTGCCTGCTTCGGGAATCAGCTTTGTAAAAAATACAACGGCGAAAACAATAACAATTTCAGGAACCCCAACTGCAACAGTATCATATTCAATTGCTACTTCAGGAACTGGAACGCCGGCAACGGATTCAGGAACAATTACAGTTAATCCAGCTGGAACACAAACTTTAACTTCAACTAATAATAACAGTCAAAATGTTAACAGCGGAACTGCAATAAATGCAATTGTATTTACTTGGGGCGGAACTGCAACTGATGCAACTGTTACAGGATTACCTGCTTCTGGAATTAGTTTTGTAAAAAACACAACTGCTAAAACTATAACAATATCTGGGACACCTACTACAACTCTATCCTATTCTATCACAACTGTTGGAACAGGAAATACTGTAACAAATTCAGGAACTATAACTGTAACGACAAGCACTCCAAGTGGAGACGAAATACACAATTTTACTGCTTCGGGTAAAACAAGCAGTTTTTACAGTATAACTGGAAATCTTTCGACAACAAAAGGAACTGTAACCTACAACGGTTTGACCCTAACTCAGTGTTTAAAAATAGAATCGTCAACAAATATTTCTTTTACAACTGCTCAAGCCAGTACTTTAACACTTGTATTAATTGAACCGTCAGCTGTTATAAAAGTTGACAATGTTGATAGAACCGCTTCAAACGGAATTGTAACGGTTTCGCTAGCTGCAGGCAGTCACACCATTACAAAAAAAGATACGGCAAACCTTTTTTATATGAGTACTGCTTACAGCGGTTCAACGGCTAGAATTGCGCAGACTGAATCTATAACCGAAACAGTTGCAGAGGCAGAAAACACGCAAGCAATTTTGTATCCAAACCCAACAACTGGAACTTTGTATTTATCAGATCCAAACTTGACAGTCGAAAAAATCCTTATTTATAATATCCCTGGATTTCTTGTAAAAACGGCACAAAAAGGAAGCGAAAGCATCGATTTAAACGCTTTAACTACCGGCACTTATTTAGCTAAAATATACACAGCAGATGGTTCTTATAATCAAACTATTATTAAAAAATAATTTATAAAATTAAAGGCTTCCAAATATTTGGAAGCCTTTTTTATTTTCATTCAAATTATAATTTATCTTTTTCTGTTTCTAAATTCTTCTTGCTCGCTTACTTTATTAAACTCCCTAAAAAAACTTTTAATAATTTCTAAATTAAACATAACAAAAAGAAACATTCCTATAAAAATGGTGATCCAACAGTATAAAATTTTTACTGGTGAAATATCATTAGCTACAACATAAAATACAATTGTAGGCAAAATAGAAACCAATATTGTAAGTCCCAAAGACAACATTAACGGACTTATAAAATAGCTGTTAACAGCCCCAAAACCAAGCTTTCTAATTATGAAAGCTGTAAATGTTAAAGCTGTTAAACCAAACATAATACCGCCAAAACCATAAAGAAGCACTGTGTCATTCAGACTGTTAATTTCGTTCTCGTAACCAAAAAAAGTATTAAAGTTGAACTCCATCATATTTCTTATCTTCTGGTGCAACATCAAATAAAGTCTGTGTTTTATAACCAATTAATTTAGCTAAAATAAAATTAGGAAACTCTTGGATTCCTACGTTATACAAATTTACACTATCGTTAAAAAACTCTCGTCGGTCAGCGATTTTATCCTCCATTTGAGAAACTCTTTTTTGCAATTCTAAAAAGTTACTGTTAGATAACAATGTTGGGTAATTCTCAGAAACGGAAAAAATACTTTTTAATGATTTCGAAAATTCGTTTGCATTATCAATCTTTTCTTCGACCGTTTTAGCATTCAAAAAATCTGTTCTTAATTTGGTCAAATTAGTAAGCATTGCCGTTTCGTGTTCTGTAAATTTAGACACAATTTTCACCAATTCCGGCACTTCTTCTGCACGCTGCATCAGGATAACATCAATATTTCTAAATGCTTTTTCATTATTATTTTTCAGCATAACCAGCTTATTGTAAATTCTGATAAAAAAATTAAAAAATACAATGATTAGAATTATTCCGATAAGTAAGGCAATGTTTTGAACAGTCATATTTTCTTTAATTTAAAATAATATAGATGATTATAAGTGAGATGAAAAACAAAACGGTTAAAAAAGAATCGAGCAGCGGTTTGTATTTATTTCTAAATGAAATACTCCTTGGAACGGCAATTCCAAAAATAGTATCTGCACTGTCTTTTTTTATTAATACATTCCCATTATCTGAAGCAGCGTAACCTATAAGAAGCATATAATCATCACTTTTCAAGTACGTTTCAGTATATCTGGTTTTTCCTCCAGACTGATTGTCAATTCTATCAAAATAGTATTCTAATCCCTCGCCATCTACCGTAACAGAACCCGTTTCATCTTTAATTTTAAACTTTCCCGTTTTTACTTCGCTGAAAATAGTTGAATATGTCGTTCTGCCATCATCATCTCTCGGACTTTCTTTTTCTATTTTATACGAATAACCAATACACGGTTTTTTGAAATAAGGTGAAATTATGGGCTCGATTTCTTCTAAATCTCCTTCAATTTCAACTAAACCCATAGCAATTGCATCTATTTTTGATGTTGGCAAAATAGACTGCATTTTATAAAATTTGCTTTTACTGCTTGGAAAAAATATTGAACTAACAAGTATAAATCCAGGAATAATTAAAAACAGAAGCTTCAAATTCTCAGTTACAGCCAGCCCATAAAAAGCTCCAACAATACAAGCTAAAACAAAGAATCCAAGAAGTTTATCCTTTAATTTCGTTTTTGGAATATTGTGAATCCTATTAAATTTTTCTCTATCTATCTTTTCTTGTTTGCTGCTTTTTATCCCAGAATAAATCATTCCGATAATTCCGAATAGAAAAACAGAAACAAACAAAAATAATATAACCGCAAATGGATATCCGGGATCTATTAAAAAACTTAAACCTACCATAAGCGGACATACAACAAAAAACAGCCAATTGGGGAACTTCAGATCAAAAAGCCCTGAAAAAATTACGGTTTGAAATAAAGCAACACCCATGCTGAAAAGCATTAAAAAAACAACCAATCCTGCATCGGCTTCATTTTGAGTAAGAAATGTAAAAAATTCGTTCATATTTACAATGCTATAATTTGGATATTCTTTTAACGAATTACTTAAAATACAATTTCAACTTCTTTAGAAAGCAGTTTTCTTAAGCGATTTCTTTCTAAATCTGAAATTGGATTATGGCTTAAATCCAGACCTATCAATTTGTGCAATTTATTGATATCGTTTGGAATTTCACTAATTTCGTTATGACTTAAAACTAAGAATTTCAAATTCTTAAACTGTAAAATCTCCTCTGGAAATTTACTTAATTTATTCTTTGACAAATCGAGTTCAATAACTAATTGCGGCTTTAACTTTGCCTCTGCCAAATCATAAAAAGTCGATTTTTCTTTTTTCTTATCCTCTTTATCTCTCACCAAGAAACCAAAACCAATTACACTGAGTACGGCAACAAAAAAAATACATAAAAGAGCCGGCCACACAGGATCTTCGTTTTTTTCTGCTGTAAAAAGTCTCAAATAAATATAATAGGTCATTCCAAAAAACAATACCAAAAACAGTCCTAAGAGTATTAAATAAAGAATGTACTTAAAGATAGTGAAAATAACTTTTTTAACGCCGGATGTGTTTTTTGCAGTTACAAAGTATATAACCAAAGCCAACACAAAAGCCCAAAAAATGACCAGTCCAACTTTCGCTGCAACATTTCCGTTTTCAATAATTGAAAAAGTAAAAAAAGTTGGAAACATAAGAACAAACCAAATAATCAACCCTGCAAATCCAATTGAAAGACAACCTGGTTTGTTCTTTTTATCATACGATTTAAGCCCAAAATAAGCCAATAAAAAAGATAAAAAGAGCACTCCAATAAATCCGTATCCGAAAGGTGTAAGTCCTGCTAAAAAAAATAAAGGCATTTTATTGAATTATATATTACTCATTTGTATCAAATACAAATCTAAATAAATTACTACAAATTCAATACAAAAAAACCGCTTCTTCCAAAAATTGAAAAAAGCGGTTAATTACTAAATTCTCTATCTTTTACAAGTCAAATTTAATTCCTTGCGCCAATGGCAGACTAGTTGTATAATTTATTGTATTGGTTTGACGGCGCATATAAATTTTCCACGCATCAGAGCCAGATTCACGACCGCCGCCTGTTTCCTTTTCACCGCCAAAAGCACCGCCAATTTCAGCACCCGAAGTTCCGATATTTACATTTGCAATTCCACAGTCAGAACCTACAACAGATAAAAATCTTTCCGCTTCGCGCAGATTATTAGTCATAATTGCCGATGATAATCCTTGTGCAACACCATTTTGAATTTCGATTGCAGCATCAACATCTCCAGAATATTTAATCAAATATAAAACTGGAGCAAAGGTTTCGTGTTGTACAATTTCAAATGAATTTTTAGCTTCGGCAATTGCAGGCTTAACATAACAGCCGCTTTCGTAACCTTCGCCAGAAAGCACTCCGCCTTCAACAAGAATTTTACCGCCTTCAGCAACTACTTTATTTAAAGCAAGCGCATACATTTCGACAGCATGTAAATCGATAAGCGGTCCAACATGATTATTTTCGTTAAGCGGATTTCCAATTCGCAATTGTTTGTAAGCTGTTACCAATGCATCTTTTACTTTATCATAAATACTTTCGTGGATAATCAATCTTCGAGTAGATGTGCAACGTTGCCCTGCAGTTCCAACAGCGCCAAAAACAGCACCAATAACTGTCATTTTAATATCGGCATCTGGAGTTACGATAATAGCGTTATTCCCTCCTAGTTCTAACAATGATTTTCCTAAACGACCTGCAACAGTCTGCGCTACAATTTTTCCCATTCGTGTAGAGCCAGTCGCAGATACTAACGGAATGCGAGTATCTTTTGTCATCAGCTCTCCTATTTTATAATCGCCATTTATCAAACAAGAAATTCCTTCTGGAAGATTATTCTCTTTAATAACCTGAGCAATTATATTTTGGCAGGCAATACCACAAAGTGGCGTTTTCTCTGAAGGTTTCCAAACGCAAACATCACCAGAAATCCAAGCCAAAGCCGTATTCCAAGACCAAACTGCAACCGGAAAATTAAACGCCGAAATAATTCCCACAACTCCCAATGAGTGGTATTGTTCGTACATACGATGTCCTGGTCTTTCAGAATGCATCGTTAATCCGTGTAACTGGCGTGATAATCCAACTGCAAAATCACAGATATCAATCATTTCCTGAACTTCTCCATAACCTTCCTGCAAAGATTTCCCCATTTCGTATGAAACCAATTTACCAAGAGCCTCTTTATTTTCACGCAATTTTTGCCCAAACTGACGTACAATTTCTCCACGCTGCGGCGCAGGAATTAAACGAAATGTTTTGAAAGCTTCAATTGCAGATTGCATTACTTTTTCATAATCTTCAAGTGTAGAAGTCTTTACAGATGCAATTAATTTTCCGTCAACAGGAGAAAAACTATCTAAAATCTCTCCTGATGAGAAATTTTCTATTCCAGTAGAAGTTCCCTCATTTACTTGTTTTATCCCTAGCTTTTCAAGCGCTTCATTTATGCCAAATTGTGATGCTATTGTTGTCATTGTAACTTTTTTAGTTAAAATTGTTATATTAATACGTAAAGATATTGTTTTAAAATTACTTTCTAATAAATCAGAATAGTTAAAATCAGAGTAAATTTAAGGCTATTTAATAGTAATAACAGAATCAAAGCCTGCTTTATTCACTAAATTTGATGAAATTTGCTTTTCTAAAATAAAAAACATGAATCTTTTTAAACGTCTTTTACTCTGCCTTATATTAGTTACATTAAATGCCTTTTCTCAAAAAGATCAAAAATCTTCGTTTCAAGTCGTTCCATTGGGTGTAAAAGGCGGAATTGACGAAAAGAATCTTTCTGCTTATTTGCTTGCTCCTCTACATACAAACGACTTTATCTGTCTAGATGCCGGAACAATAAATGCCGGAATTGAAAAAGCTATTGAAAATAAAGTTTTCAAAGTTTCAACGAGCGAAGTTTTGCGAAAATATATAAAAGGATATTTTATTTCACATGCCCATTTAGATCACGTTTCGGGATTAATCATAAATTCTCCTGCAGATTCTTCTAAGACAGTTTATGCAGCTGAAAAATGTATGGAAATGATGGAGAATCATTATTTCAACGATCAAACCTGGGCAAATTTTGGTGATAAAGGTCCAGGAACTCCGTTGAAAAAATATCATTTTCAGACTTTAAAAATTAATCTGGAAACACCAATTACGAACACTCAAATGACGGTAAAAGCTTTCCCGCTGAGTCATGTGAATCCGTTTGAGAGTACTGCATTTTTAATAAAAAATGGAGATTCGTACGCTTTATATTTAGGGGATACGGGACCTGATGCCGTAGAAAAAAGTGACAATCTTAAAAATTTATGGACAGCTGTTGCTCCTCTTGTCCAAAACAAGCAATTGAAAGGAATTTTTATTGAAGTTTCTTTTCCAAACGAACAGCCTGATCAATTTTTGTTTGGACATTTAACTCCCAATTATCTAATGAAAGAGCTTCATGTTTTAGAAGAATTAGCAGGAAAAGGAAGTCTAAAAGGTTTCAACATTATTATTACACATTTGAAACCGCCGACTAAGAATATTGTGAAACTAAAAGAGCAAATTAAAAATCAAAATGACTTAGGAGTGAAAGTTATTTATCCTGAACAAGGGAAAAGGTTTGAGCTATAATTTTTTTGCCACAGATTAAATGGATTTTAAAATATAGTCTTGTCATATATTCCAAACCCGACAGATTTTTAAAACTTGTCGAGTTTGATATTTTAACTCAATTAATAAATTACTTTTTTGCCGTAAATCTCGGATCAGTTTCCATTACAGTGCCACATTTATCACAAGTTCTTAATTCTTCAGAATTGTAAAAATGCTCGAAGTGCGGAAGAAAGTCTTTCTCAATATTATGAAGTTCAAAAAATACTTCGTATAGTTTATGATTACAGTTATCGCAATGCCATAACAATCCATCAGTATATCCTTTTCCTGCTCGTTTACGCTCAATTACCAAACCAATTGAACCTTCTGAACGAACTGGGGAATGTGGAATTTTAGCAGGATGAAGATACATATCGCCAGCGTTCAGCTCCATTTCCTTACGTTCTCCATCTTCCTGAATTACCACTTTTATGCTGCCTTCTAACTGATAAAAAAGCTCTTCGGTTTCATTATAATGATAATCTTTTCTTGCATTTGGCCCTGCAACTATCATTACGATATAGTCGCCTGAATCTACATAAAGGTTTTTATTTCCAACTGGCGGCTTTAATAATTGTCTGTTTTCTTCAATCCATTTAGTAAGATTGAACGGTTTTGCTATGGCCATTTTTTTCAGAATTTATGATAGGCTAAGATACTAAATTTGTAGAGACACACTGCAGTGCATCTCATAGGTTTTGATCAAAGGAACGTAGACGCACTGCTCTGCGCCTCTACTATTTCTCCCGTATCAAATAAATATAAACTGGAAAATGATCACTAAAACCTGCTTGTTCTAGCGTATTTCGTAACGGATATCCTTTATATTTTCCAGAGGTTTGAATTAAATACGGTTTATTAAAAATTCCTGCTTTCCAAAATTTGAATGTAGAAAAACCTGAATTTATTAATGAATCAGTCATCATAATTTGATCAAAAATATCCCATGAATCTCTAAAAGCTAAAGTTCCCATTCCTTTCTCTGCCATTTCTTCAAATGGATTAAAAATACCAAATTCAGGAACTTCTGTCTTTTTTGCCTTTGCTCCTAAAGCTTTTTTGATACTTTTATTAAAAGGGCCATCGTTTAAATCTCCCATTGTAATTACTTTTGCATTGGGATTTATTTGCTGCAATGAATCAATAATCTTGCGGTTTAATCTTCCCGCTGCTTCACGAAATGTACTGCTTGCTTTTTCTCCTCCTGATCTCGAAGGCCAATGATTGACAATAATATGAATCTCTTCGTCTTCAAGAAAACCAGTTACTAAAAGCTGGTCTCTTGTAAAAACCCTGTTTTTTATATCCGTTTTAGCTTCTACATCTCCTAAATCTTCATTTTGATCTTCTGCAATAACAGCTTTCTTTTTATATATCAATAACGGAATATTGGCAAATGATGTTGGTTTAAAATATTTCTTTTGATACAAAAGCGCAACGTCAATACCACGTTGGTCGGGCGAATCAAAATGAATGATTCCATAATCAAATCCAGCAATTTTTTCCTGTTTTACCAAATCTTCAAGCACCCCTCTATTTTCGACTTCAGAGCATCCTAATAAAATAGGTGCATTAGAATTCTCTGGTGTTCCTATTTCAGAAATGACCTTCGATAAGTTTTTTAGTTTTTGATCGTACTTTTCTTTTGTCCAATGCTGAGCTCCATTTGGAGTCCACTCATCATCATTTGTACTTGTATCATCATAAATATCAAAAAGATTTTCAAAATTGTAAAATGCCGCTGTATGTATACTATATTTCTTTGATTGTGCATTTGAAATAAAATTTATAAAAAAGACAAGTAAACAAAAGTGAAGTTTAATAATTTGCATAACTTTAAAAATTAAAGCGCCAATTTAAATAAAACGTAAGAAATTTCAACATTTTGTTTTGGCTAATTATTATATTTGTTAATTCTATAACTAAAAAACCGCAGAGGAATTATGAAAAGCCAGTCCGCAATCTTAAAATATTTTAACTACACTAAACTGGCATTTCTTATTTTTGCTTTACAATCATTTACCTGTCAATCTCAACAAAACATGATAACACCGCCTTATTTACAAAAAGGAGATACTGTCGCACTTTTGGCAACAGCTCGAAAAAACATCGATGATAATTTAAAACCAACTATAGATTTATTGCACAGCTGGGGTTTAGAAGCCGTAATAGGCTCAACAATCGGTCTTGATTTTAATCAGCTTGCTGGTACTGACGAGCAGCGTGCAGCCGATTTTCAAAAACAATTAGACAATCCAAACATTAAAGCAATTTGGTGTGTACGCGGTGGATATGGAACTGTTCGAATGCTTGATCTTTTAGATTTTACTAAATTTAAGCAACATCCAAAATGGGTTATTGGTTTTAGTGATGTCACTGTTTTGCACAACCACTTAAATACAATGGGATATAAATCGATACACGGTATTATGCCGGTTACTGTAGCTCGCGCAACTCCGGCAGCAGTGAGTTCGATGAAAGCCAGTTTGTTTGGTGAGCCACTTTCCTATACAATTGGTCCTGATAAAATGAATCGTTTTGGTAAAGCAACCGGCGAATTAGTGGGCGGAAATTTATCTATTCTTTATAGTTTATTAGGTTCGCAGTCAGCAATTGATTGTAAGGATAAAATTTTATTTATTGAAGATCTCGATGAATATCTATATCATATTGATCGAATGATGATGAATTTACGACGTAATGGCTGCATCGAAAATCTAAAAGGTATTATGATTGGCGGAATGACCAAAATGAAAGACAATGAAGTGCCATGGGGCAAAAATGCTCTAGAAATTATTGATGATGTAACCAAAAAATACAATATCCCAGTAATCTTCAATTTCCCAGCTGGACACATTCAGGATAATAGAGCTTTGATTATGGGAAGTACAATTTCTATTGATGTCAATGCCGCTGGAAGTACTGTTTCTTTTCAGAAATAACCGTATTTCATAAATCAATAAATACCACATAAAAATTTCGCAAAGACGCGAAGCCGCAAAGCATAATTAAAACTTTGCGGCTTCGCGTCTTTGCATACAAAAAACATACATCAACATTCAAGAACCTTAAAATTAAAAAATGGCAAAACATAATGAACTTGGTAAAAAAGGAGAAGATCTTGCCGCGGCATATCTTGAGGAAAATGGTTATAAAATATTAGAACGAAACTGGATTTTTCAAAAAGCAGAAATAGATATTATTGCCCAAAAAGAAAATATTCTAGCAGTCGTTGAAGTGAAGACAAGATCAAGCTTAGATTTTGGAGCTCCGCAAGATTTTGTTAAGCCAAAAAAAATTCAACTCTTAGTAAAAGCAGTAAATGCCTACATAAACGATAGGGAAAAGGATTTTAAAAGTGATTTAAATATTCGTTTTGACATCGCCGCAATCCATAAAACGCAGGAAACATTTGCAATTGAACATTTTACAGATGCTTTTTATCACTTTTAACATATTTTTTTATTGTTATAATTCTAACAAATTGTTTTTTTATTTATCTTTGTAGAGATTTATAACATAAATTAACTAAACCAACCCAATTAAGTTACAAAAAAAAAGAAAAAAAATTATGAAAACCGTTTCTTCAATCGTCGAAAATTACATTAAAACAAAACCCTTTTTATTGAACGCGTTATCGCTTGGAATTATCAATTTAACATCTCTTTCTCGGAATATCATGACGGAACTGGAAAGTGAATTTGGTAAGGAAGTAAAACAAGGTGCTGTTGTAATGTCGTTGAAACGACTGACTGAAGAATTGGATTTTAAATTAAATCATAAGATCAATAAGGTCATTAAAAATATTGGCGAAATTACCGTAAGATCTGAATTGACAGATTACACTTTTGCTGCTTCAGAAACTGTTTTAAACAAACAGGCTGATTTAATTTCTGATATTAATGCTTTATCTGATATTTTTTATACTTCGTCTCGTGGTGTAAATGAAACTAATATTGTGGTGAGCAGCAGTGTAAATCATTTAGTTGAAAAACACTTTATGCGCGAAAAATTAATTCAGAAATTAGACAATCTAGCTTCTATTACGGTAAAATTACCAAAAGAAAATATTGTGGTTCCTGGTATTTATTATTTCATTTTTCAACGTTTAGCTTGGGAAGGAATAATCATAAACGAAGTAATTTCGACTTCAAATGAATTTACTATTTTAGTTGGTGAAGATCAAGTTGATGTTGCTTTTAAAGTTATTAAAGACTTAAAAAACTAGATATAAGTTAATCGTTTTTAACGAAAAGAATGGTCGTATGAACTTTTCATACGACCATTTTATTTTTAGCACGAATTAGCACGAATTAAATTTGTGGAAATTCGTGAAATTCGTGGCAACTTTATTTTTATTCTCCCAGCATTTCCATCAATTCCAAAGCTCTTTTAGTCGATTTTACATTGTCAAAAGTCAATAAAAGTCGTAAACCGTTAGGTGTTTGCTTTTCTTTCATCGTACAAAGATTACTGTGGGTTTGCACAAACTTTATTACTTTATGAAAACGCTTTGATTGATAATAATCTGATTGTTGATCAGAAACAAAATAGCCAATCATTTTACCTTTTTTCATTACCAATTTTTCAATTCCTACTGCAGTAGCAATCCATTTGATGCGAATACTATTCATCAATGCATTGGCACGCGGAGGCATTGGACCAAAACGGTCAATTAACTTGTTTTGAAAAACAATTAATTCTTCTTCGTTCTTCACAGAACCCAACTCGTTGTATAAACTCAAACGCTCGGTAACATTATTGATATATTCATCAGAAAATAACAGCTCAAAATCAGTATCGATTTGTAGATCTTTTACGTATTCTTTCGTTTCAATATCATTCTCTTCAGGATATAAATCTTTGAATTCATTTTCTTTTAATTCTTCGATCGCTTCGTTCATGATTTTTTGGTACGTATCAAAACCAATTTCATTAATGAAACCACTTTGTTCTCCTCCCAATAAATCTCCTGCTCCACGAATCTCAAGATCTTTCATTGCAATATTGAAACCGCTTCCAAGTTCGCTAAATTGTTCAAGAGCCTGAATACGTTTTCTCGCGTCTTCGGTCATTGAAGAATACGGAGGACAAATGAAATAACAGAATGCTTTTTTATTGCTTCGCCCAACACGACCGCGCATTTGGTGCAAATCTGATAATCCAAAATTGTTGGCATTATTGATGAAAATTGTATTGGCATTTGGAACGTCCAATCCACTTTCGATGATTGTGGTTGCCACCAAAACATCAAAATCACCGTTCATGAAGCCTAACATCAATTCCTCGAGTTTAGCACCGTCCATTTGTCCGTGACCAATTCCAACTCTTGCATTTGGAACCAAACGCTGAATCATTCCTGCGACTTCTTTTATATTTTCGATTCGATTATTGATGAAGAAAACCTGTCCGTTTCTTTGAATTTCATACGAAATCGCATCACGAATAATTTCTTCATTAAAACCAACCACATTTGTTTCAATCGGATATCTATTTGGCGGAGGCGTTGTAATTACTGATAAATCACGTGCTGCCATTAATGAAAACTGAAGCGTTCTCGGAATTGGAGTTGCCGTCAATGTCAACGTATCAACATTTGCAGCAATGGTTTTTAATTTATCTTTTACGTTAACCCCAAACTTTTGTTCCTCATCGACAATCAATAATCCTAAATCTTTAAAAACTACATTTTTATTGACTAATTGATGTGTTCCAATAACGATATCCAGTTTTCCTTCGGCTAAATCTTTTAAAGTCTGTGTTTTTTGTTTTGCCGTTCTAAATCTGTTTAAGTAACCAACAGAAACTGGCATATCTTTTAATCGTTCCGTAAAAGTTCTATAATGCTGATAAGCTAAAATAGTGGTAGGAACTAAAACTGCAACTTGTTTACTATTATCTACAGCTTTAAAAGCGGCACGAATTGCAACTTCTGTTTTTCCGAAACCAACGTCACCGCAAACCAAACGATCCATTGGGCGATCGCTTTCCATATCGGCTTTTACTTCTTGCGTCGATTTAGTTTGATCGGGTGTATCTTCATAAATAAACGAACTTTCTAATTCGTTTTGCAAATAACTATCCGGCGCAAATTGGAAACCTTTTTCTAATCTTCGTTTTGCATACAACTGAATCAAATTGAAGGCAATATGCTTAACTCGCGCTTTGGTTTTTTGTTTTAAAACTTTCCACGCGTTCGAACCTAATTTATAGATTTTTGGAGGCGTTCCGTCTTTTCCGTTGTATTTAGAAATTTTATGAAGCGAGTGAATGCTTACGTAAACAATATCATTATCGGCATAAACCAGTTTTATGGCTTCCTGCGTTTTACCTTCGACTTGAATTTTCTGCAATCCGCCAAACTTTCCAATTCCGTGATCAATGTGCGTAACATAATCGCCAACAGAAAGTGCCGTTAATTCTTTTAGCGTAATATTCTGCTTTTTCGAATAGCCGTTTTTGATGTTGAATTTATGATAACGCTCAAAAATCTGATGATCTGTGTAAGCAGTTATTTGATTCTCTTCGTCAATAAAACCCTGATATAAAGGAAGTACAATTGTATTATATTGCTTTCTGATATTCTCTGAATTGGCCTCATCTAAACTTTCAAAAATATCATGAAAACGTTTTGCCTGTGTTTCATTCGAACAGAATAAATAATTTTTATATCCGTTAAAATGATTTTCGCTCAGATTGTTCAGCAACAAATCAAATTGTTTATTGAAAGATGGCTGCGGCTGAAAATGAAATTCGAACTTTTTAGTGGTTTTAAAAATTGGTTTTGAAGCCAATTCAACAATCGAAAAATCTAAAGCTCGCTTGATAAACGAAGCTTGATTTAAGAATAGCTTTTCAGGTTCGGCGTGTTTTATTTCTTTCGAAAGTTTCTCAAAAGCCTCTTCTGCTCTTGCAAATTGTTTGTCTAACTGACTAAAAAGACCGTCTGTATTTTGGATGAAAAGAACAGTCTTTTCAGCAATATAATCTAAAAAGCTTTCGCGGTTTTCCTGAAATATCTTGTTTTCGACATTCGGGATAATCGTTATTTTTTTATGTGTTTCTACAGATAATTGTGTTTCTACATCAAAACTTCTGATACTGTCTACTTCGTTTCCAAAAAACTCTATTCTGTACGGATGATCGTTTGAGAAAGAAAAAACATCGACAATTCCTCCACGAACCGAAAATTCTCCTGGTTCTGTAATAAAATCGACTCTTTTAAATTCATATTCAAACAAAACTTCGTTGATAAAATCAATTGAAATTTTATCGTTTAAAGCTACTTTTAAAGTGTTTTTATCAAGTTCTCTTCTCGTAACTACTTTTTCAAAAAGTGCTTCTGGATACGTAACAATTACAGCTGGTTTTTTTCGAGAATTGATTCGGTTTAAAACCTCAGCACGAAGTAAAACATTCGCATTATCTGTTTCCTCAATATGGTACGGACGACGAAATGAAGCGGGATAAAACAAAACATCCTGCTCACCAATCATTTGCTCTAAATCATTCAAATAATAAGCTGCTTCTTCTTTGTTGTCTAAAACAATCAAAAAAGGCAATTCTGTTTTCTTAAAAACAGAGCGAATTATAAATGAAACCGCAGATCCTAACAATCCGCTAAGATTCATTTTTACCTGATTTCCCTCCAGTAAACTTGTGGCAATCTGCTGTGCTTTAGGCAAATTGTCATAGGTAGTATATAAAGCGTTTTTACTCAACTTTTGGTGCGTTTTGATCTATATTTTGTATTGGTGAATGCGGTGCGCTTGAACTTGGAATGGCGCGCGTCGTATCTAACATTTTTAAAAAATCCTCTTCTCCTTCTTCTTTTGGAATTTTATTTTTCTCAACAATTTTATCCATCTGTCTTTCTAAGGAAACTAATTCTTTATTAATCTCTCCTATCAAAAAAGCTACTTTATCATCTGGTATTTTACTCAAATGAATAAACAAATCCAACATTCTAACTTTTGTAATTAAAATTGAAATTCGGCTTCTTATTTGAGGCAGATTAAATTCAGCAGGAATATTATTGTTTAAAGCCATTGCTTTTTTTGAAATGGCAGTAGATTTTTTCTGAAATGCACCAATAGTTTTTCTTGGCTTATCTCCAATCTCTTTCATAAAATCGCGCCATTCTGTCCAGGCTCTTACATTTTGTTCCGAAATTTCATTGATTGGCTCATCAATAAAAACCCATGCTTTATTGATGTTATTAAAAATTTTTTCATTCTTTTTAGCTTCTTTTGCATTTTCAGCTTGACGCTTTTCGTCTTGGTTTTGACAAGATTGAAGCACTAAAATCAAAAGCAGAAATACTGCTATTTTATATTTCATTTCATAAAATGTTAGATCGCAAAGTTACAAAGTAAATTTACAATTACGAATTCTGATTTTTGCTAAAGATTCTATAAATCAAGGTTGTTTTTTTATCATCAATTTTAAGTGACAAACTCATTTTCTACAGGATTTATTATCCAAAAAAAGCCTTTAAAAAACACTCAAAAAGCACAAAGGCACATTTCTTAAACAGAGAATTATCCAACAAACAAACTTTTTTGTTATTGAATTTATAAATTATGATTCTAAAAAACGTACGTAATTACGAAAACGTTATATTTGTGTCTCTAAAAAAATCATCTAAAAATGAATCCAAAAATATTAATCATTGGCGCTTGCGGTCAAATTGGGACTGAGCTGACTCAAAAATTGCGCAAACTTTACGGAACCGAAAATGTAATCGCTTCTGATATTCGAAAATTAAATACTGATGTTGTTAATTCAGGTCCCTTTGAAGTAGTCAATGCTTTAGATTTTAACCAAATTGAACATCTTGTTGAAGTTCATAAAATCACTGATGTTTATTTGATGGCTGCGCTTTTATCAGCAACTGCTGAAAAAAATCCAGCATTTGCTTGGGATTTAAATATGAACTCTCTTTTTCATGTTTTGAATTTAGCAAAAGCAAAAAAGATTCAGAAAATTTTCTGGCCTTCAAGTATCGCTGTTTTTGGCCCAACAACTCCAAAAGAAAATACTCCTCAATATACCGTTATGGAACCTTCGACGGTTTACGGAATTAGTAAACAGGCTGGTGAAAGATGGTGTGAATATTACCATAATATTTACGGCGTTGATGTTCGAAGCATACGTTATCCTGGTTTAATCAGTTGGTCTACTCCTCCCGGCGGCGGAACTACTGATTATGCTGTTGATATTTTCTATAAGGCTATTGCCGATAAAAAATACGAATGCTTTTTATCATCAGAAACAAAAATGCCAATGATGTACATGGATGATGCTATTGATGCTACTATCAACATCATGAAAGCACCTGTTGAAGAAATAAAAATACATTCGTCATACAATTTAGCAGCTATGAGTTTTACTCCAACTGAAATCGCGGCTGAAATTAAAAAGCATATTCCTGATTTTGAAATCACTTACAATCCTGACTTCCGTCAAAAAATTGCAGACAGCTGGCCGGCAAGTATCGACGACAGTTCTGCAAGAGAAGATTGGAACTGGAAACATACTTTTGATCTTGAATCAATGACAAAAGATATGATTGAGCATTTGAGTTAAACTTCAAATGTCTTAAAAATAAAAATCCCGTTTAGAATATTCTAAACGGGATTTTTTATTGAGATCTGCGAATTACTTTACCTCATAAACATTATTCGTCTGCTTTACATCAGCCATTAATCCACTTGGATCGATAGTGATTTTTTTGATTGCAGTTTTGTTTTTGTCAATCGTAAAACTATAGTTTTGCTGTGCCCAAGCCCAATCTTCTAAAACTGTTCTTTTTTCGTTTGGATTTGGATTCGGTTTAATAAAATTCATCATTCTCAACGGAATGTAGAAATTCTCAGAAGTTCCATCAGTATATTCTACTTTCAAATCAATTGGCATTGGCATTCTTCCAATTCTCTCTAAAGAAACTGTTGTTTTTCCTGCATTATCAGCAACAGCTGCAATTCCGTAATCAATTGTATTGGTTGTTTGTGCCCAATCTATTAAGTACCAATCTAACTCAGCTCCAGAAACTCTTTCGGCTGTTCTTTTGATATCATTTGGAGTTGGATGTTTGAATTTGAAATCGTTGAAATATCTTTTTAGAGTTTCATCAACATTATCTTTCCCTATTACATATTCTAACTGCGATAAAAAGATACTTCCTTTTACATAAGATGAAATGCTGTAAGGTCTATTTTCGTCATAACGATCTCCATGAGTTGTCTGCGATTGTTCTTTTCCAGAATTTACTAAACTGTAATACGCTTTATAATTTCCTACAAAAGGATTTACCTCTTTTTTATCTCCTTTTAATTCGTTCAAAGCACTGTCTTCGATATAGGTTGTAAAACCTTCGTCCATCCAAGGATGTTTTGATTCATTTGAAGCCAAAATATGTTGAAACCATGAATGTCCTAATTCGTGTGTAGCAGTTCCTAAAATTCCTTCAAGAGTTCCGTTTCCAAGCATTAAAGTACACATTGCATACTCCATTCCTCCATCACCGCCTTGAATAAACGAGTATTGTTTGTACGGATATTGTCCAACTCTATGATTGTAATAATCCATAACTTTTACCATTAATGGCTCTAACTGTTTCCAGTTCGCTGTTGTTTTTGGATTGTTTTTGTAAAAGAAATGCAAATCGACATCGTTTGGTCCTTTTACAATATCATGAGTATATTCTTTATCAGCAGCCCATGTAAAATCGTGAACATTTGGTGCAATAAAATGCCATGTTAATGTTTTTGTTTTTTTAGGATAAACAACTGTTACGCCAGCATCTTCGTAACCGTGACCAATTGTATTTTTGTCTTGCAAATATCCTGAAGCTCCAAGAGTATACTCTTTGTCAATTGTAATTTTAACATCAAAATTACCCCAAACTCCGTGAAATTCTCTTGCGATATATGGATCTGCGTGCCATCCTTCGAAATCAAATTCGGCTAATTTTGGGTACCATTGCGACATTGAAAGTTCAACGCCTTCAGTATTATTTCTTCCTGCACGACGAACTTGCACCGGAACTTGTCCGTCAAAATCTAACGTAAAAGTAGTTTTAGAATTTGGTAAAATTGGTTTAGGCAAAGTCACTTCCATAATAGTTCCTGAAACTCTTGTTTGTGCAGAAACACCATCTTGTTTGAAATTAGCGATTTTTAAATACCCTATTTCATTTGGTTTTAAAGTTTCAATACGGCTTTGTTTTACTTCTTTTCCATCAGCGCCTTTTACTTTATTTACCATTCTTCCGTCTGGATCTTTAATAAAATGTAGACGAGCATCCATCTCACTTCCTGGTTGAAAGGCGTTTAAAAATAAATGATAAAACACCTTTTTTAAGGTATCTGATGAATTATTGGTATAAACCAATTCTTGTTTTCCTTTGTATTGATAGTTTTTAACATCCATCGAAACCTCCATTTTATAATCGGCGTGTTGCTGCCAATATGAAGCGTTTTGTGCAAAAGCTGGACTTAAACCTAAGCTCAGAAAGGAAAGTAAAATAATTTTTCGCATGATAATTACAATAAAAATGGAAGAGCTGCCGCTCTTCCATTGGATTAGTTTTTTAGTTAGTTTTTATTTCTTCGACATTTTTTCGGCCATCAATAAAGCATTGTAGGCATTTACCATTTTGGCTGCTTTTGATGATTCTACAGAAGAAACTGCTGCAGGTTTTTCATCTGGATTTGGATTTTCGCCCAAAACAACTTTTGAAGGAAGTGCAACTCCAGAATCCATTAAAATATGTTTTACCTGAGATGCTTTTAGTTTTGGATAATACGAACGAATTAATGCCGCAACTCCTGCAGCGTTTGGAGCTGCCATTGAAGTTCCTTGTAAATATTTGTATTTATTGTTTGGAACTGTTGCATAAATTTCTTCACCCGGCGCAAAAACGTCAACATTTATTTTTCCGAAATTTGAGAATGGTGCAACAACATTTTCTCCGTATTGTTTATTGATTGCTCCAATTGTTATTACATTGTCTGCAAACTCTTTAATGTTATCTTGAGAATCGTTTGGATAATTGATGTTCTTATTTTCATCGATATTATAACCGTCGTTACCTGCCGCATGAACAATTAAAACGTCTTTTTTGGCGGCATACTTAATAGCATCATAAACCCAATTTTTATGTGGAGAGAAGCTTTTACCAAAACTTCCGTTAATTATTTTTGCACCGTTATCAACTGCATAACGAATCGCCAAAGCAATATCTTTATCGTACTCATCTCCATCTGGAACAGCTCTTACTGTTAAGATTTCAACATTTGCGGCAACACCGTCTCCGCCTAAATTATTACCACGAACTTGCGCAACAATTCCCGCTACGTGAGTTCCATGCAGTGCTTTTTCTTTATCTGGACCAAAAACAATATTGTTTCCGTAATACTTGTTTTTGATGTCTTCAGGATTATCACCTACGATTTTTCTTCCATCATAATCTTTATTCAAATTATAATTTAATTGATCGTAAACCTGATCTTTATACTCTCCAAAATCAGCTTCTGGATCAAATGTTGGACCTGCATTTGTAAAAATTTGCGTCATGATCCTTTTACTTTGCAAAACTTTTGAGTCTGCTGAAGTAATTGCACTTAGATCTTCTATTTTGTAAGTCGTTTTATTAAGCTCTTTCTTAATCGTATTGTGAACTTCTAATAAAAAATCTACTTGTTCTTTATCTTTTAATGCTTTTTCATATTTCTCGGTATACTGTGCTAGAGCCTCTTTATATTGAGCAGAACCATCATCACCTTTTTTAACGATACGTGTCATTTCTAGATTTTCATGAACAGCATTTCCAAGGAAATTCCATCCATGAACGTCGTCGATGAAACCGTTTTTATCATCGTCGATTCCGTTTCCCGGAATTTCTTTTGTGTTTGTCCAGATCATTCCTTGTAAATCTTCGTGCTCAATATCAACACCAGAATCTACTATTCCTACAATAACTTTTTGACCTTTTTTTCCTTGTAATAGTTCAGCGTAAGCCTTATCAACACTCATACCCGGAATAGAATCTTTGATTAAATCAAGATGACTCCATCTTTTTAGTTCGTTTTCGCTGACTGGTGCTTTTTTAACAACTGTTAGTGGCGCTTTAATGAATTCTTTTGGAGTTGAAACTTGCGCTTGCAAAGTAGCACTACAGCCTGCTAAAACAAGTAATGCAAAAGCAGATAATTTAAGAGGTTTTATATGACTCATGTATCTAAAAATAATGTATAGTTAAAAGATGGGACTAAATTATGATTTTTTGTTACAAAAAACTAACCATTAACACTGTGTTATGATTTTTTAAAAACATAAAAACACATGCTAACCCACTTCGTTTCAAATGATTTTGCTCAATTTGATTGGAAAAAAATATTCTAATTTGTATGCTCTTTCTTTAGATTAAAAAAAAACTTTTTCTCTTTACGTCTTCCCGTAAGGAAAGTCCGTTTAAAATAGTTATCCTTGCGCGACTGAATTCTAAACCGAATCTATGAAAACAAAACTACTCTTATTGCTGTTACTGGCAAATTTTTCTATTTACGCACAAACCAACTTAGTTCCGAATGGCGGCTTTGAAAGCTGGACAGGAAATTTTCCGGCCTATTGGTCAGATCAAAATTCTTTTTCCCAAAGTTTTGAAGCTATTCAGGGAGATTACAGTATCCGATTAAAGTACGTAACACTATCCCCTAAAATTAACAATCTAGTTCCATTAAAAGCGGGAGTTACTTATACTGTAAAATTTAAGTATAAATATCTCACTAATAATTATAGCGGAAGCCATCCTATAGCGTTGAATATCTCAAAGACAGGAAGCGGTACTACATTATCAAAAAGTTCTTTTGCTGTAAATAATTTATGGACTGAGGTTGAATCTAGTTTTACACCAGATGCCAACCTTTCTTATGATTTATCTATTTCAACTTTTAGTTTTGACGGCCAGGCTTTTGATGTCCTAATTGATGATGTTAAAGTTTATGTTGCAGGAACGGAACAGTATACTCTTATTCCTGATGTCGAGTTTGAAAAGGCTCTTATTTCTTTAGGAATTGATTCTGGAACTGTCGATGGCAAAGTTGTGACTTCGAATGTTAACACCGTAAAAACGATTACTGTAGATGGCACACTGGTTTCTGACTTAACAGGAATACAAGACTTTACAGCATTACAAAGTTTGTTTTGTAAAGGTTCAACCTATTCGTCTCAAACAGGAGGTAATGGAAAACTAAAAAGTCTTAACCTTAGTAAAAACTTGCAATTAACTACTTTAAGCTGCGAGAATAATCAACTTACTAGTTTAAACTTATCTAACAATAAAGCGCTAAATTCATTATTAATTCAAGGTAATAAATTAACCTCTCTTGACTTATCACAAAATATAAACGTACAGGAAATTTATTGCTATGACAATCAGTTAACTTCACTTGATCTTTCGAGCAATACAAAATTATCCAAATTGTTTGCCCGTGACAATAAATTAACTAGTCTTGATTTAAGCAAAAACATTGCTTTAAATTATTTAACCTGCGAATCAAACCAGCTTTCAACTTTAAACCTGAAAAATGGCAATAACTCCCTTCTAAAAGCAAATAGCGTTTATCTTCGATATAATCCAAAACTTTATTGTATTGCTGTAGATGATGTAGAATATGCAAAAACGACATGGACAACTAAAGATGCTGAGTCCAATTTTTATCCTTTTGAATGTGGTTCAATGACAGTTTTAGATACTGCTTTTGAAGATAAGCTGATCGCTTTAAAAATTGACACAGATGGTAAAAACGGGGCTGTTTTAAACTCTAGTATTGCTGCAATAACCACTTTAGATGTTTCTAATAGTTCACTTACAAAGCTTACCGGAATTGAAGGTTTTACTTCTTTAACAACATTAAATTGTTCTGGTAATTTATTAAAACGATTAAATGTTTCTCAAAATAAATTTTTGAATACTTTAAATTGCTCTAATAATTCTTCTTTAAAATGCATACAAGTTACAGATGTTGAAGCAGCTTTAAAATGGGCAACGACTAAAGATGAAACAGCAAGTTTTAATTTAAATTGTGACACTTTTACTTTAATTCCAGATTCAAACTTTGAAGATAAGCTTATAGCGCTGCGTATTGATAAAGATGGTAAAAATGGAAAAGTAAATACCGAAAGCATTGAAGGAGTTACAATTTTAGATGTCTCAAGTGCAAATATTAAAAATCTATCTGGTATTGAAGACTTTACAGCTTTGACCAGCTTAAAATGCTATTTTAATGAGATTGAAAATTTAGATCTTTCAAAAAATACTGAGCTAACTGACTTATCAGTTTACGGAAACAAATTGAACGTACTGAATATATCAAAAAGCACGAAGTTAACACAAGTTTCAGCCTCTAATAACAACTTGACGGCTTTAGAAGTATCTGCAAATAAATCTCTTACTAGTTTACAAGTTGATAGAAACAAATTAACAACATTAGACGTTTCAAACAATTTAAACTTAAAATCGTTAGATGCTTCCAGCAACCAACTTAAAACTATAAGTTTTACTAAAAACACGGCTTTAGAATCCTTAAAAATAAATTCAAATCCACTTAAAAGCTTAGATGTAACTCAAAACACATCTTTAACAATTTTAAATTGCAGCAGTAACGAATTGACAACCTTAGATGTAAGTAATAATTTAGCTTTAGAGAAGTTAAATGTTGGCTACAATTCGCTTACCAATTTAAACTTAAAGGCTAATACTAAATTGACATTTTTAGATTGTGTAAGCAATAACTTAACGACGTTTGATACTTCTTCAAATACTGCACTTGAGTATTTAGTTGCGGGTGCTAACGGAAGTGCCAGCATTTTAAAATCTTTAGATCTTTCAAAAAACACTAAGCTTTTAGAATTAGACATTTGGCAGGTTAAAATGGAAGAACTGAATTTGAGCCAAAATACTGCATTAAAAATGTTGAAATTTCAAAGCAGTAGCATAAGCACTTTAGACTTGTCGAAAAACACAGCACTAGAAGTGGCTCTAATTGGCGGTAATAAATTAACATCTCTTGATGTCAGCAATAACAAACTATTAAAAACTTTAAGCTGTTCTTCAAATCAAATACCTTCATTGGATTTAAGCAAGAATACCGCTTTGACTTTTGTAAGCTGTGGGAATAACAATTTGACAAGCCTGAATTTACAGAATGGAAACAATTCAAACTTCGTAAAAAATGTAGGGATCTATTTTACAAATATAGACGGAAAATCAGGATCTACCTATTACCCTGATTTTAGAGGAAATGCAAACTTAAGCTGTATTCAAGTTGATAATATTGAGTATTCTAATATTAACTGGTCCGAAATAAAAGATCCAGAAGTAAACTATAATGCATTGAATTGCAGTCTTGCAACCACCATTGCTGATTTAGCATTCGAAGACAAATTAATCAGTCTTGGAATCGATACTGATGGTAGAAATGGTGCAATCTTAAACTCCAGTATCAGCAATGTTACTTCATTAGATGTATCTAACAGCGCGATTAAAAATTTTACAGGTCTTGAAGGCTTTGCAGCTTTACAAACTTTAAACATTTCTAACAATTTAATTACCAAAGTTGATTTGTCTAAAAATAGTGCATTGAAAACTTTAAACGCATCGAGTAACAGTGCCTTAACTTGTATTAGGGTTGCTGATATTACGGCTACAGAAAATTGGAGTGTTACCAAAGATCCATCTGCAAGTTTTAGTTTAGATTGTGAAGTTTATACACTTATTCCGGATTCAAACTTCGAAGATTTTCTTATTGCTCAAAAAATCGACAGAGATGGTAAAAACGGAAAAGTAAAAACCGAAAATATTGTACAGGTTAGAACCATGAATGAGTTGGCAAACCGAAACATTAAAGACCTAAAAGGTATTGAAGGTTTTACATCTTTAACTCAGTTAGATGTTTCTAACAATCCTTTGACAACCTTAGATCTTTCTAAAAATCAAGCTTTAACTTATTTATCGGCCAATGCAACTTCTATTCAGAGTATTGATCTTTCAAAAAATGTTAATTTAACGACTTTACGTTTAGGATCATCACCGTTCACAACTTTAAATCTTTCAAAAAATGTTAATTTAACTTCTTTGGACATCTTTGACAACAAACTAAAAACGTTAGATTTAAGTCAAAACACTAAACTAATTCGTTTTAGTGCATATCGTGGAGAATTAATTACTTTAGATCTGTCAAAAAACACAGAATTGGCTGAATTTAACGCCTATGAAAACCAACTTAGAGTATTAGATTTATCAAAAAATCCAAAATTAACTTCGATTGCTATTTCTGGAAATAAATTAGCAAACCTTAACATCAAAAATGGGGCAAATACTTTATTAACTAATCTAAATTTTACAGCCAATCCTGATTTAACCTGTATTCAAGTTGATGATGCTGCATACTCTAACACGAATTGGAAAAGCAAAAAAGATGAAACTGCTGTTTTTTCAGCAGAAGCTTGCCCAGTTACAGTACCTTATACATTAATTCCAGATCCAAAATTTGAGGCGAAACTTATAAGTCTTGGTATCGACAAGGATGGAAAAAATGGAAAAGTTGCTACAATGAATATTGTATTTCTAACTAGCTTAAACATCTCAAATAGTGAGATTACAGATTTAACAGGATTACAAGATTTCTCTTCATTAACATCTTTAGACTGTAGTAACAATCAATTGACTGTTTTTGATGCGCTAAAATACAAATCACTTACAAGTTTAAATATAAGTAAAAACAAACTAAGTACTTCGTCTTTTAGAGCAAGCACTTCACTAACAAATCTAAACATCAGCCATAATGAGTTCGCAACTCTTGATTTATCTTATTTCACTAACCTTACCTCTTTAAGCGTTAGCTTTAATAAATTGAGAGATTTAGATGTTTCTAAAAATATAAAGTTAAAGGAATTTGATTGTGCAGGTAACAATTTATATACCTTAAACCTAAAGAATGGCAACAATGCTAACATGCAAAATATGATTTTTGGAAACTTTACTGAAAATCCAAACTTGCGTTGTATTCAGGTTGACGATGCTGCTTTCTCTACAGAAAAATGGATTGCTAAAGATGCAACAGCAAGCTATTCATCTGAGCCATGTGCACCAAACTTTCAATACACTTTAATTCCTGATCCAAACTTTGAAAGAAGATTAATCGCTCAAGGTTATGATTCTGGAGAAATTGACGGAAAAGTTTTGACTTCAAAAATTGAAAATATTAAATCATTATCAGCTACTGACTTAACAAATAAAACAACAGACTTAACAGGAATTGAAGATTTTAAATCATTAGAAAGTCTTTATTGTTATCATGGCGCTCTTACTAAAATAGATGTTTCCAGAAACCTAAAATTAAAACTTTTAGACATCGCAGATAATCAAATTACAACATTAGATCTTTCTAAAAATACTACTTTAGAATCTCTAAATTGCGGTACTAATAAATTGACAGAATTGAATGTTTCGAACAATTTATCTTTACAAACTTTAGTTGCTGATAATAATAAACTAACAGAGATTAATGTGTCTAAAAATACAGCATTAACTCGATTAGAAGTTGCTTCAAATCAAATTACAACTATTGATGTAACTGCCAATTCAGCCTTAAAAACACTAAGCGTTTACGGAAACAAAATAACAGCTTTAAATACTTCTAAAAATACAGCTTTAACTAGTTTAAGTGTTTTTTCAAATGAATTAACAACTTTAGATGTTTCTCAAAATAAAGCTCTAACTTATTTAAATGCCAAAAAATGTCAATTAACAACTATTGATGTTTCAAATAATGTTTTCCTAAATGGTCTTGAGGTTAACGAGAATAAAATTGTAACAATCGATGTCTCAAAAAACCCTCTATTAACCAGTTTGATGGTAAACTCAAATCAATTAACGAGCTTAAACCTTAAAAATGGAAAAAATACATTATTAAACAACAATTATGTTTCATTTTTTTCAAACCCAAAACTATATTGTATTCAAGTTGATGATGTTAACTATGCAACTGCAAATTGGCCTTCTAAAAAAGATGCAATTGCAACTTACAATACAGAATGTACAGGACAACTAAATTTACCTGCAGACAATTTTACTGTTGAAACTAAAGGGGAATCTTGTACAGGAGAAAACAATGGCGAGATTAGTATTGTTGGTAAAAATTCATTTGCATATACAGCAGCAATAAATGACAAATCGTACACTTTTACAAACAACAGTTTAAAAGTTACTAGTTTAACTCCGGGAACTTACAAAATCAAGATCACAATTCCGGAAATGATATTCGAACAAAACTTTACCGTAACTATTCCAAAAGCCGCAAACATTGCAGGAAAATCAAGCGTAACTTCTAAAAATGTAGCAGTAGAAATTACTGAAGGAACGGCTCCTTTTACTGTGTTTGTTGATGGAACTCAGCAATTTCAAACAACAGATTCTAACTTTAATTTAAGTTTAGAAAAAGGCGGTTTAATTGAAGTAGCAACTGCTAAAGCTTGTGAAGGTATTTTTTCTAAAAAAGTAGCCACAATGGATCTTTTAGGAACATTATCTGCTTACCCAAATCCAACTTCTGGAAGTTTTGAAATTGAAATTCCAACTGGTCAAAAAGAAGTTAAAATCGAATTGTACAATTTTGCTGGACAATTAGTTTCGACTAAAACATATTCTATCGAAAATGGAAAAGCGCAGTTAAGTCTTGAAAACCAAGCTTCGGGAATTTATGCCGCGAAAATCTATTTAGAAACTCCAGAATACATTAAAATTATAAAAAAATAAAAATGAAGAATTTTATATACCTATCAATCATTAGTTTTTTGTTTGCTGCATGCGGAGGCGGGGGCGGAGACGATCCTGTTACTCCTCCAGTTACAAATACGGCACCTACAGTTCCAGTATTAGTATCTCCAACTGACGGTAAATTATGTTTAGACAATACTGTTTCTTTACAATGGAATCAATCTACTGATACTGAAAAAGATCCAATTGTCTACCAAATTCAAGTTGCAAAAGATAACGGATTTACTCAAATTGTTAATACACTTAACAACTCAACCGTTAGTTCTTCTCTTTCGTTAGAGAAAAATACAGCATATTATTGGAGAGTACAAGCCGCAGACAGCAAAGGTTTATCTAGTGCTTACTCTGCAACTTTCAAGTTTTATACTGCGGGAACGGCTGTTGTAAATCATTTACCATTTGCTCCAGAGTTAATTCAGCCCGCAATAAATTCTGCTTTAAGTACAGCAACGGCTGCTTTAAAATGGAAAGCATCTGATGTTGACGCAAGTGATATTCTAACTTACGATGTGTATTTTGGAACAACTAATCCTCCAACAGCAAAAGTTACCGAGAACACAAGCGCTTCATCATTTGATGTTACATTAGAAGCTACAAAAGAATACTTCTGGAAAGTTGTCGTAAAAGACAACAAAGGAGGTGAAACTGTTGGTCAGGTTTGGAAATTTAAAACTAACTAACACTTAAATAATCACAATTAGTTAAACTAAGAATCCCGAATTCATTTTATTGAAAACGGGATTTTTTTCTAAAAAGAAAACCTTACCCATTCTTATAACTATTTATTTTAAAACCATTTATCCTTATAAATTGCTTTTTTTTACGCATTCCCGTAAGAAAAAGTAATATAAATTGCGTAAAATTGTATATCCTAACCCTAAACCTACTTTATGAAAACAAAACTACTTTTATTACTGTTGCTTGTAAATTTTTCTATTTATGCACAATACACAGAAATTCCAGATGTTAATTTTGAAAATAAACTGATTGCTTTAGGAATTGATAGCGGCATAGCTGATGGAAAAGTATTAACCTCCAAAATATCAAGTTTGATCTCACTAGATGTCTCATATAGCTCTATCAAAGATCTAACCGGAATAGAAAATTTTTCTGATTTAGAGATTCTAAAGTGTAACAACAATGAAATAACTAGTTTAAATATTTCACAAAATAGCTATTTATCAACTTTTAATTGTTCAAATAACTTATTAACGAATCTAAATATTTCTCAAAATAGAGACCTGAAATACTTTTATTGTTCTAATAATAAACTGAAAAATTTATCTTTTACTAACAATGCAAAGTTAAAAGAATTACAATGTAACAGCAATTCAATAGAAGTTTTAGCTCTAAGCGGCGCAATTTTGCTAGAAAATCTACATTGTGATTCTAACAATTTACCTTTTATAAATACTAACGCCAATACTATATTAAAAATACTTTCCTGCAGTAAAAATCAAATTACATCCCTGAATTTATCTCAAAACACACAATTAAACAGCTTAACGTGCTGGGAAAATCAATTGACAACTTTAAATCTATCAAAAAACACAGCTTTAGTTTCTCTATATTGTGATTCAAACAAAATAGCAAAGCTAGACCTTTCTACAAATATTAATTTAGTTGATTTTACATGTGTTTCAAACAATTTAACAAAATTGAATTTAAAGAATGGCAACAATACTAAAATAAATAAAACGCAGCTTAATTTAAGAGATAATCCTAATTTAACATGTATTGTTGTAGATGATGTCGCTTATTCTAATACTAATTGGCTGCCAGCATCTAAAGATTCTTCGGCAAACTACAATATTGATTGTACACTTTACACCCTTATACCAGATCCAAATTTCGAAAATAAACTTATCCAGCTTGGGTACGATTCTGGCATTGTTGACGGTAAGGTGCTAACTGATAATATTAGCACTGTCCTATCATTAAATCTAACAGGAGTTCCGATCTCGGATTTCACTGGAATCCAGGATTTCACTTCATTGCTTGAATTTTACTTCACTAATAATTCTCTCACCACTCTTGACCTATCTAAGAACACCAATTTAATTAGAATTGATGTCAGCCGTAATAAATTGACTAATCTGAATGTTCCAAAAAGTACTTCATTAACAACTCTAGTTTGTAACAATAACTTAATTTCAAATTTAGATGTATCAGGCAACACTAATTTAACATTTTTAGATGTAACCGAAAACAAATTAACTGACTTAAACATCTCTAAAAACATAAACCTAGAAACCCTGCAGGCCGGAAATAATGAATTAACAACTTTAAATGTATCTGAAAATAAAGCCTTAGAATCTCTAAGTATTCCAAACAATCAATTGAATTCTCTAATTACTTCAAAGAATATAAATTTAGAAAGTTTAGGTTGTCAATTTAACAAAATAACTTCCTTAGATCTTTTAAAAAACACAAAATTAAAATACTTAAACGCTAGCGCAAATCAATTAACATCTTTAGATATTTCAAAAAATACCCTACTTGAGCATTTGTACTTTTCAGATAATGCTATTACTTCCATTAATGTTACAAAACATAATAATTTAAGTAAATTTCACTGTGATAATAATAGTATAACCAAGCTAGATTTATCAAAAAACATCAAATTAACAGAAATATCTTGTACTAATAATCAACTAAAATATTTGGATTTAAAAAATGGAAACAATACTTCCTTAAACAACTACCTTTACGCTACAAAAAACCCTGACTTAACATGTATTCAAGTTGACGATGCTGTTTATTCAACTACAAATTGGTCAAAAAATGTTGATACAACAACAAAATTTTCAGATAATTGTCCAATGTTTACAATCATTCCCGATGTAAATTTTGAAAATAAATTAATCGCCTTAGGATTTGACTCAGGAACTCCTGATGGACAAGTTTTGACATCAAATATTTCTTCAATCACAAAAATAGATCTTTACAATAGTAATATTTCTGATTTAACCGGAATACAAGATTTTGCGTCTTTAACAAATTTAAGTGTTATGTCTAACAAACTAACAACTATAGATATTTCACAAAATTTAGCTTTAACTAATTTAAGTCTTCCCTACAACAAACTAACTACTTTAAATACTTCAAATAATATTTCTTTACAATATTTATCACTCTCTAGTAACGAAATAACAAGTCTTGATCTTTCTCAAAATACTGAATTAAGTCTTTTATCCTGTGGAACAAACAAATTAACTAACATTGATGTTTCGAACAATAAAAAACTAACTGCGTTTTGGGGGCCTTCAAATCAATTTACAACTTTAGATCTTTCTCAAAATCCTCTTTTAAGTTCTATACTATGTGCAGATAACAAATTACTTACCAAAGTAAATATAAAAAATGGCAACAACCGTTATATACAACAAACTTCCTATGCTATAGATTTTACAAAAAACCCATCTTTAACATGTATTCTCGTAGATAATGCTCTTTTTTCTAATGAAAAATGGGGAAGTTTCAAAGATGTTTCCGCATCATATTCTATTGTCGATTGCTCTCAGGTTACCGCTATTCCTGATCCTGCTTTCGAAGATAAATTAATCGCATTGAATATTGATACCGATGGTAAAAACGGAACTGTTTTAAACAGTAGTATTGCAAACCTTTTATCTTTGGATATTGCATCAAGTTCTATAAAAGACATAACCGGAATAACCGGCTTTACCAGTCTAACTAATTTAAACTGTTCGAGTAATCTACTAACATCTTTAGATCTTTCTAAAAATAGTACTTTAACCTTAGTAAATAGCAGTAACAACAAATTATTGACTCTAAATTTAAAGAATGGCAACAATGCGAATTTTAATCTTAGCTCAAATTTTAAAAACAATCCAAATTTAAATTGTATTCAGGTTGATGATGCCATTTTATCTACAAACAATTGGCAAACACTTAAAGACGAAACCGCAAGCTACAACATTGACTGTAATGCATATACGTTAATTCCTGACCCAATTTTTGAAGATAAATTAATTGCTTTAGAAATAGATACAGATGGTAAAAATGGTAAAATCCTTACCTCAGTTGCTAATAAAGTTACCTATCTTGATCTTTCATATAGTAATATTTCAAACTTAACAGGTATCGAAGATTTTGTTTCATTAACATATCTGGATTGTAACTTTAACAAAATAAGCAGCATAGATACCAGTAATAACAAATTACTAATGAAACTAGCTTTACACGATAACAAACTAACCAGTATAGATGTCACCCAAAATCCTCGTTTAGTTAATTTAATGCTCTCCCAAAATCAAATTTCTACAATTGATTTATCTCAAAATAAAGCTCTTATACATTTAACTGTAGATAGAAATTCATTAAGCAGTCTTGACATTTCATCAAATACTGTGCTTGAATCTCTATATTGCGGCAGTAACAATTTCACAACATTGGATGTATCAAACCAACCTAATCTTTTGCAATTGAACTGCACTAATACAACAATTTCAAAACTAGATGTTTCTTCAAACAAAAAATTGGAAGATTTGTATTTTAACAATGCTCAATTAACCACTTTAGATCTAAGCAACAACCCATTATTAAAAAGAATAAATGTAACTTGGAACCAATTAACAACTTTAGATTTATCACATAATCCTCTTTTAGAACTTGTTTTTATCGAATTTAACCCAATAACAACATTAAATCTTCAGAATGGTAATAACAAAAACTTCATATTGCCTCCTGCAAATGCTACAAATAAAAACACGGCTGCTATCGATGCCTGCAGTTTTTTAAATAATAAAAATCTCTCTTGTATTCAGGTTGATAATGTCGAATTTTCTAATTTAAAATGGTCAAAAATCAAAGAACCTACTGCAACTTATTCAAATACCTGTAAGAATCTGAGTATCGAAGATTCAGTGTTTGATAAAGTTGTTATCTATCCAAACCCAACAAAAGGAGAAATTCACCTCAATAATATTGTATTAGAAAAAGCAACAGTTTACAACTCACTAGGGCAATTAGTAAAATCATTTACTCTAAACAATACAAACACAGATAATACTATAAATTTATCTGGTTTACCAAAAGGAGTTTACTACATATACTTAATCAACGGAGATGCTGCTTCTGCAAAAAAAGTAATTGTAGAATAAATCATGTTTTTTTTAAACTAAAAAATCCCATTCTCAATCAAAAGAAAATGGGATTTTTTATGCTTTAAAGTTTATCTTAAAGAATCTCTTCGCAAGTAAAAACGTCTTTCAGTCGCACGCCTTTCTCAGTATGTTCAACCGTTATAATTTGATTATGCGCATCGTGTTCTAAAAACAAATAATAATTATTATCTGCCGCCGCATTTAAAAATTTTGATTTTTCAGGCATTGTCAATAACGGTCGCGTATCGTAACCCATTACATATGGTAACGGAATATGTCCAGCCGTAGCCAATAAATCAGCGCAAAAAACGATGGTTTTATTCTGATATTGGATATGCGGAATCATCTGTTTTTCGGTATGCCCATCAACGTAATAAATACCAAAATTCATTTCTTCAGAGAATGCAAAGTCACTTTCAGGACGTTTTATAAAATTCAACTGACCGCTTTCCTGCATTGGTAAAATATTTTCCGAAAGAAAAGAAGCTTTTTCACGCGCATTTGGTTTTGTAGCCCATTCCCAATGATTTTCATTTGTCCAAAACTTTGCATTCTTAAATGCCGGCTCATAAAAAGTTTTATCAGAATTCCATTGAACACTTCCTCCACAATGATCAAAATGCAAATGCGTCATAAAAACATCCGTAATATCATCTCTGTGAAAACCATGTTTTGCTAAAGATTTATCAATCGAATGAGATCCCCAAAGTGAGTAATAACCAAAAAACTTTTCTGATTGTTTATCTCCCATTCCAGTATCAATTAAAATCAAACGATTTCCATCTTCAATCAACAAACAACGTGCGGCTATATCAATAAGATTATTATCATCTGCAGGATTGGTTTTGTTCCAAATTGTTTTTGGCACAACACCAAACATTGCACCGCCGTCTAACTTAAAATTTCCTGATTCTATTGGGTAAAGTTTCATGAGTATAAATTTCTAATAAGAAAACAAAGCTAGGAAATCAATTTCCTATATACTACAAATTCTAATTAAAAACTCCTAACCCCTTATTCTAAAGTAATCGAAGTACTTCCCATGATTTCTTGCTTATCAAAAAAGTTAACAAAATAAGTTCCTTTTTTAAAATCATTTTCATCAGCATTTAAAATGCCGTAAACATTGGCAGGTTTTCCTTGAAAATCTACTGCTACAATAAAACTATAAACCAAAGCTTTATCATTTCCAAATTCAATTAATTTATCTTCTCCTAAAACTGTGTTTTTTTGATCTAAAACCTGAATGTAAAAAATTCTTTTTCCCGTTTTGGCCACTGAATTTCCATTTATAGAAAAACTGACTTTAAGTTTTTTTGTGTTTTTAGCTTTATCAGTCTCAAGTTCTGTCCCTGATTTTTTCTCACGCAATGCAATAACTTTAAAATTAGTCAAAGACAATCTCGAAGCGTCCTTTATAGTCGATTCTAGTTTTTTTTGTTTCAAAATCAAAGTATCATTTTGCGCCTTTTGCTGATACATCACAACATTCTGAGACTCAATTTCGCTAAGTAAGTTTTTATTTTGAGATTTGAGACTTTTAATTTCTAAACCTTTAGATTCTAGTGTCGTTTTTAAATCTAAAAGTTGTTTTCTATAAATTTGAATCTGAGTAATCGAAGGATTTTTTGAAGCTTTTATAATTTCCATTAAATTCTCGACATTTTTTCGTTCAAGCTCCAATTGCTGCGATAACGAAGTCTTTTCTAAAATCGCCAAATCATATTGCTGTTTTAAAACATTCAAAGAGTCTATAATGTTTTTTTGTGCTGTAGATTCCTTACTTGACTCTGCAAGATTATTTGTAATCGAAGGAGTCACATCATCTTTGGTACTTTCCTTTAATTCACTGCTAAAAATAAAGAATGTAGCTCCTATTCCAAAAACAAAAAATACTGCAAAAAGTGCTTTTACCCACTTATTCATATACTGTTTTTTCATAATTACTCACAATTTATTGCAAAAATAACAATATAATAGCAGTTGCAGTAAGTATAAATACGGTTTTTAGTTTTATATGCCATTAAAATAAGAGAATCGCAAAAACTTTCAAAAATTATCAAACTTTTCGTTCAACAAACAAAATCACTGTAAAAAAAAAGAGATACATTTTTGCCCCATTTTCAGCAAAATAAATTCTATCTATTTTAACATTTGTTATAATAATGTGAACCGCTATGGAAAAAGGTTTTTAAGTCGTATCTTTGCAGACAATTTCATTTGAACAGAGAAATTGGCATTTTATTTAATGTAATATTTTGATTACTATTTAGATGCGATTTTAAATGATCTTTTAAAAACAAATACCATAAACAATGATAAAGGTTTCTGATACAGCCAAAAAGAAAATCATCGATTTGATGACTGATGATGGTTTCGACGCCGCAAACGACTATGTAAGAGTAGGCGTAAAAAGTGGTGGATGCTCTGGTTTGTCTTATGATTTAAAATTTGACAAAACCAAAGGCGACGATGATAAAGTATTCGTAGATAATGATATACAAATAGCAGTTGAAAAAAAATCATTCCTATATTTAGCTGGAACAATTCTTGAATTTTCAGGCGGATTAAACGGAAAAGGATTTGTTTTCAATAACCCAAATGCAAGCAGAACTTGCGGATGCGGAGAATCATTCTCTCTTTAGTCAAAGCAGAAAGTCGTAAAGTCATAAAGACTTCGATTGACTTTCAATCTTTGGACTTTCAAACTTTTTAGACAATAAAAATATAATGAGCAAATACACTGAAGACGATTTAAAAATCGAACTCGAAACTAAAGAATACGAATACGGATTTTATACCAATATAGAATCTGAAACGTTTCCTATTGGCTTAAACGAAGACATCGTAAGAGCTATTTCTCTTAAAAAAGAAGAACCTGAATGGATGACCGAATGGCGCATCGAGGCTTTCCGTGCTTGGAAAGAAATGATTGAGCCAGAATGGGCAAATGTTCGTTATGAAAAACCAGACTTTCAGGCCATTTCTTATTATTCAGCTCCAAAACAAGTAGATCCTAATAAAACTTTGGACGATGTTGATCCAGAATTATTAGAGATGTACAAAAAACTTGGAATTTCTGTTGATGAGCAAAAAATGATGAACAATGTCGCTATGGATATTGTTGTCGATTCTGTTTCTGTAGCAACAACTTTCAAGAAAACATTGGCCGAAAAAGGAATTATTTTCTGTCCAATTTCTGAAGCTATCAAAGAACATCCTGAATTGGTAAAAAAATATTTAGGAACTGTTGTACCTCAAAAAGACAACTTCTATGCAGCATTAAACTCAGCAGTTTTCTCTGACGGAAGTTTCTGTTATATTCCAAAAGGCGTTCGCTGCCCAATGGAACTTTCAACTTATTTCAGAATTAATCAGGCAGGAACAGGGCAATTTGAAAGAACGCTTGTTATTGCAGATGCAGGAAGTTACGTTTCTTATTTAGAAGGATGTACAGCTCCTAGTCGCGACGAAAATCAATTACACGCTGCTGTGGTTGAATTAATCGCTTTGGATGATGCTGAAATTAAATATTCGACCGTTCAAAACTGGTTCCCAGGAAACAAAGAAGGAAAAGGTGGGGTTTACAACTTTGTAACGAAAAGAGGTTTATGCGAAACAAACGCTAAAATTTCTTGGACACAGGTTGAAACAGGTTCTGCTGTAACTTGGAAATATCCTTCTTGCGTACTTAAAGGAGATAATTCGGTTGGAGAATTTTATTCAATTGCTGTTACCAATAATTACCAACAAGCTGATACGGGAACTAAAATGATCCATTTAGGAAAAAACACTAAATCGACTATTATTTCTAAAGGTATTTCAGCTGGAAAATCACAAAACAGTTACCGTGGTTTAGTGCAAATTTCGCCAAGAGCAGAGAACGCAAGAAACTTTTCTCAATGTGATTCATTGTTAATGGGTAACAATTGTGGTGCACATACTTTCCCTTATATCGAAAGTAAAAATCCATCGGCTAAAATTGAGCACGAAGCAACCACAAGTAAAATTGGAGAAGATCAGGTTTTTTATTGCAACCAAAGAGGTATCCCGACTGAAAAAGCGATTGCCTTAATTGTAAACGGTTTCAGTAAAGATGTATTGAACAAACTTCCGATGGAATTTGCTGTTGAAGCTCAAAAATTGTTAGAGATTTCTTTAGAAGGTTCTGTAGGATAATTTGAAGATGGAAAATAAAAAAATCATCATTTTAGGTTCTTCCCGAAAAAACGGCAACACAACAAAAATTGTGGACGAAATTGCGAAAGAACACCATATTGATGTAGTAAATCTAAGTGATTATAATATTTCATATTATGATTACGAAAGCAAAAATATAGAAGATGATTTTTTGCCTTTGATTAAAAAGATTATCGAAAATCATGATACTTTCATTTTTGCAACGCCCATTTATTGGTATAATATGAGCGGAATTATGAAGGTCTTTTTTGATCGGTTTTCAGATTTAATCCGAATTGAAAAAGAAACCGGAAGAAAACTAAGAGGAAAGAAAATTGGTGTGATATCAAATTCACACGATAATGAAATAGAAGAAAGTTTCTACATTCCGTTTCAAAAAACAGCCGATTATTTAGGCATGGAATATTTAGGTCACGCGCATTTTAATGCCAACATCCTAAACCAACAAACAAAAATAGAATTGACATTTATATAAAATAAAAAACAATGTTATCAATAAAAAACCTTCACGCCTCAATTGGTGATAAAGAAATCCTAAAAGGAATTAATATAGAAGTTAAAGCTGGCGAAGTACACGCTATCATGGGACCAAACGGTTCTGGAAAAAGTACACTTTCTGCGGTTATTGCAGGAAACGAAAACTACGAAGTTACAGACGGAGAAGTTTTCCTTGACGGAGAAGATCTTGCAGATTTAGCTCCAGAAGAAAGAGCACACAAAGGAGTTTTCCTTTCGTTTCAATATCCTGTAGAAATTCCTGGAGTTAGTGTAACTAACTTTATGAAAACTGCAATCAACGAAACTCGTAAAGCAAACGGTCAAGAAGAAATGCCGGCAAACGAGATGTTGAAAGTAATTCGTGAGAAATCTGAATTATTAGAAATCGATCGTAAATTTTTATCTCGTTCTTTAAACGAAGGTTTTTCTGGAGGAGAGAAAAAAAGAAACGAAATTTTCCAAATGGCAATGTTGGAGCCAAAATTAGCTATCCTTGATGAAACCGATTCTGGTCTTGATATCGATGCGTTAAGAATTGTTGCAAATGGTGTAAACAAATTAAAAAGCGACAAAAACGCTATTATTGTTATCACACACTACCAACGTTTGTTAGATTATATCGTTCCTGATTTCGTTCACGTTCTTTACAACGGAAGAATCGTAAAATCTGGAGGAAAAGAATTAGCTTACGAATTAGAAGAAAAAGGATACGACTGGATCAAGGCAGAGAATTAAAATTTGTTTCAGGTTTCATGTTTTTTTAGTTTCAAGTTGAATTACATTTTGTAAGTTTAAACTTAAATTTTTTAAACAGAAATTATGGCGACAATAACTCGATTTGAAGATTTAGAAATCTGGAAAGAAGCTCGACGTTTAGCGAAAGAAATTCATCTTATTGCAGTTCATACAGAGTTAAGATCAGATCTCAGATTTAAAAATCAAATAAAAGATTCTTCGGGTTCTGTAATGGACAATATTGCAGAAGGTTTTGAAAGAGATGGAAATTTAGAGTTTCGACAATTTTTATCGATTGCTAAAGGTTCAGCCGGAGAAACAAGATCTCAATTATATCGCGTTTTTGATTTTGAATATATTTCAGAAGAAAAATTCGAAGCTTTAAAAAAGGATTATGAAAATTTAAGCGGTAAAATAAAAAACTTTATCACTTACCTAAATAAAAAAGATTTCAAAGGAAATAAGTTTCAGTAGAAAAACATGAAACATTAAACCTGAAAAATACGGATTCATAAGGAATTAAGTTCCAACAGGCAACCTGAAACTTGAAACCTGAAACACCGAAGGAAACAACAACGAAAATGGATTTAAAAGAAAAATTAGTATCGTCTTTTATGGCTTTTGAAGAGCGTGTCGATGTACATTCAGATTTACACGACATACGCACAAATGCTTTAAAAAACTTCGAAAATAAAGGTTTCCCAACCAAAAAAGAAGAAGCTTGGAAATATACCTCGCTAAATGCCATCTTAAAAAATGACTTTTCGGTTTTTCCAAAGCAGGAAAATGCAATCGAATTCAGTCAGGTAAAAAAATACTTTTTACACGAAATAGATACTTATAAATTAGTATTTGTCGATGGCGTATTTAGTTCGCATTTGTCTTCTACAACACATGACGGAATCGATGTTTGCTTGATGTCATCAGCATTAACCAAACCAAAATATAAAATGATTATTGATAAATACTTCAATCAAATTGCAAGTAAAGATGACAGCTTAACGTCATTAAATACTGCATTTGCAATGGAAGGTGCTTTTATCAATATTCCACAAAAGAAAGTAGCCGATAAGCCAATTGAAATCATGTATTTCTCAACTGGAAATGAAGCAGCTTTATTGGTTCAACCTAGAAATTTGATTATTGTGGGTGAAAATTCACATGTTCAAATTATCGAGCGTCACCAAAGTTTGAATGAAAATCCTGTTTTAACAAACTCTGTTACTGAGATTTTCGCTCAAAAACGTGCTATTGTTGACTTTTATAAGATTCAAAACGATAACAGTGAAGCCAATTTAATTGACAACACTTACGTTTCACAACAACAGGAAAGTCATGCTTATGTACACACTTTCTCTTTTGGTGGAAATTTAACTCGTAACAACTTAAACTTTTATCACTTTGGTGAAAGATTAACAAGTACGTTAAACGGAATTTCAATCTTAAACGATAAACAACACGTTGATCATTATACTTTGGTAAACCACGCAACGCCAAATTGCGAGAGTTTCCAGGATTATAAAGGAATTTTTTCTGATCGTTCAACAGGAGTTTTCAACGGAAAAGTATTGGTAGAAAAAGAAGCTCAAAAAACAAACGCTTTCCAAAAAAGCAACAATATTTTATTGAGTGACAAAGCAACTATCAACGCAAAACCACAATTGGAGATTTTTGCTGATGACGTAAAATGTTCTCACGGTTGTACAGTTGGACAATTGGATGAAACAGCAATGTTCTACATGCAATCTCGTGGTATTCCTCAAAAAGAAGCAAAAGCTTTATTGATGTACGCATTCTCAAATGCCGTTATCGAAAGCATCAAAATACCAGAATTAAAACAAAGAATTACTAAAATCATTGCTACTAAATTAGGCGTGAATTTAGGATTTGATTTGTAGTCAGGTTTTACCGCAAAGACATAAAGGTTTCGCAAAGTTCGCAAAGGTTTATTTTAAACTTTGCGAACTTTGCGCTTTTATTCCTTGCGCTCTTTGCTATTAAAATTTTAATCTCTTACTGCAATAATAAACATTAGAATTCCAATAAAAAACAATACAATACCTCCTAAAAAACAAAATGTATTTATTATCGAATAACCAAGATTAGTAGAATAGCCTAAGCCGATTGAAAACCAACCTCCAATTATCATTAAAACCGACTGTAAAACTTTGTTCTTTATCATAACTATTGTTTATTTCTTCACACTCTCAATAATCCCCTTCAAAAACCCATTAAAATCAAATCCAGGCTCTTCTTCCTTCACTCCCATTCTCACAATTACCATATCCAAAGACGGAATAATCGCCACCATTTGACCTTGATAACCACTGCAATAAAACATATCACGAGGAACATCTGGGAATTTTCCTCCCGCGTTCAACCAAAATTGAGCTCCATATTTTCCTTCAGAAGTATTGGTTGGTGTTGCTGTATATTTTACCCAACTTTCATCCAGAATTTGTTCGCCGTTCCAGTTTCCTTTATGAAGATACAATAATCCAAATTTTGACCAATCTCTTGGCGTTGCCCATCCGTAAGATGAACCTACAAAAGTTCCAGACATATCTTGTTCGACAATCATCGAGTTCATTCCGATTTTATCAATTACGGCGCTGTACCAGAAATCAAGATATTCTTGTTGGGTTTTAAATTGGCTTCTTAAAATTCGGGATAATAAATTGGTTGTTCCTGATGAATAATACCAATGTGTGTTTGGTTTATACTTCGCGGGCTTATCCATTTGCACTTTCCCCATGTCTTCAGACTGAAAAAGCATTTGAGTGGCATCGCAAATCGTACTGTAATTCTCTTCCCATTCTAAACCAGAATTCATGTGAAGCAAATCGTTAACCGTAATATTTTTACGCTCATCATTTTGCCATTCTTTAATCGGAGCTGGTTTATAAATGTCAATTTTTCCTTGTTTTGCCAAAACTCCAAAAGCCGAACTTGTGATACTTTTTGTCATCGACCAACCCAGAATTTTACTGTCTTTATTAAAACCTGTGTCATATTTTTCGGCAATTAATCTGTCTTTATATAGAACAACAACAGCGCGAGTTCTTTTCTTTTTCCCACCATCTTTATCAAAAGAATCATCAACAGCTTTCTTCAATTTTACATAGTCGACATTTGCGAAAGCAGAATCTTTTGGTTCATTATTTCCGTAAGGAAAAGGAAGATTATTAATCAATTTTGTTCTTTTTGGAAGCAGGTACGGTTCCGAAATATCAAAATCATCATTAATTAATAAAGCTCCCAAACCTTCTCTATAGATTGCTTTTCTTTCTTTTAATCCATAAACAGATGAAACTGCAAATTTTCCAGCATCATCAATGGAATTTTTAGCCAAATCAATCATATCGATATCATTGTCTGTTTTTTCAATTAAATCCAATGGACGATTATCTATAAAATGTCCTGACGCGACACTTTTGGCCGAGAAACCAGAAATCAAATCAAGTTTCGGATAAGTTGTAAATCCGAAATACAAAAAGGCAAGAACCAAAACAAGCAGAAATACTTTGAGAAACTTTTTCATGACTATTTAGATATTTTTATTGCAATATAAATAATTTATGCTCACGATTTTAGAGCTCAATTTACAAATCTGTTTCGGATAATTCAAAAAACAGAATTATTTTTTACGGAATCAATATTTACAACAGCTGACAATGGCGCTATAAAAGGAAATTATAGAATTGCTGTATAAACAAATTTAGTTTTAGTACTTTTGTAAATAGATTTTTTCTAAATAAGACATGCTAGATATTCAAAAAATAAGAGCTGATTTCCCAATACTTTCGCAAACTGTAAACGGAAAGCCATTAGTATATTTCGACAACGGAGCTACTTCGCAAAAACCACAAATTGTGATTGATGCCGAAGTAAAATATTATCAAGAAATTAATGCCAATATTCATCGTGGCGTTCACACTTTAAGCCAATTAGCTACTGATGCTTACGAGATTTCTCGTGGCAAAGTAAAAGACCACATAAATGCAAAACACGCTCACGAAGTACTTTTTACTTCGGGAACTACACACGGAATCAACTTAGTTACAAATGGTTTTGCTTCAATCTTGAAACCTGGCGACGAAGTAATTGTTTCTTCACTAGAGCATCATAGCAATATTGTGCCTTGGCAAATGTTATGTGAAAAAACCGGCGCTGTTTTGAAAGTGATTCCGATGAATGAAAATGGAGAATTAATCATCGATGAATTTGATGCTCTCCTTTCAGAAAAAACAAAAGTGGTTACGGTAAATCATATTTCGAATGCACTCGGAATCATCAATCCTATCAAATATATTATTGACAAAGCTCACAATGTTGGTGCTGCAGTTTTGATTGATGGCGCACAGGCAGTTCCGCATTTAAAACCAAATGTTCAGGAATTAGATTGTGATTTTTATGCTTTTTCAGGACATAAAATGTGCGGTCCAACTGGAACTGGAATTTTGTACGGAAAAGAAGAATGGCTGAACAAACTTCCTCCTTATCAAGGCGGCGGCGAAATGATTAAAGAAGTGACTTTCGAAAAGACAACTTACGCAGATTTACCTCATAAATTCGAAGCCGGAACTCCAAATATCGCGGGCGGAATTGTTTTAGGAACTGCGATTGATTATTTAAACAATATTGGTTTCGAAAATATTCAGGAATATGAGCACGAACTTTTAGAGTACGCTACAAAGCGTTTATCTGAAATTGAAGGTTTAAGAATCTACGGAACTGGAAAGAATAAAGCTTCTGTGGTTTCATTTAATATTGATGGAATTCATCCATACGATATTGGTTCAATTATCGACAAATTAGGAATTGCAGTTAGAACTGGACATCATTGCGCACAGCCAATTATGAATTTTTTCTGCATTCCGGGAACAATTCGTGCTTCTTTTTCTTTTTACAACACCAAAGAAGAAATTGATCTAATGGTTGATGCAGTTAAGAAAGCCCAAACAATGCTGAGCTAAAAACCTTTTATATGAGAATATTATCTTTATTACTCTTAACTCTTTTTATTGGAACGAGCTGTTCCAGTCAAAAAAAAGCAGATATGACCAAAACACAATTGGAATACACTGCCGTTTCAAGAGGAATTTACAAAAAGATAATTGTTCAAAATAAAACAGCAGCCGTTACCAATGGCAGAAATGCGGAAACGGTAGAAACTAAAATTGATGAGGCAAAATGGAAACAAATTGTCGCTGAATTTTCGAAAATAAATTTAGAAAATATTCCAAATTTAAAAGCTCCAACAGAAAAACGTTTTTACGATGGTGCCGCGATTGGAAATTTAAAAGTAACTCAAAATCAAAAAACCTACGAAACAAAAGGTTTCGACAATGGTTTTCCTCCAAAGGAAATAGAAAAACTGGTAAATTTGCTGGTTGATTTTGCTAAAGAATAATTATGACAATTAAAGAAATTCAAAACGAAATAATAGACGAATTTTCGATGTTCGACGACTGGATGCAGCGTTATGAATACATCATTGAACTAGGAAAAAGTCTTCCGTTAATTAAAGAAGAATACAAAACCGACGAGAATTTAATCAAAGGATGTCAATCTAAAGTTTGGCTTCAAGGCGAACAAAAAGATGACAAAATTATTTTTACGGCTGATAGTGATGCTATTTTAACAAAAGGAATAATTGCGATTTTAATTCGCGCTTTCTCCAATCAAAAAGCAGAAGATATTATAAATGCAGATACTGATTTTATTGACGAAATTGGTTTAAAAGAACATTTATCAGCAACACGTGCCAACGGTTTGGTTTCGATGATCAAAAACATCAAAATGTACGCTTTGGCTTTTGACGCAAAAAATAAAAATTAAATTTCTTTTGCCACGAATTTCACGAATTGACACTAATTTTTAAATTCGGGAAATTTGTGAAATTCGTGGCGAAAAAACAAATAACAAAATGGAACAAGAAATAGACACAAACGAATTAGGAGAATCAATCGTAAAAGTTTTAAAAGGAATTTACGATCCTGAGATTCCTGTTGATATTTATGAATTAGGATTAATTTACGATGTAATGGTAAACACAGATTACGAAGTAAAAATCTTAATGACACTTACATCTCCAAACTGCCCAGTTGCAGAAAGCTTACCAAGAGAGGTAGAAGAAAAAGTAAAAACTATCGAAAACATCAAAGATGTTGATGTAGAAATTACTTTTGATCCGCCTTGGAGTAAAGATTTAATGAGCGAAGAAGCAAAATTAGAATTAGGAATGCTTTAAAAAATAGTCATAAAGTTGAAAGTCATAAAGTCTAAAATAAAGGACTTTACGACTTTCGACACTCGACTTTAAGACTTACAGAATGGAAGAAATCATTAATAAAGTTGCCAATAGTGCTTTAGAAGTTTTTGATCTTGAGGATTATTATCCAAAAGGAATCCGTACGCAAATTGACATTTCGCAATGGCTTTTGGAAGGATTTTTATTGAAAGAAAAAGACTTTAGAGAATACCTTAAAAATCACGATTGGTCACAATACCAAGATCAATATGTTGCTGTGCATTGTAGTACAGACGCTATCGTTCCGGCTTGGGCTTTAATTTTAGTAGGCCTCCATTTAGCGCCTTATGCAAAAAAAGTAGTCAATGGAACTATCGAAGATTTAGATGCTAGCTTATATGAAGAAATCTTAAGTAAAATCGATTATTCGGTTTACAAGAACAAACCTGTCATTGTAAAAGGCTGCTCAAGAAAACCAGTACCAATGCGAGCTTATATTTTAGCAGCAAACAACCTTCAATCCTTTGCCCGAAGTATAATGTACGGCGAAGCTTGCTCTGCAGTCCCTTTGTACAAGGAATCTAAGAAATAACTTGCTTTTTCGATCAATTATGCCTTAACCTTTTAAGCGTTTTTAGTATATTTGTTAATACACTTAAACTAAATAACCATGAGAAAGCTGACGTTATTACTCTTCATTTTAGCGAACTTTACTTTTGTTCAGGCACAAAATTCAGAAAAAGAATTAATTCAAAATACCGAAAAAGCGGTAAAAAAAATAAACGATACTATTGAGGAAGATGGCTGGAAGGCAAAAGGAACTGTGTCTCTTTTGCTGAATCAGTCAAGCTTTAACAATTGGATTGCCGGAGGAGAAGACAGCTTTTCTGGAACTTTGGGAATCAATTATGATTTCAATTACAAAAAAGAGGACTTAACTTGGGACAATAAAGTTTTAGCTTCATACGGGCTTTTACAAACCAAAAATGCCGATTTTGGAAAAAAGACAGATGACCGATTGGAATTTAATTCCATTGTCGGAAAACGAGCTTTTGGAGAATGGTACTACTCTTATTTCCTAAATTTCAGAACACAATTTACAACTGGCTATGTTTATGGACAAGATGCTAACGGAAAAGAAATTAGAACCGAAAACACTAAATTTATGTCTCCTGGTTATCTTACTACAGGTCCCGGAATTTACTGGACAAAAGACGATAATCTTAAAATAAACTTCGCTCCTTTAACATCAAAATTTACATTTGTTGACAGCGCATATACTTCTGGAATAGATCAAGCAACAGGATTACCTTATGTTGATGGTGCTTATTTTGGTGTAGATGCTAACAAAAGTATGCGTTACGAATTAGGTTTTTATGCCTCTGTTTACTATAAGCTGGCAATCATGACCAATGTAACTGCCGAAAATACTTTAAATCTTTACTCTAATTATTTAGAAGATCCACAAAATGTAGACATCAATTACTCGCTGAATATTGTTATGAAAATTAATAAATTCCTATCGGCAAACTTATCTTTCCAAGCGATTTATGATGATAATGCTTTTCAAGGATTTCAAACTAGAGAAGTATTTGGTTTAGGAGTTAATTTTGGTTTTTAATTTAAACTGCAAACCGCCTAATTTTACCACAGAGAGCGCTGACTAAAGTATCTCAAAAAACACAAAGTTCGCAAAGCTATATAGATTTAGCTTTGCGAACTTTGTGTTTTAATAAAAGACCGTTTATAAGAATCTTTGTGTTCTTTACAGTAAAATTAACTTATTCTTGTTCTTCTTTTTCAACTGCATCCTTATAATCTGGATACAAAAATTTGTTATACGGAAATCTCGTTATATGAATCTGGCGAACGGCTTCATATACCATTTCTCTAAATTCTTCAAAATTTTGTTTTTGTGTTGCCGAAATAAACAAAGTATTATTTTCTCCAACATTACTCATCCAAGTTTGTTTCCATTCCTCTAGTGTATAATGTTTTCTGGTTCTTTCGGTAATCAAATCATCTTCATCGATAGTCAAATGTTTGTAAGCATCAATTTTATTAAAAACCATAATCGTTGGTTTATCATTACTTTTGATTTCCTGCAAAGTTTGATTTACAGATTCGATATGATCTTCAAAATCTGGATGCGAAATATCTACAACATGCAAAAGTAAATCGGCCTCACGAACCTCATCAAGTGTACTTTTGAAAGAATCTACTAATTGTGTTGGCAATTTTCTGATGAAACCAACGGTATCAGAAAGTAAAAATGGTAAATTTTTAATTACCACTTTTCTAACCGTTGTATCTAAAGTTGCAAACAATTTGTTTTCGACAAAAACATCACTTTTACCAATGGCATTCATCAAAGTCGATTTTCCAACGTTTGTATATCCAACTAAAGCCACACGAACCATTGCTCCGCGATTACTTCTTTGAATACTCATTTGTTTGTCGATCGTTTTAATCTTATCCTTCAAAAGTGAAATTCGGTCACGTACAATACGTCTATCTGTTTCAATCTCTGTTTCACCAGGACCACGCATTCCAATTCCTCCTTTTTGACGCTCAAGGTGCGTCCATAAACCAGAAAGTCTTGGTAATAAATATTGGCATTGCGCCAACTCTACCTGGGTTCTTGCGTACGAAGTTTCAGCTCTCTGTGCAAAAATATCCAGAATCAAATTGGTTCTGTCAAGAATTTTACAATCAATAATTCTTGAAATATTCTTTTGTTGAGACGGCGATAATTCGTCATCAAAAATTAAAGTCGATATATTGTTTTCTTTTACAAAAAGATGGATTTCGTCTATTTTTCCTGTACCTACAAATGTCTTGGGATTTGGACGCTCCATTTTTTGCGAAAAACGTTTTATAACTTCACCACCAGCGGTAAAAGTCAAAAACTCTAATTCGTCCAAATATTCGTTAAGTTTTTCCTCACTTTGATTTTGAGTTATAATACCAACAATGGCGGTTCTCTCAAAATTTATAACTTCTTTTTCTAACATAGCTTTGAATAAGTTGCAAATTTAATGATTTGCCTGCTACTTACAATTATAGAATTAGGTTTTTAAATTGTATTTAAAAAGATAAGCCATTTATAAACTATGTTTTACAAAGAATTTTCTTTTATAAAACTTGTTTACAAATGGCTTAAAAACGATTTAAAACGTATTTATTCGTAAATAAAGGTTTTCTCTGTTTTTACGATTCCGTTTTCTTCAATTTGCGAACACGAAATTGGAAAATTTAATTTGTTGTATTTATATTTTCTGCTTACGGCAACTAATACAGTCGACGACGGGCTAAAATTCATTTCGTTGTTATATGAAATCGACTCAAAACTAAATTCATCTTCATGATAAGAAATCATTGGAACAATTACTTTATAATTGTCCCCAAAAAGACTTTGAACAATTAGCTGATCTACAGATTTTTTATCATCATAAGTGAATGATTTAGAAATTTTATCTCCAACTAATCCTTTATGTTTAGATACATTATCGTTTACGTAAACATATTCGATTTTCCCAATGATTGCTTTGTTTCTGTCGCGAGAAGTACGTCTTACGATAATTCCATTTTCTACTATATATTCGATATCATCAACTAAGTTTTGGTGATTGGTACTTTTTTTAGTAGTCACTTTAACTCGAGCTCCTTCGTATACAAAAGTGACCACTTTAGTTATATAGTCAGGTCCTTCCTGATATTTTTTTACAAATTTAGTAATGTTATTATCGGCATTATAAGTGTAATTAATAACTTCTTTCCAGTCGCTGCCCACTTTGTCTTTAACAGTCATATCAAGCAGACCATTTTTATTATAAAAAAAATGCTGAATAACGTCTGAAGTGGTAATTGTTTGAAGTTTTCCATCTTTAAATGCAACTGTCTTGTTTACAATTTCACCGTCTTTTGAGTTCTGGTAATTTGTTTTTACAATATTAATTTGCTTTAATTTCACAGGAATATCGTCCTGGCTATGTGCTAAGAGAGGAAATACCATCAATATGATGGCAATAAAGTAGATTTTCATTTTGTTTTTGTATTGATTTGGGATGACCAAAATACAAAATTCTATCAAAATTTAACACTTTAAAGCTTAAAAAAGGTCAAAATGCTCTACAACAGATTAAAACTGAATTTTGAACTCTATTTTACTTTTCTCCAAAAATCTTTACATCATCAACCATAAAAGCACCATTAAGTGTTTTATCTTTTCCTGATCCCACATATCTAAAACCGATATGGATATTTCCTGAATAAGATGATAAATCGATACCGCCTGAACTTATAAATTGTCGCGCAGGAGTTGAAAGCGCAGGAACCTTTGCATCCAGTTTCGTCCATTTTGCTTTGGTTACATTCGAACCATCAAAATTTGTTGAAACGTAAACTTCGAGTGTATTTAACGGCGAATCCACTTTTAAATCATGTTGTGCACTTCTAAAAGACAATATTGCATTCTTATATCCTGTTAAATTAATTTTTGGAGAAACCAACCAGGCAATATTTTCTGCAGCTGTTGTGCTTGTGGTATTAAATTCGGCATAGCCATTTCCTGCATAAACGATACTTTTCCATAATTTTGTTGCTTTTTCTACAATATTACTCCAACCCGGAAGTGCAAAATTGACATTGTTTTTAACTGTTTGGAAATCTTCTGAAAAAAACGGAGTATTTCTTTTCCCATTCATTACAACATCATTTTCAGATCGTACCATTAATTGATAATCTGAACCAAATTTGGTTAAAATTCCTCTAACCTTCCCACTTCCTTCTGGCACAAAATGATCTGCAAATTTTGCATAACTGCTTGTTCTAAAAATAATTTGATTTCCAGTTTTATCACGCAAGTTCCAATTTGTTGCCCCTCCTACATTATTTGATTCTTCAAAATAATGTCGATCAAGAGCTGCTTCTGTAAATTCTACATCGTTGAACTCTATTAGTGTATTTAATTTACTATCCACAAGTGACTCTTCTATAGAAAGTGACTCTACTAATTGGTTTTCATCAATTATAGTACACGAGGCATTTAATACATTCTTAAAGTCATTCTGAGAAATTCTGCCAATGGCAGGATCTCCTGAATTGCTAACATATAAACTTCCTATTCTTAAACCTCCATAATACAAATCCGTGAATTGATTTTTGAGTTTGACATAAACTTTGTTCCCCAAACGGTAATCAATATAAGTATTCGAAACATCAACTGGAACACTAAACCCCACTGCAGGGCTGTTAGCTGTTGCTTTTGTTTGCAGTGAAATGGTTTTAAAAAAGTTCCCTCCTTCGTCACTCGATACTACATAAGCTTCAATAATATCATCATACAAATATTGCTTTGCCGCACTGCTTGAAAGTTCGTACACTTTTTCGACTGTTTTATTTACTGTAAAATCAGGCTGTGTACAAACTAGTTTTGGGGTTTCAACTTCGGTGCTGCAGCCAAAAACAAACAGCGATAATGACGCAAAAAATGAGTTTAGGATTATATTTTTCATGATAAATAAATTTTCGTTTATAAACCGATTGTGAGATTTAAGAAATAAGTTCTGCCGTAACCATAATAATATTTTGGTCCAAAAGAAGGTGTTTCACTGGATACATCCTGATTTAAGGCTCTAAAGTTTGCATTCCGTGCCTGCTCAAAACCGCCCGTTTTATACATTGAATTCAAAACATTATTAATGCTGGCAAAAAGTCCGATATATTTTTTATGAACCCTCCAAGATTTTCCGCCATTAATATTTAATAAGCTTACAGGATCAAACTTTTCTTGTTTTAATAATTCATTCCCTCTTCCTGATGTTGCTTCGGGAAAAGGAAATCCATTTGCGGGATTAATATAGAACTGAGAAGTTCGAGAAATTGGAGAAACATCAATATAATTATCTGTCAAATAATTTATATTAGTTCCAATCCACCAGAATTTAGGATCACGATATTCTAAACCAACTGAAAAGGCGCTTTGAGGCGTTCCAGATTGTTTGTAATTTTTAAGATAGGCGGAACCAAAGTCAAAAGTAGTTTGTGCACCATCTTTTGCTGCATTTGCATCATTTGTAATCGATACATCTGGATTACTGCTGTAAATATAATTACCGTAAGCAGCACTTAAAGTTGTTTTTAATGTTGATGAGATTTGATATTCAAAACTCAGTTCTGCTCCAGTATTTTTCTTATCTAAATGTGTTAAAGTCTGACTTACAAAAGCATCTGTTGCATCATAACCTGCGCCATTATCAAAAATTCCTTCGGCATAAAAAAAAGACGTTTTTGACGTGTTTTTAATTAAAGTATAATAAGCCGTTAACCGCATTTTAAGCTTTGGAGAACTATACACATAATTAGCTTCGGCACTGCTTATATTCTCACTTTCTATTCCATTTACTATATTATTATTTAAACGTGAATTTGAAAATGTATTTCGAAGAGACGGCGCTCTTGTAAGATGTGCTCCATTAAAAAACAGCCATTGTTTTCCCGAAATTTTATAGGTGAAACCTCCTTTGAAACCAAAATTCTCAAAATTTATTTTCTCACTTTTTCCTAAAGATGCAGTTGCATAAATTCCGTTTTGATACAATCCTTCTCTTTGATAATTAGACACTGAATACGATTGTGCCAAATAAAACTCAGTTTTATTATAAGAAAATTTAAACTGTGTAAAAGCATCGATTGTATTGGCTAAAAAATTATAATTGTAACCAAAAACATCTCCCTCTTTTACCTGTCTATTTGGGTTCTGTAAATCAGATTGAGAAAAATCTCCTTTGTAAAATGGATCAATATCTTCAAAATATTTTCCGCCGAGAAGATCTAGTAAATATTGAAAATTATGCGATTTTAAATTTCGGTACGTAACTCCTCCATCAAAAGAAATATTTGGAGTAATCTGGGTATTTAGGTTAGAATTTGCTGCAAAAGTTTTATCATCTGTTCTGTCTTCGTATAGAATATAATGACTTTGCGCTGACTCATAACCATTTTGTCCTAGTTTTTGATTTGCCAAATAAATGGTATTCCAATCTATTTGGGAATTTGTCAAAAATATGTTTTTACTTTTCTCTGCATTTTCATAATCTGGAGTAAATTCGCCTGAAAACTCTCCTTTATCTTTTGCATAAAGTGAACTAAAATAACTTGGCATTTTTCTATAATAAACTGGATCGGGACTATCTGCATTTTGATAATCAATTGTACTGTTTCCAACTTTCCCAAATTGATACATTAGGCTCGAATTCAGGTTTGTTTTTTCATCTATTTTAAAATAATGATTAAGCATAAAAAGAGGTTCTTCAACCTTTTTCACTCTTGCATTTCGTTTTTTTCCATTCTGAAATCCCCAATACGAATTGTATGTTTCTCCCATTAAACTAGTTACTTCTGCTGTATTTGGCGAATTTTTCCCGCGGGAATTTGGCGTATAAAACCCTGTAAAATTGAGAGAATGCTTATTGTTTAATTTCTTTTCGACACTCATAAAAAAAGAATCGGCATCAAAATTTGTTCCTTCAAAATAGCCTTCGTCCGCCCATCTTTTACCTGCTGAAACCACATAAGCCCAGCCCGAAGTACTCATTCCTGAAGCATACGTTGCAATTGCTCGTAAACTATAAGTTGTATTACTTCCTGAAAAGGTAAGCTGTGATCCTTTTCGATAAAGAGAAGCTCGTGTAAAAATCTGCTGCGTTCCTAGAATACCTCCAAAAGTATAATTTGAAGCTGCTGTTCCAATCGAAAAATCCTGATTGCGTAGGACATTATTTAATCCGCCCCAATTATTCCATTGCGGTCTGCCGTCGTAGATTTTATTCATTGTCATTCCGTTTAGCATCATTGTGCCATTTTCGCTGTCTAGGCCGCGAATCCTAAATCTTGCCTGACTCCAATTAAATGCCGAAGCCTGCATAAAAGCATCTTTTGAAAATTGCAAAAGCCCCGAAGTCATTTCAGATGAGCTGCTATCATCAGACAAATCACTGTCTAATAAAGTTATCAATGCGGCTGGAACTTCATCTGAATAAATATCTTCTAATTGTAATACGCCGAGATATATAATCTGACCAAAATTCGAATGAATTTTCAGAAGCAAGTCTTTGCAGTCTTGGCTGTGAATTAAAAGCAGCTGCTCTCCCTCTATAGAAGAATGCAGTTCAAATTTGCCGCTTTTTGAAGTAAGTTTTGTTATAGAAGAATTCTGAATGCTGACTACAACATTCTCAAGAGGATTTTGCGTTTTGGCATCAATAACAACTCCTCTAAAAATTGTTTCTTGCGCAAAAGCAAAACTAAAAGGCCATAAAATAAAAAAGACAATGTATTTTTTTACCATTAAAAATTCCAATTTACTTTGAAAATTATTTTCGGATATTAATCCTATTCAAAAAATAAAATTGGTTTTTGGAAAAGAGTTTTGTCTTGTTGTTAATACAAACAACTTAGCCCTCAAATATAGATAAATTATTGCAATAACAAATAAATTCTTACAATATTAAAAAACACCTATTAATTTGTGCTGTCTGCTGGTAAAAATATTAAGCTGTAGTTCTAATTTTAGAAACCATGAAGGCAATAAGAACACCAAAGATTCCGATAAAAGCAAAAGAAAACTGAAGCCCGAAATTTTGAGCAATATGCCCAATAACTGGCGGCCCCATTAAGAAACCTAAAAAACTAACACTCGAAACGATTGTTAATGCTTCTCCCGGCGGAACGGTCGGATTTTTTCCAGCCATACTATAAACTGTAGGAACAATAGTTGCAACACCTAAACCAACTGCCATAAAAGCGATGGTGCACGGAATAATATAAGGAAGGAAAACCGCAGTAAAAAGTCCCGCAGAAATCAAGATTCCGCTAATTTGCATTACACGTTCACGACCAAATTTATTGATTAATCCGTCGCCTAAAAATCTTCCTCCCGCCATCATAATCATAAATGAAGTATATCCTAAAATAACCAATGGTCCCGGTGCTTTTACTATATCTTTAAAGTAAACACCACTCCAGTCAAACATTACTCCTTCACTTGCCATACTGCAAAATCCAATAACACCAAGCCAAATTAATGCGCTGTCTGGTTTTGTAAACAGCTTTTTCTTTTCGGCAGTATGTTTGATTTTTTCTTTGGCTTTGACCAAAAATTTAAAATTAAAAGCGACCATTAAAAGTACTACGACTCCCACAATGAGAAAATGATGTAAAGGCGTTAAATTTAAGGCTAACATTCCTAACCCTACTAATGCTCCGGTAAATCCAGCAAAACTCCACATGCCATGAAACGAAGACATGATTGTTTTTTTAAAAAGAACTTCGGTATAAACTCCTTGAGTATTAACGGCAATGTTTGCTAAGTTTCCGAATAAACCAAACAAAAATAAACCTAACGATAATTGCAAAGCTGATGTCGCCAACCCTAAATTAGCCAAACATAAAACATACATAATTAACGAGAATACCAAAACACGATGGCTCCCAAATTTAGTAACCATTTTACCAGAAAATGGCATGATTATTAACTGCCCCATTGGTAAGGCAAAAAGAATAGAACCTAAATCACCTTCGGTTAAGTGTAAAGCGGTTTTAATATCTGGAATTCTGCTTGCCCAGGTTGCAAAACTTAATCCCATTCCAAAATAAAACATTCCAACAGCAAAACGAATTCGGTTCAAGTAAGAAGCTTTTGCTTCTCTAAAAACTTTCTTGATTTTTCCTTTTGTCTGGAATAATTGTAATGGATTGAAATTTATCAAAATGGATACTTTTTAAGGTTTGACAGTATAAAAGTACAAAAAAGAGATTTTATTGACTGCCAAAACCTACTAGTTCTACAAGTTATAACGTTGTAGTTTTATAAGTTGATGCTATAAAATATTTTTAACACATAAAAACATTCATTTTTACTACACACAAAAACAAGATTCGATGCATTAAAACTTAACCCGTTGGGTATAATTATTTTTAACACAATAGAAACATAGATTTGTTACTTTAAAAAAGGCGTTTCGCTTGTTTAAAAAACACATAATTATTTATGTGAAAGAAACATGTTTCTTTTTGCCTCCTTTTTAGACATAGAAATCAATGTTTCTATGTGTTTAGTATATTTACAAATTAGATTAAATCTTATAAGTTAATCGCTTTTCTCTCGGCATTACTTGCAATTGCTGCTTCGATGATCTGCATTACTTTTACACCGTCTTGTGCTGTGACAGGCTCTATTGTATCATTTGATATTGAATTAAAAACGCCATCAAAAAAAGAGAAATAATTTCCTTGAAGAGTTGGTACTTTTTCTCGAATCACTTTTTCGTTAATTTCTGTATGAAGTATTCCTTGTAAATCTTCAGATTCAGTTCCCCATGTTTCTAAATTCGGCTTCTTGCCAATTTTTAATTCATCTTCCTGAACATCACCGCGAGGTTTTAAAAAACTCCCTTTTTTTCCATGAATTGTGTATGCTGGATTAGCTTCTCTAACAAAAAATCCTGCTTTTAAACGCACTCTAAAATCTTCATATATCAATAATAAATCAATCCAGTCATCTACTAAAGAGTTCTCTCTTGTAATTCTGATATCTCCAAAAACTGATTTTGGAGAACCAAATAAACAAACAGCTTGATCTATAATATGCGGGCCTAAATCTTTTAGAACTCCGGCTCCGTCATTAGCAGTTTCTTTATGCGCTTTTGGGCTTAATAAAGGATTGTATCTATCAAAATGAATTTCGGCTTCTACCAACTCTCCTAAAACGCCGTCATGAATTATTTTTTGAACGGTTTTAAAATCGCTGTCCCATCTTCTGTTTTGAAAAACGGCAAGTTTTAATCCCTTTTCTTTTGCAAGCGCAGCAAGTTCTTCGGCTTCGGCAACAGTTGTTGTAAATGCTTTTTCTACGACTGCGTGTTTACCCGCTAAAAGCACTTTTTTGGCATACTCGTAATGCGTTCCAACGGGTGTGTTTACAATTACTAAATCGACATCATCTGCTAACAAATCGTCTATTGAAGGATAACTTTTTACTTCAGGATAATCTGCCTGAATGAGTTTTTTACTTCTTTCCCAAGATCCCAATAACTCAAAACCGGGATGAATATCTAAAAATGGGGCATGAAAAACCTTCCCTGACATTCCGTATGATAATAGTGCTGTTTTAATTTTTTGCATGTTGTTTTAGTTTTTTTGCCACAGATTAATGTGATTTTTTTTCGCCACGAATTTCACGAATTATCACGAATTATTTTAAGCTTTCGAACGCACCGATTTGTGCATATTCGTGAAATTCGTGGCGAAAAAAACTCAAAAAAATCCTTTCAATCTGTGTAATCTGCGGCTAAATAAATTATAGTTTAGCTCTTTCGTATTGTTTTGGCCAATGAATATCGTCGTTTAATGCTGCAGCAAAATCTAAAGGCAAGTTAGGATTTCTTAATGATGCTCTAGCAAATAAAATTAAATCGGCTTGTTCTTTATTAAGAATTTCTTCGGCTTGTTTTGCTTCAGTAATTAAACCTACAGCACCTGTAAGGATGTCTGTTTCATTTTTAACTTTTTCAGCAAAATGAACTTGATAACCTGGGCCAACTGGAATTTTTTGATGTGAAACCAATCCTCCCGATGAAACATCGATTAAATCTACTCCTTTTTCTTTTAAAATTTTTGAAAGTTTTATAGACTCTTCAATATTCCAGCCGCCATCTGCCCAATCTGTTGCCGAAATTCTAACGATTAAAGGAAAATCTTTTGGCCATTCAGTTTGAACAGCTTCTAAAATTTCAAGTGTAAAACGGATTCTATTTTCAAAACTCCCGCCATATTCATCAGTTCTAACATTTGTTAAAGGCGATAAAAACTGATGCAGTAAATATCCGTGTGCTGCATGAATTTCTAAAACTTTATATCCTGCTTCAACAGCTCTTTTTGTTGCGGTCTTAAAATCAGTAATAACTTTTTGAATTCCGTTTTGGTCTAAAGCTTCTGGAAGAAATGGTTCATTATCATGATACGGAATCGCGCTTGGTGCAACAGTCTGCCATCCGTCTTGATCGAAATTTAATTTTTTATTGCCAAGCCACGGAGCCGAAACACTTGCTTTTCGTCCTGCATGCGCCAATTGAATTCCTGGAACCGAATTTTGAGAACTAATAAATTCCGTAATTTTCTTTAGTTTACCAATATGTTCCTCTTTCCAAATTCCAAGATCAGCAGGAGAAATTCTAGCTTCTGGTGAAACTGCTGTAGCTTCCTGAATAATCAATCCAGCACCTCCGCTGGCACGGCTTCCTAAATGAACCAAATGCCAATCGTTTGCAAACCCATCAACAGCCGAATACTGGCACATTGGCGAAATCGCAATTCTGTTTTTTAAGGTTATACTTTTAATAATTAAAGGAGAAAATAATTGTGATGCCATATTTGTAACTTTTAATGGTTTTGTGCTACCAATTAAAATGACAGCATCATAAAACGTAAAGTTACGGCATCTTGTTAAAATGAGAAATTTAAATGTTTGTTTATTAACAAACATTTAAAACCTTAAACATTATCTTGCGGTCTTAAATTAAAATAGAAAACGCTACTTTTGTGCGTTAAATACGAACTAAAAATAAAAAATGGATATAGTTATCAAACTCTCTCAATTTCTATTGAGTTTATCTTTACTTATTATTCTTCATGAATTAGGGCATTTTATCCCTGCAAAATTGTTTAAAACAAGAGTCGAAAAATTTTACTTATTTTTTGATGTTAAATATTCGCTTTTAAAAAAGAAAATTGGCGAAACGGAATACGGAATTGGATGGTTACCGCTTGGAGGTTATGTAAAAATCTCTGGTATGATCGACGAAAGTATGGACAAGGAACAAATGGCTTTGCCTCCACAACCTTGGGAATTTCGTTCTAAGCCGGCTTGGCAGCGTTTGATTATTATGCTTGGCGGTGTTACAGTAAACTTTATCCTGGCATTTATCATCTATATAGGAATGGCTTTTGCATACGGCGATACTTATATTGCTAATTCAGACTTAAAAGATGGTGTGGCAGTTGAAAATCCTGCAATGATTAAAGCTGGTTTTAAAACTGGTGACAAAATTATTTCTATTGATGGAAAAACTGTTGAGAATTTTGACAAGGATATGAACATGAATATCATCATGGCAAAACATATCTTGATTGAAAGAGACGGGAAACAACAAACGATTACAATGCCTACTGATTTTGTAGATCAGCTTTCTAAAACAGAAAAAGGATTCCTTGTTGATATAAGAAGACCTTTTGCAGTAGGAAAAGTAACTGAGGATTCTGCTAATCAAAATTTAAAACCAAAAGATTTATTTCTTTCTCTTAACGGACAAAAAATTAAATATTTTGACGAAGTAAAAGCAATTTTAGAAATAAACAAAGGAAAAACAATTCCTGCTGTTGTTTTAAGAGATTTAAAAGAAACACCTATTAGTGTTAAAGTTTCGGACAAAGGAACATTAGACGTATTGGTTGGTGGTTTAGACATGAAATCATTGGAAAAACTTGGATATTATAAAGTAAGCACTAAAGAATATGGTTTCTTAGAATCTATTCCTGTAGGAATTGAAAAAGGAAAAGATCAATTAGTAGGTTACGGAAAACAATTGAAAATGATTTTTAATCCTGAAACAAAAGCATACAAACAAGTAGGTGGTTTTGCGGCTATTTATAACATTTTCCCAAGTTATTGGAGCTGGGAAACTTTCTGGTCAATCACAGCTTTATTGTCAATTATGCTTGGAGTAATGAATTTATTGCCAATTCCGGCACTTGATGGCGGTCATGTGATGTTTTTATTATACGAAATGATTAGTGGTAAAAAACCGAGTGATAAATTCCTTGAAAACGCCCAAATGGTTGGCTTCGTACTACTTATAGCATTACTTTTGTTCGCAAACGGAAACGATATTTATAAGGCAATTATGAAGTAGAAAAAAAAATTGAGAAAAAGAGTTAAAATATTTTTGAGAAACTAAAAAATCGATTATATTTGCACTCGCTAAAAAGAGCAACAACTTCCTCCTTAGCTCAGTTGGTTAGAGCATCTGACTGTTAATCAGAGGGTCCTTGGTTCGAGCCCAAGAGGGGGAGCAACTTTTTTTAGCAAACATATTTACCTTTAAGGTGATTCCTCCTTAGCTCAGTTGGTTAGAGCATCTGACTGTTAATCAGAGGGTCCTTGGTTCGAGCCCAAGAGGGGGAGCTTCATTGGAAAAGCCATTCGAAAGAGTGGCTTTTTTCATTCCTACATTTTGCAAACCCCTGTAATTTATAGTCATAAGCTCCACCAAGCTATTCTCAGAATTGGTTCGAAAACACTCTTTTTCCAATATTATATTCTCTGGGTAAATAACTCTTAAAAACGAACCTTTTTCCTTATTTTCCAAGTGGTTGAACACATTTCCCAACTGACATAATAATTCAACCGAATTATCCACATATTTCATCAAATCAGTATCATTTTCTCTTATTGAATCAATACGATTCTCAATTTCATTGATTCTATCAGAATACCTATTCTTAATCTTAAGATATTCCTCTGGCGTCAACCCATCCAACAAATACTTATCTTCTGTATTTTCTAGCATTGTTTCAAATGATTTTTGCTCTAATTTAAGCTCTTTAATACGAGCTTTGGCATCTATAGTGTTTGACTTAATAACATCACTTAAAACACCTTTAAACAACTCTTTTACATTTTCATCTAATGAAATCTCATTAAGTAATTCCTTAACCCTATCATGTACAACTTCTTTTTTTATTCGAATCTTGCATGATGATTTACAATGATAATATTCATAAGAACCACCGTTTCCTTTAGACTTACTTGCTGTTATTTGTTTACCACAGTTAGGACAAACGAAATTACCCCTTAATGGAAATAAATCGTTTACACTAGTCGGAAACTTCGCATCAGTATTCTTTCTACCATCTAAAACATTTTGTACTTTTTCAAATAGCTTCAAATCAATAATTGGCTGATGAATCGCCTTAGTAATTTCTTCTTTTTCTTTTTTGTATTCTGGAATTATAATCATACCCGAGTAAGTAACGTTTCTGAGCATATTATAAAATTGTTGCTTCTCCAGTTTTAATCCATATTCATCTCGTATTTTTTTTCTAATTACCTCAACTGGCTCTATTCCTTTTGCCACTTCCGTAAATGCTTTAAACACCATACTTGAATCTGAATTTGGCTCCAGAGACGTTTTATCCATGACTTTAGCGTTAGAATAACCGAAAGGGGCTTTCCCCATAAAGCATCCTTCTTTCTTCGCTCTGCGCATACCATCTTTAGTCCTTTGAGCAATCTTATCATTTTCTATTTCGGGAATTACAAGATACATTGCTAATATTAACTTGTTTTCCGGAATTGTCATATCCAATGGCTGTTCAATTGCATTTATAATTATTCCCATCTTTTGAAACTCTCTTAAAACAGCCATCGCACCTTCTGCATTTCTTGAGAATCTGTCCCATTTAGTGACCAAAATCATATCTATAGAGTTTTTATTCTTTTTAACATAATCCCTCAATATTTTCCATTCTGGACGGTTAAAAGTCTTTGCGGAATAGTCCTCAACATAATGCTTAAGAATCTTATATTCTTTAATATCACAGTATCTTTTCAACATTTCTTTTTGATGATTTAAGCTAAAACCATTTTCTTTTTGCTCTTCTGTACTTACTCTTCCGTAAGTGATTACATTTAGTTTTACCATAAATCTTAATTGTTTTTTTGTTTATACATAATTTCCGCGATTCTATACAACGCTTCTCTTATTTTTTCTATTTCTTCATCTTTATATGAAGCACCTTTTCGATTTAATACTTTTTTACATTCAGTTATACTTAACACTTTTCTATCTCAGACACCCATCTCATTCTTTTTAATCGGGCGGAAGATTACAATTTGGACATACCAAACCCTTCACATCACAAAACCATTGCGATACGTTCATTGCGTGAAATCAGAAATGGTTTCACAATTCGGACTATCAAGTCCAATAAAAATGTTAATTTTGAATATCAGCAGACTTTCTTAGAACAAGAATGACGCAACATGAATTTAACTCTAGCTATCAGTTAAATTATTAATTTCAATTAATTTAAAACAGGAGTAAACCCCTATTCTATACCCATTTACTCAAAAATACTACGAAAATCTAACATAAACAACCTATCAATAAATTAAATTCTATTATATAGTTGTTGCACCGTTGGAGCTAAAAACTGATTTCCGTACCGAGTTTTAAAATTCAATTCGTTGAGATATCCCGCAATTTTTCTGTAACTCATACCTTTTTCTCTGCAATTGGCAATAATTGATTTGGCTTGTCTATTATTATCATTAGTCATTGCATTTTCTTTAATTTTCAAAAGACCTTTCGCTCTAGCTTCATCAGTTAGATTTTTTGGAGTACCAAGTACAACGTTTTTCTTTTTTAATTCATCCAAAGCAAGTTTTGTTCTAGAACTAATTAATTTGGCTTCCTGTTCTGCAAGAGCTGAAAAAATATGTATTGTAAAATTATTTGCAGTTGGCATATCCACTGCTAAAAATTCGATACCTGCATCCATAAGAGAAGTCACGAAATTTACGTTTCTGGCTAATCTGTCTAATTTCGCAATTACTAGTACCGCCCCTTCATTTTTAGCCAATTGAATTGCTTTTTGGATTTCAATCCTAATACGCTTATTCGTTCCCGTCTCAATTTCCGTAAATTCTTCGATTATAACTCCTGCTTGAGAATCCACATATTTCACTACTGAACTTCTTTGAGCCGACAATCCTAATCCAGATGTACCTTGCTCTTTTCTACTTACACGATAATAGGCAACAAACTTTTTCATATCTAATATTTAAAGGATGTAATAAATGTTAAACGGTCGTTTATGATTTATTACATCACAAATGTAAAGACCCGGAATTCTTCACGCAAGATAAATCCTGGATTTCCAGGGCTTGAAAGAGGTTTAAGCAAAATGCATTGTATAAGCAATATGGTTTTGTCATAGATCAACACTTCGTGTTGATTATATGACAAACAAAACCTATCACATTAGAACTTCTTATAAATTACAAGACCTGCGCAAAATGCGCTATTAAAATATTTAAGAACTTTTTTGAAAGAAAATCTCGAAAACCTATTGACTCTGTTTTGATACTACAGTATATTTAAAACAATACCGCCTTTGGCAGTGTTCTGGGTGCTGGGGATGTGATTACCCCCAGCTTCTGCCCCAGAAAAAAAGCAGAACCTAACATAAAAAGCAGAATAATATGAAACATGCAACTTTACCAATCAGTCCAATCACTAATCAATCCTTCTTTACAAGGATTAAACCCAACTAACCAACCCTTTCAGAATACTATATTCCATAATCCTTACTATAATTATAGTTCTTTTAATTCATTATTATCTATTTCATCTTCTAATTACTTCTTCATATATGATGTAGTAAACAGACCTCCTTTAAATGAAGAAAGAACACTATATATAACAAGGCTTACAGCCCATAATGATGACAATATTACTACTGATATTCATGCTCAATTACCGCTATTCTTTATCAATAAAGACCGTATAAAGATTCCAAGCAAAGTAGAATATGTTATTAGAAAATACATATCGCGTAAGGTTTTAAAGGAAATCCACTCTGATATAGATGTCGCTATCGAATTGTGCCTACTGTTCACGAGCCAACTAAGCTCAACCTATTTTGGTATACTCGATGGGAGTAATCCAGAGGGCTGGAAATCCCTTAAAGCAAAATACCTACGTAACTTCCTAAGCCTTCATCCAATGACCTATAAAAGGGTAATTACGGCATTACAATATCCATTAACCAAAGGTGCTATCTTAGAATGTGACCTAGAGAGTATCATTGGAGAAAAGAACTATTACTATAGATTGGGCAAGCCTTATATTGGTAAAGGAATCGTTAATTATGAACTCAAAACAAGAGAAGCTAAAATCCTTTTAGACAAATATTATAATAACAAGCTCGAAGAAGCGCAAAAGAATCCAATATGTGAAAACCTATTGCAGTTCTATGCGGATGTTACCCTGCCAACCCTAGAACAGATAAAGAAAGAAGCCAATCGCTTGATTAAATTGGAATACATCACTAAAAAAGGAAAACGGCTGACCAAACTAAACAAACACAGCAGAGCTTATTTTAAGAATCCTGAGAACCTTTCCTTTGTGGAGGATTCTATTGCAATTTTCTCCTATCTGACCGATAACGGCCTAATGATTCCAAGTGTTGGCAGTGATAAAAGCGGTGGCAGGATTGTGGATTCCTTTACGCTTATGCCGAGCTGGATTCGTAGACTAATCAAGGTAAAAGGAAAACAGCACATCGAATGTGATTACAGCTGTCTGCACCCTAATATAGCTATTGCGCTATACGGTGGTTCGAAATCCAATTTGACCCATGGCGATATCGGTCTGGCTTTAAAAATTGACGCTAATGAAGTTAAAATCGAACATTTATCGTTTTTCAATAAAAAGGTCTGGCAAATGAAACAGTCCCCACTGTTTGAGTATTACAAGCAAAATGAGCCAAAAATGCTGGAAAATATCATAAATGAGAAACACAAAAGCCAATACGGTCACAGGATTACCTCTCGCAGGTTATTTGCCAAAGAAGTCGAAATCATGACCCATGTTACACAGCAACTAAATCAGGAAAGCATCTATGTTGGATACGTTTATGACGCTTTATTCTGCCATCCAAAACAAGCCCAAAGGGTAAAGAAGGTTATGGATGCCGTTATTCAGGATTATGACGTACAGACCACAGCAAAGCTATCTAACGGTAAAAAATACAATCCAATTGTAGCCCAATTAAACGAAAACAAGTTGGATTTTGATGCCATTATTAGCCCTAACCAGACCATAGAGCAAACAACAGCCTCTTTACAAATTAATGCCCGACTTATCAATTATGGCTACCGAATTAAAAATGAACTTCTGGCGAAAATACAAAATGGAGAGCAGTTAAATTTTGTGGTAGCCGATATAACATATAGTAAAGATTACGTTCTTACAGACCGTGTTTTGAAGATTTACGATATACTGAACACGTCCGCTCCTTATGTAATGGAAAGTTATATCCTAGACCCTGAGATATAAATCAGTAGAGAGGGACTTGCATCCATTTTAATAACGGGGGAAGGGGGTGAAATCCCTTGTTACCTCCCTCCCACGGGGGGTATCCCCAATTTGCTCCTACAAAGGGCATGAAGCCGTTCATAAAATTTTAAAAAAAATGGGGTTAAAATAGCAGGTTTAACAGATGATATGTACAATTAATGCACTTAAATCCAGCCTGTCGCACACGTATGGCGATATCCAATACGCTTGCCAGAGCCTAATTTTATTGAGGCTTTAGCAAAAACAAATGAACTGATTCGTGTTTCCATCGATTTTTTGGTATTTTTTTTAGAAAATAGGCTGATATAATGATATTTATATAAAAAAATAAAAGCAACCCAGTATCGAGTTGCTTTATTTTTTATAACTAGTTTCGGATGATTACCTACAGGTTGGGCAGGAGCTTTTTCTGGCTTCACTACAGCATTTCTTGGAGCAATATATTCCTATTGAAGTGGAAGAATCTGTACTATAACAATCTGACATTTTGCCAAGATGTGTATAATGTGACCCACTGAAAGATTTTCCGCACCATGAACAGCTTTTGCTTGATGATGACGAACCACCGCTTGATGATGATGAGTCAAAGTCATATCGGCTTGCAGTAGTTAATATCTGCTTGATATTTGCCATTCTGCTTAATACTTCATGTATATTTTTGTCTCTGCTTCGTAAACCTCTTTTTTGACAGTCACTGTTAAAGTTATCGATGTCCTTACTCAATTTAGTGTAATCTGTCATTAATCTCTCAAAATCATTAGTAGTCTTTGCAGTGTCTTCCTGAACTAATAATCTGTCATATTGAATATTATTGGCTTTCTTCGTAAGTTTCAAATCCGTTGGAAGGTCGCTGCAATTAACTGATAAAATAGAAACTATCAGGATTATGAAAAATCTATAAAACATCTTGTAATCTACTGCTCGATTTCTTTCTTCTAAAAATACTTTTCTCATTTGTGTTTTTGGTTTTAGGATTGGATTTTTATATTTTAATTGGCATCTATTTCTAAGAAATAAACATTTCCTTTTACATAGAAAAATTTACCTTCTATACCCGGAATATATCCCGTGACTTTTGACCCTGCGTAAATTCTCATTTTTCTATCCTTTGCTTCTGAGAATGGAATATCCATGTCTTGCTCATGTAATTGGAATATTTGTGGCTCATTTCTGCCGTTGTTAATTTTAATTTCTGCCCCGTAATATTCTTTAATATCATCGCCTTCGTGCATTTGCTCTTCTAACGTACCGTACAGTAAGACCCATATTTTCCCGTACGGAACAGTCATTTCATCTGAACACCATCTGTTGATATTGCCGACCATATTGCTCCTTTTCCACATCCCCGTTTTGGTCTTATTATCCCATTGCAGGGTTATTATCTTTTCATTAGCCCCTAATTCCTGTCCGTTCCAAACCTCTTTATTTGGAACAGTTGGAGTCTCTGGCTGTGATTGGGATAGTGTATCGATTTTTGAAACCTTTTGTGGTGCAGTCTCGGTCTCATTCTCCCCGTAGTACTCAATAGTACGCTCTACAATATAGCCTGGATAGTCCCCATTTTTGTCACTTGTTCTTCTAATCCAGTTCCCATGATTATCAAAATCATATTTATAATTGATTTTGTAATATTCAGAACCATCCAGATTTCTGGCACTCTCTTGGATTAAATTATCATTTTCATCATACACGAAATAATTCATCTGAAACTGGTTCGCTTTTAAATCATAGCAATTAGCTTCTTCGATTTTATTATTTCGCTCATCGTATTTAAAAATTTCCGTAGAAACTCTTTTACCATCTTTTTGAGTTTGTTGTTGGAAAATCAGATTATTGTTATTATCATATTTATAAATAAGTTTATTTGGATTATGAGGTTCAAGTACACTCAGGTTTCTCTTTTCTATTACATTAGAATTTTTATCGTATTTATACTCATACTTCCAAGTATAAGAAGGAGTGATTTCCTCAATTACATTATTTTTTGCATCATATTTAAATTCATAAACCCCCTCAACACCACCTTCAAGATTATATTTTTTAGTTTCCAACAAATTATTATTGACGTCATATTTAAACGTTGATAATTCTTTAAATTTATTCCCCTCAGAGCTTCCCTCTTCTACTTTTTCAATTACATTATTTTTTTCATCCCGCTTATATATTGTATGCAATGGAAAGTCTGATTCTTTAATATCGGTCTCAATTTCATAACCATTTTGATTATAGGTTATGTTACTGTAGAAAAATCCATTAGTGTCTCTGGTCGAAATGGATTTAACCTTTCCTTTTAATTTAGCTTTTGCTAAGTCATTATCATATTGGCTTTCCGTGTTTTTGCAAGCCGAAAAAAGCAATGCAATAAAAAATGAGAAGATAAAAATTGAATTCCTTTTTTTCATTGGTAGTAATTTAGTTTTTAGATTTTTTGGTGTTATTTTTTACAAATATATAAATTATAGCACAAGTGCTATAATAATTCTGCTCTTTATACCTTCATTTTGATGAAGTGAAAAAAGATGATACTAAAACCCGAAAACTAATCTTCGACCAAGAAGGATTACAGTTGCTCGCTAAGCGACTAAAAGAAATACGCTCTGAAAAGGGTTTATCACAGGAAGAACTAGCATATCGTTCAGAAATAACGTTGTCACAAATTGCCAGAATTGAGACAGTAAGAATTAATCCTACTGTTAGTACTATATTCAAAATTGCCAGAGCATTAGATGTTCCTCCAAGTGAAATATTTAATTTTGAATTAACTCCACTTCTACCTGAATAAACTTTTAATTTAAATTTATAAGATAAAAACTACTCTGATTAAGAGTAGCTTTTATTGTACCTCTAGAAGTTTATAAACAAAATATATTATGACCATTGGCTATCAACTCGACCCTGAGGAATTTTATAAAGTATATGAAATTCATAATTCGTCTGTAAAATATACTTATTCTAAAGATGAATATCATATCTGTCGGTACTGTAATACTACTGATGCGAAGAAGTTTAGGTCTAGGGCACATTTAATACCTGAATTTACGGGAAACAACGACGTATTTTGCTATAATGAATGTGATGACTGTAATAATAAGTTTGGTCTATATGAAACTCATCTGAGTGCATTCAGTGGTATACATAATACATTTATACCTATAAAAGGCAAAAAACAATTTCCAAAATTTAAGGATACTAAAAATGGCTTTACTAACCAATTTCAAGGAGATAACAAAACACTATTGCGAGTGGAAGGAAATTCAGATTTTATCAAACACGAAAACGGTTTTATTAATATTGAATCAGTTACACAATCATTCATCCCGCTATACGTATACAAGTCATTAACAAAGTTTGCCATTTCAATGTTACCAAAAGAAGATTTGCAGAACTTTTCTAAAACTATTGAATGGTTAAAAAATCCTGAAAGTCAAGCTGAAAACTTCACACCATTGTTATTAATTCATAATGAAGGCAGACCCCCATTGATAAAACCAATTGCTATTCTGATGAAAAGAAAAAACGATTACATCAAAAATGATGTACCTGAATATACTTTTATATTTGCATATGGCTTTCATCGCTTACAGATTTTCATTCCATACAATATCAACGATGAAATACTGAATAAAGAAACAATTACTTTACCACTAAATTTTGACTTTGTACTGCAAAAAGAAAAAAATAAAGGACTTTGGAGTTTTGGACATATGGATATGGATTGTTTAAAAAAAGTAAAATTACGAGATACCTTCAAAGCAAAATTCACACCTCAAAGTGGAGATTTTAGTAAATTAAAAAAATAAAGCAAAAAAAGGATAACATGAATATCAGTTATCCCTTTTTTCATTAACATTGAATAAATATCATTGCAAGACTTAACACTCAAATAGCTGAATTAATCAAAACCGATTTCCCTACTCTTTTTACTTTTTTAAATGACAATCAATAAAAGACTTTTCAACCGATTTGCTGTTTTATATTACTTATGTTCAATTATATTATTGCAAAAATAATGAACTGTTAAAAAGAGAATATAGATTACTGACCAATAATATTCGACAATTTAGAAAATGAAAAATTCTGAAAAATTAGACCTCCTTCTAAAAACTATAGCCAAAAATAAAGATTTTATTAGCTCTAAGATGCTTTTTGAAGATGTTAAAGGAGAAATCATACCTGAAGAACTTACTCCGATTGTAAATAAACTTTTTCTAGATAATAATATTGAAAAAAAAATACTAGAAAACATATCAAATTCTAAACTATCCCCCCCTTATTTTTGCAGAATAACATTTTCGGGGTTATTATTTTTAGAGAGAGGGGGTTATTGTGGAGAAGATATTTTAATAAAGAAAAATAAAATCTGGACAAAAACTAAAACCTTTGCTAATAGACTAAATACAATTATCATTTTAATAATTGCGCTTTTAGGAGTTTATGTTTCATGGGATTCTAAACATAAAGATGAAAAAATTGAGAAAAATCAAAAAACAATAGATAGTTTGAAAACAATATTAATTGATAAAAGCATGATTGATAAAAACATGCCCAACTTAAATAAATGATTATTAATCCAAATAATGTTTAATTAGCTTTTTATATGCATGGATAATTTCTTCAAATCTTCAACAAATAAATTCGACAATTCAACGGTAAAGGGTACATTAACGGAAAAGCTGTCATTTTTAACGGCTTTTCGTTTTTTAATACCTTCTGAAGCCTTGATATCCCTAGTCAAAACCTCAATTACCTCATTCACTTTAGTGGTTCGACAATTTTCATTTCCAAAAATTAGTTTTTCAGAAAATACAGCACCTGCCAATATTCTTTTCCCTTCATAATTGCTATTCACTAAGAACTCTTGTAAATTCATAAGCAATTCAAGTCCTGATTCAATATCCGACTTAATTGAATCCGTTTTTAATCCCAGAATTTCAATTTCATTATTTACGATATTTAATTCTTTATTAATTCGAGAGACTATATTATTAAATCTGTCTTTATCAATATCTTTTGCCAATAACACTTATTAAAAATCAATATCTTCAAAATATAAACTATACAAGGCCTTATTTACAGACATTTCTGCAGATTTAGATATTTAATCAAATTCACTTAATGCCAAAAATAGAATTTGTACGTTTTTTTCTGGTTTTTCAGGTATAAATACCGTTTTCAAACAATATATTTTGATTACTTTTAGCCAAAAGTTTCATTAATCAATGAACTTTTTTCGTTGTAAAATACATTAATCAATGTATAAATGAACGTTAAAACTATTTCAATCCAAAACAAAAATGAAGAACGTTAAAGAATCAGCAAATTTTATATGGGCGATTGCAGACTTGCTAAGAGGTGACTACAGACAAAGTGATTATGGAAAAGTGATACTTCCACTAACAGTATTAAGAAGATTAGATTGCGTTTTAGAGGGCACAAAAGACACTGTATTAAAGAAATATGACCAATTAAAAACAAGTGGAATTGAAGACTTAGACATCTTGCTGAATAAAGCTTCAGGATTTAAATTCCATAATCATAGTAATTTTACGTTTGACAAACTCGTTGCCGACCCTAATAATATTGCCTTAAACTTAAGAAACTACATCAACGGATTTTCTGAAGATGCAAGAGAAATCATTGAGCAGTTTGAGTTTGAAAACCAAATAAACAAAATGGATGATGCCAATTTATTGTTTATTGTGGTAAAGCGTTTCCAGGAAATTGACCTTCACCCAAACCGTATTTCAAGTATGGAAATGGGTTATATGTTTGAAGAATTGATTCGAAAATTTGCTGAGATTTCAAACGAAACAGCTGGAGAGCATTTTACGCCCCGTGAAGTAATCAAATTGATGGTGAACATCTTATTCTTGAACGACAGAGATATTTTAACCAAAAAAGGAATTACCAAGACAATTTATGATTGCTGTGCCGGTACTGGCGGTATGTTGTCTGTAGCCGAAGAGTATCTAAATGAGCTAAATCCAGATGCACGATTGGAAGTTTTTGGACAAGAATTAAATCCAGAATCGTATGCAATATGCAAATCAGATTTATTGATTAAAGGACAAAATGCATCTAATATTAAAAAAGGTAATTCGATTTCTGAAGACAAACTATCCAACGAAAAATTTGATTATTTAATTACCAACCCACCTTTTGGGGTGAAATGGGAAAAATACGCTAAATCTGTAAAAGCAGAACATGAGCAACAAGGTCATGGCGGAAGATTTGGAGCTGGACTACCATCAGTTAGTGATGGTTCGTTTTTGTTTTTGATGCACCTAATGTCTAAAATGAAACATCCTGAAGAAGGTGGTTCTCGTCTTGCATTAGTTTTCAATGGTTCTCCTTTATTCTCTGGTTCTCCTAGTAAAACTAAAAACGAAAGCAGTATTCGTCAATGGATTATCGAAAACGACCTGCTAGAAGCAGTAATTGCACTACCTAACCAATTGTTTTATAATACTGGAATCTCAACTTATGTTTGGGTAATATCTAATAATAAACCTAAGGAACGTAAAGGAAAAGTTCAGCTGATAAATGCGGTTGATTTCTTTAAGAAAATGAGTAAATCATTAGGCAATAAACGAAATGAAATAACCAAAAAACAGATTGCGGAGATTACCGAAATCTATGGTAATTTCAAACCCAACGAATACTCTAAAATATTCAATAACAAGGATTTTGGTTATGCAAAAGTCACAGTAGAAAGACCAGAACGCAGTGCGAAAGGTGAAGTAGTTACCGATAAAAAAGGAAATCCTAAACCCGATTCTTCTTTGCGAGACACCGAGAATATTCCGTTGACGATGAATTTTGAAGAATACATGCAAAAAGAAGTATTACCTCACATTCCTGATGCTTGGATAGACGAGAGCAAAACTAATATTGGTTATGAAGTGAATTTTACCAAATATTTCTACCAATACAAACCTTTACGTTCTTTAGAAGAAATCAGAAACGATATTTTGGCTATTGGGCAAGAAACAGACGGTTTACTTAAAGAAGTTATAGGGTAATGATAGTATTAGAAGAACAGATTGAGAGTATAGCAATACGTTTGCCTAATTTGCCATCGAAAGCTAAAAAAAACCTTTACGATATTTTAGGAGTTCAAAGAAAAGAAACTATAAATTCAAGGATTTTAGCGTATTTTTTAGACCCAAATGAAGAACATCAATTTCATAATTTATTTTTTGACTCATTGAAAGAGCTTATCAATGAAAAAAAACACGATGGAGCAAATGTTGATTTAGAAAGTTTTGACGGTAATTTTAGAATTATTACGGAAGACCAAACTTTTCATGCAGAAGATGAAAATCAAAAACAAAAAAGAATTGATTTAAGTATTGAAGGGGAAAATTGGTGCATCATTATAGAGAATAAAATAAATCACATTCTCAATAATCCCTTAGAAACATATTGGGTACATGCTGAAAAAAAGTTTGGTTCAAATGTTTTAGGTGTTGTTTTGTCTATTCGTGAACATACTCGAAAAGAATGTGTTATCAATGATAAAATCAAATACATAAATATTACCCACAAGGAACTAATTAACAGAGTTCAAAAGAATTTAATTTTTGGTTCAAAAACAAATGAGACTAGTCTTTTATATCTAAAAGAATATATTAAAAATATTGAATCGCATTATAAATCAATAATTGATGAGCCCAAAATGAATGAAGTTGTAAAAGGAATCGTTAAACAAGGCGAAAACACACGAGCAATTTTAGAAAAAGTTGATAACGCTATAAAATTCCTTGACTCTGAAATAATAGAAGTATTTGAATCCTACGATTTTTATAAAGATAAAATATGGTTTAAAAATAACGATTTACATGAAGATATTTATTTTTGGGTACATGATTCCAAAACTATACTTTTAAATAATTCACTTTGGTTTTGTTTTGAAACCAGAAACCAAACCGATAGAAACCTCGATAAAACTAAATTAAAAAGTTTATATCAAGATTTCAATTTAATCGATTCAAGAATTAAATGTGGTAATCAAGATAACTCCAAGAGCAGAACTCATATTGCCATATTTTCGGAACACAATTTTATAAAGGAAGGAGAAAGTTTTAAAGAAGCTTTTACCAAAGTGTTAGATAAATTCTTTATGAATAAAGAATCTGGGATTGTATATAAAACAGTTAAGTATATAAATGATACTTTAGAAACTTCTACTAACTCATTATTACCATGATGAATACATACGATAAATACAAAGATTCTGGTATTGAATGGATAGGTAAAATCCCTGAACATTGGAATTTAAAAAAAATAAAACATACAACTTACGTTAAAGGCAGGATTGGCTGGAAAGGATTACGTTCAGATGAATTTCTAGAACTATCAGATAGCTATGTGGTTACAGGAACTGATTTTAAAAATGGGAGAATAAAATGGGAAACGTGTTATCAAGTCCCTCTTGATAGATATGAAGATGACCCTTTTATTAAGTTAAAGAATGAGGATTTACTTATTACTAAAGATGGAACAATTGGAAAGATTGCACTCGTTAGAGATATGCCTAAAATAGCTACTTTAAATAGTGGTGTTTTTTTGACAAGACCATATAACGGCGAATACAGCCAAGAATTTATGTATTGGATACTATTTTCAGAAGTTTTTAAAACTTTTTATGATTATAATAAATCTGGTTCAACTATACAACATTTATATCAAAATGTCTTTAATGAGTTTGAATATCCTTTTCCTCCACTATCAGAACAAAACAAAATCGCCAAATACCTAATACACAAAACCACTCAAATAAATACTTTAATTGCTAAAAAAGAACAGTTCATTACTTTGTTACAAGAAGAACGCACTGCACTAATTAACCAAGCCGTTATCAAAGGTTTAAACCCAAAGGTAAAAATGAAAAATTCAAGTATTGAATGGTTGGGAGAAATTCCTAAGCATTGGGAAGTGATTTTATTTAAGAGAGTAATTGCAAGAATTAAAGATGGCACACATGGCACCTTTCAAAGATTACCAGAAGGTTATCCTTTTTTAAGTGCTAAAAACGTTTATAACGATGGCTTAAAAATTTCTGAAACAGAAAGTTTGATTAGTGAAAAAGACTTTATAGAAATAACAAAAAATGGATTTCCTAAAAAAAATGATTTATTAATAACTTGTGTAGGAACAATAGGTAGAACCTTTGTTTATGACAAAGAGGAATCAATTGCTTTTCAAAGAAGTGTTACATTCATCCGATTTAATGAAAATATGAATCCTCACTATTATAAATTTTATGTACAATCGTCTATTTATCAAAACTTACTAATCAGTTTAGCTAAAACAAGTGCTCAAAGTGGAATTTACATGAATGATTTAATGAATACGTATGCTTTAAAAGTTCCCTTGAATGAACAAACTAAAATAGCAGAATTTCTAAAAACCAAAACATCAGAAATAGATAAAATCATATTAAAAGCTCAACAAGAAATCGAGTTATTAAAAGAATACAAAACAGCTTTGATTAGTGAGGTTATTACAGGTAAAGTCGATGTAAGAAATGTTATTTTGAATTAGATGAAGATGGATAAAAAAGTAAACTTATCAGAATATATACATCCAAAAACGGAAATTTTGTTCGTTGCATTAAATGTACCTGAAAATTCAAATAAGAATGCTCATTGGTTTACTAATAATTTATCATTTTGGAATTTATTATTTCGCTCAGGAATAATAACCCAACCTATTTTAAATAAATTGGAAGGTGATGAAACGGTTTTTGGCTGTACGAAGATAAATTTTAAAAATTGGTCAATTGGAGTTACTGACCTTAATAGAAAAATAGTTAAAGCCAAAAGCATAAATGTAGAAGTTACCTCAAAAGATGTGAAGCGAATTATGGACATCTTAAAAATAAGAGAAGTTTCAAAATTATGCTTAATGCATAGTAAGGTAGGAGAAGCTTTTAGAAATTTTGCCTCAGAAATTCAATTTAACAGTAACAGATACCGAAAAATTGGTCAATGGAAAAATACAGAAATATTTGAAGTTCCATTTCATAATGCTTCGATAGCAGACAAGGAAAAATATTATACAATGCTAATTCAGAAATATGGAAGCGTTAATAAAAAGGGTGAATGATATTATAGAAATTTGTTGGGGAAGTTTTTCGGCAAAAATTGGTTGTGGATTAATCGAAATCAACAAGGAAGCTTCAATGCAATTGAACTTTGCTTACCTTCTTAAAAATACAATTGATTTAGCCATTCATCATGAAGATGAAAAAATTATAATAGAACTAGAAACTACTATACCTATTAACGGTAAAACTAAAGAATGTGATATTGTAATTAAAATTGAAAAAGCAGATAATATCTTTTATCTTCCAATTGAAATGAAGTGTTATAAAGAATTTGCATCCAGTGGTGGGAAACGTGGAGCTTTAGATATTTTTTTTAAAGATGTTCATGCTGATATAGAATTACTCGAATCGTATTCAAAAAAAGAAAATTTCCTGAAGGGGATAATGTTAGTAATGACAGATTTTAAAAATGCTGTTTTTCCTGTAAAAAAGAATGGGAAATATTGGGATTATGATATTTCCCACGGAAGTGAGATTTCAGGAAGTGTTATAAAAAATACAGCAATTGGAGGCTTTGAAGTAAGTATTCAAATAGACGGTAATTACAGTTTCAATTGGAAAGAATTTACTGGTTTTTATTTTTTAAAATTAGAAACTGATTCAAAATTAACAGATACAATTCATTTAATTTAATATATATGAGTTTATTAGTCAACATAGAAGATTTGCTTTCGGGAGCTATTGTCGAAGGTTCTCGCATGGAGTTTAAACAAGGCTGGAATCCAACTCCTATAATGCGAACTGTTTGTGCTTTTGCCAATGATTTCGAAAATGAAGGAAGCGGTTATATTATTGTTGGTGTTGAAGAAAAAGACGGTAAACCAATTAGGCCGGTACTAGGGTTTGACCCAAATTTATTCGAAACTGTCCAAAGGGATATGATAAATTATTGCAATCAAATTCAACCTACTTATTTTCCTGTGCTTTCTTTAGAAGAAATTGACGGCAAACATGTTTTAGCAATATGGGTTTCGGCAGGAACTAATCGCCCTTACAAAGTACCCGACGATGTTTTATCTAGAACCAAAACGTATCATTACCGCATACGTCAATATTCCAGTACTATAGTCCCAAGTCAAGAACAAGAAATAGAATTAATACAACTTACGGCAAAAATCCCGTTTGATGATAGAGTAAACCAACAAGCTAAAATCAGTGATTTAAGCTTTGCTTTGATGCGTGAGCATTTGGAAAAAACGAGGAGCAAACTTTTTGATGAAAGTGCTAGAATGAGTGTGGAAGAGTTGGCACAGCAAATGAACTTAAGTCAAGGCGCCAATGAACATTTGTTTCCAAAAAATGTAGGATTACTGATGTTTAGTTCAGCTCCTCAAAAATATTTTAAAGGAGCAAAAATTGATTTGGTGGAATTTCCCGAAGGAGTTGATGGTAAAAACTTTAATGAGATAACATTTGAAGGTACAATTCAACAACAATTAATTGATGTATTATCTTATTTCAAATCAAATATCATAAAAGAAAAAATCACAAAGTTTAGTGATAGAGAACAATCAGACAGAGTCTATAATTATCCTTATGAAGCAATAGAAGAAGCTTTATCTAATGCTGTTTATCATAGAAATTACGAACTACAAGACCCGATAGAAGTACGTATATTACCTGATGCAATTGAAATAATTAGCTATAGTGGCGCTGACCCATCATTAAAACAAAGAGACTTTACAAGAGGTATCGTAAGAGCCAGAAGATATAGAAATAGAAGGATTGGTGAGTTTTTAAAAGAATTAAGGCTAACAGAAGGAAGAGCTACGGGTATTCCTACTATTACTAGAGCATTACGTGAAAATGGGTCACCAAAACCGAAATTCGATACTGATGAACCTGATAGAAGATATTTTATAATTGAAATACCAATACATCCTGTATTTACAGTAGACTCTGATATTCCAGAAGAAGCTATAACACCACAATCAATTAAAATATTAGAATATTGTAAAGTATCTAAATCTAGAGCGGAGATATTAGATTATATCGGCATTACCAATCAGACGAAAAATTTCAACACCAATGTATTGCCTTTACTTGAACAAGACTTGATTGAATATACTATTAAAGATAGCCCGAAAGATAGAAATCAAAAATATATCACTACAGAGAAAGGTAACGTATTATTATCTTCATTAGAAAAAGGCAATTAATAGAAGTCACTAAGAAAGGTACTCGAAGAAACGGACAACGAAAAACAAAGTACACTCGAGAACATAACCGTGAAAGAAACTAACGAAGGTAACTAACGAAGGTAACTAAGAAAGTAACCAAGAAAGATGATTAAGAAGAAACGGAGCAACGAAAAGCAAAACATACTCGAGAAGATAACCGTAAAGAAACTAACGAAGGTAACTAAGAAAGTAACTAAGAAGACAATTAAGAAGAAACGGAGCAACGAAAAGCAAAGCATACTCGAGAAGATAACCGTGAAAGAAACTAACGAAGGTAACTAAGAAAGTAACTAAGAAGACAATTAAGAAGAAACGGAGCAACAAAAAGCAAAGCATACTCGAGAAGATAACCGTGAAAGAAACTAAAAGAAGGTAACCAAGAAGAAACTAAGAAACGTTTAGCATAATAAAAACTATGGCAAAAGGAATACATACAGAACTAACTTTTGAAAGAGCAATTGAAGAAGCTTTACTAAAAAATGGTGGTTATACTAAAGGATTCTCAGAAGATTTTGATGCACAAACAGGATTATTCCCTAGATATATAATCAATTTCTTAAAAGAATCTCAACCACTTTTATGGAGTAAAATTGCCAATATTCATAAAGACGAAGTTGATAAAAAAGTAATTTCTCGCTTAATCAAAGAAATTGAACTTCGTGGTATTCTAGATGTTATTCGTAATGGTTTTACTGACTATGGAGTAAAGTTTCAAATGGCTTATTTTAAGCCGGAAAGCACACTTAATCCAGATGCTGAAGCACTATATAATACTAATAGCCTATCTGTTACCAGACAGGTTTATTACGAGCGTGTAGGTAAAAATTCACTTGATATGGTTTTGTCTCTAAACGGCTTGCCAGTTGCAACAATAGAGCTTAAAAATCAGTTTTCTGGACAATCTGTAGAAAATGCCAAAAAACAATATGTATATGACCGAGAACCAAACGAGCCTATCTTTCAATTTAAGAAAAGAAGTTTAGTTCATTTCGCTGTTGATGCAGATGAATGTTTTATGACTACCAAATTAGATGGAAATCGCACAAGATATTTACCTTTTAACTTAGGATACAATAATGGTGCTGGGAATCCAGTAAATAAAGAAGGTTATCGTACTTCCTATTTGTGGGACAAACTTCCCAATGGAAATGCTGGAGTTTGGACAAAAAATAGCTTCATGGATATTATTGGTAAATTCTTGCATTTAAGTGTGGAAGAATTTGAATTGAATGGTGTAAAAAAGAAGAAGGAAACTATTATTTTTCCTCGTTTTCATCAAATGCAAGTTGTTCGAAAAGCAACTGAAGATGCTAGATTCCATGGAGCAGGAAAAAATTATCTTATTCAACATTCTGCTGGTTCAGGAAAATCAAATTCAATTGCTTGGCTAAGCTATCGTTTATCAAGTTTACATGATGAAAACAATATTCGAATTTTTGATTCAGTTATTGTAATCACTGACCGTAAAGTATTGGATTCACAATTACAAAACACTATTTATCAGTTTGAACATAAAGAAGGTGTTGTTCATAAAATAGATAAAGACTCTCAACAGTTGGCAGATGCCTTAACTGCTGGCTCCAATATCATCATAACGACACTACAAAAGTTTCCGTTTATATTAGAAAAAATTGGCGAAATTCCAGCTAGAAAGTATGCAGTCATTATTGATGAAGCTCACTCTTCACAAGGCGGTGAAGCAACTAAGAAATTAAAAGAAGTTTTATCTGCAAAATCGCTAGAACAAGCTGAAAAGGATGAAGCTTACTCTGGTTTAGAAGAAGATGCAGAAGACGAAATCAGAAAATCAATGTTAGCTCGTGGTAAACAAGATAACTTAAGCTTCTTTGGTTTTACAGCAACTCCTAAACCAAAAACAATTGAAGTATTTGGAGTAAAAGGAAGCAATGGAAAACCTGAGCCATTTCATTTGTATTCGATGAAACAAGCGATTGAAGAAGGATTTATTCTCGATGTGTTGAAGAATTATACCACTTACAAAACATATTTCAAATTATCCAAAGAAATAGAAGATGACCCTAAAGTAAATAAGAAAAAAGCGACCAGGGCAATCGGACGTTTTATGTCATTGCATCCGCACAATCTAGCTCAAAAAACCGAAGTGATGGTAGAACACTTTAGACAAGTGGTTTCAAAAAAGATTGGAGGAAAAGCCAAAGCAATGGTTGTAAGTAGTTCAAGACTTCATGCCGTACGCTACAAAGAAGAATTTGATAAATACATTTCAGATAAAGGATATAAAGATGTAAAAACCATAGTTGCATTTTCAGGTAAAGTAATGCATGATTCTTCACCTGAAGGAGTAACGGAAGTAGAATTAAATGGTTTCTCTGAAAAAATGTTGCCAAAGAAATTTGCATCCGATGAATACCAATTATTGTTAGTTGCTGATAAATATCAGACAGGATTTGACCAACCTTTATTGCATACAATGTATGTAGATAAGAAATTATCTGGAGTTAAAGCAGTACAAACATTATCCAGATTAAACAGAATGTGTGCTGGTAAAGAAGATACTTTTGTACTTGATTTTGCCAATGATACAGATGATATTTTAGATTCATTTCAACCGTATTATGAAGCAACATCAATCGTAGAAAATTCAGACCCTAATCATTTATATGACTTAAAAGCACAAATAGATTCGTCACAAATAATTTGGCAATCTGAAGTTGATAATTTTTGCAACGTATATTTTAAATCAGTTAAAACACTTACTGTTTCAGACCAAAAGAAATTATATTCTTTTATTGACCCAGCCATAGAACGATTTAAAAAATTACCACAAGAACATTCAAAAGAGAACACCATTGGTACAGAGATAACCCAAGAAGATTTAAAAAACACTTTGCAAGTTTTTACTAGAACGTATTCGTTTTTAACTCAAATCATGCCTTTTTCAGATATAGATTTAGAAAAACTGTTTACTTACACTCGCTACTTAATAAAGAAATTGCCTCGAACCAATCAAGATGAAAAATTTAAATTAGGTGACGAAGTTTCTTTAGAATATTACAGACTTCAAAAAATTGCCGAGAACAATATCGTAATGGAAGACCGAGCTGTTTATGAATTAGAAGGCGGTGGTTCGGCCGGAATAAGAATGACTCAAGAGGAAGAAACTGCTTTGTCTGAAATTATCAATGTATTAAACAAAAGATTCGGAACAGAATTCAGCACCGCTGATAAGCTATATTTTGACCAGATTTATGAAGAATTAATAGCAGACGATAATCTGGCTCTTCAAGCTCAATCTAATACTATGGAAAATTTCAAATTTGGATTTGAAGACAAATTTTTAGACACAACCATAAGCAGAATGGAACAAAATCAAGATATTTTCACCAAAATGATGAATGATAAAGAATTTGGAAATATAGTAAAGAATTATATGTTGAAGAAGGTATATCAACAGTTTAGAAGGTAAAAACCTTATATTTAAAATTTATAATAGTCAAAAAATGAAAATAGATTGCATTACCGAATATAAAACGATAATAGACAAAATATATAATTCTAACATTATAAAGGAGCAGTGGTTAGTGGACTCTACAGATAGATTTAAAATAACTAAGCATAAAGATGGAAATTATCCAGCAATAATTACAGTAAGTGGCTTTCGTACAGAGTGATTGGATAATCGTAAAGATTGGCACGAAAGTATTATCAAAAATTTTCCAGACAGAGAATGGTTTCATTTAGAATGGAATTCAAATAGATTTCCGTTCGATAAAAAGTTTATAACTAATATGCCTGAAATTAAAGAATTCGAGGTGAAAGAAAAAAAATCAAAATGGCTTAAATATCTAAAAAACGGCATTTTGCATTATCCGCAATAAACCATAAAACATATTTAATAAAATAAAAATGATTAACTTTAGATTATATAATAATATATCTTATAGTGCACTATAAAATAATTACATTTGCAAACTTTTACAACTCATTATGAATAAAAATTTAGCATTTGAATATTTTGTTTCTAGACTGCTTGAATGGTATCAAGAAGTTATTGAAGACAGTAAAAATAATGATTTCAGTACTTTAAAAGTACTAAAATTATTATTTTTTGCTTCTGCAGTTGGAACTGAAAAAGGTCAAAACAACACCTTGCTTGATGCTCCTTTTAATACATTTTATGCCATGCCTTATGGTCATGTTGAAAGTGACATATATAGTATAATACGAAATAATCAACTTCCTAATTTAAAAATAACAAATTCTTCTGCAACTTTTGTAAATATCATTAACTATCCTGACGGAGACTTAAAAAACAAAATTGATTTTTCTATTCAAAAATTAAAACAAGAGAATATCAAACTAATAACTATGAGCCCTTTTGAGCTCGTAGAATTAAGCCATACTTGGTATTCTTGGAAATTCTACATTACTAAAGCTCGAAATAAGGGAGCATACAGTGAACTAATTCCAAACGAAATCATTAAATCTGAACAAAAATTTTTCCATTTGTAATTTTAGAGTTTAATTATTTATGGAAAATTACATTAACCAGATTCTTTCAAGTATTGATGATTTTGAACAAAAATATAAAGACTTTAATTCATTAGATAGAGAATTAAGTCCCATTGAAGAAACGGAAGATACCCAAAGAGCTGAAGATACTATAGAAATTCCAGAAACTATAACTACTGAAGAGGCTCAAACAACTCTAGAAGCTACTACTGAAGATGGTCAGGAAACCGAAGAAACTCGAAAAGCCGAAGAACTAAAAAATGAGATATTTTTACAAGAAATTGAAAAATCAACAATAGAAATTATAAAATTATTTTGCTATTCATTACTTTCAGGAGAATATGTATCTGTTAAAAACTTAATAGAAAGTCTAAATTTAGTTGATGAAAAAGTAAAAACCTCAATAACAAATACAGATTTTTTATCCGACGATATTCAAACCAAAATATTTGAATATTCTTCCGCAATAAATATAGTAGTTGGAGGGTATAAAATTTTTACACAAGATATATCTAATAAATATTCTTCAGACAGAATAGACTTCCTCTTTTCTGAAAACAATCGATTTGAAAGTATTCTAAAAGAAAGTAATCTGTCGGAAAAACTTGATTCTATTACGGATTATTTCTTTTGCTTATTAGGAGTCAATCATATTGACCATTGTCCTTCTAATGAAAATGATTATATAACGAATTTATTTGATTTAGAAAAAAGAATAACAAACCTTAAAACACAAGAGTTTAGCGACTTAACCAAAGATGTTTTAGTTAAAATTAAGTTTTTACAACATAAATGGAAACAAAGAAAAGTTAGCGAAAATCCTAGTGCTCATCTTTACTTGTCTGACGGGAGTATAAAAGCGGTTGAAGATTTTAAGGATGAAAATGAAAAATTAAAAGAGTGGTGCGAAATTATTCAGACTCAATATGAGCTTATTTCTAGAAGTTGGGTTCATACTTTAGAATCTAGAATAAAGCCATATAAAAATAGCAAGTTAGATGATTTAAATGTTTTACAACTTCATCAACTTATAAAATACTATAAGGACGTTAAGCCTAATTATACTAAGCTTCATGAAATTTCTAATTTTTTTGAAAATAAAATACAAGAAAACTTAAGCAACTACAACCAATATGTAAATATAATTGGAACTAATTATTCATTGAATAATTCTTTCTCTCTTTTTTTAATAGACAACAAAGATAATCGTGCAATAAAAAACAAATATATTGAAGTCAAAAAGAGAATAAAAGGAGAAATAAACAACTTTTTTCCTGAATACAAGTATCTTAATTACATCACAGATTTTTTAATCCGTAAAATAAATGATGAAGATAAAATTCAATTCATTAAAACATATGATGAAATAATTAAAGGGCATTGTAAAGAAGAATTTGACTCATATTTTTTAAAAAAAGAATGGTCAAAACTAAATTTTAATTATGTCTTTATTTTACCTTTCGAAGAGTCTTTAGTTCCCTCTTCTGTTAGAGGTCTTGATAACATTTTTTATGCTTCTTCTTTTGTATTACCTCCTTCAAACAATCAAATTGAAAATGACTATGTAAAAGTAAAAGAAGATTATGACAAATTAATCCTATTTGTAGATACTGGTAAATATTTTAAAAAGGAAATTCAAAAAATAGAAGAATTAAACAAAGAGCTTGATAAAAAAGATTTTAAATCAATTGAAATTATAAGCATTTTTACGGCTATAATAACTTTTGTATTATCATCAATTCCAACATACAAATTCGTTTCTAGTGTCTATGAAGCACTTTTATTTATGTTATCATTAGCTACTGCATTAGCTATCTTTATTACTTTAATTTTGTTTTCAACCAGAGACTTATATAAAAAATGGGTCGCATATATCCCTGTTACTTTATTAATCTTTGTTTGTTTTATAGGCTTCAATACTCTTACAAATTTTGAAAAAAAAGAGTATAAAATAGACCGAGCAACTAATAAAAAGCTCGATTCTATTTCAATTGTAAAAGTCGATTCTATTTTAAAAGTTAAGGATATAAAAATCAAATATCAGAAATAACAGGGAATTTTAACTTATAAATTAGTCCTTTTGTATATTTAATATACTTATCAATAGTTTATAAGCATAAGCTAATTTCTTTAAATCCTCAATAAATAAGTTCGACAATTCAACGGTAAAGGGTAACCCAAAAAACCTCTTCAGTTATGAAGAGGTTTTTTGGGTTCTAACATCTCCAAAATTTACTACATTTAATCCTTTGGCTTATGGATGTGAGGTTTCAAAATTGGATGCTTCGGCTGATTTGGTGGTGTAACTCGCCTTCTTTCATCTGGTGTACCATCTGGTGTTTTTGGTTTGGGGCCTGGCTTAATTGCTTGGATTTTTTCCATAATAAATGTTTTAATTAAATATTTTTTATAAGACTTATTAATAGTCTATACATTTCCACAAATAACATAAACAAAATTGTTTTCATATTATGGAAAACCATAATTAGATGATATATTTGTTCGATTAGAATCATATTTTATTTTGAAAGTATTAAACTTAATCTTCAATAAATTAAGTTCGATTAATCAACAATAAGGGTATTTATTTTTTATAATTGAAAATCAAATCAATACTTCAAAATACTTTTTAAATTCCAGACTAAGCGTATATAGTTTTTCCAAATCAGTTTTGAATCGGTTCGATAAAACAACATCAAAGGGAGCAAAAAAGACTATCAGAAATGATGGTCTTTTTTTTATTTAAACCTAAACCAAGTAAAATCAATACTTAACAATGTTCTTTCGAAAAAACTAAAATTTGTCATTTGACAAGTTTATTTGAAAAAAAGGTAGACCATTCGGTAACATATCTTTTTTTCAAAGGTAACACTTTTTTCAACGTAACTAACTGTATGTCATACACAAACAAAAGTTATGACAACAAAAAATTTAAGCATCTTATTTGTTCAAGTCAAAAATAGAGCTAACAAAAGAAATCAATCACCATTGTATTGTAGAATTACTTTAGATGGAAACAGAAAACAATTTAGCACTGGAATTAATATTGAACCTGAATTTTGGAATTCAAAAAAGCAAATTGTAGACAAGAATCACAAATCAGCAATATTACACAATTCCTTGCTTGAAAACACACAATCTAAAATCAATACGATTTTTGGAATTTTAAAACTGCAAAACGATCCATTTACAATTGATGACATCTATAATAAATATATTGGTGTTGACATCAAAAAAGAACAACACTTCAATTCTTATTATAGCCAATTCTTGATTAAAATCCAAAAACTAATAGGATTAGAAATCAAACAAGCCACCTATAATAAATTCCTATATGTCAGCAAACACTTAGAGGCTTTTATAAAATGGAAATTTAAAAAAACAGATTACCCTCTGAAAGATTTAAATCTGCAATTCCTGCATGATTTTGAATACTATCTAAAGACTGTAAAACTTCAAAAACAAATTACAATCAACAAAACAATTCAAAGACTTAGAACACCAATTAAACAAGCAATTTCTGAAGGATTCTTAGATCGAGATCCATTTATTTTATACAAATCCAAAAAGGTAATTAAAGAAGTAATCTTTCTCTCAACAAATGAATTGAAAAACTTTGAAAAATTAGAATTAAAACCAAGACGATTACAACGTGTTCAGGATTTATTCATTTTTTGTTGTTACACAGGTTTAGCCTTTAATGAAATGACTAATTTAGAAAAGAAACATATTCAAATTGGATTTGATGGCAATAACTGGATTCAGGTCAAAAGAGAAAAAACACAACGACAACTTTTCATACCGATTCTTCCAAAAGCTCAGACAATAATAGACAAGTACAGCACAATAGAAAAAAAAGCATTTCCAGCTATTACAAATCAAAAATTTAATTCTTATCTAAAAGAAATCACTGAAATTTTAGAAGTAGAAAAGAGAGTAACTCATCATACTGCACGAAAAACATTTGCATCTACAGTATTATTGTATAATGATGTTCCTATGGAAATTGTCTCTGAACTTCTAGGACACTCTAATTTAATTATTACGCAGGAACATTATGGCAAAGTAGTTCAAAAGAAAGTAAGTGAAGAAATGAAAAGGTTAAAAATAAAAATTGAAAAAAGTTCCTAATTTTAAATACACAGAACTATTCGTTTGCAAGCAAGAGAGTAAAAGTTTTTTTTTAAATCTAATTTTAAACTAGATCCTTACGGTAATCCGTAAAAAAACACTTTCTAGGAAGTTTAAATTTGCTATCTCTAAATTACAAATTCTCAAAAAGAAACAACTGCGAAACATTAACTTTTAAAACTTTAGCAATTTGATACAGTGTGACAACAGAAGTACTTATAACCCCTCTTTCAATTCTACTTATTTGGGAGATCTCAATACCAAGCTCATTCGCAAGTTGTTCCTGCGTAAAGCCCTTAGACAAACGTATTTCTCTAAGAGTCTTTCCAAGTTCAATTAAAATGAGCTTTTTTTCTTTATTGTCCACGAAATAAAATTCGAGGAATTAAATTATTATTTGCTAAGCATATTTGCCTATATTTGAAAGTCAAAAACAAAACTATTTTTATCAAATAAAAAAACTCTAATCAAATCTGTTTATATTCAATGTCTTTTGGATAAATCACTAACACATTATCAAAGAAAGAAGTTTTACTCATTAAAACAATTAAATAATTTATGAAAGAAGAAAAGAAAAAAAATAGCGGATGCGCAAACATTGGCATTGTATCAATTATACTAGTATTTATATTACCTATTTGGGGTTTATCAGGAATGATCCATGGTGGTAGCTTTATAGAAGGTATTCAAGACAGTCTTAAAGCCTCTATTTCTTTTATTGCGGTAGGCGTATTTACCTACTGGCTATACAAGACATTTGGCAGGTAATTTGAGGCCACATGCTTCCATTGTGTAAGCAAAAAACTACAATACCCCCCCCCTTTTTATATTAGACTTTTTGAACTATGTTTTTTTTATTACAATTAGACAACCACAAACAACAATAAAGCGTCCCCTTTTTTAACAATTAACTAACTCTAAAATAGATTAAAGCATCTTAATCATGAAAAAAATATACCATTTATTAAGTATTCTCCTTTTACTCAATAATCTAAATGCGCAAATAGTCAAAGGAGACATAGCGGTTTACAATAAAGGGCCTTATTTCATGGGTGATAGAGAAAACTGGACCCGAATTCAAATTAATGGTGGCTTAGATTTTAACCGACAAGCATACATCAATTTTGAAAATGAATCAATAACTTTTGTTGTTGGTGCAAATTCAATTGATAAGGAAGTTTATATCAAATCTGACTTAATTGTTGGAGGAAAGGCAACTACTAAATACACCGTCTTCGCAGAAATACCATATTTAATATTCATGACAAAAAAAGAAGGTCTTCAAATTATTTATTTTGATTCGACTAACTTTAATTCTAACAAATCAGTATTTGTTATTACTGAATTTAAAAGCCATACAATGTACTTCTTTGAATGTAGCAAAGATGTAGATGAAATTATTGCAAAATTATATTAGTGACCAATCAAATCCCTCTATTAGAATTAAAAAAAGCAAATAAATAAAAGAATAATATCTTTTAAAATTTTAAATCACATCAAAATGAAAATCATAATCTTGCTTCTATTAATAACAACCCTATCATGTTGTAAACAACATGGGAATGAAGAAAAAAATCCCGTATCCTTTCTTGATTCTTATCCTAAAACTACTGAATTCATATTAAAGTCAAAATCTACCCCTAAGAAAAATCAAATACTTTTTATGAATTATTACTTAAATATGACAGAAGCTCAATTTGATAGCGCTACAAAAAAAAACATTAAAGAGGGAATAATGAAACTCTCCAAAGACACTCTTTACCTAAATCTAGAAAAAGGTTGTAACTTTAAAATTACCCATAGATTAGAAAATAATCAATTAAAAATAATACACCTCCAAAATGTATTGGAATTCAATAAAAACCCCAATTCATATAATCCGAAATATTATTATGGATTCTACTTCAAAATTCTACAAGGAAGATATGGACAGCCAATAGGTGAATACGAAGATAAAGATGAGCAATTTAAAAACATAACAAGTCAAGGAGCAACATGGATAAAAGACGGAATATTAATCGAGTTGGAGGAACATAATAATTTATACCAATTAGTTCACTCAGGTGAAGCTAAAGTTCCTTGTAATATACTATGTGACCATTCTGAGGAGTTCATTCAAACGACAATTTTTTACCAAGAACTTTCAGATCAACAAAAACGAATCAAAGACAATAATCACACAGATAAAATGGAAAGTGAGAGACAAAAAAAAGAGGCAGCGAAACGAAATATTGAACTTAAGAAACTCAAAAAAGAAAAATTAAAAAAAGACAGTATTTTTAACAGCAATTTTTAATTTTTTTTGTCACGCCTTTTATAAACAAGACTTTACCATACGCCTTTTAAATTTTGGGATATACCCGTCAATGTTTAATCTTAAAATTATAAAAACTATGGTTACAATTGTAGATTACAAAAAATATCAAAGAGAAAATGGTGAAGCTTTTTATACTCTTGAAGTACAAGGAGGTATTGAATTGGTTAAAAGCAAAGAAACAGGCAGAAATTATTTTACAACTAGATCCGCAAAAGTTTCATGCACATTTAATGAAATGACATGCAAAGCTTTAATTGGCACTCAAATATCTGGTAGCATAAAAAAAGTAGAAGTTGAACCCTATGAATATGTCGATCCGCAAACTGCAGAAACAATGCAACTGAATCATCGATATGAATATTTATCGGAAGAAGAAAGCATAATAGAACAACATGTTCTAAAAAAAGAAATGGTGTATTAGTGCACATAACTAAAGAATTAAGGAACTCTCAAAAGGAGTTCCTTTTTTATTATAACAATAATTTGTTATACGAACTAATCAAATTTATAACATCAAATAACTATAGTATGAAACTACAAAAAGCAGAAAGAAGCCAAGTGAAACTAAGACTTGGTTTAAGTGGAGCAAGTGGATTTGGAAAATCATATTCAGCTTTACTATTAGCATACGGAATTACCAACGATTGGACTAAAATAGCAATAATCGATACTGAAAACAATAGTGCAAGCTTATACTCTCATTTAGGGGATTTTAATGTTCTCTCATTAAATGAGCCTTACTCTCCAGAGCGTTATATTCAAGCTATTGATATCTGTGAGAAAGAAGAAATTGAAGTAATTATCGTTGACAGCATTACACATGAATGGTCTGGAAAAGGAGGTTGTTTAGAATTGCACGAACAACTTGGAGGAAGATTTCAAGATTGGGCTAAAATAACGCCACGACATCAAGCTTTTATTGATAAAATCCTTAATTCAAACTCTCACATAATTACTACTGTACGACGTAAGATGGATTATAGTCTTGACAAAGATGGCAATGGCAAAACCAAAGTAATGAAATTAGGAACTAAAGAAATTACTCGAGAGGGATTTGAATATGAATTAACAGTAAACTTCGAAATCATTAACGATAACCATCTTGTAACTGCTTCTAAAGATAGAACTGGGATATTTTCAGGAAGACCTGAATTTGTAATTAATTCATCTACAGGGCAAAAACTAATCGAATGGTGTAATCTTGGAATTTCAGTCGAGAAAGCTATGTCTGAAATTAATGCTTGCGAGAATCTTGAAGGATTAAAGCACGTTTATTCAAAATACCCTTCCCTTCAGAAACAAATCCACAATGCCATTTTGAACAGAAAAAATCAAATAGAAAACATCTTTAATCATGTAATCGATGAAAAAGAAATTATACAACCATTAACTCAAGAAAACCATGGAATTAGTACTTAACAGTAGCATAAACGAACATTTAATTGACGAAGGCAACATTATAAGTAAGCCTTCTACCAGTTTTATTGAAGCCAATACTGAAATGGTAACATTAGAACATTTGAAAAAAGATTGCATAATCCCTGTATTCTCAAAGGATAATGAGACAACAATCAGTCATTTTCAATTTATAGATAATTGCCAAAAAATAATTCAGAAATTATTGCCTGGTGTATTTCAAAAAGAACCTGAAATACGAGTAAGCCATGTTGTAAAAGGAAGAATTCCATCTGCTATTGGAAAACCTGCAAAGGATTTGGAAGAGCACGAAAAGACCATTTATTATGAACGATGTGCCTTCATTATAGATCTACCATCGACAAAGCAAAATGTTAATGGAAATGAGCTAACATTAAGTATTGGTGGAGTAAGAGCTTATAATCAGGAGAACCTTTATAGCAAGAAATCAATGGAAAAATTCAAAATGTTTATTGGTTTCAAAAATAAGGTATGTACAAATTTGTGCATTAGTACTGATGGATTTTCTAATGAAATTAGGATTTCTTCAATTAATGAATTAGAAGACAAAATGATTGAGCTCTTTTCAAATTACAAAAGAGAAAATCATATAAATATGATGAAGAAGATGGTTGGGTTTAAAATATCTGAAGTTCAATTTGCTCATTTTATTGGAAAATTAAGGATGTACCAGCATTTAGACAAAAACACTCAAAAGACTATTTTTCCAGTCGGACTAAATGATAGCCAAATTAATAGTATAGTAAAAGATTATTATCATTGTCCAAACTTTGCAAGAAGTTCAGACGGCTCAATTAGTTTCTGGAATCTCTATAATCTATTAACTGAAGCAAATAAGTCTTCATATATCGATAATAACCTAGAACGTAATGTCAACGCATACGAACTAATCAATAACCTTGGCAAATCTCTGGAAAACAAATCTCCCAATTGGTTACTACATTATATATAATAGCTAATTAATCTACAAATAATCTTTGCGGAACAGACAGAGGAAAAAAATTATGGAGGATAACGAATTAGCAAACATACTTAAATACTGCTCTTCTAAAGAACTGTATATAGTGACTTATTACAATAGGCTCAAAATACTTTATTGTCCTTTTAAAGCTAAAGTATTGACTAATGTTGGAATGCTACGCAAAGGACAATTAGTATTGGTAAGCGAGGTTAAAGTAACGATAGAATTAAAGACAATCTTTATAATAAATGAGAATGCTTATTATTACCACTCTTTTGAAATTATTATTGAGGACATTACAGAATAGCTATTAAAAAGCCGTTTTTTGTTAAATGAAATTGTTTTCGAACTTCACATCTTAGCACGTAAAAACAATAAAATAGAATTACAATTATTACATTTGAATGCAGTAGAAAACACATTTACTGCATTCATTAATTATATACTACAAAATGGAAAAAATCTCATTCAGTCAAATTTTAAACAAGGAGAGTTTTTTTAAACTAAAAAAAGAGTTCCTACTTCAAGACATGCAGTACGGCTCCATGATTAATACAATGGAATCTCTTGCACTACCTGTTGATACCACTAAAGAAGATATTACTGTACTTAGAAACAAGATTACAACAGATCAGTTTGAATTTTATATTTATGCAGAAAATCATTCATGTGATAATCGTAACGAGTATATAGAAATTTCCTTAAATTTTTATAATGATTATCTGCTCCCTAAAATAAAGAGTCAAATAGAATATTTAAAAGAAAAAATTAACGAATCTATTGGTAAGATTTACTACAAGGGTGACATAGCAATAAAAAATGAAATTATTGAGAAGCAACGAAGTATCGACAAATTATTAAAGCAAGTCAAAAATGCAAAGCATCTTGATTCTTACTTTAGAACGAAAATTCATCACGAAATATTCGAACTTTATTATCATCTGAATACTAGATATTTTCAAGGAAATACGAATAATGAAAAGATAAAATTCAATTTAAAAAAGAGTCAAATATCAGTTTTTTTTGAATTAATGCAGAGAAATGGACTCATTAAAGGCATGTCTTCTAATGATTTACATCGATTTATAGAATCTAATTTTCTATATTTTGACTCCAATAGTAAGGAATTTAAAGAAATTACTAGATCCAAAAAAGTAGTTGATGAATTTTTTACAAACAAAACCAAACAAACTTCTGAAAAATCTCCTGAAAAAACACTTAAGGGACTTAAAACTATTTTTACAAACAAAGACTTTTTTAATCCAGAATAAACTTTTGATTCTTTTGGGGGTGAATATTTACACCCACAACAAAATACTTCTTTAAATAACTTTGCTTCGTTGAAATCGTAAAGACCCAACGAGACAACTTAATCATTAAGTGGGTTTATAAAAGAAGAGATAAATGAAGGAGGAAAAAAAAGAATTTTACTATTTCGAAAATGGTTTGTATAAGATTGTTCATTCGGAATTAATCAATTTTCTAGGGGAAAATGGATTTGCGAACATGAGAATTGGCGGTACTACAAAACTGGTGAGAATTCAAAACAATATTGTCAGTGAAGTGAATGAAAGTGATTTGTCATGGTTTATTAAAGATTACCTAATTTCTCTTGATGAAAAAGATGTGCTAGAAGCTTTTGTAAAAGGGATCGGTAGTTACTTAAACAAAAGAAAATATGAATTACTTCCAAAAGTGCAAGGTCTAATCGACAAGGATCCCATAGACTGTGCATGGTTATATTTCAAAAACGTAGCAGTAAAAGTTACAGAAAATAAAATCGTATTAGTTTCTTATCCCGACTTACCTCATAAAATATGGAAAAATCGAATAATTGACAAAGATTTTAATTTGATTGATTTTACAAATGGACAATTCAAAGATTTTTGCTTCAAATTATCAAAAAAAGATGTAACGAGATTTAATGTTCTTAAAACATTACTTGGTTATTTATTACATCGACATAATAATCCAGCTGTAGTTAAGATAGCTATTTTTATGGATGAAAATGCGACTAAGGGAGGTCAAACTAATGGTGGTACGGGAAAAAGTTTACTAGCCAAAGCGCTCTCACATTGCGTGGAAACTGTTTTAATGGACGGAAAAAATATGAAACGAGAGTCCAGATTTAATAATCAAAGAATAAATCACACAACAGATATAGTATGTTTTGATGACGTAGATTCCAAATTTTCACTAGAAATCGTTTATTCTATGGCAACCTCAGGGTTTGTAATTGAAAAAAAAGGGAAAGATGAGTTAATACTTAAACCTGAAGAATCTCCAAAAATCTTGATTTCAACTAATTATTTTGTTAATGGTTCTGGGGGAAGTTCTGATGCAAGAAGAAGACATGAATTTGAAGTTGCTAATTATTTTTCTGACAAATTAACACCTAAAATGGTCTATAAAAATTTATTTTTTGATGAGTGGGATGACAATGAATGGAATTGCTTTTTTAGTTTTATGATTGACTGTATACAGCTTTTTTTAAAAGCTGGACTACTTGAACCTATGCCTTTGAATATAAAAGTCAACAAATTAACACACCTAACTTCGCCAGAATTTCTTGAATTTACATCTAGCAATTCGATACCATCTGAAAAATGGATAGAAAAAGCTGAACTTTTGACTGAATTTAAAAAAAGCTATCCGACTTTAAGGGATATTACTTCTCATAAACTTACTAAGTGGCTCAAATTATATGCTTCGGAGTTTGGATTGGAGTATATTGATAAGAAAACTGGTAAAAAATATGAGTTTAAATTAAAAGCAAGAAATGAATTAAATAATGAAACTGGAGATGAAAATAATATATAAAGTTACTAATCAAAAAACCAATGAAACATATATAGGTGCTACTACTAAATCCATTGAAGAAAGAAAACTAGACCACCTTCAAAAATCTCGTAAAAAAGTTGGCAGTTATTTTCAAGAAGCACTTGGAACTTTTGGAACGGATGCTTTTACTTGGGAACAAATTGATACTGCTTCGGATAACAATGAATTAGCGTCTAAGGAGATTAAATATATAGCCGAGTATGATTCAAACGCAAACGGCTATAATGCAGACAAAGGTGGAGGATTTAAAAAAATAGTCTATCAATATAATTTAGATGGATCTTTAAATCATACATTTGAAGATTTATCTCTTGCTGCCAAAGCTATTTCAGTTAGGAAACAGGATATAAGTAGAGCATGTTGGAGCGTAAATAAAACCTTAGGAGGCTTTTTTTGGAGTTACTCTTATAAAGAACCATTTACTCCCAAAATGGATAATAGAAAGAAAGGGGTGACGCAATATCGTTTGGATGGTAGTTTTGTCTGTCAGTTTACTTCTGTTTCAGAAGCATCGAAAGTAACTAGAGTTTCTAAAACTTGTATATCAAGATGCTGTAGAGGCGAACGAACAAGTTCCAAGGGATTTTTATGGAAATATTCGTAATATTTAAAGACGGTTTAAAGCCGTCTTTTTATTTAAATAATATATATCAAATTAAATATTAAATACCATTAAGCAGGCTTCATAACATGTGAAGCCTTTTTAACTATTTTTTTATACATTTTAATTTTTCGATTACATCTATTTTGTTTTTTTTAAGAAATGTATTACATTTGATTTAAAACCATGCTAAAATCTTAAATAATTATGATTAAAACTTTTTATAAGTTAATATTAACTTGTGTTCTTGTCTCATTTTTAGTTAGTTCATGTTCTACGGAGGATTTAAAGAATGAAAACAATGAAAATAGTATTAGAGTAAATCAAGCTGAAGAATATTTTAATAAAAATGAAGTTAAAATAAAGGATAATATATATTTTTCCGGCACACCAGATTGGAAGAATGCAAGCTTTAAAAATGACACTATACTAGTGTCCTTAACATCTGATAGTTCTTCGTCTGTAATGGATATAAATAATTGGGATAAACCTCTATATTTTAACTCATATGTACTTATTAAGAAAAAAGATGACAACTCTTTTGATTATAGTTTAAAAGTGGAATTCTCTTCTGATGCGATGAGTTTGCATATAAATCGCTATCATTTATATAATGTGGAGAATACATTAACTTCAGATAATGGCAGAAAACCAATTAAAAATAAAAAAAATACATTAACCAATAAATCAAAAGGCTGTATTCTTTGGGGAACTTATGCGACAGATCGAGAAACTGGGGCAGAAAGATTAGTGAATACATGGTGGGAGTGTGATGGTGATAGCGGAGGAGGAAATAATGAGCAAGTACCTCCAGATGGCGGTGGCGAAGGTGGACAAGTAGAAACGACACAAGCTATAGAGGACTATATTGATGATACGGAACTTGATGCCTGCACTAAGGATATATTAAATAAATTAAAAAATTTAGGAAACGGAGATATTGCAGAAATGCTAAAGCGATTTAGTAACGATGGATCTATTTATGCTACAAAGATGTCGACAGGTGAAGTAGAAAAAAAAGATCCTAACGTTTGGGCACAAACTAAAATAAATAAAGAGACTGGTATCGTTACTATGGTTTTTAATGCGGATTATATTAATGGAAAAGATAATGCAAATCCTCCCACAGATTTATCTGTTGCCACTACAATGGCACATGAAATTATACATGCTTATTTGCTTAGTATTCTTCAAGAAAATAATACTCTTGGAGCTTCAGTAATTTACGATTTTCCAACTATTTACGAGGCCTACGTTCAATATCAAATCACAAAAGATCCAAGCATACTTCCTGATGAACATCATAGATTAATGTCTGAAAAGTATGTAAATGCAATAGCCTCTACTATTCAAGAATTTCATACTGGACAACAAGTTACTTCAGGTTTTCCTCATCAGGTTTATTTGGATATGGCTTGGGGAGGGCTTGATAAAACAAAGATATTTAATGAAAATTATCCTAATGATCCTAATCATAAAAACTATAAAGATCGGGAAAGAATTATGGCTAGAATTAATACTGAAAAACTAGGTTCTGTTTATGGCATAAATACACCATTAGGAACACCTTGTAAAAAATAAAATTATGAAACAATTAAATAAATTATTCGTAATCATTTCTTTATTTTCTTTATCGTGTGTCAGTGCACAAGATATAGGAAATTATGAGGCTATCAATGTGTTTTTAGAAACTCAAAAAATTAACAAGAGCAAAAAACACATACTGCAAGCTAATAAGGCTTTAAATAGAGAGGCTTTAAGGATTTTTAATGGAGGCAATGGACCTGATCATATTATAGACCCAAAGAATTATATAGATCATACAGATGGTTTATTTGTAGAAAAACATTGGAAAAAAATGTATGAAGAATACGCGCATGATACCATAAAAAGATACTGGAAAAAAGAAGATTTTCCTGAATATAATTTTATCCTTGAAAATGATGCAGGGGCATTTAAATACGATTTTATGATTAAGTATATGAATACTGGATTACAATATGAAGCTATAGTGATTTCGGAACCCATGTATTATATGGATAGAAAATATATTATGTTTTATTATGGTGAAGCATCTGCCGCGGGTGGCGGAAAATATTCTACTGTCGTTATGGAAAAACAACAGGAAAAATGGGTTGTTGTCAGAGTAATAGGAGATTATGCTTTTTATTAATAATATCAGATAATTTTCTAGAACCTGCGCAAGTATATAATGAGCAGGTTTTTTATAACGAAGTCAATGTGTTAATGGTAAACTGGGTATATTATATCTTTACTTATTAGATGATTACTAAATATCTTATAGTACTGTTGTTTTTTATTCTTTTTCTTGCTTCCAAACAATTCACAAATTGATTAATGATTAAACCTCCAGAATTCGACAACAATAAAAAATTGGATCAAAAAATCTTATAACTTAACAAAAAAACTACTAAATTTTGGAAAGACTTAAATGATAAGCTTAAAGACAAGAAATAAAATCACTAAAAATATTAATTATAAGGCATACAATTCGGTAACATAAAAAAGTAAAATAACGTAAAGTCTTGACTATACTAGCGCAACCATCCTTGGTTCGAGCCCAAGAGGGGGAGCTTAAAAAAAAGACGATCAAAATGATCGTCTTTTTTTTTGTTTCAATACCTTATACTTTATTTTTTAGCTATTTCACTGTTCCGTTTTTACTTTCAAACAACTTCATCATTTCTTCAGCTTTTTCTATTTCACTTATTGCTTTCAAAGACTGGGCATATCTAAAATAAAATACTGCCTCTAAATTTGCCTCAAGATCAATTAGCTTAGAATAGTACTTGGCCGCTTCCTCATAATTATCTTCAAAATAAAACTTATCAGCCACTTTTTTAAGCATATCTACAGATTTGTATCCTTTGTCTAAAACATGGGCATAAGTATTTAAAATATTTATGTTTGCCGAGTTCTCAGTATAGGCTGGCGTAATTACCTCAACTTTTATTGGTTTAATTTTTTGAGACATAGTATCAACAATAGCTTTCGAAGGCAAAATCATCTCTGTTTTTCTAACTTTTGCCTTTTTGTATATTGGAGTAACGGTTCTTGTGTTATTTGGCCCTAGATCGTTTGTATATACCATATCAAGCTTTGAGACTTCATATTTAGTTGTTCTTTTTCCAAACGGCATATTTATTACTTCGACAACCAAATAAGAATCAATAACAAGATCTTCATTTGATTTGCTATCTACTTTTGACTGCGTTTTTCCAGTTCCAGCATGAGCAATAGTCTGCTCTATAGACTGAGCGTAACAACTAAAAGAAAAAACGCATACAATTACTCTAAAAAGCACTGCATTTGTTTTCATGACGAATTGATTTTGATTAAAAAGGTCGTAATACTATATAAAGGTACCGCATTACAAACTTTTTACTTTAATATAACTACAAACTACGTCAAAAAACGTTCAAATGCAGAATCACGCCCAAAAGCAGCAACAAAATAGTACAAAAAAAAGCGCTGCAAATTCTATTGCAGCGCTTTCTTATTTTTCAAAAGTTTGAATTAAACTTACACCCCTAATTTCTTAGCAATGTCAGTTGGAATTCCACCTTTATTTACCATTAAGGCAGTAGTTTTATATTTTACAAAATTCTTAGTTACAAATAAGAAACCTTTATAATCATTTGTTTCTCCCCAAGAATTTTTTACGATATAATATTCTTTTCCTGTTTGATCTTTTGCAAGACCAATAATGTGCATTCCGTGGTCGTCTGTAGTTGTGTAGTTGTCGAACGCTGTTTGACGCATTTCTGGAGTGATTTCCGGTTCTGCTTTTGGTCCGTTAAACATATCTGCTTTTTCTTCGGCTGTCATGTCATCAAATTTCTTTGTTGCAACGTATGCTACACCATTTTTCCAGCTGAAACTTTTCTCGCTCACATCTGTCGCCCATGCAACTGTATATCCTTTTTTCAAAGCATTATCAATTACATCTGTCATATCGTTTACTTTTACGTTGTAAACTTGATCTAATGACCAGTTGTCTGGCACCATCATAGTTGTTTTTTGGTAATATGGAGATGTTGTAAATGATGACATTTCGATATACTCATCTGGATTAATTCCAACTACTTCTTTTGCAAAAGATTGTGGTGTGTAATTTTTTCCTTTATAATTAAAATTATCCGGCACTTTTCCTAAATAAGAATCAATAACAGCTGCATACGCTTTTTGCCAGTTTGGTGTTAATTCGCCATTTGGGTTTTTAACTACCGCTGCAAGAACTGCTTCGATTAAAGCTCCCATTTCACCAAATTTATTTTTGTCTGTACCGTAGTTTAATCCTGTATAAACTTCTCTTGGAACAGTTCCGTATTTTTTATACATATTGATTACATCGTGCAAAGCACCACCATCACCTAAAGAAATCGCTCCATGCATACGAACATAATTCACTCCTTTTTCTACGTAAACATTTCTTGCAGAAAAAATTTGCGACAACTCTACTGGTTGTTTTCCTAAACGAATCATTTCTGATTCTAAAAATGAGTTTGTTGAGTAACTCCAGCAAGTTCCAGATGATCCTTGAGATTTTACAGAAGTTGTTCCTAAGTTAATTACTTCAGTGAATTTAAAGTTCTCTTTACTTTTATCACTTGCATTCAGCTTTAATGAATTTACCAAAATGTCTTGTGCAAAACAGCTGCTCACACCAACCAAAAATGCTGATGCAACGAAAACTGATTTCATCGTAATTTTATACATAATCAATGATTTAAATAGTTGACTAATTAGTAGCCTGTATTATATTTTTGTTACAAAACAATTAAATATTAAAGTATTTGTGCGAAACACAACTGTTAATTTTTTCTTAATATCTCTTATTATCAAAGTATTTATTACAAAAAGCCTCTATAGGGATGTCTACAGAGGCTTTTGTATTAAATTTTTAAAAAGTAACTTCTTACATATATTTTTATCTTAACCAATTACTGCCAAAAACAATATAGTAGGCCCAATCTTCTGGACCTCTTGCAACATCAACTCCCATTCTGAGCTTAAACTTTCTGGCGATCAAATATCTAAAACCAGTTCCGTAACTATACACTACTGGTTTAGCAAAAGCTTTATCCCAATCATTAAATGCACTGGCTACGCCTCCAAATCCCATTAAACTCCATCTTCGGTATAAATCCCATCGTAATTCTCCTTCGGTTACAATGCTGGTTTTTCCTTGATATCGAGCGGCAGGAATTCCTCTTAAATTAATACCGGGACGAAGATAAAAAGGCGGACTTCCAAACGCCTGCTCTCCTTCTATCCTAAGCCCGCCAATTAATTTTTTAGTTAAAGGATAATAACCTATTGCCGATAAATTAACGCGCCAAGCATCATAATCGCTGCCTATTGCATCATCTGACCAAAAAAAGTCTGACTGCAGTCTAATCCCTTTATCTGGTGTAAAGATATTATCGCGTCCATCAAACTGAATGGCTGCTCCAAGCTGACTTACGGTACTTTTAATATCTCCAGGCTGAACAAATGGCGGAGGAATATTTATGTCTGGTAAATTTATTTTAGAATTTAAAAAAAGATACTGCGGACCTGCACTCCATTTCGCATTTTTAAACTGCTTTAACCACTGTGTATAAAAAATAGTGGATCTAAAATTAAGCTTGAATTCCTGATCTTTTCCATTTGGCAGATTGTTTTCGTAAAACGATAAATTCATATCGCCGTAACCTGCCATAACGCGGTATAATATTCGAGAGTCAACTAATGTACCTGAACGAAAAGCTCCTGCCATCCAGCTTTTATTTCCAGTATACATACCAATTCCTCCTGTTATATCTGGATTTATAAATCTCTTTTTACCGTTTTCATCAATTACCGGCGGGCGTTTTTTAAGAAAAATTGGCACTAATGCTCCTCCTATTCCACCCAAAGCGGGTTCGGTAATAACAGTTGGTACTACAATAAAACCATGTGCATAAATTATATAATCGCTCAAATCAAAAGCTCCATCTAGAGAATCTTTTACACTTATATGCTGTTTTTGTCCCATGATTGTATGACACGAAAAAAGACAAAATGTAAAAATGAAAATTAATTTCTGAAAAAAAACTCTGTTTTTTATCACTGAATCTGAATAGTTTTTTTTCATTTAAATTAATTTTAAGATTATCGATTTTATAAAAAAGCATCAATCATTTAACCTGCAATTAGTTTTTTAAACTATTCTTTTGCAAAGCTGAAGACATGAGCCAATGTTAGGAAAAATGTATTTCCTTGAAATCTATTTACAGCACCAATCTCTGAAACCCATCGTAATCCTGCTGTAGTTTTACAGCCAATATGAAAATAATTTACCTCGGCACCTATTGCTCCAACTCTGTCTTTGCTTGGTTCAAGCAGCAGTGTTCCGACTGGAATTTCATCATGTGATACTTTATACTGTAAATAATAAATTAATCCCGCATTAAGTATTCCTTTTGGAGCAGTTTTTTCTGCATTCATCATATAAAATGTTTTGCCTAAACCGCCTTCAATACTTAAAATATCTCCTGTTTTTATGTTAGTGTCTTTCTTCTTACCATTCATTTCGTAAGCCGCTAAAGCTGAAAAATGAAATGTTTTTTTATCATTAAAAAACAAGGTTGTTCCTGCCGAAAGTTCATTCATAAACATTCCAAGTCCGCTATTATCACTTGCTCCTAGTTCATATTTTCCTGTTGGAAGATATAATTGATAACTAAAAACAAAATCTGCTCTTTTATTATGCCAGCCTAATTGAATTGGCTGTACAAGCATATCTGTAAATGCAAAAGGACTTTTTGAGTCGACATAACTGCCCTGAATAGTATTTGATGCAAAAGCTACTAAAATTGTTGCTCCGTAATTAGCTCCTAAAATTTTAAAATCACTTACATAATTAGCTCCAACACCTGTTAAAAACATATTGATATCTGGATTTGCAATTGATTTATCACCATCAGAATTTCTTAAGGAGCCGGCTTCATAAAAATACCCTGGGACATACAAACTCAAAGTATTAGCTGGAGCCTGAGTACCAGACTGTAATCCTGATGATCCTAGTATATGTCCGCCTTTTAGTTGTGAATACCCTAAAAAAGAAACAAATAAAAGAAGTAATGTCAGTGTCGATTTTATTTGTGTGTAACTATTAAATTTCGTTGTCATAATCTCTTAATTTAAATTTAGTACTTCTTCAAATTCAATCTAGGCAGATAATTCTTTTTAGTTTGGAGACTGTTTTAAAAAATAGGAAGGTGACTTTTCAGGACTAATTCTGATAACTCTAAAATATTCAGAAGGAGATTTTCCGGTATGCTTAATAAAAGCTCTAAAACAAGTTGTTCGGGATTTAAATCCTGAAGCCCATGCCATTCCTTCTAATGACAAACCCTTCCAGTCAGAGTCATTGATTTTTTCTTTAAAAAACTCAATTCTTTTTAAATTAATGTAGTCTTGAAAATGAAGATTAAATTCTGAGTTAATTAAATTAGAAAGATTGTTAACTGAAATTCCTGTTTCATCAGCAACATCACGAATCACTAAATCTTTTTTCAAAAAGAGTTTTTTCGAATCAAATATGCTTTCTAATTTAGTTATATAGATTTGTTTTTTTTCTGGCGTTAACTCCTTAACAATAGGCAATGTGTTTTTTACTTCTCGAGATGCAACAGTAATTAAACCATCCTCAACAAAATTAAGAGTATCAACTGTATTTTTATCATAAAAAATATGAGGTGTAAAATAAAGCCACCCAACAGTAAAAAGAAGAACCAATGAAATTAAAACACAACATGAAAATCGATAGTACCTGCCTTATTAATCAAAAAGAAATGCACGAAAAGAGTTGAAAACAAAAACAAGATCATCAAATTATAAATTCTGATCCATTTTAAGGTCTTTATTTTATGAAGATGATTGCCTTTAAATTTTTCTAAGTCATAATTTAAAATCATCATGGTCTGACAAAAAGCATACATCAACCAAGTACCTAAACTCAAGATTGAGAAAGGACTGTTGACTTTGGCAGAAACATAAACAATAAAATTACTATCACTATAATTTCCTATCCACACTAAAACTGTCAGCAAAAAGTAAACGACAAATGGCACAAAATGAAGCCAGTCAAATTTTTTAAAAACGATCTCTGGAAACAATATACTCCTAACATATAAAAATGCACTGGGAGCAGCCAGAAAAATAAATGATTTTGTAATCATAAATAAATCTGGAAAGGCTTTAAAAATATTTGCCGATAAATAGAAATTGTAAATACTGACAACGGTCAGGCTGAACAAAAACAATCCTAAGAAAAAACTTTTTGAGTAGTTTTTCTTTGAAAACAGAACCATAAAAGAGGTTGCAAAACCAACTATTGCTGCTATAAAAAAGAAAATTGAAAGTACTATATCGGCCATACGTTTTAAGCTTAATATAATGAATATCTTCCTTTTTTCTTGCGTATCTAAATACTGAAAAAGGGTTACAGTTTACATTTTCATAACAGCTGTACTTGTCCTAAATGAAAAGTACAGCTGTTATAAAAAATAAAATTTAAAGCTATTTTTTTGCTAAGCCGGGAGGAAATCCTGCTAATATTTTTTTAATAGAACTATTAATAAATTCTTCAGGATTATCTGGTTTATTGTCTATTTCGGCATTTCCTATACCTTGCCAAACCAGTTTGTCTGTTTTTGTAGAAACTATATCAATGACTAATGAGCCGTCAACATAATCATAACTATTAAATGTTGTGTTTGCGCCGCCCATCATTGCACCGCCTCCCCAATATCCATATGGACGATACATTCCGCCATATCCATAAAAATCTGTATTAGCAGAAACTGAGGTTTTATTTTTTAAGATTGAAACAGCATTTACTTTTAAGTCAGGATTTGAACTTTCAGTAAATCCTTTTGAGATCATTTCAGCACGAATTGCTTTCGTAACTCGGTCAATATTTAGTTGGTTTACTTGACCTTGTTGTGTTTTTAAATCATAAACTGCAAAAGTTTTATATTCACTAAAATTTGCGGCATGATCATAATCGGTTGTAACTTTTACTGTTGGGGAGCAGCTATAAAGTAAGCCCAATACTATCATTGGGATTATGCGAAGATTTGTTCTTTTAATATTCATAGTGTGGTATTTAAATTAATGATTAAATTAGTTTAACTTCAAATTATTAAAATTCCGAAAAATCTGAGAATGAACGTCTATATAACTCTTAAACTGTATGTTACCAATATTAATTTTTCGTAAACAGCTTATTTTTACACTCTCAAAGATAAATTATTTTATTTAATTTAACATAATTGTTTGCAAAATATTCTTACTTATTTTCGCCAAACGTTCATTTTCTAAAACAAATTAAATTAGCAGTTGAACCTTTTCTATTTACCTTGTACAACTACATAACTATCTTGGCCGTCTTTTGAAATTGGCTGATAGTAAACATTATTATAAATCATATATTTTTGCCCGTCTATTGTTTTCTCTTCAGATCCTTCTGGCAAATGCGTGACTATAGCTCCCACCGGCGCATTTACTACTTTATATTTTGAAGTATCTTTAGTATAATAAGTTCCTCCATAGTAATAGTAGTCAACACCAGACACATTAATGGTTACATAGCCTTTGGGCAATTCTGAAATAGTTGCTCCCAATGGTGCTGGAACAACTTTGTAACCGCCTGAATCTTTTACATAATAAACTCCATCATCATAATTGTATTGATTATCCTCAACCGAAATCACAATTGCCGCTGTAGTTAATGTGGCTGCAAAAAAACCAATCGGATACCATGTTGGCCCCCAATAATAAGGAACAAACGGATGATATATGTAAGGATACGGCACCGGATAAGGGTGAAACGGCGGCGGAGGCAATGGCCTAGGATAAGGATGTGGAGGTATTGGTCGAGGTCCGGGCGGAATTGGACGCGGCCCTGGAGGTATTGGTCTCGGCGTTGGAGGTATTGGCCGTGGTGATGGCGGATGTATGGGCATTGGTCTCGGCATCACTGCATGAGGTGTAAAATGACCAAATCGTTGTGCATTTGCAGATTCTGGAACAATCAGCATTATTACAAATATTACAGCAACAACAAATACTTTTATATGTTTTAGTAAATCTAATTTCATAATGGTAGAATTTTAGATGATTATTTTTTCGTCTCTCTTTCCTTAAGGGGAACTTTTACTGCCTTTGGCGGAGCTGCAAACTCAAACATATAATCGGGAAAATCTGGATTTACAACCCAATCTTTGTATACTGCTTCATATTGAGGTTTGTCTTTGTCATTACTATAAACTATTCCCATTTTTACAGGCAGGAAAAAATCATCGCTTCCAATCCAGAATTGAAAACTTTTGTTTTTATCTGCTCCTGCAATATGAAAACATTCCTTGTCGTCAATAATAGTTTTGCCTAAATAAATTAGATTTCCCTTTTCTGCCTTAAGATCATCTAAGAATGTTTCGTAGAAAAAATCGGCTGCAGGAAATTCAATTCCAAATTTTTTGCTGGTTTCATCAATCGTTTCTATAACCGTTTTTGGTGCTGCAGCAGTTGCATAAGTATTATTATCAAAAGAATAATAATATAAACTCTTGCCATTATACCATAAACTTCTGTTTCCTTTATCTCCAGTTGAAGTAATTTTCATTTTATCTGGAAATTTGATCGAAACTTTTTCATTTATCGAATGCTTAATTAATCCCAGACTTTCGTTAGAAATATCATAAGTCATTATCGATTTAAAACTGCATGATTTTATGTATTGTAATGATTCTGTCGTTCGATGTAAAATATAAACTGCCGCAGAATCAATTCTTGCTGTCTGGCTTTGCATTGTAATTGTTATAATAGCAAAACCGATTAAAAACATGATTTTTTTACTCATACCTATACAATTATTTAATTAACGAAAATTATATTTCTGCCGAAATAGGCAATCTTCCTTCTTTTACTGCTTCAACCAATTTATTATAATCCAATTCGTTTTGATGGGCATATGTAATCGAAAATTTTGAAATTGCATTCGCAAATTCATCTTTGTTTCCTATATATCCCGACAATATTGACGGATCTCCTGATCGCGCATGAGCTCTTGCAAGCGCCCATCCGCAGGCTTTTGCATAATCGGCCATGTTTTCTGCTTTCATTATTTCGATAACAGGTTTTATTTTGGCATCTCTAAGCTGACGAATATAAAAAAACCTGCCTCTATCATCATTTGTCCATCCTAAAAACATATCTGAAGCCGACTGCATTAACTTTTGTCCCATTACAATTCGCTCTCCCTGATGCTTGTATTTTCCTTTAATTTTTACATTGGGTTCCAAAACACTTTGTCTGGCTTCTTTAAATTGTAAAAAAATAGGTTCTCCAGTTGCGGACATTAATAAACTGATTCCGCAAAGTGTTCCAACACTTCCCACACCAACTACTTTTATCGCAAAATCATGTATTGTATATCGGCTTAATAAAACCTGTTTATCTTCAGGAAGCGATTCTACATATCGTTTATGAATTAATTTTGCTTCTCTTAAAGTATAATTTTGATCTGTTCCAGACGGATGATAAATCAATGGCGGATCATCTTTTATTTTTGCCCTAACTCCATCTAGATAAGTCATTTTTGCAAACTCTTTTTCATGTGCTGTAGATTCAGCTGCTTTTTTTATTCGTTTTTGCTGAAACTCTTTTAACTCTTCATCTTTTCCTAATTCAATAAGTTCTGCCAAATCAATATCGGCATACCAAATTTGAAGTGCCGATAATTTACTGTATTCAAGCATGTGTCTTTTATAACTGTCTGCAACATGCCAAGCAAATTCTTTACTTATTTTATTTGAAAATTTCCTCCATTTTCCTGCTATTGCAAAACTTGCAGCGAGTCTTTTAACATCCCATTCCCAAGGACCAGGAAAAGTTTCATCAAAATCATTAATATCAAAAACTAATTTACGTTCTGGAGTTGCAAAACCGCCAAAATTCATTAAATGACAATCACCGCAAAGCTGTAAATGTATTCCAGTATTTGGGGTATTAACTAAATCTGCGGCCATAATTGCCGCCGCTCCTCTGTAAAATGCAAAGGGAGATTCAATCATTCTTCGATATCGAATGGGCAATAAATCTTCAATTCGACCAATGCTGGTTTTTATTAAAATAGCAATAGGATCTTCTCGATCTTCAGGAGCTGACCATTCTTGATGAGAAGAACGAGGCACGTCTTTTCTGATCGCCGTTCCCTTATCGTAGCGTTCTGCTTTTGATGCCAAAGGATCAAATAAGTTCTCGTTGTTATCTACTGTATTTTCGGTCATAAAATGGTTTAAATTTTATTTCAATACAAACGCACCAGTATTAATATCTCAAAGTTTTATTTTTACATCTCACAACAAATAAGAATTCAATTCAAATATGAATCAAAAGTAAAAACCAAAGAATTTAAGATCCTGGAAATACAAAAGCCACCACCGCTCTTAATCCCCAATCTGGTCTTATGTTTGAATGGCCCACAATTGGTATTAAAGGCATAACCGCAAATTGCATCGTCTGCCCTCCTAATTTTGTAATCGCACCCACATTTGGGCTAACTGTAATAAGGGTTGTTTTTCCCTCCCAGTTTTGTGTAATTTCTGAAGTGATCCCTAAACTTGCACCACTTTTATAACTATGTGTCAGGAATATTTGTGTATAAAACTGATTGAAATCTGCTCTATCAGCATTTCCTGCTACAGACCAAATTTGATTGGCTAAAAAACCTATAGAAAGCCCTTTTCCTTGATGCATTACCAAAACGCTTGGGCCTATGCCGAATTTTTCTGTTCCTAAAAATTTTTCTGTAGCAGTTGGCACTAAAAAAGCAGGACCAACTCCTAAGATAATTCCTTTAGTTTTAGGAGCAAAAAATGCGGTTACAGTAGCATCGCTTAAACCAAATTCATGTGTATTTTCTCCCGTAACATCTTGCTGATCTACAACTGGAAGAATATAACGGGTAATTAAATTTAGATTATCACTCAATTTAAAAGGAACAACGGGCTGTATATTGATCTGATATTTTGATCCATTGTAAGGACCAATCCCATAAGTAAGATTATTTTGTAATGGTACACTAATTAAACTTGCTACCGGGTTTGCTAATTTATCAGCAAGTTCCTGTGCACTCGCTCCTGCCTTAGGTTCTTCTTGTGCAGATACAGCTAAAGTTGAAAGAAAAAAAATAGCACTGAATACTATTTTAGTCGTGTTATATGAGATTATAGATTTCATAGTGGTATTTCTTTTAAAAAGATTTTTAATCATTCAGAAAAGCATACAGCTTTTAAACAAAAAAGCTGTATGCTTTTTAAAAACCAACCAAAACCAATTTTATTTGTCTGCAAAAACTTTTTTCCAATCGTCTTTCATGCTTATAACATGATATTTGTATTTTGCAGCGGTATTTAATGACAAATTATCTTTTTCCTTATAATTGTATTCTCTAATAGAATCATTATGATTTACAATTAATTGAAAAGAGGGGTATTTATTTCCTGAAGAATATCTAAGCATCGCAAGATCGCCGGCTCCGCCTTCATTTCCACAGGCAAAAACAGGTCGTTGACCAATGTGTAATTGTATACCAACAGGTTTTCCTTCTTTATCATTAAAATGATCTAAAGCTGGTTCTCTTAAAACTGCATTTTTAGCATCATCAAATTTATATTTGAAAGAAGTTCCAACAACTTGATCTTTTGGAATCCCATAAAAATCCTGAGATATTGCTCTAACAACTTCAACCGTTCCACCTGTTACAATGAAAGTTTTGAAACCATTTGCACGCAAATAATTTAAAAGCTCCAATTGTGGCTGGTATCTGATTTGTTTTAGCGGAACATTTTTACCAGGATATTGGGCACCAGCAAAAAACTCTTTTGTTGATGCTTCAAACTCATCTTCGGTCATACCTGTATGAGTTGCAGCAACTAACTCAATAAGAGCCTTATCTCCTCCTTTTTCGAAGAAAGTTTTATCTTTTTCTACTACGGCCTTAAAAGGCTGTTTTTGGGCTAAAGCCGGATTAGCTTCAACCATTTTTTTCACGCGATAAAAAGCGAATAATTCCTGAACATATGGTTTTTCAGCCCAAAGTGTTCCATCGTTATCAAATGTGGCAATTCTGTTTTCTATCGGAATAAAATCTGGACTTCCTTCTTTGGTTACTTTTTCAACATACGCAATGATGTCTTTCTTTAAAGTTCCATCATTCCAACTTGGCAATGGATCACCGCTAGTCGCAATAGTTTCAGTACTCTCTTTTGGATTTGCAGTTGTATTTTCTTCTGATTTATTTTTACAAGAAACAAACAAAAATAAAAATAGAGCTGCGAGATATAATTTTCTATACATAATGTGAGTCATTAAATAGCAAAGCCCAAATTATAAGAATAACTCAGGCTTTACTTAAGATTATTACTTTATTTTTTCTTTTTAGATGTGTCTTGAACCTCTTCTTTTACCTTAGGAAGAACGTTTTTCTCTATATACTTTTGTGCTTTGATATCTTTCATAGCTTCTTCCATAATAGTATACGCAGAGAAACTTGGCGGGATTGATCTTGGAGGATATTCTTTAAACGTTTCTGCAAATACAACAACATCTTGTATAGCTCCATACATTAACTGTACGTGATTCATCTGCCAATCCCAAAAAGTATTAGATGTTATATCAGCTCTTTCAAAAGGGTCTTGGTATAAATTGAATATCTTTTGCAAACGCAATTTCGTAAATGGTTCCGCCCAAACTCCCATTGTACCTCCCAAACGCTGCTCTGCAAAAACATACTTATAATCTCCTTCTCTCAGACCAACCAAAAGACCATCATCGTCTGTGTAAAAGAATTTATCTCTGGCACTTTTTTGTGTTTTGCCTTCTAAAAATTTACTTTGATCAAAACCATCTAAATGCACTTTATAGGTTTTACCGTTTGCATTGTAACCTTTTAAAAGTTTATTAACGATATCCGGCTCTCCTGCAATTGAAGCAAAAGTTGGTATCCAGTCGTTATGACTCATTAATTCAGTAGTTACAGTTCCTGGTTTGATAACACCTGGCCAACGCACAATACATGGTACACGGAAAGCTCCCTCCCAGTTCGTGTTTTTCTCTGAACGGAATGGCGTCATAGCACCATCTGGCCATGTGTTCATATGTGGTCCGTTATCTGTTGAATACACTACAATAGTATTATCAGCAATTCCTAAATCATCTAAAGCTTTCAAAATACTTCCGATAGTTTCATCGTGTTCGATCATACCATCAATATATTCACTGTCTCCATGTGTATATCTTCCTCTATGCTCTGCTCTTACGTGTGTACGAAGGTGCATACGAGTAGCATTGAACCAGCAGAAAAATGGTTTTCCTGCCGCATTTTGTCTTTTAATAAAATCAATTGCTGCTGCAGAAGTTTCATCATCAACGGTTTCCATTCTCTTTTTAGTAAGAGGTCCCGTATCTTCAATTCTTTGTTTTCCAACTCTTCCAAAACGAGGATCTGTAGTTGCATCATCAACATTTGTTGCTGTACATTTTAAAACTCCTCTCGGGCCAAATTTTTTCAAATATTCTGGATCTTTAGGATAATCCGGCAATTCTGGTTCTTCCTCCGCATTTAAATGATACAGATTTCCAAAAAATTCATCAAAACCGTTTACAGTTGGTAAACTTTCATTACGATCTCCAACGTGATTTTTACCAAACTGACCTGTTACATATCCCAATTGTTTCATAATTCCTCCAACAGATGGATCTAACTGGCTCATACCCATTGGCGCTCCCGGAAAACCTACTTTAGTTAGTCCTGTTCTAAGACCATGCTGTCCAGTTAAAAACGCGGCACGTCCTGCAGTACAGCTTTGTTCTCCATAATAGTGCAGAAAACGTATTCCCTCGTTTGCCAAACGATCAATATTTGGTGTAGTATATCCCATCAATCCGTCGCTGTAGGCGCTAATATTGGTAGTCCCAATATCATCACCCCAGAGCACTAAAATATTGGGCTTTTTACTGCTTTGCGCATTTATCTGAACAGCTGCAAAGCATGTAAATGCAAACAATGTCATTGCATTTTTAAATTGACTTTTAAACTTGATTTGTTTCATGGTAATTGAATTCGTTAATAATTATGCTTGTCAAGAAGATTAAATAAATTCGTACAAAAATTATTTATAAAAATTAATCAGAAAAAAAAATGTTTATTAGTATCAGTCAAGTTTTTTAAATTATTGTGCGTGGGGGAATTTGCAACAATATTTTTTTAACTTTTTATTAAGCATTTCAAATTTATGCAATAAAACACGAGATGTTTGTGTTTGTACGGTTTTACTTCGTTTCATTTTATAACTTGCAACATCAAAACTGTTTTAATCTGCTACTATTTGTTTCAAATTATAGATTGCAACTTCCAAAAAAGTGCTTAATGAAGCTGTTAGAATGTTATTCTTTTAAATCAGTCTCAAAAAAAAGGGCCTAAATTTCATACATTTTTAGATTAAAAAACTTTGAAATAATATAAATTCTAAGTCGATTTCGTCAAAAAAGTAACTATTTTCAGTTCAAGTAGTCTATTTTGCAACATCAATCTGAAAGAAAAAACTTCATTTAATTAATTTACTTATTGTTACATCTTTAATTTTAAAAGATAAAACCCTACTTAAAATTGCCTTTTCTTGATTTAATATTCTAGAAAAACTACGAATACGAAAGTTTTGCACAAAAAAAAAGCCATCAAAATGATGGCTTAATTATATATAGTATGTTTTAAAAACTATTCGATTTCAGAAACTCTCATGGTGTTCACCATTCCTTTATCTTTAATTGGCATAGCAGCAAGATTAATCAAATAATCACCTTTTGCAGCATATCCTTTTTCTACAGCTATTTGATTTACATCTGTAACAGTATCATCTGTACTTTCTTCATTATCATAAAAGAATGATTTAACTCCCCATAATAAATTCAATTGTGTTAGGATTCTTCTGTTTGAAGTAAATACTAAAATGTGAGCAGTTGAAGGTCTCCAAGCCGAAATTTGGAAAGCTGTATAACCACTGTTTGTTAAAGTACAAATTGCTTTTGCCTCGATTTCATTTGCTAGTAAAGCCGCTTGGTGACAAACTGTTTTAGTAACGAAACGTTTTGTTTTAATTTGAGGTGTATTTTGTGGAACGTGAATAAGTTCTGAATTTTCTACTGCCTCACAAATTTGAGTCATTCTTTGAATTACCTGAACTGGGTAATTTCCTGTTGCAGTTTCTCCAGACAACATTACAGCATCTGCTCCGTCCATTACTGAGTTAGCAACGTCATTTACTTCGGCTCTTGTTGGTGTTAAACTTGTAATCATTGTTTCCATCATTTGTGTAGCAACGATAACAGGAATTCTAGCTGTTTTAGCTCTGCGAATTAAATCTTTTTGAACTAATGGTACTTCGTGTGCAGGAAGTTCAACTCCAAGATCTCCACGAGCCACCATTAAACCATCGCAATATGCTACAATTTTATCCATGTTCTCAAGAGCTTCCGGCATTTCAATTTTAGCAATAATTGGAATTTTAACTTCTGAATGTTTAGCGATTAATTCTTGTAAATCTTGTAAATCACGTGGTGTTTTCACGAATGAAAGTGCGATCCAATCTACTTTTTGCTCGATTGCAAAAATCGCATCGGCAATATCTTTTTCAGTTAAAGCTGGTAAAGAAATTTTTGTATTTGGAAGATTTACACCTTTCTTAGATTTTAATTCTCCACCTTGAATAACTTTAGCAACTACTTCTGTTTTTTTATCTGTAGAAACAATTTCGAAAATAAGTTTACCATCATCAAGCAAGATACGCTCTCCAACATTTACATCATTTGGGAAATTTTGATATTTCATGAATGCTTTTTTTGCATTTCCGATAATATCTTCTGCTGTAGTGAAAGTAATTTCGTCACCATCATGTACAACAGTTCCTTCTTCCATTACACCTACTCTAAGTTTTGGTCCCTGCAAGTCTCCAAGAATTGCTGTAGTATAACCAAACTCTTCGTTAAGTCCTCTAATAATATTAATTTTCTCTTTTACTCCTTCGTAATCAGCATGCGAAAAATTGATTCTAAACACATTAACCCCCGCATCGATCATATCCTTGATAATCTCTCTTGTACTACATGCAGGTCCAAGTGTAGCAACAATTTTGGTTTTCTTATTTGTTAACATTTTTTTTAAAAAATTAGATTGTTTTTTGATTTTATTTTATTGGTATCCACAGCATAAACTGCTGCAATACTTTCTATTGAGTTTAAATGTTGTTGAATTTCTGAAAAATCGACAGCCTCCTCGCTGTTTTCAATTTTCAGGAAAAAATCTACTTTCTTGAATTCAGGAAGTAAATGAATTGTCGTAGAAACCTCACTTGTTTCATTAGAAAACAAATTCTGGAAATCATTTGTACTCACAGAAATGATCTCATTTTTATTCTGAATCAAATTCCATGAAACAACCTTTTCAGAATCATAATAATAAAATCTCGAAAAATTTGCCTCGCCTTCTTTAGTTTGAGCATGGATCTCGTTTTTGCTCTTACTTAAGTTAATCGGAAGGTTTTTATTGATAAAATAAGCCAATCTATAATCTTCTAATGAAGTATGAATAGCCATTAAATAATAATCAATTTCGTCAAATTCGTCTAAATCCAATCTATGAATAGCCATGTCATGAAAAATCAAGTTGTAAATATACTACTTCTATCGGAGCATCTATACTTATGTGTCGCTTGTTTTTGTTAATTTATAAACGAAAACGATTTAGCTTTAAGAAAACTACAGCGACTTTGTAATCATTTCTTGTCAATTTTTTCTTGAAATGCAAAATAGGCTCTTTGGGAAGCTTTCTCTTCTGCTTTCTTTTTTGAAGTTGCTCGCGCTCTTGCGATTACTTTATCATCAATGCTTAATTTGACACCAAACAAGCGTTGTCCGTCAATACCATTATCTTCAAAAATGTCGTAATGAAAGATTCTCTTTTCTTTTTGGCACCATTCAATAACCAAGCTTTTATAACTAATTACTTTTCCTTCTAATCGAGCAATATCAACATAAGGAGTAATTACTCTTTTTTGAATAAATCTCTCACAATACGAATATCCTTTATCCAAATATATTGCACCAACAAGTGATTCAAAAATGTTTCCGTGAATGTTCTCTCCAAAATGCTGTACAGGTACTTTGCTTTCAACAAATTGTACTAAATTCAGATCTTTACCTAATTCATTCAAGTGCTCTCGGCTCACGATTTTCGAACGCATTTTAGTCAAATATCCTTCATCTCCATTTGGCGCTTTATTAAATAAATGTGCAGCAATTACGGCACTTAACATGGCATCTCCAAGAAATTCTAAACGTTCATAATTGATCGGATTTCCTGATTCATCTAGTTTATTTGAAGATCTGTGCGTAAACGCTTTCTTATAAAAACCGATCGTAACAGGCTGAAAACCAACTATTTTTTGAATAGTGTCAAAAAAAATCCCGTCTTCTAGAGAACGGGATTTAGAAAATATTTTTTTGATAATATTCATATACGAAAATTAGTCAGCTAATTTTTTAAACAATACACAAGCATTGTGTCCGCCAAAACCAAAAGTGTTACTCATAGCAACATTTACTTCTCTTTTTTGAGGTTTGTTTAAAGTAAGGTTCAATGATGGATCAATGTTTTCATCAACCACAGTATGGTTAATTGTTGGAGGAACAATACCATGTTGCATTGCTAAAATTGAAGCGATTGCTTCGATAGCTCCAGCAGCACCAAGTAAATGTCCTGTCATTGATTTCGTTGAGTTGATATTGATATTTTTTGCATGTTCACCAAATACAGCGCTAATCGCTTTTAATTCAGCAACATCTCCTAATGGAGTAGAAGTTCCGTGAGTATTGATATGATCAACATCTTCTGGATTCATTCCAGCATCTCTTAAAGTATTTTTCATAACTGCAATAACTCCAATTCCTTCCGGATGTGGCGCAGTTAAGTGATAAGCGTCAGATGACATTCCGCCTCCCCCAATTTCGCAATAAATTTTTGCGCCTCTGGCTTTTGCATGTTCGTAATCTTCAAGAACTAACGCTCCTGCTCCTTCTCCTAAAACAAAACCATCTCTAGTAGCGTCAAAAGGTCTTGAAGCTGTTTCTGGACTTTCGTTTCTTGTAGACAAAGCGTGCATTGAGCTAAAACCACCCATACCAGCAATGGTAACAGCAGCTTCAGAACCACCTGATACAATAACATCACACATTCCTAAACGAATGTAATTAAAAGCATCGATTAATGCATTTGCAGAAGATGCACATGCAGAAACAGTAGTATAATTTGGCCCCATATACCCATTACGCATAGAAATATGCGCAGGAGCGATATCGGCAATCATTTTTGGAATAAAAAACGGATTGAATTTTGGAGTTCCGTCACCTTTAGCATAATAAATTACTTCATCTTGAAAAGTCTCTAAACCGCCAATTCCTGCACCCCAAATAACACCAACTCTTTGTTTGTCGATATTATCATCAGTAAGTCCGGCATCTTTAATAGCCTCGTCACTAGCAGCAACAGCATACTGAGCAAATTTATCTAATCTTCGAGATTCTTTACGATCCATAAAATCTTCAATATTGAAGTTTTTTACTTCACAGGCAAATTTCGTTTTATGCTTTTCTGTATCATAATATGTTATAGGAGCCGCTCCGCTAACCCCATTCACAAGTGCATTCCAATATTCCTGGATATTATTCCCGATAGGAGTAAGTGCACCTAATCCTGTTACAACAACTCGCCTTAATGCCATAAATATGTATTTTGTACTTTAAACAAATAAAACCCACGCTTTCTTAACAGTTTTGTTACTTAAGAGCCATGGGCATTACAATATAAATATATCTTTTTGATTGAAAATCAATCGAAATTTAAATTTTAAAAAAATAATAACACCCGACTCTTAAAAATTTCAAATTTCAAAAATCAAATTCCAATTGGAATTTGGAATTTCAAAAATTGGGATTTTTAGAAATCGGGTGTGGTATTATTATTTTTTAGCTTCTTCGATATAAGAAATAGCTTGACCTACAGTAGCAATGTTTTCTGCTTGATCGTCTGGAATTTGAATATCAAATTCTTTTTCGAATTCCATAATAAGCTCAACAGTGTCTAATGAGTCAGCTCCCAAATCATTAGTGAAGCTTGCTTCTGTTACAACTTCGTTTTCGTCAACACCTAATTTGTCTACGATAATCGCTTTTACTCTTGATGCAATGTCTGACATAATCTTTAATTTTAGAATTTAATTTGTTGGCAAAAATAAAAAACTTTATTTTAAAACAACTATTTAGTTTATAAATGTGACACTAATTTATAAAATTAATTTCAAGAAAGGTCTTTTAAAGCTATTTATTTTCGTTTTTTATTCCGTTTTTTGCATTCTCAAAATAAGCACTATTATGAAAAAAATTATCGTTTTTGCCTCAGGATCAGGAACTAATGCAGAAAACATTATAAAACATTTTGCAAATACTGAAATTGCAAAAGTTGTTTCGGTTTTTACCAATAATGCCTCTGCAAAAGTTATTGAAAGAGCAAAAAATCATCAAATTCCAGTCGAAATCTTCTCAAAAAATGAACTTTTAGAGAGAAACGTATTACAAAAAATACAAAAAATCGACCCGGATTTGATAATTCTTGCTGGCTTTTTATTGAAATTCCCTGAAAACATAATTGAACACTATCCAAATAAAATAATAAATATCCACCCTGCTCTTTTGCCAAATTATGGAGGCAAGGGAATGTATGGAATGCACATACATAGAGCAATAGTAAATAATAAAGAAAAAGAAACTGGAATTTCTATTCATTATGTAAATGAAAACTACGACGAAGGAGCTATTATTTTTCAAGCAAATGTAGCATTAACCGAAGAGGATACTCCAGAAACAGTAGCCGAAAAGATTCACGAATTGGAACAAAAACACTTTCCGGAAATAATTCAGACTGTTTTAGAAGATTCAAACTCTAATATTTAAACCATATAAGTCATATAAGAATGTATAAGTTTGATGCTTAAATAACTATCGCTATATTAACAAAGAAATATAAGACAGTATTTTAAATGAACTTATATTACTTATATGGTTAATCAAAAATTAAAATGACCCAACACGAAGTACATATATATACTGATGGTGCCGCCAAAGGAAATCCAGGAAACGGCGGTTATGGCGTAGTGATGGAATTAGTGGGAACACCGCACAAAAAAGAGTTTTATGAGGGTTTTCGCCTTACGACTAATAACCGAATGGAGCTTTTAGCAGTAATTGTCGGTCTTGAAAAACTAAAAAAGCCAAACATGAAAGTTCTTGTAATTTCAGATTCTAAATATGTAGTAGATTCTGTTGAAAAGAAATGGGTGCTAGGCTGGGAAAAAAAGAAATTTGCCGGCAGAAAAAATCCTGATTTATGGAAACGCTTTTTAGTTGCTTACCGAAAACACCAAGTCGATTTTAAATGGATTAAAGGACACAACAATCACCCTCAAAATGAGCGTTGTGACCAACTGGCCGTTATGGCTTCTATGCAGCCCAAACTCTCGGTAGATGTTTATTATGAAACCATAGGTTCTAAGGAATAAAAAAAAGCATCATATAATTGATGCTTTTTTTGTACTAACTTAATTTCCTGCTTACTCTTTATCTAAATCTTTTGCTGTTTTAAATCCTGTCAAAAGTCCGATTCCTGCCATTATAAAAATAATTGAAGGGTAAACCGCTCCGTCCTGAAGAGAAGTATAAGTAGTTATAAGTAACGCAAGAAAAATTCCAACACCGCTTCCTATTAATAAGAAAGCAAAATTTACCACAAAAATTTTCCAAACTGGAACGCCGCTTCCTTTTCCCTGCAAAAAGATACTGGCATCTACTCCTTTTTCTATAAGAGCCAAACGCTCTCTATTTCTTGTTGAAAAGATTAAATAAACGATCCCGAAGATCATTAAGAAAAGACTAATTGGAATTAAAATTTTTTCGTCCATGATGTTTTATGTTTTTAATTGATTGATATACCCATATGACGAGGCTTTTTAAATTGAGGTTACAAGTTTTTGTAAAAACTTTCAAAAATTAAATTCCAAACTCCAAAAATTACTGATAATCAGTTAATTTTGAATATATTTTTCACGAGACAAACTTTGTCAAAGTTTAAAACTTTGACAAAATTCAATACTGCAATTGGAATTTCCTTTTCATATTTAGAATTTATTTTTAAAATGTTGTAACCTAAATAAACAAACTGTCGTCCTATATAATATGAGCACACTAAATGATCAACATTATATCGATAAAATTTTGCATGGCGAGACAAATGCTTTTGCCATACTTGTTGATCGTTATAAAGATATGATCTTTACATTGGCGCTCAAAATGGTAAAAAATCGAGAAGAAGCAGAAGAAGTTGCACAAGACACCTTTATTAAAGTTTTTAGTTCGCTGAATAAATTCAAAGGTGATTCTAAATTTTCGACCTGGATTTACAAGATTGCTTATAATACTTGTTTAGACAGATTGAAGAAAAACAAAAAAGAAGATCTAAACATTTCGATTGATGATTTTTCTTCTCATTTAATCAAAACCATGGATAATGCATTAAGTGTTTTAGAAGAAAAAGAACGAAAGCATACGATTCAGAAATGTTTAAACTTATTACCCAATGACGAAAATTTCCTTTTGACTTTATTTTATTTTGACGATCAAAATTTAGAAGAAATTGGAAAAATCATGAATATATCAGCAAATAATGCGAAAGTAAAATTATTTAGAAGCAGACAAAAATTAGCCGTAATTTTGAGAAAGCAGCTAGAACCAGAAATAATAGAATGTTATGAAAGAGAGCGATAAAAATATAGAACAACTTATTGATAAAATGATGGCTGAAGAAAAACTGCAGTCACCATCATTCGATTTTACTTCTAAAATAATGGCTGAAGTTCATTTATTAGAAGAAAAAAAAATCAAAACATACCAACCATTGATTTCTAAACCTGTTTGGTTTTTCATAGGAACTGCAATAGTTGCTTTGATTATTTACATATCTCTTTTTTCAGTTTCAGAAAATAATCTGGAAATTGGAAAATTATATACGGACAAAATTGGAAATGCATTCTCAGGAATTCATCTTTCTAAAACCACACTGTATGCTGTTTTAATTGTTCCTTTTATGGTTTTAGTTCAGGTTGGGATTTTAAAAAATTATTTTGATAAAAAATATCAACTATAAATTTAAAGATGAAAAATAAAAAATCATTTTTTAAACCCGTTCTAAGAGCAACAAACACACACTCCCATTCTATCTTACTATTGTTGTTAGTATTTGTTACTAATTACACATCAGCAGTTCCACCAAACTTTACTACTAAGGAAATAAAATTTGTTAGCGAAGGAATCTCACTCGCGGGAACTGTTTTTACACCTAACAATATACAGGCTGCCGTTGTGATTGTTCACGGATCAGGGCAAGAAAAAAGAATGATAGACTTTGCAGCAAATCTAGCCAACAATGGAATTGCAGTTTTAACATATGATAAACGCGGCGTCGGAGAATCAGCTGGCGTATATGCCGGACCTGAAGTTGGGACTAACAATGTTGATTTCTATAATCTAAATCTTTTGTCTTTAGATGCAAGTGCCGCTGTAAATACTTTGTCCAAGGATTTACAAAATGATCAAATAGCAATAGGTTTAATAGGAGGCAGTCAAGCTGGATGGATAATTCCAATGGCCGCAGAGAAAAACAAGAAAGTCAAATTTATGACCATATTTAGCGGAGCGCTTATAACCGTTAAAGAACAATTGAGATTCCAATTTTACACAAATGGAGACAACAAATTTTGGGATACACACTCCGAAGAAGAGGCAAGAAAACACATATTCAATGACCCAGACAAATATCAGTTTGTTGACACAAATCCCAATGATGTTCTTTCTAAATTATCAATTCCAGGAATCTGGATTTTTGGAGGCAAAGACATTCAAGTTCCTGTAAAGCTATCTATCGAATATCTTGATAAATTAAAATCCACGGGAAAACCTTATGAATATAAATTATTTCCAGAATTAGGACACAACACAGCATTTTCAGACAATCAAGAACCTATGAAAGATGCAATCAATTGGATTAAAAATTTAGATAAATTAAAGAATCATAAATAAAGACAATCTTAAGCCAATGCAATATATCTTGAGCTTTCTAAAAAAATCTTTTGAGAAGAAGCATCATCTGTAGTTTTTATTTAAAAGAATCTTCTCTTTTTCGAATATAATCAACTCCTAGATAACAGTCAGAACTTACATCGTATTTGTTTATATATAGCAGATATTTAACTGTAAAATATTCATTCGTTTTTAGATTAGATGTATTAAGTTCAAGCTCATCTTTTCTAAGTGATTGTTTTGAGTATTTTCTAAAAAAATTATCAAATTCTAAAGTAGAATACTCTTTTTCGATTTTTGGACTTAATTTATAATAAGGAGAAAGTGTTATTATTTGATTTGATTTATCAAATACATAATCTTTATCTAAGATTACTTCCAAGAAAATTTTAAAAGTTTTATACTTTTTTGAATAATGACGTTTATAACATTCAAACAAATAATTTGCATTAGTTGTAAAAACCTCATTCTCATTTGTTTTGATATATAAATCCAAAAGAGAATATAATTTAATTACAATGATTTTATCATCTTTATCATATTCTCTAGCAATTTTATCAATCATTTCATCAGAAAAATTAGGTTCTTTTCTTTCGCAGGAAATCAAAAAACAGATCAACATTAATAAGGTTATAATTTTCTTCATAAATGAGATTTGAGGTTTAAACAAATCTAATAAAAATATACAGCGTTTTTTCCAAAATATATATTGCAATTTAATTCTGAAAATGATATTTTGAGCACTCAAAAGAACCTTAGATAATTTACTCATTCCCAATAGTTTTAAGCTCGAAATCGTCCTCAATTTTTTATGAAAATTTTGAGAACTTAAACCATTGCAATATTGCAACTTATGAAGTATCTTTGCACCCTAATTCGAAATTCATAAAATGAATAAATTATTGATTGTTGGAACAGTTGCTTTCGACGCGATTGAAACTCCTTTCGGAAAAACAGATAAAATATTAGGTGGTGCTGCAACGTACATTGGTTTATCAGCATCCTTTTTTAACTTGCAATCGGCCATAGTTTCTGTAGTTGGTGACGATTTTCCTCAAGAACATTTAGATCTTTTAACTTCAAAAAATATTGATATCTCTGGTATCGAAATTGTAAAAGGCGGAAAAACCTTTTTCTGGAGCGGATTGTATCACAACGATTTAAATTCTAGAGATACATTAGTAACTGAGTTGAACGTTTTAGCTGATTTTCAGCCAAAAGTTCCTCAAAACTACAAAGATGCTGATGTTGTGATGTTAGGAAACTTACATCCGTTAGTACAAAGCAGTGTTTTAGACCAAATGGAGAAAAAACCAAAATTAGTAGTTTTAGACACTATGAACTTTTGGATGGACTGCGCTCTTCCAGAATTATTAGACGTTATTAAACGTGTAGATGTTATTACAATCAATGACGAAGAAGCAAGACAACTTTCTGGTGAATATTCATTAGTAAAAGCAGCGGCTAAAATCCAAGATATGGGACCAAAATATGTGGTGATCAAAAAAGGAGAACACGGCGCACTTTTATTCCACAACAGAGAAGTATTTTTTGCACCAGCTTTACCTTTAGAAGATGTTTTTGACCCAACTGGAGCTGGAGACACTTTTGCAGGTGGATTTTCAGGATTCATTGCACAAAGCGAAAATATTTCGTTTAACAACTTGAAAAATGCAATTATTTACGGTTCGAATTTAGCTTCATTTTGTGTAGAGAAATTTGGAACTGAAAGGATGGAAACATTAAGCAAAGCCGAAGTAGCGATTCGATTACAACAATTTAAGTCGTTAACTCAGTTTGACATAGAAATATAATGCCTAAGAGCCTCGATAAAACGGGGCTTTTTTTATTACGTTAATACACACAACTTACAACAACACAAAATACAAAAACAATGAGCGACGCTTTAAAACACGAATGTGGTATAGCCTTAGTTAGACTTCTTAAACCGCTTGAATATTATAAAGAAAAATACGGAACTGCATTTTACGGAATTCAGAAAATGTATTTAATGATGGAAAAACAGCACAACCGTGGTCAAGACGGAGCTGGTTTTGCAAGCATTAAACTTGATGTTGAGCCAGGACAACGCTACATAAGCAGAGTTCGTTCAAATCATTCGCAGCCAATACAAGATGTTTTTAAACAAATCAATGAGAGAATCAGCGAAGAATTAAAAGCGAATCCTGAAATTGGTGACGATGTTGATAAAATAAAATCACAAATCCCATATGTTGGCGAATTGTTCTTAGGACACGTTCGTTACGGAACTTTTGGAAAAAACAGCATCGAAAGTGTTCATCCATTTTTACGTCAAAGTAACTGGATGCACCGTAATTTGATTTTAGCAGGAAACTTTAACATGACAAATGTTAAAGAACTTTTCGAAAATCTAGTTGAGCTTGGACAACATCCAAAAGAAATGGCGGATACTGTTACTGTAATGGAAAAAATTGGTCACTTTTTAGATAAAGAGGTAATGCAATTATACCAAGACTGCAAAACCGAAGGTTATTCAAAAAGAGAAGCTTCGCCAGTAATTGCTGAAAGATTAGATATTGCAAAAATCTTAACTCGCTCTGCTAAAAACTTAGATGGCGGTTATGCAATGGCAGGTTTGTTAGGACATGGTGACGCATTTGTTTTTAGAGATCCAGCTGGAATTCGTCCGGCATACTTCTATCAAGATGATGAAGTTGTTGTTGTAGCTTCGGAGCGACCAGTTATTCAAACTGTGTTTAATGTTCCTTTTGAGAGCGTTCAGGAAATCGATCCAGGAAATGCTTTGATTATCAAGAAAAACGGAACAGTTTCTATGAACCAAATCTTAGAACCAACCGTTAAAAAAGCGTGTTCTTTTGAAAGAATTTATTTCTCAAGAGGAAGTGATGCTGAAATTTACCAAGAACGTAAAAACTTAGGAAAACTAATTTTACCAGCTGTTCTTAAAGCTATTGACAGCGATACAGATAACACTGTTTTCTCGTATATTCCAAATACAGCCGAAACATCATTTTATGGTTTAGTCGAAGCTGCTCAGGATTTCTTAAATCAGAGAAAAAACAATTATATTTTAGCAAACAGAAACACACTTACTGCTGAAACATTGCAAGAACTATTAGCAGTAAAAATCCGTACGGAAAAAGTTGCTATTAAAGATGCTAAACTTAGAACCTTTATTACCGAAGACAGCAGTCGTGATGACTTAGTAGCTCACGTTTATGATGTTACTTACGGCGTAATTAAACCAGAAGACAATTTAGTTATTATTGATGACAGTATTGTTCGTGGTACAACTTTAAAAATGAGCATCATAAAAATGATGGATCGTTTAAATCCAAAACGAATCGTTATTGTTTCATCAGCTCCGCAAATTCGTTATCCTGATTGTTACGGAATTGATATGGCGAAACTAGAAGGTCTTGTTGCTTTTAGAGCAGCATTAACTTTACTAAAAGAAAGAAACTTATATCATATCGTTGATGAAGTTTATGCTAAATGCAAAGCGCAGGAAAATTTTGAAGATAAAGATGTTGTTAATTATGTAACTGCAATTTACGATCAATTTACTCCTGAAGAAGTTTCAGATAAAATTGCTGAAATGTTAAGCTCACCAGAGATTAACGCCGAAGTTAAAATTATTTTCCAAAAAGTAGAAGATTTACACATTGCATGTCCTAAAAACCTGGGTGACTGGTACTTTACAGGAGATTACCCAACTCCTGGAGGAAATCGAGTTGTAAACAGAGCTTTCATGAATTTCTATGAAGGAAAAGATGCAAGAGCTTATTAATAAAATACTAACAAAAAGTTAATTCGTGCATTTCATCGGTTTTTTTTGCCGTTTATCCTGTTTGTTTGGTAAAAATGAAAAGCTATAATACTTTTGAACTACCATAACATTAGTAGGTTAAGTTTATGGTAGATTTGGGGCAAAAAGGGTGGAAGCAATTCCACCTTTTTTATTGGAGTAAACTCAAATATCTCTACTTGCACCTTTTATTCCATTTTGTCGAATATATTTGCCATTCAACTAAAAAGTTTTTTTCACAATAATAACTGCCATACATTTACTGAACCATAACATTAGTAGGTTAAGTTTATGGTAGATTTGGGGCAAAAAAGGCGGAAGAGATTCCGCCTTTTTTATTAAAATAAATTTAAACATCTAAAAAACAGACATTTACAGCTTTTTGTCGGATATATTTACCATTCAACTAGAAAGTTTTTTTCACAAGAATAACTGCCATACATTTACTGAACCATAACATTAGTAGGTTAAGTTTATGGTAGATTTGGGGCAAAAAAGGTGGAAGAGATTCCGCCTTTTTTATTTTACTTTTTTTTTAGAAGAAAGAATATAGAACAAAGGGAATAGATGATACTAAATAAAAAAAAAGACGGACACTTGCGCATCCGTCTTTTTTCTATATTCTTTACTCTAACCTCTTATTTGTCTAAAGCAAATCTTCTAGCAACTTCTGTCCAGTTGATTACGCTGAAAAAAGCCTCAATATAATCTGGTCTTCTGTTTTGGTAGTTTAAGTAGTAAGCGTGCTCCCAAACGTCCATTCCTAAAATTGGAGTTCCACCGCAGCCAACTTCTGGCATTAATGGATTGTCCTGGTTTGGAGTTCCGCAAACGTCTAATTTACCTCCTTTGTGTACACATAACCAAGCCCATCCTGAACCAAATTGTGTTGCACCAGCTTTAGCAAACTTTGCTTTAAACTCTTCAAAAGTTCCAAAAGAAGCTTCGATAGCAGCTAATAAATCACCAGTTGGCAATCCGCCTCCATTTGGAGCCATTACTGTCCAAAATAAATTGTGGTTGTAAAAACCTCCACCATTGTTACGAACAGCTGCATTAGTTTTATCTAGGTTAATTAAGATATTTTCGATTGTTTTTCCTTCTAAATCTGTACCTGCAATAGCAGCATTAAGATTTGTAGTGTATGCATTATGATGTTTTGAATGGTGAATTTCCATTGTACGTGCATCAATATGTGGTTCTAATGCATCATATGCATAAGGTAATTGTGGTAATTCAAAAGCCATGGTATTATGATTTTTATGGTTTATAAATAATTTATTCCAAATTTAGACATTTAACTTTGGAATTGAAAATAGTATTTCGTTATAATTCAATTTAATTAATTGATAAATTGATTTTCATTCAAGTCAAATACCTGATACTCTTTATTTTCCATTAAAGGTTGTCATGGTGTTTTCAAGACCGGCTGTACCAAAAGATTTTATAATTTCCGATGCAACCTCTAAACGTTCTGTCAATTTTGCTTTTTCTTCTTCATCCCATTCTCCCAAAACATAATCAACCTGCTGCCCTTTTTTAAACTGATCGCTGATTCCAAATCTAAAGCGGGTATATTGCTGCGTATTCAAAACAAGATTGATATTTTTTAGTCCGTTATGACCTCCATCACTTCCTTTTGGCTTAATTCGGATCGTTCCAAATGACAGGTTTAAGTCGTCAGTAATTACCAAAATATTTTCTAACGGAATATTTTCTTTATCCATCCAATATTTTACTGCTTTTCCGCTCAAATTCATGTAGGTATTTGGCTTAAGAAGCAAAAATGTCCTTCCTTTAAATTTATATTCTGCTAACGCTCCTAATTTTACAGTTTCAAATGAAAGACCTTCTTTTTTAGCTAAAAAGTCTAATACTTTAAATCCGATATTATGTCTTGTGTTTACGTATTCGGCTCCGATATTTCCTAAACCTACTATTAAATATTTTTTACTCACGCTTTTTATACTATTTTTTGGGTGTTCGTGAACCTCCAGTTCCATATTGCCTTCTGTGTTCTCTTCTTTTGGTGTTGATGAAAACAGTTTTGTTATCCATTTTATCATGTTCACAAAAGTAAGATTAATTAGAGAATGTGGCAATTGGTTAATTAGATAATTTGTGAATGTGACAATTAGATAATTGCCTGTTGGTGATGATTTAACCGTAAAGATCGCTAAGAATGGTGCGTATGACGCAGATTAAACAGGCTTACACTGATTTTATTTTATGCTACTCTTATGTCATCCTAAGCGAAGTCGAAGCCCTCTCATATTAAAAAACTTAGAACCTAGTACCTCAGAACCTTTCAAAAAAAAGCCCCAATCGCATGATTGAGGCTTTTTGTATTGATTTGAAAAAAAATTATTTTTTCTTTCCTTTTGCAGGAGCTTTTGCAGCTTTTGCAGCTTCTTGAGCAGCTTTCATAGCAGCACGAGAAATTCTTACTTGAGCAACAACTGTGTTGTCTGGGTGCATAATTTTGTATTCTGGAGCACCAACTTTAGTAACATATAATTTGTTACCCATTTCAAGTGGAGTGATGTCAGCTTCAACAAAATCAGGAAGATTTGCTGGTAAAGCTTTAACTTTTAATTTACGTTGGTTTAAACGTAAAACACCACCTGCAAGAACACCTTTAGATGTACCAACAATTTTTACTGGAACTTCCATAGTGATTTCTTTCTCATCAAATAATTGAAAGAAGTCAATGTGTAAAATTTTGTCAGATACAGGGTGAACCTGAATGTCTTGTAAAATTGCATTGAATGATTTTCCTTTTCCAAGTTCGATCACAACTGTGTGAGCGTTTGGAGTGTAAACCAAGTTTTTGAATGCTGTAACGTCTGCTGAGAAGTGTACTGCCTGATTTCCTCCGTATAAAACGCAAGGAACCTGTCCAGCATTACGTAAGGCTTTAGTTGACACTTTGCCCACGCTTTCTCTTTCTGATCCTTTAATTGTAATCGATTTCATTGTAAAAAAATATAGTTATTAATAAAATATTCTATTTTGCTGTAAGCTTTAAGCAATACGCTTTAAGCTTTTTTTAAAATGAGTAACATTGCTTACGGTTTATAGCCTAAAGCCTACTGCTTCCTACATTATAAATTTTCCACTAATGGAATTGTTGTGGTGCACCATGTGCATAACTTCTGCAAAAAGCGGTGCACAACTCACTACTTTTATTTTCTTTGATTCTTTCTTTAACGGAATTGAATCTGTAACGATTAATTCTGTCAATTTTGAATTTTCAATTTTCTCATACGCACTGCCAGATAATATAGCATGTGTACAAATTGCTCTAACACTTAGCGCTCCTTTTTCGATCATTAGGTCTGCAGCTTTTGCTAAAGTTCCTCCTGTATCGATCATGTCGTCTACTAATATTACGTTACGACCTTTTACCTCACCAATCAATTCCATAGTGTCGATAACGTTGGCTGCTTTTCTTTGTTTGTAACAGATTACTACATCTGATTCTAAAAACTTAGAGTAAGCATATGCTCTTTTTGAACCTCCCATATCTGGAGATGCAATTGTTAGGTTTTCTAATTTTAAACTTTCTACGTATGGTAAAAAGATAGTAGATGCGAATAAATGATCTACTGGTTTTTCAAAAAATCCTTGGATCTGATCTGCATGCAAATCCATTGTCATTACTCTTGTCGCTCCTGCAGCATCTAATAAATTAGCTACTAACTTAGCTCCAATCGGAACTCTTGGTTTATCTTTTCTATCTTGTCTTGCCCAACCAAAATAAGGCATAACAGCTGTAATGTGTCTTGCTGATGCACGTTTTGCAGCATCAATCATTAATAACAATTCCATCAAATTATCAGCAGTTGGAAATGTTGAGCACACGATAAAAACGCGTAATCCTCTAATTGACTCTTCGTAAGACGGTTGAAATTCACCATCACTGTACGTTGACATCGTTACTTTTCCTAACGGAATTCCGTATTGTTCTGCAATTTTTTCTGCAAGATAAACACTTTGTGAACAAGCAAAAATTTTAGCTTCTGGTTCTAGGTGCGACATTATAATTTGTTGTTTTTGCTCCGCTGCACTCTGCACAATTCAGCTTTATCATTTTAGGTAAAGCAAAACCTGCATAAATGCCTCGGGTGTAGTTAGTTGTGTGTGCGTCGTTTTAACGAGGTGCAAATTTATAAAATTTATTGGACACTGAAAGGAAAAATTTAAGTATTTTTAGTAGTTGGTTTAAATTTATTTTTTACATTTGCACCGTGTTAAAGGAATGACGCCATTTATGACTTCATTCTATTGCGTTAAAACAATTGATTTATTAGTTGTTTTTTCGTCTGCTAAGCCCGGATGGCGGAATTGGTAGACGCGCTGGTCTCAAACACCTGTGGGAAACCGTGCCGGTTCGACTCCGGCTCCGGGTACTTAAAGCCTCTGAAATCTATTGATTTTCAGAGGCTTTTTCTTTTTAGGGTGGTCAAAAAGGTGGCTGATTTTTTTATTATATATTTGGATTATGAAAATTAAAGACTCCTTATTGTTGGTTCCGTTCAGATTACTGTTTATAATATTACATGAGATGCTGAAAAAAATGTCACGATTTATTTTAAAAAACGAGATAAAACAAAAACAAGATTCCTTATCCGTATTAAATAAAAAATTTGATCTGTTAAAAAAGGAAAAAGAAAATATCTTTACTGAAAACAATGCTTTAATAACAAGATTCAATAGATTCAGAGAAATTATAAAAAACGATAGAAATAAAACCTATGAGCTTGCAATAACTAAAAAAAACGAGTTAGTTGTTATTTCATATTCAAAAAAGGAAATATTTGACACTATAGAATTATTTGGTGAAAGTGGAAATAATAAAGATTGTGATTCTGAAATAGAGTTCACAAAGCGTGGAAAAGAAATTCATATAACAGGCTTTATGTCAAAAATAAAAGGAAAAGGATATGGTAGAGTGCTTATGGATTTTGTAATAAAAAACGGATTGGAGCAAAAATATACAAGTATCACAGGCGAACTTTCAAGTTCATATTCTAATAATTTTAATTTGCTTATTCCTTTTTATCAATCATTTGGATTTAATTGCATTCTATACAAGGATGTTGAAAAAACGAGCATTGGCGAAATTGTTGGCAAAATAGAGTTAAACCTAAAAAAAGACAGCATAAATTTATCTTTTTAGACTCTTGTAAATCATAAGTAATTGGCAGACGCAATGTTAATTTCCACAGTTTGTGAGACACTACCCTTTAGATTTAATGATCTTTTAATTATTTTCTTTCCAGTACGCACTATAAAAATTATACGTTTGCATTAATTCCTCATGATTGCCAAACTGTGTTATAGTTTGATTTTCTAAAATATAAATAGTATCAGCAATAGTTTTTAATTTATTTAAGCGATGCGAAATGAATAGTACAGCACAATCTAGTTTTATTTTTTGCAGTAATTGCAGTGTAAATTTTTCGGTGTTTCTGTCCATGGCTGATGTTGCTTCATCCAAAATTAAAAACTGTGGTTTTTTATATAAGGCTCGTGCCAGCGCGATAATCTGCTTTTGACCTCCGCTTAAATTTATCCCCTGTTCACCAAGAATAGTTTCTAATCCTTGTGGCAATTGATTGAAGAAATGTCCAAATTCATATTCTTTAATAAACTGCATTACATTTTCTGGTGTGTCTATCGTTCCAAGCAGGATGTTATCAATAACATTTCCGTTGAAAATGGTAATCTCTTGAGGAATGACTCCCAACAAATCTCTATAACTTTTAAGTTCAATCTCTTGAAGTTGATGATTATTATTTAAAATAATACTCCCCTTTTCGAATGGATAGAAACGCTGTAAAATTTGTCCCAAAGTGCTTTTTCCAGATCCGCTTTCACCTACTATTGCAATGAATTTACCTTTTTCGATTTCGATATTTACGTTATGGAAAAGTTTGCTTCGACCTGCAAACCGAAATAACAGATTTTGAATACAAATTTTATTAATTTCAAGGATTTTAAGTCCTTCTTCATTTTCTTTTTTAATAGATGCAAATTCATACATTCTGTTAAAAGCTATTTTTGCTTCATTTATTGGAATCGAAATTAAAGCCAAACTTGCAATTGAAGGCAATAATGAGCCGACAATTCCTAAAATAGCCATTAATTCTCCAATTTTAATTTCTTTATTAAATACCTGAATAGAAGTATAGATTAAGATTCCAATAACAAATATTACGCTTGCCAAGCCAGATTGCCAAGATAAGCTAATGTTAATTTTTCCGAGGTTAACTATTTTTTCTTGATAGTTAGCGAAAATAAATTGATTTAATTGATTGAATACAGCTTGTTTATTGTCATTTTTAATAGTAGATATACCTTGAATTGTATTAATGAAATTACTTTCATTAACAGCTGAACTTTCCATTACTTCTTTTTGAGAAAGCATGATTTTTTTATTGTGACGGTAGATTATAAAGAAGTATACAGGCAGGCTGAGAATACAAATTATTCCCAACTTCAATGAATAAGTTAGCAAGAAAACAGATGAGATTATAACTGCAAGAATGTCTATAATTAATGTGTTAGCTAATATTTTGATGACATTTTGCACTCGTTGTGTATCGTTTAGTCTTGAGACAAGTTCTCCTGTTTTTCTAGTGTCAAAAAAGAATTTAGGAAGTTGAAGCAAGGACGAGAAAAATGTATTATTAATACGGTTATTAAAATCTTTAGATTGTCGAATTGTAAAATGCTGTCTTAAAACAGATATTCCAACACGAGCAGAAAGTAAAATAGTCAACAGGATAATTCCAGAAATTAATTTATTGATGTTGTTTGATGGAAGTATATCATCAATAAGTTTTTGAGAAAAAAGAGCCATTGCCAACCCTAAACCAGCAACAAAAACACCGAGCAGTATAGAAATCCAAATAAGTTTATAATCTTCTTTTAGTATATCTAAAAACCATTTTAATTTAATGTTTTTTTCTGCTTCTTCTGTAACGAAATTTTTATTTGGCTCTAAAGTCAGGCAAGATTTTGAAATCCAAACTTTGTCTAGTTCTTGGATTGATAAAAAAGCAATTCCTTTCGCAGGATCTCCAATCAGAAATCCATCTTTTTCACTGTAGCCATAGCAAATGATATAGTGGTTTAATCGATTATCAATTAAAGCATGTAAAATAAGGGGTTGTTTATGATCAATCAATGCATGCATATCAGCTTCGCAGCCATCAGCATTAAAGTCTAATTGATTAGCTGCCTGATACAATCCTAACATTGTTGTCCCTTGTTTGGTTGTGCCGCTTAATTCTCTTATTTTTTCTAAAGAAGTATTACCATAGTAAAACTTTATAATCGATAGCAAACATGCTGCGCCACAATCTGATTGATCTAATTGTAAAGAATGGGTTTTACGGATATGTTTTAAATTCATTGCGATTAGTCGATATTTAATTTTCTAATCAAAATGGCAGGGTTTATTTGACCTTTTATTTTCTCGATTAAATTTTGATTTTTATCATATAATACTATACTAGGCAATGAATTAACATCAAAAGTAGCAGCGAATGAGACTTTGTTGTCATGTAAAAAACGAACATTATCATAAGCTGTTAATTGATGTTTTTTAGCAAATTTCTTAATTTGTAAGGGTTCTTCAAAGGATATAAAAATGAGCTGAACGTCCTTAAATTTTTCCATGTTTTTTTTTATCATTTGTGTTTCTGCATCACAGTAGTCACATTCAGTATTGAAATAGATAAAAATTGTTGCAATATCCTTTTTAAGATTTTCATTTGTAAAAGTTTCTCCATTTATTGTTTGATAAGAAAAATTGGGAATAGTTTTGATGTTTTGAAGAATTTCTTTTTTATGGTTTATTTTAGATGTTATTTGATAACCAAGAAAGAATAGAGCACCAATAAATAGTGATACAATAATTGTTTTTAATGATTTTTTCATTGTTTTTGTTTTCTGTTTAAAAGTAAGGACATGATTAAGCAAACCATCGATATTGATCCTAGTCCAGCTTGAATGTAATCTTCTTTGTAGAAAAAATAGATGACTGCGTGAATAATGATTATACTGCAGCAGCAGATGATGAGAAAAGTTTTTGAATTTTAGACATTCTAAGAATAATTAAGTGTAAAAAACATAACTGTTGCAACCCATAATAATAGTGCCGGTATATAACTTAAGCCTACAATTTTTAACCCATAATCTGTATTGGTTTTGGTTAGTTTGCCAATTTCAAAACCTAAATAAATTATGTAGAATAGTTCAAATAAGTTAAGTACCTGAAACGGATAAATAAACCAAACTTCTAGCTCTTTGTAACCTGTAATGTTTAATGCTGATAAAGGATAAAAATTTTGAACATCATTTAAATCATATTTTACTTGAAAAAAAACAAACCAAATAACTTTAAAAAGGGGAACTAACAAAAAGATAAATTCTGCTTTTAGAGCTACATTCCATGTTGAATTATATTTTATTTCTCTACCAGATAAGAATAATCCAATGTATAAAATAGTAGCCATTAGTGAAGTTTTAACTAAAATTATTAAAGGAATATATAAGTACGATAACCAATGCCACTCATCTTGAAATTCTAAGTAACTATTTACTTGATTTATACTTAGAAAGTCAACTAGAAAATGACGAACAAGATCTGTTAAATTGATTATCTTATTTGTTATTTCTGTAATAAAAACATAGAAAAAAGAAAGTAAGATATACCTAAGAAAAGTGTTTTTCACTGCTATACTTTTTTTTGTAAAAAAAGCACTATTCATAGATGAATAATGCTTTTCTAAATTCAGAATAATTTATTAGAAATATTGTTATTGACTTTTACTTTTCAAAGTATAATTCTTTAAAATATTTTATATTCCATAAAGGAAATATAAAAAGTAAATAATCATTTTTCTTAAGGACATCTTTTTTGGATAATCTATAATAATCGGTAAAAATTCGGTAGATATAATAGAAAACCATTAGTGTGCAGAACAAAATGTAATCTTTTTCTTTTGCACTAAAATATAATAATGGAATTGGTATTAAAATTTGAAAATAATAGATGGCTAAATTTTTCATTTTAGAATATTTAAAATATTAGTATATAGTATAAGGATTTAACATCCATTTTTTGCCGCGCAAGCTAGTGCAAATGCTACTGCGGTTTGTGGGATAAATGCACTTGTTATACCTGCAGCAAGTGACGCCCAGCCATGATTTGAGTATACATCTGAGAAACAACCTACTACATTTGCGCCAGTACAACCACCTCCGCGCTCGTCTTGATCTGGCGCTTCTTGATCAAGAGTATTAGTGTATGCACCTCCAATTAAATTTTCCATTTTTTGCAATTCTAGTTTTTTCATAATTATGTAAGATTTATGTGTTAATGTTTTCCAAATATAAGATTTATCCTTTAAATTTAAATTAAAAAAAGAGGAAATTTAATTAAAAATTAAATGTTTAATTTATTTTTTTATTTGCAAAGCAATAAATGGTAATTTCTAGGCGATAATCGGTATTTTAAAAGCAATAAGGATACTTTTCTAAAAGAGGCTTAATTTAATTCGTTGTGTTATCGTTTAAGAATCAAATATAGAATTTTAATTCATTCATTGCTCGAAGTAAATTCGCCATATCGGTATTTGTAGATAAGTAAACACTTCCTCGTACTAAAAAAATCATACTTCCTTAATGCTTTACCTATTTCAAAATAAACATTATTATAAGAGTTTCTGTATTTTTTTTAATGTCAACAATAACCATATCAAAACTTATTGCAAACATAATTAGGCTAATTTAAAATATTTCTCTTCTCCAAAAAAAATACGACCTAATTTGTCCTTAATAGCGATAACAATTCCTTTGAAAGGGTTATTTTCAACGTCAATTACCTCTCCTTCAATCCATACATCCAACCCTGTTAATTTTGGATCTACAATGGCTTTATCTCCTATTTTCATAATTAAATATTACTTAAAACAATGTAATTATATCATATATACTAATTATTTATATATAATATTCATTCGTTATCATCTTCTCTAATTCTACAAGTGCAAATGTGCAAGTTTTAATTTTCACGTTATTTTGGGTTTCTGCAGCTCGTTCCTGGTTCTTGTTTTCACGTCATTTTGCCTTCCTGAAGAAAAGATCCGGAATAGCTTTTCACGTTATTTAGTTATCCAGCTTAACATTTTTTTCCATAATACTCTAGAAAAGAAGCCACATCGTACTTAAACTCAAAAGTAGCTTCGATAAATTCCTTTCCCTTTTCACTGTAAAATTCTTTCATTTCCTTATATGAATTAAAGAAATCTTCTAGAGCTTCTTTTACTGTTTTACCATTTCCATGAATTCCATAATTTAATGTGCTATTTTCAATATACACGCTATAAGTTCCATCATTACCTATTTCAATAAATGCAATGTTTGGTTTGCTTTTATTATACATTGTTTGAGGTGTACCAATAATAAAATGTACGTCTTCGTAACTCTTAACTATACTAGAAACCGTATCCAATTCTAAATCTTCATTAGGGGTTAAAAAAGCAAAACCACCTTTTTGAGTAGCTATGTTTAATATCTCATTCATTCTTTTTTCAGCTACTTCAAATTCTTTATTTAACATCTTTTTCAGTTTTAAGGATTGCCCAGTTTCATAACTCATTCAAAAAATCTTTAGCAGGAGTAGTTTTCAAATTACCTTTTTTAGATTGTTTCATTTCCTCCAATCCATTTTTAATATTTTCTAGAACATCTAATTCAAGTATTAGATAATGTCTGTCTTCATAATCTTTAATTAATAAGCATAAAATTCCTAGTTCATCATCTTCAGGTCTATTTGGTTCAGCGTGAAAAATCTCAATAGCTCGTATTACAGCTTTATTGTAATTTTCTTTGGTTTCTATTGTTTCCCATTTCATAAATTATTTTTTTTTAATTACTTTAAAAATTAGTAGTTCAAGCAAAAAAATCCTACCGAAGCAGGACTTTAAATTTTATTTTAATAAAATGGCAATAAATAAACCAAATATCATTAATGAAAGGATAATAAATATGCCTAGCATCCATCTTGATCGTTTTTCTAAATCTTTCTTAGCTATTAAGTCGCTCCTATTTTGCTCTGCTTCTTTGTCTATTTTTCGTTCAATGTAAGAAGTCAAACTTAAAGCTGTTTCTTTTCCTACCTTTTCAGTTAATAAATCGTAAAGCTTTGTTAATGTGATACTACTCATAGTTCCTTTTTTTACAGAATTAATTATTTTTTTTAATGTGTAAAGTGTCAAAAAAATTAGATTTAGGATTCTCTAAATATTGCAATATTCAGAGAATCCCTTTCCTTACAGCCGTTTAAACTCTACGCCTAGTTTTTTTAAAAAAGCTTGTACAATATGCCGTTTATCTTCAAACTCCCAAGTAATAAAAGTCTTTCCGTTAAAGAAGTCAACAAAATTGTCATATAAATATACTGTTTCTCCTTTTTTTATCATTTCTAGTTCCTCTTTTGATAAATTAATAATATCGCCTTTTATTACCAATATTCCTTTGTCAGATTGTTGTTTTTGTATAGTTTTTTCAATTTTCTGACTTTCTTTATCTAAATTAAAATCTATTGAATTGAGGAACTTTTTTGGCAGAGTGCGAATCATATTCAAATCTATTTTATTTTCAAACTGAATTTTTTTATGAAAAAATTCTACAAGCCCTTTGTATTCAAACCACTCTCCTTTGATTTGATAGTCCTTGAACAACACTTTTAAAGTGCTTTCAAATTGACCAGAATCATGAAAAATATTTGAATAAATCTGATTATCAAGATAGCCTCCAGCATTTTGAATAGTCACTATTCTTTTTTTTGCATTCTCTGAAATACCAACTTTTATTTTTTGTTGGTCTAATATTTTTACAAAGTATAAATCCATGTTTTTAATTGTTTATGTACGTTTATTTATTCAGATACAAGATAGTACGTTACTATTCTGTTAGTATAGCGTTCGTCGTAGAAACTAAATTTAAGTGTTTGTTTTCCGTCCATGTAGCTGATAAAAACATCTGTAAGTTCTAAACGCTCAGGTTCTTTTTGTCCTTTATCGGGAAAAATTTCCATAGAAATAGTTTTCTTTATCTTGTCAAAAATGTAATTAAAATAATCGTCGGAAGGCTCTAAGGCATTACTACAAATATCAGAACCATCAGCCCAAATTCCTTTGTTACCATTGTTAAATGAAAAAGTATCATCAAAACGACAATAGCCACGGTCTTTTTCTTTACTCATATCTGTATTAGCAACTCCATCGTTGTCTAAATCAACAGGTAAATCTGTTATAATTGATTTAATTTTGTAAGAGCCTGCTAGTTTTGGCTCTAAAACATCTACTTCTTTGGTGCAAGCCATTAAAGAAAATATTATCATTAACATTCCGATTTTTCTAATATTTTTTTTCATCTTTATTATATATAATTATATTGTTTATTTAATCTATTTAATTGGTATAATATCTTAATCCAATTCCTGCAAACGGAACAAATTTTCCTAAATCTGAATTAGCATGATAATACTCGTTTACTTTTATGAAAAGCGTTGTTCTATCATTAATAAGGTAGTCAAAGTCTAATCCCGCATAAGCCCCGTAAATGAATTTTGATTCGTCCAAAATCAAACTGCCATTGCTTAAATTCATCTCTTTATTATCGTTGACTATTTCGTAGCCAAGTACTACACCGCTACCGAAGACAATCCCAAATTTTCTGTTTTGAGTAAGATATATGGGCATAGAATAGCCCAACAAAAGTGTTATGTCGTTGTAACCTATTTTATCTTCTCCGACTTTGTATTTAGCATCGGTTGCAAGAATAGAAGCCGAAATTGAATTTCTGTCGTTGATGAAATAATTATGACTAAGCATAACACCATAACCGTCCTGTGTTGCTCCAATGCTAACACCAAAAGCATTTTTGTAGTTTTGAGAATAGCCTTTCGAAAAAGCTGATAGTAATAATACCCCAAGAAATAATTTAGTTTTTTTCATTTGTAATTGATTTTAATTTATAAAAATTGATTTGAATACTTATTTTTAGCTTGATATAATTTCTTTGCATTCTGCAATGATTTTAAAGTAATTCTCTTGCATCATACTTTCGCTTATTGGGATTTTCTGATTGATATATTTTCCTTTTATCTCGTCCTTTAAGAACTTCGTTTTTAAAAATTCTCTTGGATTTCCTTCCGCTATGATGCCATAGAATTCTCCTTGCGCTAAATTGACTATGTCGCTAATTTTTACACGATTTCGTTCCTGTATATTTTCGCTAGTTCCTGAACTGGTATTACTTCCTAAATGCACAAACTTTCCACTTGTACCATCACCTGTACTCTTAGATGTAAATACTTCATCTTTTTTACTGAATAGATTTTGAACCATTTCAGCAGTTTTGTAATTCGTAGTTCTTCCGAAGAATTGATTCCCTAAGTTTGAAATTATTACCTGCGATATATCTTCCCCATACTTTTGAACTAATTGTGCGTAATCCTGTACTCCAAATATTGTAGCGATTTTACTACTTCTTGCAGTGGCAGGGAGTTGCTCAATATTGGGCAAAAAGACCGTGGGCGCCTCATCCAACAATACAACTGATTTTTGCTGATTAGGTTGATTCATTTGCCTAAGTGCTACCGAAATAATAAGCGATATTGCAGGAGTGTAGACGGTAGGCAATGTACTGTCGTTAATAATGCATAAAAAAGAAGGGTTTTTCTTGTTGTTTAAATGTAAGTCAACATCATTACTTGAGAGAATCCAATAGATATCGGGGGTATTAAGGGTAGATAATGCATTTTGCAAGGTCGATAAAACTCCGGCCACTTGACGCTCGGCTCCTCTAGTAATACTTTCTCTCAAAGAGGCAACCATTCCGCCTGCTTCATAATCTTGACTCACTTTTTGAATTAAATCATCAGCTGAATTATGTAAAATCAATGAAATTGTATGTGCTAAAGTGCAGCATTTTGGGTGCTCATTTCGAAGATACCATATTACACCTGCAAGAATCATTTTTGAATTATTGCTCCAAAAATCTTGCTTTTTGATGCTATCAGGCAATAGGTTTGAAATGATTACATGCGCATATTCTATTGCAATAGCTGATTTAGTTAAATATTGGGGGTGTATAGCATTTACCCTGTCTGAGAGTAAAGGATTTTTAAAATCAATGGTTTTGACTTTTATGCTAGAATTTTCATAGCTCAAGTAAACTTTTTCTGTCAAGTCCCCTTTAAAATCGTAGCATATTCCCGTAAATAGTTTTTCCGATAATTGCAATATAATTCTTTCAAATATTGAAGCACTTTTTCCAGAGCCAGCCCCTCCCTGCACATAAATTCCTCTATAGGCATTATCTAAGCTTATTAAGCCCTTATTTGTTTTAAAAGTGAAACCGTCATCTTCTTTTTCAGACTTTTCTTTAACTTTAGTGAATTTCTCGGTTTGGGATGGTTTCTTTCTGTTCTTAAACTTTAATAGATAAACTGCATAAAGAATAGGAGTTATACAGATTATTACCCCAAAATCTCCAATAAGAGCGCTTAATAATTTTCCTAACAAGGCAATTAATAAAACTATAAGAATATTGTTAATTATTATACTGATAATTACTCTAGGGAATCGTTTTTGTTTAGCATGATAAAATGAAACATAAACTACCGAAATAATAAGGGAAATTGCTCCAAAGTTTGCCCAATATGGCATCTTACTAGCTATGAATTTTGAAAATAGATACAAAAAGTTGTTATACCCATTTTGAATATAGTGCCCCTTCAATTCTTTTAACTGAAAATCATAAGAATCAACAAACAAATTAGTTACGGAAAACACAAGCAGATGAGTTTCTAAAAGTATTACTGTTGATATTATAGTAAAAAGTAAGATGAATTTTAAAATACGGAGAAGAATACCAATTTCAGTATTCATTTCTCCAACGGTTGGTCCATGACTCATAATTATATTCTTTTAAATATTAATATTAGCAGTACTGAAAGCATTAAGATTACTGCCAAAATCAATAAAAGGTATGTTCCTAATCTTTGCTTTTTACTTTCGTTATTTTGATTATTTTGCAACTCTTGAATTTGATTTTTTTGAGCTGTAAAAAGATTATTCCAGTGCAATATTATTTCCTCAAGGCGCTCAGTTCTTGGTTGTATTTCAATTTTTTCAAGTTTTTCTATTTGCAGAGAAAGCTCTTTAGTCAAACTGGATTGTTCAATAATCATTTTTTGTAATTTCTCTGTATTGTCTGACATGATTTCAATCATGATTTCTGTGTTTTTACTCATATCCCGAAGTCTTGTTCTAGTTTTAAATTATTGTTTGGTTTTTCAATTAAAGAATCTTCAAGTTTTTGAAGGTTTTTTGCGTATTCAATGTCTTTTGAAACTGAGTCTAAACGTTCTTTTTCAGTATTTTTCATCTCGACTTTTATCAGTGGATTCTGTACAGCTTTTATATATTTGAATTCCTCTTTAGTGATTTTTTGCTTTCCTAACACTTGAGCAACTGATTTAGTTCCGTTCCTGCTTAATTGATTTACTTGGTTTTTAATTTCTTTTGGAATTATATTACTTAAGTTTTTATTGGAATGATTTTTTGATATCTGCTTACCCTGTGCGCGTTTAAGAGTAGTATCGACATTATAGCCAAGGTCATTATTTATCCCTATTTTTAATAAATTACTGGCGCTCATCGACCTGTGACACTCACTGGCTTTAAAGTCTTTGTTAGTATTTAAATCTCTCACGCGAAATCCTTGAATCTGCCCTTGTCTATTTATGGTTGGTTTTACTTCTAATCCTTTCAAATCCATTTGTTTGATATAATCTTGAAAACTTTGAGGTTGCTGTTTTAAAACTTCCAGATGTTTTTCAAAAATTTTGGACTTTAATAAATCATTTGAAGCCATAACTTCTTTCGCAGATACCAAACCTCTTTCTTTAGCTATTTCATGAGTCTTTTGCTGAGTTCTTTTTGAGATAAATGAATCGTTATAAGCTACTCCTTTTGAATTTATTCTATTGACATACAAATGAATGTGAGTGTGGTCTGTGTCTCGATGAACGTAAGCAACATGTTGATGATCTTGTAAATTCATTTTTTTTAAATAATCATCAGAAATAGCTTTAAATTCTTCTCTTGAGAGTTTTCGTCCGTCTTCAGGAGATGGACTTAATACAATAGAAATAGTATTCATTTTGGTATTTAAATTTAGATTTTGATAGACTTTAAATTCATTTTCAATTTCTAATCCAGTACTACCAATTACATTATGCCTTGAAATTTCTTCTGCATTCAGTTTGTCTTTTCCATAATTAACAGCATTAGATGTATGAGCTATACTTTTAGCTTTTCCTACCATCACTAAAAATTTTTAAAACTGAGTCGGTTTCTTTAACCGTTTTCATTACTTCAGATGCAAACAAAGAAGATTTATCTTTTAGAAGATTATTGATTTTGATAAAAGCATTTCGTATGTAATGCAGATTCTCAAAAGCTTTTAATTCATCTTCTGTAAAAACAGATTTGTTTTTACGTTCTAAGGCTACCATTCTACAGAAACTAGCGGTATTCATTTTTCTGTTTTTCGCTTTTTTTTCTATGATTTTTTTCTCAATAATTGTAGTTCTGAACATTATAATTTTTGTTCTTGCTTGACTCATAATTATAATTTTTAATTGTTGTGTTTTTCATTTGAGACCATCGGGATAAAATGCGAGAAATGTTTGTAGCGATAGCGGAAAACACCTCTCGAAATTCTAAACTTTGCGTATATCACTATGTGCATATAAATTCGGTCAAATCTTGAAATTCTAAACTTTGCGTATATCACTATGTGCATATAAATTCGGTCAAATCTTGGAATTAGATTATTTTCCTTTTGGAAAACCTCTTCGGTTTAGTTCATTTTTTATAGCTCCAATGAAATATCCAGCGGGGTTTTCAATTGCTTTTTCATCGACAGTACATTGCACATCAATAATAAATTTTAAAAAGTCATCCCTCATTACATCATTAGCAAATCGAATCAATTTCTCATTGTTTTTGAGCCCCTCATTCGTGAAGTTTAGATTCTCAATCAATAAAGTTTGGATGTAAATATTTATGTTCGCTAGTTCCATTTTTTCTAATATTTGATTTCTAATTCACATATTGAAAACCACTCATTCAGGTCTTTGTATCCTTTATATTTTACTCTACAATCAATTGAATTTGGAAAAGCTTCTTTGATAATTTCTGTGTATTTATTTCCTGTTGTGTCATTATCTAAATACAATTCAATTGTTTGGTAGTTTTCTAAAACTGATATATTTTTAGTAATCAATGAGACAGAATTTAAAATGAGATAATCCGATTGGTTCAGCTTTTTATTATCTCTGATTTGAATAAATGAGAGATAATCGAAATAGCCTTCATACACCCTTAATCTTTGAGATTGGTTTGAAATAATAGTGATATCTTTTTTGCCTAAACAGATTTTCGCATACTTAGAGCGAATCTCAAATCCACCACTTCTATTTTCAAATCCTATCGCAAAATATTTTTTATCCTTGATAGTATAATGAACCTCTTTTAAATTGCTCTCTGTTTGAACCTTGGCAATACCTCTACTTTTCAAATATTGGATTAATGCCAAATGTTGAATTGGTATTATTTTTTCGATATGGTTCTCATTATTTTGCTCCTTAACTGGCGTTTCAAAAATTTGCTTTTGAAAAGAAAAAAAAGAATCAAATTTTTCTAGATAACTCAAAGCTTCAGTAACATTAAATCCGAATTTTGCAATGACAAAATCTATAACATTTCCGCCTTTTTGTTCGCCATGATCAAACCATCGGTTGATTTTTCTATTTAGGTGAAAAGAAGCTGTTTTCTCAACCCTAAACGGACTTAGATACCAAGATTCATTTTCGTTTGATTTTAAAGGCTTACAGCCTAAATTTTGAAGTACTTTTTCTATTGAAATTTCCCTGGCTTGTATTGCATTCATAACTGTATTTTTTATGAGTTAAACTGATTTTAGTTTGTCTTTTTCTTTTCATAAGCAAAAAATCTAAACTGTTTTTTGCGATTTCATCTTACCTACTTACCCAGCCCAGTAATAGCAAGGAGGGTAATGTATTTTTCTATCTATTTTCTTCTTACCTATCTTACCCGTAAAACTTATAAGCTGTTGATTATATTCAATTTATCTTGTTTGGGTAAGATGGGTAACTTTAGGTAAGAACATCTATATTTTAAGTTACCCAAGAAAACATCAATGATTTAAGGTGCTCTTAATAGTTTGGGTAAGTAGGTAAGAAGAAATCAAGTTTTTCTATTTTTCTTAGTTTGTTGGAAATAATGGCAAAACCGAAACTGCATATCCGTAAACACGTCTTTCTTTATCTTTAATGCGCTCAAAACCTAAAGAAATCATAGCCTTACCAATGTTAATATGATTTAAACGCTGATACTTTATAGACAAATAATGCATGATATCGCTCGAAGTCATGAACTGTTCTTCTGAACTCTTTTCTGGAATTAGAAAATATTTACTAATAATTTCGTATTCTACTGACAATGTTGTGTATTTAGAATTTCTCTTTTCATTCTCTTGTACATCTTGAAATGTGAGTTCGCAATCAAAATCACTCATTGCCAAGGCATATGCTTGCGCCCAAACGGCATTTATATCAACTTCTGTTTTATAGGCAAAGTTTATTGGCTTTATGAGTTCAAAACAGAGCCAGCGAACACTCCCAGTTTCATCGTTTAAAAATGTTGCCATATTGGTTGAACCAATAAACGAGCATACTCGCGACAAGATGCTGTTTTTACGGTCATAAGGAAGTCTTTCGTTAATATGTGTTTTTGAGAAATATGATTTTAGTTGATTTATTTCTTTTCGACTTAAAACCGCTAATTCATCTAAATTTAGAAGAAAGTTTTTAGCTAATAGAATTCTAGCATCTTTGTCACTACTAATATCTTCAGCTATATAATTTGCCAATGCAGGAGGACACATAAACCGACAAAAAGTTGACTTTCCACTACTTTGTCCTTTGTGAACCAGTATAAAAGCCTGCTTGTTAAAATAATCGTCTAAGAATACACATTTCACACTTCGTACACACCATTTTACAAAATGATATTCGAATTGTTTTTTATCTAGAGTTGTTAGATAGCTCGCTAATTTCTCGATATGAGGTGTTCCATCCCATTTAGGCAGTGATAAAAAATATTCTTTTATAGGATTAAAGTTTGTTACGAAATCACTGCGTAAAATTGCTAAGAGATTATTTATAGAAATTTTTATTCCTTTTTTCTGTAACTCGATGTATAACGAATTCTCGTTTAGTGCTCCCCATTTGCCAGAGTTTATTTTTTTACATTCAATTTCTAGTGCAATTTCATTGTATCGAAAAATATATCTTTTGGCTAAATATATTTCTGTCATATCAAATATATTCTGTACAAATTCTTTGGGTTCTTCCTGTTTATTTTCCATTGTAATATGTTTATATGGAAAACTTTGCGTAAATTTGCATCGTCTTCAATTAGAAAATTATCATAGACGTAAAAAGCTTTTAGCGAGGTGTTTTTACGTCTTTTTTACTTTTACTGGTTTTCTAAATTTCTCGTGATAGCTTTTCCGTAAAGAATAATAACAATACAGTTCAGAAGCATTACAAATGCTGGCACTAAGGGAAAAGGCTTATATTCATAGTTAAACAAGAAGAAAATTTGAACTATTGCAAGTGAAAGAAATACGCTTACAAGTACTGATAATTTGATTGTTTTAGTATCCATAAAAAATGATTAGCGAGTAAATATTTATTTGTGATTATGCTTTTTTCCATATTCCAGAAGTTCTTTCTTAGAATAGAAAAAGCGTCCATTAAAGTCATAATGAGGTAACCCTTTCTCTTTTCTCCAGGTAATAATAGTTGGAAGAGACTTTTGTAAAAATTTACAGGCTTCTTGTTGAGAAATTAAATCTTCTTTTTGAGACTCATTTGAAGATTTCGAAAGTTGAAAATTCTGTACTTTACTAAGGATTATTTCTACAACTTTTTCTAAATCTTGTTTACTGTGGGAATACAATAGTACCGACATAGCTTTACTTATTTTTAGTTAGTATTAACGATTTTTTTAATACTGTAAAATTCAGAAAAGCAATAGGGCAAAAAAAAATCCGCTAAAAAACGGATTTAAATCACTTGTAGTAAGCTGACTATTAATTGGTTATAAATTACCATTTTTTATCTCTCGGATATTGATCCAAAATGGTGTTTATCTCTCTTTTACAATCTTTATTTAGTTTACTTTTTTTATCTCTATGTGCTTTATCCCATGTAGAAATTTTAGCTTCTAATCCTGTAATGTGTTCTAGAAAAGTTATTAGATTAATCACTTCATAGGTGAATAAATTTGTAGCAGTATTAGTTGATTTATACTCGCTGAAAAAGCCAATTAAGTTTTTCACTTCTAATTCATCTAATTCAACTTTTTTTAAATCCTTATTTATAATATCATTATTAAACAATTCTTTTAAAAAATATCTAAAATTAGGATAGATTACTTTATATCTATTCTTCGGTAAATTAAGCTCGAAGTATTTCTTAAATATTTTATCTGCTAACTTGAAAGTTGAATGAATCGTAATTTTAGATTGGATTGATTTTTTAAATATTTCAGATTCTAAAAACACGTTTTTTTGTTTTTCTTCACTTTTAGTACCGATTATTTTAGGAATATCGATAACAAACCTGTGATCTAATTCGTCTATTTTCCCTCTATTTAAAAAATAGGTTTGAAATAACTCCGGAATTTGTTGTTCATATGAATTATCATAAGTTAATTCTTTATCATGGAATTTGTCTTCATACTCGGCGTCATAATTTCCCCAATCACCATTCCAATCAGTATCCCAACAAGAATCAATAGAACTGCTCATAAAGCGCCCCATATAATAGTCCATATAATAAATACAAAAAACATCGATATTAGTTCTTATTGATGCTTCTCTCTCACTAGCTTCAAGCTTTATCAATAATATGGAAGAATCTGTTACTTTCTCTTTGTACTCATGCTCTGAAAGTTCCTTGTTAATATTCGTAATATCGTTAATTAAAATAGTCTCTAATTGGTGAGAGGTCAAAATAAAATGAGACAAGCATAATAATTCAAAATCATTAATTAAAAAGCATTGATTATTAAGTGGTTGAATTGTACCATATAATAGTTTTGACAACTCCTTCCTTTGAACGATTGAGCGCAATTGATAATTTATAAACAAAGGAATACTAATATTTAGTAATACGATTAAATCTTTTTCGCTTTTTATTTTATATCTAAAACCAAAATTACCGATTTTGAGTATTTCATAAAAAACAGATTTTATATGCTTGTCCTTTTCAGAAAGTAATTCTTTATGTTTTTGAATAAATTGCTCATATATCCTTATAAGTAGAAATACCCTTGAATATGGATCTAAAAAAGTATTGTCTATATAAAAATTTAATTGCCTAATATCTTCGGGAAATTTTGAAGAATAAGAATCAAAACTTTCCATAAAAGAATTGTCTTTTATAGCGTGATTAAAAAAGAAGGATTGTCTTACTTGTTCCATTTGTCCATTTGTTCATCAGTGTATTCTTCGGTAATTTTCAGATACTTATCTAAAACAGCGTCTTTTTTAATATTTGCAATCTTTTTAATTGCTTTTGGCTCCATACCAAGTAATAAAGAGTTGGTTATAAATGTCTTTCGTGCAGTATGACTAGTAATCAACTGATATTTTGGTAAGGTATTCTGAATTTTCTTTGTTCCTACGAATCCTGTTATTGTTGTCGGTTTATCAATTCCAACTATCTGACAACATTCTTTAATGTAATCATTAAATTTTTGCATTGATATAGAGGGCAATGGTTCATAGATTGTTCCTTGATATTTATCTAATATCTCTTTAGAAAACTTATTCAGTCTTATAATGTGGTTTTGAGTTTTTGTCTTTTGAATTGAGATATTAATATGAGTTTCTGTAATATTTGCTTGATGTAACTGCGACAAATCGGAAAATCGAAGTCCAGTAAAGCAACCCATACAATAAAAGTCTTTAGTGTGGTTTAGTCTTGAATTTTCAAAGTCATAATTATACAACTGCATTAATTCATCATGCGTAAGATAAATAATATCTACATCATGCTCTATTCCTTTAAACTTCTCGAATTCTCTAAGATTGTTGTAACCTTTGTCTGTACACCACTTTAAAAAGGATTTTAAAACGGCTATTATCTTTGCGAAATAGTTATTCTTAATCTTCTTCTCGAAAAAAGAATATTTCATTAATTCTTCATAAAAAATATTATCAATTTTATTAAATGAAATATTGAACCCTGTTTCATTCTGAAAAGATTGTAAATAACCTTTTATTGTTTTCTGCGCCTTTATTGTGTTATAGGCTTTGGATAATGAACCCGATAATAAATATTCATCAAAACATTCAAAAAAATCAAATTCAGAGTTTATTTTGGTTTCTTTAGATTCATACTGCTCCAAGAAATTTTCTTTTGAGAAAGGTATCTTATTTGCCCTGAAAAAGAAAAAAATATCATTTACTTTCGATTCAATTCTTTGTAATTCATCATTAATGAATTGATAATTATTAGACTCTTCTTTTTTTAGATTAGGTTTTATTCTAGAGCCTGTCCAATAGATTTCTTTGGTACTAACCCCTACATTCTTTCTTATTCTAATTCCTTCAGCTCTAACAACAAACTGAATTGGGATTAGTCCATTTGATGTTATTTTCTCTTTCCTTAGTTCAAAAATCACTTTCATTCTAGCTAAAACGGATTAAATTATAATAAAGGGTGGCTAAAAAGGTGGTTTATTTTGATTTTAAAAGTTGAAAAAACTAAGAAAAAAATCCTTTCCGCACTATATCTATCTCAAATATAGCAATAAAAAGAACACTAAAGACAGGTAAAAATAACTAAAGTATTAACGGACTCCGGCTCCGGGTACGTAAAACCTCTTCAGCAATGAAGAGGTTTTTTTGTTTTATACTAAATCAATACTCCTAACTCTAATCCTTTGGTTTATGGATATGAGGTTTTAAAATTGGATGTTTTGGTTGATTTGGTGGTGTAACCCTTCTTCTTTCATCTGGTGTCCCGTCTGGTGTTTTAGGTTTTGGACCGGGCTTAATTGCTTGGATTGTTTCCATAATTTAATTATTTTTAAAGTTATAAAATTATTTCGCAAAACTTAATAAAGTCTTTGCAGTACAAATAACCCTAATAATATCTTTAAGATATTACGGAAAAACATACCTTAATCAATTTAAAACAATAAAACACATTATTAAGCTTCACAACTCGCATCATGCAAAACAGGAAAGTTGCACGAATTTGCTATAAAACACAATTGGTTTGCTTTAAAATGTAATTCCAGAGCCAATTCAATTTGATCTGGATTTGAAATTTTTACTTTTGGATTTAACCTAACCTCAACAAAACGCCCTCTTCCATCTGTAGAAACTTCAAGTACTGCTTCGGCATTATCTGCATATTCGAGAACTTCTATTCCGTTTTGAGAACATACATATAAATAGGACATCATATGGCAGGAAACTAAACTGCTTAACAATAAATCTTCTGGATTATATAATGCGGGATCTCCTTTGAATGCTTTTGCCGCCGAAACATCCAAAACTGGCTTGCCTTCAATTTTTATTTGATGACTTTTGCTGTAAGTTTTTGAAGTTGGATTTTCTTCTTTTTTTGAAGTCCAATTTAATTCTGCTTTGAATAAATGTTTCATTTTTCTTTTTATTGCTAAATTAAGTTTTTTCTTTTTCGAATCAATTAATCTGGCAAAGTCGTAAAGTTTTGTCCGCAATCTTGTCATTTCGACGAAGGAGAAATCTTCACCAGAAGCTCCACATAGGAATTCTCAAATCTTTATCGAGTTACTCGCGAAGATTTCTCCTTCGTCGAAATGACAAAAATGAGCAAATTCTTTATTTCTATTGGTGCTTTCATAAAAAAACCTCGAAAGCAATACTTTCGAGGTTTTTAGAGAACTGAACTAATTAACAAATTCCAAAACTATTTCTTTACTGAAAATTTAAAAGTAGTTTTAGTTTTATAATTTTCTCCCGGGTTTAAAACCGTTGTTGGGAAATTTTTCTGATTTGGAGAATCTGGATAATGTTCTGTTTCCAGACATAATCCCGTTCTGTGTCCGTATGTTTTTCCGTCGCGTGTTGGCAAAGTTCCATCAAGGAAATTTCCTGAGTAAAACTGAATTCCAGGTTCATCAGTAGTCATTTCTAAAACTCTTCCGCTTGGTGCGTGATATACTTTTGCGATGATTGTTTTTCCTTTTTCGGGATTGTTCAATACCCAGCAATGGTCGTAACCTTTTCCTCTTTCTAGTTGTTCGTTTTTAGCTTCGATGTCTTTACCAACCAATTTTGGTGTTCTAAAATCAAAAGGTGTATTGGCAACATCCTCTAATTTTCCTGTTGGAATTAAAGTCGCGTCAACTGGAACAATTTTATCCGCATTTAAAGTCAATTCGTGATCTAAGATTGTTTTAGAAAAATCTCCAGATAAATTGAAATACGAATGCTGCGTTAAATTCACAACTGTTTTCTTGTCTGTTGCTGCTTCATATAAAACTTCTAATTGATTATCATTTGTCAATGTATAAGTCACAAAAACTTGTAAATTTCCCGGATAACCTTCTTCCATATCTTTACTTAAATATGATAATTTCAAAGAAGCTGTTTCTCCAGATTTAACCTCATCTGCTTTCCAAACCACTTTAAAAAAACCGTTCGGTCCTCCGTGCAAAGCATTTGGCGCATTATTTATAGCCAATTGATACTCTTTTCCATCCAAAGAAAATTTTCCTTTCGCAATGCGATTTCCGTATCTTCCAATTAAAGCTCCAAAAAACGGATTCTCTTTTTCGTATTGTGCCAAAGAATTAAATCCGATTACAACATTTTCAGAAACACCTTCTTTATTGGGAACTTTCAAATCAGTAATAATACCACCAAAAGTGATAATATCTACCTCCATTCCGTTTTGATTTTTCAACTTATAACTGTCGATTTTTTCTCCTTTTGCAGTTGTTCCGTAAGCCGATTTTTCGATCGTTACTGCTGCTTTTTGATCTGAAACTGTAGCATCCATTTTTTTATCGCTTTTGCATTGAACTGAAACTAAAGCCAGACTTAACAGGCCGATTCCAAAAACACAACGTTTTAATACATTCATAAATAATATTTTTAATTGTAAAAAGTGAAATGTAAGATATGAAAAAATCAAAAGCGACAAAATTAAAACCTCTGAACCTTTGCCTCTTTGAACCTTGTACCTTTAATTAAAGTCCATGTTGAAACGAATGAAAATAAGCTTCATTCGCATTAATCTTATCTTTAAACTCTCTAACAGTTGTTTTTTCATCAATAACCAATAATTCGATTCCAGCAATATCTGCAAAATCTTCCATATATTCAGTTGTTATCGATTGGCTGTAAACGGTGTGATGAGCTCCTCCTGCTAAAATCCAAGCTGTTGCCGCAATATCAAGGTTTGGCTTACAATCCCATAAAACTCTGGCAACTGGTAATTTTGGTAATTCAGCCAATGGTTTAACCGCTTCCACTTCGTTTACAATTAAACGAAAACGAGTTCCCATATCTACCAAAGAAACATTAATTGCATCTCCAGCAGGCGAATTAAATACCAAACGAGCTGGGTCTTCTTTTCCACCAATTCCTAAAGGATGCACTTCGCAAGAAGGCTTTCCATCAGCAATAGATGGACAAATTTCCAACATATGCGATCCTAAAACATATGATTTTTGCGGAGTGAAATGGTATGTGTAATCTTCCATGAAAGAAGTTCCGCCTTCAAGACCAATGTTCATTACTTTTAAAGCTCTAACCATTGCAGCTGTTTTCCAATCTCCTTCACCGCCAAAGCCATAACCGTCGGCCATTAATCTTTGTGTTGCAATTCCTGGTAATTGTTTCCAAGCTCCAAGATTTTCAAACGTATCCGTAAAGGCACCGAAACCTCCTTCTTCAAGGAAAGCTCTCAAACCTAATTCGATTTTTGCTGCTTCAACCAAAGAACTTCTTTGTGCTCCGCCCTCTTTTAAAGAATCCGTCAAAGTATATGATTGTTCGTAAACCGCTAATAAATCAGCTAATTCTTTGTCTGTTATTTTTTCGATATGTTTTGTCACATCTGAAGAATCGTATCCATTTACCGACATTCCGAAACGAATCTGAGCTTCTACTTTATCACCATCTGTAACGGCAACTTCACGCATATTGTCTCCAATACGAGCTACTTTTAGGTTCTGAAGTTCGTCCCATCCAAGAACTACTCTTGACCAAATTCCTATTTTTTTATGAACTCTTTCATCTTCCCAATGCCCAACTACAACTTTACGCTTTTTACGCAATCTAGACATGATGAAACCGAATTCACGATCTCCGTGAGCCGATTGATTCAGGTTCATGAAATCCATGTCGATAGATCCCCATGGAATTTCAGCATTGTATTGTGTATGTAAATGACATAATGGTTTTTTCAAAATACTCAAACCGCCAATCCACATTTTTGCAGGTGAAAAAGTGTGCATCCAAGCAATAATTCCGATACAGTTTTTTTCTGAATTCGCAGCCAAACAAACATCTAAAATCTGCGAAGGTGATTTCACCACATCTTTGTAAACTACTTTTACTGGAATTGAAGATGAAGCGTCTAATCCTTTTGCAATTATCTGAGAATGTTCTGCTACTTTTCTAAGTGTTTCTTCACCGTATAATTCCTGGCTTCCTACTACAAACCATACTTCTTTTTGAGAAATGTCTATCATTGTGTTTAATCGTTTATTTGTTGAACTGTTTATTTGTTGAATCGTTTAATCGTGAAAAACGGAACCGATTAAACGATTTACCGATTCACCGATTAAACAATTATTGCCCGTAATACGAATCTTTTCCGTGTTTACGATTGTAATGTTTCTTTATTAATGAACCTTTTAATCTTGGTGCGTTTGGGTTTATTTGTAAAGTCAGGTATGCCATTTCAGCAACTACTTCAAGAACTTTACTATTGTAAACCGCTTTTGCTGCGTTTTTTCCCCAAGCAAACGGACCGTGATTTCCAATCAAAATCATTTCTACTTCTTCGTACGAAAGATTTTTTTCTTTGAAACAATCCAGAATCTGAATTCCAGTATTGTGTTCGTAGTTTCCTTCGATAAGAGAATCTGCCATTGGCGGAGCGCATGGAATATCTGCCGTTAAATGATCGGCATGTGTTGTTCCGAAGATTGGTATATCTTGCTGAGATTGCGCCCAGGCAACTGAATATGTTGCGTGTGTATGCGCAACGCCTCCAATATTTGGCCAATGTTTGTATAAATAAGCATGCGTTTTAGTGTCTGATGACGGACGCATAGTTCCTTCAATAACGTTATTATCAAAATCGACAATTACGATATCTTCTGGTTTTAAATCTTCGTAAGGAACGCCGCTTGGCTTAATGGCAAAAACACCATTTTCTCTATCAACGGCACTTACATTTCCAAAAGTGTACACCACCAAATTCAATGCATTTAACTGCATATTGGCCTCGTAACATTCCTGTTTTAAATCTTTATATTGAGAACTCATTTTCTTTAATTTTAATAGATGGATCTTCAAAAGCACTTAATTGATCGTAAGCAATAAGCAATTTGTTGTAAGCGGCAACTTTATCTAATTGAGGGAAATATTCTCCGTCAAAATCACTTCCGATTTTTTGACTTGCTTCAATTACATTTGGATAAATTCCCGCTGCAACTGCTGCATAAATTGCGGCTCCTAAAGCCGGAGTTTGGTCTGAAGCTGCAATTTTAATTGGCTTATTTAAAACATTGGCCAATGTCTGCATGATAAAAGGAGATTTTCTAGCAACACCGCCAATTCCGATAACGCTGTCGATTTTTACACCTTCTTCTTCAAAACGATCTACAATTTTCTTCGCTCCAAAACAGATTGCGTTTACTAAAGCTTTAAAAATATGAGGGGCTTTTGTTCCTAAAGAAAGGTTTGAAATGGCGCTTTTTAATTCCTGATTAGCATCTGGAGTTCTCCTACCGTTGATCCAATCCAAAGCAATTGGAAGACTTTCTGAAACTGGAATTTTCTCCGCTTCTTTCGTTAATTCAACAATTAATTTATCGCTGAATTCTTCTCTTAATTGTTCTTTTTGAGCATCATTTAAAACAGATGAAGAACCTAATAAATGATCTGTAGGCCAAAGCAATAATTCTTTGTACCAAGCCAATAAATCTCCAAAAGCAGATTGTCCTGCCTCAAGACCAATAAATCCTGGAATAACTGAACCGTCAACTTGTCCGCAGATTCCGCGAACGGTTTTTGTTCCTACTTCATCATACGAACCCACTAGAATATCACAAGTTGATGTTCCCATAACGCGAACTAAAGTGTTTTCTCCAATTTTAGCACCAACAGCTCCAGAATGTGCATCAAAAGTTCCAACGGCTACAACTGTATCTGTTGAAAGTCCTAAACGGTCTGCCCATTCTTTGCTCAAGTTTCCTGCTGCTAAATCAGATGTATAGGTTTCATCATATAAATTACCACGAAGCTGTGCTAAATAAGGATGTAATTTTTCTAAAAATTCAACTGGCGGCAATCCGTTCCAGTCTGTGTGCCACATTGCTTTGTGTCCTGCTGCGCAACGGCTTCTTTTAAAGGTTTTTAAATCTTTGTCTTCTATTAATAAATAGGTCATTAAATCGCAGTGTTCCATCCAAGTGTGTGCTGCATTTCTAACAGCCTCGTCTTGTCTTGCTATATGAAGAATTTTTGCCCAAAACCATTCTGATGAATAAATTCCCCCAACATATTTTGTAACGTCTTCTCCGCCCCAGCTTACTGCCAGTTCGTTAATTTCGTTTGCTTCATTTATCGAAGTATGATCTTTCCATAAAACCATCATTGCATTTGGGTTTTCTTCAAAACCTTTTGTCAATGCTAACGGAATTCCATCTTTTGTTACAGGAACTGGAGACGATCCTGTTGTATCTATACAAATTCCTTTCACTAATGAAGGATCAACTTTACTTTCTTTTATAACCGTTTGAATCGTGATTTCCAATCCTTCAATATGATCTAAAGGATGCTGACGAAATTGATTTATAGCCGCGTCGCAATATTGCTTATTCTTCCATCTTTTGTAATGAGAAACATTCGATGCTAATTCCTGCCCATTTTCGGCATCTATAAGCACCGCTCGAACAGAATCTGTTCCATAGTCTAATCCTATTACGTAATTTTTCATTCGAAATTTATTTTTAATGGTGACAAATATACTTATAAATATTTATAAGTGTACAAAAAACACTTAATAAAAAAGGCACAGTCTTTTTTTACAGATATTGCACTAAAACAGTTCTTTATAAGAAAAAGACAAAATAAATGTTTAAATAACATTTATTCTATTGCGATTATCTCATCTTATCATCTAAAACTGCAAAACACAACCTGATTTTCTAACTCTATTTTATCTGATTTTTTTCTTTCTTAACTTACTTTTATTCTCAAACCAAAACTTAAAAAGACAGGAAAATTGATTTCTCCTTCTTCTTCGTTTACAATCAAAATCATTGTAGTTTTAATTTTTTTTCACTTCAAACTCTAAATAAGTGTTTCTTTAACATTTGTAAATTTAAATAAAAAAAAGTCTTAAAAACAAATTAAAACTCTAAAACAACTGGTTGCAAAAAATAGATTTCGTAATTATGATTTTGAAAACTATCTTGTACAAACAGCTTTTTAACTTTAATTCAGCTTTCGTAAAAAGTTTAAAAATTATAAATTCTACAAAAAACTAATAAATACTGGGAGTTTGCAGCTTTTTTTGACGGTTTGATTTTTTAAAAATAAAATATCCATCTTGATACGAATTCTCTTTTAAAAATGTTTTTACCTTTGATCCTGATTTTGGTAATAAAAAGAATAATAAATAGAAAAATTATATTCTATTTACAGATGCCGAAATAAATTATTGCCGCTTCATATTTTTATTGCTATTTTCACATAAGTGTAAATGTTACATTAATAAGTTATGAAACAATTTAGGAAGTTTATATCTTTACCAATAAATTATTATATATGCTAAACAGTTATAGCTCTGCTGATAAGGTTTTACTAGCGGTAGATTGTATTATTTTTGGATTCGACAGTGAAGGTCTAAAAATACTTTTAATCAAAAGAGATTTTGAACCTGAAAAAGGAAAATGGTCCTTGATTGGAGGGTTTTTAAAGCGTGATGAAGTTTTAGATAATGCAGCTATTAGAATATTAAATACGTATACTGGTTTAAACGATATTTATATGGAGCAGCTGTATGCTTACAGCGAAATTGATCGTGATCCTGTCGAAAGAACCATTTCTGTTTCTTATTTTGCCTTGATTAATATCGAAAACCACAATGCTGAACTAATTAAAAATTATCATGCTGAATGGTTCCCTATAAATGATGCGCCAAATTTAATTTTTGACCATAATGAAATGGTTCAAAATGCAATAAAAAGACTGCGATATAAAACTTCGATAAAACCAATTGGATTTGAATTGCTGCCGGAAAAATTCACCATGCGTCAGCTTTTAGAATTATACGAAGCTATTTTAAGTAAAGAGTTAGATAAAAGAAATTTCATTAGTAAAATAAACTCTCTTGAGATTTTAAATAAACTTGAAGAAAAAGACATGCAGTCGTCCAGAAAAGGATCGTATTTGTACACTTTTAATAAAGAAAAATACGAAGAGAAGTTACTAAATGATTTCGTACTGAATTTATAAAAAAACAAAACCCTGAAATTCCACAATTTTCAGGGTTTTTTCTTCAATAAAACTACTATTAAAAAAAATAAACAAAATTATTATCTTTTAACCTATGTATTTAGCTGTTATTATGAACACTAACTGCTAAAACATTAATAAGTGTAAAATTTACATTTGCAAATGTAAGCAAAATAATTCTTCAAAAACAAAAAATATCATCTTTATTTTTTTTATTAATAAACAAGAGAGTTTTTAATCAAATAAGGATTTAACTATAGTATGAATAACTGCATGTTAAATTCTTTACTAAATTACTACAAAGAATTTCGCATTATTAACGAGGACTTGTTTTCGATTTGTTCCTTTTTTCCCTTTAAAACCATTTCTGCCAAAATCTTTCCCATCGCTTCAAAATGGGTAGAAATTGTAGTAATTCCGTTGGCTACCACTTTTTTCAAAGGTGTTTCATTATAAGAAATGATTCCAAAATCTGTTCCCAGCTTTAAATTTTGATCTCTCGCGCTTTCTATTACTCGAACCAAATCACGGTCATTTGGTATAATGTACAAATCTCCTGCGTTTATCTTTCTATTTGTAAATTCAGCAATAATTTCAGATTCAAAATTATGTGCCGTACAAAAATCTTCAAAACCCATTTTCATTCCTATTGGCTCTCGAAAACCTGGAAAAATCAAAATCAATTTCTCATATTTAGCCAGCCTTTCTTTTCCCTTCTCTAATCCTTCAAAAATATCCTTTTGATGATTCTGATAAATTGCAGGATACGATTTTAAGTCAGCGTTTGTCTGATCCAGTATAATAACATCACCCACTGGTAGGGTTTTTATAGAGCCAACTATATCTTTTAAATTTGTCGGCATTAAAATGTATTTCGTATAATTCCCAATACTGTCATTAATCAGTTTCTGAAAAACAACATTATTAAAATGGTGAAAGTAAATATCAACCTGAACATTTTTCCCAATATTATTTAAAAAGGAGTTGTAGATATCTTCCTTGAAAATATTCAATTCATCAAACAACAAAAAAATCTTCTGCTTAATCGTGATTTCTACACTCTTAACGTAGTATCCTTTTCCGGGAATAGCATAAATAATACCTCTTTTTTTGAGTTCTTCGTATCCTAACAAAACGGTATCTCGGGATAATGAAAATGCCAGACAAACTTTATTTACAGAGGGCAATCTATCTCCTTTAACCAGTTTTTCGTCTTCAATTGCTTTTTCAATTGAAAGAATAATCTGCTTATATTTTGGCAGACCAATGTTGTTTTGAATCGAAATTATGTTCATATAAAATAAAGATCTTTTAAAATTTACACAAAAACTGGTAGGTACCGGTATGCAAAAATAAAGAATGTTTTTATTTTTGACTTTCATTTTTCTAAATTTTTAATGAAAACAATAAACAAATCACACAGTAACGAAGCTTCTAATACCGATTTTTCTGATTTTGGACCAGAGATCGAAAAAATTCGTCCTTTCGAATTATCGAATAAAAACGGAATGAAGGTTCAGATTTTAAATTACGGTGCAACTATTAGTTCCATTCAAATTCCAATTTCTGAAGGTAAAATCGTTGATGTTGTTTTGGGATTTGACTCTCCGAAGTCTTATTTAGAATCTTATAATTTACCAAGCGCTCCTTATTTTGGAACAACGGTTGGGCGTTATGCGGGGCGAATTCATAAAGGACTTTTTTCTTTAAATGGAAAAACATACCAATTAACAAAAAACAATAACGGAAACTCTTTACACGGCGGAAATATTGGTTTTGGAAAAAAAATATGGAACGTTACCAATCAAACTTCTAATGAAAATCCGTCGATAACATTTCGTCTTTTAAGTGAAGATCTTGATGAAAATTATCCTGGAGAATTACAAGTTGACTTAACTTACACGCTGACAGAAGATAATGAGCTAAAATTAAATTATAAAGCAATTTCAACAGAAGATACTATTATAAATTTAACGCATCATAGTTATTTTAATCTTGATGGTCACGATGGCAGTGTTCTGGATCAAAAAGTTTTTATTGATGCCGAAAAAATGCTGGAAACTAATCAAGAGAATATTCCAACTGGAAAATTTATTGATCTTAGCAACCATGAATTTGATTTTAGAACTGAAAAAAATTGTCCGATTTCGATCGACAATTCTTTTGTTATCAATAAAACCAATAATCCTTCAGCATCTTTATTTAGTTCAAAAAACAATTTAAAAATGAACGTTTATACGGATCAGCCAAGTGTACATATATATGTAGGCGGTAATTGTTTTGACATTTTAAGAGGAAAAAACGAAACTGTTTACCATAAAACGAGCGGAATTTGCTTTGAAACTCAAAACTTTCCAGATGCTCCCAACCAAGCACATTTTCCTAATTCAGTTTTAAGGAAAGGTGAAATATATAATCAAGAAACCGTTTATAAATTTGAAATTTTAAACTAAAAACGGTACACTAATTACAGTATAATGAATGACATTTTAATACAAAACACTACTGCTTTTTTTGAAAAATCTTTTGGGACTAAACCAGAAAAAATAGTGCTTTCTCCAGGAAGAATCAACATTATTGGCGAACATATTGACTATAATGACGGTTATGTTTTACCTGCAGCAATTGACAAAGTAATTTGTTTTGCTTTAGAAAAAAACAATTCCAAAAAATCAAAAATAATTGCCATCGACTTAAACGAGGAATTTGAAATTGATTTGACTCAGGAAGTAAAATTAAACGATATTGTCTGGACAAATTATATTCGAGGCGTTATTAAACAGTTGAAGGATAATGACTTTTCTTTTGAAGGTTTCAATTGTGTTTTCAGCAGTAATATTCCTGTTGGTTCGGGTTTATCATCATCTGCCGCTTTAGAATGTGGAATGATTTTCGGGATTCAACAGCTTTTCGATTTAAAAATTGAGAAAGTAGACATAGCATTATTAGGACAAAAGGCTGAACACTGGGTAGGAATTAATTGTGGTATAATGGATCAGTTTTCAAGTGTACTTGGTCTTGAAAACAAAGTTATTCAATTAGACTGCAACACATTAGATTATCATTATCACAATGCTGATTTTAAAGATTATTCTTTGGTTTTATTCGACAGCAATGTTAAACATTCTCTTTTTACATCTGAATACAATACACGCAGAATAGAATGTGAACAAGGATTATCGATAATTAAAAGCCATTTTCCTGAGGTAAAAAGTTTTAGAAATTGTACCGAGGAACAACTTTTAAGTATTCAAGACAAAATAGATGAAACTGTTTTTAAAAGAGTTCATTATGTAGTAAAAGAAATTAACCGTGTTATAAAAGCCTGCGAAGCGCTGGACAAAGGAAATATAGAAGAATTAGGACAATTGCTCTTTGAAACACATCATGGTTTATCTCAGGAATACGAAGTAAGCTGCGCCGAATTGGATATGCTTGTTGATACGGCAAAAGCAGATAATGCTATAATTGGTTCTCGCTTAATGGGCGGCGGTTTTGGCGGCTGCACCATTAATTTAATAAAAAAAGGTCATGAAAATGAGGTAAAAAGTAAGTTTTCAAATCTTTATTTAAATACATTTGGGATTGAATTAAAATTTTACGACGTAAAAATCTCAAACGGAACAACATTACTTTAAATACCACACCGAAAAAATGAAAAATTTTGACATTAACGAAGATCCTCACAGACGTTTTAATCCTTTACTCAATGAATGGGTTTTAGTTTCACCTCATCGTGCGAAACGTCCTTGGCAGGGTCAAAACGAAACCATTTCGACTGAGAAACTTCCTAAACATGACCCAACTTGTTATTTGTGTCCGGGAAATGTTCGTGCAAACGGAGTAAGTAATCCTGTATACAAAAACAGTTTTGTATTCGACAATGATTTTGCTGCTTTAAAACAAGATGAAATCATTTTTGAAGAAGATATTAAACACACCTTTTTTAAGGCAGAACCAGAACAAGGGATTTCGAGAGTAGTTTGTTTTTCACCAAGACACGACCTAACAATTCCTGAAATGGAAGTTGCCGATATTGAGAATATTATTAAAACTTGGCAAAAAGAATATGCTGATTTAGGGAGCATTAAATACATTAACCACGTTCAGATTTTTGAAAATAAAGGAAGCGTTATGGGATGCAGTAATCCGCATCCGCATGGGCAGATCTGGGCGCAGTCATCATTACCTACTCAAGTTGAAAAAACACACAAAAGCTTAAAAGCGTATTACGACAAAAATCAAAGAACACTTCTTGAAGATTATGTGAAGGCTGAATTGAGAGTTGACAGCCGAATTGTAATCGAAAACGACCATTTTGTTGCATTAGTTCCGTTTTGGGCAATCTGGCCTTATGAAACTATGATTGTGAGCAAAAATCCAATTAGTAAAATCACAGATTTTAATGCCGAAGAAGTTACCGCTTATGCCAAAATTTTAAAGCAGCTTACCATTAAGTACGATAATCTGTTCAGTACATCATTCCCTTATTCTTCAGGAATTCATCAAGCACCAACAGATAATTTTGATCATCCAGAATGGCATTTTCATATGCATTTTTATCCACCGCTGCTTCGTTCAGCAACTGTAAAAAAATTCATGGTCGGCTATGAAATGATGGGAGAATCACAAAGAGACATTACACCCGAAAAAAGCGCTGAAATTTTAAGGCAACAATCAGACGTTCATTATAAATAAAAATTGGCTGAATTTTTCTTATAAAATAAGTATTGAATCGAAAATTTAACATAATAATTTATTTATAAATGTAAATAATACATTTACAATGATAGATATATAACTTTTTATTTTAAATTTGGCTTCCGTTCTTTTTTTAGTAAAAAAATAACAGAATAAAAACACATTTTTCATTTTTTAAACAAATTAAACCATACAAAACCACAAAAAACAATCGCTATACTAATTATCTAATATACCATTATCAATGAACCAGAACCTCGCTCTTGCAGATTATGCAGTATTTATTATCTATTTTCTCGTAGTATCTATCTATGGATATACGATTTATCGCAAACGCGAAAAAAATGAACACGATGCCAAGGCTTATTTCCTTGCCGAAGGAACACTTACATGGTGGGCAATTGGAGCTTCATTAATTGCATCAAACATTTCGGCAGAACAATTTATCGGGATGAGCGGTGAAGGTTTCTTCTTAGGAATTGCAGTTGCTGCTTATGAATGGATTGCTGCTATTGCTTTGATTATTGTTGCAGTTTGGTTTATTCCTGTATATCTTAAGAATAAGATTTACACGATGCCTCAGTTCTTAAAAACACGTTATAATGAATCGACTGCTTTAATCATGGCGGTTTTTTGGTTGTTTTTGTATGTATTTGTAAACCTTACTTCTATTCTATATTTAGGAGCAGTTGCTATTAATGGTCTTGCTGGCGGAGAATATCTTCATGCCATTATGATAGGCTTAGCTGTTTTTGCATTAATTATCTCTTTAGGAGGAATGAAAGTTGTTGCTTATACCGATGTAATTCAGGTAGCAGTTTTAATCATTGGAGGGTTGGTCACGACTTATATCGCTTTGACTGTAGTATCTGATCATTTTGGTTTTGGAAAAGATGCCCTTGCAGGTTTCAATCTATTAATGGAAAAAGCACCTGAACATTTCAAAATGATAATTGAAAGGCCTACTGCTGCTTCATCTCAACTTGAAATTGATAAATATTTAACTTTCCCTGGTTTAATGTCTTATCTAGCAGGTATCTGGATTATTAACCTTAACTATTGGGGATGTAACCAATATATCACACAAAGAGCTTTAGGTGCCGATTTACAAACTGCTCGTAATGGTATTTTATTTGCAGGATTCTTAAAATTATTAATGCCTCTTATTGTTATGCTGCCTGGTATTGCTGCTTATGTTTTATATCAAAATGGCGGTTTACCACAATTGATTGGCGGAAAAGACGGAGCTTACTCGGCAATGTTAACTTTCCTTCCAACAGGTTTAAAAGGATTATCTGTCGCAGCGTTAACTGCTGCTATCGTAGCATCATTAGCTGGTAAAGTAAATAGTATTTCGACAATCTACACTTTAGACGTTCATAAAAAATACATTCAAAAAAATGCGAGTGACAGACACCAAGTAAATATCGGAAGATATGCTGTTTTTGCTGCTATGCTTTTAGCCGTATTGTTTACATGGAATGATATATTAGGAATTGGCGGTGTTGGTGGATTTACTTATATTCAAAAATATACTGGCTTTATTAGCCCTGGAGTTTTTGCCATGTTCTTCCTTGGAATGTTCTGGAAAAGAACAACTGGAACTGCAGCAATTGTGGGTGTAATTTTAGGATTTGTATTATCAGTTTTATTCAATGAATACGCTCCAATGCTTTTCGGAAATGAAACCTTATTATATACTGCTTATTCTAATGGAAAAGGCGCATTCGAAATTCCGTTCCATATTTGTATGGGATTATCATTCTTCTTTACAATGTTGGCAATGATTGCAATCAGTTTTGCTGGACCTAAAGTAAACCCTAAAGCATTTGAAATTGATTCTGAAATGTTTAAAGTTAAACCACAAACTACTGTGTTAATCGTTATTACATTATTGATTATTGTAGCATTATATGTGAAGTTCTGGTAACAAAATTTTACAAAATAATATTAATTAAAAAAGAGGATTCTAAATTTAGAATCCTCTTTTTTATTACAGTGCAACAATAGAAAAAACCAGATTATTCCGAGCTTTGTTCTTTTTGCATATTCAGTAAATACGCCATATTTGCAATTACGTGATCATGCTTTTTAACAAACGAATTTTCTTCGTTCCAAACATAACCCGCCAAAACAGCGCATATTTTTTCTTTTACTTCAGGATTTTCCGGCTGATGGAAAAATAAAGTCTGCAGATTTCCGGTGTACCATTCTTGTACATATGTTGTAAAAACTGCTATTCCTCGTTTCATATATTGTGTAAACTCGACTTCCCAATCAACAGGAGTTCCTTGTGCTTCTTTCAAATATAATTTTGCTGCCAGCATTCCAGATTCAGTTGCAAAAGCTACCCCTGACGAGAAAACAGGATCTAAAAATTCTGAACTGTTTCCCGTTAAAGCAAAACCGTCGCCATACATTTTTTTTACCGCTCGAGAATAATTCTCCAATTTTACAGGCTCAAACAAAAACTCAGTTCCCTGAAATCTTTTAATATAAAAGTCTGACAGCTGAATAGCATTTTTCAAAGCCTCAGCATTATCTTTATTTTCAGAAAGAGAATTGATAAAATCAGTCGGCCCTACAACACCTAAACTTGTATTTCCGTTAGAAAACGGAATTACCCATAACCATACTTGGGTTTCTAGAATATCAAATGAAATTTGAGTTCCTTCCTCTCCTTCTTCTCTATTAATATCTTTTACGTGTGTAAATATTGAAGAATGCGGATCTAATTTCGAAGGTGTATCTAAATCCAAAAGTCTTGGTAAAACACGTCCGTAACCGCTTGAATCAATAATAAACTTCGCGTGAATTTCTTTTAAATTCCCGTCCTTATCTTTTACAATAGTTTTAGAATTTTTCCCTTCAAAAGAAACTTCCAAAACCTCTGTTTCAAATTCCAGATCCACACCTTTACGAACAACTTCCTGAGCCATTGTATTATCAAAATCAGCACGCGGAACCTGCCAGGTCCAATCCCAGCCTTCTCCAAATTTCTTGCTGAAATCAAAAACACAAATTTCTTCACCTCTAATAAAACGTGCTCCCAGCTTCTTTTCAAAATTCATTGCATTAAGAGCGTCAAACAATTCTGCCTCAGCAAAATGATCCATTACTCTAGGAATTAAGCTTTCGCCAACAACAAGTCTCGGAAACCTTTGTTTTTCAACAACTTTTACCTTAACATTGTTTTTATGAAGATACGATGCCGATACGCATCCAGAGGGTCCGGCGCCTATCACTAAAACATCTACAAACTCCTTTGTCATAATAAAAATATTATCAATTATTACCTTACATTTGCCATCATCAAAATAACTACATTTATTTTGATTAATAAAATTAAATTAGCACAATCAAAACCGATTTAATGAATACAATTAATGAATATTTAAGTTTAGCAGAATTCGAATCTATTATATTTGGAAATAATAAAGTTGCAATCAGCGATGTCGTTCTAAACCGAGTAAATGAAAGCTTTAATTTCCTAAAAGAATTTTCTGGAAACAAAGTAATTTACGGTGTAAATACCGGCTTTGGTCCAATGGCGCAATATAGAATTAAAGAATCTGATCAAATTCAGCTTCAATATAATTTAATCCGAAGCCACTCATCTGGAACCGGAAAACCTTTAAGTCCAATTTGTGCAAAAGCAGCAATTCTAGCACGATTAAATACACTTTCATTAGGAAACTCAGGCGTTCATCCGTCAGTAATAAACCTAATGTCTGAACTTATTAATAGAGATATTACGCCATTAATCTTTGAACACGGCGGTGTTGGTGCCAGCGGTGACTTAGTACAATTATCACATTTAGCTTTAGTTTTAATTGGTGAAGGCGAAGTTTTTTACAAAGGCGAAAGAAGACCAACTCCAGAAGTTTTTGAAATCGAAGGCTTAAAACCAATTCAAGTAGAAATTAGAGAAGGCTTAGCATTAATCAACGGAACTTCGGTTATGACCGGAATTGGTGTTGTAAATGTATATCACGCTAAAAAATTATTAGATTGGTCATTAAAATCTTCATGTGCGATCAACGAGCTAGTTCAAGCTTATGACGATCATTTCTCAGAAGAATTAAACCAAACAAAACGTCATAAAGGACAACAGGAAGTGGCGGCGAAAATGCGTCAAAATCTTTCAGACAGTACTTTAATCCGTAAAAGAGAAGACCATTTATATTCTGGTGAAAATACCGAAGAAATCTTCAAAGAAAAAGTACAGGAATACTATTCATTAAGATGCGTTCCTCAAATTCTTGGACCGGTTTTAGAAACCATTAATAACGTTGCTTCAATTCTAGAAGACGAATTTAACTCGGCAAACGATAACCCAATTATCGACGTAAAAAATAAACACGTGTACCACGGAGGAAATTTCCATGGAGATTATATTTCCCTTGAAATGGACAAATTGAAAATCGTTATTACAAAATTAACGATGCTTGCAGAACGTCAATTGAATTATTTATTAAATTCAAAAATCAACGAATTGCTGCCTCCGTTTGTAAATTTAGGAACATTAGGTTTTAATTTCGGAATGCAGGGCGTTCAGTTTACTGCAACCTCAACAACTGCCGAAAGTCAAATGTTATCAAACCCTATGTATGTTCACAGTATCCCGAACAACAACGATAATCAGGATATTGTAAGTATGGGAACAAATGCTGCTGTTATTACCTCAAAAGTAATCGAAAATGCTTTTGAAGTTTTAGCTATCGAAATGATTACCATTGTTCAAGCAATTGATTATTTAGAGCAAAAAGATAAAATCTCATCGATTTCTAAAAAATGGTACGATGAAATTCGAAACATAATTCCTACTTTTAAAGAAGATCAGGTGATGTATCCTTTCGTTCAAAAAGTGAAAGATCATTTGATCAACAATTAAAACATGTTTTACATTATTAATATTGAATCTTAAAATCATGAAAAAACCATTTATTTTTTTGTTGCTTGTATTTATTCAAGTTGTTAATAGTCAAGAATTGGCATTAGTCAAAAAGAATTCCAAAATTGGATATATTTCTAAAGACGGATCTTTTAAAATTGAACCGCAGTACAAATCTGCCAAAAGTTTCTCTGAAGGTTTGGCCGCAGTAGAAAATGGCGGAAAATGGGGTTTTATTGATACAAAAGGAGAATGGGTAATTCCGGCTGATTTTAAAGATGCTAAAGATTTTAACAACGGAATTGCTATAGTACAAAAAGATAAGGAATGGGTTTATATTGATAAAAAAGGAGAAATTCAAAAAAATCCTGCATCAGATAAATTGTTCGATTTTAATAATGGAGTTGCTTTTTTCAGACAAAACAATAAAGTTGGATTGATCAACAATAAAATGGCAATTGTTTTAGAACCAAAATACGATCAGATCAAACCTTTTGAAAATGGTTTTGCAAGAGTGGAACTGAATAAAAACTGGGGAATTATAAATGCTGAAGGAAAAGAAGTAGTTGAGCCGGCTTATGCCGAAATTGGAAACTATTTTAAAAACACAACTTGGGCTAGAAAAGACAAAACTTTTGGGCTTGTAAGCGCTGGTAAATTTATTCCAGTTGATGGAGCCGAAAAAATTTGGGATTTTGAAACACAAGATTTGACGTTTGCTAAAAAGAATGGAAAAATTGGATACATTGACTTAAAAGGAAACTGGACCATTTTACCAATATATGATAAAGGAAAAGCTTTTTCTAAAAATTTAGCGCCCGTTTTAGTTGGAAAAAAATGGGGATACATTAATCCAAAAGCAGAATTTGTAATTGAACCAACTTACAACGATGCCGAAGTTTTTAGTGCAAATGGTTTAGCTCCAGTTAAAGAAAGCAATTGGGGATTTATTAATGAATCTGGAAAACTGATTATTCCAACCCAATACGGCATTACCGCAAATGCAATTATTGCTATGTTTACCCAACAAGACAAAGGTTTTATAGATGGCGTTGCAAGAGTAAAAAACGAAGGAAAATGGGGTTTTCTTAAACCAGACGGAACAGTATTAAGCAATCAATGGTTTGAAAATGCTGAACTATTTTCAAAATCTGCAGAAAAACCTCAGCCAGTTGCAGCTCCCGCTGAAGCTCCAAAACAAGAAACAAAAACAACAAAACCTGCTGCTAAATCGACACCGAAACCAGCAGCTAAGAAAAAGAAATAAATTTCACTTATGAAATGTGTATTAGTAACAGGCGGTTCTAGGGGAATTGGAAGTGCTATTTGTAAAAAATTAGCTGTTGAATCTAATTATCATATTTTGATCAATTACCATTCAAACCAAACCGCTGCTGAAGAAACACTTCAGGAAATACAAAAATTAGGAGCAACAGGAGAAATCTTAGGTTTTGATGTTGCTAATTTTGAACAAGTAAAAGATGTTTTAACAAAATGGCAGGAAACTAACCCTGAAGCTATTGTAGAAGCTATTGTAAACAATGCTGGAATTACAAAAGATGGTCTTTTTATGTGGATGACTCCCGAAGACTGGAACGGTGTTGTAAACACAAGTTTAAACGGATTTTTTAATGTAACGCAGTTTTTCATTCAGAAAATGCTCCGTAATAAATATGGCCGAATCGTAAATATGGTTTCGGTTTCTGGTGTAAAAGGAACAGCAGGACAAACCAATTATTCCGCAGCAAAAGGTGCAATTGTTGCTGCCACAAAAGCATTGGCACAAGAAGTAGCAAAACGTAACATTACCGTAAATGCTGTTGCGCCGGGATTCATTAGAACTGACATGACGAGCGAACTGGACGAAAAAGAATTATTAAAACTAATTCCTGTAAATCGTTTTGGCGAAGCCGAAGAAGTAGCAGATTTGGTAAGCTTTTTGATTTCAAAAAAATCAAGTTATATTACCGGCGAAATTATCAATATAAACGGAGGGATATATTCTTAAAAAATTACTTTGAAAGACGATGAATAAGAGAGTTGTAATTACTGGAATGGGAATTTATTCTTGTATCGGAACTTCTTTAAATGAAGTGAAGGAATCATTATATAGCGGAAAATCAGGTATTCAATTTGATTCTGACCGAAAAGAATTTGGTTTTCAATCAGCCTTAACAGGAATGGTTCCTAAAGCTGATTTAAAAAATTTATTGACACGCAGGCAGCGCATGAGCATTGGTGAAGAAACCGAATATGCTTATATGGCGACTATCGAAGCATTGAAAAATGCTAATATTGACGATGCTTTTTTTGAAAATCGTGAGGTTGGAATTATGTACGGAAATGACAGCGTTTCTAAAGCTGTTATTGATGCTACAGATATTGTTCGCGAGAAAAAAGACACCGCTTTAATTGGTTCTGGAGCAATTTTTAAATCGATGAATTCTACTGTTACCATGAATCTTTCAACGATTTTTAAACTGCGAGGTATTAATTTAACCGTTAGTGCAGCTTGTGCGAGCGGCTCCCATTCTATCGGTCTGGCTTATTTTTTAATAAAAAGCGGTTTCCAAGATATTATTATTACCGGCGGTGCACAAGAAATTAATAAATATGCCATGAGCAGTTTTGACGGATTAGGCGTTTTTTCGAATAGAGAAAATGATCCCGAAAAAGCTTCACGGCCTTTCGACAAAGATCGTGACGGATTAATTCCAAGTGGCGGCGGTGCCACTTTAATTCTAGAAAGTTACGAATCTGCGATCGCACGCGGCGCAAACATTATTGCCGAAGTTTCGGGTTACGGTTTTTCATCAAACGGAGGACATATTTCGACTCCAAATGTCGAAGGGCCTGCCACAGCAATGCAAAGAGCTCTTGACGATGCACAACTAAAAGCATCAGATATTGAGTATATCAATGCACACGCAACCTCAACTCCAGTTGGAGATGCAAATGAAGCAAAAGCCATCTTTGAAGTTTTTGGTGAGAAAAACCCATACGTAAGTTCTACAAAATCAATGACAGGTCACGAATGCTGGATGGCTGGAGCGAGTGAAGTCATTTATTCTATCATAATGATGCAGCACGATTTTATTGCGCCAAACATCAATTTAGACAACCCTGATGAAGATGCTTCTAAATTAAATTTAGTTAAAACTACGTTAAACAAAAAATTTGACATATTTTTGTCCAATTCTTTCGGTTTCGGAGGAACCAACTCTGCGTTGGTGGTTAAAAAGTTTAAATTAAACAATGAATAAAGAAGAGATTATAGCAAGAATAAATGGTTTTTTAGTTGATGAATTTGAAGTTGACAATGACGACATTGAACCAAATGCTAATTTAAAAAATACACTTGGGTTAGACAGTCTGGATTATGTTGATTTAGTAGTTTCGATAGAATCTAACTTTGGTGTAAAACTAGTGGAGGCAGATTTTGTTGGAATTTCTGATTTTCAAAGTTTCTACGACCTTATTGAAACCAAATTAAAAGCCAAAACAGCTTAATGAGTCAATGGGATGGCAAATCAAAAGGAACTGTTTTAGGCTATAGAATATTCGTTTTTTTAATACAAAAAGCGGGTATAAAGTCTGCTTATGTCCTGCTTTATTTTGTTGCCTCTTATTACTTTCTGTTTTTAAGAAAAAGCAATCGTGCTATTTTTTATTACTTTAAAGAAAGACTCAACTATTCTTATTTTAAATCAAAAAAAATGGTTTTCAAAAGTTACTATACTTTTGGACAAACCATTATTGATAAAATTTCCATTTCGGCAGGAATGCGAAACAAATTCACCTATGAGTTTGACGGAATCGAAACGCTGAAAAAACTTTTAGCCGAAAAAAAAGGCGGTGTTTTAATCAGCGCTCATGTTGGAAATTTTGAAATCGCAGAACATTTTCTAGGCGACATTGATCTTAATTTCCAAATTAATTTAGTCACAACAGACTTAGAACATTCTGCTATTAAAAATTATTTAGCAAGCGTTACTCAAAAACCAACCGTAAAATTCATCATCATTAAAGACGATTTGTCTCATATTTTTGAGATTAATGCCGCTTTGGCCAATAACGAATTAGTCTGCTTTACGGGAGATCGCTACTTTGAAGGAACAAAATCGCTTTCAGAAAACATTTTAGGTAAAGAAACCAGCTTTCCTGCAGGACCATTTTTAATCGCTTCAAGACTAAAAGTTCCTGTAGTATTTGTTTATGTTATGAAAGAGCCAAATCTGCATTATCATTTATACGCAAGAGAAGCCACAGTTAAACATCGTGACGAAAAAGCACTGCTGAAAGAATACGTAACCAGCGTAGAAAATATCTTAAAAAAATATCCGCTTCAATGGTTTAATTATTTCGATTTTTGGAATGATTTCCCATAATTTGTAAAAAATCACACAAGTTTTTTCTCGTTTTTGTCATTTCAACGAAGGAGACCCGAACGACAGCGAACAGGCAAAGCAAATCTCCACGAAGAGCTCTACAAAGATGGGCTTATAGGAACGGAGCTACTTGCTAAGATTTCTCCTTCGTCGAAATGATAAACTGTGCTTTAAAGTTTTCTGCGAGATTAAAAACCCGCCATAAATCTACATTCAAAAAAACTTATAAAACGAAACATTAAACAAGAAAATTCGTTTAAATAAATTTACTTATTTTTGTTCGCAACCTTAGCCAGCAAACCCAAATGAAAAAAGTTCTCGTTATTTACTATACTCAATCCGGACAATTAGAAAACATTGCACAAAACATTGCAAAACCATTTTTAGATTCAGAGGAAATAGATGTAACTTTTTATCAAATACAATTAGAAAAACCTTTTCCTTTTCCTTGGAATAAGGATTCGTTTTTTGATGCCTTTCCGGAATCATTTTTACAGATTCCAACCGCTCTAAAACCAGTTCCAGAAGATATTCTAAATACAAAATTCGACTTGGTGCTTTTCAATTATCAAGTTTGGTATTTATCGCCTTCCATTCCTATTAACTCTTTTTTGAAAAGCGGCGAAGCAAAAAAAATTCTAAACAATACACCCGTAATCACCATCAGCGGTTCACGAAATATGTGGATAATGGCACAGGAAAAAATCAAAACCTTGCTTAAAGAAGCCAATGCACAATTAGTAGGAAACGTTGCTCTTGTAGATCGTGTTGGTAACCTAATCAGCGTTATCACAATCGTAGAATGGATGTTCTCTGGTGTTAAGAAAAAATACTTAGGAATTTTTCCGCTTCCAGGAGTTTCAGAAAAAGACATTCAGGAATCTCCAAAGTTTGGAGAAATAATACTTACAGATCTAAAAACGAACAATTTGAATGATCTACAACCAAAATTAGTCGCAAACGGCGCCGTAAAAATCAGTCCTTATTTAGTGACCGTAGACAAAACCGCTAATAAAATTTTTAATAAATGGTCAAACCTCATTTATAAAAATCAAAAAAACCGAAAACTGCTTCTAAAAGTATTTAATGTTTATTTATTCCTTGCGATCTGGTTAATCTCGCCAATAGTGTATATATTGCACCTTATTTCCTACCCATTTAAGTTAAAAACCATAAAAAGAGAAACTCAATATTATCAAGGAGTTTAGCATACTAAATTAGATTATGTTTGAAGTATATATCACTAAAGCTGCAAAATATTTGCCAAACGAAGCTGTTTCGAATGATGAAATGGAAGCCTATTTAGGCCTTATCAACGATACTGCCTCAAAAGCAAGACGTATTATTTTGCGCAACAACAAAATTACAAGCCGTTATTACGCTGTTGATAAAACAGGAAAAAGTACACATAGTAATGCCGAATTAACACGAAATGCTATTTTACCGTTGTTCGACGAAAACTTTACATCTCAGGATCTAGAAGTACTTTCGTGCGGAACCTCAACTCCTGATATATTCCTGCCTTCGCACGCTGCGATGGTTCATGGTCTCTTAAAAAACAAATCGGTAGAACTAAACTCTTCAACAGGAGTCTGCTGTGCCGGAATGAATTCATTAAAATTTGGTTTTCTTTCTATAAAATCTGGAAATTCAAAAAATGCAATCTGTACAGGATCAGAAAAAGTTTCAACCTGGCTGAATGCCCAAAAATACAATCACGAAGCCGAAAACTTAAAAAATCTAGAAGAACAGCCCATCATAGCTTTCAAAAAAGACTTTTTAAGATGGATGCTGTCTGACGGTGCCGGCGCTTTTTTATTAGAAAATAAACCAAGAGGTCCAATTTCTTTAAAAATAGAATGGATGGAGGCTTTTTCGTATGCACACGAACTAGAAACCTGCATGTATGCTGGAGGTGATAAATTAGAAAACGGCGAAATCAAATCATGGAGCGATTACGCACCTGAACAATGGTTGAACGAATCTGTTTTTGCCATCAAACAAGATGTAAAATTACTGGACGAATTTATTCTTTCTAAAGGCGCAGAAAGCATGAAAAATGCCATGGATAAAAACAATATTAAATCTGACGATATTACGTATTTTATTCCTCACGTTTCTTCTAACTTTTTTGTTGAAGGATTAAAAAAAGGATTAAATGATAGAGGTATCGGAATGAATGATGATAAATGGTTCATGAATCTTTCTAGAGTTGGTAACGTAGGTTCTGCCTCAATATATTTAGCTTTAGAAGAATTAATGAATTCAGGTAACTTGAAAAAAGGAGACAAAATTCTTTTATCAGTTCCAGAAAGCGGAAGATTCTCTTTTGCCTACGCTTATTTAACAGTTTGCTAATGGAAACAACAGCACTTTTAGAAAAAGAAACGGTCAAAAATTTATTGCCTCAAAAGTTTCCTTTTGTAATGGTTGATGTCATGTATTCTTATACCGAAACTTCTTTGATTTCGGGTTTAACAATTCAGAACGATAATATTTTTACCGAAAACAATATTTTTCTAGAAGCAGGTTTAATTGAACACATGGCACAATCTGTTGCCTTACATACTGGTTATCAGTTTTTTTTAAAAAATGAAACTGCGCCAACTGGATATATTGGTTCAATTAAAGAAATTGAAATTAAAAAATTGCCCGAAATTAACGATTCAATTCAATCTGAAGTTACCATTTTACAAGAATTTGCAGGAATCACCTTAGTGAATATTGTTACCAAATTAAATAATGAAGAAATTGCAAACGGACAAATGAAAACCGTTTTAGCTAAATAATATAAAAATTGAATACTGGAGTTGACATACAAAATTACCTGCCCCACCGAGCACCAATGCTTATGGTAGATTTGATTTTGGATATAGATGCCAACTTTGTAGAAACCACTTTTTTGATAAAAGAAGACAATATTTTTGTTGCCAATAGTATTTTTACCGAAGCTGGTTTAATCGAAAACACAGCACAAACCTGCTCTGCAATTGTAGGGAAAAAATATTTTTTTGAAGAGGACGGAACAGAAAATGAAAACGTAAATGTAATTGGATTTATCAGTGCTTTAAAAAATGCAAAAATTCATTCACTGCCAAAAGCCGGCGACACTATAATTACCAGAGCAAATTTAATTTCTAAATTTGCCGGCGACGATTATACTTTGTGCACAATGAGCTGCAAAAGTTTACTTAGCGAGCAGCTGCTTTTAGAATGCGAAATTAATTTATTCATTCAAAAAACAATTTCGGTTCCAGAATAAATCCCAATAGAAACGATAAATGTCATGGAAAAAGAAAATGTACCACAAGATAAAAGCAACTTAACAAAAAACAACGTAAAAGAGCTTTTATACGCGACTGATGAAAACGGCAATTATACCACAACCTTAAGTACAGGTTGGGAACCCAAAACAATTGCATTATCAAATTCTATCGACGAAATAAACGAACGAATTGCCGAAGCAAAACAACAAGTTAAAAATGGCGAAGTAAGTCCGATTTCTTATTATATGGAACTCAATAAAATGGATCTTACGATTTTGTCAAGTTATGTTGGTATGTGGAAATGGCGTGTCAAAAGACATTTTAAACCCGTTGTTTTTACCAAATTAAGCGATTCTATTTTGAAAAAATATGCTGATGCCTTTAGTATTTCAGTATCCGAATTAAAAAACTTTAAAACAGATTAATGCAAGTCACTTTTACACATCACCAATCTGCTCACTGTGAAAATGGAGTAGCATCGAATCTGTTAAAAAATAACGGACTCAACATAAGCGAACCAATGGTTTTTGGTATCGGTTCGGGACTTTTCTTTGTGTATTTACCATTTATAAAAGTCAATTACGCACCAGCGATCAGCTATAGAACTTTGCCGGGGCAAATTTTTAATAAAGTGGCAACCCGTTTAAATCTTAAAATAAAAAGACAAAAATTTTCATCAACAGCAAATGCAAATAAAGCACTTGACGAAAATTTAAAAAATAATATCCCAACGGGGTTACAAGTTGGCGTTTATAATTTAAGTTATTTCCCTGACGAATACCGTTTTCATTTCAATGCACACAATTTAGTGGTTTACGGAAAAACTGATAAAGACTATTTGATCAGCGATCCTGTTATGGAAACCGTTACGACTTTAACGCACGAAGAATTAGACAAAGTACGTTTTGCAAAAGGAGCTTTTGCACCGCGCGGACAAATGTATTATCCAATTCAAATTCCAAATGAAGTCGATTTAAAAAGCGCCATCATTAAAGGAATAAAAAACACTTGCAGAGATATGCTTGCGCCAATGCCAATTGTGGGTGTTCGCGGAATCAAATTCGTATCTAAGCAAATTAGAAAATGGCCTGTAAAACACGGAACCAAAAAAGCCAATCACTACTTGGCGCAAATGGTTCGCATGCAGGAAGAAATTGGAACCGGCGGCGGAGGTTTCCGTTTTATTTATGCCGCATTTTTACAAGAAGCTTCAGTTATTTTAAATAACGAAGAACTGAAAACACTTTCTAAAGAAATGACAAAAATTGGCGATTCATGGCGAGATTTTGCCGTTGAAGCTTCACGAATTTATAAAAACAGAAGTGCCAAAGAAGACGCTTACAATACTATTGCCGACGAACTTCTAGACATTGCCAATAGAGAAGAAATCTTTTTCAAAAAATTAAAAAAAGCCATCAGCTAAGATATTTTGCAATCTATAATTAAAATAGAATCCCTTTCGAAAAAGTACAAAGATGCCGACCAGTATTCTTTGAACAATGTTTCGCTGGCCATAAATGAAGGCGAGATTTTTGGTTTACTAGGTCCAAACGGTGCTGGAAAAACAACCTTAATTTCAATGCTCTGCGGATTGATAAAACCAACTTCGGGACATTTTACAATTGATGATTTAGACTATCAACATCATTCTTCAAAAATTAAAAAGATTATAGGCGTTGTTCCTCAGGAATATGCCCTATATCCTACTCTTACGGCGAGAGAAAATCTTCATTATTTTGGAAGTATGTACGGTTTAAAAGGCTCTGATTTAAAAGATAAAGTAATCGAAACTTTAGATCTCTTGGGTTTATTAAAATTTGCCGATAAACGAGTTGAAACTTTCTCTGGCGGAATGAAACGCCGTGTCAATTTAATTGCCGGGATTCTGCATAAACCAAAAGTTTTATTTCTAGATGAACCAACCGTTGGAGTTGATGTTCATTCTAAAAATGCTATTATAGAATATCTGAAAGTGTTGAACCAAAATGGAACAACTATTATTTATACCTCTCATCATTTGGCTGAAGCCGAAGATTTCTGCACCAACATTGCTATTTTAGATCAAGGTCAAATTTATGCACAAAATACACCTTCAATTCTAATTGAATCGACAAAAGATGCTCGAAATCTCGAAGACGTTTTTATTTCATTAACTGGTAAAGACTTGAGAGATGATGTATAAAATTTGGATGTCGGTCGTAAAAGAATTTTTACTCCTTAAACGAGATTTAGGCGGTTTGATTATTCTATTTATAATGCCATTGGTTTTGGTTATTACTGTTACATTAATTCAAGACAGTACTTTTAAAAAAGTCAGCGATTCTAAAATTCCGATTTTATTAGTCGATAATGATAAAGGTTCTGTATCAAAAACCGTTTACGATAATTTAGAAAAAAGTGATTTATTCAGCGTTGTTACACAAATCGATAATAAAACGATTACAGAAGATATTGCCAGAGAAAATGTTTACAAAGGAAAATTTCAACTGGCTATTGTAATTCCAAAAGATTTAAGTTCTGATTTACAAGCCAAAGTAGATCAAAATGTCGAGAAAATTGTCAGCAGTTTAAGCATGACTGATAGTACTGCAGCGAGCGAACCGCAGCGAATAATAAAAGAAAAAGAAGTAAAGCTGTATTTTGATCCAGCGGTTCAAATGAGTTTCAAAAATGCGGTCATGAATTCGATCGACAAAATGATTTCGCAAATCGAAACCAAATCTATTTATACCACTTTTCAGAATCAATTAGGAGGAAATGCCGACTTTGAGCAAAAAAGCTTTATTTCTTTCAAAGAAATAATTCCGAGAATTAACAACAAAGAAGTTCGTCCAAATTCTGTACAGCATAACGTTCCGGCTTGGACACTTTTTGCGATATTTTTTATCGTAATTCCTTTATCCATTAATATTGTAAAAGAAAAATCGCAAGGAACTTTCGTTCGATTAAGAACCAATCCAGTTTCTAATTTAGTTGTAATAATAGGAAAAACCATTACCTACTCGATCATCTGTATGATTCAGTTTTATATGATGGTTGCCGTTGCCGTATTTTTATTTCCATCCATCGGATTGCCTTCTTTAAACATCGAAGGACATTTAGCATTAATGAGTGTCGTTGCCTTATTTTCAGGTTTCGCCGCCATTGGATTCGGAATTTTGTTAGGAACCGTTGCCAGTACACAAGAACAATCAGCTCCATTTGGAGCAACAAGCGTTATTATTCTCGCTGCAATTGGCGGTGTTTGGGTTCCTGTTTTTGCCATGCCGAAAATCATGCAGATCATTGCCAAATCATCACCTATGAACTGGGGATTAGAAGCTTTTTATGATGTTTTATTACGCAGCGTTTCATTCCTGGAAATCATCCCAAAAATAAGTTTGTTATTTTTGTTCTTTATTATTACAACATCCATTGCCTTATTTTATGACAAAAAGAAAAGAACAGTTTAACGAAGCCACAGATTTAACCGTTTCTCACGAAATCAGAATTCGTTTTAACGAAACTGATCCGCTTGGAATCGTTTGGCACGGCAATTATATCACGTATTTTGAAGATGGACGCGAAGCATTTGGTCGCGAACACGGACTTACCTATTTAGATATTGCAAAAACGGGGTATACAACGCCAATTGTAAAATCTAAATGCGAACATAAATTGTCTTTGCGCTACGGCGATGTCGTAACAATTGAAACAACAGTTGTAGACACTCCTGCCGCCAAAATGATTTACCGTTTTAAAATTATTGATGATAAAGGTGAAACAGCTTGCACAGGCGAAACCGTTCAAGTTTTTTTAGATGCAGCAGGTAATTTAATGCTGACGAATCCTCCTTTTTATGAAGAATGGAAAAGGAAAGTCGGGCTGTTGAAATAAAGTTTTAGCCACTAATTTCACGAATTAGCACGAATTAAAAAAATCTTTTTAAATCTGCTTAAATCAATATCAATCTGCGTGAAACTTTAAAAATTGAAAATCATAAAATGTTAAGAGAAACATACATTACACAAACGAATTGTATCACACCTTTGGGTTTTGATGTCGAATCAAATGTTGAAGCGATTCTTCGCGGCGATTCTGGAATTCAGCTTCACAATGATATTTCTTTAATGCCAAATCCGTTTTATGCTTCAATTATTTCTGATGAAAAAATAAGCAGTGCTTTTTCAAAAATCAGCACTGAAACCAAATATTCTCGTTTAGAGAAAATGATGATTTTGGCTTTAGAGCCGATTATCAAAAACTCAGGAATTCAATTCAATTCAAAAACTGCTTTTATCCTTTCTACCACAAAAGGAAATGTTACGGCATTAAAAAATGATTCAAAAGAAAATTTCAATAATGCACATTTAGATGTTTTAGCTAAAAATATTTCAGATTTCTTCGGATTTAAAACACAACCAATTGTAGTTTCAAATGCCTGCGTTTCTGGAATTCTGGCAGTTTCAGTTGCCAAAAGAATGATTCAGTCCGAGCTTTACGACAATGTTTTTGTAGTCGCTGGCGACGAAGTTTCAGAATTTGTTTTGTCTGGTTTTAATGCCTTTCAAGCCATGAGCGATCTGCCTTGTAAACCGTATTCAAAAAACAGAACTGGAGTAAGTTTAGGCGAAGCAACGGCAGCTGTTTTAGTTTCGGCGGAAACCAAAAAAGCTAAAATAAAAGTAATTGGCGACAGTTCGATAAACGATGCGAATCATATTTCGGGTCCATCAAGAACGGGTGAAGGTTTGTTCAGAAGCATTCAAAATGCTTTAAAAGAAGCTCAAATTGAAACGAACAAATTAGATTATATTTCAGCACATGGAACCGCCACTCCTTATAACGACGAAATGGAAGCGATTGCTTTAACTCGTTTAGATTTACAAAATGTCCCTGTAAATAGTTTAAAAGGATTTTATGGTCATACATTAGGTGCTTCAGGATTATTGGAAACAGTAATTGCGATAGAATCTGCCAATCAAAATAGGCTTTTTGAATCGAAAGGTTTTGATGAAATTGGGGTTAGTGAAGTTATCAATGTGATTGAAAAAAATGAAGAAAAGAATATTGAATATTTCCTAAAAACGGCTTCTGGATTTGGCGGTTGTAATACGGCGGTTGTTTTCGAGAAAATAAAATAATTTGAACTGTTCGGAAATTCCGAACAGTTCAAAAATAGCTTTCAAGTTTTACTTGAAAGTTCAAAATTTAAACAAATGGACTTAGATCAATCACTTTTTAAAAAAGGTTTAAAAATTCAAGGTTTTGATTTCAAAAATGATGTAATAAAAGTAACGGATAAAATTATTGAATTTCTTGAAAGCTTAAATCTATCTAAAGATTTAATAACTTTTTTTAAAGCATTTTCCTTTAGAGAAGACATCGTTTTTGGAAGTGTATATTTTAATTGTGTAAATAGAATTAGAATAGAAAATCTTGAAGAAGAGAACAAAGAAATCTATAAAAAAGATTTACTTATAATTGGTTCAGGTGCAAATGGTGATCCAATTGTTATAAATACTAAAACACTGAATATTGGATATGTTTTTCATGACATTCTTTGGGAAGAAGAAAATATTGACGATTTAAATAACGTTTACATTGATCTAAAAATGAGTATTGGAACTTTCTTTTATAAATCAATAACAGAAGAAAATTTTCCTATTGATGCTTATCAAGCAGAAGATTATATAAAATAAAATGGCTCACAACAAAACCAACATACAATCCTACATCACCATTCAAAACAACGAAATTGTTTTGAACGGAAATTCTGTATTCAAAATTGAACCAACAGATTTTGCTGATTTTTCGAAACAAGCGTATCGTAATTTTGAAATACAATATCCAAAGTTTTTTAAAATGGATACTTTGAGTAAACTGGCTTTTTTAGGATCAGAATTGCTTTTGAGTCCGATTACCTCAACGGATCAGGAAAATAATATCGCTTTGGTTTTAGCCAATAAATCGTCGAGTTTAGATACGGATGTAAAATATCAGGAATCTATTTCAGACAAAGAAAACTATTACCCAAGTCCAGCGGTTTTTGTTTATACACTGCCAAATATTTGTCTGGGCGAAATAAGTATTCGTCATCAGCTTAAAAGTGAGAATTCTTTCTTTATATTTGATGCCTTTAACACAGAATTCATGTCGAATTATTCGGATATTCTTCTGAATACGAATAAAGCAGATTTAGTTTTGTGCGGCTGGGTAGAATATTTTAACGACAATTACAACGCTTTTCTCTGCATTATAAGCAAAGAAGAAAACGCAAAATATACAAACGAAACTATCAATACATTATACAATAAATAATCATGGAAGCATTAAAAGAAGAATTGAAAAACAAAATTATCACAACTCTAAACCTTGAAGATATTGCCGTTGAAGATATTGCTGATAACGATCCTTTGTTTGGAGATGGTTTAGGTTTGGACTCAATTGATGCACTTGAATTGATCGTGATTTTAGATAAAGATTACGGAATTAAATTAGTAGATCCGAAAGAAGGAAAAACAATTTTCCAGTCTATCGAAACTATGGCAGCTTACATCAGCGCTAACAGAACTAAATAGATTTTAGATTTCGTGCTGAAATCTAAAATTTTAAATGTTTAAAAATCCGTCAACTTTGTCAAAGTTTGAAACTTTGACAAAGTTCTAAGAATCTAAAATCTAAAATGGCAAGAGGTGTTGCAATAACAGGAATGGGAATTATCTCTTCGATCGGAAATTCGGTTGAAGAAAATTATCATTCGTTAATCGAAAATAAAATCGGAATTTCTCGTATCTCAAATATTTCTACAGTTCATGCAGATGTTATTAAAGTAGGTGAAATCAAAAAAACCAACAATGAGCTTATCAGCGAACTGGAATTAAACAACGATAATAATTTTTCGAGAACTGCTATGATTGGTACTTTGGCGGCAAAACAAGCTGTTGAAAATGCAGGCATCACGGCTATAAATGAATTTAGAACCGGACTTATTTCGGCTACTAGTGTAGGCGGAATGGACATGACAGAGACACATTATTACGATTATTTCGAAAAACCTGAATTGATTAAATATATTACCTGTCACGACGGCGGCGATGTTGCTGAAAAAATTGCTGAAGAACTGGGTTTAAAAGGAATGGTTACAACCATAAGTACTGCTTGTTCTTCTGCAGCAAATTCAATTATGGTTGGTGCAAGATTGATTAAAACTGGAAAATTAGACCGCGTTATTGTTGGCGGTGCCGATGCTTTGGCAAAATTCACCATCAACGGATTTAAAACTTTAATGATTTTATCCGACGATTACAACAAACCTTTTGACAATAACAGAAAAGGATTGAATCTTGGAGAAGCTGCTGCTTTTTTGGTTTTAGAATCGGATGAAATTGTTGCCAAACAAAATAAGAAAGTACTGGCAAGAGTTTCGGGTTACGGAAATGCAAATGACGCTTTTCACCAAACGGCTTCTTCAGAAAACGGAGACGGCGCTTTTCTAGCAATGAAAAAAGCATTTGAAGTTTCGGGTTTAAAACCTTCTGAAATAGATTATATCAACGTTCACGGAACTGCTACTCCAAATAACGATTTATCTGAAGGAAGAGCTTTACGCCGCATTTATGAAGAGGAAAAAGTTCCCGATTTTAGTTCAACAAAACCATTTACAGGTCATACTTTAGCAGCTGCAGCGGCAATTGAAGCTGTTTACAGCGTTTTGGCGATTCAGAATAATGTCGTTTATCCGAATTTAAATTTTGAATCGCAGATGGAAGAATTTAATTTGACACCGCAGACTACTTTAAAAAATAAAAACATCGAACACGTTTTATCTAACTCTTTTGGGTTTGGAGGAAATTGTTCAACTCTTATATTTTCAAAAAGCTAAAATGAAAAAAACATATATAAATGGAGTAGGCTGTATTTCGACTCAAAAAACATTTGATACTGTTTTTTTAGAAGAAGCTGTTGTAAATCATGATGAAAATGTACTGGCGATAGTTCCGCCGGCATACAAAGAATATATTTCGCCAGCTGCCAGCCGACGCATGGCAAAAGGTGTAAAAAACGGAATCGTAGCTTCGGCTTTGGCTATGAAAGATGCCAATGTTGAAAATGTTGATGCAATCATAACTGGAACTGGTTTAGGCTGCATCGAAGATTCTGAAAAATTCCTGAAAAGCATTTTAGATAATAAAGAAGAGTTTTTAACGCCAACTTCTTTTATTCAATCTACTCATAATACAGTTGGTGCACAAATTGCACTTTTACAGCAATGTAAAGGTTATAATTTTACGTATGTAAATGGTGCGGTTTCTTTTGAATCGGCACTTTTGGATGCCAAAATGCAGATTGAAGAAGACGAAGCCAATTCGATTTTAGTAGGCGGTGTTGACGAAAACGGAGAATATACTACTTCGCTTTTCAAATTAAACGGACGTATTAAAGCAGATAATTCTGCTCCATACGATGTTTTAAATGCTGCAACCAGCGGTGCCGTTTATGGCGAAGGTGCGAGCTTTTTTGTTTTAGAAAACGAAAGAAAAGATACTACTTACGCTGAACTTCTAGATGTTGTTATTGTAAATACACTGGAACAAAACGAAATTGAAACTAAAATTACATCATTTTTGAAATCCAATAATTTAGAGATTTCAGATATCGATGCTATAGTTTTAGGTTTTGATGGAAATATTGACTTTGAAAATTATTACAGCAATCTGGCTGAAAATACTTTCGCAAAAACGCCTATTTTGTATTACAAACATTTGAGCGGAGAATATGATACAGCTTCGGCATTTGCTTTTTGGATGGCTTCTAAAATTTTAAAAACGCAGGAAATTCCAGAAATTATAAAAGTAAATTCGGTTACGAAACCCGCTTACAAAACCATTTTATTATACAATCAATTAAGCGGAAAAAATCATAGTTTTACGTTACTTTCAAAATGATAACGCATAAAAACATCTCGATATTTTTTATCTTTTTATTGCTTTTACTGCTTCTTTTGAATGTCTATATCGCAATAAGTATATGGTGTTTTTTTGCTGTAATTTTTCTTTGGATCGGAATAAACGCTTTTGGTTCTTCGAGAATTTCATCTAATTATCATGTAAAAGCTTTCTGCAATAATCCATTAGAAACAGAGAAAAAAATTGCGCTCACTTTTGATGATGGACCAAGTGAATTTACTTTGGAAGTTTTAACGCTTTTAAAAAAATACAATGCCAAAGCGACTTTTTTCTGCATTGGAAAAAATGTAGAAACACATCCTGAAATCGTAAAACAAATTATTGCCGAAGGTCACTTGGTAGGAAATCACTCTTATTCCCATTCTAAATTTTTTGATTTTTATAATGCCAAACAAATAAAAGAAGAAATCGAAAAAACAGATTCACTTCTGAAAAAATATACTTCAAAAAAAATAAACTTCTTTCGTCCGCCTTACGGAGTTACGACACCATCCATTCGAAGAGCCTTAAAAATTACGGGACATAAAACAATTGGCTGGAATATTCGATCGCTTGACGGAGGGACAACAAATGTGGAATTAATCTTCAACCGAATTATAAAACGAGTTTCTCCCGGCGGAATTGTACTTTTGCACGATACTGGTTCACATTCTGTTTTGGTATTGGAACAGTTTTTGCAATTTTTACAACAAAATAATTATCAGGTCGTTTCAATCGAAGAACTTTTAAATCTAAAGGCTTATAAAAATTGAACGCAGATGAAACAAATTCGCTATCGCGAAAACGCGGAAAAAACGGATTTTATTAAATCGAAAATTGGTGAAAATTGGTGCAATTCGTGGCAAAAAAATTAAAGTACAATTTAAAAAACATGAAAACTAAAATAGCATTAGTAATTCTTTTTATTTCAAGCAGTTTGTTTGCACAAGAGCAAAAAATGACTACTGCAGAAATCACTCAATTTAAAGAAGACGTAAATATTGTCGCGAAAAAAATCAAAACTTTAAGTACCGATTTTGTTCAATACAAACATTTGGATTTTTTATCAAAAGACATTGAAACTTCTGGAAAAATGGTTTTTAAAGAACCTGCTTTGCTTCAATGGCAGTATAAAAAACCATACAACTACAGCATTACTTTCAAAAACGGAAAAATCCTCATTAATGACGAAGGAAAGAAAAGTGCCGTTGATATTGGCAACAGCAAAATCTTTGCAAGAATTAATAAATTAATTGTGGGAAGTGTAAGCGGAAATATGTTTGACGACAAAGAATTTACGATTTCATACTTTAAATTGAAAGGTCAGAATCTGGCAAAATTTATTCCGAAAGATGCTGCGCTGAAAAAATACATCAAACAAATTGAACTGACTTTTGACAAAGAAGAGGCAACTGTTGTTCAGGTAAAATTGTTAGAATCATCTGAAGATTATACTAGAATTGTACTTAAAAATAAAGTAATCAATGCAAAAATCGACGATTCAGTTTTTACTAATTAATTGCTTTCTGGCAATTGTTTTAGTTTCGTGCGGCTCGGTCACAAAAAACTATACGCCCAAAAAACTAGACAAAACGTCTTATGACGTTCCGTATTTTTCAGATTCAAAAATAGATTATGTTTATAAAACCAACATAAGTGTTTACGGAAATGAGTTATCAGGGATTTTCATTGCGAAAAAAATAAACGATACTACCCACCGAATTGTTTTTACAACAGAATTTGGAAATAAATTAATGGATTTCGAAATTTCTGAAACTGATTTTAAAGTCAATTCTATTGTTTCAGAATTAAATCGAAAAATATTGATCAATACATTAAAAGAAGATTTTAGACTGCTTTTAAAAAAACAATATTTGATTCAAGAGCAATTTGAAAACGAATCAAATGACATTTATAAATCGGCAGACGGCAAACGAGACAATTATATTTATATCTCTAAAAAAGATCAAAAATTAGAAAAGATAGTTCACGCCTCTAAAACAAAAGAAAAATTTACGCTGTATTTCAATTCAGAAAACAATATTTTTGCCGAGAAAATCCAAATTATCCATCAAAATATTAAGCTGAAAATTGAGCTTAATTATTTTAAATCAGAATAGAAAATTTAAACTTATCCTAAAACTAAACTTATCCAATAATGAAAAAAATAGCCTTACTTGCATTCGTTTTATGTATCGGAATTCAATCATCTCAAGCACAAGTAAAAGTTAGCCCTGGGCTTCGAGGCGGTTTAAATGTGTCAACATTAACCAATATTGATGATAATCAATCTAAAACAGATTTCTATGTTGGTGGATTAGTGAATATTAAATTTAACAAATATTTTTCGTTGCAGCCTGAAATAACGTATTCTAGACAAGGTGATGAAGGAAGATACTTTGAAAATGGTCGTTATTATTCTGAAAAGTATGAATTAAATTATTTAACACTTGGTGCGGTTGCAAAATTTAACATTGGCGGTAAAGGCTTTCACATTTTGGGCGGTCCGTCTTTAGATTTAAAAGTTTCTGATAATTATATCAACAGTAATCCCGAAGGTTTTGACCTTGCCATTGTTGGCGGAGTTGGTTATACATTACCAAACGGATTAACATTTGAAGCTAGAATTAAACAAGGATTAATTGATATTTATGGTTACGACGGAATTGATTACGATAATAACGATTATTACTATAATGATGTTATCTTAAATCAGGTTTTTCAAATTGGTATTAGTTACACTTTTAAAGTAAAATAGATGTATAAAAAGAAATTAGCAGCTGTCCTTTTACTCTTTTTTGCAGTTATAAACATTCAAGCACAAGCCTCCTTTAAACCAGGTTTACGTGCTGGTTTAAGCCTTTCGACAATTTCAGAAATGCATGCAGATTACAGACCCGACTTTTATATAGGCGGTTTTGGCGAAATAAATCTAACGAAACGTTATGCGCTGCAGCCTGAAATAAATTATATCCGACAAGGATCTAATAATGTTGCACGAAATTTTATTGATCCCAATACACAAACAGAAAAAATCGTTTATCAAGATTTACAAATGAGTTATTTGTCTATCGCTGTGATTAACAAATTTACATTTGGGCAAGGTTTTCAAATACAATTTGGGCCGGCTTTAGATGTTCTTTTAAACGATAATTTGGCTTTTAGAAAAACATATAATGATCTTTCATTTGTAACAGGTCTTGCTTATAAAATGCCTTCTGGACTAGCTTTTGAATTTCGATTTAAAAAAGGACTTTTAGACGTTTTAGACAGCGATTACTATTATAACAATTCTAATAGTCATTATCTTTTTGGTGATTATAATACTAATGTCAATTTCCAAATAGGTGTTTCTTACTCTTTTAACGTTAAATAAAATATGAATATTAAAAATTTATCAATTATTGCATTACTTTTTTTGGCAATAGGAAAAATACAAGCTCAGGTAACTTTTAAACCAGGAATTCAAGCCGGAGTTAATATTGCTAAAATGACAAATACTGATCTTAACAGCAAAACAGATTTTTATATTGGCGGTTTTGGTGCTTTAAAACTCGGCAGAATTTATACACTTCAACCTGAATTAACCTATTCGAGACAAGGAGGAAAAGGCACAACAGGTATGGGTGTCGTCTATACTTATAATCCGGAAACAAACTCAAGCATGAATGTGCAAGAAACAGGGACTGTAGATGTTTCATTACAATATCTTTCGGCAGTTACAATAAATAAATTTAATTTTAGTGAAAGTTTTTATGCTCTGGCAGGACCTTTTATAGATATTTTGATTGCTGATGATATTAAAGCCAATCCTAAGGCTAAAGAATATAATTTTAACAAAGGTGATGATATCGATTTGGGAATTATTGGAGGATTAGGATACGGTCTAAAAAATGGTATTGCATTTGAAGCAAGAGTAAAAAAAGGACTGACTAATGCTTTTACAAATTATTATGATGAAAGTCGTGACAGCAATAACTTAGTGTTTCAATTTGGTGTTGCATATACATTTGGAAAAAAATAAAATTATGGTTTTACAAGACTTCTATAAAGTACTTTCAGAAGAGAAAACGGGCGACGCTAAATATAATATTCGTATATTAGTTAATGCCAATCATGAGGTTTTTAAAGGTCATTTTCCTGGAAACCCAATAATGCCAGGCGTTTGCATGATTCAAATTATTAAAGAACTTACAGAATCTATTACCAAAAGTTCGTTGATGATTCAAACCTTGACAAATGTAAAATTCATGGCATTAATAAATCCTGAGACAAATCCTGAGTTACGCTTAGAACTTGATATAACTGTCACAGAGGATGATTTGGTAAAGGTGAAAAACACCACTTATTTTAATGATACCGTTGCGCTGAAATTGAGCAATGCGTATAAAAAATTATAATTATGAAATTACTTATATCATTGCTTCTGTGGATAAATTTTGTTGGAACTCCTGATCTGGCTTCTATCCGAAAAATGTATTCTGATGTTGCAAAATCAGAAACTAATGCAAAAGAATTTACACAGAAACTTTCTGGCGTTTCTAATGACGATGATAAAATTTTGGTAGCTTACAAAGCGGCATCTATTTTATTAGATTCAAAATTCGAGAAAAAACTAAGAGACAAAATGGATCGTTTTAAGGAAGGCGCCAAATTACTGGAAGCGACGTTAAAAAGTGATCCAAACAATATCGAAATTAGAATGATTCGCTTAAGTATTCAGGAAGATGTTCCTGGAATTACCGGCTACAAAAAAAATATTAAAGAAGATAAAGCTTTTATTACCGCTCACTATGCAGAGCAAAATACTGCTTTAAAACTATATCTAAAAGACTTTGTTTTACAATCTAAAAGTTTCTCTGATAAAGAGAAGCAGTTTGTAAAATAAGCTCAAGAACAACTCCCAATGAAACCTATATTATCTCAGCAAGATCTGCTCAGTTCAACTTCTTTTTGTGTTATTGTACCCACTTACAATAATCAAAAAACATTGAAAAAAGTGCTGGATTCTATTTTAGATTTCACTTCAAATGTCATTATTGTTAATGATGGTTCGACTGACCAGACAAACGAAATTCTAAAACAATATCATCACCTAACTCAAATTCATCATCCTAAAAATCTAGGAAAAGGTAGAGCACTGCGTAATGGTTTTAGAAAAGCAATCGAACAAAATTTTGAATACGCCATTACGATTGATTCTGACGGACAGCATTTTGCTTCTGATATTCCCATTTTTATTGCAGCAATTCAAGAAGAACCCAATTCACTTTTAATTGGAAGCCGAAACATGACTCAGGAAAATGTTCCAAAGAAAAGCAGTTTTGGAAATAAATTTTCAAATTTCTGGTTTAAGTTTGAAACGGGTATTAAGCTTGAAGATACTCAATCTGGCTTTAGATTATATCCTTTAAAATTAATTCCGAAGCAATTTTACACCAATAAATTTGAGTTTGAAATTGAAGTAATTGTTCGTTCCGCTTGGAAAGGAATTGTAGTTAAAAATATTCCAATTCAAGTTTTATATGATCCTGCAGAACGTGTTTCACATTTTCGCCCCTTTAGAGATTTTACCCGAATTAGTATTTTAAATACCGTTTTGGTAATTAACGCTCTTTTGTACATTAAACCGAGAGATTTTTTTAGAAGAGCAAAAAAAAAAGGTTTTAAAAAATTCTTTCTTGAAGATATTTTAGAAAGCAACGATTCTAATTTCATAAAATCGGCATCAATTGCTTTGGGAGTTTTTATTGGTATCTCGCCATTTTGGGGTTTTCAAACCGTACTGCTTTTTACTTTTGCAGCCTTACTCAGGCTCAACAAAGTCATTGCCTATCTAGCTTCAAATGTAAGTTTCCCGCCTTTCATTCCGTTTGTCATCTATGGTTCCTTAAAAATGGGGAGTTTTTTTGTAGCGGGAGATAACACTTTAGTTTTAGATAGTTCTGTCACGTTTGATGATATTCAAAAAAATGCTACGCAATATATCGCAGGAAGTCTTATTTTAGCATCCGTTTCGGCACTATCAGCTGGCTTTATAAGTTATTTGCTTTTAAGCACTTTTAGTTCTAAGAAAAAAATACAATAATTAAAATGTTTTGCCACAGATTAAAAGGATTAAACAGATTTTTTTTCGCGAATTTCACGAATTAATTTGTGCTAGTTCGTGAAATTCGCGGCAAACCAACACAGATTAGAATCCTTTTAATCCTTTTAATCTGTGGCTAAAAATAAAAATAATGCATCAATACTTTTACGCCATTCATTTATTTGTAAACCGACGAAAATCTTTATCGGTACTTTTGGCCGTTTTGATGCTTTTAGTATTTGGCTTTTTTGCTTCACAAATTAAGTTTGAAGAAGACATCAGCAAACTTATCCCGGCAAATGAAAAAGCCGATGCAACTGCAAAAGTTTTAAAACAATTGAATTTTGCTGATAAAACAACCGTTATTTTTAAACTCGAAAAAAACGGTTCGCAAGATGATTTAAAAGAAATGGCTGCTGTTTTTTCAGACAGCGTTTCTAAATCCTGTAAACCGTACATTACTGGAATTCAAGGAAAAATAGACGAAGAAAACATTCAGGAAACCATTGATTTTGTTTACAATAATCTGCCTCTTTTTCTTGATGATAACGATTATGCTGTTATTCAAAACAAGCTCCAAAAAGACAGTATTGCGGTCACTGTACAAGGAAATTACAAATCGATTATTTCTCCATCTGGATTTATTACCAAAGATTTTATTCTGCAAGATCCGCTTGGAATTTCTTTTATCGCTTTAAAAAAATTACAGCAATTAAATGTTGGCGACGATTTTACACTCGATAATGGTTTTGTAATGACAAAGGATAAAAAGAATTTACTGCTTTTTATAACCTCGGATATTTCTTCAAGCGAAACTGAAAAAAATTCCATTTTTGCCGAAAAACTTAAATCAATTCAGGAAAACTTAAATCAGCAATTTAAAGGAAAAACTTCTGTGAGTTATTTTGGTTCCGCTTTAATTGCGGCTGCCAATGCAAAACAAATTAAAAGCGATATTGTTTTAACAACATCAATCGCGATGTTTACCTTAATGTTGATTCTGATATTGTTTTATAGAAAAATTTTAATTCCGCTTATTATTTTTCTCCCAACCGTTTTTGGAGCTTTATTTGCCATTGCCTTTTTATACTTCGTAAAAGAACAAATTTCAGCTATTTCACTCGGAATTGGATCAATCTTGTTAGGAATTACGATTGATTATTCGCTTCACATTCTTACACATTACAAGCACAACAGCGATATTAAAACATTATACAAGGACATTACGATGCCTGTAATTATGAGCAGTTCAACAACTGCCGTTGCTTTTTTATGTCTGCTTTTTGTAAAATCTGATGCCTTAAATGATCTCGGGATTTTTGCAGCTGTTATCGTTATAGCAACTGGAATTTTCTCGCTTTTGATTATTCCGCATTTGTATAATCCAAAACAAGACAATTTCGAACATAAAAAAAATGCGATTGATAAACTCGCACATTTCTCCTTTCATAATAATAAAATCCTGATTGGTCTTTGTGTTATAATTACAATCGTTTGTTGTTTTACTTATAATAATGTTGGCTTCAATAACGATTTATCTCAGTTAAATTTTGTTCCAAAAGACATTAAAGCAGCCGAAAAACAATTAGAAGAAAGCACAAGTTTAACTTCAAAAACCATTTATGTTGCCTCGTACGGAAAAAGTATGGAGCAAGTGTTACAAAACAACAACAAACTTTTTGGAGATTTATCGAATGAAAAAGAACAAAACAAAATATTGAATTTCAGTTCAATTGGCGGTATTGTGCTTTCGCAAGAAGCGCAAAAAGAGAAAATTGAAAAATGGAATTCATTTTGGAATGCTGAGAAAAAAGAAAATTTAAAATCACAATTGATTTCCGAAGGTTCAAAACTTGGCTTTAAACCAACAACGTATTCGATCTTTTTTGATCATTTAGATTTTGATTTTAAGCCGATATCTATTTCAGATTATTTAAAAGTTCAAGCGCTGCAACTGAAAGAATTTGTAACCGAAAAAAATGGTTTTTATACGATTTCAACTTTAGTAAAAGTTACCCCAAAACAACGTGATATTTTTGTAAAATCAACTTCTGCCAAAGACAACATCATTGCAATTGATCGTCAGCAAATGAATGAAACCTTTTTCAGTACACTAAAAACCGATTTTAATTCGCTTGTAAATTATTCTTTTATTGCCGTAATTTTAATTTTATTTTTCTTCTTCCGAAGAATCGAGTTAGTGATTATCAGTTGTATTCCTATTGCTTTAACGGGAATTGTTACGGCTGGAATTATGGGCATTTTTGGTATTCAAATGAATATTTTCAGCATGATTGTCTGCACCTTGATTTTTGGTCATGGTGTTGATTTTAGTATTTTCATGACAAGCGCTTTACAAAAAGAATATTCGTCAGGAAAAAATGAAATTGCCATTTACAGAACTTCAATTATTCTGGCGGTAATTACAACTATTTTAGGAATTGGCGCGATGATTTTTGCAAAACATCCAGCATTGCGATCTATTTCTTCTGTTTCCTTAATTGGAGTTTTTGCAGCTTTAATTATCACGTTTATTTTTTATCCTATACTGTTCAAATTATTTTTGTCGAATAGGCCTAAAAACGGAAATCCTCCTTTTCAATTGCGCACTTTTATTCATGGTGTAATTTCGTTTTTCTATTATGGCATGGGCGGCATTTTAATGTCGATTTTCAGTTTTACGATAATGCCGATTTTACCGCTGAGCAAAAAAACAAAAATGAAAGGTTTTAGATATGTGATTTCAAAATTCATGAAATCTGTATTGTATTCAAACCCATTTATACACAAAAAAGTTGTCAATAATTTTAATGAAACGTTTGATAAACCAGCTGTTATAATCGCAAATCATTCTTCGTTTATAGATATTCTTGCTATGGGAATGCTGAGTCCAAAAATTATTTTTTTAGTAAGCGACTGGGTTTACAACTCTCCTATATTTGGCGGAACAGTTAGAAAAGCAGGTTTTTATCCTGTTTCTGAAGGTCTTGAAGGCGGTGTGGAACATCTAAGAAAAAAAGTAGACGAAGGTTACTCTTTAATGGTATTTCCAGAAGGAACCCGTTCTGAAAACAATGTTGTAAAAAGATTTCATAAAGGAGCCTTCTTTCTTGCTCAAGAATTTAACTTAGACATTATTCCCGTTGTAATTCATGGTGCCTCAGAAGCGATTCCAAAAGGCGATTTTGTAATTCATCGCAGCAACCTTACCGTTTCAATTTTAGAGCGAATTACTCCTGAAAATAATTCTTTCGGAAATAATTATGCTGAACGTACAAAACAAATCAGTTCTTTCTTTAAAGCTGAATATCGTAAAATTCGCGAACAGCTTGAAGGTCCTGCTTATTTCAAGTCAATGCTTGTTAACAGCTATGATTATAAAGAACTTGAAATTGGCAAAAGTGTAAAAAAAGATCTAAGTCAAAATTTAGAAACGTATTATAATTTAAATAAATACATTGATTCTAAAGCCAAAGTACTTCATCTTACAAATGATTACGGGCAGCTCGATGTTTTATTGACTTTGCAGGAACCGCAGCGAAAGGTGTTTTCATTTATAAATGATGAAGAAAAATTGGCTGTTGCAAAAACGAATTATTTCCTTAAAAAGAGAAAAATACTCTATTCTGATCAAATAGAACCTGCATTTGAAAATCAACATGAAATTCTTTTAATTTCTGATGAAAGCTATGCTGCTGCTTTTGAAAAAATCATTTTAAGCACGGCAATAATTTTAATCAGCTGTCCAGATTTAAAAGCTAAACTGATTGCTGCTGGTTTTGAAATTGCTGCTGAAGAGAATGCTATAACTGTATTAAAGAAAAAATAGGATGAAAGAGCATTACGATGTAGTAATTGTTGGCAGCGGTTTAGGCGGATTGGTTTCGTCTATAATTTTGGCTAAAGAAGGCTACAGCGTTTGTGTGCTCGAAAAAAACAATCAATACGGCGGAAATCTGCAGACTTTTGTTCGTGATAAAACTATTTTTGATACGGGAATTCATTATATCGGAGGCTTAGATAAAGGCGAAAATCTCTATAAATATTTTAATTATATCGGTATTATGAAGCATCTAAATTTGAAAAAATTAGATGATAACTGTTACGATATGATTTCTTTTGAAGATGATCCAAACGAATACCCGCATGCGCAGGGATATGACAATTTCACCAAACAGCTGACTGCCTTTTTTCCTGAAGAAAAAGCCAATATTGATAAATACTGCGAAAAACTAAAGGCAATCTGCGACGCTTTTCCGCTTTACAATTTAAACTGGGAAGGAAAATATGAAAACGAAATTCTTGCGCTTAACGCCAAAGAAACAATTGATGAATGCACGCAGAATGAAAAATTAAAAGCGGTTCTTGCCGGCTCTAATTTTTTGTATGCCGGAATTCCAGACAAGTCGCCATTTTACGTTCATGCTCTTTCGATAAACTCATACATTCAAAGTTCATGGCGATGCATTAACGGCGGAAGCCAGATTACAAAACAACTTTTAAAACAGCTTAAAAAATACGGCGGCGAATTTTACAAATACAAAGAAGTTACTCGATTTCATGTCGAAAACAACAAAGTTGAATATGTTGAATTAAAAAACGGAACAAAAGTTTTTGGCTCAAGGTTTATTTCAAATATTGAACCCAAAACAACTTTGAAAATGGCTGGTGAGGAAAACTTTAGAAAAGCATTTGTTAATAGAGTTCATAGTCTTGAAGGTGTCATTTCGGCTTTTAGTTTGTATTTGGTTTTTAAACCTCAAACTTTTAAATATGTCAATCATAATTTTTATCATTTCAAAAAAAGCAGCGAAGTATGGACTGCGCATGATTATGATGATGATTCTTGGCCAAAAGGTTTTATGGCTTCGATGAATGCCTCAAAAAAAGATGAAATCTGGGCTGACGGAATGACGTTTATTACCTATATGAAATATGAAGATATGGCTCCTTGGAGCGATACTTTTAATACAACTGCCGAAAAAAGCGATCGAGGGGAAAGTTATGAAGAATTTAAAGCGAGAAAAACGGCAAAATTTTTAGATGAAATTGAGCTGAAATTTCCAGGAATTAAAGATTGTATAAAATCGATTCATTCCTCGACACCGCTTTCTTATCGCGATTATATTGGCGGTTACAACGGAAATATGTACGGATATGTTAAAGATTCTAATAATCCGATGAAAACGCTGATCCCCGCAAAAACCAAATTAGATAATTTGTACCTTACGGGTCAAAGTATAAACATGCACGGAGTATTGGGGGTCACAATTGGTGCCGTTTCGACCTGCTCTGAAATTATTGGTAAAGAATATTTGGTTACCAAAATCAACAAAGAATCTGAATAAAGAATCATGAATAACCGAATCTCATTTTTTTTATTTATCGGTTTTCTACTATCGCTTGTTTCTTGCGGAACATCAAAATCAATGCACCATCAACCCGAAATTTCGGGATATAATTCAGAAAAACCGGTTGTTAAAAAAATTTCTGACTCTGTTTTTACTTCAGGAAAAAATTCACTTTTAAAAAATAAACAAGGTCTTTGGGAATTATATACCGAAGGCGATCCGCTTGAAATTGGTTTAAACACCGGTGCGTTGACAGATTCACTTTTAAAAAAACAACAACAGATTTTTTTCTCTAAAATAACCGATCTAATTCCGTCAAATTTTGAGCAGAAAATGCTTCGTCATTTTTTAAAATGGTACAATCGAAAATTATATTTGAATGTTCCTGAGGAATATCAAACTGAAATTTTTGGAGTTTCAGAATATACTTCGCATGAGTTCGACAATATTGCATCCAAGTATCAACGCGGCTTGTATTTACACGCTGCACACGATATTGGTCACGCCCTTCAAGATTTAGCTTTAGTTGGCTGTTCTTCTTTTGCTGCTTGGAATGAAAAATCGGAAGATGGAAGTTTAATTCTTGGGAGAAATTTTGATTTCTATGTAAATGATGCTTTCGCCGAAAACAAAATTATCGCATTCATAAATCCGAAAGAAGGTCATAAATTCATGATGATTACCTGGCCGGGAATGGTTGGTGCAGTTTCTGGAATGAATCAAGAAGGTTTAACGATTACGATTAATGCATCAAAATCAAAAATTCCGTTAATTGCCAAAACGCCAATTTCGATTCTTACTCGAGAAATTTTACAGCACGCCGCAACTATTGACGAAGCTGTTGCAATTGCCAAAAAAAGAAAAGTATTTGTTTCTGAATCTATAATGGTAGGAAGTGCAAATGATAACAAAGCAGTTTTAATCGAAGTTTCTCCAAAAAAAATGGATGTTTTCGATGTTTCAAACAGCAATGAATTAATTTGTTCGAATCATTTTCAAGGTGATGCCTTTAAAAATGACAAAAGAAATCAAGCACAAATTACCAACAGTCATTCTGAATATCGATTTGAAAGAATGCAGGAACTTTTATCTGAAAACCCAAAAATAAATCCTGAAATTGCTTCTGAAATTCTTCGAAATAAAAACGGTTTAAAAAATATTCCGCTTGGTTACGGATCTGAAAAAGCACTAAATCAGCTTATTGCGCATCATGGAATTATTTTTAAACCCAAAGAAAAATTAGTCTGGGTGTCTGCAAATCCGTATCAATTAGGCGAATTTGTCTGCTACGATTTAGATGCTGTTTTTAATAATCGAAAAACAAATACTCTGGTTTCGTTTCAAATAGAAAATTTAAATATTGCCAAAGATCCTTTTCTTAAAACTACAGCTTACGAGAATTATAAAAAATTTAGAATTGAAGATCATAAAATAGATGCTCTACTTGAAAAAAAAGAAAGTATTTCGGCTGCATTTATACAAAATTACCAATCCTTAAACCCTGATTATTGGGTTGTATATTATAAGCCAGGATTGTACTTTTACCAAATAAAAGATTTTAATCAGGCAAAGCTTAATTTTGAAAAAGCTTTGACAAAAGAAATCACCACTGCACCCGAAAAAGAAAAAATTGAAAAATATTTAAAAAAGATCAAAAGAAAACTACAATGATTCCAGCAATAGAAAAAGATTCTTTAGAAGAAATTAAAATTTTTCAAGAAAAAAAACTTACCGAACTTTTAGAATATATCAGTCAAAATTCACCTTTTTACAAAAGACTTTTTGCTGGGCAGAATATCGACATTTCGAAAATTAAAAAGCTCGAAGATTTACAATTTTTGCCTGTTACTACAAAAGAAGATTTACAACAATATAATGATGATTTTGTATGCGTGCCGCAAAATAAAATTATCGACTACGCCTCTACTTCTGGTACTTTAGGAGATCCTGTAACTTTTGGTTTAACTGATTCTGATTTAGATCGATTGGCTTATAATGAAGCGATTTCTTTTGCCTGCGCAGGAATTGCTGAAGGTGATGTAGTACAGTTGATGACTACAATTGACAGAAAATTTATGGCTGGTTTGGCTTATTTTCTGGGACTTAGAAAACTAAAAGTAGGCGTTATTCGAGTTGGTGCTGGTATTCCAGAAATGCAATGGGATTCGATTTTAAAATACAATCCGAGTTATTTAATTACTGTTCCTTCGTTTTTATTGAAGTTAATTGAATATGCCGAAATTCACGGAATCGATTATAATAATTCGAGTGTAAAAGGCGCCATTTGCATTGGAGAATCGCTGAGAGACCAAGATTTTTCGATGAATACTTTGTCTAAAAAAATCACGGATAAATGGAATATTAAGTTATTTTCGACTTATGCTTCTACTGAAATGAGTACGGCTTTTACAGAATGTGAACATGGAAAAGGCGGTCATCATCATCCAGAATTAATCATTGTTGAAGTTTTGGACGAAAATAATCTGCCAGTAAAAAATGGTGAAACAGGCGAACTCACTTTTACTACTTTAGGTATTGAAGCGATGCCTTTACTGCGTTTTAAAACGGGCGATGTTGTACAGCTTCATAATGAACCTTGTGCCTGCGGGCGACATACTTTGCGTGTTGGTCCTGTTTTAGGACGCAAGAAACAAATGATAAAATATAAGGGTACAACGCTTTATCCGCCGGCAATGAACGATGTTTTAAGTGGTTTTGATAATATCGAAAATCATATTATTGAAATTTCAACAAACGATTTAGGCACGGATGAAATCGTGATAAAAATTGCTGTAAAAAATCAAACTCCAGAATTTTTGCAGGAAATAAAAGATCATTTTAGAGCTAAATTAAGAGTAACTCCAAAAATAGAATTCGCCTCAAAAGAAACTTTAAACCCTTTGGTTTTTAACCCAATGAGCCGTAAACCAATTCGTTTTTTTGACTATAGAACTTAATAGAGGTGCAAAGTTGCAAAGGTTCAGAGAGACAAAGGTTTATCTAATTGTCTGATAAAAAAACCTTTGAACCTTTGCTTCTCTGAACCTTTGAACCTCAATTTGGCACAAATTGAACTAAATGTTGTAATTTTGCAAAAAATTATGAAGATGGTCAAGATTGGCAACATAGAATTACCCGAATTTCCTTTACTGCTTGCTCCGATGGAAGATGTGAGTGATCCGCCGTTTCGTAGATTATGCAAAACGCACGGTGCTGACATGATGTATTCGGAATTTATCTCATCAGAAGGATTGATTCGTGATGCTATCAAAAGTAGAATGAAGTTGGATATTTTTGATTACGAACGTCCTGTTGGAATTCAGATTTTTGGCGGCGATGAGGAAGCAATGGCGCTTTCGTCTAAAATTGTTTCTACGGTAAAACCTGATTTAGTCGATATTAATTTTGGGTGTCCTGTAAAAAAAGTAGTTTGTAAAGGTGCTGGAGCGGGTGTTTTGAAAGATGTTGATTTAATGGTTCGTTTAACAAAAGCGGTTATTAGAAGTACTGATTTGCCTGTAACGGTAAAAACGCGTTTGGGCTGGGACGAAAACTCGATTAATATTGATGAAGTTGCTGAAAGACTTCAGGATATTGGTGTTCAAGCTTTAACAATTCACGCCAGAACTCGTGCTCAAATGTACAAAGGCCACTCTGACTGGTCGCATATTGCTCGTGTAAAAAACAATCCAAGAATCACAATGCCTATTTTTGGAAACGGAGATATTGATAATCCTGAAAAGGCTTTAAAATATAAAAATGAATACGGAATTGACGGTATTATGATTGGTCGTGCTGCAATTGGTTATCCGTGGATTTTTAATGAAATTAAACATTATTTTAAAACAGGTGAACACTTACCTGCTCCAACGGTTATTGACCGTGTTGAAGCGGCGAGAAATCATTTACAATGGTCTATGGATTGGAAAGGCGAGCGTTTAGGAATTGTAGAAATGCGTCGTCATTATACCAACTATTTTAAAGGAATTCATTCTTTTAAAGAATTCAAACAAAAACTGGTTACTACTGATGCTCCTGAAGATTTATTCGCAATTATGAAAGAAATTGAGCAGGTTTACGCAGGATATGAATTTGTTTAAAATATAATCTTTGTCAAAGTTTTCAACTCTGATAAAAATCTGATATATAAAAAAAGACCTTCAATATTGAAGGTCTTTTATTTTGATTATATAATCATTTTTTACTTTACAGCTTCTAAAATATTTAATGCAATTTCTGTCTGTCCTTTTTCGCTGGTAATGTAATCGCGATCTTTTTCATTTGATAAAAATCCAATTTGCAATGTCATAACAGGACAGCTGGCATTTTTTAGTATATAAAAAGGTGCTTCAGAAACTCTTCTTTTTTTGAGATTTCCAGCTTCAGTCATTTTATCAATTACAAAAATTGCGCTTTCTTTTGATTTTTCATGAAACTTCTCATTTGATGGAACATAGGCTTCTACTCCATTTGCACTCATATTCATATTTGCGTTAACATGCAGAGAAACAACTAAATCTGGTTTTAAATTATTGATTATAGAAACTCTCTCGCTCAATTCTATCTCACGATCACTATCTCGAAGTAAAATAATTTCAAGGTTACTATCCTTATTTAATGCTTTAATTTTTTTTGCGATTGTTTCCGTAATCAATTTTTCTTGAAATCCATACATGTCGGCACCAAGATCTTTTCCTCCATGACCGGCATCAATTACAATTGTTTTTTTCTCCTCTAATGGCTTAAACGAAAAAATCACTACTAGTCCTAAAATTCCTAAAAGCGCTGAAAATTTAATTCGATTTTTCATAATATAGTTTTTGGTTACTAAATTTTAACGTCTTTTTTTAAGAAAAAGTATACAAATAAATTTTACACCTGAACTCTTTTCCACTTTCCTCTTTTATAAAAAAAGATTCCAGCCAATGTTATTGCGGTCTCAGCAACTGAAATTGCAATGAAAACTCCTGTTGGTCCCATATTAAAATGTTTGGCAAGTATGTACGCTAATGGTATTTGAAACAACCAGAATCCGAAGAAATTAATTCCTGTTGGTGTCCAAGTATCTCCTGCTCCATTAAAGGTATTTATTAAAACCATTCCTATTCCATAAAAGACAAAACCAATGCACATGATCTGCAAAGCTTCTACTGCAACCGTTTTTACTATTTCGTCATTGGTGAAAAATGAAATTATATACTGTCCAAAAACTAATGTTATAATTGTAATAGAAGCCATAAAAACCAAATTGTATTTTGCAGTCGTAAAAACTGATTTTTCGGCGCGCTCAATTTGTTTAGCTCCTAAATTCTGCCCAACCAAAGTTGCTGCAGCATTACTCAATCCCCAAGCAGGCAGAATAAAAAACATCATAATTCGCAATGCCGTTTGATAGCCTGCAGAACCATGATCGCCTCCTGTTGTAGCTACTAATTGTGCCAAGAAGATCCAACTGCATGAAGCGATTACAAATTGTAAAACTCCCGGAGCAGCAATTTTGACTAAAGCTTTTATCTGCTTGAAATCTGGAATCAAATAAGAGATTTTAATTTTTAAAACTCCATTTCCATAAAACAGATGATAAATTTGATACAAAACCCCAATGCTTCTTCCTAAAGTTGTGGCAATAGCAGCACCAACTAATCCGAAAGCAGGAATTGATCCGAAACCATTAATTAAAATTGGACATAAAATAATATTACAAATATTGGCAATCCAAAGGCTTTTCATTGCGATTGCAGCATTCCCAGCACCGCGAAAAATTCCGTTTATCAAGAATAAAAATGTAATGCATAAACTTGAGCCAATCATAATTTGAGTGTATCTAAACCCATGTTCAGCAGCTTCAACAGAAGCTCCCATGAATAAAAGAATGTCTTTGGCATAGATGATTCCAAAAATGCTCATAAAAACACTTAGTACAAATGCAATAATTATAGCCTGCATACCGGCTTTTGCAGCAGCTACAGGATCTTTTTCTCCAATACGTCTTGCTACAACTGCGGTCGCTGCCATACTTAATCCAATGTCTAGAGAATATATAATTGTTAAAACAGACTCTGTTAATCCAACTGTTTGAATTGCAAAACTGCTGTGTTCTAAGTGACCAACAAAATACAAATCGACTAAAGCAAAAACCGATTCCATCATCATTTCTAAAACCATTGGTATGGCTAATAGAATTACGGCTTTCTTAATGCTTCCAGAGGTATAATCGAATGATTCGTCGCCTTGTAAGGCTTGTTTTAGGGTGGTGAAAATTTTAGAAAATAAACTTTTCTTTATAACTGTTTCTGTCATGATATTTAGGATAAATGATAAAATTTGCCCAGATGTAATAATCTGAACTAAGAGAGTAAAACGTAAGTATCCTAATTATTCTAAAAAAATAAAATTAGGATTAGGCAGAAACAATCATATGCTGTAGATTTTTAAAGCAATAAATGTAAGTAATATTTTTTAGAGAAATATATTAATCCAACAACTTTTTGCTTACACGGCTGCTGGCAATTAATGAAGCTACAAAACCAAGAGAAACAATTGTACCTAAAACAATAAGTACGTTTTCTACTGTAAATACTACTGGATAGGCCAAAGTTGCGGTAAGCATAATGAGCTCATACTTTTGCTGCAGCACTACTAGAATAATACCTAAAGCGAGACCCAATAATCCTCCAAAAATACTTAGCAGCGTTCCTTGAAGTAAAAATATTTTTCGAAGGCTGTTGATTTCTGTTCCAAGATTAAAAAGGGTTTTTAGATTTCCTTTTTTCTCTAAAATCATCATAATCAAAGCACCGACTAAATTAAAAAGTGCTACAACAATTACAAGAGTGAAAATCAAATAAACTACAATATTCTCAGTATTAAGCATTCTGTATAAAGACTCGTTAAGCTGTGCTCTGTTTTTTAAAGTGACTTTGTTATCGAAAATCTTTTTTAGTTGATTTGTAATGGCATTTTCGTCTGCATTTGGTTTCAGTTTAAATTCGATACCTGAAATCTGATTGGGTTTATACATCAACAATTCCTGAGTAAGACCTAAATCAGCAAATACATATTTTGAATCTAAATCTTCACTGATTGAGTAAACTCCAACAGGCAATACATCTGTTTTTGTAAAGGCTTCATTTGGATTTTCGATTGCTCCTGTTCCTGGTTTTGGTGCAAATATCTGCAGCGGATTTTCAAAATCAAGAATTCCCATCGAGAAATCCTGTGCCATTCTATATCCAATTACTACCTGATAAGAGTCTCTTCTAAGCCACTGCCCATTAAATAGTTTTTTCTTGATATCGTTTACTACAGGATAAACACTGTCTACACCTTTTAAATAGGTAACATGCTGTTTATCTTTGAATAAGAACAAAACACGTTCTTCGATAATTTTGGTGTAAGAAGCAACTCCTTCAATTTTTTTGAGCTGATTTTCTTGTTCTTTAGAAATAAAAAATGATTTTCCTAAAGTACTAGTCATTTTCAAATCGGGATCTATTTCGTTTGTAAACGAAAGACTAAATACTTTTAATCCGCTAAAAACGGACAACACCACAAACAAAGCCATTGTGCCAACAACAATTCCCATGCTGGCAATACGATTGATAATATTGATAGCGTTATTTTTACTTCGGCTGAAAATATATCGTTTGGCTATGTAAAGGGGGAAATTCAATTTATGATTTTCTTCTTTTTTCTAGTAGATCACGGTTTTCAATTGGATTTTCTCTGTTTGCCAAAGCGTTGTCTATTTTCTCGATATAGTCTAAAGAATCATCAATAAAGAAAACTAGATTTGGCACACGGCGTAATTGCAAACGAACGCGCTGTGATAAATCATGTTTGATTAAGGTAGTATTTGATTTTATTCCTTCTAAAGTTTCTTTGGCTTTTTCTTGTGGAAAAATACTTAAATATACTGTCGCCACAGATAAATCTGAAGTAACACTAACTTTGGATACTGAAATTACTAAGTTGCTAATTCCATTTTTTCTCACTTCACCTTGCAAAATATCAACCAGATCTTTCTGGATTACACTGCCTATTTTTTTCTGTCTATTTGTTTCCATAGTGCAAAAATACTATTTTTAATTTCAATCGATGCAATTTCAAATTAACTTAAGAATGAATTTACAAATCTATTTCTCAAAAAGCTCTCACTTTTAGTATTCATTTTCACAATATTCTCAAATTTCAACTATTATAGGTAATCATTTGTTTTGATTTAAAAGCTGATAAATGTCACAAATATTATCGGAATTATTTTACATATTTGATATAAATTTAACACTTATCTATTATGAAAAAAAGAGAACCAATTAGTCACATTATGACTAAAAGCGTAGTGACTGTAAATCAAAATGACGATTTAAGAAAAGTAGTAGAAAAACTAAAATCGAATTCGATTAGACATATTCCAGTTGTTAATGGCAAAGTGGTCGTTGGTATTATAAGCCGAACTGATGTTAATCGACTGACTTTTGGCGCTTTATTTGACGGACAAGAAGGTGTAGATGAAGCGATCTTAGATATGCTAAGCATTTCGCAAGTTATGACTTCGAAACCAAAAACTCTACCTTCTGATACCATTATTAAAGATTTAGCGGAAGTTTTTGCAAAAGAAGATTTTCATGCTCTGCCTGTTGTAGACAATGGAGAACTGAAAGGAATTGTAACTACAACTGATGTTATTAAATATTTTTTAGAACAATATGATTAAAGTGAATGAAAGCCACAAAAAAAGAGTTTCTTATTCAAAATCCTTTAATTATGATCTAGATACAGAATTCTGCTTTACTTTAAAATCTAGATAATGCAAACAATAAAAAAGTCCTTTTCATCAGTATGTCGATGAAAAGGACTTTTTTAAGCTTAATCCTTTAGGAAATTTTACATTCTAAAATTTTTAATTGCTGTATTATCTATTTTGCAGCCATCCTTCTGGATTGTTATTTGATGTATTTTGAAGAATCAAGAATTTGATAATTGTTTTACCTGTGTCTCCACTAGTTCTAACTTTTCCAATAACTTGTTTTACTTTTACTTTATCACCTTGTTCAACAGATACAGAACTTAGATTTTGGTATACGGTAAAGAAATCTCCATGCTGAATAAAAACGGCTCTGTTTACAGGAGATAAGGCAATCACTTTCGAAACCACTCCTTCAAACACCGCACGTGCGCTTGCTCCCTGTTCAGTAGTAATCTCTACTCCTGAATTATGAACAGTCAATGACGGATACAATGGATGCGGTTGATCTCCGTAACCAAGAGATATGAATCCTTTCTCTACCGGCCAAGGCAATTTTCCTCTGTTTGCTTTAAAATCGGCAGCTAAAATTTTACCTTCCGGCGTTAATGCAATTCTGTCTGATGAATAACTTTTAGGTGCTGCTGCCTCTGCTTTCTCTGCTTCGCTGGCTTTACCTTCTGCGATTCTTCTGCGTCTCTCTTCTTCGGCTCTTTGATTCGCTAATCTAATTTGTTCACGAATAAGTTCTTTAATTTTAGCGTCAATTCTTCTTGATTCTTGCTGTTTTGCTCTTGTATCAGCAATAATTTTATTCTTGTCTTTTTTAATTGAGTTAACTAATTTTTGTTGTTCTTTTTTCTCAACTTCTAAACTTTGTTTTTCCTTTTCGTTCTCAGCAATAATTTTTTTCTTAACCTGTCTCTGCCCGTCCAACTTTGCATTAAAATCAACTAATTGTGCCGTTTTAGACTCTATTTCTAAACCTTGATTTTTTCTAAAATTAGTATATTGTTTTAAATATTGAGCTCGTTTATAAGCTTGCAAAAAACTTTCTGAAGACAAAATAAACATTGCTCTACTTTGCTCAGAACGGCTTTTGTACGATTTTAAAATCATCTTAGCATAATCTGCTTTTAAAACTTCCAGCTCCTTTTTTAATTTATTAACCTTAACTTGATTAATATACATATCATTACTCAGCAGTTTTTCCTGCTTTGCGGTAGTATTGATTAATTTCTCTTTTAATTTGATTTTATTCGCCTGAATTAAAAATACATTTACAGCCGATTTTTCTTTTTTCTTTACGGATTGGAGCATTTTTTCATTATCTCTAATTTCCTGCTGAATCTGCGCTTTACGCTGTTCAAGTTTTTCTTGCTGTGAATCTTGCGCCCACATAAAAGTTGTGGCACAAATAAAAATTAGGCTGAGGAGAAATTTCGGCATGTTTCTTTTTTCTTTTTGCAAATTTACTTAATTAAAACTTTTTTATAACCGCTTGGTACACTATACGGAAAAGAAAGTTCCTCGTTAAACGAAATATTGTTATAATTTAAATTAATGTTAGTTGTTCCTTTTGGCTGTACAGCATTAATTGTAAGTGTTGTTGGAATTGTTCCTTGAGCAAAAGTTTTACTGTCAGAATAATTAATTTCTAACTTTCTGTTTTCAGATGCTTGTGTGATTTCTTCTTTCTGCAGTAAATATTTTTCAGGATCTAAATAGAATGCCTTTTTTATATTTTCATCCTTTTCATCTTCTAAACGAAAAAGATTTTCTACAATTGTCTGCGTATACTCTCCTTTTCTTAAATCATCAAAAGCTTCTCCAATTAATAAATTCTGTACTTTATTATAATCTAATTCCGTTCCAAGCCATTTGCTCAAACTGCTAAAATCACCTTCATAATAAGTACTGTTTATTTTTTCGTAATAGCTTACTGCAGTTGGCGTAATCAAGGCTTTTGCCATTGTAATTCCTAAAAATCGAACGCTTACTAAAATCTGTTTGTCCTTTTCAATTTTTATTTCAGCAGTTACATTTTGACTTTGTTTATCATCTACATATCTCGCAGCAGCTTTTATATAGAGAGTCGAAAAATCAAGTTTGTTTTCGTAATGCTTCTCTATTGCCTTTTTATCTTTTTTTGTAATCGTTTCGACTACAGTGTTGTTTTGTACTGCTGTCTGTTTTGATTTACAAGAAATCACAAAAACGGACATCAATACTAATACAATATATTTTTTCATTTTATTCTCCTTATTATTTTTGTTTTAATAACTCATTTGCTTTCAAAAAGTATTCCTCTTTTTTCTTAGCATCTCCCAATCCATTGTAAGCCTCACCAAGTTGAATATTAAAATTTGCTTCGAGCTTTTTATCATCAACAACATAATCAAGTCCCATTTCTAAAACGGTTTTTGCGTTCTTAAATTGCTTTAACTGATTATTTCCCAGTCCTGCATAATAGTAAAATTGAGGCTGACTCGGATAAACTTCTATCATACTCATCGCTCTTTTTGTCATTGGCTCAAATTGTTTTGCCTGCGCATAAGCATCAAGCAAAAGCAAATTAGTCTCACGATCTGTCTCTGAATTTGTTCTTAGATCTTTCTCGTAATATTTAATAGCATTTTCAAATTGTCCTTTTCCATGATAAAATTTGCCAATTTCTTTTGCTACATCAATTTCTTTATCGTTATCAAAATATGCAATTGCCTTTTCTAAATCAGGTCCATACTGAGGATTTTTAGTCACATAAATCAAAAATTCATTTAACGTGCGATGTTTCATTTTTGAGTCAATTTTTGAACTTGACAAAACTATATTCATCGCCTTTATCGCTTTATCTGCTTGATTGGCATCCAGATATACTTTGAATAAACTTACCTGTGCCCATTCTGAATCTGGAATTTCTTTTGATAATTGTTTTGCTATATCTAATGCCTTATCTGTTTCCTCAGCTTTTGAATATAAAAAAATCAAATTAACGTAATTGGATTCTTCTTTTGGATTTTTCTTAATCTGATCTATTAAATTGGTAATGGCAGCATCCTGATATTTTCCCTGCGATAAAATCTGTATTTTATATCTTTCGCGATCTTCAGATTTTCCAAACTTATCGTTCATTTCATTAATGGCAGTCAAAGCTTTATCAAATTGGTTTGTGATCATATACAACGATATTAAATCGTCTTTATACTCTTCATCAAAAACCATAATTTTCTGAATCGTTTCGATTGCCAGCGGATAATTTTTGGTTTCATAACTTACATCGTAAATTCCTAACCAGTACCATTTGTTTTTCGGGTTTAATTGAGTGGCTTTTTCAAATGCGTCTTGAGCATTTTTATAATTTTTCAGTGCCAAGTAATTTTTCCCCAATTCAAAATAGGCAACCGCATCATTAGGTTTTAGTTTAATACATTTCTCTAATGATACAATTGCTTTATCATAATTTTCGATTCCTTTTTGTTTTAAAGATTCATAAAAAGCATCTTGATAATCATCTGTTGCCATAGCAATATCCTCTGGTTCAGTTTGAGCCAAAACCGAGTTTGAATTGCCAAGCAAAACGAAAAATAAAATTATTAAAACACCTTTTTTCATTCTTTTTATATTTTCATTTTTAAACCAAAAAGAATCTGTTGAAACCTATTTTTATTCTAAAACAGAATAATCTCCAATGCTGATGCTGGTAAATTTACCATCATAACTTACATGATTTCCAATCATTGCATTGTCTAAATTTGCATTTTTTATTTGAGAATAAGTCTGTACTAAACTGTTTTTAATCGAACTATCAGTTACGTGACAACCTTTACCAATTGAAACGTTTGGACCAACTGTTGCATTTTTAAGTACTACATTTTCACCAATATAACAAGGTGGAATAATGGTTGAGTTTTCTAGTTTTACATCGTAATCAACTAAATGTTCACCATCGTTATGTAAAAATCCTAACATTCTGGTATTTGTTTCAACGGTTACATCTTTGTTTCCGCAATCCATCCATTCGTCAACGCTTCCAGTTTTAAAAACTTTTCCGTTGGCCATCATTGATTTGATACCGTCATTGATTTGATATTCTCCGCCGTTTTGAATGTTATTATCTAAAACGCCTTGTAATTCCTTTTTCAAATCGCCAACTTCTTTGAAATAGTAAATTCCAATAACCGCCAAATCGCTTACAAACTCTTTTGGTTTTTCAACCAATTCTATAATTTCGTTGTTTGCATTTAGTTTTACTACACCAAAAGCTTCTGGCTGTTCTACTTGTTTTACCCAAATTACAGCATCTGCTTCAGGATCTAATTCAAAATCGGCTCTGATTAAAGTATCAGCATAAGCAATAACCGCAGGTCCTGAAAGAGATTCTTTTGCACACATAATAGCGTGACCTGTTCCTAAAGGCAAATCTTGTCGATAAATAGATGCTTTTGCTCCTAATCCTTTTGCTAAATCTTCTAAACTTGCTACAAGATCATCTCCAAAAAAAGCAGGGTCTCCTAATATAAAAGCGACTTCTTCGATAGGTTCTTTTAAAATTTTAGCAATATCCTCCACTAAACGATGCACGATTGATTTTCCTGCAACTGGAATTAATGGTTTTGGAACTGTTAAAGTATGTGGCCTAAGTCTAGATCCTCGGCCAGCCATTGGAACGATTATTTTCATTTTTGTTTTTATTTGTTTCGAGAAGATTTAAATCTTCATTGATTTGGTTTGATTTTTTTTGATAAAGCCTATGAAGATTCTTTACTAAGATTTTTCATTTCACTTTAAAAGTGCTAGAAATTAATATGCTTCTAGATTATATAATGTAAAACTAAAAACTATTTTACTCCTGTACTGCCAAAACCGCCTTCACCTCTTGAAGTTTCAGAAAGTTCTTCGACTTCAATCCATTCAGCTCTTTCGTGTTTCGCAATAATTAATTGTGCAATTCGTTCTCCGTTTTCGATTACAAATTCTTCATTTGATAAATTTACTAAAATTACCCCTATTTCTCCTCTATAATCTGCATCAACCGTTCCTGGAGAATTTAAAACTGTAATTCCTTTTTTAGCAGCTAGTCCGCTTCTTGGTCTTACCTGCGCTTCGCAGCCAATTGGCAATTCGATAAAAAGTCCTGTTTTTACAATAGTTCTTTCTAAAGGTTTTAATGTAATTGACTCTGTTAAATTAGCACGTAAATCCATTCCTGCAGAAGCAATAGTTTCATAATTAGGTAAATCGTGCTGTGATTTATTGATAATTTGTATTTTCATTTTATATTTTAAATAATTAAAAAAGTAATTTCTACTTTTTCATGATTCCTTTAATAGTCTCTTTTTCATTATGATAAACAAAGTACATAAAGCCTAAAAGCAGCGGGATGCCAACGAAATAATTTTCTCTAAAGCCATAGAAAGAAATTGCCGAAAACACAATCGAAATTCCTAAATAAGCAGATATCTTATTCATATCATATGGTATTGGGTAATATTTATTTCCTAAAACATAGGAAATTAACATCATGCTTCCGTATGCTGAAATGGTAGCAATTGCTGATCCGTAATAACTGTATTTTGGAATTAAAAAGTAGTTTAAAACTAATGTTACGATTGCGCCAACTATCGAAATGTAGGCACCAATTTTTGTTTTATCTGTAAGTTTATACCAAACTGATAAATTGTTATAGATTCCTAAAAAGAAATTTGCCAAAATAATTAAGGGCACCACTTTCATGGCTTCCCAATAGGATTTGTTATCTAATAGAAGATATTTTAAAACATCTGCAAAAACAATTACACCTAGCAAAATCAATGAGCCCAAAATCACAAAGTATTTTGTAATAACTGCATATGTTTGAGGAGCATTAGCATTTTTTGCATGGCTAAAAAAGAATGGTTCAATTCCTAATCTAAAAGCTGTTGCAAATAAAACCATAAACAAGCCTAATTTATAACATGCAGAATAAGCTCCAACTTCAGATTTTGCTAAATTCTCAGGTAATAAATAGCCCAACAAAATTTTATCAAAATGCTCATTAACAGCAAATGCTAAACCGGCAACCAATATTGGCAGACCGTATTTCATCATTTTTTTCCAAAGTACAGGATCAAATTTTCGACCAAGCGACATATAATTTGGAGAAAGCACTACAAAAGTGGCCAAACTTGCGAGCAGATTGGCAATGAAAATATAAGCAATCTGGAAGTTTTCTACATATAAATTATCCCAAACTGAATTTGGATTTGAAGTCGCCAGTTTTGGTAAATACATCAAAAAGAAAATATTCAGCACCAAATTAACGATGACATTTCCAATTTTAATAGCCGCATACATCATTGGACGCTGATTGGCTCTTAACTTAGAAAATGGTACTAAAACCAAAGCATCTAAAACTAAAATCCAAACAGAATAGGTAATATACTGTACGTCTACTTCTGCCCAGGCAGCCAAGGTATTTCTAAATATTAAAGCAGCAAATAAAAAGATTATTGACGACCAAAATATTGATATTGTAGATGTTGCAATTACATTTTTCTTATCTTCTTCTGCGCTGTAAAATCTAAAAAAAGCCGTTTCCATTCCGTAGGAAAGTACTACATTAAAGAAAACCATCCAAGACAAAACAATCGAAACCTCACCATATTCAGCCGTTGGCAAAATACCTGTATATAATCTGACCAGTAAAAAACTAAGCATTCGGGGTAAAACCGTTGCCAGTCCATAAATCGCAGTTTGTTTGAATAGATTTTTATATAATCCCAAAATAGTTTGTAATAAAGTTCGTGAAACAAAAATAACCAATTCTTTGGTTTAATAATGCTTTTGAAGGTTCAATAAAAGCTTAACTATTATTTTATTTAGTTATTTTACTTTCATCTAAGATTTTTACAAAATGAAACCCTTTTGGATTGTATCCTTGGTTATAATAAAAACGATGAGCTCCAAAATTTCCCGTAAAAGCATCCAGAACTATACTGCTGCATCCTAAAGCTATCGCTTTCTGTTCAATAAAATCAGTTAATAATTTACCAATCCCTTTAGAACGATATTCTGGAGTTACAACAAAATTGTCTATCTCTAGATATTTTCCAGTCCACAGTTTAGTGGCAGACCAACAGCCCGTAAGTCCTACACAAGTTTCATCTTGAAAAACACCAACTTGAATATAATTATGAGGCACCATTTCAAGGAGAAACGATTTATACTTTTCTACCGTAATCATTGGGTATAGAAATCTCATTGTGTCGATTTGGTCCAACATTTCTTCAATCGAAGTAAGCTCACGTATTTGTAGATTCATAATATAAAAATAGACTTCAAAAATACTTATTTTTTTTGCTCTCTGTATAATAAGATAAAAAGCAAACATGTTAAATCTATAATAAAGAGAAAAAATTTTGTAATTTTTCTAGGAACCTTCTTGATAACTTTGTGTCATAGGGAATGAGAAAAGCTACAATACAACCCTAAAAAAGCAAAGCACTGGGACTAATAAAGCTAGTTTGTTCCCATAAAAGACAAAGCTGACAGAGGTGATAAATCTGTTCAATAATTTTATAAAATGGTAATGGTTCTCAATTTTTAGGGTAAATTGAGAATCACCATTTTATAAGTTGACTAGAAAATACAAAACTATTATACAAAAAAAGAGCCGACAATTAATTGTCGGCTCTTTTCGTATTTGAATATCAAATTATCCGTTCAAAGCTTCTGCTCCACCAACGATCTCTAAGATTTCGTTTGTAATAGCAGCTTGACGTGCTTTGTTGTACGTTAATTTTAATTGGTTTCTTAATTCTGTTGCGTTGTCAGTTGCTTTGTGCATAGCTGTCATACGTGCTCCGTGCTCTGAAGCAAATGAATCGCGAATACCTTTGTATAATTGTGTTTTTAAAGACTTAGGAATTAAAGTCAAAACAATTTCTTCTTTTGAAGGTTCGAAAATATAATCTCCAGCAGAAACTGGCGCATCAGATTTAATTGGAGCAAGCGGTAAAAATTGTTCTGTCTGAACGATTTGTGTTGCAGCATTTTTAAACTGATTGTAGATTAATTCGATTCTGTCATATTCTCCTGATAAAAATTTCTCAGTCAAATTATCAGCAATTCCAGCAACATTATCAAAAGTTAAATGGTCAAAAATTGCATTATGGTGACCGTGTGCTTTAAAAGATTTACTTAGTACATCATTTCCTTTTTTACCAATAGGAAAAACATCTACTTGTTTTCCAGCATAAAAAGCAGCACGATTTTTAACTTCTTTAATAATATTTGCATTGAATGCTCCACATAAACCTCTATTTGAAGTTATAGCAACAAGTAATACTTTTTTTACTTCACGTTGTGTTGTATAATCTCCTCCAACTTCACCATCAAGTGTAGCAGAAAGATTTTGCAGCAACTCCGTTAATTTCTCGGCATAAGGGCGCATCGCAGTGATTGCATCTTGTGCTTTCTTAAGCTTTGCTGCAGAAACCATTTTCATTGCCGATGTAATTTGCATCGTCGATGAAACGGAAGTAATTCTATTACGGATTTCCTTTAAATTTGCCATTTGTCGATTAAAAAAATGTGACAATTTGAAAATTAGATAATTAGAAAGTCTCCTAAGATGTTTTCTAATTATCTAATTTACGAATTCTCTAATTAGATATATTTTGCTGAAATTTCTTTTGCTGCTTTTTCGATAACATCAGTAATGTTGTCATCTAATTTTCCAGCTTTCAACGCGTTAAGCGTATCTTTATGTTTACTGTTTAAGTAAGCTAAGAAATCTGCTTCAAATTCTTTTACTTTATTTACAGGAACGTTTCTTAATAAGTTTTTAGAACCTGCGTAAATAATAGCTACTTGATTTTCTACTGTATAAGGATCGTTAAGACCTTGTTTCAAGATTTCAACGTTTCTTTTTCCTTTTTCAATTACGTTTAAAGTAACAGAATCAAGATCAGAACCAAATTTAGCGAAAGCTTCTAATTCACGGAATTGAGCTTGGTCTAATTTTAAAGTTCCAGAAACTTTTTTCATTGATTTAATCTGAGCATTACCTCCAACACGAGATACAGAGATACCTACGTTAATTGCAGGACGAACTCCAGAGTTGAACAAATCTCCATCAAGGAAAATCTGACCATCTGTAATCGAAATTACGTTTGTTGGGATATATGCAGAAACGTCACCAGCCTGAGTTTCGATAATTGGCAATGCAGTTAATGAACCACCACCTTTTACGATAGACTTGATAGAATCTGGTAAATCGTTCATGCTTTTAGCAATACCATCATCAGCAATTACTTTACAAGCACGCTCTAATAAACGAGAGTGTAAGTAGAAAACGTCTCCAGGATATGCCTCACGTCCCGGTGGTCTTCTTAATAAAAGAGAAACCTCACGGTAAGCAACAGCTTGTTTAGATAAATCATCATACACAATAAGTGCTGGACGACCTGAATCTCTAAAATATTCACCAATTGCAGCACCTGCGAAAGGAGCATAAACTTGCATTGGAGCTGGATCAGAAGCATTTGCAGCAACGATAACTGTATAAGCCATTGCGCCTTTTTCTTCTAACATTTTTGCGATTCCTGCTACAGTTGAAGCTTTTTGCCCAATTGCAACATATATACAGAATACAGGTTTTCCTGCATCGTAAAATTCTTTTTGATTTAAGATTGTATCGATACAAACAGTTGATTTACCTGTTTGACGGTCACCAATTACAAGCTCACGTTGTCCACGACCTACTGGGATCATAGCATCTACTGCTTTTACACCAGTTTGTAATGGCTCAGTTACTGGCTGACGAAATACAACACCAGGTGCTTTTCTTTCTAAAGGCATTTCATATAATGTCCCACCAATTGGTCCTTTTCCGTCAATTGGAAAACCAAGAGTGTTCACTACACGTCCTACCATTTGCTCACCTACTTTAAGAGAAGCAATACGTTGAGTTCTTTTTGCAGTAGATCCTTCTTTAATTCCTGTTGATGGTCCTAAAAGTACCACACCAACATTGTCCTCTTCAAGATTCAATACGATACCTTCCATACCGTTATCAAATTCTACTAACTCACCATATTGAACATTAGACAGCCCGTAAACACGAGCAATACCATCTCCAACTTGAAGTACTGTTCCTACTTCCTCCAGCGTAGCACCAGATTCAAAACCTTCTACTTGCTTTCTTAATATTGCTGAAATTTCAGCAGGTTTGATTTCCGCCATCTTAATTTATAATTTAGACACTTTTATGTGTAATAAAACTAATTACTTAACTCTCTTTTTAATACTTGTAATCTGTTTGCAACAGATGCATTGTATTGATTATCTCCTATTCTTAAAATAAATCCACCAATAATTGAAGGATCTACTATATTTTCAATTGTAATTTTCTTGTCTGACAAAGTTGCGATTTTAGCTAAAACCTTAGCTTCTAATGCAGCATCCATTGGAATTGCAGTTGTAACTTTTGCCGTTTCAACTCCGTTGCTTTCGTCAAATAATTTATTGTATTCTACTGCAATTGCATCTAGAATTTCAAATCTTTTGTTTTCGAATAATAAATGAAATAAACCTTTAGTTACACCATTTACATTTGCAAAAACTTCTAAAAGAGCACTTTCTTTAACTTCAACTTTTGTAGTTTGGTTTTGAATAAATGCGCTTAATTCTGAATTATTTTCAATCGCAGATGCAATTGATTTCATATCGTTATTTACAGCTTCGGCAACACCTTTAGAGTTTGCTAAGTCTAGAATTGCTTTTGCATAACGAATTGCTGCTCTTGTACTTGCCATAATCTTAGTTTAACTTTACGTCACCTAACATTTTCTCAACTAATTTAGTTTGAGATTCTTTGTTAGATAATTCTTCTTTCAATAATTTTTCAGCGATGCTTAAAGATAGACTTGAAACTTGTGATTTCAATTCTGCCATTGCAGCATTTTTTTCACTTTCGATAGCCGCTTTAGCTTGCTCAATTAATTTTTGACCTTGCTCTTGTGCATCGTTTTTAGAATCAGCAATAATTTGCTCTCTCATTTCACGTGCTTCTTTCAACATAGCATCACGTTCTGCACGAGCTTCTTTTAAAATACGCTCATTATCTGCAGTTAAGTTTTCCATTTCTCTGCGAGCAGCTTCTGCTGAAGCTAAAGCATTGTTGATAGATTCCTCACGGCTTTTTACAGCTCCTAAAATTGGTTTCCAAGCAAATTTTGCTAAAAGAATAAAGAAAACAATAAAGATAATTGTTGTCCAAAAAATTAAACTTTCCGGTGAAGTTAATTGCATAACATTATATGTTTAAAAATTGTTTGTCGTTTTTTTTAAAAAAACTTCCTGGAGCCAACCGCTGCAGGAAGTTTTAAGTTTTAATTATTTTGCGATTAACGCAACAACTACTGCGAAAAGAGCAACCCCTTCAATAAGTGCAGCAGCAATAATCATAGCAGTCTGGATTTTTCCAGCAGCTTCTGGCTGACGAGCAATAGCGTCCATTGCAGAACCACCAATTTTTCCAATACCAATACCTGCACCAATTACAGCTAATCCAGCTCCGATTCCAGCTAATATCATAATAATAAATTTATATAGTTAATAATTAAAAAAACTCTGATTAATGATGATCGTGCTCTTCAACAGCTTGACCAATAAATAATGCTGAAAGCAATGTAAATACATATGCTTGTAATGCAGCAACTAACATCTCTAATACACTCATGAACAATACAAATGCTCCAGAAACTGGTCCAATTGCAACTGATTTAAATATGAAGATTAAAGAAACTAAACTCAAGATAATAATATGCCCTGCAGTAATGTTTGCAAATAAACGAATCATTAAAGCGAATGGCTTAGTAAGCATTCCAATGATTTCTACAGGAATCATAATTGGAGCCAACCACACAGGAACTCCTGGTGTATTAAAAATGTGTCCCCAATAATTTTTGTTTCCGCTTAAAGTTGTAACTACAAAAGTGATAAATGCCATTACAAATGTAAAGTAAATATTTCCTGTTAAGTTTGAACTGAATGGGAAGAATGGAATTAAACCAATAAGGTTATTAATCCAAATAAAGAAAAAGATAGTTAAAAGATACGGCATGTATTTCGCGTACTTTTTTGTACCTATATTAGGAATAGCAATTTCGTCTCTAACAAAAGTTACAAGCGGCTCTAAAAATCCAGCCAATCCTGTTGGTGCTTTGTCGTTTTTCTTGTATGATCTTGCAACTGCAAAAAATACAAGGAACAAAATTATTGCCGACATCAACATAGAGAAAACATTCTTTGTAATAGAGAAATCTAAAGGTCTTGCATCAAAAGCAAAAGCTCCGTTATCTTTTACCTCTTGTGACAATCCTTCAAATTTGTCAGCGTAAAAAATTATTTCTTTATAACGAACAAATTTTTGACCGTTGATATCAACAACATGTTCTCCTGAATTGTCGTGGTGAAATTTTGCAGATGAAAAAATCTCTAAACCATTTGCAGTCCATAAAATAACTGGAAGACTAAAAGAGATTGGATGACCATCCCAGTCAGCAATATGAAAATCGTGAGCATCTCCAATATGAGAATTGATTAATTCACTAGCATTAAATTCTTCTTCGATTTTATGAGCAACAGTTTCTCCGTGGCCATTTGTCTCTGCATGACTTCCTTCTGCTAATTCGACATTTTCGTGTGCAGCTGAAGTACTGTCAACAGGCGTTGATGCGAAATTTATCGACGAAGTAAGTGCTAATAAGGTAACTAATAAGTACTGAACTGGTTTATTGGAAATTATCATTATTAAAACTGTATCTAATTTTAGGTTTCAAAAATTTTTTGCAAAGGTACATTTTTAATTTAAAACTGAAAATATATCGATATAATTTTTAAAATTTCCGTTTCAAAATGCGATATATTTAATAATGAGACTATTAACCCTTGTTTATAAGCCTAATTGTAAAGACTGTCTCAAAAAGTAAAAACAAAAAATAAGGGATAAAAAACGCACTTACATCTACTATAGGATCAGCAACGCCAGACTTTATAAACGGAATTAGGAAAACAACGGCTGCCATCATTCTAAAAAAACTAGCACCAAGAAAAGTAAAACCTGTATAAGTGGAGAAGTTTTTATTGATGTAAATAAGTAAAAGATACACTAAAAAAGTGGCCAAAATATTGAACAAATAAATACTCCACGCAGCATAAAAAAAGTTATACTTATCAGACAAAGACTGCATTATAAAATACTGAGCAGTAAACAACACAATTGAAAAAGGGATAAAATACTTTAGGAAATCTACAGTTCTATTCATTACTTATTTAAATTTTTAACTTGTCTGATGACATTATAAAGTGCTAAAAAAACAGAGAATAAAGAAAGAACAATTGTCCAAAGCGATCCTCCGTTAGAATACTTTTCGTCTAACCAGATGCCAAAGTAACTAAATAAAAAAATAATTATCCCCATTTGAAAGGGGATATTTATAAGTGCAATCCATTTGTTATTTTGTTTATTATTCGGATCCTTATCCATCTTTTAGGGTTACTTCCTTATTGTTAGTTATCATGGTACAAGTTGCTGTAAATTCAGCTCCAGGTTCTATAGAAAGTTTTCCAACGGCAACTTCGCCGTGAATTTGTGCAGATTCTTTAATATTAAGAATTTCTAGAACTTTAATTTTTCCACGAAACTCGCCTTCAATATCAGCGTTGTTACAAATGATCTCTCCTTTTACAACACCGCTTGCTCCAATGACTAATTTTCCTTCAGATGTGAAATTTCCAATCAATTCGCCGTCAAGCCTAAAATCAGCTTTTGAAACAATATCTCCTATTATAGAGGTTCCTTCAACAATTCGATTTGTTTTTCCTAGAAGTTCTGTTCCGTTTTTTTTTACTTTATCAAACATTATTATGGGGTTTTTGGGGTCAAATAGACTTCGAGATTTTTCTTGATTTGAACCACCTTGTAATTATCGCTCGATATAATTACTGCAGGTTGAGCGATTTTAAATCTTTTATCATCTCTTAAAACGCCAGCCACATCTTTAGCATAAGCTTCAGATTTTACTCCGTGAATAACAACAAAACTTTCGGTCTTATTGTATTTATCTACTGAAGTTGTCAGACGCTGATAATTTTCAACAGCCAAAAAGCTTTTAATCACATCTTCGATATGTTTAGCTGTTTTACTGTCATTACTCGCAATTGGATATATTATTTTCCAATTTTTATTGTCTTCTGTTGTAAAATTAAGACGTTCTAAAACTGGAACTTGCTTTTCTAGAATCTCTCTTGCATTTTTACCCTCTTCACTATTTGGATAATTATCTGCAACTGTTTCTAAACCTTTTTTATACGCTTCCAATCCGTTAACCTTTCCTAATGTATTTGCTTTAAGCAATTCATATTTAGAAACTATTTCATCTCCTGAATACTGATTAATTAAATTATCAATATTATCTAAAACAACATTAAACTGCTCTTCTTGATACAGTTTGAACCATTTTTGATATTCTTTATCTGGCGACGAAAGGTCGTCTGTTTTTACATTATTTAAAATTTGAGCATATCGCGAGTTCGGATATGTTGCTATAATGTTTGCTTTTATCGCTTGTGCCTTTGCTGGATCAGTAATTTGATAAATTTTATACAAATTGTACATTGCCGGCAATACCAATTTTTCTTCTGGATTGTTTTTTAATAATTGTTCGAGCTTATCACTTGCTAAAGTATATTCATTAAACTTTTCTTTATATATAAGCCCTAACTGATAGTACGCAAAATTGCGGTCTTTACTAATACTATCAATAGCCGTTTGCGATTTAGGAAGCTTATTTTCATAAAAAGCAGTAGTATATTTTTCGACAACAACAGTATCTTTTAATGCATTTGCATTTTCCAGATTATTTATTGTATCATTCATTGCGGCATTATTTGCAGATTTTATAGCTGCCAATCTCCAATTTCCGCCCATTGTTCTATTGCCCCACATTTTCTTAAATTGCAATTTTCCATAGGCAACTGTGGTTGGATTATAGAAATAAAAAGTACTTGCAACATCATTTCCTGATTGAGGTTTTAATCCGCCGTCAAAATCAACAGGTTTCCCTAATGAATTCGGATTAATTGCTGTTGGAGCATTTGAAGCATTCGTATTTCGATCAATATTTGCCAGCTTCTCTTTTTCTCTTTCTTCTAAAATTCGTTTTGCTTCATCTTTCTTTTTCAGTTCAGCAATATAATTTTCAAAGTAGGTTTTTCTTTCAGCTTCTGGCAGTTTATATACCTTAATTATACTATCATTAGTTTTTGCAATCGCTTCGTACTTAATAACGTTATCCAGATTTTTTCTGTTTTTTTCAATAAAAGCAAACTCTCTGGTTTTTGGGTTTAACTTCGTTAATGTACTGTCATAATATTTAGCAGCCATTGAATAATCTGTATTTTTAAAATACATATTTCCAATGTTTCGATAAGCCGATGCCATCAAATATGGGTCTTTGGATTTTCTGCCTAATGATTTATTATAAAATTTCAGCGCATTTTCAGTATCTTTCTTTTTGTCATAATAAACCGCCATTTCATAAAACAAAACATCATAATAAGGTCTGTTTTCACGATCTGCAACTAGTTTATTGTATGTTTTTAAGAAAATAGTATCGTTACCGCTTGCGTAATCGTACATCTGTGCTTTTTTTGCATAAGCATGCATCATATATTTTCGATCGGCTTTACGATTCATATCAATTACCCCATCGTAAAAATAGTTTGCACTATCTTTTTTTCCAGCCTCTTGATACATCTGTCCTAAAATAAAACGGTATCTGGCACGATCTTCATTTATTTTGGTAAATTTTTCAGCAATTTTAAGCTTTGTTACTGCACTGTCTCTTTGTTCTAAATTTAAAAATGCTTCTGCCAAAAGTGCGTTAGCATCTGAAAAAGTCTGTTTGTTTAAATCTGTATTTTTTAATAATAGGTTGATGTTTTTTACAACAATTGCATCATTTCCTAAACGCATATTGGTTTTCTCACGCCAGATTTTTGCAGTATAAATATTACTGCTGTTTGGGTATTTGTATAAAATATAATTGAATGCTTCTAAAGCTGGTATAAAACGCTGATCGTAATATCTGGCTTTTCCAAGCATTAAATAAGCTTCATCAATTTGAGAGTTTCTTTCTCGTCCTCCAATATTCATCGAATGCTTTTGAATTGCTTTTGTAGCTTTTGTTTCGGCTAATTCAAAATCAGGATTTTTTGCTTTTTCGTCATCAGAAAAATTTTCATCAAACTGCATTTTTTCTATTGGAAGTATTTTCCAAAAGTTGTCCTGATTATTCGCATATATCGATTGTAAACCTTTATCGAGGCCTATCCCGCCATTATACAAAATGTTATATTTTGTACTTAAAGCATGTGAATTCCTCGACACAAAGCTGTTATTTTTGGTAGAACAAGCTATCAAAAGGAATAAAAAAACAAGAAAAAAACTATATTTAAGAGTATTCTTTTTCAATAGAACTGATTTTAAAGCATAAACTACCAAAAAGCATTTTTAGTATAAAGACTTGTAAAAATACGCTTCTTTTTGAAATATAGAAACTTATACGGCAAAAAACGATTCAAGCTCTTGCAGGGTTTCTTTTGATGTTTGAATATCTTTTACAATTTCGCCTTTGTTAAGCGCCACAATACGATCGCAAACCTCTACTGTATGCTGTAAATCGTGACTTGAAACCAAAACAGTTACATTTGGATTATCTGCCAGTTCTCTGATGATTTTCTTTAATCGGCTTACTGTAGTTGGATCTAAATTTGCAAAAGGCTCATCTAAAATAACAACTTCAGGATTACCAATTAAAGTCGCTATAATACCTACCTTTTTTTGGTTTCCTTTAGATAAATCACGCAGATACTTTTTATTATTTAATATTTCTCCGTTAAAGAATTCCTCATGTTCTGCTAACAAAGCATCAACATCAGCTTTATTCTGATGACGTAAATCACCAATAAAATAAAAATATTCCTCTGGAGTTAAATATCCAATTAAAAAACTCTCGTCAAGAAATGAACCTGTAAATGATTTCCAATTTTCGCTTGTATTTACCTGAATATCATTATTTTTTATAGATCCTGTTGACGGCTGAACCAAATCTAAAAGCAGACTAAAAAAAGTTGTTTTACCTGCTCCGTTGTTCCCTACTAATCCAAAACTTTGTCCTTTTGGGATTTCAAGATTATTAATATTTAAAACTGTAGTTCCGTTATATTTTTTTGAAAGTTGATTTGCTTGTATCATTTTACTTTTAGATTTTAGATTAAAAGATCTATTTCTTCTTTGATTGTCAATCAGATAAAAATTATCTAATTATCGAATTGGCACATTTTCTAATTACGTTAATTCTTTTGTTTGTAAGCACTTATCGTACTATACTTTTCTATTTTGTATCTCTTTTCGATTACTGAAAACACTTTTTCTTTAAAGACTAAACCTAAAACTCCTGCCGTGGCAACCAAAGCTAATGCAACCGTTTTATCAGCAAAATGAAGTCCAAGCCAATATAATAACAACGGCAAAAATATTTTTGGCAGCGAAAGCAGCATTGCACTTACATTAAAAGCTTTTTTGTCTCCAAAAGCTCCTCCTGCACTACTTAAATCAATAGGTGTTTTTGTAAATGCTCCTCCTAAAAGCACTAAATGAGAGTTTACACCAATATTATAAATGGCACCAACAACAATGGTTAAATAAACTTCCCATCCGTAAAAAAGATAAAATGAAGCCAAAACGGTTGAAACAAAAGTAGCAATAACAATCAGCCACCATTTTGAAGTAATGTATCCGCGATACGGAATATTTTGTGTCATCATCAATTGGTAATAAGAACTATCCCAGCTTGGTACAAACTGACCAAAAACAAATAAAAAACCGCCCGAAACAAATATTCCTCCAAAAATTTGCATTACTTGCGGCTGACTTGAGTTTCCAAAAAAGAGCAGGCCGTAAAACAAGAAAACAACACTCAAAAAAATCGTTGTTTTTGATCTTTTGTTTCTTTTAATAAGTTTAATATCATTCTTTAGAAACGTTCCAACAGTTCCAAATTGATTCAACCACGAAAGATTCTCAGTTGTGGCAATATCCTGTTTTACTGAAAGTCCAGCATCTAGATATAAATTCTTTTTGAAATATTTAAAAGTAAAAAGATATAAACCTGCTAATACCCAAACCGGAATTAAAAATAGTCCGTCAATATCATAAAATCCTTGAAAAACAGGTGTTGTAAACGTCGTAATATCAAATAATTTATAATACTGAGCACCCGCCAAAACTAAAATTATTCCAATAAAAACAACAAACAATTTATCGATGTTGCTTAAAATAATATTTAGAAAATTATTGATATATACTAAAGAGAGTATGGCTAAATGCCAAAAAATAATTTCGATAAGATCATATCCATTTAAAATCAGTACTACCGAAAACGGAATAAAAAACAAAGCATGAACCCAATTGAAAAATGACAGCATTGTTTTTCCCAGAGAGAAATGAACAATAACTGATTTTTTAAAAGGTAAAACCAATAAAGGTTTAATGTTTAAAACTGGAATAGACTGTACTAATAATCGAATAACTAAATCGAACAAAAAATAATAAATTAAAAATTTATTGACGGTTTGCAACGGATCGAGATTCATTTTTTTAAGAGCATAAAATACTCCAACACCCGCTCCTATAAAAATTAATGAAAAATATATCATTAAAAACCCCAGTAAAATCTTCATCGCCAAATTTTTACCAAATGATGCAGATCTGGCAAAGGCTTTCCATTCAAGGTAAATAAACTTTTTAATCATCGTTAATTTGTTTTGATTTTGGTAGTAAGAGATCAAATGTAGGAAAACGTTACAAAAAAAGTTAAAAAAAATATTTTAGTAAGTGTCAATTACTTAGTCTTTGCTACTTTTGCATAAAAAATTAATCATGCCTTCATTCTTAAAACTAATAATTAAAGAGGTAAAACGTGAAACTGCCGACGCTGTTTCTGTTCTTTTTAATGTTCCTGAAGAACTTAAACCAGATTATAAATTTATAGCTGGACAATACATAAATTTAAAGTTAACACTTGATAATCAAGAAATTCGTCGTGCTTATTCAATTTGTTCTGCGCCAGAAAGCGGTGAATTACGAATTGCGGTAAAAGCGGTTAAAAATGGTTTATTCTCGCAATTTGCAAATACAAAACTTAAAGCGGGAGATGTACTTGAAGTTGGTCATCCAGAAGGTAAATTTACCTTTGAACCTGATGCTGAAAGACAAAAAAACTATGTGGCTTTTGCGGCAGGAAGCGGTATAACTCCTGTTTTGTCTATTATAAAATCAGTTTTAAAAAGCGAACCAAAAAGCTCATTTGTATTAGTTTACGGAAACAAAACTCCTGAAGAAACTATTTTTCATCAGGAATTACATGACTTACAATTGCAATACGTAGGACGTTTTTTTGTACATTATGTTTACAGCCAGGCAAAAGTTGAAAATGCATTATTTGGCCGAATCGAAAAATCGGCAGTGAATTTTGTTTTAAATAACAAACACAAAGAATTAGAGTTTGACAAATTTTTCTTGTGTGGACCTGAAGAAATGATCAACACTGTTTCTAACGTTTTGAAAGAGAAAAACGTAAAAGAATCTGCTATTAAGTTTGAGCTTTTTACTTCTTCTACAAAAGAAAATGAAATCAAAACTTCGTTAGAAGGACATACAAAAATTACAGTTCTAGTTGATGATGAAGAAGTTACTTTTGAGATGTCTCAAAAACAAACTATTCTTGATGCGGCTTTAAAACAAGGTGTTGACGCTCCTTATTCTTGTCAAGGCGGTATTTGCAGCAGTTGTCTAGGACGTGTAACTGCAGGTTCTGCTGAAATGACAAAAAATTCTATTTTAACAGATAGTGAAATTGCAGAAGGTTTAATTTTAACTTGTCAGGCACATCCAACATCTGAAACTATTTATGTTGATTACGACGACGTATAGTCTATATTAAATTCTAAAATATAAAATCCAAATTCCAACTTTACAATTGGGATTTGGATTTTTTTTGTTTTTTAATATTTACAGTGGTTGTAGTGATTGAAAAAAATTAACACAGCTGGAATTACAATAAAAACATTTTTTAGCTAAAATATTACTGATTTTTAATTAAATTAGAGGTAAAATTAAAGCACTCATAATCTGATACTCTTATAATAGATTTACAGCGCTAAACCCAATTTGTCAACACATTTAAACATTAAATATCATGACAATACATCATTTCCTTCGCTTATCATTTATCGCAATTTTTGTAGTAACAGCTCTTTTTTGTATTTACTTTATAATTAAAAAACAACGAAATAAAAAAGGACCCAAATTACTTACCTCAGAAAAATACAACTCAACAATGATTGGGAAAATGACTGAAATTAAAGTCTCTGACCAAAATATTTTTAACATCTGGCCTTACGTTAGTAAATTAAAAACAGCTAAAATACTCTCACATAAAATCAAAGAGTCTCAATTGGTGCATAAAGTCTATAGAAATTCAACAGAGAACTTTGAACACATTTTACTCTCTACAGAAAAAGAGAATCATTTTGTTGTAATTGTAGCCAATAGAAACAAAAAGAAAACAATTGGATATTTTCTTTATGATTTGAATGGATTATACGCTTAACTGTATTTTTTGAACGATTTCATTAGGAGAAATACTTCTCATCGCATCTTGATAACCTTCAACTGTTTTATTTCCATAAACAGATGTTGGCAGTTGCGGGTATTGATTCCTGTCAGAAGTTAGAGCATTTTCAAAACTTTGATTAAAAGGCAAAAATCCTGCATACGGATGCGTTGCTCCCCAAAGCGTTATTACTTTTACGCCCAGCATAGCGGCAATATGTGCATTTCCAGAATCCATAGAAAGCATTACGTCAAGATTACTGATTAACTGTAATTCCTGCTGAAATTTAATTTTTCCAGCCATATTAATTACATTTTCAAAAGGTTGCGCGATTGAATCTAAAATCTCGATTTCTTTTTTTCCTCCTCCAAATAGCAAAATTTTATAGGATGAATTCTCTGCTAATTTTGCAACAACTTCTTTCATTAAATCTAACGGATAAACCTTAGAATCGTATTGTGCAAAAGGTGCAATACCAATTAATTTTTGATTTTCGTTTCCGATAATTTCTAAAATATCCTCGCTTAAAATTGCCTTTTCTGGGAATTGAGGGTTAGATAAATCTAAAGAAAAACCAAGTTCTTCAAACACTTTTACGTGTCTTTCAAACATTGTTGCTAATGGTGCAAAAATCTTATTTTCGGCTCTCGTCAATTCTTTTTTCCCTTCGCGGCCTTTATCAACAGTTGCTCTTTTTTTTCCGCTTAAAGCGAAAAGCGAACTCACAACCTTAGATCGCAAAACGTTATGAAGATCTGCAAAAGCATCGACTTTCAATTTACTTACGTCTTTAAATAATCGTACAAGTCCTAGAAAACCTTTATGCCTTTCTTTTTCATCAAAAGCAAAAAAATCCAAATTCGGAATTCCATCAAAAAAAGGTTTAAAAAAAGGACGCGAAATAACCGTCAATTTTACCTCTGGATATTGTTTTACAAAAGCACGTAAAACAGGAACCGTCATGGCGACATCTCCCATTGCGGATAGTCTCATGACGGCTATATGCTTAATTTTATTGGACAATTTTGCCAATTATTTTTTATTTTGGTATAAAACAGGATTCAATTCATCGTCGTTATACATTTTCATTTGTTTGTATACTTTCATGAATTTATCACCATTTTCGATGTCAGTCAATAAATCATCAATTGCAGTTGACAAATCTGATCTTTGTTCTAATAGAACATTTAATTTTTCCTGACATTTATCTCTATGTTCTTGTGTAGCTTCTGCGCGAGTAGCTTCTTCATGCATATGATAAATTTTTAATGCCAAAATCGATAATCTGTCAAATGCCCATGCTGGACTTTCAGAGTTTATTTTTGCACCGTCTTTTACTTTTACATTGCTGTATTTTTGCAAAAAGTAGCTATCGATATATTCTACCATATCAGTACGTTCCTGATTAGATGCATCGATTCTTCTTTTTAAAGTAAGAGCCGCCACTGGATCAATTTGCGGATCGCGAATAATATCTTCAAAATGCCATTGAACAGTGTCAATCCAATTTTTTAGATATAATAAATGTTCGAATTTATCCTTTGGATATGGATTGTTTATAGGTTGATCTACATTATCAAATTTATGATAATCTTTGATGCTTTGTTCGAAAACAGAATATGCTAATTTTGAAAACATGTCTTTATTTGTTAGAGTTACAAAGATACTTTTTATACTTTTATGGTGCGAATAATAACGAGTAATTTTTTGTTCTCGTATTTTTACCAAATTTATAATTTTAAAATTTAACTATGAAAATTCATTATATATCTGAAAATAACAGCATTTTAAATCATTTTTTAGGTCAAATCCGAAATATAGACGTTCAAAATGACAGTATGCGTTTTCGACGAAATATAGAACGAATAGGCGAAATTATGGCGTATGAATTGAGTAAAAATCTTACTTATAAAAACGTCGAAATTCAGACTCCGCTTGGCATAAAAAACACAACAGAAATAGCTGCCGATTTGGTTTTATGTTCGATTTTAAGAGCTGGATTACCTCTACATACCGGCTTTTTAAATTATTTTGATAATGCCGAAAACAGTTTTGTTTCAGCCTGCAGATATCATCCTAATAATGATCACGAATTTGAAATTAGAGTTGAATATCAAGCCGTTTCAAATATCAATAATAAAACCGTTTTACTGCTTGATCCAATGCTGGCAACTGGCCAATCGATTGTTGCGGTTCATGAAAAACTAGTTGAAAATGCAACTCCAGAAGAAATTCACATTGTAGTAGTTATCGCTGCTCCAGAAGGAATTGCTTATCTAGAAAAAAACCTTCCTGAAAACTGTCATTTATGGGTTGCTTCGTTAGACGAAAAACTAAACGAGAAAAACTATATTATTCCTGGACTTGGTGATGCAGGTGATCTTGCTTTTGGAAGTAAATTATAATTGCGAGAAAAACGTAAATAAACTGCACAAAATCAGTACATAAAATACAATTTCGTTATTAAGTTTCTGTTGTACATACTCTATATGACTCGCTGCCATAATAGTAAGCGGTGCGATGCTAAACAGTAATAAATCATTGCTTTTATCTGGTGAGACAATAAAAACAAGAGCGGCAATAAAGAAACAGGCCACCACTTTTTTGTAAGAAGCATGAACAATCTGAGGCCTGTTTGATAATGTTGTAATCATTGAAACTACAAAGAATAAAGCAACTGCAACATATATTGAAAGTGCTCCGTTTTCATAATTGTTCTTAAAATAATCTATTCTAAAATCGATTACTGCGCGTTTTTGAAAAAAATCAATCGCATCAATATTGAACATTAAGGATATCATTGTAAACACTAAGGCTACTGCCAAAAGTGCAATAAAAGGTAAAACCCAGTTTCTATAATCTCTCGAAACGTGAAAAACTATCGATATAAAAACCAAAATTAGGAATAAGACACACCAAAATTGAAATAAAGAAGCTACAAAAATCCAAAAAGAAGCATCGAATATTTTTTCTTTTGATGCTTTGAGAGACTGAAGTGAAACCAATCTTCGAAGTGCTAATAAGATGAAAAAATTAGCATAAATTACATCCGGATTATTAAATATTGTAGGGAAAAATAATATAAATAATAAATAGAAAAATATCGCGTATCCATTGTCTTTACTGAGGCCATTCTTTTTAACAATGAAATTAATCATGAAAAAAGAAGCCAAAATAAAGCACAATAAACTCAATTTTTGGAATATTGTAAAATATGAATTTATCCAAGACGTTTCTCGAATTTGAAACATAAAAAAGAAAACCAGTATCAAAATTACAACCAATGAATAATTTAATGGCGTAGATTTTTTAAAAACACTTGTTATCATAAGGATATTTTATACTTTTGTGACTGTAAATATAATACTTGTTTAAAAGGAAAAACCAACAAGTTGAAAAAGATTCTTTTTTGAATTTTAATTCAATGCGTTAAAAACAATAATAACATATAATTTTATAAATTATGACAGCTTTTTTCGAAGGAATTCAATACTTATTCGTTAACATTTTGTTTGCTCCACTTGACTTTTTACGTCATTTAGAACTAATTACTTGGTTTGGTGCAAACACAATTAACTGGATTTTCATGATCATCTGTGCATGTGCAATCGTTTATTGGATTAAGCAATTACGCATTTTTGATGATGCCGGAACAGAAAACCAAGATACAACAGCTCATTCATTTTTAAAATAAAAACCAAACCCTTTAATTAAAAAGGGCTGGTTAATTTATTTTTAAATTAAATCGAAGCCAATATCTTTTCTAAAATACATCTTATCAAAGCTTAGTTTATCTATGTTTTGATAAGATTTTTTTATGGCCTGCTGGAAATCATCTCCATATGATGTTACAGTCAAAACACGTCCTCCATTAGTAACGACATTTTCGTTATCTAATTTTGTTCCTGCGTGAAAAATTATAGAATCTGTAATATTTTCTAAACCAGTAATTACTTTTCCTTTTTCAAAATCTTCAGGATATCCGCCAGAAACCACCATAATTGTAGTTGCACTTCTTGGATCAACTTCTAAAGTAAAATCGTCTAATTTTTGATTGGCAACCGAAAGAAACAACTCAACCAAATCAGATTTTAATCTTGGAACCACAACTTCAGTTTCAGGATCACCCATTCTCACATTGTATTCAATAACAATTGGTTCGTTTTTTACATTAATCAAACCAATGAACACAAAACCTTTATATTCGATTCCGTCTTTTTGGAAACCTTCGATTGTTGGTTTTACGATACGAGTTTCAATTTTTTCCATCAAAACAGCATCAACATAAGGAACTGGAGAAACTGCTCCCATTCCGCCTGTATTTAGTCCTGTATCGCCTTCGCCAATTCGTTTGTAATCTTTTGCCGTTGGAAGAATTTTATAGCTTTTACCGTCAGTCAAAACAAAACAGCTTAATTCAATTCCGTCCAAAAATTCTTCGATAACAACTTTTGAACTCGCTGCTCCAAATTTTGAATGAACAAGCATATTTCTTAATTCCGTTTTAGCCTCTTCAAGATCTTGAATAATCAAAACTCCTTTTCCAGCTGCTAGTCCATCCGCTTTTAAAACGTATGGAGGCTGTAATGTTTCAAGAAATTTACATCCTTCTTCAACTGTTTCGGCAGTAAAACTGTCGTACGCTGCTGTTGGAATATTGTGTTTCATCAAGAACTCTTTTGCAAATTCTTTACTTCCTTCTAATTGCGCACCTAATTTTGATGGTCCAATTACTGGGATATGTTTTAAACTTTCGTCGTTTTTAAAATAATCATAGATTCCTTTTACTAAAGGATCTTCGGGACCTACAACAACCATACTTACTTTTTCTTGAAGTACAAATGTTTTAATAGCATCAAAATCGGTTGGAGACATTGCAACATTTGTAGCAATTGCAGCTGTTCCTGCATTTCCTGGTGCAACAAAAAGTTTTTCGCAAAGCGGACTCTGAATCATTTTCCACGCAAAAGCATGCTCTCTTCCGCCTGATCCCAATAATAAAATTGTCATGGTATAGTTGTATTTAGTTGTGGTGCAAAAATAATTGCTTTTGCACGTAAAAAATAATTAAATCTTAAAAACTTATTGATTCTTCACTGTTCATAATTGCTAAATATTACTTTTGACTAAAATTATAAGAAAAATGATTCGCCTTTTTGATCTTTCTCTTCAGTTAAATGGTTTTCCGATAAAGAAAGCCAAAGCAGAATTGGACAAAATTGTTCATTTTTCTGAAGAAGAATTTGCTTCATTTCTTGAAAACAAAAAGAAAGAAATTGTTGATTTTCACTTAAAAAACAACTCTTTTTATGCGGCATTAGTTGGAGATAAAACTTTTAAAAATTGGGAAGATTTACCGATTTTAAATAAACAGAATCTTCAAAATCCACTGCAAGAAAGACTTTCAAAAGGCTATTCTAAAAAAAACATTTACCTCAACAAAACATCAGGATCAAGCGGAACTCTTTTAATTTTTGCCAAAGATAAATATTCACACTCCTTAACTTGGGCATCAAATATTATGCGTTTTGGCTGGTTTGGCATTGATTTTAATCATTCCTATCAAGCGCGTTTTTATGGAATTCCGATGGATTTTATTGGCTACCAAAAAGAACGTTTCAAAGATTTTTTGAGTTGCCGGGTTCGATTCCCAGTGTTTGATTTATCAGATGATGTTTTGGCTAAATTTTTGAAAAAATTCAAAACTAAAAAATTCGATTACATCAACGGATATACAAGTTCTATTGTTCTGTTTGCTAAGTTTCTAGAGCAGAAAAATATCGTTTTAAATAAAATTTGTCCAACATTAAAAGCTTGTTTTGTTACTTCAGAAATGCTTTTCGAAATGGATAAAAAAATATTAGAAAAACAATTCGGCATTCCAATTATCAATGAATACGGCGCTTCAGAACTGGATTTAATTGCTTTTAAAAATCCGCAAGACGAATGGCAGGTAAATGCGGAAACACTTTTTGTAGAAATTTTAGATGAAAATAATAATGCTCTCCCTTACGGGAAAGAAGGAAAGATTGTCATTACTTCGCTTTTCAATAAAGCAAATCCATTTATCCGATATGAAATTGGCGACATTGGAGTTTTAGACGAAAAAAGCACACCACAAAAACCAATTCTCAAAAAACTTATTGGCAGAACAAATGATATTGCAATTCTTCCAAGCGGAAAAAAATCGCCTGGTTTGACGTTTTATTATGTAACCAAAAGCATCATTGAAGACGACGGAAAAGTAAAAGAATTTATCATCAAACAAACCAAATTGGATACTTTTGAAATTGAATATGTTGCTGATGCAGCATTAGTTTCAGAACAAATTCAAAAAATAAAAAGCGTCATCGATTTGTATTTAGAGCCCAATTTAAACTTCAGTTTTACAAGAAAAACAGTTTTAGAAAGAACCAATCGCGGAAAACTAAAACAGTTTAAATCGTATTTATAAATATAAATAAAATCTTACATTTGTTTTTATAATTAAAAACTTATGGAAGATCAATCTTTACTTTCTGAAGAAACAATTTCTAATAAAATATATTTTATACGTGGCCAAAAAGTGATGCTTGATAGCGATTTAGCGTTACTTTATGGAATAGAAACTAAAGTATTAAAACAAGCCGTTAAAAGAAATTTATCTCGATTTCCACAAGATTTCATGTTTGAACTCACTAAAATCGAATATGATTCTCTAAGGTCACAATTTGTGACCTTAGAGAAAGGAAGAGGTAAATATCAAAAATATCTACCTTTTGCTTTTACAGAACATGGTGTTTTAATGCTTTCAAGTGTTTTGAAAAGTGACAAAGCAATTCAAACCAATATTCAAATCATGCGGATTTTCACAAAAGTGAGACAAATGCTTTTGGATACAACCGAAATTAAGGTTGATATACTTCACATCCAGAAGAAGTTAGAAAATCACGATAAAAATATTGAACTGGTTTTTTCTTATTTAGATGAATTGACTGAAAAGAAAGAAAATGAATCTGAAAGAGTAAAAATTGGCTATAAAAAATAATTCTTTAAGATCACAAATTGTGACATCAAGTTTGTTATTTGTATCAAGGTTTGAAAAAAATTGGAGGTCACAAATTACAACCTCCAATTCTATACTAAATTCTTCAAGGTCACAATTTGTGACCTTGAAACTTGAAGTCGCAAATTGCGACTTCAAATTGAATTTTAAATCTTCTTTATATATTTTGGTTTGATTATCAATTGAATAAATAAAAATCTCATCATCAACAAAACAGAAGACATAAAATTATATCTGTGAAATTCCCTATAAACACCAAAGTTGTGTTTGATCAATTTGAATTTTGATGATGAAATAGAATCTTTTCTAATTCTATAAAAAGCTAATGATTCTGGAATGGCTTCCGCCGTTTTTATTTGTTTTAAAATAGTAAGCCATAATCGCCAATCTTGTCTTTTTTGCGAAGTTTCAAGAATAATTTTCCCAAAATAATCAGCATCATAAATGGCTGTCAAATTACCTACATAATTGCAGAAAAACAATTGTTTATAAATTAGCGGATTTGGCGATTCAACTCTTCTGTTTAAATTATTTCCTTCTTCATCAATAGAATCGTAATAACTAAAAGTGAAATGCAAATTGTTTGCATTTAAAAACTGTATTTGCTTCTCCAATTTAGAGGGAAACCATAAATCATCAGCATCTAAATACGCAATATATTTTCCTGTCGCTTTATCTAAAGCTGCATTTCTAGCAAAACCATTTCCTCTATTTTCTGAAAACTTAAATAGTTTAATACGATTATCTCGCTGAGCAAAATCTTCAATTATTGAAACCGTATTATCTGTAGAAGCATCATCAACCAAAATCATTTCCCAGTTCTCATAAGTCTGCTCTTGAACTGATTTTATAGTGGCTCTAATGAATTTTTCAGCATTAAATGTTGGAGTTAAAATTGAAACTAAATCCTTCATTAATATGCCTTTTGATCGCCTTTAAAAATATTAATAACGGTTTGAAGAATTATTTTTAAATCTAAAATTAAAGACCAGTTTTCGATATAAAAAACATCAAACTTTATTCGGTTTATCATGTCTCTTTCTATCGTTATTTCGCCTCTAAAACCGCTTACTTGTGCCAAACCAGTAATTCCGGGCTTTACACAATGACGAATCATGTATTTTTTTACTTTGCTGCCATATTCTTTATTCTGAGACCACAAATGAGGTCTGGGTCCAACAACGGACATATCGCCGAACAGAACATTTATAAATTGCGGCAATTCGTCTATACTTGTTTTTCTCATAAAACGCCCCATTCCTGTTACACGAGGATCATCTTTTGAGGCTTCTTTTTCAGTTGTTTTATTGATATACATAGAACGCAATTTGTAACATACAAATTCGTTCTCATCTATTCCGGGTCTGCCCTGTTTGAAAAAAACGGGACCTTTTGATTCTAATTTGATTAATATGGCTAATAGAGGAATCAACCATGACAATAAAAAAACGATTACTAAAAGAGAGAATAAAACATCAAACAAACGTTTCATAAATTTTATTGCAGGCTCATTAAGTACGGTTTGTTTTAATGACAGTACTGGGAAAAAATCGTAGTAATCTATCTTTAGATTTTTTGAGAAAATCTCCTTTGTATCAGGAATAAACTTTATCGTTTTGTTATTTTCATCTGCAAAATCAATTAGATCTTTTAGGCTGTTGTTTGATATTTCGTTCAAAGAACAATAAATTTCATCGACTTCATTTTCGATCACAAATGGCTTTAAATCAACTAATTTCCCCGTTATGTTATGATCTGTTTTTTTATCTGAAAAATATCCTAAAAATCTATATCCATAATCTTTTCTAGTTTCAAAAAGATCTTTAAGATTTATGGCTTCTGGTGTAAACCCAATAATAACAGCATTCCGATAATTATTGCCTGTTATTATTCTATATTCTTTTAGATAAAAAAACCAAGCAAATTTAAAAATCGTAACCACTATTAAAACCAAAATTAGAAACAAAAAAATCTTTGATTCGTTAAAAATAGCTTGTCTAGAAAATGGAAAAAATGCAATAACGGTTAAGAGAAATAAAATTCCTTGTTTGATTATTTTTGATGTAATAACAATTGGAGTTGTAAAACGATAAACATCATAAAATTTAACAGAAAAGGCAACTATTCCCCAAGCGATAATTTGATAAAATATTAAAATCCAAATATTTGATGAACCCAGTTCATTAAAAAAAATGAAAAAACTGAGTATAGAAATCATAGTCAGGTCGATTAAAATACTTATTGGCCTAATATATTTTGAATATCTTCCTGTGTGAAATGCCATCATAAATAATTCCTCTATGCCTTTTTATCAAAATTTATTATGTTCAAAATAATTCCGTTTACCGTTTATCTAATATAACCCGAAAAATCTTTGTGTTCTTCTTTAGAAAGTTCTTCTTTAGAAAGTGATCTAAAATAATCATATGTAATTTTCATACCCTCGGAGCGGCTTACTTTTGCTTCCCAACCCAGCAGTTCTTTTGCTTTGGTTGTGTCTGGCTGACGTTGTAAAGGATCATTTATAGGCAATGGATGATAAACTACTTTTTGATTTGTTCCAGTAAGTTTTATAATTTCTTCGGCAAAATCTTTTATGGTAATCTCGTCTGGATTTCCAATATTTACTGGATATACATAATCCGAGTGCAGCAATCTAAAAATACCTTCTACTTGATCGTCAACATAACAAAATGAACGAGTCTGCATACCATCACCAAAAATCGTTAAATCTTCACCACGCAAAGCTTGACCAATAAAAGCAGGAATTACACGTCCGTCATTCAATCGCATTCTTGGACCATACGTATTAAAAATACGTACAATTCTGGTTTCAACACCGTGAAAAGTATGATACGCCATTGTTATTGATTCCTGAAAACGTTTGGCTTCGTCATAAACTCCTCTTGGTCCAATTGTATTTACGTTTCCATAATATTCTTCTGTTTGAGGATGTACTAAAGGATCTCCGTATACTTCAGAAGTTGAAGCGATTAATATTCTAGCTTTTTTAACTCTTGCTAATCCTAATAAATTATGTGTTCCTAAAGAGCCAACTTTTAAGGTCTGGATTGGAATTTTTAAATAATCTATTGGACTTGCCGGCGATGCAAAATGTAAAATATAATCTAAATCGCCTGGTATATGAACAAATTTTGTAATGTCGTGATGGTAGAATTCAAAATGTTCTAATTTGAATAAATGCTCAATGTTTTTAAGATCGCCGGTAATCAAATTATCCATTCCTATAACAAAATAGCCTTCTTTGATAAATCGATCGCACAAATGTGATCCTAAAAAACCCGCTGCTCCGGTAATAAGTATTCTTTTCATAATGATTTTATTGAACCTTTTGTTTTGATATTGGCTGTAAATATGCACAAATGTAATAAAATATCCGGCCTTTTAAATTGACTAAAATTTTTACTAAAAATGAGATTTAGCTTTTTTAAGTCGATATTAAACTGGTTTATTCTATTTTTACGATTCTAAATTCTAAATGTTTTGAAAGTTGTACATATTGTTGAGGCACTAGAAGGCGGTGTTTATACTTATTTTAAAGATTTGTCAGCTTACTTTGGTGATGAAGAAATAAGCAAAAACATCGAAACTACTATTATTTACAGCAGTAATAGAAATGGTGTTAGTACTCAAAAGGTTAACGCTGAGTTCTCGAAAGGTATTAACTTAATACACCTAGATATGGTTCGCGAAATTTCTCTTGCGAAAGACTTAAAATCTATAGTCAAACTTATCCAAGAACTTAAAAAAATTAATCCTGACATTATTCATCTTCATTCATCAAAAGCTGGGGTTTTAGGCCGAATTTCTTCCTTTCTTCTATTCAAAAAAACAAAACTTTTTTATTCTCCACATGGCTATGCTTTTTTAAGAACTGATATCTCAAATCGCACAAAAAGGTTTTATTCTGTTATAGAAAAAAGCTTTCAATATCTATTTAGAGGAACAATTGTTGCCTGTGGTGATACTGAATTTGGAATCGCTAAAAATATTGGTCCTTCAAAACTTATTAGAAACGGTGTTGATATAAATGAAATTCGTCAATACTTTTTACCTCATCAAAACACAAAACTAACCATTGGCATATTGGGCAGAATAACTGAGGCAAGAAATCCTAAATTATTTAATGAGATTGCTTTACAATTTCCTGATTTTAATTTTATCTGGATTGGTGATGGAGAACTAAACCATTTGATTACAGCGCCAAATATTCAGATTACGGGTTGGGTTTTAGATAAAAATACTGTTTTTAAAACATTAAATTCTATTGATATTTATCTGCAGACTTCGCTTTGGGAAGGCCTGCCTATTGCGGTTCTAGAAGCGATGGCGTTACAAAAACCAGTAATTGCCACCAATATTATTGGCAATAAAGACATTGTTGTTCCTAATAAAACCGGATTTCTTTTCAACGAAATTAATGAATTAGAAAGTTACTTTAATGCTTTAAAAGATCCAAAAACAAGAACTGTTTTTGGAGAAAATGCATTAACTAGATGCAAGGATCTATTTGATAAAAATAAAAACTTTAAACAGCTTTTTGATTTATATCAAGAATAGCTTTTTGCTGCAGCCAATAACTTGAAAAAACAGAAAACCAAAATCCGCTAAAGGCAATTCCATCAAATCTAAGCAAAAAATCATCGGTTAAATTTGAAGTAAAAAAGAGGATGAAAAATGAAATTATTATCGCATTTTTCAAATCATATCCTATATATCCAATACTGAAAATATAAAATGCTGCCACTAAGGGACCAAGGATTCCAAATTTTAGTAAAAAATCTAAAAACTGGTTGTGGGTTGGAAATTCATATTTAGCTAAAAACTGCTGATTGGTTGCTTTAAAATATTTATTTAATTCTGGTTTTCCATCAGAAGCTCCTACTCCAAAAGGAAGATTTTTAACGGATAATTCCCAAGCTGATTTCCAAACTGAAAGTCTTGTTGCTAATGAATTGAAAGCATAAATTTCTGGATGATCAATTTCATCCAATTTCCCCACTTTATCCATATAGGCAAAAGTTACTGTAGAGTATTTCTCCTTCATATAGGGGTTTTTCTGTATGAAAGCGAACAAAATACTGCCTAATACGAGTAAAACTGTTATTGCTGTTAGGATCATTTTTTTTATGCTGAATCTTGATTTTATTTCGAAAATGAAAACAACTAAAAAACCAATCAAAGCATTAAGCAACGCCATTCTGGTATTTACTAAAAGGACAAAGAAAAACGAGAGTAGAAAAACAATGATTCGAAGTATTTTAAAAGTACTTTTTTCTTTATTCTGAAAGCTGTAAAACACAAAATAGAAGGCACAAATAGAAACAAATGCCAAATGCATATTTAAAGCCGGTGCATGAATACCAATGCTCTCTGCAAACTTATAACCCATTTCCCAAAGATCAATTCTGCTTAGATATTTATTTACTAAATCAGGATAAACCACATAAAATCTAGTTAAAAAAAACAACATCATCATTGTTGTTGCAATACTATAAGTCTCGGCTAATTTTAAAAATTTTACACGCTGATAATGGCCAATAATAAAGATTGGAAATAATAACAACGAAGTACTCTTTTCAACCGCTTTTAATCCTTTTGATAAAGAATCATTGTTCCAGAAAAACAATAATTCTAACAAAAGCGGTGAAGCAATACAAACAACCAAAATCCAAGCTGTTTTGCTGAATTTTAGCTTTTTTACATAGATCAAACTAAAAACACTAAACAAAATAATAAGCAGTGAACATGGTTTTCTGAATATCATTGCAATTGCAATCAGACACAAAAAAACATGAAATATTTTATTGAAGTTTTTTTCTGAAAGATTCATAGTATAATGCAAAATAAATTAGTGGAAAAACACCCATTTTATGTCGTACTGCGGTGCCTAAATCGGGCTCAAAAACTCCTTGTACAATAAAAAAAGAAAAGATAATAAGCAGTATTAAAAGTTCTTTCGAATATGTTTTTCGATCTGCTAAGCATTTTGCAAACCGAACTAATAGAATATAAAACAACAATAACTGCCAGATTATAAATATAATTATTTGTGGTGATAATAGGTGTTTTAAACCGTTTATTGGAATATTGACTGTAAAAAATCCGTAAAAAATCCCAATAGCTTCTCCGTACCACGTATCTGTTTTAACGGGAGAAATAATAATAGAATTGGCATCAGCAGAACCTATACGTTCATTGTTTACCACTTCTCGGCTTATTTCTGAAAGATATTTTCCTTTTAAAACGCCATGACTAAAAGATAAAAAAACTGCTATCAGTAAACCATAAAACAGGGTTGTGATGGTTTTACTTTTAAAACTCACTAAGCTTACTAAATACATCCCGCCGCCAATAACTGGAATTAAAAGATAATAGGGACGAAAAAACACTCCAAAAATCAACAATAAAAGTACTGTGTATATAATTATTCTTTTCAACGAAATTTGTTCATTTAAGCACATAAAAACGATTGGAGAGAGATACAAAAAGGTTATAAACTCTTTTGACGGCATTGAAACAAAAATGGCAATCATAAAAAATGCCATATAAACCAAAATGTTCTTGACATTGAGCTTTTCAAAACGATCTGGAATACCTATTTTGTACAAAACATACATTAAAACAGGAAACTGAATTAAAGCAATGACTGGAAAAGGTAAGTAACGCAGTCCAGAAATTTTATACAACAAAATCGAAACTGGATAACTCCCAATATATCCTATTTCATTTCCTTTATCGTATGCAATAATTGCTGCATCATAAAAAAACTTGGGAGGCAAAATAAAAAAAGCAACTGCTGCAACTGCTAGATTGGCTGTTGCAATAAGTAAAAATGCTGCTTTGCTTTTTTCTATTTTCATATAAAAATTGTCATTTCTTAATGTAAAAAAATCACTATTTTATCTTTTCGATAAATAATTAAGGCTACGACACTATTCCAGAAAATAGAGCTTGAAACAAATGCAATCGCGCCGCCAACCATTCCATATTCTGGAATTAAAAATCGGTTTAAAAGAAAATTAATTACAACAGCCGCAATTAAAACAATCTGAAAAATATGCTGTCTTCCCGTCATATTCAAATAAACTGGCGCAGACCCAAACGCGGAACAAACTCCTTGACCAATTATTAAAATTAAAAAAGCTTCTTTTGCAACAACATATTGATGTCCAAAAAAAGACAATACATGCTCAGAACACAGGCTGATTATAACTATTACAGGAAACGTGATTCCGAAGATTAAACGAACACTATTTCGTAAAATTCTTTTTAATTCTGCTTTATCTCCTTTAGAAAAAAACTCTGCAATTTTTGCTGAAACAGTAATATTAATTGTCAAAATTATAACCGAAACGATGGTCATTACTTTAAAACCAACGGAATAAAAAGCGACCGTTTCGTCATTTCGATACTTCTTTAAAAACATAATATCAAAACTCATTAAAAGAAACATTGCCATTCCGCTTATAGCAATTGGATACGATTTTAAGAATACTTCTTTATGCGAGAAACCTTCATCACCTTCTATAGCTCCAAGTTCCTTAAAGTAGCTAAAAACATACACAGAGCTAATGATGGAAAGCAAAACAAAACCAATTAAAAAAACATCGACTAAATAGGTCTCTTTGTGCCAGTAAAATAAAAATATTGAACCTACAATTAAAGGAACATACTTAACAATGTTTCTAAACAATTCTGCTGCATACAATTTATCTAAGGCTCTAAACAATTCTGTGTTTAAAGTCGAGATTCCGTAGAAAAACAATGTTGCTGTACCTTTTAATAAAATAGAATATACCTCATTATCTGAAAAGTAATTATTTATTAATTCCTTACTAATTAAGGCAACAATAACAATTGCTGCAATTGAAGTTGCAAACAACATTGCAACCATTTTAAAGTAGATTTTTTTCAATTGTTCAAGTCCTCCCGTACCCGCCAATCTTCCTTTGAAATATAAAATTGACTGATCGAAACCCAATAAACATATGCTTCCAATGGCTAAGAGAAAAGAACGTGCAAAATCATACTGCCCAACTAATTTAGGACTGTAACATTTTGTTAGAAATATGGTGAATCCAAAAAGTAAAACAACTCCAAAAATCCTCAAAAACAAAGTACTAAGACTTTGTTTTAAAAATGCATTTTGCGAAATTCTTTGAAAGATTTTGTTCGTTTTCAATGCATCGTTATTTAATTTGAGATTTTAAAAGCTGACTGTTGTAGAACTTTTTGAATAAGTACATAAAAACAAAAAGGAAAATAAAAATTAGAGGAAGCAAAATTTTAAAATTGCCATTTGTAAGCTTTACAATATTTATATTTAATGTAGTATTTATTTCTTTTATTGCTTTATCGTAATTCACTAACTTTAATCTGTTTCTTCCTTGGTCAACTATTAAAGTTTGCTTGGTTTTAATCAAATCATTAAGCTGCGTATTCTCATTGTAATAAACCAATTTATCATTTTTTGGTCCATTTTTAACCGTATTCGAAAAACCATTTAAAACATCGTCAATTTGAGCAATAATAGTATCATTTTTGACAATTTGCTGCTCTAGATTTTTATATCCTATTTTTTGAAGCGCACTAAAATATTGTGAGCTGTTTAAATACTGTATTAATGGTGCAACTATTTCTTTGTCATTTACTTCTTTATTTGATACAAACGAAATAGTATGAAAAGTATAGTTTTTGCTCGTTATATTATCTTCTAAAACTTTCTTTACTTCACCAACCTCTGCCATTAATTTTATGAGTTCAAAGTTTTGTTCTTTGTCTTCAATAAATTTATAAACGTCGGCAATTGGTTTAATTTCGATTTTTTTGATTGCTTTTGGATTCGAAATTCCAACAACCGTTTTTAAGAAAACAGTATCTCCAGAAACAATTTTAGACTCGATTAAATCTATTTTAGAATATAAATAATCTACACTGCCAAAATTGGGCGTTACAATAACCTCATTTTGAAACGTCTTTTTGTTTGAATCCAAAAACCACCCCAAACCAAATCCAAGAACGATCAAAACCAATATAATTATCCAGTTTCGAATAAAAAACTGAATTGATCTAAAAAGTAAGGCATTTATTCTGTCGAAAAAATTCCCAATTGTTTTCGATAAATCAAAAATATCAATTTCCTGATCTGAGTTGTTTTGGGGTACTTTTGTACTCATTTACGCTTTTTATTTTACGTTGAAAATTTGTTCTAAAATTTTAATAGTAATCAAATAAGTTGGTTTTACCCCCGTTGTTCCAAGTCCGCCAGAAGCCAAAGTACTTCCTGTTTCTAATGGATTATCTGAAGCGTAATAGGCATAACGAACTTTTATATCGTGCGGTACACTTTTTCTAATTTTTGATGCCGATTGAATTGCTTTTTGGTAATATGATCCTTCCATTTCAAGACCAATTACGCCCCAAGTCGATTCGTGGAAAAATTTCAATAAATCTCTGTTTTGCAAAGATGTTCCTAAAACAGTAACCATCGCACCTTCAAAAACGGCAATATCATTTCCTTCAAACATGGCGCCTGTTAATTCATTTTCGAAGAAATAATTATCAGCCGTTCCTTCATTTATATGTGCTGTAGGAATCATGATATCACCTTTTCCGCCTTCAAGAATTCCAGCTTTACCCATTATAGAAACTGATTTTACGTTTAATAACGTTTCTTTTTTAAACGGTTTTAAAAGCTCATCGATAGTTTCATAAGCCTGCTCACCAAAAGCATAATCCATTACAATAATTACCGGTTTTTCGTCGTCGATTTTCGCTTCAGAAAATGCTGTTTTTGACCAGTCGATTTTTGCCGTATCAAAAATTTGAACATCAATGTTAGTTCCTGAAGTATCAGGAAGTGAAATCATTCCGTTTTTCAAAGCCAACTCTTCAACATGACCTCTAATTTCTTTTGATCCTGAGTTGCTTAATTCTTCATATATAAAGAAATCTGTTTTTCCTTTAAATTTTGTTTTCAGTAAAGGCGTTGCAAAAATCGAGTTCATCACACTGTGCATATTAGCACTAATTACGTGAATTGGTCGTTTTAAAAGGTCATTTGCTTTTAGAACTTCTTTGATATTTGTAGCCCAGATTTCTCCATGAATGTGATGCCCTAAACGTTCGCGTAAAACAGGACTGAAAGTAATTGTTCGTTTATTGTTTTCGACAATTTCTTCGATTGCTAATTTTCCTAACCAATAAATAACGTGCAGAAAACGATCAGGTGCATTTTCAGAACCAAAAGCGTCATAAATGTCCAAAACCTCTTCAAAAGTTCGGCCTAAAATGTTTGCAACGTGCGAAATCGCTTTTTCTTTTTCAATCTGCGCCAGCTTTTTAGTCTGCATTACAGCTTGTTCTAATTTAAGCCAATCGCGAGAAACCTCTCCGCCGTCATCTAATAGAACTCTATTTTTAATTTTATGCGATTCGATAAAAATAAAAGTCAAATGCGTTAGAATATCATAAATATCAGAACGTCCACGCGTGATTTCAACATTCATTTGTTCCTCATCGATTCTATAACAGTTTCTTCTTCTTTTTGGAGGAACAATTGGCTGAAAATGCGATTTAGAATAGCCTTCGTCTGAAGTTAAATTGATGAATCTGCATTGTTCAATTCCTATTGGTAAACGTTCTATAACGTACAAAAGTCCGTTTAATTCTACTTTTTCTTCGGCAATATTCCCATAAATTTCTGGGCGTAAAGCCAATAATGATTCTCTTAAACTATCACCAGAAACTCCCATTGGTTTATAAAAACCACGGTTGAATAAGTGACGCATTGTAATGTACATTTTTTCTATCGCTGCAGATGATTCCTGAGCTCTTGATCTTGATATATGTTTAGTTTCTTTCATGTTTTTTATTTTAAAATCTTCTTACTTTAGAAGATAAATGTGGTATTTTATTAAACTAAATTAGGGATTATAAATGTTAATTTGCTTGAAATCTGCCTAACTTCATATTTAATAACCTTTATTTCAAATTATCCGCAATATCTCTATTATTTGATAATCTCGGAATTTTATTTTGCCCGCCTAATTTTCCCTGCGATTTCATGTATTCCTGAAATCCATTTTTCGAAACTTTGGTTACAACAACTTTTTGCAACACATTTCCGGTAATTAAATCGTCGTAATAAATGTTTTGTTTTCGCATTGAATCGTCAATTGCTGCCGCAAAAGTTTCCATATTTTCTGGTTCATTTTCAAATTCGATAAACCATTCATGATATGGTAATCCGCTTGATGGCGTAATTTGAGGTGCTACGGTAAATTCGTTTATTACAATATTTGTTCCTGCTGTTGCTTCTTTCATCGCATTTTCGACTTCATTGGCAATAACGTGTTCTCCAAAAGCAGAAATATAATGTTTGATACGTCCTGAAACAATAACTCTATGCGGAAATAAAGAGGTAAACTGAACGGTATCGCCAATATTATAGCGCCAAAGCCCGGCATTTGTAGAAACTATTAAGGCATAATTAATACCCATTTCTACTTCGCCAATCGTATAACTTTTTGGATTTTCGGTAAAGAATTCATCGGCTTTAATAAACTCGTAGAAAATTCCCGAATTCAAAAGCAAAAGCATTCCCTTTTCTTTTTGAGAATCCTGATAGGCAAAAAATCCTTCAGACGCTGGAAACAATTCGATGCTGTCTACTTTGCGACCAATCATATTCTCGAACTTTGCACGATAGGGTTCGTAATTAACTCCGCCGTAAATAAACAAATTAAAGTTTTTAAATAACTCTCCTATTTTCTTACCACCGCTTTTTTCTTCTAAACGCTCAAAATACATTTGTACCCAAGACGGAATTCCCGAAATTATGGTCATATCTTGATTGATCGTTTCGTCTACAATTGCATTTACTTTAGTATCCCAATCTTCAATACAATTGGTTTCCCAAGAGGGCATTCGATTTTTCTGCAGATATTTTGGTACAAAATGAGCTCCAATTCCGGATAATCTTCCAAATTTGATTCCGTATTTTTCAACTAAAATTGGACTTCCCTGCAGGAAAATCATTTTTCCATCAACAAAATCAGCATTTCCCGTTTCATAGATATAATGCAAAATCGCATTTCGAGAGGCTTTTATATGAGATGGCATTGACTCTTTTGTAAGCGGAATATATTTTGCGCCAGAGGTTGTGCCGGAAGTTTTTGCAAAATAAATTGGTTTTCCTTTCCAGAGAATATTCTCTTCCCCCTCCTTTACTCTATCGATATACAATTTTAAATCTTCATAATCTCGAACAGGAAGATTCTTTTGAAAGTCACCAACTGTTTTTATCTTTTTAAAATGATGGTCTTTTCCAAACACTGTTTCTTTTGCATCACTGATTAAACTCTCAAATACTTTACTTTGAGTTTCTACCGGTTTATTGGCCCAAGCCTGTGTTTTATGGTATATTTTGCTCGCAAATAGTTTTGCTGCTACTGATTTAATAGACATTCTTAATGGTATTATTTCTTTTCTTTTTTATTTTTAACAGCTTTAGAATTGATAGACTCCTTCTCCATTTTTGCAACTTCTTCTCTAAGCTTATTTTCTTCTTCGGTTGTTTTCATATTTACATCAGAAGGTTCATCGACGTCTGCTAATATGGAATCTTTATTGAATTTTGCATATTCTAATTCCCCTTTCAATACTTTCTGAACCCCTTTTATATAAGCTTCATTTTTCCTCAAAGCTCTTTCTAATGAATCTGATTTTATTGCGAGTTCTGTCGCATTCCTTTTCAATTGCGATGAAGAATATCCTGGAATAAATTCGCGTAAAGGCGTAAAAGCAATAATAAAAGTGGTTACTAATATTAAAAATATACCGCCTAGAGTAAACGTTACAAAAACGTTCATTAAATTGAGTTTAAATGAAAAAATTTCTTCAAAAGTTTCTTCATTCAAGATTACCAAGCGGTTTTTGATGAACAAATTTTTTCTAAAATTGAATTTTTTCTTAGTCATTTGGTTAATTATACAAGCAAATATAGTAATTAATCGTATTGCTGCTGTCTGACAAAAATGAGCAAACACAGCAATTTAAATATTTTATAGAATATTTAACGCAGTAAGTAACAAATATTTTAAACCAAAAACTCTTGTTGTTCGTATATTCTATATACCTTTGCGGTAGAATTTGAAAATCAATTTGCTTCGGCATTAATTATACAATCATGGGAAGATTAGGTCTTACAGAAATCCTTGTTATAGTAGGTATTGTGATATTACTTTTTGGAGGTAAAAAAATTCCAGAATTAATGAAAGGTTTAGGAAGCGGAATTAAAGAATTTAAGAACGCTGCTAAAGATGATCAAACAGCACCTAAAAAAGAAGAGGAAGAAACTAAATAAGCATTTACAACCTTATTAAAAAATCCCAAGTTACAATTGTAGCTTGGGATTTTTTTGTTTAATTCTCTTTTTTGAAATTTTATAAAATCATTGTCAGCTGAATTCTCTTTCTATCCTCATCGACCTCAGTAACTTTTACATCAACATGCTGATGTAATTTTACCACTTCGTTTACGTCGCTTACAAAACCAGCTTTCAATTGTGATATATGAACTAATCCGCTTTCTTTGATTCCGATATCTACAAAACAGCCAAAATTGGTAATGTTATTGACAATTCCTGGTAAAATCATTCCAGTTTTCAAATCTTTAATTGATTTTACATTTGCATCAAATTCAAAAACCTTAGCCGACTTTCTCGGGTCTAATCCAGGCTTTTCAAGCTCTTTTATGATGTCTTTCAGCGTAAGTAAACCAATTTCAGGAGTAATATAATTTTCGGCTTTAATAAGCGCTGTTTTCTCTTTGTTTGCTATTAAGTCATTTACTGAAAGTTTCAAATCTTTTGCCATCTTTTCAACAACTGGATAAGCCTCTGGATGTACCGCAGAATTATCTAATGGATTTTTAGCATTCGAAATTCTAATAAATGCCGCACCTTGTTGATAGGCTTTATCACCCAAACGCGGCACTTTCTTCAATTGCTTTCTATCTTCAAAAGGACCATTTTCTGATCGATATTGTACAATGTTTTCTGCCAGCTTCTCTCCTATTCCACTCACATAACTCAGTAAATGTTTACTTGCAGTATTAATATTAATTCCAACCGAGTTTACGCAGCGAATTACAGTATTGTCTAATTCTTCTTTTAATTTCGTTTGATCAACGTCGTGTTGATATTGTCCTACTCCAATTGCCTTTGGGTCAATTTTAACCAGTTCAGCCAACGGATCTGAAAGTCGACGCCCAATAGAAACTGAACCACGAACTGTTACATCATAATTAGGAAATTCTTCTCTCGCGATTTTTGATGCCGAATAAACCGAAGCCCCAGCCTCAGAAACAATAAAAACCTGAATCGGTTTGTCGAACGCGATTTTTTTGATAAAAAATTCTGTTTCACGAGAAGCTGTTCCGTTCCCAATAGAAATCGCATCTATTTGATAGGCATTTACCATCGAACGAATTTTCTTGATTGCCATTGTTTCCTCATTCTGCGGCGCGTGCGGATAAATGGTTTCATTATATAATAAATCGCCTTTTTCATCCAGACAAACTACTTTACAACCACTTCTAAATCCTGGATCGATTGCCAGAATTCGTTTTTCGCCTAAAGGCGGAGCCAATAATAACTGACCTAAATTATTAGCAAAAACCTGAATAGAATTAGCATCAGCTTTTGCTTTTGCTTCTTGTAACGTTTCGTTTCCTATTGCTGGATTCAATAAACGTTTATAACTGTCTTCAATCGCTAATTGCAAATGAGCTGTTGTACTATTTTGTTTTTTAATGATAATTTCATCAATAACATCGTAAGCATCATCGATATCAACATCAATTTTCATTTTAACAAAACCTTCATTTTCAGCACGAAGCATAGCTAATAATCTATGCGAAGGTGTCTTAGTCAAAGGTTCTTCCCAATCAAAATACTGACTGAATTTTTGTGCTCCTTCTTCTTCGGCTTTCTTTTTTACAACTTTAGTTCCAATAGTTGCTTTTCGCTGATATAATCTACGAAGCTGTTTACGAACGTAAATATTTTCGTTAATCCATTCTGCAACGATATCTCGTGCACCCTGCATAGCAGCTTCTTCGTTAACAACATTTTCATTAATGTATTGTGTCGAAATAAAATCGACATCAACATCATTTTCAGACATTATTATCTTTGCCAATGGTTCTAAACCAAACTCACGTGCAACATCAGCTTTTGTTTTTTTCTTCTTTTTGTATGGAAGATAAAAATCTTCAATTTCCTGTAAATCAAAACTCTGTTCTATTTTTTGTTTTAATTCTGGCGTAAGCGCTTTTTGTTCTTCAATTGATTTTAAAACAGCTTCTTTACGTTTTGTAAGCGTTTCATATTCTTTTTGAAGCTTTGCAATCTGCTCAATTACAACTTCGTCAAGATTTCCTGTAGTGTCTTTTCGGTAACGAGAAATGAACGGAATCGTACAATCTTCCTCTAATAATTTAACGGTATTTTGAATATTAATTGCTGCTGTTTGTACAGACTTGGCAATGAATTGAATATTAGTCATACTTTTAATGAAATAAATTCTTAATTATAAATTGATATAATTTACTTGTTAAATAAAATTAATAAACTACCAATGATTTGGCTAAAATAATATCTTTGTTTTTAATTTTATACCAATGGAGATTTTATTACTGTATTTTTTATTTGTAAATATCATTGTTTTTATTCTTGCTGGATATGATAAATATCAAGCTCGAAAAAACAAACAAAGAGTTCCCGAAAATACACTTTTTTTACTCGAAGCAATTGGCGGAACAATTGGTTTATTAACAGCAATGTTAATCTTTAGACATAAAACGAGTAAAATGTCATTTATTATAAAATTCTCAATAATTTTTATTCTTCAAGCCGTTTTAATTTACCTAATAGTAAATAATAAAATATAGATATTAACAATGTTGATAACCTTAAAAAATAGAAATATAAAACTGAAATACAGTAGTTTAAGAAACTAAAAAACCGGATAAATTTAAAAAATCCACCCGGTGTGTTTATTATATATTGGTGCGAAGCACCCCTTTTTTCTGTTTTACGAACAAGCAATCTTATTTACTCTATTTTGATGTCTTCCGCCTTCAAAAGCTGTTGCTAAAAACGTTTCAACAATTTCTACAGCCTGTGGAATAGAAGTAAATCTTGCTGGAATACTCACAATATTAGCATCGTTGTGTAAACGTGTTAAATACGCAATTTCTTTAGTCCAGCATAAACCAGCTCTTACTTTAGGATGTTTATTAACAGTCATTGCAATTCCGTTACCGCTTCCGCAAATAACAATTCCAAAATCAGCTTTTCCTTCAGATACATCATTTGCAACCGGGTGTCCAAAATCAGGATAATCTACAGAATCCTCAGAATCAGTTCCATAATTAGTTACTTCATATCCTTTTGCTTTAAGCATTTCAACAATTGCTTTTTTATACTCTGGTCCTGCGTGGTCGTTTCCTATCGAAATTTTCATTTTTAATACTATTAAGTTGTGTTGTGCAAATTTACTCAATTAATAAATGTTTGCCATGAATTTCACTAATTTTCACAAATTTTATACTTATTAACTTTAAAAAACAATAATCATAATTGTAAGCTCTATTTTAGAAATTCGTAAGCTGAAACCTTTATTTTACAACTATCTTACTATCAAATCCTTATCAGTTATCAACAATTTTAATAACTCTATAAGTATCTCATTATCAATAAAGAATAAACAGCTTTTTTGTTAAAATTTTAAAGTGTTAATAGCAATTCGTAATTCGTTGATATTCAATTAACTTTAAGTTAACATTATTTGTTAATAAGTTGGAAAAGAAAATTAGAAGTTTTTTTTGGTCGTGTCAAAAAAATGCTTAATCCAAAACTGGAATTTAAAATGCAAGAAAAGTTTCAGGAATTTTTAGAAAAGTTATCAATATCAAAAATGCCATTTTCAACAAATACCAACATATGAACTTATCTACAAAATGAATTCATTTTCGGTTGTCAACCGTTGTTAATTAAAATACAAAAAGTCTTAAAAATTAAACTTTTAACCCAAAATAACTATGTTGATAACTCAAGATAACTAAGAGAAACTTCATTTCAATACTTTTAAAAATAAATTTATTCGACATATTAACACACTATAATAACAACCAAATTTTTTTAAATTTTTAAAAATCTTTTTTGTTGTATTTAATATATGTTGAAAACTAAAAAAGTTTAAAAAGAAAAAAAATGAATTTAGTTTGAAAAAAAGAAACTGTTTAAACGATTTTAAGAGGATTGTTTAAGTTGTCTAGAATTTCTTGAACTTGTTCGAAATCGTTTGGATGAACTTTGAGTTTGATTCCGCCAAGTGCAGCCGAGTACATTGGGACAACTGAAAGGGTCATTTCGTTTTCAAAAAAATATGGAATTTCTTCTTGTTCCAATAAGTGTTTGAGAACTACCGTTTCGTGCTGATAATTGAATATAGCGATGGTTTGAAAGCTTTCCATTTTAGGTCTTTTTGTAAATGTACGAAAAGTTATATTTTTAATAATTCTAATTGTTAAAAAGTATTATCTAATATCTTATTTGTAATTTTAAGCCTTATAAGAAAAGATATATGAGTAAGAAAATTAGAAAGCCGATAAAAAATGAGAAGGATTTCTCTGGAAAAATAATAAAAATTTTATCGCAAAGCCCTAATAAACCATTCAATTATAAGCAAATAGGAGCAAAGCTCGAACTTGACGATACTAAAAGCAGAAATCAAATTATTAAGGATTTGAAAATTCTCGCTGCTTCAAAAAAGATTATAGAATCTGAACCTGGTAAGTATTTAATAAAAGCAATCAGTCAGGATTATTACGAAGGAACAATTGATATGACGAGCAGAAAAACGGCTTATTTTATTTGTCCTGATTTTGCAGAAGATGTTTTTATTCCGACTAATAATTTAAATCGTGCTTTAGATAAAGACAAAGTTAAAGTCTATGTTTATAATAGAAGAAAAGGAAAAAGACCTGAAGGTGAAGTAATTGAAGTTTTAGAAAGAGATAAAACAGAGTTTGTTGGAGTTATTGATATTCAGGCAAATTTTGCTTTTGTTTCGACTGCAAACCCAAAAATGTATACCGATATTTTTATTCCAAAGGATAAAATAGGTGAAGCTGAAAATGGAGATGTAGTTTTAGTAAAAATAGAAGATTGGCCAAAAAGAGCCGATAGTCCGTTTGGATCTGTAATTAGAGTTTTAGGAAAACCTGGAGAACACAATACAGAGATTCATGCTATTTTAGCCGAATACGGTTTACCAGCAGATTTTCCGGTAGAAGTAGAGGTTTATGCACAAAAATTAGATACCTCAATTCAGGAATCTGAAATTGCAAAACGTCGTGATATGCGTGGTACACTTACGTACACGATAGATCCAAAAGATGCAAAAGATTTTGATGATGCCTTGTCTTTCAAAAAGTTAGAGAATGGAAATTTTGAAATAGGTATTCACATTGCCGATGTTTCGTATTATCTTGAAGAAGGAACAATCTTAGATGATGAAGCTTATCAAAGAGCAACTTCGGTTTATTTAGTAGATAGAGTAGTGCCAATGCTTCCTGAAGTTTTGTCTAATTTCGCTTGTTCACTTCGCCCAAATGAAGAGAAATATACATTCTCTGCTGTTTTTGAAATTTCTCCAAATGCACAAGTTATTAACCAATGGTTTGGTAGAACTGTAATCTATTCAGATCAGCGTTTTGCCTATGAAGAAGCACAATATATCATTGAAACAAAAGACAATACTATTCCGGTTGATATTTCTATAACTGGAGATTCTTATGTAGTTTCAGATGAAATTGTAGAAGCGACTTTAAAATTAGATGAATTAGCAAAGATTCTAAGAAAGAAAAGAATGCAAAATGGTGCTATTTCTTTTGATAAAGTTGAAGTAAAATTCAATCTTGATGCAGAAGGAGAACCAGAAGGAGTTTACTTTAAAGTTTCAAAAGATGCCAATCATTTGATTGAAGAATTCATGCTTTTAGCTAATAGAAAAGTGGCTGAATACATTGGTAAACAAAAGAAAACGTTTGTTTACCGTATTCACGATGAACCAAACGAAGATAAATTAATTGCAATGCAAGGTGTAATTGCTAAGTTTGGTTATAAAATAGATTTCCGTAACAAAGGTGATATTTCGAAATCATTGAATGCTTTGATGGAAGAAGTAAATGGTAAAAAAGAACAAAATTTAATTGATACTCTTGCAATTAGAAGTATGAGTAAAGCCAAATATTCGACAGATAATATTGGCCATTATGGTTTAGCATTTGATTATTACAGTCATTTTACATCGCCAATTCGTCGTTATCCTGACGTTATGGTACATCGTTTGCTGCAGTATTATCTGGATGGAGGAGTTTCTGTAGATGAAGAAACTTATGAAACTAAATGTTTGCATTGTTCAAATATGGAAGGTTTAGCTACAAACGCTGAACGTGACAGTATTAAATACATGCAGGTTAAATACATGCAGGATCATCAAGACGAAGAATTCCTTGGAGTTATTTCTGGTGTTACTGAATGGGGAATTTATGTTGAAATCGTTTCTAATAAATGCGAAGGAATGGTAAGAATCAGAGAAATAAAAGATGATTACTATACTTTTGATGAAAAACAATATGCTTTGGTTGGAGCTACTTCAAACAGCATTTTACAATTAGGAGACGAAATTTATGTTAAAGTAAAAAATGCCGATTTAGTTAAAAAACAACTTGATTTTCATTTTCTACGAAGAGCAGAATAATTATTAATTAAAAAAATAAAAGTATGAGAAAGCTAATTATTGGAGCAGCAATTTTATTTGTACAAATGTCTTTTGGTCAAGTTACTAAAGAACTGGGAGATTTTGATTCGGTTAAAGTTTTTGATAAATTAAGTGTTAAATTAGTTCAATCTTCTGAAAACAAAATTGTTATTAAAGGAGCAAGAGAAGCAGAAGTTGAAGTTGTTAACAAGAAAGGTTTATTAAAATTAAGAATGCCTTTTCCTAAACTATTATCTGGTGATGATCTTGATATTACTTTGTATTACAGAAATATAGAGCTTATTGATGTAAATGAAGGGGCTTATGTTTCAAGTAAAGATCCTATAAAAGCAACTGTTTTTAAAGTTAGTGCACAGGAAGGCGGAAAAATAAATGTTGATTTAGATGTTGATAAACTTAATGTAAGCTCAGTTTCAGGAGGTTCAATAACATTAACTGGCAAAGCTTCAAATCAAGATGCAAGTCTTGGAGCAGGCGGTTATTTGCTGGCAAGTAAATTAGCTACTTCTCAGACGAAAGTAAGCGTTTCTGCGGGCGGAAAAGCAGATGTGAATGCATCAACCCTTGTCGATGCAAAAGTGAGCGCAGGAGGCTCTATTTACATTTATGGAAAACCAAAGCAAATTAACCAAAAAACGGTTTTTGGTGGTAAAATTGAAGAAGTAAAATAATTTTTGATGATAAATGATATTCTGGCTGGACTGCCATGGGGACTTGTTCTAAGCTTTATGGTAGGTCCGGTATTTTTTGTTTTATTAGAAACCAGTATTACAAAAGGATTTAGAGCTGCAATTGTATTTGATTTTGGAGTAGTATTAGGTGATATATTTTTTATTGCCATTGCGTATTTAGGAAGTTACAGACTGATTTCAAGTTTAAAAGACAAGCCGGCACTTTTTATTTTTGGAGGTATAATTATGCTTTCCTATGGTATTATTTCTTTTGTAAAACTGAAGAAAGAAGAGAAAATTAATGATGAAGAAATTGATCGAGATATCTTAAAAAGAAACTACGGAAGTTTGTTTGTAAAAGGATTTTTACTGAACGTTATTAACATTGGAGTTCTTGGTTTTTGGCTTGCAGTTATTATTTCTGTAGGACCAAAATTAGAAATGCAAAATTCAAGAATGTTTACTTTTTTTACCTCTGTAATTATTACTTATTTATTAGTTGATTGTATTAAAATTCTATTAGCCAAACAATTAAAATCTAAAATGACACCAACTAATATTCTAAAAATTAAAAAAGGAATTAGTGTAGTTTTGATGGTTTTTGGTTTTGTTTTAATGATTCAGGGATGGTTTCCAAAAGAAAAAGAAATGGTTAAAAATGCTTTTGAGAATATTGAAAAGTAGTTTGTTAATAACCCAAAATTATAAAATTAAGCCTCTGAATTTCAGAGGTTTTTTTTATGTTTATAATGTTTGTTTGGAACTTTTAAAGAAGTTTTTTAAGTCTATTTTGTCATTTCGACGTAAGGAGAAATCACACTAGAAATTCCGTGCAGTATGTTGCCAATCTTTGTAGAATCCCTAGTGTGATTTCTCGTTCCTCGAAATGACAAGATTGTGGAAAATTAGATTATAAAAACCTCCTAATTTCTGAGAATATTTTTGAGTTGTCGTTTGGATTCGAACCACTATTTTTAATTACTTTTTTCTAAAAAATTAAGCATAAAAAGAACTTCCAAATTGCTTTGAAGGTTATGAATCATTGTCCGGATTCGAACTAATATATTTAATTAATCTTTTCTAAAAATTAAGCATAAAATACTCTAAATTACTTTGAAGGTTTTGAATCATCGTTAGGATTCGAACTACTATTTTTATTCAATTTTTTCTAAAAATTAAACATAAAAAATATTCTAAATTACTTTGAAGGTTTTGAATCATCGTTTGGATTCGAACCAATATATTTAATTAATTTTTTCTAAAAATTAAGCATAAAAAAAACCTCTAAATTTCTTTAGAGGTTTTTGAGGCATCGTCCGGATTCGAACCGGAGTAGGAGCTTTTGCAGAGCCCAGCCTAGCCGCTCGGCCACGACGCCATTACTTGAACGGATGGCAAAAGTAACTAAAATCTTTAAATTTCAAAAGTTTAATGTAAACTATTTTAAAAAATTAGATTTTATGTAGAAAGAATTACTTTCTTTTTTCAGTCATTTTTATAGTAACTGTTTCAACATCACCGCCAATAGGAGGATTTACTTTTGAAACCCAAACAGTCGTTTTTTCTACAGATTCAATTTCTGCCAATACACGAATTATGATTCTTTTTGCCACATGTTCTAATAAATGCGAACGAATTGCCATTTCTTCAGCAACAATTTTATTCAAATGAACATAGTCAACTGTGTCAGCAAGATGATCGCTTTGTGCTGATTGTTGTAAATTTGCTTTAATTTTTAGATCAACAATATAATCTGATCCTATTTTTCCTTCTTCAATTAAACATCCGTGGTATGAAAAAGTACGGATATTTTTCAGTTTTATAACTCCCATTTTTTTATTGTTTCACGTTTAAAGTTTCAGGTTTTGTGCGACTTAAACAACTTTAAACCTGAAACCTGAAACCTTTTTTTTATCTTTGCTAAAATTACTATAAAATAATGGCATCAGAAGAGAAATCACTCAATTTTATTGAACAAATCATAGAGGAAGATCTAAAATCAGGTCTTTCACAAAGTAAACTTCATTTTCGTTTTCCACCAGAACCAAACGGTTATTTACACATTGGTCATGCAAGTTCTATTGCATTAAATTTTGGTTTAGGAATTGATTATCAGTCTCCTGTAAATTTACGTTTTGACGATACAAACCCTGAAAAAGAAGAACAGGAATTTGTTGATGCTATTAAAAAAGATGTTGAATGGTTGGGTTACAAATGGGCTGAAGAACGTTACGCTTCTGATTACTTTCAACAATTATACGATTGGGCAGTTTTATTAATTAAAAAGGATAAAGCTTATGTTGACAGTCAGTCTTCTGAAGATATGGCAATTCAAAAAGGAACTCCATCTACAGTTGGAACAGATAGTCCGTACAGAAATCGTTCTGTTGAAGAAAACTTAGATTTATTCGAAAGGATGAAAAACGGTGAATTTGAGGCTGGTACACATATTCTTCGTGCAAAAATTGACATGAAATCGACTAATATGTTGATGCGTGATCCTATTATGTACAGAATTTTACACAAACATCATCATAGAACTGGTGATGCCTGGAAAATTTATCCAATGTACGATTGGGCACACGGACAAAGTGATTATTTAGAAGAAATCTCACATTCATTTTGTACGCTGGAATTTTTACCTCACCGTGAATTATACGATTGGTTTTTAGATCAGATTTTAGACGAAAATAAACTACGTCCGAAGCAAAGAGAATTTGCAAGACGTAATTTATCACATACCGTTGTTAGTAAAAGAAAATTACAGCAACTAGTTAAAGAAAAGCATGTTAACGGTTGGGATGATCCTAGAATGTCAACTATTTCTGGGTTAAGAAGAAGAGGTTATACCGCTGCATCTTTACGTAATTTTGCTAATACAATTGGTATTGCAAAACGTGATAATTTAATAAATGTATCGGTTTTAGAATTCTGTATTCGTGAAGATTTAAACAAAATTGCACCTCGTGTAATGGCAGTTTTAGATCCGGTAAAAGTGATAATTACAAATTATCCTGAAGGAAAAGAAGAGTTGTTAGAAGCCGAAAATAATCAGGAGGATGAGAATGCAGGATTTAGAAAAGTACCTTTTTCTCGTGAATTATACATAGAAAGAGAAGACTTTTTAGAAGAAGCTCCAGCTAAATATTTCCGTTTGACTTTAGGAAAAGAAGTACGTCTTAAAAATGCGTATATTATTAAAGGAGAATCTGTTGTAAAAGATTCTGAAGGTAATATTACAGAAATTCATGTTACTTATGATACTGATTCTTTAAGCGGAAGCGGGACAGAAGCAAGTCAAAGAAAAGTGTCTGGAACGCTGCATTGGGTTTCTATTCCTCATGCTGTTGAAGCAGAAGTTCGTTTGTACGATCGTTTGTTTACAGATGAAGCTCCAGACAGTTATAAAGAGAAAAATTTCTTAGATTTTGTGAATCCAAATTCATTAGAAATTGTAACTGGATTTGTTGAACCAAGTTTAGCAACAGCTAAAAATGAAGACAAATTTCAGTTTCAACGTTTAGGATATTTTACTGTTGATAAAGATTCAACTCCTTCAAAATTAGTGTTTAACAAGACTGTAGGATTGAAAGATGCTTGGGAAGAAAAAGGTAAAAAAGAAGAAAATAGTATCAATAATTCTTTAAAAGATATTAATAAATATTTTAAATTAGAAAATTTAGCTGAACGTTTGGCAATTCGAGATGCAATAGGCGAGAACATAGCCACTATTTCAAGTTTTTCACTTTTGCAGAATTCATTAAAAAAGAATATCAACAATAATAAGGCTTCATTGTTGTTTGCTCTATTTATTTTGAAATATTCAAATTGGAAGTCTTCAGATTTTGAAGAAGAGGATATTAAAAAATTATATACTATGTCTTTGAGAAGTGAATCGACTTATGTTAGATATAGAGCTCTTTTAAATTTAAAAAATATTGAAAACGAAAATTTAAGAAATCAGTTTGAAGACCAAATTTCAAAACTGCATTTAAATCCTCCAAAAAATGCATCGGAAAAAGAAATAGAAATTCTTACCGAGATGGTAAAGCAGTAAAATAATTATAATCTATGGAAAGCGCTTTTTATAAGCGCTTTTTTTTATTATTTATTTTTTCTATTAATACTTAATGTTTTATAATTTTTATAGATTAAAAATGACTTTCATAAATTGATTTTAAGTTATTTTTTCATTTCTTCCATGTCAATTATCCTATTTTTAAAAACAGTAAAACAGAAGCCTTTATTTTAATTTTTGATTTTGTTTTATGTTTTTTTACGTCTTTTTGAGTAGAAATTATTTTTGAAATTGGAGATTCCCTTTTTTGAGGAGAATTATAATTTGTTTTTTTAGTTTCGTCAATTTCTAAATTGCTGTTTTTAAAATATCAATTTTAATTATGTTTTTTTGGTTTTTAAATGATTTTAATTATTATTTGTTTTATTTATTGTTTTTATAATTTTAATAGATAGATTTAAGTAAAAATGACCTTCATAAATTAATTTTAAGCGCCGTTTTTACTTCTTTAATATCAATAATTAACTTTTGTTTTTTTGTTGTTTTACGATCTTTATTTTAGTTTTTAGCCTAATTTTTCTTAGTTTAACGGGTTGTTAACACACAATTGTTTATAAAGTTGCTATTTTTATCAAAAGCTCAAGTATGAAATTTTAGAATTTCAAAAATTGGCGTTTTAAGAATCGAATTGGAGTTTTTCTAAAATTTAAAAATTTTCATTTTTAGTTTTAGAGTTAATTCTAAACCTGAATTTTAAAAATTGATTTTATGGTCAGTTTATAGTTGTAATTTGTTTTTGATAATACATTTACGATGTAAGTATTTTTTGAAAGCATTTATAATTTGTAAATTTCATGAAGTTAGTTTTACACGTATCGAAATTTTGATTTTCATTTTGAACTAAGAATTTTTAATCCTTAAATTTTAAATGTTATGAAAAATTTATTTTTTACATTATCGGCAGTTTTATTTGCAAACATTGCAATTTCGCAAACACATCAAATTACAAAACACAATGGTGAGCAACTTGATGTAAATTTTATTAAAAACGAAAATGGTTTAATTTATTATTCTTTAAACGGAAGTTCTGAAGAAGTTAAAATTAGTAAGTATGCTGTTTCTCAATTAACCAATAAACAAACCAATCAAACACAAAAAATATCAGATAAAATAATAGTAGATTCAAAAGATGATTATAAAATGGTAACAGTTCTGCCTCAAGAAAAGACAATAGGACTGAAAGAAGTGGCTTCATTTACAGGTGTCTCGACAAGGACAAAAGGTGAACCGCCAATTGCCAATAAGAATCAAACTGCTATGAGAATCAAAAGTAAGTCAGCTTCAAATGGATATCCGTTTGTAAGTATTGTTGAGAAAGGAAACGGTAAATATGAAGCAGTAGCTTACGCGTATTAATTTTAGTGTTAAATTTTAGTAAATATCATTTGTTCAATAATTTATATTTTAAAAAAAGAGTACCTTTATTAATCACTTAAATTTTATTATTATGTCAAAGAACTTAAATACAGTAGCAGCTATCTTGGCTGGTGCAGCTGCTGGTGCAGCAATCGGAATATTATTTGCTCCAGATAAAGGATCAAAAACACGCGCAAAATTAAAAGAAGGTTTAGATGATGCCAGGCATAATTTAAAAGATTCTCTTTCAGCTAGTTCTGAGGTATTGCGCGAAAAGTTTGCTCATGCAAAAGGTAATCTTGACGGAACTTATGATGAGTTACTTTCGAATATGAGTTATAAAACAGAGGAAGTAATTACTTTTCTAGAATCTAAACTTGCTGATTTAAAAGCGCACAACGCTAAACTTCAGAAATAATATTTAGGGAGCACAAAGTTCACTTGGATTTTTATAATTGTATTTTGGTTTATTTTACTTAATTTTAAGTAGCAGCTAAATACAGTTTTTTTCAAAGTGTATTTTGTGCTTCTTTTTTTAATTAAAACTACAATTATGGCTTTTGAAGAATTAAAGGAAAATACAGAAAAAATTCAGGATCAGGCTAAAGTTTACATTGATAGTCATTTAGCATACTATAAACTCTGGGGTTTTAAAGTTGCAATGAAATCAACCACTTTAATTTTTAAGTTTACATTGATTTTATTGTGTTTTAGTATGGTTTTACTTTTTGGATCTTTTGCTGCAGCTTATGCTTTTGGTGCTTTATTCGAAAGTATTGCTTTAGGATTCTTAGCAGTAGGAGGGATCTATTTGGTCTTTACAGTTTTACTTTTCTTTGTAAAAGATAAATTTGTAGAGGGGCCAATTTTAGAGAAATTTTCAGAAATATTTTTTAATGAATAAGTTATGGAAACAAAAAAGTACTCTTCATACGCTGAAATCGACAGAGATTTAGAAATTTTAAAATTAGAAAAAGATATTAATTATCAAAAGTTAGTTTTAAACGTTCAAAAAACAAAAGAAAGTATAACACCGCAAAATATTGTAAACGGTTTTATTTCATCTTACACAGATTATTTTTCAAATTCTTATACCAAGATACTTCAATCTGTTTTACCGTACATAATAGGTTGGTTTATAAATAGAAAAAGAGGCAATTAAGCCTCTTTTTTCTTTTAGTTAGTTATTTAACTTCAGGTTGAATATCATCTTCATAACCAGATTGTGGTTGAATTGGTTTTGGTTTTTCAATCTTTTTATTAGTTTTCTTCATCATTTCACCAACTTGATTTGATGCTGTGAAAGAAGCAACCATATTGTTTAACATATCACTTCCAGCTTGTGGTGAATTTGGAAGCAATATTAAGTTTGAATTTGCATCAGCTCCAATTGCTTGTAATGTATCATAATGCTGCGTAACAACAATTAAAGCAGAAGCTTCTTGAGAGTTAATACCAACATTGTTTAAAACTTCAACACTTTCTACTAAACCTCTTGCAATTTCACGACGTTGATCTGCAATACCTTGACCTTGTAAACGTTTACTTTCAGCTTCGGCTTTTGCTTTTGCAACAATTCTAATTCTTGAACTTTCAGCTTCAAATTCAGCAGCAGTTTTTTCTCTGTCAGCAGCGTTGATTCTGTTCATTGCATTTTTCACCTGAATATCTGGATCAATATCAGTAACCAATGTATTGATAATATCGTATCCGTAAGTAGTCATTGCTTCATTTAATTCTCTTTTTACTGCAATTGCGATATCGTCTTTTCTTTCAAAAACATCATCTAATTTTAGTTTAGGAACTTCAGCACGAACAACGTCAAATACATAAGCAGTAATTTGATCGTGAGGATATTCTAATTTATAAAAAGCATCATATACTTTATCTTGAATTACTTTAAACTGAACCGAAACTTTCATTTTTATGAAAACGTTGTCTTTCGTTTTAGTCTCAATAATAACATCTAATTGCTGAATTTTAAGATTTACACGTCCGGCCAATCTATCAACAACTGGAATTTTTAATTGCAATCCCGAATTTCTCACGCTGTGAAATTTTCCAAATCTCTCAATAACAACTGAACTTTGTTGTTTTACAGTAAAGAAAGACGACATGAAAATGAAGAATGCCAATACTAATAAGATAATAAATGCTGTACTCATGGTTTTTAATTTATGTTTATGATTTTGGGAATTTACGAAAATTCTTCTAAAATATGGTTTTTAAGCATTAAAAAAACGCTAAGAACATTTGTTAGATGTTTCTTAGCGTTTCTATTTTGAATTGAAATTTTATTATAAAGTTTCGATTGCTTTATGAATTCTTGAAATAGTTTCCTCTTTTCCGATGATTTCAACAATGTCAAATAGGTGAGGACCTTTAAGCGCTCCAACTAAACTTAAACGGAAAGGCTGCATAACTTTACCCATTCCGATTTCGTTTTTAGTTAACCAATCTTTCACAATAGTTTCAATATTTGCTGAAGTAAAATCTTCAATATTTTCTAAAACCGAAATCAATTCCTGCATTAAAGCTGGAGTTTCTTCCTTCCAGTTTTTACTTGCTTTTTCATCATATGATGTTGGAGCTTGGAAAAAGAAATCAGTTAAATCCCAAAATTCTGAAACAAAATTTGCTCTTTCCTTGATAAGTGATACAATACGAGTTGTCACTTCGAGCGGAGTCGTGAAGCCTTTTTCTTCTAAAATAGGAGAGAAGCTTTTCGCTAAATCAGCATCATTTTGTTTGATTAAATATTGGTGATTGAACCATTTATTCTTTTCAGGATCAAATTTTGCTCCCGCTTTATGAACTCTGTTTAAGTCAAAAGCCTCTACTAATTCTTCTAAAGAATATAATTCTTTATCTGTTCCATCATTCCAACCTAACAAAGCAAGAAAGTTTACAACAGCTTCTGGGAAAAATCCTTTCTCTCTATATCCAGATGAAACGCCTTCTTCGGTTTTCCATTCGAGTGGAAAAACAGGAAATCCTAGTTTATCACCATCTCTTTTAGATAATTTTCCATTTCCAACAGGTTTTAAAATCAGTGGTAAATGTGCAAATTCTGGAGCATCCCAGCCAAAAGCTCTGTATAACAAAACGTGAAGAGGCATAGATGGAAGCCATTCTTCACCGCGAATTACATGTGAAGTTTCCATCAAATGATCATCAACAATATTAGCTAAATGGTAAGTTGGTATTCCGTCACTTTTGAAAAGAACTTTATCATCAAGTAAACTCGTTTCAAATTTCACATCACCACGAATAATATCTTTTAAATGTAAAGTTTCATCAACCGGAGTTTTAAAACGAATTACAAAATGCTCTCCATTTGCAATTCTTTTAGCAGTTTCGTCAGATGAAATTACCAAAGATGTATCTAACTTTTCACGATTTGTATGATTATAAATGAATGTTTTTCCTTCCGCTTCCTGTTCTTTTCTCAAAGTATCAAGAGATTCTGGAGTATCAAAAGCGTAATATGCCCAACCTGAATTGATTAATTGATCTGCATATTTTTGGTATAAATCTTTACGATCACTTTGTCTGTACGGGCCAAATTTTTCATTTTTTCCAACAGTTTCTTCAGGAGAAATTCCTAACCATTCCAAAGCTTCCATGATATAAGCTTCCGCACCTGGAACAAAACGAGTCTGATCTGTATCTTCAATTCTCAGATAAAAAACACCGTTATGTTTTTTTGCAAATAAATAATTAAATAGGGCAGTACGAACTCCGCCAATATGTAATGGTCCAGTTGGACTTGGTGCAAAACGCACACGAACTTGCTTTGACATTTGTTTAAATTTTGTTGCAAAGATACGATATTAGTCAAAAGCCAAAAGTCGAAAGTCTGAAAGGTTTTTAGCTGTGTGCTAAACTTTTGACTTTCGACTTTTGACTTTCAGACTTATCGTTATAATTAGTACTTTTATGGGTTATAAATAAAATAGATTCACATTGAAAACGTCATCTGCAATATATCAGAAGTTAGAAGGATTTATAAAGAAATATTATATGAATGAATTGATAAAAGGAGCACTTCTTTTTATTGGTTTTGGTTTATTGTATTTTCTTTTTACCCTTTTTGTTGAGTATTTTCTTTGGTTAAAACCTGCAGGAAGAACACTTTTGTTTTGGTTATTTATTGCCGTAGAAGTTTTTTTATTGTTTCGATTTATTTTATTTCCAATCTTTAAACTTTTTAAATTTCAAAAAGGAATCGATTATAATCAGGCTTCAGCTATTATCGGCAATCATTTTACAGAAGTAAGTGATAAGCTGACAAACTTTTTACAGCTTTCTTCAAGTGAAAATTCAGCTGAAAGTTCAGAATTAATGCTGGCTTCGATTGAGCAAAAAGCAAATTCATTGCAGCCAATTCCGTTTGGAAATGCTATCAATTTTAAATCAAATAAAAAGTTTTTACCACTAGCTTTAATTCCAGTTTTGCTGTTTGCAGTCTTTTTTGTTTCTGGAAACAGCAATATAATTTCGCAGAGTTTTAATAGAGTAGTGCATTTCAATGCTTCATTTTTACCGCCTGCTCCATTCAAATTTGTGGTTTTAAATAGCAATCTGCAGACTGAACAAAACAAAGATTTTATTGTAAAAGTTGAGACAGAAGGTAACGTTGTTCCTGAAAATGTAATGATTCATATTGGGAATGAAAGCTATTTTATGGAATCGTCTCAAACAGGAAAGTTCGAATTTAAGATCGAAAAGCCAACAACTGATGTTCAGTTTTCTTTTGAAGGTAATTCAGTTTCATCACATGAATATGAATTAAAAGTTATTACAGTTCCATCAATTGCGAACTTCGAAATGGTTTTGAATTTTCCATCTTATTTAAAAAAGAAATCCGAGGTAATTCAAGGAACAGGAAATGCAATTGTACCTGAAGGAACAGTGGTAACTTGGAAAATGAAAACCCAATCAACTCAAGAAGTAGTATGGAAAGACGAAAACTCAATTTTTAAGTTTAATAAAGCTGAAAATGAGTTTAAATTGGCTAAGAATATTAGTCAAAACACAGATTATCAAATTCTTACTTCAAATAATAAGGTTAAAAACTATGAAAAATTAGATTATCAGCTGTCAGTTATCAAAGATCAGTTTCCAACGATCGCTGTTTCGCCTGCTCCTGATAGTTTAAAGCTTGATAAAAGTTATGTTTTAGGAAGATTAGGTGATGATTATGGATTGTCAAAGTTACAGGTTGTTTACTACGAGCACGGAAAACCTAACACTGCTAAACGTGGAACTATTCCGGTAAAGGCGGGAGTATTTGATCAGTTTGTTTTTAATTTCCCTAGTAATCTTGCTGTTGAAGAAGGAGTATCTTATGAATATTATTTTGAGATTTTTGACAATGATGCTTTACACGGATTTAAAAGTACGAAGTCATCTACGTTTTCAGATCGTGTTTCGACAACTGATGAAATTCATGATGCAGAACTACAGCAGCAAAATGCAAATATTAATAGTTTATCTAAGTCATTAAAGAATCAGCAAAAGCAGTTTTCTGAAATGGATAAACTAAAAAATACAGGAAAAGAAAAGGATAATTTAGAGTTTAAAGATCAGCAAAAGATTAATGATTTTATTAAACGTCAAAAGCAGCAGGACGAGTTGATGAAACAGTTTGCTGAAAAGATGAACAAAAATCTGGATAAATTTCAATCTGAAAAGAAAGACAAAACTGCCGATGATTTGCAAAAACGTTTAGACAATGCAGAGAAAGATTTAGAGAAAAATCAGAAATTAATGGACGAGTTGAAGAACCTAAATGATAAATTAAACAGTGAAGAGTTGTTTGATAAGATGGAAAAGTTCAAACAAATCAGTAAGAATCAATCTCGTAATTTAGAACAATTAGTTGAATTAACAAAGCGTTTTTATGTAGAGAAGAAAGCGGAGCAGGTTGCTGAAAAGTTGAATAAATTGGCTGATAAGCAAGAACAGCTTTCAAATAGTAAAGAAAACAACAAAGAGAAACAAGATGAAATTAATAAGTCTTTTGATAAAATTCAGGAAGATTTAAAAGATTTGAAACAAGAGAATAACTCATTAAAATCTCCTTTAGATATTCCTAAGGATGCCTCAAAAGAAAAAGAGGTAGAGAATGATTTGAATAAAGCTTCTGAAGAACTTGGAAAAAAGAACACAGAATCAGCTAAGCCAAAGCAAAAGAATGCTTCTAAGAAAATGAAGTCTATGGCAGAGCAAATGCAATCTACTATGGAAGCAGGAGAGCAAGAACAATTGCATGAAGATGTTGCAATGCTTCGTCAGATTCTGGATAATCTTTTGGCATTTTCATTGTCTCAAGAAGATGTTATGAAACAGTTTAAATCGATGAAATTAGGTTCTTCTGCCTATACAAAGAACATAAAAATACAGCAAAATTTAAAGCAGCAGTTCCGTCATATTGATGATAGTTTGTTTGCATTATCGCTTAGAAACCCAAAAGTTGCTGAAGAGGTAACGAAGGAAATTGGAAATGTGCAGTATAATATGGATAAAGCAATTGAAACTTTAACCGATGTTCAGATTCCAAAAGGAGTTTCACATCAGCAATATTCAGTTTCTTCTGCGAATAAGCTGGCTGATTTTTTGAGTGATTTATTAAATAATATGCAAATGTCTATGTCTAAACCGGGAGCTGGAAAACCAAAACCTGGAGATGGTCAAGGCATGCAGCTGCCAGATATTATTCAAAAACAAAAAGGTCTTGCGGATAAAATGAAAGATGGAATGAAGCAGGGCGGTAAACCAGGTACAAGCCAACAAGGCGATAATGGAGATGGCAAGGAAGGACAAGGAAAGCAAAATCAAAGCAAAGAGGGTCAGGGAAAAACTGGACAAGGGAAAACCGGCGATGGCAAAAATGGTCAAGGAAACAATAAAGGAGAGAAAGAAAGTGATGAGAATGATGGGGAAGGTGATGCTGAAAAGATAATGGAAATATACAAAGAGCAAGTTAAACTTCGTGAAGCATTGCAAAAAGAATTGGCAAAACAAGGTTTAGATATGCAAGGTAAATCAGTTATTGATCAGATGAAAGCATCAGAAAAACAGATTTTGAATAAAGGTTTCAAGAATGAAAACCTGCAGCGTATTTTGAATATTCAGCAAGAATTGTTAAAATTAAATAATGCTGTTCAGGAGCAAGGGCAAGATACTAAGCGTCAATCTGAAACAAATAAAGCTGAATTTTCTAATCGTTCGAATGCTTTACCAAGTTCGTTGACGGATTATTTAAACAGTGTAGAGATATTAAACAGACAATCACTACCTTTGCGCTCGAATTTTAATCAAAAGGTTCAAGAATATTTTAATACAAAATGATCAATTTTAATTACGAAACAGAATTTATTTTAGACAACGAACAAGCCTTTTCTGATTGGTTAAGTGCTGTAATAGTTTCTGAAAATAAAAACGAAGGAGAAATAAATTATATTTTTTGTGATGATGAATATCTTCATAAGATTAATGTAGAGTATCTAGATCACGACACATTAACTGATATTATCAGTTTTGATTATACAGTTGGTAACGAATTGAACGGAGATATATTTGTTTCTATTGAAAGAGTAGAGGATAACGCAAAAGATTTTAATGTCTCTTTTGAGGAGGAACTAAAACGTGTACTTGCTCACGGTATATTACATTACTGTGGGTATAAAGACAAAAGTGATACAGAAGCGGAATTTATGCGTTCTAAAGAAGACGAAAAGATTGCGATGTTTCACGTGGAACAGTAATTAAAAATCTAAAAAGAAACCAAGAAAACATGTTTCACGTGGAATATGTTTTTAAAGAAAAGTATTTTATGTTCCACGTGAAACGTTTCTATTTTGAAAACGATTTTAAAAAGTGTCTCTCGTGGAGTACGAAAAATTGATTTAAGCCTGATAAGTTGTTTCACGTGGAACACGTGAAATTTAATTCTGAACAGAAAAAAGAAGTAAAATGTTTCACGTGGAACGTTTAGTTTTTAGTTTTGAATTTAGAAGAAATCAAAGACGTTCCACGTGGAACTTTTAAGTTTGATTTGAAGCCTGAAACCTGAAACCTGAAACAAAAAATCCCGTTCCACGTGGAACAAAGTAAATAAAGTTAATTCTGAGAATCGCCTTAAACGGTTTGCAGAGAATAATAAAACAAAATGTTTTTAGAAGAATACGATGTTATTGTAGTTGGTGCTGGTCATGCAGGATCTGAAGCCGCGGCAGCGGCCGCAAATTTGGGATCCAAAACTTTATTGGTTACAATGAGTTTGCAGAACATAGCTCAGATGTCATGTAATCCTGCAATGGGAGGAATTGCAAAAGGACAAATCGTTCGTGAGATCGATGCGCTTGGAGGTTACTCGGGAATTGTTTCAGATCGAACTGCAATTCAGTTTAAGATGTTGAACAAGTCAAAAGGACCTGCAATGTGGTCGCCAAGAGTTCAAAGTGATCGAATGCGTTTTGCTGAAGAATGGAGAATGATGTTGGAGGGAACTCCAAATTTAGATTTTTACCAAGAAATGGTAAAAGGGTTGATTATTGAGGACGGAAAAATAAAAGGAATTAAAACTTCGCTTGGAGTTGAGATTCGTTCGAAATCGGTAGTGTTGACAAATGGAACTTTTTTGAATGGACTGATTCATATTGGAGAAAAACAATTCGGTGGAGGAAGAGCAGGTGAAAGTGCTGCAACTGGAATTACTGAAGATTTAGTGAAAGCTGGATTCGAAGCTGGAAGAATGAAAACAGGAACGCCGCCGCGAGTTGATGGACGTTCTTTGGATTATTCGAAAATGAATGAAGAAAAAGGAGATGCAAAACCGGATAAGTTTTCTTATTCGGATTTAACCGTTCCGTTAACGAATCAGAGATCTTGTCATATGACATACACGTCGCTTGAAGTTCATGATATTTTGAGAGAAGGTTTTGATCGTTCGCCAATGTTTAACGGAAGAATCAAAAGTTTAGGTCCGAGATACTGTCCGTCGATTGAAGATAAAATTAATCGTTTTGCAGATAAAGAACGTCATCAACTTTTTGTTGAGCCAGAAGGATGGAATACTTGTGAAGTTTATGTAAACGGATTTTCGACTTCGCTTCCAGAGGATATTCAATTTAAAGCGTTGAGTTCTGTTGCTGGTTTTGAGAAAGTGAAATTCTTTCGTCCAGGTTATGCAATCGAATATGATTATTTCCCGCCGACACAATTGAAACATACTTTAGAAACGAAGTTGGTTGAGGGATTATATTTTGCTGGACAAATTAATGGAACGACAGGATATGAAGAAGCGGCATCACAAGGTTTAATGGCAGGAATAAATGCGCATTTAAAAGTGCATGAAAAAGCACCTTTAATTTTAAAACGTGACGAAGCATATATTGGAGTATTGATTGACGATTTAATTACGAAAGGAACAGAAGAACCATATCGTATGTTTACATCAAGAGCGGAGTACAGAACTTTATTGCGTCAAGATAATGCCGATTTTAGATTAACGCCAATGTCTCATGAAATTGGTCTTGCATCGGAAGCTCGTTTGCGAAGAATGGAAAAGAAATTAAACGAGTCTGAAAAGATGGTTGCTTTTTTTAGAGAAACAAGTGTTTCGGTTGCTGAAACAAATCCAATTTTAGAAGCAAAAGAAACTGCACCAATTACACAAGGTGATAAAATGTTTAAAGTTTTCTCTCGTCCGCAGATTGATTTAGATGATATGCTGAAATTTGAAAAAGTAAAAGCGTATGTTGAGGAGAATGATCTAGACAGAGAAATATTAGAACAAGCCGAAATTCAAGTTAAGTATTCTGGTTATATCGAAAAGGAAAGAAATAACGCGGATAAGTTAACTCGTTTAGAAGAAGTGAAAATTCCAGAGAATTTCGATTATAATAAAATTAAGTCAATGTCGATTGAAGCAAAACAAAAATTGGGCAAAATTCGACCAGTTACAATTTCGCAAGCTTCAAGAATCAGCGGAGTGTCGCCAAGTGATATTTCTGTGCTTTTGATTTATATGGGACGATAGAAAAGTTGTTTCAAGTTTCAGGTTTCAAGTTATTATTGGAATCTGAAATTTTGTTTTTTGAACAAAATGAACTTGGTACTTGAAACAAAGTAAACTTGAGACAATTTTAAATTTGTTCCACGTGAAACTATTTCTAAAAAGATTTCGTTTAAGAAGAAAGAAAAAAACATACAATTGCAGAAATATGGACAACTGTCCATCTTTTGCAATTATATTAAATTAAGTTTAGCTGAACTTCGGTTTATCTAAAATATACGCACCTACTAAAAACTATTAATTTAAAAAATGGACGTTTTAAACAAAAAACATTTTCTTACTGTAAAAGACCATTCTGTTTCAAAAGAAATTTTCGATTTATATTATGATGAGAATCTGGATATGCTGATAACTTCGCCGCAGCCGGATTTAGAAAATTTAGGAAGATACTACGAAAGCGAAGATTATATTTCGCATACAGACAATAAACGTTCGTTGTTTGAAAAAGCATATCATTTTGTAAAAAATATTGCTTTAAAAAACAAACTAAATTTAATCAATGCTGAACAAATTCATAAAGGAAGAATTTTGGATATTGGTGCTGGAACGGGTGATTTTTTATTGACGGCAAAAAATGATGGTTGGGAAACTGTTGGAGTAGAGCCGAGCGAAAGAGCAAAAAATATTGCAATTCAAAAAGGGATTTCGTTTGTGCATGAAATCAGTGATCTCGAAAGTCATTCTTTTGATATTGTAACAATGTGGCATGTTTTAGAACATGTGCCAAATTTAGAACTTCAAATTCAAGAATTGAAGCGATTATTGAAACCAACTGGAACATTAATTGTTGCGGTTCCAAACTTCAAATCTTTTGATGCAGAATATTACAAATCTTTTTGGGCAGCTTATGATGTGCCAATTCATTTCTGGCATTTTTCAAAAAAATCGATTCAATCGCTTTTTGAAAAAGTAGACATGAAATTGGAAAAGGTATTGCCAATGAAATTTGATTCATTTTATGTGAGTCTTTTATCAGAAAAATACAAAACTGGAAAAATGAATTTTATTAGTGCATTTTTTATCGGATTGCGATCAAATTTAAAAGCGTCAAGTACAAAAGAGTATTCATCGCATATTTATGTACTAAAAAACAACTAAAACGCAAAATAAGCGTATTTAAGGCGTTTTTAGAGGATAATTGAGGGTTTGTATTGTCTTTTTTGAGATAATCCCTCTAGAAAAAGATATGAAAGCCACTTTTAATAGTGATATTTTATAGTAGCTTTTAACTCGATAAATAAAACCAATATCATAAAATTTTAGCATTTTTTAAACTTTATGTGGATGCTATTTATTTTTTTATATTTTTGTCTTTAATACTTTAAAAAAAATAGAAATTTAGAAATGAAAAAAGCATTAGTAATTATCGCACTTTCAATTTTTGTTGTTTCATGTGATAAAGCAGCCGAAGTTAAGGAAGTAAAAACAGCTTACGTAGATACTTCAGTTTTAATGAAAGAGTACACTGAAGCAAAAGACCTTGAAGCTAAATACAAAGCTCAAGCCGAAGAAAAGGGAAGACAACTTCAAGCTGAAATTACTCGTTTTAAACAAGACGCTGCTAATTTTCAAAGTCAAGCACAAGCTAATGGTCAGCAATGGGCGCAACAAAGAGGTGCTGAATTGCAAAAAAGAGAGCAGCAATTAGGTTATGCTCAACAAGCATTATCGCAGCAATTGCAGCAAGAAAGCGGTGTAGAAATGGATTCTCTAGTAAGCGGAGTTAAAAAATTTATTAAAGATTACGGTAAGAAAAATGGATATTCTTATATCTATGGTACTGGTGATGCAGCGTCAATATTGTATGCTGAAGACAAGTACGACATTACAAAAGAAGTTGTTAAAGCTTTGAATGATAAATACAAAGCATCTCCTAAAGCAGAAGATAAACCAGCTGTAAAAGAAGAGGCTAAAAAATAAACTGCCAAACTAACTAACTAAATTGAAAAACCTAAATCACCAGTTGATTTAGGTTTTTTTCTTTTGTAAAAATGCGATATTTTTGACCTTTAATACCCGCCTAATGCAAAACGTTTCAGAAGCTGCAGCTTACACCTTGCAATTTATAAATCAAACGCAAAAATCGATATTCTTAACTGGTAAAGCCGGTACAGGAAAAACGACTTTATTGCGCGAAATTATTGCGACTACACATAAAAACACTGTTGTTGTGGCTCCAACAGGAATTGCTGCGCTTAATGCCGGCGGTGTAACAATTCATTCCATGTTTCAACTGCCGTTTTCGGCTTTCTTGCCCACTTATCAAGAAAGTTCTCAGTTTACAGAAACGGTAAAGTTTGAAAATAAAGAATCTCTGCGAAGACATTTTAAGATGAATAACGTTAAGCGAAACGTGATTCGGAATATGGAATTGTTGATTATTGATGAAGTAAGTATGTTACGGGCTGATTTACTGGATGCTATCGATTTTATGATGCAGACAGTTCGTAAAAATACCAAGGCTTTTGGTGGAGTTCAAGTACTTTTTATTGGAGATTTACTGCAATTACCGCCTGTAATTCGAGATGAAGAATGGCGCACACTTCGCAATTATTACAAAGGAAAATTCTTTTTTCATTCTCACGTTATTACACAGAATCCGCCATTATATATTGAATTATCTAAAATTTATCGTCAAAGTGATGATGTTTTTATTTCGGTTTTAAATAATCTGCGTAATAATCAAATTACAAAAGAAGATGTACAAGTTCTAAATCAATATGTTAAGCCTGATTTTGATTTAAAAAACAATCCTGGTTTTATAACACTTACAACACATAATGCAAAGGCAGATACTATTAACGAGCAGGCAATCAGTGATTTATCAGGAAATGAGTTTACCTATCGGCCTTTTGTAGTTGGAGATTTTCCTGAAAAAATATTTCCTGTAGAAGAAACTCTAAAACTTAAAGTGGGAGCACAGGTAATGTTTGTTAAGAATGATTTGTCTTTTGAAAAACGTTATTTCAATGGAAAAATGGGCGTTATAAAGTCACTTTCGCCCGAAGAAATCTTTGTTCATTTTCCAGAGGAAAACAAAACTATTGAAGTTGAAAAGTACGAATGGAAAAATATTCGATACAAAGTAAACGAACTCACAAAAGAAATTGAAGAAGAAGTTTTAGGCACATTTGCACATTATCCTTTAAAATTGGCTTGGGCAATTACCGTGCATAAAAGTCAGGGATTAACTTTTGAGAAAGCAGCGCTTGATGTATCGCAAGTTTTTCTGCCTGGACAAGCATATGTAGCATTATCGCGATTAACGTCCTTAAATGGGCTTATTTTGCTTTCTCCGATACAAATGAATGGTCTTTCCAACGATCAGGATGTGATGGATTATTCTTTGAACAAAGCAACAGAAGATGTTTTGAAGAATTCTCTTCATTTTGAAACTAAAAATTTTATTCATAACTATTTGATTAATAGTTTTAATTGGGCAGATTTAGCGCAAGAATGGCGTAATCATCGTTTTAGTTATAATGAAAATGCAGCCAGTTCCGAAAAATCTAAACATTCTGCATGGGCTCATAAGCGTTTAGAAACAATAGATTCTCTTATTAATCCGTCAGAAAAATTTGTACAGCAGCTTAATAAAATATTCAGTAAAGAAACTGTTGATTTATTATTTGTGCAGGAAAGAGTTACAGCGGCTTATGATTACTTTTTTAAACCGATGGATAAATTAGTTACGGATCTTTTGAGTAAAATGGCTGAAATTCAGAAATTTAAAAAGGTAAAAGAATTTTATGAAGAATTAGCACTGCTGGATGATTTACAAACAAAAGCAGTTCTGCGTTTGATGAAAGCAAAATTACTGATCGAAGTAGTCGTTTCCCGTGAAACAATTTGCAAAGAGAAATTAACTTCGCCAGCGATAAAGAATTATAAAACAGATAAAGTTTCGAGAATCAAAGAAGAGTTTAAAATGGCGAATACAGACATGTTCCAGGTCGAGGAGCCAGTAACACGTTATAGTTCTAAAAAAGTGGATAAAACAGCCGAAAAAGGCCCAAAAAAGACTACTGTAGAAGAAACCCACGAACTATGGCTGGAAAAAAATTCTGTTGAAGATATTGCGAGACTTAGAAAATTGACAGTTCAAACGGTCGAAATGCATTTGGTAAAATTGATACAGACTAAGAAAGTTGATATTTCTGATGTTCTTCCTTACGATAAAATACTTGCGCTGCGCGATGCTTTTGAGTTTTATCAAGAAGAATCGCTTAATGGTTTGAAAGAAAAACATGGCGATGAATTTAGCTGGGATGAACTTAAAATGTTTAAAGCCAGCATAAATTAACTATTTTTATAATTGATTGTAACTACCGTATTTATAATTAATTAAAAAGAAAATTGAACATGAAAACAGTAAATGTATTTGTTGTATTAATGTTTTTTTGCATTGGTTTTGTTCATTCGCAAGACATTAAACCAGAATTGCAGGTTTTTGTAAATAGATTTATTACCAATGTAAAAAACGACAATAAAGAGGCTCTTGCTGCATGTGTCTCTTATCCGCTTAAGCGTGAATATCCTATACCAGATATTGAAAATAAGGAAGAATTTTTAAAACGTTATTCAGAAATATTTGATGCCGTTTTAAAAAATGAAATTATTAAATCTGATGCCCAAAAAGATTGGTCGGATATGGGCTGGCGAGGTTTAATGCTAAATCAAGGAAGTATTTGGCTGGATATCGATGGAAATTTGATGGCTGTAAATTATCAATCAAAGTTTGAAATAGATTTAAAAAAGAAATTAATTGCCGCACAAAAGAAAGAGCTGGATTCTAGTATTGCATTTTTTCAAACGCCAATCTGTATTTTAGAAACAACTAAGTTTAGAATTCGAATTGATGATCTGGGGAAGAATAATTATCGTTATGTGTCATGGTCAATTAATAAAAAAATGACCGAAAAGCCTGATTTAATACTATATGGTGGAAATTTGGTTTTAGAAGGAAGTGGCGGAAATCACCAGTATGAGTTTAAAAAAGATAAGTTTGTTTATGAATGTGCTATAATTCTTTTAGGTGAAAAAGATTCTCCGCCAGCAAGATTAACAATTTATCAGGGAGATAAAGTGATTCTTTCTCAAAATGCAAAAATTGTTTCACGTTAAACAAAAAAAAACTATTCGGTGAGAATAGTTTTTTTTTGTTTTTATAAATTTTCGACTAGTATCCAGGCATCAGGATTTTCGCCTTTTTGTATTTCTTTTTGAGCTTTTTGAGCTTCATTCATGGTAGCATAACTTCCATATAAAACAGGGAATAAGCCATGTTTATTTTCTCCAAGCATTCTAGCTTCATAACCATCTTTAATCAATTGATTGTAAGCTTTTCTTGCATTTTGTTCGCTTCTAAAAGCGCCGGCCATAATATGATAAGGCATTGTTTTTTCTGCAGCAGTTTCTACTTTTGCCGAATCAACTGCAAGGGTTACAGCTGGTAAAGGATTTTCAATAAAAAAAGTTGCTTCTTGTATTTTGCTTTGAACTTTTTTCTGAACAACACCTTCTACAACAAGAGTTTGAGCAGCAATTTGGTTTTGATAAAGCGGGTATCCAATACTTCCAGTAATTCCTAGACCAAGAACAAAAATAGCAGCATATCTTAAGAAAGTTCTTGATGATCTTCCTTCTTCATTTTCATACAAAGAAATGCTTTCTTTTTCCAGCTGTTCTAGATTTTGCTCGAAATTTTCCTTTTTAATCAATGGAGAAACAAACGGACTTAATCCAAACGATGTTGTTAAAAAGTTAGTTTGATCATTTGGTGTAAAAATGATATTGCTTTCAGAATTAAGACGGATTTCACCAATGTTTTTTAAACTTATAACTCCGTTTTCTTCCAGTGTTTTTTTCCAACTCTGAACTTCAGATGCAATCGCATTTACAGCAAAACCATATGTTGTACTTTCTGCATGTGATATATGATTGGCCAATAGTCCATCATTATTTTTAAGATGGCTGTTGAAAGAGATCATTTTCTTTGGTGGAAAAAATGAATTTGTGCTTTCATTAAGCTGCGCCGATTGAATTTCGGTTAAAAATGCTCCAAACCCTGGAACCGTTACACACTGATAACGATACAATAACTGTGCGATGTAAGTTTCGATTTTCATAGAAACAAAGTTAGGTAATGAATATAGTTATCAAAATTTTATTCACAATTTTTATTAACAATTCGGCTTTTTTTATAGACAATTAGTTTTCAATAATTTAAAAGTTTTCGTTGTCTTTTTATTGAAACCGCCAAAAGTTAAATTTAATTATTTATTAGGAAATTACTTTATTTTATTCATATTTGTACGATTAAATTGCTTTAGTTTTTGTTTCTATTTTACATAATGTTTTAAGAAAATGTCAGACCAAGAATTGTTTTATTTATTAGCCTTAATGAAGGTGGATGGTGTAGGGGATATAATGGCTAAAAAACTGCTTTCTAATTTTGGAAATGCTGAAGCTGTTTTTAAAGCAAAATCAAATCAAATTGCTGTTATCGATGGAGTTGGAAGCATTTTAATGAAAAATTTGAAAGACAAAACAATATTTGAAAAAGCGAGTAAAGAACTTGAATTTATAAACGCAGATGGTTTAAAAGTTTCTTTTTTTCAAGATGATGATTATCCAGATAGACTTAAGCATTGTATTGATTCTCCGGTTTTGATTTTTTCTTCTGGTAATATAAATTTAAAAAACAGAAAGATTATCAGCATAGTAGGCACACGTCAGATTACATCATATGGAACTGAATTTTGTCGAAAGCTGATTGAAGATCTCGTGCCTTTAGATCCTGTAATTGTTAGCGGGTTTGCGTATGGTGTTGATATTGTGGCGCATCAGTTGGCAATCGAAAACAATTTGCAGACAATTGGAGTTTTAGCTCACGGTTTAAACCAAGTTTATCCGAAGACACATAAAAAGTACATGACCAAAATGGAGGAAAATGGCGGTTTTATTACTGAATTTTGGAGTTCATCAAATCCTGATAAAGAAAATTTTGTTCGCCGAAACCGCATTGTTGCAGGAATGAGTGAAGCTACAATTGTGATAGAATCTGCAGATAAGGGAGGATCACTTATTACGGCCAATTTAGCCAACGATTATAATCGAGATGTATTTGCTGTTCCAGGACGTGTAACTGATAAATACAGTCAAGGCTGTAATAACCTCATAAAAACGCAAAAAGCAAACGTTTTAACCTCTGCTGCCGATTTGGTTTATATTTTGAACTGGGACGTCGAAAACAAGCCAAAAACAGTACAAAAACAATTGTTTGTAGATTTAGATGATTGTGAACAGAGGATTTATGACTTCTTGCTTAAAAATGGTAAGGAATTGCTGGATATAATTGCGATCGAATGTGATCTGCCACTATTTAGATTATCTGGAACGCTTTTAAACATGGAACTTAAAGGCGTAGTAAGGCCTTTGCCTGGTAAATTGTTTGAAGCTGTTTGAAAAATTAAAATCGATGTTTTGTAAATTTATATTTTGAGTAGTAAAATTATGGATAGTTATTTGGTAGAATTTTAGCTGGTTTAGATAACTTTTAATTCAAGTTTAATCCAAAAGCTAATCCTAACCAAGGTTCGTTTTCGTAAATCCAAATATTTTTGTTGCGATCCATTAAGTTGTCATAACCAATAGAAAGGCCTACGGTAAAACTATTGACACCAAATATAGCTGCTATTCCTTTGCTCCAAATTAAACCGTCATATTCTTGCAGTAACTTATCATTTGTATTAGTAGGCGACATTAAGGTATTACCAAATCCTGAAAAAATGCCGACTGAATATCCAATATGAGTAGTTTTTCTTTCAGATTTTTGTAAGGGATTTGATTTATAAGTTATAAAATATCGATCTGTTCTATACCCTAAATATAAAGCTCCATTAAGATTTGTATTTAACTGAGGTTGAACATTTTTTTTAGAAAATCTATATTTTAAAGGAATTGTTAGAAAATCTATGTCTAAACTTGTTTTCGAAAGTAAAAACCCCAAATTGTCTTTGTTGTTTTGCAATGGTAAAAATACTTTCGGTGTTTGTGTAGTATCTACTTTTAAAACGTTTTTAATTTGTTTTGTTGCGTAAATACGTACTGTATCATCAATTATATCAGCGTATACTTGTTGTTTTTCCTTATTTGTTTTCTGAGTATAATAATCGTCTATCAATTCTTTTTTTGCAGTCTTTTGCATAACACTGCAACTATTTAATAAAAACAAAAAGAGAAATAATGTTGTAATTTTTTTTATCATGATTGCTTCTTTTTAATTTCTGTCATCATGACTTGTATTTTTATGGTTACAATGATTTTTTGGTCTAGTTATTTACGCAATTTTTTTGTGAGTTTTTAAATTAAATCAGCGCGACAGGTTTTTAAAACCTGTCGGGCTTGATAAATTATTTTTGAAACCCAAGAACATCTCTTACTTTGGCCAAAACGCCATCAGCAATAACAGAAGCTTTTGCAGCGCCTTTTTTCAATAGCGCATCAACTTCATCAAGATTGTTTATGTAGTAATTGTATTTTTCTCTTTCTGTTTTGAATTTTTCTGTAATCAATTCAAACAAAGCTTGTTTGGCATGACCATAACCGTAGTTTCCGCCTAAATAATTGGCTCTCATTTCGGCAATTTGTTCTTCTGTTCCTAATAACGAATAGATTGCAAAGGCATTACAAGTATCTGGATTTTTAGGATCTTCAAGCGGAGTACTGTCGGTTTCAATACTCATAACTTGTTTGCGTAAAACTTTATCATCAAGGAAAATATTGATGATGTTATTAGCAGATTTACTCATTTTTCCGCCATTTGTTCCAGGAATTAACATACTGTTTTCTTGAATTTTAACTTCTGGAATAACAAATGTTTCTCCCATTTGATGATTGAAACGAGAAGCAACGTCGCGAGTGATTTCTAAATGCTGCATCTGATCTTTTCCAACTGGAACAAATTCTGCATCATAAAGTAAAATATCAGCCGCCATTAACATCGGATATGTAAAAAGTCCAGCGTTTACATCATCTAAACGATCTGCTTTGTCTTTAAAAGAATGTGCTAAAGTTAAACGTTGAAAAGGAAAAAAACAGCTTAAATACCAAGTCAATTCAGTTGTTTGAGTCACATCAGATTGTCTGTAAAAGGTAACTTTATCAGGATTTAAACCGCAGGCAAGCCAAGCTGCTGCAGTACTATATGTGTTTTCTCTTAAAGTTTTACCATCTTTAATTTGTGTAATTGAATGTAAATCAGCTATAAACAAATAAGATTCGTTTGCTGGATTATTCGATAACTCAACTGCAGGGATAATCGCTCCCAATAAATTGCCTAAGTGTGGCGTTCCAGTACTCTGAACACCAGTAAGTATTTTTGCCATTCTAGTTTTTTCTTATTCTTTCAACCACAAAGATTGCAAGTTTATTTTTTTTAACCGCAAAGTTCGCAAAGTTTTTCGCAATGTCCGCAAAGTTTATTGAAGATATGGGCTATTTTAAAGTTTTATTTTTTAGAAAAGTCTAATATTCTAAAAATCTAATACTCTAAAAATCTAAATTCACTTCTGTTTTCTTACATTTGAAACCATGAAAGGATTTAAAATTGTTTTTTGGATTTTATGGCGTATTTGGTTTTATGTTTTAATGGCCATTCCGATAGTGATTATGCTGCCGTTTTTAGTGATTTCTATTCTCTCAGAGAAAGGTTATCCCTATTTCTTTAAAATGGCCCGCATTTGGGCTAAATTCATTCTTTACGGCATGGGGTTTTATTACAAAGTAAAACGTGAACAGAAACTCATTAAGCACAAAAGCTACATGATTGTTGCTAATCATACTTCGATGACAGATATCATGCTGACGCTTGCGATCATAAAAAATCCTTTTGTTTTTGTGGGAAAAAAAGAGCTTGTAAAAATTCCGTTGTTTGGTTTTTTCTATAAAAGAACTTGTATTTTAGTAGACAGAAATTCTTCTCGAAGCAAAAATGAGGTTTTTAAACGTGCTCAGAGTCGTTTAAATCAAGGTTTAAGTATTTGTATTTTTCCTGAAGGCGGTGTTCCAGATGACGAAAGTGTTTTACTGGATGAGTTTAAAGACGGTGCTTTTAGACTGGCTATTGACCATCAAATTCCGATTGTTCCAATCGTTTATCCTGACAATAAAGAACGTTTTTCGTATACTTTTTTTAGCGGGAGTCCAGGAAAAATGAGAGTAAAAGTTTTGCCTTTTGTTGAAACAAGCGGACTGACTTCTGAAAACCGAAAAGAGCTCAGAGATAAAGTCAGACAATTGATTTATAAGGAACTGTTAGAGTTTGATAAAAAAGATTCTAAGAAATAAATATATACAAAACCCGATATTCCAGCTTTAAGAATATCGGGTTTTCTTTTTGAATTAAAAACGTCCTTTTGTATTTAAAGAAGTTTATCTATGAATTATTTTTTCTGAGATAAAACGGAGCACTTTTTTAAATTTCAATTTGGTTTTTTTTCGGTTTTTACTGTACAACACTTCTATTTTCTCTTTCATGGTTAAAATATTATAAGGTTGGTAATAAAGAGTTTAAAACTCAGTTAACGTCACATAATAGTAGATAGTAAAAAATGAAAAAGGTTGCGTGAAGGAATGAAAAAAAACAAAAAGGATAAAATCCGTCAGCCTAAAACTAACGGATTTGTACCTTAACCAACCAAATTTATTCTAAAAACCATTGAATAGGTATTTATGGCAAATACCTGCCCCAATATTAATTTTATTTATTAGATGAGTTTATTTGAAAATGGTTGCGTTGTTTTTTTGTTTTTTTTGAAAATAAAAAAACGGAAAGGTTTATAAGTGTGTCGGGTTTTAATTGAGAAGCCGTAAACTATTCTTTTTTAGTTATTTCATAACTTATCGAAACCCGAAGAATCTTGATTTTTACGTCTAATAACTGATATTTTCATGTTTTTGGTAAAGAAAAACAATAGTCCAAGAAGATCAAAAACTATAATTAAAGATAGAAATGTTCTTTTCGAGAAACTATAATTATTAAAATTTTCCGAAATTATATTTATAATGCTTTTTTCAAGAAACAAACTTATGATTATCAATAGAATAATGGTAAAACATAAATGTTTTTGATTTTGAAAGTGCTTAATTTCATTCTGAAAATCTTTAGAATAATTATACATTGTTTGATTGTTATTTTTTACTGCTGTATTAATTAATTCATCATAGCTCATGAATTCCCTAGAAATATCATCTTTAGTGTTTTCTGGTGAATTTTTTGAGATAAGTAAGGCTGTAATTTTTATCATTTCATAAATAATCAAAGAGGTTAGAATAAATACAATTTGAGATACAAAAATGACTAGTAAATCATCAATTTTTACTGTTTCTAGAATAATGCTTAGTGGTTTGTTTAAGAATAAATTTCCCGAAATATCTCCCGCAAGCAACCAAGTTGTGAGTATTAATAACCAATAAAAGAGGGTATTAAAATTATCAAAAAATTTGTGGATGTTGTTTAGCATAGTTAGTTAGATTAAGTATATAATTTGTTTTATAAATAAAAAACCCGACAAGTTAACTCGTCGGGTGGTATTTATTAAATCTTTAAATTACAGATTTTTAATTATTTAAGCGTTTGCTAATTCTTTGATATGCGCTTTAATTTTTACTTCTAATTCATCAGCTAGTTCTGGATTATCTTTAATTAAGGCTTTTACAGCATCGCGTCCTTGTCCTAATTTTGTGTCTCCGTAACTAAACCAAGATCCAGCTTTTTTAACGATTTCAAATTCAACCGCTAAGTCAAGAATTTCACCAGTTTTAGAAACACCTTCTCCGTACATAATGTCGAATTCGGCAGTTTTAAAAGGCGGAGCTACTTTGTTTTTGACGATTTTAACTTTAGTTCTGTTTCCAATAACGTTCTCACCGTCTTTAATTTGAGAAGAACGACGAATATCTAAACGAACTGAAGCATAGAATTTTAAAGCGTTACCACCAGTTGTAGTTTCAGGATTCCCGAACATTACACCAATTTTTTCACGCAGCTGGTTGATGAAGAAAACAGTACAGTTTGTTTTACTGATTGTTCCAGTTAATTTTCTTAAAGCCTGCGACATTAAACGTGCGTGAAGACCCATTTTCGAATCTCCCATTTCACCTTCAATTTCACTTTTTGGAGTTAAGGCTGCAACAGAGTCAATAACAACTATGTCTATAGCTCCAGAACGAATTAAATTTTCGGCAATTTCTAAAGCCTGCTCTCCGTTGTCTGGTTGTGAGATGATTAGGTTTTCGATATCTACACCTAATTTTTCAGCATAGTTTCTATCAAAAGCATGTTCAGCATCTATAAAAGCAGCAATTCCGCCCGCTTTTTGAGCTTCGGCAATTGCATGTAATGTTAAAGTAGTCTTACCAGAAGATTCTGGCCCGTATATTTCAATAATTCTTCCTTTTGGATACCCATTAACTCCAAGAGCTAAATCAACACCAAGTGAGCCAGAAGAAATCGTTTCTACCTCCACGATGGCTTTATCGCCCATTTTCATTACGGTTCCTTTTCCGTAGGTTTTGTCAAGTTTATCAAGCGTTAATTGCAGCGCTTTTAATTTGGCTTCTTTGTCTGAACTCATCTTTTTCTTTTGTCTAAAATTGTTATTTTGTTTCTTTTTAATAAAAATCAAAAAGAGTAAACGGCGTCCTGATTTTTATTTTTTTAGGCTTGTAATTTGGTAAAAATACTTCTTTTTTTTGAAGTTTGAGTGACTCAGATTGTCACAAATTGTAACAAATTTTATTATAAAAATAAAGCCTTTAATTCTGTGGCATCAGACGGTTTCATTTTTCCAGCAAGAACTAAACTCAGTTGTTTACGACGCAAAGCCGCATCAAATCGTTGTATTTCAAGTTCGGTTTCTGGTACGATTGGCGGTACTTCAACAGGTCTTCCTGTATCATCAACAGCAACAAAAGTATAAATGGCTTCGTTTGCTTTTGTTCTGCTGCCAGATTCACGATCTTCTACCCAAACATCTATAAAAACCTCCATAGAACTCTTGAAAGATCTTGATACTTTTGCTTCAACAGTTACAACACTTCCTAATGAAATAGCTCTATTGAAAGCAACGTGATTTACAGATGCCGTTACTACAATTCGGCGAGAATGTCTGCGTGCCGCAATACTTGCTGCACGATCCATACGGGCAAGTAATTCGCCGCCAAATAGATTGTTTAAAGGATTTGTTTCACTTGGTAAAACTAAATCGGTTAAAATAGTTAGGGATTCTGAAGGATGTTTTGCATTCATTTTTTGATAAAATTTTATTTTCTTGCCACCGTTTTCAGATTAAAAAACCTTTTAAATTGGGCTTATTTTTTTAAAAATTGCGGTCGATTAATTCAACCAATAAACTGCCATTACAGCAGGAATAAAATAAATTACGATGGTTCTTGCACCATCATAATCTTTTGCTAATCGCTGTCCGAAAAGCATCATTAACAAACAAATACAAGAGAAAATAGCGCCATAAAAGCCATATTCTCGGCCGCTGTTTGTTAATAATTGAATTGCTCCAACTACACATAAAACACCAGAAATTAATTCTAATAGTAATAAATGAAATAAGGCAAGAGGAACTTGATTTTTTAGAGGTGTTTTGGCAAAATGACCTTTAAGCCATTCAACATTATCTTTCCAATAAAAAATCTTTTCATAACCTGATTGTAAAAAAGTTATGGCTAAAAATGCTAGTAATAAAATAGAGGCGGCATTATTCATCTGAAAATTATTTTTTGTGAATTAAACGAGTCAGTTTTATAGATAAATCGGTTAAGATTATTTTTGCATTTCCGTTTCTTTCAATGTGATACATCGCATCTGAAAGTTCTTTGAAAATTTCATGAATATTATTGCCGTTTACAAAAGGCGCAAAATTCTCCAATTTAAATTTGTCTACTTTAGGTTCAATATAAACCAAAGTTGGAGCCTGATAGTTAAGTAAAAGTGCTTGACGAAACATTTCAATACAAAACTGAATAAATTTCTTTTGGCTTTCGCGTCCAAGTCCTGCAATTTCTTCGCTCCAGGAAATTAAATCTTGAATTGCCGCAGCATTTCCTTTTGCTCTAAAAGCGGCGCGAACCCAATTGACAAACCATTGTTCAAATGGATATTCAGAGTCATCTTCTTTGAGGAGATGAAGTGCTTTATTGAAATTTCCCTGCGCTTGATGTGCAATTTTAAAAGCTGATTTTTCGTCGAGATTTTCTTTTGAAATTAAAGCTTCGGCAATTACTTTTTCAGGAAGTCCGTTAAAGTGAATTACTTGACAACGAGAACGTATGGTTTGTATAATATCTTCTTCGTTTTCAGAAATTAAGATAAAAATTGTTTTGTCTGAAGGTTCTTCTAGAAGCTTTAACAGCTTGTTTGAAGCCGCAATATTCATCTTATCTGCCATCCAGATAATCATAATTTTATAACCGCCTTCGTATGATTTTAGCGAAAGTGATTTTAAAACTTCCTGTGCATCTTCGACTCTTATTTCTCCTTGTTTGTTTTGAACACCAAGAATTTTATACCAGTCAAATAAACCGCCGTATGGCATTTCGTGAATGAAAGTTCGCCAATCTTGAATAAAATCTAAGCTTTTTGGTTTTGTTTTTACATCTTCGGTAGTAACCGTTGGGTAAATAAAATGCAGATCGGGATGCGAGATGTTTTGAAATTTTAAGTTGCAGGAATCGTTCCCGTTTTCATTTTCGTTCCCAGTGTTATTACACAAAATATACTGCGCATAAGCAATTGCAGTCGATAACGTACCGCTTCCTTCAGGGCCGATGAATAATTGAGCATGCGGAATTCGTCCAGAAGATGCGCTTTTTATTAAATGGCTTTTGATGTAATCCTGACCTAAAATTTGTGAAAATTGCATGAGGCAAAGATAGAAGAAAATGATGTAGTCAAAAATTTTCCAGATAAAGTTTATACGGCAGCTTTAATTTATGAGATTCTGATGGATTTTTATAGAAATATTTGCGGTTTGCTAACGAACTTTTGTTAATAAAATTGTTCATGTTAGTAAATATAAAGACTTTTTTGTTAATATTTTTTTTGAAAAAACGACAATCGTATGCTTTTTTTGGTTATTTAGAGTAGATTTTACTCTAGGTTTTATGGCTTAAATCTTACGGTTTGGATTTTAACAATTTTAACAGAAAGCACGTTAAAACGCACATTTTCTCGACATAACGCTGGTTTTTAAGCTTTTTTTAAGCTTTTTTTTTGAAAAAACAAATCAATAAAGTTGCAATTTAAGTTAATTTCTATATTTTTGTTTTCATCAACAACCAATTATTTAATAAGAATTTATGAAAGGGAAAATTATTTTATTAAGTGCATTTTTTATCTTGACAACTGCTGTTGCTTCAGCTCAGGCAAAGAACGCTCCAAGAAGTATAATTAGTACGACAGCTCTTATTCGTAAATATCACGATCAAAAAGAATTGAGTGGTATGCAAAAAGGGGAATTGTTAGAATTATACATTGAGCGAATTAAAGTATTAGTAAAAACTCTCCCTTATATTGCGTTGGTTACAAAACCGGGTGTTACAATGGCAGACTTAGGTATTCCAGACGATAATGAACACAAAAAAGTTTTAGATGCTCAGGCTGTTGGTACATCAAATTTCTTAGATACTACAGTAGAATTTCAAAGAAAAATGATGCCATATTCAGATAAAGGAAACTTAATCGCAGCTATTTTATTTTACGAAAGTACATTGAAATCTTTACACGAATTCAACGATTTGAACGAAATGTAATTTTTATAAAAATATTTTAAATCTCTTTTTTGATGCGTGAACAGCTTTAAACTCTCACAGTATTTTAAAAGAAAAAAGAAAATTAACTCGTTCTCGATGTGTTCTGAATACCACCAGAAAATCTCGAGATGAGTTTTTTCATTTACGCATACCCAAATTATTATTAACCCCCAATACCCCCCCTTATCATGAAAAAAATTACTCTATTGATCTGTATCTTTTTGACAGTCACAAGTATGAGTGCTCAACAAGAGAAAGGAATTATGGGCTACACCAATTGGTTAAACAACTGGACCGAATTTAAGCCTAACAAAGTAGATTACGGAGAAGCAAACCAAATTTTAGCAGGAAATATTTCTGTTAACACAAAATTGCTGAAAAGGAATATTTATGTTTTGCAAGGTAACGTGTATGTTACTAATAATGCAGTTTTAACAATTGAACCAGGAACTTTAATTATTGGTGATTTTGAAACAAAAGGAACATTGGTAGTTACTAAAGGTGCACAAATTATGGCTGATGGTTTAGAAACTGATCCAATTGTGTTTACTTCTAACAGAAGCCTGAAAAAAGCAGGAGACTGGGGTGGAGTAGTTATTCTTGGAGATGCTCCAATTAATAAATTTGGAAATGTAGGTTCTTATAACCTAGACTTAGACCCAACTCTTACTACTTATGGAGGTGATAATACAGCTTCAAATTCTGGTATTATGCGATTTGTTAGAATCGAATTTGCTGGAAAAAAAGTGAAAGGTGTTGATACTTTCAACGGATTGACTATCGCTGGAGTTGGTAATAAAACAATCTTAGAAAATGTAATGGTAAGTTACTCTGGAGGAGATTCATTTGCTTTTTTTGGAGGTGATGTAAATGCTACAAAATTTGTTTCTTATAAATCAATCAACGACGATTATAAATTTACTCAAGGAGTTCAATGTCGTTTATACAATTCATTAGCTGTTAGATCATCTTATTTATCTAGTAACAAAGACGGATCTCGTTGCATGGAAGTAAAATCATATGAAAAGAAAAGTGAAACAGATTTTACTAAAAAACAAACTCTTGTTGTTGCTACAAACATCACAATGCTTAACGACAGCGAAAACATCAATGCTGATATTCAATCAGGTTTAGTAAAAGAGGCTGTTTATGTGGCTGAAAATGCTTCTCTTGAAATGAAAAGAAGTGTAATCTCTGGATTTAATCCTGCTGTATTGTTAGACAGTAAAACAGAGATCAATGATGCTAACCTTAAAAAAATCAAATTTGAAGAAATGTACTTCAACCTATGTAAAGGAAATATCTTTACAGAGTACAATTCTAACAATGAAGATTTAGAGAGCTGGTATGGAAACAGCGTGTTTTTTAACGTTTATTCTCAAAGCAGCAACAAAGAAACATTTATTGATATTTTCAACGCTAAAAAACCAGATTTTAGATTACAACTAGGAAAAATCACAGCTTCAAGCGGCAATAGATAAATAGATTTCGATTTTTATTTCAACGCGTAAATTTTATTAATAAAGTCCCCAGACACAATTTATGTATCGTCTCAACCGGACCAAATAAAGATCAAGACATAATGGCTCAATCTACAAAAAAGTATTTTTTATATACAATATTTTTGTTTTCGCCTATATCGTTAAGTCTATATGCACAAAGTGCTGCAACATCAGAAGCTATAGTTTCTGTTGAAGCACAGTGTAGTTTGACTTCGTTTAAAGCGACAAACCAAAAAAATGATCCTGCTAAAAGGATCAGTCAATTAGAGAATTCTAATCAGTTTATAGCAGGGCTGTCCACCCCCAAGGACAGCCTTACTATTGCAACTGAAATGAAAGATCTAAGTGCAGACTGTAATGAAAATTCATTAATTAGTGCAACTTCAATTCTTGCAAAAGATATTATTGAGAACTATAAATATGATTTTTCAGAAACATTCATAGACATCTTATTTTTTGAACGTATAGACTTATCTAGAACGCGTACTATATGATTCAAAAAATTACTTTTTCTTTTACCAGATTACTTATTTTATTTAGCATAATTCTATTTACTAAATCGAGTTCTTATGGGCAGACTATTGTTCCACAGTCCTTTGATGGGTTAGAAAAACTTTGTGCAGGTAGCTCGTTTAATGAATTTAATGCGACATTTAGTTATATTGATTTTCCTGCTGGAACTACTTTTGTTGTAGAACTTTTAGATGGGTCAAACAATCCTATTGCAACAACTTTAATACAGCCTTTTGATATTTCTGCTACACAGCAAACTATAAAATACGCTGTACCAACTAATTTAGCTGGTTCTGATTCTTATGGTTTAAGAGTCAAGAGCTCTACAGGTGTTATAAGCCCAAAGTTTAAAAGCTCATTGAGCAATACTTCATTCCCTGCTTACTACAAAGAGTATGAAGGAGCTTTTTTTATTAATAATAAAAATGATACTGCAATGTTTTGTGCAGGCGGCAGTATTACACTTTCAATTAATAATGATACACCAACTGTTCCTGGTTCATCACCATTAAATTTCCCAAAGCTTAAATACAAATGGTATAAGGATGATGTTGCAATTGCAGGACAAAGTTCTAAGGATCTAGTTGTAAATTCTGCTGGAAAGTACTACGTCGAGATTGATTATGGTTTATGTTCTGATGTTAACTATAGTTCTAATCGTGTAACAGTTACTTCATCTGGCTCTGGATCAGGTTCTGCTGTTACAATCGATTCAAATTTAGGAAATCCTTTCTGTGCAAATGGTACTGGTACAATTTTAACAGCAACCGCAGGAAACAAGTATCAATGGAAAAAGAATGGAGTTGCTATAAAAGATGCTGTAGGTCGTTCTTATGCGACAAATGAATCCGGTATTTATTCAGTTGATGTTGATTTTGGAGGCTGCAGTGCTTCAGGATCTATTGATCTTAAAAGTAACGGATTTACAGCAAGTATAGATGTTGCAGATACTACTTCTCTTAATGAAGGCGAAACTGTTAATGTCAGTCTTACTACAGATGCTGCTAATCCTGAGTTTGAGTGGTCATTAAATGGAAATGTAATTGCAGGAGCGACATCAAGATCATACTTGGTAGCTGCACCAGGTAATTATAAAGCAAAAATTTCGCAGACAACAGGATGTATATCATCTCAAGAGTTTAGTTTTAAAGTTACAGGCCCATCAGCACCTTCTACAGTGATTCAAAATATACTTAGGCTAAGCAGTGCAAATCCGTATTGGAATATTCCAGATGCTTACAAAAACGCAAATACTAAAGTAATTATTCTAAGTTCAAACGGCGAAAAAGTTCTTGATGTTTACAACTATCAAGGTGATTGGCCGCAGACAGCAATAGATTTTAAAAATGTAAATCCAGTATATTACTATGTCATTCAATCAGACACCGGTGAAAAAAAAGGATCAATAACTGTGATTAAATAAGATGAAGAAAATTTTACTATTCATAAGTTTATTTTACGGTTTTTCAAATGCACTCTATTCTCAGGATCAAAATGAGAATGGAGTTGTTTCGTTTTCAATGCCTATAAGAAATTCTTTAAAGTTCAACAGATACTTAATTAACCCTGCGTTTAGTTTTGTTCGAGAAACAAGTGCTTATGCAAGTTTTTATAATAAAAGACAATGGGTACAATTTGATAATGCGCCGCAAACTTATTTGGCGAGTTATTCAGGTCGTTTTAGAGAAAACGAAGCATTTGCTTTTGGTTTATTTCAACAAAATTATGGCTTAATGACTGTTTTTGGCGGAGTTGGAAATTTCGCTCACAACATCGTTTTACAAGAAGACAGCAATTTAACATTTGGTTTGAATGTAGGAGTTTATAAAAGCGGATTAGACAGAGGTAAAATCATTACGGATGATATTGAAGTTTTAAACGGAGAGTATCCTTCAAATACTTTATTAACGGTTAATCCAGGTATTAATTATGGAACCGCTTTTCTAGATTTCGGATTATCGATAAACAACTTAGTGCTTTACAATTTTGGTTCAGGAATGGTAAAGGATGATCCAGAAAGAGCGATACAACTGCACGGAATGTACACGGGTTATTTGGATAGTTTTGGTTTTTTTGACAGAAGTAAATTTTCTGGACTTGTAAAAACAGAGATTAAAAAAGATAAAACAGTTATTTCAGGACTTGCCATGCTTGCTATTCCGCAAGGAGTTTGGGCACAGGCAGGATATAATACTTTATACGGAATTTCGGCTGGTTTAGGTGTTAATATTTCGCCTAGCATTTCTATCGAGTATAACTATGAAAGAGGAATGGGAAATTTCACCAATATGGGAGGTTCTCATGAGTTTGCAATTGCATATAAATTCAAAAGTAAAAATTACTATTACGGTGAAGATGAAGAAGGATCATTAATAGATCCTGCAAAACCAAAACCAGTAATGGCAAAGAAAACTACAAGTGCTCCAGTTACGAGAGTGAGTGGTGCCGAAACAGCTAGATTAGCAGCTGAAGCTAAAGCTGTTGCTGATGCAGAAGCAAAACAAGCAAGACTTGCTGCTGCAGAAAAAGTGAAGGCTGATGCCGAAGCTGCTGCAAAAGCAAAATTAGAAGCAGATAATAAAGCGAAAGCAGATGCTGAAGCTATTAAGATAAAATTAGCAGCCGATGCTAAGGCTAAAGCTGATGCCGCTGCCAGTGCAAGAGCACAAACTGCAACAGCAAATAGAGCAGTTGCCACAACACAAAAAACACAAACACAATTGGCCGCTGATAAAGCCAGAGCCGATGCTGAAGCGCGCAGAATTAAACTAGCCGCAGATAATAAAGCAAGAGTTGATGCAGCTGCGGCAGCGAGAGCACAAGCAATTGCAAATAAACCAGCAGCTGCTAACGCAGCTCCACAAAAAACACAAGCGCAATTAGCTGCTGATAAAGCAAAAGCAGACGCTGAGGCTCTTAAAGTTAAACTTGCGGCGGATGCTAAAGCGAAAACAGATGCCGAAGCATTAAGAATAAAATTAGCTGCAGACAATAAAGCTAAGGCGGATGCTGCAGAAGCAAAACGAAAAGCAGAAGCTAAGGCCAAAGCCGAAGAAGCAGATTTACAATCGATACTAGCTGCGGATGCAAAAGCAAAAGCAGATTCTGATGCATTGCAAGCTAAGTTAGCAGCCGAAGCAAAAGCAAAAGCTGCTGCCGAAGCCAAAACTAAAGCTTCAATTGATGCTGCAAATAAGGCAAAACTTGCGTCAGATGCAAAAGCAAAAGCAGCTGCAGATGCGGCCTTAAAAGAAAAATTAGCTGCCGATGCAAAAGCAAAAGCCGATGCTGAAGCAAGACAAGCATTAATAGCAGCAGAAGCAAAAGCGAAAGCGGATGCAGAAGCTTTAAAAATTAAATTGGCTGCAGATGCCAAAGCTAAAGCAGATGCTGAAGCACAAGCAAAACTTGCCGCAGAAGCAAAAGCGAAAGCCGATGCTGAAGCACTTCAAGCAAAATTAGTAGCCGATGCCAAAGCAAAAGCCGATGCCCAAGCTAAGCTGGCTGCTGAGGCTAAAGCAAAAGCCGATGCAGAAGCATTACAAGCGAAACTGGCAGCTGAAGCTAAAGTGAAAGCTGATGCAGAAGCGGAACAAGCGAGATTGGCAGCAGAAGCTAAAGCAAAAGCCGATATGGCGGCATTACAAGCGAAACTAATTGCAGATGCAAGAGTTAAAGCTGATGCAGAAGCAACCGCGAAAGCAAAGGCAGACGCTGAAGCTAAACAATTACAACAAGCTGAAGAAGCTCGCTTGGCTAAATTAGCTGCAGAAGCAAAAGCGAAAGCCGATGCGGAAGCTCTTAAAGCAAAACAAGCGGCTGAAGAAAAAGCAAAAGCAGATGCACTTCAAGCTAAACTTGCAGCAGATGCGAAAGCTAAAGCGGATGCAGAGGCATTACAGGCGAAACTTGCAGCCGATGCAAAAGCTAAGGCTGATGCAGAAGCACTTCAAGCAAAATTAGCCGCAGACGCTAAAGCGAAAGCAGATGCCGAAGCTCTTAGAGTAAAACAAGCAGCGGAAGAAAAAGCAAAAGCTGATGCAGAAGCTCGCCAAGCAAAACTTGCTGCGGATGCAAAAGCAAAAGCAGATATGGAGGCGGCTCAGGCTAAATTATTAGCAGATGCCAAAGCTAAAGCTGATGCAGAAGCGACTGAAAAAATGAAAGCGGAGGAAGAAACGAGACAGTTAAGATTAGCAGAAGAAGCACGTGAGGCAAAATTACTGGCAGACGCTAAAGCGAAAGCTGATGCAGAAGCGCTTCAGGCAAGATTAGCTGCTGAAGCTGCGGCAAAAGCAGCAGCAACTCCAAAAGACGATACTGCTAAAGCTATTGAAAACTTAACACAGTCGTTAGAAAATTCAAGTAAAGTACAGAAAGATTTATTATCTCAGTTTAATACAACAGTAGCTAATAAACAAAGGGATTTGAATGATTTAAGTGAAAAAGGTATTTATAAAGAGCCAAAACCATTTAAAAGTGTTGCCGCAGAAAATAGTCAGTTAGAGGCCTTAAAAGGACAACTTGCAGATGCGAGCAGAATGCAAAAAGAAGAGATTGCAAAACTGACTAATTTGTATAACGAAAGACTTAAAAAAGTTCCAAATAAAAATGATGCTTTGAATAAAGCTTATTTAGATAAGATAAATGAGTTAAAAGCAGCACAGTTAAAAATGGAGCAAGACAGTGCGGTTCTGCTTTCGAATTTAGAGCGTATTAAGACCGAAACGGAGATTGAGAAAAAACGTAGAATTAAACGTGCAGCATATGAAAACGATCAAGGAAGATATGCACAGGACGTTGCCGCTCTTAAACGTATAAAAGAGACCACAAAATTAAGCAGCACACCATTGAAGGCAAGTGATTTTGATTTTGGAGAAGACCAGTCGAATATGCAGATTATTAAGAATATTAAAAATTCTGATAATGGTTATTATTTAATTATTGCGGTTCATAACAGTGTTGAAAAGAGAGATGAATTCTTAAGAAAAGCCGTAGCGGCTGGACGCACAGATGTTAATTTCTTTTACAATGTTACAACAAGTAAATATTACATCTATTACGATAAGTTCGATGGATTACCGGAAGCAACTAAAGCATTAGAAGCTAAAGGATCTAAACCATACAACGGGAAAATGGCTATCGTAAAAGTGGAGAATTAATAAGAATAAAGAATAAATAGCATTGTTTTACTCTTAGATTTTAAGAGTAAAACAGTATAAATTAAATGTTTTAGAGTACCAATTGTTTTGTTTTTAGACGCCCCTCTAAAAATAGAATGCAAGTGAAACAACAGAATAATTATGAAAAAACCTACTAACCTAAGATTGATTTTATTGGCTTTGATCTTTCTTCAAAGCTGCATTGTAATTTCTCAAAATCTTAAGGGATTTAGCCCAAGATTTGACAGACGATTAAAAGGAGATATGTTGCTGATAGGCAATAATATTTTAAATCGGGATACAGATGAGAGAGACCCAGAGGATGCTTATGATAGAGGAGGGTACAACTCTGATTTTGATATGAGATATATTGATATCGATGGTGATCCTAATACATTCAGTTCTAGCAGTGCAACCTTAAAGATACCTAAACCTGCCTGTTACAAAATAGTTCATGCTGGTTTATACTGGGGAGCCATTTTACAGAGAGACAGTAGAACAGGTATTGAAGATGTAATGCTTAAGCTTCCGAAAGGAGGTTATAATAAAATCAAAGGTGAAATTGTTTATGATGCCGCAGCCGCACCAATTGGAAGTGATAATAACAAAGCATATGCCTGTTACGCTGATATTACCGACCTAGTAGCTGGACAAGCTGATGCACAAGGAGAATATACCGTGGCAAATGTTTTGTCGAGTCAAGGCTCTAATGGCGGTACAGGTTTATCTGCAGGATGGTCCATTTTTATTGTTTATGAAGACCCTACACTGCCGGCAAAGTTTATTACATCATTTGATGGCTTCAGCGGAATTGGAGGGAAAACGACTTTAGATATTCCCGTTTCTGGTTTTAAAACCATTCCTACAGGCCCAGTGCGTGTAAAATTTGCTTTTGCCGCACTAGAAGGTGATCAACCGATTGATGGAGATTATTTGCAAATTAATGGAACAACTATTAGTGCAACAAATGCTTCCAATAATACAATTAGAGCAAAAGACAATTTTTTTAATAGTAGTGTAACTTATGTTGATCCAGCTACCGACAAAACAGAAAACTTTTTTAGTAGGAGGCCTGACAGTAAAAATACGCTGGGGTATGATGCCGGAATTTTAAACATTAATAACCCTGCAACAAAAGAACATCCAGGAGGTATAGTTATAGATAATAATGCAACTTCGGCCAGTATTAGATTAGGAAGTACACAAGATGTTTATTTTTACTATTTTAATGCCTTTGCAGTAGACATTATTGAACCCAATATTGTACTTACCAAAATTGTAAAAAACTCAGCAGGTGCTAATATAGGTGGTCAGAATGTAGTATTAGGCCAGCAGTTAAATTATGAAATTGGTTTTAGAAATACAGGAAATGATGATGCAAAGGGGCTGACAATTAGAGATCAGCTGCCTATTAATATTATCTATAATCACGATGCTGATTTAAACCCGCTGCCTGCCGGAGTAACCGTACAATCATATGATGCAGCTACTAGGAGTATTGTTTTTAAAGTGGATGATTCTGTAGTAAAAGCGAACACATTGCTCGAAAAAACGATAAGTTTTAAAGTTCAAGTTGTTCCAGATTGTAAATCTTTGAGCGAAGCATGTTCTAATAGTATTGATAACTCTGCTTATGCAACTTATAGAGGAACTTTAAATACAGATTTTGTAATTTCTGATGATCCTAGTGTTAATACAAATACAGGGTGTTTATTAACTCCAAAAGCAACTAACTTTTTAATTGGTGTTGATGGATGTAAGTATACTGAAAGTATTATTTTATGTAAAGACGATGTAGACTTAGTAGCGGCTAATGGTTATACTTCATATACCTGGTATAGTGATGAAGCTCGTACAAAACAAATAGGTACTGGACAGATTTTAAATGTGAAGCAGCCAGGAACATATTATGTTTATAACCTTGCAGCAGCGCCATGTAGATCAATTTATCAAGCTTTTACAGTTACAAGATTTGGAAGTAATAATACCAATCCGGTAATTCCTTATGCGAAAGCTCCTTATAAAGGAGAAGTTTTGATTTGTCCAAATGACGGTAAAGAACTTCCTAATCTTTTCTTATGTGGCGCTAATGATTCGCGACCTATTAAAACAAATATTTCAGATGGTTCTACTATCGTTTGGGAAAAATTAGACCTAGCAAGCTGCGCACCTCCAAGTAGTGCAAATTGTGCTAACGAAGGGGATGCTTGTAATTGGAGTAAAGTTGCAGAAGGCCCAGATTATGATGCTAAAATAGCAGGACAGTATAGACTAACATTAAACTATAAAGATGGATGTTTTAATCGTTTTTATTTTAATGTTTTTACCAATGATTTAAATCCTACCGAAAAGCATAAAGATATTATCTGTGGTAAACCAGGTAATATTACAATTGGAGATGTGCCAGCAGGATACGTTTATAGTATTGATGGTATAAATTATAATACGAGTAATAGTTTTGATGTTACCACTGCGGGGCTATATACTATTTATATTAAACAAACAGGTGTAACACAAAACCCTTGTATTTTTACTGTTCCTAATATTCAAATTAGAGAGAGAGATTTTAATGTAAAGGCCGAAGTAACACAACCTTTATGTTATGGAGAGAAAGGTAATATTAGAGTAGCCGTAAATGATGCTAATCCTCAATATTATTATAAACTGTCTAGTAACGGATCAGTATTATACAATGTAGGACCAATTGATGCAGCAGAGTACGAATTTGATAAATTAGCGACTAATCAGGACTATATTTTAGAGATTCTTACAAGTGATGGTTGTACGGACACTAAGAAAATCCATATAGATCAAGTTTGGAATGAGTTCAAAGCAGAAGTAGCTTTAATAGAACCATTAACAGCTTGCAGCGATGGAAAAGTTAAAATTACACCAGAAGGAGGTAACTCACCATATAATTATTTTATAAACAGCGAAACTGATTTTCAAACTGAAAATGAGTTTGTTGTAACTAAGTCAGGTCTTTATACGATTAAAATTGTAGATAAAAACAACTGTACAATAACGAGAACGATCACAGTTCCAGACAATCCAAAACCTACTTATGAGATCGAACATACTAATAGTAATTGTTACGATGGAAGTTCGAAAATTGAAGTAAAATTAATTGGAACTTCGAATGGATATACTATGGGCTATAGTATTAATGATGGAGCAAGTTATCAGTCTAATCCTGTATTTTCTAATTTACAGCCAGGTGTTTATAAGGTTAAGGTTAAGTATAGTATGACATATCCTATACCAGTTTGGCCAAATACTGCAACAAAAGATTGCTTTGATCCTTCGCAAGAAATTACGATTACTGGACCAGCTTCTGCAATATCAGCATCAGCAGGTGTTGCGGCTTTAGCAGGTTGTACATTACCAGATGTTGATGGCATAAAACAAGGAGGTAAATTGCGAATCAATAATGTAGAAGGCGGAACACCAGATTATGAATATAGTTTTGACGGAGGTGCAAATTGGCAGACAAGTAATGAAAAAGATGTTCTGCCAGGTAGTTTTATTCTACAAGTTAAAGATGCTTTAGGCTGTATTTTTGAGATTCCATATCAAATTATTTTAGAACCTAAACCTGATGATCCAACAATTGATGTTGCCGATCCTGTATTTACTTGTGATGGTAAAGCATCTACAACAGTTACAGTTACAAATCCTTCAGATACGAGTTATACGTATGAGTATTATATAAATGGAACAGCGAATACACCTATTACAAATAATGTGTTTACTAACGTTCCAGCAGGAACTCACACGATTACAGTTAAGTATAAAGTAACTAAAGTGCCTACTTACAGTAATTTATTAAGAGAAGATTTTGGAAGAGGACCAGACGTTAAAATTGCAGGAATCCACCCCAATTATTGTTGGGAACGACAAGATGATGTAATAGACTGTAATGTTGGAAATCCTTGGGGACCAATACTTTTAAATGATGGCGAATATGTAGTAACTCAAGGATTACTTCCTGCACATGCACCTGATTTTAGATGGTGGCTGCCAAAAGACAATACTGCGGTTATTAATAGTACACCAAAAATTACAGATGGTAGATTTTTAGCAGTTAATGTGGGCGGTGTCGTACCTCCTGGAGGAGTTTTATACAAAAAAACTATTAATGATGTAATACCAAATCAAGATATAGAGGTTTCACTTTATATGGTTAATTTATTGAGTAAAACAAACAATTTACCTTCACCTAAATTAACGATTCAACTTCAAAAAAATGGAGTGCCAATACCAGGAGCTTTTAAAGATACTCCTGAAATTACTAGAGATGAGCAATGGCACAATAGTACTGATTTAGGAAATGGTCAAGTATTAAAATTAAATCCAGGGGACAATACGTCATTAGACTTTGTTATTTTATCCCATAGTCAAGTAATTCAAGGGAACGATTTAGCAATAGACGATATCTGGGTACGTCAAATTCCAGAAACTTGCGGAGCTGAAAAAGATTATACAGTTATTGTTGACAGTGATAAAGCATTTAAAGTTTCAGAACCAATTATTGACGATGCTAGTTGCAGCGACAAAAATGATGGAAAGATTACAATTACTGTAGAAAATTTTGATACTGTAAATGGTTTTAAATATTCTATAGACGGTGGAGCAAATTGGAGTACAGGTACAAGTTCTCCACTTATTATTTCGTCTTTAGCCGCAGGAAATTATAAAATTATTGTTAAAAATGATGATGCTGGTTTATGTTCTAGCTCTTTTGACAAAACAATTGGAGCTCCTTTGGCTCTTACTGTAGTTGCCAGCATAACAGTTCAGCCAACTTGTATTTTGGGGGCTTCTATATTTGCTAAGGCTGAAGGCGGCACGCCAAATTATAAATACGAGCTTAGAAAAAGCGACGGAACTCTTGTAACTGCTTTTCAAGCATTAGATACATTTACAAATGTTCCAGAGGGAGATTATATAGTGTATATACAAGACGCTAGTGATTGTTCGTCACCAGCTTCAGATCCTGTTTCTGTGGTTCTTCCTGGTAAACCATCAGCATCTCTAGATCCATTATCTGACCTATGTTATGATGCTGTAAACGGTTCAACTTTAATTGTTACAGCAACGGGAGGTAAGGCTCCATACAATTATAGTTTGGATGGTCAGGATAGTCAAACTGAGAATAAATTTACTAATGTTGGATCTGGTACACATACTATTGTGGTAACAGATGCAAACGGATGTGTGGCAGATGCCATTACTGGAATTGTAATAGGTAAGGAATTAAAAGCAGATGCAGAGGTGACAAAATTGTTAGATTGTACAGCAAATCCTGATGCCGAAATTACAGTTACTGCTTATGAGGGAGTTGCTCCATACACGTATGCAGTATCTACAGATGGCGGTACTACCTTTGTTCCAATGACAGGTAATGTTCATAAAGCGGATAAAGCAGGCAGTTATATTTTTAAAGTGACTGATTCTAATGGTTGTTCTGTAGTTACTACTGCAACTACTGTAAATGCTAAATTAACACCAACGGCAACAGCAAGTAGCGAAGACCCTAGTTGTAATAATGATGCAAATGGTCAATTTACGGTTTTCGCAGCTGGTGGTTCGGGCGCTCCATATACTTATAGTTTTAACGGAAGTACAACTTTTGGTTCAGATGCAACGATTAAAGGCTTAGATGCTTTCACAGCGACAGCTCAGACTAAAGATTATACTTATCAGGTAAAAGACAGTAAAGGTTGTCTTTCACCAGTTTATACAATTACTTTAAATAATCCAACAAAAGTAGTTGCTTCAGCTGCTTTTGATCCTAATACAACGTGTAGTACAACAACTTTGGTTACCATAACAGGTAACGGAGGTTCTGGACTTTATACCTACAATTTTGACGGAAGTATAAATTATTCTACAGAAAATACTTTATTAGTTACAAATAAAAAAGTGGAACAGGATATCACTTATTCTGTAAAAGATTCTAAAGGATGTATTGATACTAAAACTATTAAGATACCAGCGTTTAACCCGCCAACGGCACTTAGTTTTTCAACGCCTGACGCAGTAACATGTAATATTACAACAACTAGTATTACTGTAACAACAGTTAATGGTGTTGCACCATATACATACGAAATTACAGCTGGTCCTGTAACAGGAACCCCTAATACCGATGGAGTATTTACAGGATTATTGCCAGGAAATTATTCATTCAAAGTAACAGATGCTAATGGTTGTACCGCAGTAGGTTCAACTGTTATCGATGGAGCTGCGACAATTTCGGTTTCGGGTTCAAAAACAGATGAAGTTTGTTTTGGAGACAGTAATGGTACAGCAACTTTTACAGTTGCTGGAGCAAGCAGTACAGGTAATTTTGATTATACTTTAACACCACCTTCTGCTACAGTTACTGTAACAGGTGATGATGTTAAGGTTACAGGATTAACAGCAGGAAAATATACGTTATCAGTAAAAGATAAGACAACAGGATGTACATCAAATACTGCTGAGGTTACTATTGTAGCAGCAACAAAAATTGTTTTCTCGGTTGCTGGATCAAAAATTAGTTGTGATAACAAAATTACAACACTTACTATAACAGGTTTAGGAGGCGGAAGCCCTGGCTATTCTTATGCTTATGCGGCAAGTCCGTCAACAGGACCAACTACAGGTTATGGCTCTAGTTTGGATGTTGATACGAATGCTTTAAGCACAAAAATTGATGTTTATGTTAAAGATACCAAGGATTGTTTTGCAATGGAAACAGTTGATATTTTAACAGAAGATTTACCAGAAATTGACCCAATTCCGGCACAATGTTATACAGGTACACCTGTTGTTGTCAAGATTACAGGAAGATTTTCAGGAACACCAAGTTTTAGTAAAGATGGTATTTTTTATGGACCATCGGATACTTTTAACTTGACTCCAGGAATATATAAATTATACGTAAAAGACGGTTTTGGCTGTCCTGCTTCTATCGATTATATCGTTCCAGAGAAATTAACAATTACTCCAACAGTAGTGCCAGATATTACTTGTACTACAGATACAAAAATTAGTTTATCTTCTACTGGAGGAATAGGTACTCATACTTACGCCGTTTCAACTGACGGAGGGACTACTTATACAACAGTTACAAGTCCATATACAGCTACTGCAGCTGGGACCTATAGATTTAGAGTTAATGATAGTGCAAACCCAGTTTGTTATGCATATACAGCAGATATTCCAGTAACACTTAAATCAACTGTTTTAACACTTAATACAGGTCATACAGATGTAAAATGCTACAATGGTTCTACTGGAAGTATTTTAGTTACGCCAACTTCAGGAAAAGCACCATTTACATACTCTATAAAAAGAGTTGGAACACCAGCTACAGAATATACAACAAATAATCCTTCAGGTTTAATTGAAGGAACTTATGATATTGTGGTTAAAGATGCGTTAGGATGTGAAGGTACAGCGCAAGAGATTATCATACAGCCGACAGAACTAAAAGCTGACGCGAAGATTGATGCCTTTACTTGTAACACATCAAATACTATAGAACCTAAAGATGTTACTATAACGGCAATTGGAGGAACCTTGCCTTATTCTTATAGTTTTAACGGAGGTTCTTATAGTTCTACTGGTAATACTTTAGAGGTATCAGATAATGGAAAGGTTCAAACAATTACGTATTCTGTGAAGGATGGAAATGGTTGTGAAGTTGGTGGAACATTAACTGTAAATCCTCTTGTTTCTATCGAAATTGAAAAAGTTGAGGTTACACCTATCTACTGCCAACCTAGCACAAGTCAAAAAAGTACAGCTACAATTACTTTAGTTAATAATGGTGTTACAGCAACTTTATATGAAATTATTTCTGGACAAACCAATACTACAGGTGCGATAACTGGAATTTTCGATGGACTAGATTCAGGTAATTATACTTTTAGAGCAACATCGGCTAATGGCTGTTATGATGATTTCTTTGTGAATATTCCTCCACTAGTTTCAATTACGGCAGTGGCAACTAAACTGAATGATGTTTATTGCTTAACTACTCCAAAAGAAAAATCAGGAAACATTAGATACGATGTAGGAAATTTTGTAAGTACTTATAGCTACTCAGTAAATGGAGCGGCACCTATTGAAAATCAGAACTTATCTACATTTACATTGTCTAATCTTGGAGCAGGAATATATGATGTAGAATTTACAGATGAAACTACAAAATGTACAGTTACAAGATCAATTACAATTAACGAGCCAACAGACCCTTTAGATTTAATTTTAGATTCTAATGTAAATGCAAATTGCGGAAAAGCAACTTCAAAAGTGACTGTTCATGCTACAGGAGGAACACTAGATTATAAATATGCATTCAAACCTAATAATGTAACTCCAGCAGATACTGACTTTAAAACAGCCGCAAGTGCTGATTTGAACCCTGCGACTCCAGATTGGGATGTTTGGGTAAAAGATGGTAATGACTGTACTTATAAAATAGATGTACCAATTGCAGTAGACAGCGCACCAGTTGTTTCAGCATCAGTTACAAATCAATGTGGTGTTTCAGGAAATAACTTCAAAATTGTAGCCTCTACAACAGGAGGTGTTGCACCATACACTTATACGATTAATACAGGTGTTGCACCAAGTCCGTCAGATACATTTACGGTTGGTGCAGGAACATATACAATTACGGTTAAAGATGCTAACGGATGTCCAGCAACGACAGTAGTTACCGTTTATGATGCCTTAGTTGTCGATGCAGAATTAACTAAAGAACTTACATGTCCGGCATCTGGTACTACTGATGCAAATATCAGAGTTACAGTTGTAACAGGAGGAAAAGCTGATTTCAGTTATAAAGTAAAAATAAATGGTGGTTCTTACCCAGCTACAGGAACAGACTTTACGGGAACGTTTTTTGATTACCCAGTAACAGCAGCGGGTACATATCAGTTCGAAATTACAGATAAAAATAACTGTAGTAAAGAAACAGTTGTAGTTGACGTTAAAGATCCTGAGTTAGTAACTGCAAGTGCAGCAGTTGTTCACCCAACTTGTAATTATGACAAAGATGGATCAGTAAGACTTGAAGCGACAGCAGGAGAGGGACCATTTACATTTAGTTTTAATGGTAACCCTTTTGGTGATAAATTTTTCTTCGGAGGCTTAGCAGCTGGACCTTATCCTTACATAGTACGAGACAGCAAAGGTTGTGAGGTTACGGGTACTGCAAATGTAGTAGCTCCGGATCCAATTGTGTTATACACATTTGCGCACGGAATTACATGTAATAGTACACAACCTGGAAGTATGGATGTAAAACTTGAAACAACTTCTGGTGGTACTGCGCCATTTACATTCTATTTGTATGATAATACAATGACAGTAAAAGCGACTCATATTGCTAGTACAAGAGCAGATGCACTTTTGATACATAATTTCCCTGGATTAGATTTTGGCGACTATTTTGTAAATGTAGTAGATGTAAATGGATGTAAGATTGAAAGTGCTGCCATAAGAATTGCACCGCCTCCTTATTTAGATTTTAGTGCGCAAACGGTTGGTGCAACTTGTGATGATGGGATTTCTGTTAAATTAGAGCTAACTGGTCTTTCAGGTGTTCCAAATTTCATATATTCTATCTACGGAATAGGTACTAGTTCTGGTTCTATACCAGACAGAGAATATACTTTTGACAAATTAGAACAAAACACTACATATACTTTTATGGTAGTAGATGCAAATGGTTGTCCTTCTTATTATGACTATAAAACACCTAAGATTTCAGACATTACTGCAGATGTTACTCCAAAAAATGTAACTTGTTTTAATGCGGCTAATGGTGAATTAAGTTTTGAAGTAAAAGATGTAGGAATAGGAACTACTCGACTTGATTATGAGGTAAGAGATAATCTAACCAATTCGCCAATTGCAAATCCTAAATCTGGATTTATAGATTTAACTACAACTACGGCTCCATATACCGGAACAATTACAGGTTTGGAACCAGGTAATTATATACTTTATGTAAAAGAATTTGGTGGAACTAAATGTTCAACAACTACCCCATTCCAAATTAAACAACCAGCTTCTGCACTTAAAGCTACAGTTAAGAATGTTGTACCTGCAAATTGCAATGACGGTGCATTTGTAACAGTAATTGCAGGTGGAGGTACAGGACCGTATACTTATGGTTTTTATGATCCTGCTGTAGCCTCAGCTCCAGTTTCGTTCGGAGATGATAATGTGTTGGAGATCCCTTTCACAGCTACATTTTGGAAGATCGTAGTAAAAGATGCGCAAGGATGTCCGTTCGAGATTGGTCAGATTATAGCTAAAGACCCTAGTCCGATAATTGCTTTATCAGTAGCTAACAAATGTGTTGTTGAAGACAATTTTCAAATAGTGGTTAACTTAACTACTGCAGGAGTAGCTCCATATGCTATCAAGATTGATAATGGTCTTTTTGTAGATTATACAGGAACTTTCCCTGCTACATTATCAGGTTTCCATTCAGGAAGTCATAAAATTACAATCAAAGACAAAAATGATTGCGAAAACGAGCAGACTATTAATATAGATACCCCTCTTAAAATTGTGCCAACTCCAACTGCTCTTCCTGACTGTGGTGTTAGCAACGGAGAGATATCATTTGTTGCGACAGGTGGTTCAGGTAATTATGGTTATAGTATTAGCCCGGCTAGCCCGAGCATTATAATAGATGCTATTAATAAGACAATTAAAGGTCTTAAGGAAGATATTCCGTATACTTTAACGTTGAGTGATAATACCAATACAGGTTGTTTTACTACTGCAGAATTTAAATTAGAAAAAGGAACAGCTGTTACTTTTGATGCCGTAGTTACCAATGCACTTTGTAAAGGTGATGCGAACGGAACGATTACAGTAAACTTGTTACCAGGTAACAATGATCCAGCCTATACATATGCTATTTCATTAGTATCAGGTTTACCATTACCAGTAGGAATTGTACAGAATGACAATGTATTTTCTAATCTTCCAAAAGAGAATTATAGAATTACAGTTACTTCTAAGAGATTATGTTCTCTGTTTAAAGATTATCAGGTTGATGAACCAGCGGATGATTTAAAGGTTGGTCATACTGTTGTAGATTTTGGATGTACGTCAGGTAATAACCCTTATGAGGCTTCAGTAACAGTTCAGGGTACTGGAGGAACAACTACAGCTACTAGTCCATATCAATACAATTTTGATGGAGGATCAACGTATTACGATGTTAATAAAGTGATTATTCCAAATGATGGAAATTCTCATACAGTAGATTATTATGTAATCGATGCTAATGGTTGTAAAGCAAATGGTACCGTAACTGTTGCTCCTTTCAAGCAATTAACGGGTATTGATTTTAGTCCATCTGACCCAACTTGTCCAACAGAATTAACAGACGTTACGCTAACGGCAGTTGGAGGTTATGCAATTGATAAATATGAAATAATTTCTCCAATATCACGTGACAATTTAGCTTCACCTGTATTTACTGGTTTAGCTGCAGGTACTTATACGTTCAGAATAACAGATGCTAGAGGATGTTCTATAGAAAGACCATACAAAGTTGAGAATTTAACGAAAATTAATGTCTTTAAAACCTCATCGACAAATGTAAGTTGTAATACAGCAAACGGAACGAATAATAACGGAACAGCAACTTTCACAGTATCTGATTTCAGTACATCTGGTAACTATGATATTGCAGTAGCAAGCACCCCGCTTGCATTACCATTTGATCTTCCAACAGTTGCAAATGATATTATTACAGTAACGGGTCTTAGAGAAGGAACTTATACAGTAACAGTAACAGATAAAAAAACAAATTGTTCTAAAACTGCAGATGTTGTAATTTCTATGCCGGCTCCAATTGTATTTGATGCTGCAGGAACTAAGGTATTTTGTGACAGATCAGAAACTGACATAACAATCGCAAATGTGGTAGGCGGAAATGGAAATTATACTTATGCTGTAGTAGTAAAAAATGCTACAATGCCAGCTCTAACAGCATTTGTAGGCGCAGCTGTAATAAAAGTAAATACAGCTTTAACCAATTTAGATTGGGATGTTTATGTAGCAGACAGCAAAGGATGTTTTGCTAAGAAAACCATATCAATCACTCATGATGCAGCGCCAATTTTAATAGCGCCGGTACAGCAGTGTTTTGTTAGCAGTTTTACGGTAGATTTGAATATTCCAGCTATTTCTACAACTTACAATGGAGTAAAATATTTTACAGTAAACGGATTACCAATAAATGGTTCTATAGCAACATTTGCTACTGAAGGAACTTACAAAATTGGTTTAAAAGATGATAATAACTGTGAAGCTTTTGTAGATTATATTGTCGAGAAGCAATTAATTGCAACTGCAGATGTAAGTAAAGACTTATATTGTACAGGTACTGTAGATGCAACAATTGATGTTAAGATTTCAGGAGGAAAGGGTACTTATACGTATCAAATGTATTTTAACAGTGCGCCATCTGGTTTACCGCAGAGTGCAACAGGTAATTTTACAGTATCAGTTCCTAATTTTGGAGATTATTATTTTGTAATTACAGATAGCAATTCACCAGCTTGTTCTGTAACAACAAATACTGTAAAAGTAAATGATCCGCTAACTGCAACACCAAGCGGTATCGAAAAGCATATTGATTTAAAATGTGCTGACGATACAAATGGCAGTTTGACTATCACACCTTCTGGTGGGTTAGCACCTTACACGTTTGTGCTTACAGGGGCGCCTGGAAATACAACAGGAGACATTTCAGGTACTTATACTGGGTTAGAAGCAGGTACGTATTCTGTAGTGGTGACAGATAAAAAAGGATGTGTTTCTGCATCTATACCAGTTACGATTATTGAACCGGTAAAACTTTGGGCTGATCATGCGCTTTCGCCAAATACATCTTGTAGTGTAGAGACTATTATTACGGTAACAGGTCACGATGGTACACCAATAACCCCAGGAAAATACTATTATAACTTTAATGGTCGTGGTTATGACACAACCGATACATTTACAGTTTATGATAATAATGATGGTTTACCACAAACAGTTACTTATACAGTAAAAGACGCAAATGATTGCGAAACAGCCGTTCAAAGTGTAGTTGTTAACGCATTAAACAAACCAAACGGTCTAACATTTACGCCAACAGCAATTACATGTGCACCTGGAAAAGATGTTAGCGATGTAACGGTTAAGGCGACAAATGGTGTAGGAGAATTAACTTTTGAAATTATTGAATTCAATGGCGCAGCACCTGTGCCGGCATATTTGCCAATTAAAGTTTTAGATAACACAGTTTCGGCAACTTTCACAGGATTAGCTGTTGGTAATTATAAGTTTAGAGTTACGGATAGTAATAGATGTTCGTTTGAAGAAGTGATGACGGTGCATGATGTGACCAAAATTTTGGCAGCGCATACAGTTTTAACTGATATGTCTTGTAATACCACAAATGACGGAAAAGTAACTTTTGAAGTTTCTAATTTCGCTGGAAATTACACCTACACTATTACAAAAGACGGAACTGTTATTGATGGGCCAACTTCGACTAATGCAGCTACTATTCCTTTAACAAACTTAGGTTTCGGTAAATTTGAAATTAGTGTTGTTGACGACATTACAACTTGCCCTGCAGTTCATGCTGTAACGGTAAAACAACCAAGTATTGTTGAAGTAGATGTAACAGGTAACATTAATGCAAATTGTGGTGCCGATGCAAAAGTTACCGTTTTAGGAAAAGGAGGAAGTGGAAATTATACTTATTCATTTGTTCCATTTAGTCCTACAGCGACACCAGGTACATTTGATCGCAGCAATACTGCAATATTAGACCCATTGACACCATCTTGGTATGTATATGCAAAAGATGATAACGGTTGTCTTTCTTTACCATTAAAGATAGATATCACAACAGATCCTTTACCTGCTGGATTTACAGCTACTGTTACATCACATTGTGCTGATAGTAATGGTAATTACGAGATTGTTGTTACTGAAGGAACAGGTATGAAACCTTTCGAATATAGTATCGGAAACGGATTCCAGCCTGGCACTTCATTTACGGTGAAGGTTGCTAAAGAATACAATCTAATAGTTAGAGATAAATTTGGTTGTGAATTTGAATTTAAGGCAATTGCGACTATTTTGCAGCCATTAGATGTAAGCGGTCTTGTTACTCAAGTATATCCAAGTTGTAAAGAAGGAGATGGAATCGTTAGTGTTACAACAACCGGTGGTACAGGTACTTATACTTATACAATCGATGGTGTAGCGGTGACAGCTCCAGTTACAGCTCCTATGGTGTTTGATAAACTTTCATCAGGCCCACATATCATAATTGTAAATGATGGAAATTGTACAGACGAACTTAAATTTGAGTTAGAAAAAGCAACTCCTATTACAAAGTTTGATGCAAAAACAACTCCGGTATCTTGTGATGGCGGAAGTGACGGAACAATTACGGCAAGTTTAGAACCAATAAGTGCTGGAATAAACGATAATCCGAAGTATATGTACAGCATAGACGGAGGAACGCCTCAAGAAAGTCCATACTTTACAGGATTAACTGCAGGAGATTATTTGGTTAAAGTGGTTTCTGAGAGAGGATGTTCAGATGAAAAAACGGTTACAGTTGGTAAACCGGATCCAATTATAGTTCCAGCTCTTAATGTTACTGTAGTTCCTTATGCTTGTCTTACAGGAAACACGAGCAATTTTGCTACAATTACCGTTACTGGTGTGACAGGCGGTACAGGAGCTTATACTTATGAGTTTATTAAAGATGGAACACAAGTTTATAAAGGTCTTAGAAATGTGTATACATTGACAGATTACTTAGGAGGTGCATTTGTAATAAATGTTTACGACCGAAATGGTTGTGTAGGTTCAGCGACTGGAATTTTTAATGTTGAACCGTTCATTCGTCTAGATGAAGTATCGGTAAGAGTAGATAAAGCAATCACTTGCCCAGATAAGGAAGATATAACAGCTATAGTGGTAACTACAGGAGGAACACCTGGGGTACCAGTAGTTTTAAACTACTCTATTGCTTATTCTTCTGGAGCGGTGGTTCTGGGTAATCCAGCAAATAATTCAGGTACTTTTACAGGATTAGGTATAGGCGAATATATTATTACAGTAGTAAACCCTAGTACTGGTTGTACAATTCAAGCAGTTCATCGTGTGTATGATCCTAATACATTTGAGATTAAAGCAACACCAATTGTTTCAGAAGTGTGTTATGGTACTTCAGATGGCAGTGTAGATTTAACTTTTGTAGATCGTCAATTGGTTCCAAGTAACGAGGCAGGTATTTTTGATTATGTCATTACGGGTCCAATTCCAAGTTCAGGAACATCAACAGATGCTGGTCCGCTTAGTATTTCGGGATTAAAAGCAGGTCAATATACTGTTACGGCTACGTTAAAAGGTAAACCTTTCTGTACAGTCGAAACTATTTTCTCAATAGGTCAGCCTAGCGCAGCTCTTAAAGTAACATTGAGAAAATCAGAGATTACTTGTGCTGCAGGTAATAAAGATGGTGTTATCTATGCTTCTGCAGAAGGAGGATGGGATAATAATTACGAATACCAATTGTTGTTAAACGGAGCAGTATTAGTAGATTACTCTAGTCAATCTGAGTTTCCAAATTTAGGTGTGGGTAACTATACTGTAAATGTGAGAGATGGTAAAGGATGTATTGATACAGCAGTCGAGGTATTAAAAATTCCAGACCCAATAGTAGTTACTGCTGCAGCAAATGCATCTGTATTGTCTTGTTTCGGAGATAGATCAGGTATTATTACTGTAGATCTTCCAACAGGAGGACAAGGAAGTAATTATATGTACACTTTAAATATGCTTTCAGTAACACCAGTTATTTCATCTGGTCCGCAGAGAGACCCAATTTTCACAGGGCTGCCTGCTGGAACGTATAGCATAACAGTTACAGACGGATATAATTGTGCTGCAACATCTGCGAATGTAGTTATCGCAGAGCCAACAGAGATTAAACCTAGTTTAGTGCTGGCATCATCGCAAACTTGCGATACGCAGTCAACACTTACATTAAGTGCAGTGGGAGGAAATCCACCATATACTTACAGTGCTGATAGAGGTTTTGCAACAAGTACACCATTTACATCTTCTGTTACTTTCTCAGTACCGGTTGGTAAATACCAATACTATGTAAAAGATGCTAATGGTTGTATCGCTGCGATTTCTGATGAAATTAAAATTGATGCTTTAGAGCCGTTAACCTTAGATTTAGATATTAGCAATGCAGTAATTAAATGTATGGGCGAAGCAACGGGAGTTATCGTTGCAGAAGCAAAAGGTGGTTTAGGAAACTATGTATATAGTTTAGAAAACACTGCAGGTGTAGAAATCATGCCTGGTCAGCCAAGCGGAAGATTTGAAAACCTTGCTACAGGAGTTTATGTTGTAAAAGTGGTAAGTGCTGATTGTGACGCTGTGTTAAAAACAGTTGACATTAAAGAACCTGCAACCGCTATTCAAGCAACATTTACACCAACACCAGTTTCTTGTTTTGGAGAGAAAAACGGTAAAATAGTGGTTACAGCTAGTGGCGGTACAGGTACAATTAAGTATGCTATTTCACCAGATTTGAACCAGTTTGATTTTACGAATACATTCGAAAAATTAGCAGCAGGTAAATACACTGTAATTGCACAAGATCAAAACGGTTGTTATATTGTTGAAGAAGTTGAGGTTAAACAACCAAATCCTTTAATTGCGGCTGAAGTAGCTGGTTCTATGATTCCAGAGATTTGCGCTGGTGATAAAGATGGAGAGTTCAAAATTGAGATTAAAGGCGGAACAGCTCCGTATACTGAAAGTCTTGATAATGAAAAAGGAATTTTCAATTTGGTAACTGGAAATATCAAAGAGTACATTGGTCTAACCGGAGGTAAACATATAGTGTATATTAAAGATGCTAACGGATGTACAGCTTTGGTAGAAATTAATATGCCATTGCCAGTAACTCTTGACCCAATTACTGAGGTATCTTACCACTGTGTCAACAATGCACAAGCAAACATGGTAGTTGTAAAAATTGATGACAGCAATGATATTGCCGATGTGATTTACGCTCTTGATGGTGGTGCAGTTCAGGTAAGTAACGTTTTCACAAATGTTTCTCCAGGGACTCACACAATTACAGTAAGACATATAAATGGATGTGAAAAGCAAACAGCAAGTTTCGAGATTGTATCATATGAGCCTTTAGCATTAACATTAGCCGAAGACAAAGGAGTATGGAACATCATTAAAGCAACTGCAACTGGTGGTGGAGGTGATTACGAATACAGTATCGATGGCGTAAACTTTAGTACTAAAAATGAGTTCAAAATTTACAAAACAGGTACTTACACCATAACCGTAAGAGATAAAAATGGCTGTACAGTTTCTCAAGATTACTACATTAAGTATATTGATGTTTGTCTCGACAATTACTTTACACCAAACGGAGACGGCGTTTACGACACTTGGGGACCTGGATGTACTAATATCTATGACAAACTGGAGTTCTCAATATTTGACAGATACGGTCGTATAATTGCTAAATATCACTATGGTCAAAAATGGGATGGTAGATACAACGGTGCTGAATTACCATCTGGTGATTACTGGTATGTTCTTAAACTAAATGACGAGAATGATGCAAGAGAGTTTGTTGGACATTTCACTTTATACAGATAACAAAATAAATGCCCCCTATGATGTTGTCTAAAAAAATTATTACAATGAAAAAGTTTATTTTATCCTTAGTACTCATGGCTGTAACAACAAGTTACAGCCAAGAGTTAAACCTACCAGTATTTACCCAGTATTTGGCAGATAATCCTTTTGTAATTTCACCAGCATTTGCAGGAATTGGTGATAATCTTAGAATTCGTGCCAACGGCCTAACGCAATGGGTTGGGATTAAAGATGCACCCGATAATCAATCGCTGTATGCCGATTTTAGAATTCTAGACCGTTCAGGAGTTGGTTTAAATGTTTACAATGATAAAAATGGATATACCAGACAAACAGGAGCAAAAGTTTCATTTGCACACCATTTGATTCTTGATTATTATTCCAAACAATATTTATCTTTTGGACTTTCATACAACTTCAATACGTTTAGAATTGATATTGATGAGTTTAATAATACGATAGAACATCCAATTCTGGATCCAGCCGTTACAGATAACCGTTATACAACAAATAGTAACTTCGATATTAGTGCATTATACCGTAATAAAGGTTTTTATGTAAGTTTTAATGCCAATAACGTTTTAAAAAAGAACACAGATAAATATCGTGGTGTAGAGCCTAGTTTGCTTTCAAACTATCAAGTCTATACAGGTTTTATATTTAATGATGGCGAAAACAGACGTATAGAATACGAACCATCGATTTACTACCAGTATTTTGCCAGCGATAAGCGTTCAACAACCGATTTCAACTTTAAGTACAGACGTTATAATCGTTACGAAGATTATTATTGGATTGGAGTTTCATACCGTTTCTTAAACGATCAATTTCCAAAACCGCTTTCAGTAGGGCCAATGGTTGGTTTCATGAAATCAAAATTCTATTTTGGATATTCATACCAAGTAATGTTTAATGATTTAGGAAATTACAATACCGGTACACATTCAATTACAATTGGTTTTGATTTCTTCTCATCAATCAGTAACTGTCCTTGTACACAAAGTCCAGTACACGATTAATTAGAACCGAAGTAAAAATTTATAGATTAAAACATTTTTTGTTTTATTTCATAATTTACATCGTTTTCGTTGTTAATCATCAGTTATTTTTGTTTTTTTCGAATTTAATACAACTGTAAAAGTTCTATATTTGTTTTTCTTTCAAAAAAACTAAAAAATTATAAAATGAAAACTTTAAACGATTTCGATTTTAAAAATAAAAAGGCAATTATCCGTGTTGATTTTAATGTGCCGTTAGACGAGAATTTTAATGTAACCGATACGACACGTATTGATGCAGCAAAACCAACAATTGATGCGATTTTAGCACAAGGCGGAAGCGTAATTTTAATGTCGCACTTAGGAAGACCAAAAGGAGCAGAAGAAAAATATTCGTTAAAACATATTTTAAAAACAGCTTCTCAAATTTTAGGAGTTGAGGTTAAGTTTGCTGAAAACTGTATTGGAGAACCAGCACAAACAGCAGCTAAAAATTTAAAACCAGGAGAAGTTTTATTACTTGAAAATTTACGTTTTCATGCTGAAGAAGAAGCTGGTGACGTTGCTTTCGCAAAGGAATTAGCATCTCTAGGAGATATTTACGTAAATGATGCATTTGGTACAGCACATAGAGCGCATGCATCAACAACAATTATTGCACAGTTTTTTCCAAACGAAAAATGTTTTGGAACATTATTGGCAAAAGAAATTGAAAGCTTAAATAAAGTACTTAAAAACAGCGAAAAACCTGTAACAGCAGTTTTAGGAGGTTCAAAAGTTTCTTCTAAAATTACCGTTATCGAAAATATCCTTGACAAAGTTGATCACATGATTATTGGTGGAGGAATGACTTTCACTTTCGTTAAAGCACAAGGCGGTAAAATTGGTGAGTCAATCTGCGAAGATGACAAACTAGATTTAGCACTTGAAATTTTAAGATTAGCAAAAGAGAAAAATGTACAAGTTCACATTCCAGTTGATGTAGTTGCTGCTGATGACTTTTCAAACACAGCAAATACACAAATTGTAGATGTAACAGCAATTCCTGACGGATGGCAAGGACTTGATGCAGGACCAAAATCTTTAGAAAACTTTAAAAAAGTAATTTTAGAGTCAAAAACAATCCTATGGAATGGTCCATTAGGCGTTTTCGAAATGGAAACATTCTCTAAAGGAACTATAGCTTTAGGTGATTATATTGCCGAAGCAACACAAAATGGAGCATTTTCATTAGTTGGAGGCGGTGATTCAGTTGCAGCCGTAAAACAATTCGGTTTTGAAGACAAAATGAGCTATGTTTCTACTGGTGGCGGGGCAATGCTTGAAATGTTAGAGGGAAGAACTTTACCTGGAATCGCTGCGATTTTAGACTAAAATATCACATTTAACATTTTTTTGCATAGTTTTCTTCGTTAAACCATTTATTTTTGCAAAAACGAGGTCTTATAATTATTTGAATTATAAGGGTTTAAAAAAGATGTTATATGATTGTAAAAAAAATCTCACTAGCGGTATCTGTCCTTTTTTCGATGTCGATGTTTGCGCAGGAAACTGCAAAAACCGAATTAGAACTTAAGCCAGTTGTTAAGTTATCATATTTAGATTCAATAAAAAGCACTTTCAAAAAAGATGACATGGCAACTCGTGTTGACAGTCTTTGGATGAATGAGTTAGTAAGTCTAGATATTTATGACGATTTAACAAAAGATATTCAAAGCATTAACTCAGATGTTACAGTAGATGAAGAACTGCCAACAGAACTTCTAAAACAGCGTCTGCACGCAATGAATGAAAAATCACCATTTGATATTCAATACAATCAAGGTTTAGAAAATATAATAAAGTCATTTCTTAAGAATCGTAAAAAATCGTTTTCTCGATTAATGGCTTTATCTGAATATTACTTTCCAATTTTTGAGGAAACGTTTGCCAAAGAAAAAATTCCTTTGGAAATTAAATATTTAGCCGTTGTAGAATCTGCTTTAAATCCTAAAGCAGTTTCTAAAATGGGCGCTACCGGACTTTGGCAGTTTATGTACGGAACCGGAAAACAATACGCTTTAAAAATCGATTCTTATGTTGATGAACGAAGCGATGCTCTTAAAGCTACAGCCGCAGCTTCAGATTACATGACCAGAATGTTTAACGTTTTTAATGATTGGGAACTAGTTTTAGCTTCATACAACTCAGGACCAGGAAACGTAACAAAAGCAATTCGTCGTTCTGGCGGTAAAACAAACTATTGGGATATTCGTAATCACCTTCCAAAAGAAACTCAAGGATATGTTCCAGCATTTTACGCTACAATGTACCTTTTCGAATACCATAAAGAGCACGGAATTAATCCAGAAAGAGCAGTCGTTAAAAATTTTGAAACAGACACAATTGCAATAAAAAATCAAATGTCATTCAAACAGATTGCTGATTTACTTGATATGCCGCAATCGCAGATTCAGCTCCTAAACCCTTCTTATAAGTTAAATGTAGTGCCTTATTATCAAGGAGAGCAGCATTTCCTTCGTTTACCAAAGGATAAGATTGCCACCTTCGTGTCAAACGAAGATAAAATTTATGCCTACGTTAAGTACCAATCTGGATTTAAAACAATGTCGACACAATTAGCAATGAAAGTGGCGCCAAAAGTAAAACCAGCGGTAACTAGAGAAGCCGTAACAACATCAAAAGATATTCAGTTTTATAAAGTTAGAAAAGGAGACAACTTAGGCGCAATCGCAGATAAGTATAACGTAAATGTTTCTGATTTAAAAAAATGGAATAACCTTAAATCTAATGCAGTTGCATTTGGAAGAACATTAAAAATAAAATCAGAAGCAGAAACAGTTTCTAAAAATATAAAAGAGCCTAAAAATCCGGTAGTTATCGAAAGAAATTCAGAAGAAGCTATTGCCGTTGCTGACGACAAAGATAAAAATGCTGTGCAAACTCAAGAGTACACCGTTGCAGCTGGAGATAATTTAGGAAACATTGCTAAAAAATTCGGTACGACTATTGCGGACTTAAAAGAACTGAATAATCTAAATTCAAATACAATTGCTTTAGGAAAAACATTAATAGTTTCTAAAACAGTTTCTGAAATCGAAGAGCCGGCATCAACTGCAATAGCACTTAATTCTGTTGATTCTTTCAAGAAAAAAGCACCATCTGCAAAAAGTTTGGGTGAAGATTATTACGTAAAAAAAGGAGATTCTTTATATAGTATTTCTAAAAAATATCCAGGAGTAACAATCTCGGATATTAAAAAATGGAATGGTATTAAAGATGAAGACATTAAACCCGGAATGAAACTTAAAATAAACGGATAATAAAAAATCTTATTTAAATTTGGGTTTTATTTCATAAATTAAGAAAATGAATAAAACCCATTTTTTATTGCTGTTAATCCCATTTTTACTGTTGTCTTGTTTAAAGACAGATAAGCAGTCAGAGCCAGTTTCTGGAAAAACGAATACTATTTCTATCATTATCGACGATCAATTGTGGTATGGAGAAGTAGGCGACAGTATTAGAAACAAATTTGCTTCACCAGTTTTGGGCCTTACCCAAGAAGAACCCTTATTTACAATAAATCAATATCCTGCCAGACTGCTTGAAGGTTTTGTGACAGACAGCCGCAGTATAATTGTAGTAAAAAAAGCTGCAATAGATAAATTTGAAATTACCCGCAGCAAAGCCCTGCCGCATAATACATTTCGTATTTACGGAAAATCCGTTGATGATATTATTTGCAGTATCGAATTAAATTCAGCGCAAATAATCAAAATGATTCGCGATGCCGAAATCCAAAAAATTCAAGATGACAACAGCAAATCACTATTAAACCCGGCAGTTATAAAAAACAAATTTCATATCGATCTCCAGATTCCAACCGGATATGAATACATGCTGCATAAAAAGAACTTCATTTGGCTTAAAAAAGACATTATAAGCGGAAATACAAGTTTACTTATTTACCAAATACCACTTCACAACTTTAAAACCAAAGGAAATGTCGTTGGTAATATAATCAAAATGAGAGATTCAATTGGTTATTACATCAAAGGACGTGAACCCAATACACGTATGATTACCGGTGAGGCTTATGCACCATATTTCTCAAACACAACTTTAGACCAAAAGGAAGCCTTTGAAACAAAAGGAACCTGGGAGCTCAAAAATGATTTCATGGCAGGACCATTTATCAATTACGCAATCGTCGATCCAGTTTATAATAGAATTTTAGTTATAGAAGGATTCTGTTATTCCCCATCCAATCAAGAACGAGATTTAATGTTAGAACTAGAAGCCATCATAAAATCGGTAAAAATTGATAAACGATAAAAATTTGTTTTAGGTTTTCTAATCAGAAAGTTTTTAATACTATATCCTTTCGTAAACTTTTTGGTTAAACTGCACAATGTAAAACATGAAACATTGAAACCTTAAACTTAAAACCTCTACAGTTAATATATTTCTTATTTTTGTTTTATAACAAACAATAAAACAAAGACTTATGAAAAATTTAACCACAACATTATTACTAGCAGTACTGTGTTTTACCTCTTGTAAAAAAGAAGCAAAAACAGAAGATGCTGAAAAAACGATCAAAGACAGCGTTGCAGTAGAAGAACCAGCTGCAGAACAGCCTTTAGACTCAGCGGCACAAATGAAAGCTTGGGCAGCTTATGCAACTCCAGGAAATGAGCATAAATTAATGGCCGATGAAGTTGGAACTTGGAATTGTGAAATGACTTTTTGGTCTGAACCAAATGGAAAACCTGAAAAAGCCACTTCAACCGCCAATGTAAAAATGATTCTTGGCGGACGTTATCAAGAAGCTATTTATATTGGAACCATGATGGGACAGCCATTTGAAGGCAAAAGCACATTAGCCTACAATAATGCCAGCAAAGAATTCACCAGTACTTTTATTGATAATATGGGAACTGGAATGATGGTAGGATTTGGTAAATACGACGAAAAAACAAAAAGTATGGAATTGAAAGGCGATATGGTAAATCCAATGAACGGTATTAAAACACCTTACAGAGAAATTTATACTATTGTAGATCCTAAGACCCGAAAAATGGAAATGTTCGACATGAAAAACGGAGAAGAATATAAAAGCATGGAAATCATAATGAAGAAAAAGTAATTTTCTATTTTAGGTATAAAGAAACATAGGCGCAAAGACACAAAGTTTTATTCTAGGAGATGTAACTTTGTGTCTTTGCAATTTCTATAAGAAATTTTAGCGCAGCTCAAAAATTATATAACTTAGCGCCTTCGTGCCTTTGTGGCAAAAAATAAGGAAGAATGGAATTAAAATGGAAAATAAAGCCTTTTGAGGCACTAAATGTAAACGAGCTGTATGATTTGCTCAAATTAAGAAGTGAGATCTTTGTAGTAGAGCAAAACTGCGTTTATTTAGATCTTGACGGCAAAGACAAGAAAGCATTACACCTAATTGGTGAGTATGACAATAAAATTGTTGCCTATGTACGTTTATTTGATGCGGGAATCAGTTTTGATAACGCTTCAATAGGCCGAGTAGTGGTTGATGCCGATTATCGTGATAGAAAATGGGGACACGATTTAATGCGTGAAGCAATTTCTGCAATAAAATCAAACTTCAATAAAGAAAAGATTACCATTGGCGCACAATTGTATTTAAAGAAATTTTACGAAAGTCACGGTTTTGTACAATCGAGCGAAATGTATTTAGAAGATGATATTCCGCATATTGAAATGATTAGAGAATAATAAAGATGATACTTTATTGAAAGTAAAAAACTTGGCGATTTTGTGATTTAATCTTGCAAAATCGCCAAGTTTTTTAAGTAGCATTCTTTTAGTTTCTGTTAAGACAGTAGTTTTTACTTCATTTCATCAAATCCTAGTAATCAAAAACTCAACACGGCGATCATAATTGTCTCCCTTTTTTAAAGGAAATTTATTGCCGCAGCCTTTATAAGTCATTCTGTTTTTAGAGACTTTTTTAGAGCTTAAATAATAAAAAACGGTTTTGGCGCGGTTCCAAGACAAGCGCCTTTCCTTTGTGTCCTTGTCAATTCCGTCACTATAGATTTCCGGAGTACAGCAAACGTGACCCCTAACTTCGAACTGTATGTTTTTTTGCTTTTGCAAAAGGACGGCAATTTTGTCTAATTCCTTTTTAGAATTATTTGTAAGCTTCGCACTTCCAAGATCAAAAAGAATATTGTCTAAATAAATCCTGTCACCAACCTTTAATTTATCTTTAAACGAAGAATAAACACCTTTGCCAAAACTATTGCGTTTGACAACAATTAAATCAACCCGCCGATTTCTAGATCTCGTTTCGTATAAATTTTCGACCGTATCTGGTCGAAGGACCACACGGCCCTTTCCTTCTAAAACAACAATTTTAGTTTGATTAAATCCAGAAGCGAGCAGCAAGTCTTGAATTGTATTTACCCGGTCATGAGACAGTCGAAAATTATAATCATCGCTGCCTCGATCATCGCAGTAGCCGTAAATTTGTATAGACTCAACTTTAGAGGTATCTATTGTTTTAATAAAATTCTTTACAACTTCAATCTGTTGGCTGGTAAGATCAAATTTATCGAAATCAAAATAAACCGTTTCGATAGGTTTTTGCTGTGCCGATACATTGTAAATTAAAAACAGAAATAGGGCTCTATAAAGTTTCATTCATTACATTTTTAGAATCGTTTTATATTCGGTTTGATTATTTAATACATTAACAGCTTTTTTTATCTCCGAATTATTTTTGATGTAAAATTGATATAAACCTTCCTGATATTGGTATCTTTTTATAAGTTCTTCCTGAATTAGATTTTTAATTTCTTTTTGATTTTTATCTAATAAAGTGTTTTCACTTTTTTCCAAAGCTGCAATTAACTGCTGATATTCAGGAGCAATTGTTTCGTCAATTTTTTCATTTTTGGCAGCGGCCAAAGTATTTTTAAGAGCAATTTCAGTTTCAGTGTCAAAACTAATTTTGTTCGATTTTAAATATTGTTTAAAACTGCCGTAATCAGCATCAGTAATTACAGGAATTTTGTCCCCTAAATTTGGATTCTTGTAATAGTATGACGTTGCATAATCAAAAATTCCATCATTTTTTAAAAGAGCAGCTGTTATCGGACTCATTTTTGCCTCGTCCAATTCAATATCCGGCAAAACCCCGCCGCCGTCATAAACCGTTCTTCCTTTTCTCGTTTTAAAAGCATTAAAATTTTTAGCATCCGTTTTTTGCGCTACGCCATTTTTGTCTTTATGTGCATAATCCAAAGCCTGAATACATCTTCCAGACGGAGTGTAATATCTAGAAATAGTCACTTTTAACTGCGTTCCGTAAGTAAGATCTACAGAGCGCTGCACCAAACCTTTACCAAAACTGCGGCTTCCTAAAATAACAGCACGATCTAAATCCTGCAAAGCTCCAGAAACAATTTCAGAAGCCGAGGCACTCCGTCCGTTTACCAAAATAGCCAAAGGAATTTCAGTATCAACAGGTTCTTTGGTCGTTTTATAAGTATTATTGTGTTTCTCAATTCTCGATTTAGTAGTTACAATAACTTCATTTTTTGGAACAAACAAATTACAAATATCAATAGCTTCGTTCAGTAAACCTCCAGGATTTCCCCTTAAATCAAGAACAATTTGTGTTGCTCCATCGGCTTTTAACTTCTCCAGCGCCTCTTTAACTTCAGCAGAAGCTTTTCGGCTAAAGTGAGACAGCACTATATAGCCCGTTTTGCTGTCAATCTTGCCATAAAAAGGAACCGATTTAATATCAACTTCGTCTAGAACTAATTCAGTAGTAAACATTTTTCCCTGACGAAGGTATTTTATAGCTATTTTGGTGTTTTTTGCACCCTTTAAAAGCTGCGAAGCATCATCTTTAAAATCGGCAATTAAAACATCACCAATTTGTATGATTTCATCGCCCGCTTTCAATCCTGCTTTATCAGCTGGATAATTTTTATAAGGCTCACGAACAATTAAACGGTCTTTTTTACGCGCTATCATTGCGCCAATTCCAGTATATTCGCCAGTATTATTAATTTTAAAATTAACAACATCTTGTTCGTTAAAGTAAACCGTGTAAGGATCTAAACTTCCAAGCATACTTTTAATGGCTTTATCCATCAAATCGCCAGGATTCGTTTCATCTACATAATTAGTGTTAACCGCTTTAAATAGAGTCGTAAAAATTTCTATTTGCTTGGCAATTTCAAAGAAATCTTCTTTAAAACTGGTTCCAACAAATAAAAACGCTGCCGCAACAGCTGGTATGATAAATTTCTTTTTGAAATAAGGATACATGATTATTGTTTTTTTCTTTTAAATCTTCTTCTAATAAAATAAACCGCCGCACAAACTATTAGTACAAATGGCCATACACTTAAAAGCCAAATGAAAAAACTCGACAAGCCAAAAAATCCAGATTTAAATGCCGTCCAGATTTTAGAACCGTATGACGTTTTAACGCCTTCTTGTTCTGCAATTGTTTTGTAAAATTCAATAGTAACGGTACTTTCAGAAACTCGGCTTTCCAAATATTTTAGTTGTCCTTGTTTCGCTTCAATTTCTTCACGAATCGCCGAAATTTGCTTTTCAATTTCTAAAATCTCACTAATTTTAGTTGCTTTTTGCAGAATTTGAAGGTAACGCTCTTCCAGTTTTTGTTTTGTTTTTAATCGCGAATTCAGATCAATATATTGTTCTGTAACATCTTCTGCTGAAATATCCTTGCGTTCAAAATACGAAACGCCTTTTGAGACCGAACTTAAAAAAGGATCAAAATTTTGACTTGGAACTTTTACCGTTAAATTTCTAAAAATACTATTATAATCTTTTCCTTCAGAATCACTTAGAATAGTTCCTTTATTAGCCGTTATAGCCGTTTTGATTTGATCGAAAGTTTTTTCTAAATCATTAGTTTCAAATCGAAGCGAAGCTTGTTTGATAATTTTCTGCGGAATTTCGGGTGAAGCTAAATTTGAAACTTTGTCTTTTGCTTCAGATTCACTTGCACCTGCTGGCGGCGGCGGTGACGACATTTCTACACTGCTTACAGCAAGATCTTCAGGATGCGAATTAGTTTTATTGCAGCCAGAAAGAACTAAAAAACAACATGTTAAAAAGAAAATATATCGCATAAAGTTTCAATTTAGAGCTAAAACTACAATTTTTTTATAATTTTTTGTCTAAATTAAGATACAAAATGAGTTTTGAGGTCTACAACTCTGTTTTATTTTCAGATTCCTGAGTTTTCTTAATTTGAAGTATGAATTTTTCAAACAATTGAATCGTTTTGGTATTGATTTCTTCAAACGATAATCGGTCTTTTGTTTGATAAAAAAACATGAAAGAATAAGGCTGATCCAGATTATCTAAAAGTAAATGTTTGTTTAAACGATAGGTTTCTCTTAAAACCCTTTTGAAATAATTTCGATCAACCGCTTTTTTAAAATATTTTTTAGATACCGAAACTCCAATTTTTGTTTTTTCTTCTGAATTTTCTCCCACTGGACAATAAACCAAACGAAGCGGGTATTTTGAAACCGATTTTCCTTCAGAAAACAGTAAACCAATTGTCGTTTTGCTCTTTAAGCGTTCATTTTTAGGGTAAGTAAAGTTCATTTAATTCAGAAAAAATTTGCAAATTTTGGTACAAAGGTACAATTAAAGCATAAAAATGGTTATTGTTTTTAATTTTTATACCGCTAAAAATATATTTATTACTTTTGGCCTTTAATTTTTAGAAGCATGCAAAAGGTAATTTCGTATCCTATATCTGTAATTTATTATTTATGTTTTGGATTATGCTTAGCGGTTTTTCATCCGATACAATGGGTTTGTTTAAACCTTTTTGGTTATCAGGCGCATAAAAAAAGCGTTGATTACTTGAACTTTTGCCTTTTAAAATGTACAAATCTAGTTGGAACAACCTATAAAATTGAAGGAGTAGACACAATTCCTAAAGGAGTACCGCTTATTTTCGTCTCAAATCATCAAAGTATGTACGATATCGTGACAATGATTTGGTACTTTAGACGTTTTCATTGTAAATTTGTAAGTAAGAAGGAGTTAGGAAGCGGAATTCCGAGTGTATCTTTTAATTTACGCCACGGAGGATCTGTACTAATTGACCGTAAAGACCCTAAACAAGCGATTCCAGTAATCAAAGGCTTGTCTGAATATATCGAAAAAAACACTAGATCTGCTGTGATTTTTCCAGAAGGAACTCGCAGCAAAACTGGAAAACCAAAAGAATTTGCCCAAAGCGGTTTAAAAATTCTATGTAAATATGCGCCTTCAGCGTATGTTGTGCCAGTAAGTATTAACAATTCATGGAAAATGGTGCGTTATGGAATGTTTCCTGTTGGTTTAGGAAATCGCCTTACCTTTACAGTGCATAAAGCAATGGCTGTAAAAGAGTATGATTTTGCAGAACTAATGGCTTTGACTGAAAAGGCAGTTGTAGAAGGAGTAAACGAGTATAAACAGATTTAATTTTAGTAAAAAGCTAAACTTAAATCCAAATTTAAAATAAGTAATGTCTATAAAAAACATTAGATTAGAAGTGATGCAGTTTTTGGAAAAAAACGTTGACAGCTTCGTTGAACAGTATTTAATTCCTGTGGAAAAAATTTGGCAGCCGTCTGATTTTTTGCCTAATTCTGAAGGTGAAAACTTTTTTGAAGAGGTAAAAGAATTGCGTGAAATTGCCAAAGAACTGCCATACGATTTCTGGGTAACGCTTGTAGGTGATACAATTACCGAAGAAGCTTTGCCAACATATGAATCTTGGTTAATGGATGTAGAAGGTATAAACCAAGTTGAAAATGGTGGTAATGGCTGGTCTAAATGGATTAGACAATGGACAGGAGAAGAGAACCGTCATGGTGATCTTTTAAATAAATACTTGTATTTGTCTGGTCGTGTAAATATGCGTGAAATCGAAATGACAACACAGCATTTAATTAACGACGGTTTTGATATTGGAACAGGAACTGATCCGTACAAAAACTTTGTATACACTAGTTTTCAGGAATTAGCAACTTATGTTTCCCACAATAGAGTAGCGCAGATCGCTAAGAAATTTGGTGATAACAAGTTGTCTAAAATGTGTAAAATGATTGCAGGTGACGAAATGCGTCATCATCATGCTTACAGCGAATTTGTTACCAGAATTTTCCAAGTTGATCCAAGCGAAATGATGCTGGCTTTTCAATACATGATGAAGCAGAAAATTGTTATGCCGGCTCACTTTTTAAGAGAATCAGGTCAAAAAATAAGTACTGCTTTTGAGCAATTCTCAGATTCAGCACAACGTATTGGCGTTTATACCGCTAACGATTATGTTGATATTATGCAGAAATTAATTAACAAATGGGAAATTGACAAAGTTACTAATTTGACTGATGAAGCAGAAAAAGCACGTGATTACTTAATGAAATTACCAGCTCGTATGGCTAGAATTTCTGAAAGATTAGTAATTCCTGCTGAAGGACATATCTTTAAATGGGTTGAACCAGCGAGATTATAGATTTTAGATTGCAGAGTACTGATTTTAGATTTAAAATTGATTTTTGCAATTGATATTGAAAACATTGTTGATTGTTATAGTCTTAAAGCTTTAACAATCAACTTTTTTATTTTAAATATAAAAGCGAATATAAATCTGTTTAATCAGAATGCTTTTATTACAAACTAAATACACTTATGAATAATTCTGAACTTATAACCAAAACAATCACTTTTGTAAAAGAGAAATTAAATGATGCCGAAGGCGGACACGACTGGTTTCATATCGAACGTGTTTACAAGAATGCACTTTTAATTGCAAATGATACCAATTGTGATCTTACTGTTGTTCAATTAGGAGCTTTACTTCATGATATTGCCGATAGTAAGTTTCATAACGGAGACGAGACAATTGGCCCCAAAACAGCACGGTTGTTTTTAGAGTCAGAAAATGTTTCAGAAGAAATTATACAGCACGTTGTTAATATCATTGAAAACATCTCTTATAAAGGCGGAAATTTCGAAAAAAAGTTCTCTTCCATAGAATTAGATGTTGTTCAGGATGCTGATCGCTTAGATGCTATTGGAGCAATTGGAGTTGCAAGAGCATTTAATTACGGAGGATTCAAAAATAGAGCCTTGCACAATCCCGAAATTGCGCCCGTGACAAACATGACAAAAGAAGAGTACAAGAAAAATAGTGCGCCAACAATAAATCATTTTTACGAAAAGCTTTTACTCCTAAAAGATAAAATGAATACCGAAAAAGGAAAACAAATTGCGGCAGAAAGACATCGTTTTATGGAAACATTTCTAGCTCAGTTTTATGCAGAGTGGGAAGGAGTGAAGTAAGTTTTTTATTCACAAAGACACGGTAATAGAAACACAAAGCCTCGCAGAGAATTAAATCTTTGCGAGGCTTTGTGTTTTTACTTTGAGCATCTCTGTGAAACTGTTTTTTAGCCTTAGAACCTTAGAACCTCAGCAGCTCAGAACCTTTTTCCTATGAACACCCGCAATTACCATCACCACAGTCTTTTTTCTTTTTAGACTTCCAAAAAAACTTTTTGATCAAAAAAGCGACCGCGATAAAAAGGATTCCAAAAGCAATTATTTCTTGTATCATGGTGTTTTATTTTAAAAATTGATAAGCCAAAAGAGCCGTAAAATAAGCCAGTCCCGTCATAAAGAAAAGCTGTGCAACAGGCCATTTCCATGAATTTGTCTCTTTTTTTGTAATTGCTAATGTACTGGCACACTGCATCGCAAAAGCATAAAATAGCAGCAATGAAATACCGCTGGCAAAATTGAATATCTTTTCGCCTGTTTCAGGATTAACTTCCTTTTGCATTTTGCTTTTAATTGTCGATTCATTATCACTGTCTCCAACACTGTAAATTGTTGCTAAAGTTCCCACCAAAACTTCACGAGCGGCAAAAGAACTGATAATAGCTATTCCAATTTTCCAATCATAACCCAAAGGAGAAATTACAGGTTCGATAGCTTTACCCATAATCCCGATATAAGAATTCTCTATTTTTTGAGAAGCTACTTCATTTTCAAATTGAACTTCATTTAAAGTCGTATTTGCGAATCTTTCCTTTACAATGTTTTCCGCATCGTTAAAATCTTTTCCAGGGCCAAAAGAAGCTAAAAACCATAAAATAACAGATATTGCTAAGATAATTTTACCAGCACCAAGAACAAAAGCTTTTGTTTTTTCGACAACATTGATTCCAACATTCTTTAAAAGCGGTAATTTGTAACTTGGCATCTCAACAACAAAATACGATTTTGAGTTTAGTTTTAAAACCTTATTTAAAACATATGCCGAAAGTATAGCCGCAATAAATCCTAGTAAATACAAAAACATCAAAGACAATCCCTGCAAATTGAAAATTCCTAAAACGCGTTTGTTAGGAATCACTAACGAAATCATGATGGCATAAACAGGTAATCTTGCAGAACAAGTTGTAAATGGCGTTACCAAAATAGTAATTAAACGTTCTTTCCAGTTTTCGATGTTTCTTGTCGCCATAATTGCCGGAATCGCACAAGCTGTTCCTGAAATTAACGGCACAACACTTTTTCCTGAAAGCCCGAATTTGCGCATGATTTTATCCATTAAAAAAACAACACGACTCATATAACCACTCTCTTCCAGAATCGAAATAAATAAAAACAAGAAGGCAATTTGAGGAATAAAAATAATAACTCCGCCAATTCCTGGAATAATTCCCTGCGAAAGTAAATCGGTCAAAATACCACTTGGCAGTTCAGCAGCAACCCAGCTGCTCAATGATGCAAAAGAGCTGTCAATGAAATCCATTGGTATTGTCGACCAGCTGAAAATAGACTGGAAAATGATAAACAAAATGCCTAGAAAAATGGCATAACCCCAAAATTTATGAGTTAAAACACGATCTAGTTTTGCTCTAAAATCTTTTGCTATCGAGGCATCGACTTTTAAACCTTCCTTTAAAACATCATTTATAAACTGATACCTTTTAATAGTTTCTTTTTGCTGCAGACGTTTTAATTCTGAATGTGATTTGGTAAAAGTGCTTCGAATTTCATTTCGATCTAAATTCGAGAAATTAACATCCTGCGTAATTACCAGCCACAATTTGTACATTAATTGATTTGGAAATGCTTTTTGTAAATTTTCAAAATATTCAGGATCAATCACAGAAGCATTTAAACAAGGTTCGTGCGGAATTGTTTTGTACGAAACAATTAATTCTTTTAAGTAATCAATTCCTAAACCTTTACGAGAACTTACTAAAGCAATTTTAGTTTTTAGTTTTTCTTCTAAATATGGAATATCCAAACTAATTCCCTTGCTTTCCATACGATCAGACATATTAATAACTAGAATCGTCGGAATTTCAAGATCTTTTATCTGAGTGTAAATCAGTAAATTTCGTTTCAGGTTTTCAACATCAGTAACTACTACAGCCACATCTGGATACAATTTGTCGTTTTTGTTCAGCAAAAGTTCAATAACAACACTTTCGTCCATCGAACTTGCATTCAAACTGTACGTTCCTGGCAAATCCAGAATATTAGCTTTGATGTTATGCGGTAATTTACAGAAACCTATTTTTTTCTCAACCGTAATTCCGGGATAATTCCCCACTTGTTGATTTAAACCAGTAAGTTGATTAAAAACAGAAGTCTTTCCAGTATTTGGATTCCCAATAAGGGCAACATTGATATTTTGAATGCTCATTACAAATTGTTTTTGATAAGTTCAACTTCAATTTCACGAGCAGTTTCAACACGTATCGCTACGTGCGAACCATTTATATCTAAATATAAAGGATCTCCAAAAGGAGCAATTTGAAGCAATTCGACTAAGCTGCCCGGCAAACAACCCATCTCTAACAATTTTAAAGGAATCAAATCGATATCAAAATCTTTGATAATGGCTTTATCGCCTTTTTTCAGGGTATGGATTGTATTTTGCAAGCTTATTTAGATTGAGTTTAGATTGCAAAAATAGGCAATAATTCTTTATTTCAAGGCATTTAACACACTTGAAAATGCTAAATCTTTCTAAAAATTGAGGATTTTACTCCTTACACAAGAAATCGATGTCTTCCAGCAGACGTTTAATTTCTTCTTTATTCGTTCCGTCATAAAAACCGCGAACACGTCTTTTTTGATCAACCAAAACAAAATTTTCGGTATGAACCATATCGTACAATTGATCAGGTCGACCTAATTTTACCGCTAAATACGATTTTCTGGCCATCGTATAGATTTCTTTTTTGTCGCCCGTAACCAAATTCCATTTGCTGTCTACAACACCATGTTTTACAGCATAAGCTTTCAAAACAGGAATGCTGTCCACTTCTGGAAAAACTGTATGCGAAAGCAGCATTACTTTTGGATTGTTTAAAACGGCTTTTTGAACCTCTTCAAGGTTTGTTGTCATTTTTGGACAAATAGAACCGCAGGTTGTAAAGAAAAAATCAGCAACATAAATTTTTCCTTCGTAGTTTTTTTGAGTAATTGTGTCTCCATTTTGATTTACAAACGAAAAATCAGCAATTGTATGGTATTTACTTTTGTATTGAACAGTGCTGTCGACTAATTCTGGATTAACATCGGCAGGATTAAAAATAGGCAGTGTTTTTTGTGGTTTTAAAGCCGAATAAAATAAAGATATAGTGACAACCGAAAAGACAATTAATACAATAAAGAATTTGCGGTATTTGTATAGAAGCGATTTCATAAAAACAATTTGGCGCAAAAATACGAAAAGAGCACTTTAAAAGGCACAACTATAACGCTTTTTAACAGCTTTGATTTTTTAATCTTATAAAGTGTGCAGTGCTTTTTGTTTCATGTAGATTTTACAGATTTTATAATTTAAATGCACATACTGCCGAAACTTACTTTCTAGAAATTCTATGTGGTTTAAATCTTAAAAAGCAGAAATGGCGGAGGTTATACTTTTTACTAAAATACTGCCGCTAATTATTGCTTTGATTTTAACACAAAGTTCCAAATATTAACAATATTTTTGTATTAACACAAAAATCACACTCGAAAATGAACAAACAATTTACAAAACCTTTATTTTGTGTCTTTTCTGTAATGTTTTCATTAACTGCAGTTAAAGCACAAAACGCAGCTCCAAAAGAGCCTGGTATTAATGTTTCCTACATGAATACCAAAGTTAGTCCAGGTCAGGACTTTTTTCAATATGTAAACGGAACTTGGTTAAGTAAAACCGAAATTCCAAGTGATCGTACAACTTGGGGAAGTTTCAATGAATTGATTAAGAGAACAGACAAAGATGCAATGTCTATCCTAAAAGAAGCATCAAAAAACCCAAAGTACAAATCAGATACTGATCAAGGAAAAGCAATAAATTTATTTGCAACAGTTCTTGATACAGTAGGAAGAAACAAACAAGGAATTGCACCTTTACAATCCTATTTGAAAAAAATTGATGCGATTAAAAGCGTAGCCGATCTTCAAAAATATCTGACCGAAGTTGAGCAAGAAGGAGCAGCTGGTTTTTTCGGAACTTATGTGGGTTCAGATGAAAAAAACAGTTCTAAAAATTCGGTATATCTTGGAGTTAACCAATTGGGGTTACCAGATAAAGATTATTATATTTCAGAAGATAAAGATTCTAAAGAAAAACGTGCAAAATACCTATTGCATGTTGCAAAGATGATGCAGTTTATTGGCGAATCTCCAGAGAAATCAAAACAAAGTGCTTCAGCTATTTTAGCTTTAGAAACAGAATTGTCAAAACCAAGATTAAATCGTGTTGAAAGCAGAGACAGCCGTTTGCAGTATAATCCAATGACAATTGCTGAACTTCAAAAATTAACACCAGCTATAAAATGGGAAGCTTATTTTACTGGAATAGGTTTAGCAAAGCTTGATACAGTTGTAGTTATGGAGCCTAAATACATGAAAGCGCTTCAAACTGTTTTTACAGCTAACAAAGTTGGACAATGGAAAGAGTATTTAAAATGGGATTTAATCCATACTTATGCAACGAAATTATCAACAGATGTTGAAACGGCTAATTTCGATTTCTACAGCAAAACTTTAAGAGGAGCAATAAAACAATTGCCGCGAGAAGAAAAAGCATTGCAAATTGTAAATAATAGTGTTGGTGAAGCACTTGGTAAATTGTACGTTGAGAAAGTTTTTCCAGCTGAAGCTAAAACCAAAGCTTTAGATATGATTCAAAATGTAATCACAGCATACCAAAATCGTATCAACAACTTAACTTGGATGTCTGCAGAAACGAAAGTAAAAGCAATTGAAAAATTAAACAAAATCACCATTAAAGTAGGTTATCCTGATAAATGGAAAGATTACTCAGCGCTTGAAATTAAAAGTATTGCAGAAGGCGGAAGTTACTTCGATAATTCACGCAATATAGCAAAATGGAACTTCAAAAAAGGAATTGAAAAATTAAACAAACCAGTTGATAAAACAGAATGGGGAATGTCACCGCAAACGGTAAATGCGTATTACAATCCATCTTACAACGAAATTGTTTTTCCAGCAGCAATTTTACAGCCGCCGTTTTACAATTATCAAGCCGACGAAGCTGTAAATTATGGCGGAATCGGAGCTGTAATCGGGCATGAAATTTCACATGGTTTTGATGATTCTGGAGCACGTTATAATGCCGAAGGAAATCTTGTAGACTGGTGGACGCCTGAAGATTTAAAACAATTTACAGCACTTGGCGATAAATTAGCAGATCAATACAGCGCCTTAGAGCCTTTGCTGGGAATTCATGTAGATGGTAAATTTACATTGGGTGAAAACATTGGAGATTTAGGTGGAATAAATGCAGCTTATGATGGATTGCAGTTGTATTTAAAGAAAAACGGAAATCCTGGTTTAATTGACGGTTTTACACCAGAACAGAGATTCTTTATTTCTTGGGCAACAGTTTGGAGAACAAAATCAAGAGACGAAGCGATAAAAAATCAAGTAAAAACAGATCCGCACTCTCCAGGAATGTACAGAGCTTATGTTCCAATTCAAAACATGGACGTTTTTTACACTACTTTTGGAATTAAAAGCGGTGATAAAATGTTTGTAAGTCCAGATAAAAGAGTAAAAATTTGGTAAGATAATACGAAACCATAAAAAACGGCGCTGATTCAGCGCCGTTTTTGTTTGTATAAAGTATCAAATTAATTATTTAGTGTATTTAACAAATAGTTTAGAATAATTGCAATATGTTTGTGTATATACTAAAAACTATAAATAAAAATGATTAAACAGTTTAGAAAACCGCTGTTTTGTGTTGTTTCTGCAATGATTACAATTACTGCAGCTCAGGCACAAGACGCAAAAAAGAAAGAACCGGGTATCAATCTTTCTAATATGGACACGAAAGTGAGTCCAAAAAATGATTTTTTTCGTTACGTAAATGGAGCTTGGCTGGACAAAACAGAAATTCCAAGTGATAGAAATTCATGGGGAAGTTTTAACGAATTACGTCAGAAGACTGATAATGACGCTCTTGCTATTCTAAAAGAAGCATCAAAAGATCCTAAATATAAATCAAATACAGATCAAGGTAAAGCAATTGCTTTGTTTAACACGATTATGGATACTGTTGGTCGTAATAAAAACGGAATTACACCGCTTCAGCCTGTTTTGAAGAAAATCGATGCTATTAAAAATGTTACCGATCTTCAGAATTTCTTTATCGAAATGCAGCCGCAAGGAGGTATTGGTTTTTTTGGAGTATATGTTGGAGCTGATGCTAAAAATAGCAACAAAAACACCGTTAACCTAGGACCGGGAGGTTTAGGATTATCTGATAAGGATTATTACAATTCAGACGATAAAGATTCAAAAGAAAAACGTGAAAAATACGAAGTACACGTTGCGAGAATGTTACAATATATTGGAGAATCTCCTGCAAAAGCAAAAGAAAGTGCAAAACAAATTTTAGCTTTAGAAATTGAACTTTCTGCTCCAAGATTAGACCGTGTTGAAAGAAGAGACCGCAGAAAACAATACAATCCAACTGCGATTGCTGATTTAAAGAAAAACACACCTTCTATTCAATGGGAGAAATATTTCACTGGAATCGGAATGACGAAATTAGATTCAGTAAATGTAGCGCAGCCACGCTATATGATTGCTTTAGAAAAAACACTTTCTGAAAAGAAAGTAGAAGCATGGAAAGAGTATTTAAAATGGTCTTTATTGAACAGAAATGCTTCAACGTTGACTACAGATATTGAAAAAGCAAATTTTGATTTCTACGGAAAAACACTTACTGGAGCTTTAAAACAACGTCCTCGTGAAGAAATGGCATTACAAGTAATTAATGGTGCTACTGGAGAAGCTTTAGGAAAACTATATGTAGAAAAATTATTTCCTGCTGAAGCAAAAGACAAAGCAAAGAATATGATTGCTAATGTAATGTTAGCTTACGAAAACAGAATCAATGCATTGCCTTGGATGTCTGCGCCAACAAAGGCAAAAGCAATTGAAAAACTAAAGAGACTTACCATTAAAATTGGATATCCTGATAAATGGAAAGATTATTCTAAACTAGAACTTAAAAACGTTAACGAAGGCGGAACTTATTTTGATAATATGAAAAACATATCAAAATGGTCTTACGCAGAAAGTTTAGCGAAATTGGGTAAACCAGTTGATAAAACAGAGTGGGGAATGTCACCTCAAACGGTGAATGCTTATTTTAATCCATCGTATAACGAAATTGTGTTCCCGGCTGCAATCTTACAACCGCCTTTCTACAATTATCAAGCTGATGAAGCAGTTAATTATGGTGGAATTGGTGCTGTTATTGGTCACGAAATTTCTCATGGTTTTGATGATTCTGGAGCACGTTACAATGCTGATGGAAATCTTGTTGACTGGTGGACACCAGAAGATCTAAAACAGTTTACAACTCTTGGAACTGCTTTGGCAGATCAATACAGCGCTTTAGAGCCTTTACCTGGAATTCACGTAGATGGTAAATTTACTTTAGGAGAGAACATTGGAGATTTAGGCGGAATCAATGCTGCTTATGACGGATTACAATTGTATTTAAAAGCAAACGGAAATCCTGGTTTAATTGACGGCTTTACGCCAGAACAGCGTTTCTTTATTTCTTGGGCTACCGTTTGGAGAACAAAATCTAGAGACGAGGCAATTAAAAGTCAGGTTAAAACTGATCCGCATTCTCCTGGAATGTACAGAGCAGTTGTGCCAATTCAAAACGTAGATGCTTTTTATCAAGCTTTTGATATTAAAAAAGGAGATAAAATGTATATCGATCCTGCTAAGAGAGTTAAAATCTGGTAAAAATAAAATCCATAAAAAAACGGCGCTGATTCAGCGCCGTTTTTGTTTTTATGTTTTATCGAATTGCAATGTAAATATCAACTTCTGCATTTTTTGGGTTTTGGACTTTTTCTCCATAAACTTCAAAATCTGCTGTAAAAATTCGATCTAGATCCGAATTCCAAATCTCCAGCCATTTATTATAAACAATACCTTCGGTCAAATTTCCTTTGGCAATAATTTTTTCATAATCAGCTGATTCAATTGTTTTACCAACCATGTTTTCAGGTACGAAATCTAAACTTTCAACTTTACATCCTAAAATAGTGGTGTAAGGTTTAGTGTGATCTTTTTCATAATCGGTATAAATGCAAAAAATCTCTTCTGAAATTTTACCTGGAATTTTTTGCTGAATTCCTTCTGTCATAAATTTGTTCCAAAGCGCAGGAATATCCTGAGCTGATTGACCATTTTCGTTTGTAGTTCTTACCGAAATACCAATTACATTAAATTGTTGAATGCTCATATTTAAAAAATTAGCTATTAAGGCACAAATCTAAATCGCAGTGGTGACAACAGTATGTCAGCAATAAAATAAAACTTTCAGATTATTTTAATTGACTATAGATATACGTTTCAATAGCTTTTAATTCTTCATCAGACATTGCCTGTGTTATTGGAATATTAGTTTTCATAACCGCAAATTGACTTGGGTCAACAATTGGTTCCGCTTTTCCTTTTAAAAAAGTAACGATATCAGCATTTTTATCTTTGTAAATCTGTGCGATTTCTTTAATACTTGGTCCAATTACTTTTTGATCTACTTGATGACAAGAAGTACAGTTTCCTCTTCCTTCAAAAATCTCTTTTCCTAAAGCTTCTGGTGTTTTGGCTTCTGCAGATTCTCCTTCAGTATATGTTTCAGTTGGATTATGATTTGGGTTTTCAGCCACTTCTTTTTTGCATGAAGCAAATGCTAAAACGGCAGATAAGAATAATGCTTTTTTCATGCTATTTATTTAAAATTACGGCAGCTTCTTTTGCAAAATAAGTAGAGATAATACTAGCGCCTGCACGCTTAATGCAATAAAGTTGCTCTATCATAATTTTATCGTGATCCAACCATCCTCTTTCGGCTGCGGCCTTTACCATAGCGTACTCACCAGATACTTGGTAAACAGCAACAGGAACATGAACAGCATTTTTTACCTCACGAACAATGTCTAAATAAGCCATTCCTGGTTTTACCATAACAATATCAGCACCTTCTTCAACATCTAATAATGCTTCGCGAATTCCTTCAATTCGGTTAGCATAATCCATTTGATATGTTTTCTTGTCTTTCGGAATATTTTGAGAATCTACGGGAGCAGAATCCAAAGCATCACGAAAAGGACCATAAAATGCCGAAGCATATTTAGCACTATAACTCATAATTCCAACATTATGATGTCCGTTTTCTTCTAAAGCCTTTCTGATAGACAAAACTCTTCCATCCATCATATCACTTGGAGCAACAAAATCAGCTCCAGCTTCTGCATGACTTAAACTCATTCGAGTTAAAGCGTCTACAGTTGCATCATTTATTAATTGACCATTTTCAATAATTCCGTCATGACCATAGATTGAATACGGATCTAAAGCTACATCCGGCATAACGATCATTTCTGGAACAGCGTCTTTTATCGCACGAATAGTTTGCTGCATCAAGCCGTCTTTATTCCAAGCTTCAGTTCCTTTGTTGTCTTTTAAATTATCGCTGACTTTTACATAGATATTTACCGCTTTTATTCCTAGATCCCAAGCTTCTTTTACTTCTTTAATTGTATTATCTAACGAATGACGGTAAATTCCCGGCATTGACGGAATAGCTGCTTTTACATCTTTTCCTTCAGCAACAAACATTGGAAGCATAAAATCCTGCGGACTTAAACTAGTTTCACGTACTAAAGAACGAATTGATTCATTGGTTCTCAAACGACGGTTTCTTTGTAATGGGAACATATAATTTTAGATTTTTAGATTTTAGATTTCAGACTTTAAACCTGATTTCTTCGAAAACAGATTGATTCATCTTTGTTTCTAAAAGTGCAGTTGTTTTTTTATTTTTTTGAAGATTATTTTACTTTTTTAACAAGTAGCGCAAAGTTAATCAAAAATCAACAGAATAAGGAGTTTAGACCCGTGCAGAATCCGTTAATATTATCTAAAAATTGATGCTTTTATAAGTTGAATTTTAAGAAACCTTTGCGATAGGTTTTTAAAATATTTCGCATAAATTTGCGAAATGAAGAAAATTCTTGCTTTCTGCTGCTGTTTGCTCTTGACGAGTTGTTTTGAGATAACAGAAAGAATCAAACACCACGACGACCAAAGTGGTGAATATACATTGATGATCGATTTTTCGAAATCATGGTTTAAAACCAAATCGGCTATTTTTTTAGAAGAAGTAGATGGAGTTAAAATCCCAAATGAACAGGAAATTTCACAAAAGTTAGAAGACTTCAAAGTCAAAGCTTCAAAAATTGCAGGAATTTCAAACGTTACAACTAAAACAGATTTTGACAATTATATTTTCATCATCAAACTTAATTACGCCAATATAAAAGCTCTAAACGCTGTAGTAAATACAATTAACAATCAGCGCGATCAGATTCACTTTAGCAGTAATGCTAAAAATTTTGAAAGAATTGCATCCTATCCAGTTCCCGAAAAAGTAATTAAGGACCCAAAGAAAAAGAAAGATCTTGAAGAAGCCAGTATAACTGCGATTTATACTTTCGACAAAGACATTTTATCAGTAGAAAATAGTAATAGTAAAATATCCAAAAACAAAAAGACGGTTTTTTTAAAACAGAGTATGTACAGCGTACTTAAAAAATCGACATTAATGAACAATACAATTCAATTAACGCCCTGATTTATGAAGCAATTCTGCACTTTATTTTTAGTATTCGCCACCTATCTGACCTTTGGTCAAAACAATCAAAATAAATACGACTATTTTGTACAATTTAACGGAAATCAGCTTTCAAAAAAAGTAAACATCGATGAGGTGTTGAATCATCCTGTATTGAATAAGTACAAAGAGGGAAATTCAGGTTTTGATATCAGCAAATACACATCCCTTTTTTATTTAGACAAACAATTAACCGTTCATGGAAATTTTACAGACAGCATTCCGTATTGTCAAATCACTATTCCGATAAAGAATAAAGAAGCCGCAAGACAGTTTTTACTGCGAGAATACAGTCTGAATAAAAATACAGATTCGGTTATAGCTCCGATTGTTCAAGATTTTGGAAATTTCAGCATTCTTACTTCAAAAAATGAAAAAGAATCATTTGCATGGAACGATAATTATTTGGTAATATTAAAATTAACAAAGAAATTTTACTCCAACCGATATGATATTCCAGCTGCAGACACACTCCAAGATTCAATTGCGATAGATGAACCTTATAAAGATTTATCAATTGAAGTGCCGGCAGCGACTGATAATCCAGCAGCTGTAGAAGAATCTGCAGCTGAAAACGATTCCTACAGCCATGAATATTATGCTGAATACACCAAAGAAGAAGATGATTTTAATCAAAAATTGGCCGAACAGCAAAACCTGATGATAAAAGCATTGTTTGCGAATGGTTTTACAGCGCCAGTATCGGATAAAATAAATGTACTTGCAGATATTTCATCATGGGTAAATTATGGTGCTATCATGACTGGTTTATATTCTTCTTATTCCTATCCGATGGCAATTTTTGGAGGTTATGATAAATTTTTACCAAACCAGAAAAATTTGGGCAATTTTGTAAAAGGGATAAATCTCGATTTTTATTTCGACAGCAATAATGCACGAATAGAAGAAGTTATCGAATATTCAGAACAGATTGCAGAAGTTGTAGGGAAAATCAGCAATAGAAAAATCAATAAAAATATATTTAATTACTTCCCTGCAAATAAACCTTTGGGATATATGTCTTATCATATCAATACCCAAGCAGCGCTTGAAAACATTCCGTCTTTAATGACAGATTTGTTTAATAGTCCGGCATTAAAGAAAGATGATGTGGTAGTGGTTACGGATTTAATTTCTACAATTGTCGATGAAGAGGCAACAGCAAAGCTTTTTGACGGTGATTTGAGCTTGTTTTTATACGACAGCAAGAAAGTTGAGGTAGTTTCTAAATCGTACGACTACGATGAAAATTTTGAGCCGATAGAAAAAGAAGAAAAAATTAAGAAAACGGTGCCGCTTTTCGCTGTAATTTTTACCTCTACACATCCAACATTTGGTGATAAGCTTTTACAGTTAGGTGTTCGTAAACAATTTCTAACTCAAAACGGAAGTACTTTCCTGATAGAAGGAACAAAAGAGTATGGTGATTTGTTTATTATCAAAGACAAAGATGTTGTTGTCGTAGCAAATACGCTTGATTATTTTAGTAAAGGAAAAGGATCATTTCTGGTTGAAGCAAAAAAAGATTTAAAGAAAAATTATATGTTCGGAAAGCTGAATATTGGTGAGACAATAAATGTCTTTGCTAAATCAGAAAACACGAATACATCCGATTTTGAGAAATTTAATAAGATTTCGAAGCAATTTTCAGATATTACTTTTGAGTCTCCTAAAAAACTAATCAATAATAAATTGATTTTTGCAGTTAAATTGAATGCTTTAAAATCAGATAAAAACATCATTTTACAGACACTAGATTTAGCCGACGAAATGACTTCTAAATAATTTATAAAATAGAAATCCCCGAAAAATTAATTTCGGGGATTTTTTTTAATTCTAAAAAATATTTATTAGGTGATTGAAGCATCATAAATAGCTTTTATCGTATGTTTTAGCGTATTGTTAAAATCATTATCAGATTGGTCTGCACTAAGTCCTTCAGATAATGCTCGTGAGAAACTTGCAATCAATCCGCTATTTTGTGCAAGCCTGTCATTGGCATCTTCTCTAGAATATCCGCCAGAAAGAGCCACAACTCTAACGACATTTGGGTTAGACATTAATTCTTTGTAAAAATCATTAACCGTTGGAATTGATAATTTCAACATTACTTTTACATCTTTGTCTAACGATTTTAGTTGTTTTAAGATTTCTACTTTTAGAATTTCTTCTGATTTTTCCTTATCAGCACTATAAATATCAACTTCAGGCTCAATAATAGGAATAAGCCCTTTTTTAAAAATTTGAATACCTACTGCAAATTGCTGTTCAACAACTTCACGAATACCCGCCGCATTTGCCTCTTTAATAACAGAACGCATTTTAGTTCCAAAAACGTTTCGTTCAACCGCTCGTGTCAATAATTCATCCAAATTAGAAATAGGTTTCATCAACTGTACACCATTTGCAAGATCAGCAAGACCTTTGTCTACTTTTAGAAAAGGTACAATCTGTTTTTTCTCCCACAAATAGTCAGCAGTCCATAGACCGTCAATTTTACGATCCATTGTATTTTCAAACAAAATAGCGCCTAGAATATATTCGCTGTCAAATGCTGGACTTTTTATAATTCTCGTCCTCATTTCATGCACCAGAGTATACATTTCTTCGTCATTTGAAAAACTACTTTCTTGTATTCCATATTGTGCTAATGCTTTTGGAGTACTGCCGCCGCTTTGATCTAAAGCAGCAATAAAACCCTTTCCAGAATGCATGCGATTTAATTGTTCATTGTTCATATTTGCCATAATACTGAATTTTAGGTGGAATAAATTCCCGTTAATTTAAGCATTTTTTAGAACTTATTGAAAGAGCGTTTTTTACAGTCCAATTTTTTCATTGACTTTATCGTAAACTTCTTTTACTTTTTTTGGAGGATCAAATCGATAACCGACAGAAATTTTTAAAGTACCTATATTGTCATTTAATCTAGGATCGACTTTGTCGTCTTGAGCAAAACTTACCGAATTGAGACTTGCAAAAGCAAAGAAACGGTCATTATTGTAGGCTATTTTAAAATTAAGATCTGCTTGATATAAGGCTGATGTATCTCCGTCAACATCATTAATTCCAGCTCCTAAAGCAATTCCAGCTCCAATTAAAACACGATCGCTGATTACAAAATTGTAAAAGTAGGAAGGTGCAATCGTAAATACGTAAATATCTGCAGGAGAAGAATCGGGCGTATTCAAATCTATATTGGTGTAATAAAATGAAAAAGTCGGAATAAAACTCCCCGAACTTTTAGTCTGCCATTCATTTTGGCTTACCAGCGTTTTAAACGAGAATTTGTCATTAAAAACATAAGCTGTCGATCCGCCGATTTTAGTGGTTCTCATTCTTGGCAATTGAGCATTTATAATGTCATCACTAACGTAAAACCCTTTTTGGTTGATGAAAGTAAACGACTGCATCCATTTTTTATAATAAAAACGGGTATTAAAATTAAAATGCTTGGAATTAGAATCGCCTTTGTTGCCGCCAAGAAATTTGGGCGCGAAACCTAGAGTAACATCGATGATTTTGTAATTCAGATTAAAACCAATCTGTTCTCTGCGATTCGGAATTAGATTAACAAATGTTTTCGGATTTTGACCATCTGAGGCAATTTGAAAACTATTGGAAGTATCTAAATAATAAATACTTGCCGTAATTTTATCATTATATGATTTAAAATAACGATTTTGTAAAGTATCGTTTTGAGCAAAACACCCAAGAATACTGGTGAAAAATGCTATGTAAATCAATTTTAAACACATAGAGACATAGTTTTTAGATAATTTAAAAGACGTTTCACTCAAAATGAGCCACATAGCACACTGTGAAAAAATCATGATTTTCTAAAATCACCTCTAAGATAATTAAATCTATGTTTCTATGTGTTGAATAAATTTTTAAATCAAGATGATTAAATCCACTCAATTGGGTTTTCTAATATATTGATCAATTTTTCCTCATCGCTTCCCGCTTCTGGATGATGATCGTAAACCCATTGTACATGCGGAGGTAAACTCATTAAAATACTTTCGATTCTTCCGTTTGTTTTTAAACCGAACAAAGTGCCTTTATCATGAACCAAATTAAATTCAACATAGCGGCCGCGACGGATTTCCTGCCACGTTCTGTTTTCTGGAGTGTATTCTAAATTTTTTCTTTTTTCCACAATCGGTACATAAGCTTCAAGGAAACTATTACCAACTTCGGTTACAAAATTATACCAGTTTTCCATCGACATTTGCTCATTTGCTTTGCAATAATCAAAGAATAAACCGCCAATTCCGCGGGCTTCATTTCTATGAGCATTCCAAAAATAAGAATCGCATTGTTTTTTATATTTTGGATAAAATTTTGGATTATGCTTATCGCAAGCCGTTTTACAAGTTTGGTGAAAGTGTTTTGCATCTTCCTCAAACAAATAATATGGCGTTAAATCTTGTCCGCCGCCGAACCATTGTTCGATAACATTACCTTTTTCGTCATACATTTCAAAATAACGCCAATTTGCATGAACCGTAGGAACCATTGGGTTTTTCGGATGTAAAACCAAACTCAATCCACAGGCAAAGAAATCAGCTTCACCAACGCCAAACATTTTTTGCATTGTTTCAGGAAGTTTTCCGTGAACAGCCGAAATGTTTACCCCGCCTTTTTCAAAAACATTTCCGTTTTCAATAACACGTGTTCTTCCGCCGCCGCCTTCAGGACGTTTCCACAAATCTTCTCGGAATTTTGTAGTTCCGTCAACAGCTTCTAATCCAGCACAGATTTGGTCTTGTAATTGTTGTATGTATGCGTAAAATTTATCTTTCATGTTGCTTATATTCTGATTTGAGTAATCCAAAATAAACGACATCTTCAAATGTTCCGTCGCCGCCTTTAAATTCGTCTCTTAATATTCCTTCTTGTTTAAAATGATGTTTTAATGCAATTTGCTGACTTGCTTTATTGATTTTTGAAGTACAGATAAAAACCTTATTCATTTTTAAAGTATTAAAACAAAAATCTAATGTTTCTGAAACCAGTTTTGAGGTAATTCCTTTTCCTTGATAATCTTCATCAACAAAATAACCCAATTCACATTTAGAAATACGATTATCAATGCTTTTGATACATAAATAACCAATTAATGCATTGGTTTGTATGTCTCTGGGATAAAAATAGTATCCTTCTTTATGGTTCTCTTTATCTTGATTATAAGCAATGAAATTTTTGGTTTTTTCTAAATCTAAGCAATGAGATAAAGTAACTGGAAAAGTTTTTTCGATGTGTTTTGCATTCTTTTCAATAAGCGCGTAAAACTCCTCGGGAAGAATACTTTCAATTCGCTCTGTTTTCCAGTCTGTAAAACTCATAATTGATTGTTTTTTAAAGATGCAATTTTAGTATTTATCACAAAAGAAAAAACTTTGCTTTCTTGTTGAATATATTGATAAACGGCTAATGCTTTTCCCGTAAAATTATAACTTTCTATTTTAGAAAATTCAATTAAAATATCAGTAAATTGTTCTAATTGATCCCAATCAAAATGAAGACGGATTAACAACGTGATTAAATCTTCATTTGAATAATCGGCTAAAGTTTCAATGTTTAAACCAAATTCTTTCAGTTGATTCTCAATTTCTGTTTTTTGTAAATCATTTAAAGGATAAGGCACAAAAACAAGAGTTCGCAACGTTTTTAAAACATTGTCAACTCTTATTTTTTCTTCGTCTCGCAAGCCTTTGTTCAACATAATTTAGAATTTATTCGATTTGACAGTTGTTCGGCTGAAAATTAACTTTTCATTTTGGGAAGACTGCTTTTTTCCAACGCTTTTTATTATTCGATAAACAAAATATAAAACGGGTAAAGCGTAATAAATAAATCCCATACAGATTGGAACATATGGTTTTTCTATAAACAGTCCGCTTGATTTAACGGTTTGGAAATAATGTGATTTTTCTAAAAACTCGTTTGTCAATCCGAATGGAGGGACTATAGAATTTCCAATGCAAACCGCTAGGATTAGGAAAAAGTAGAAAACCGCTTTTGCTGCAGATTTTCCCATTTGATATACTCTGATTTCTGGCGCTACATTTGAAAAGGCAAACCTCATTCTGTTTAAAACTGTCAGAAGATAAATATACAGAATGTTAGTATTAACTACCGATTCATTAAAAGAGTAGGCAAATAATCCATAGAGCGGGAAAAACACAAAAAGCGACCACTTTTTTGGCATAACCGCCATGAAAACTCCTGAATGGACCATTATAAACTCAAAAGCCATCAAAACAGCTAAGTCATTTATAAGGCTAACTGGATGTAATTCTGGATGCGTCCAAACCATCAAAAACACATAGGCGTAATAAGCCTGAAATCCGTATTCGATAAATGAAAATGGTGAGTTTCTGTTGAGATTTAGGTTTGCAAGCATATTTTTGAGTTGTTGGTTTATGGTTGATAGTATTTATATCCAACAACTATCAACCATAAACTATTAACTTATTAATTTCCGTATTCCTTCACAGCGTCAACAAACGCTTTTGCGTGATCTACAGGTATATTTGGTAAAATTCCGTGACCTAAATTTACAATATATTTATCTTTTCCGAACTCGTCGATCATTTCGTGAACCATTTTCTTGATAGTCGGAATTGGAGAAAGTAATCTTGACGGATCAAAGTTTCCTTGTAAAGTGATGTTTCCGCCAGACAAATAACGAGCATTTCTAGCCGAACAAGTCCAGTCAACTCCTAATGCAGAAGCTTTGCTTTTACCCATTTCGCCAAGAGCAAACCAACAACCTTTTCCAAAAACAATAACCGGAGTAATATCAGCTAAAGCATCAACAATCTGGTTAATATATTTCCATGAAAATTCCTGATAATCAACAGGAGAAAGCATTCCTCCCCAAGAATCAAAAATCTGAACGGCATTTACTCCCGATTTTACTTTTTCTTTTAAGTATAAAATAGTCGTATCTGTGATTTTTTGTAACAAAGTATGCGCTGCGGCTGGATTTGAAAAACAGAATCCTTTTGCAGTATCAAAACTTTTAGAACCTTTTCCTTCAACAGCATAGCAGAAAATTGTCCAAGGAGAACCAGCAAAACCAATTAACGGCACTTCGTCGTTCAGCATTTCCTTAGTCAATTTTACAGCATCAAAAACATAACCTAAACTTTCATTTACATCTGGAACAAAAACTTTGTGTACATCTGCCAAAGAACGAATTGGATTTGGAATAATCGGACCCAAATTATCTTTCAATTCTACGTGAATTCCCATTGCACGAGGAACTACTAAAATATCCGAGAACAAAATAGCGGCATCTGGAGCAATTCTGCGAATAGGCTGTACCGTAATTTCAGCAGCTAACTCAGGAGTTTCACAACGTGTAAAAAAGTCGTATTTGTCACGCAGTTCTCTAAATTCAGGTAAATATCTTCCTGCCTGACGCATCATCCATACCGGCGGGCGTTGAACTGTTTCTCCTTTTAATGCTCTTAAAAATAGGTCGTTTTTTAACATTGTTTTTTTATTTTAGTTGCAAAGCCGCAAAGGGACAAAGTTGCAAAGGTTTTTATTTGTATTCGTTAATTACATCTTCAATTACATCTTCAACCGTTGGCTGATCAGCAATAATGATATTTTTGGTAATTTTATGTAAAGCTTCTGCGGTGGTTTCCCCAATGCAAAAACAGATTTCTTTCTTGATTGTATTCTCTTTTAAATAACTTTCAACACCAGACGGACTGTAAAATAAAATTGCATCAATGGAAGCTTTTATTTTTTGAGGCTGTAATGAAGTTTCGTAAACTTGAATTTCGTTCAGTTTTATTTCAGCTTCTTTTAAAGCTGTTGGTAAAGTATCTCTTCTAAGATTTCCACTGAAGAAAGTATAACTTTCATTGCGGTAAATTAAAGTGATAATTTCGGCTAAATCAGCCGCATAGCCTGTATAAGCTACAACGTTGAATCCGTTTTCAGATAAAAGAATTTTTGTTTTTAAGCCAACGCAATACACGTTTTTACTTTTTAATTCTTCTGATTTTGGATTGGATAAAACACTTCGAACGGCATTTTGACTGGTAAAAATCAAACTTTCGTTGAGGTTTTTAAGTTCAAAAGGTTTGTTTTCGGTTTTGATAAAATCGGCTTCGATTACTTCGATACCAACTTTTGTTAACTCTTGTTTTTGTACAGGAGATAATATTTTAGTAGATAATATCTGGATTGATTTTGTCATTATTTTTTCAGGGATTCTTTAATCTTCTGCATTAATTCTGCTCCTCCATTATTTAAGATTTCCTGAGCTGAATGAAAACCTAATTTTTTCCATTCTGAAATATCAACTGTTTTGTTGATTTCTAATTTCTGTTTTCCGTCAATAGAAAGTAAAACACCTTGAAAATGAAGCGTATCCTCGTTTTCATTATAGTTTACCAAAGCCCCGATTGGCGCCGTACAGCCACCTTCAAGCGTTCTTAAAAATTGACGTTCAATATAGGTGCAAATTTCAGTTTCGATATGATTTAGCTGCGAAAGTGCATCTAAGGTATAATTGTCATTCTCCATTGCCACAACAAGCATTGCTCCTTGTGCCGGCGCGGGAATCATCCAATCTAAATTGATGAAATTTTCAGGTTTTAAGTTAATTCGTTCCAAGCCTGCAGCTGCAAAAACAGCTCCATCCCAATCATTGTCTTTTAGTTTTTGCATACGCGTATTTACATTTCCGCGTAAATCAACTACAGTATGATTTGGGTATTTGTTGAACCATTGCGCCTGACGACGTAAACTGCCAGTTGCAATTGTACTTGGATTCGTAAAATCAGGATTTCCTTTATGAACTAAAATATCAAGAACGTTTGCTCTTTCTAAAACAGCTGCCTGAACAATTCCTTTTGGTAAAGCCGTTGGAACATCTTTCATAGAATGAACCGCAATATCTATATCACCATTAATCATGGCAATATCCAGCGTTTTTGTAAAAATTCCTGTAATCCCTAATTCGTAAAGAGGTTTGTCCAGAATAATATCACCTTGAGATTTTACAGCAACAATTGAGGTTTTATAACCTAAGTCGTTTAATTTCTTTTCGACAGTGTGTGCCTGCCAAAGAGCCAATTCGCTGTCACGTGTTCCAATTCTGATTGTTTTTTCAGCCATTTTGTTGAATTTCACCATATAAGTTATATAAGGTAATTTAAGCAGTTTGAACTTAAAGACAACAATTAAGCGTTGCGATTAAATGAACTTATATAACTTATATGGTTTAAAATTTTATTTAAGATGCTTTTATTTTGAAGACTTTTTCGATCCATTCGATGCTTTCATCGACCATGGTATCGTCGTCTTTTAAATGATTGGCAAAATGAGTAGTAATTTTTTGGATGATTCTATTGCTGATGATTTCAGCTTGCTCTTCATTAAAATCAGCAATTTTTTTGCTTTGAAAATCTAATTCTGAAGCTTTTATTGCGTTTAATTTTTCTTTTAAGGCGTTAATTGTTGGAGCAAACTTTCGGCCTTTCATCCAAATTACAAATTCTTCTTTGATTTCTTCAATGATCGCTTCCGCAGCCGGAATGTGTAATTTTCTGTTTTCCAAAGTTTCATCTGTCAATTGAGACAAATAATCCATGTGAATCAAAGTTACACCGTCTAATTCCTCTACGTTTTCATTTACGTTTTTCGGAATAGACAAATCCAAAATCAACAAAGGTTTTTTAAGATTTAAGATTGCTTTGTCAACTGTTGGGTTTTGAGCGCCTGTTGCAACAACTACAACATCGGCTTTTTGAAGTTCTAAATGTAATTCAGAGTAATCTTTAACAATCAGATTTAGTTTTCCAGCTAATTTCTCCGCTTTGTCTTTCGTTCGGTTGATTAAAGTAATATGTTCGTTTTTAGTATGTTTTACTAAATTCTCGCAAGTGTTTCTGCCAATTTTTCCAGTTCCAAAAAGCAAAATGTTTTTATTGCTGATGTCTTCTACATTTTTAAGAATGTACTGAACCGAAGCAAAAGAAACCGAAGTTGCACCAGAACTGATTTCTGTTTCGTTTTTGATTCTTTTACTTGCCTGAATTACCGCATTAACCAATCGTTCTAAAAAAGCATTTGCTAATCCTAATGATTTTGAATGGGCAAAACTGGTTTTAATTTGAGATATAATTTCAAAATCGCCTAGAATCTGACTATCTAAACCAGTTCCTACGCGAAACATATGATTAATTGCTTCTTGGTTTTTGTAAACAAAACCAACTTTTTGAAAAGCATCAACAGAACCGTTGCTGTTGTCGCAAATAAGTTTGATTAATTGAAAAGGATGTTCTGCAAAACCATAGATTTCGGTTCTGTTGCAGGTTGAAGTAACAATTAAACTTTCTATTCCATCATTTTTAGCTTGTTCCAGCAAACGAGTTTTTGCAACAGCATCCAAACTAAATTGACCTCTGACCTCAGCATCAGCTTTTTTATAACTCAGACCAACTGAGTAAAAATAAAGGTGTTTCGGTACGTTATTGTTTTCCATAAATTCACTTTCATAAAAGTGCAACAAAATTATTACTATAGTGTTTATAAAAGTAACGCTTAAAGTACTTTTTGTATCGCTATGTGTTTTTTTGATTGTAAACGACTGTTTTTATGCAAAAAGAAGTACTTTTGTAGCAAAATCAAGTCGTTTGAAATGATTTGTTTAGAGTCGTTCTAAATAACATTTTGGATTTACTTTGATTTTTTTTTCTAAAAAACATCGCTATGAGTTCTCAAGAAATTATAAAAATTGAAGACGACTTTACGCTGATCCGTTTTCAAAACGACAGTTCAGAACCCTTTTTTGGGCAGCATGAAGTAGGTAGTGGACTGATACAGTTTCACTTCGGGATAAAAGGTAACGCTAAATTTTTGTTCAATCAAGGTAATTATGCTTTAGAATTGAAAGAAGAAAAATCGCTGCTTTTGTACAATCCACAAAAAGAATTACCGCTGAATTTAGAATTAGCTCCAAACTCTTGGGTGATTTCTGTAATTGTCTCTATTAAAAAATTTCACGCGTTATTTTCTGCCGAAGCTGATTATATTACTTTTTTAAGTCCTGATAATAAGGATAAAAAGTATTATAACGAAGGAAATATTAGTCCGTCAATGGCAATTGTTTTAAGTCAATTGTTTCATTATAATCTTCATCCCTCCATAAAAAATCTTTATTACAAAGGAAAAGGATACGAATTATTGAGTTTGTATTTCAATAGAACCGAAGATCCAAACGCAGAACAATGTCCGTTTTTGATTGATGAAGATAACGTGTTGAAAATTCGAAGAGCCAAAGAAATTATCATTGCTAATATGGCTGAACCGCCGGGATTACAAGAATTGGCAGACGAAATTGGTTTGAATTTGAAGAAACTGAAAATGGGTTTCAAACAAATTTACGGCGATACAGTTTATGGTTTTCTATTTGACTATAAAATGGATTTCGCGAGAAAGCTTTTAGACAGCGGATCTTATAATGTAAACGAAGTTGGACTAAAAATTGGCTACAGTACGGGAAGTCATTTTATAGCGGCGTTCAAGAAAAAATTTGCGACAACTCCGAAAAAGTATTTAATGTCGATTAATGCGAATGTTTAGAATTTTTTTTGCCCCTAATTTCACAAATTAGCACGAATTAAAAACCTATAAGATCTGCGAAATCTGCCTGAAAAATTGCAGCAATATTGATTTTGGGTATTCCACAATAATTAAAAAGTAATAAATATCATATTTCTAAAAAGTTACAAGTAATACTTTTGACGAAATTTTTAAAAACAAATAAAAAGCTTAGAGCCTAGCGCTTAAAGCCTAAAGCAAAAAAATAATGAAAGGCGTATTATTAGTAAATCTAGGATCTCCAGACAGTCCAACGACAAAAGATGTAAAACCTTATTTAGATGAATTTTTAATGGATAAATACGTGATTGACGTTCCGTATTTGTTGAGAGCATTATTAGTTCGCGGTATTATTTTAAGAAAAAGACCAGAAGAATCAGCACATGCTTATGCAAAAATTTGGTGGGAAGAAGGCTCTCCTTTAGTGGTTCTTTCTGAAAGAATGCAGAAAAAAGTACAGCCTTTAGTAAATGTTCCTGTTTCTTTAGCAATGCGTTACGGAAGCATGACTATCGAAAAAGGACTTCAGGAATTGAGTGATAAAGGTGTTACAGAAGTTTTACTATTTCCACTTTATCCGCAATATGCAATGGCTTCAACTTTGACGATTTTGGTGAAAGCAGAAGAAATTCGCAAGAAGAAATTCCCACATATAACTTTTACAGATGTTCCGGCATTTTACAACAAACCAGATTATATCAAGAATTTGGCCGATTCGATTCAGAAGCATTTAGTTGGGTTTGATTATGATCATTTATTGTTTTCGTACCACGGGATTCCAGAGCGTCATATTCGTAAAACAGATGTAACCAAATCACATTGCAAAATTGACGGTTCTTGTTGTAATACGCCATCTCCAGCACACGATTTTTGTTACCGTCACCAATGTTATGAAACAACAAGACAAGTTATTAAGCTATTAGGACTTCCTGAAGATAAATATAGTTTAACATTTCAATCGCGTTTAGCGGGAGACAAATGGTTAGAACCTTATACTGATGTTGAAATTGATAACATGCCGGCAAAAGGAATTAAAAAATTAGCAGTTGTAACACCAGCTTTCGTTTCAGATTGTTTAGAAACTCTGGAGGAAATCGCAATGCGTGCCAAAGAAGATTTTGAAGCAAATGGAGGAGAAGAATTCTTGGCAATTCCATGTTTGAATGATGATGACGAATGGTGCGAGACCGTTGGAAATTGGATAAACGATTGGGCTAAATAGAGAATAGAAGTAAGAGTAAAGAAAAAGACTTTATGGAATATTACAATTATCTAAAATCACTGCATCTTATATTTGTAATCACTTGGTTTGCTGGTTTGTTTTATATTGTACGTTTGTTTGTTTATCAAATTGAGGCAAACGAAAAACGATCGCCAGAAAAAGAGATTCTGCAGGCACAATACAAAATAATGGCCTACCGTTTGTGGTACATTATTACGTGGCCGTCGGCAGTTTTAGCGAGTATTTTTGCTTTTTGGATGCTGTTTTTTACAGATGCCGGAAGCGTTTGGATCAAAATGCCTTGGATGCATGTAAAATTATGCTTCGTTTTTCTGTTATATTTATATCACGGAAAATGCCATCAGATTTTTAAACAACTGCAAAACGACGAAGTAAAATATACCAATAATTTTATGCGTTTATGGAATGAAGGCGCAACAATTATACTATTTGCGGTTGTTTTTTTAGTAGTTTTAAAAAGTGCCATTAATTGGATTTTTGGTGTAATCGGAATTATTTTATTCTCGGTTTTAATTATGCTTGGATTTAGGTTTTATAAAAGAATTAGAGAGAAGAAATAGTTTTTTGTTTCAGGTTTCAAGTTTCAGATTTTGTCGCGGTCGATAACCTGAAACTTGAAACCTGAAACAAAGAAACAAATCAAAAAACTATGTTTAACAACTTCAAAATGTCGATGCTTTCACTTCGTACCAGGATTTTCCTTTCGATGATTGTATTGATTGTTGTGGCATCTTTTTTATTGGCTTCGATTTCTATTATACAGTTCAAAACCGAAGCAAAAGAATACCATCAAGAGCGGCTGGAACGCAAAGAAAATGCCGTAAAAGAGCATATTAATTATGTGCTTTCTACAACCACTTATCCTTTGAAAACTCAAAATCTAGATTTAATTTTCAAAGATAAAATTCATGAACTTGCACAGATTCATAAAATTGAAATCAATATTTACAGTCTCGACGGAAAGCTGCTAAAATCCTCAAAAGAATCCTTTGCAGTCGATAAAATATCACCGCCAATTCCTGAATATATTCTGAAATTAGTTCGTTCATCAATCGAAAAACGTTTTGTGGATATTAAAACCATTGACGGCGTTAAAAATAGATCATCATACAGTTTAATTAAAGACGAAAAATTCAAGCCACTCGGAATTTTAAATCTTCCGTATTTAGAAGATGACGGTTATTATGATAACGAGCTGAATACATTTTTAATCCGCTTAAGCCAAGTATATTCTTTTATGCTGCTTGTTGCTTTTGCGCTGGCATATTTTCTTTCTACTTATATTACAAAATCATTAAAAACAATTTCTGATAAATTAGAAGAAACCAATTTAGATCAGAAAAACGAAAAAATCGTAATAGAAGCCACTAGTAAGGAAGTAAATTTCTTGATTAAGGCTTACAATGGAATGGTGGATAAACTTGAAACCAGCGCCATAAAACTAGCCCAAAGCGAGCGAGAGGAAGCTTGGCGTGAAATGGCAAAACAAGTGGCGCATGAAATAAAAAATCCGCTTACCCCAATGCGATTAACCGTTCAGAGTTTTCAGCGAAAATTCGACCCGAACGATCCTGATGTAAAGCAGAAGATGAATGATTATTCAGAAACTTTAATTCAGCAAATCGATACCATGACAGCCGTTGCTTCGGCATTCTCGAATTTCGCTTCAATGCCTGCACAGCAAAATGAGACTTTAAATGTTGTTGAGGTTGTAGAACTGGCATTGGATATTTTTAATGAAGATTATATTTCTTTTGAAAGTGATGAAGAAGAGATCATTTCCAAGATGGATCGCACGCAATTAATACGTGTAATTACCAATTTGGTTAAAAATGCAACACAAGCAATTCCAGAAAGCCAGTTTCATAAATCGATTGTTGTAAAGGTGAAAAGACGAAACAATAATGTTGAAATTGCCGTAAAGGACAATGGAATTGGAATTCAGAAACAAGATATAAGCCGAATATTTGAGCCAAAATTTACCACTAAAACCAGCGGGATGGGGCTTGGATTAGGAATTATAAAAAACATTATCGAAAATTACAAAGGAACAATTACCTTTGAATCAACATACGGGAAAGGAACCACTTTTAGAGTTTCTTTACCAATAACAAACTCATAAATTCAAGGTCATGAACTACGAAAATCTTTTAATTTCGATTGAGGAAAAAATCGCGACTGTTACGATTAACAGACCTGCAAAACTGAATGCTTTAAATAAGGCAACCATCAGCGATCTTAGTAAAGCGATTAAATTATTGGGAAAAAACGACGATGTTCGTGTTATTATTTTAACAGGAAGCGGAGAAAAAGCATTTGTGGCTGGAGCCGATATTTCAGAATTTGCAAACTACACCATCATAGAAGGTGCACAATTAGCAGCTGAAGGTCAGGAATCACTATTTGATTTTATCGAAAACCTTAAAAAACCGGTTATTGCAGCTGTAAATGGTTTTGCATTAGGAGGCGGATTAGAATTAGCAATGGCTTGTCATTTTAGAGTAGCATCTGATAATGCTAAAATGGGATTGCCTGAAGTAACTTTAGGATTAATTCCGGGTTATGGAGGAACACAGCGTTTACCTCAATTAGTTGGAAAAGGACGCGCAATGGAAATGATCATGACCGCAGCAATGATTTCTGCTGAAGAAGCAAAACAATACGGTTTGGTGAATCATGTTGTTACTCAAGAAGAACTTTTACCGTTTGCAAACGGTATCGCGCAAAAAATAATTAAAAATGCTCCATTTGCAATAAGTAAAGCGATTAAAGCAATCAATGCGAACTTTACCGATGGAAAGAATGGGTTTGATACTGAAATAAAATCGTTTGGAAAGTGTTTTGGAACACAAGATTTTAAAGAAGGCACAACAGCATTTTTAGAAAAGCGTAAAGCTGAATTTACAGGAAAATAATTTTTCTTAATTGCAATGTTCGCTTAGATTTACGTAATCCCGACAGCTATAGGGAGAAAATTTTTAATTTTTCTTGCGTTCTTTGCGTAAATCTTAGCGAACTTTGCGGTTAAATAACAACAGACAAAGGTTTTTAAAAACTTAGAACCTTAGCATCTCAGAACCTTAGAACCTTAAAAAAATGTACGAACCAATATTTGCTCTTTTTTGCGAGCGTGTTAGAGAAAGTATTCAAAATGGAACTTTTGCGAAACTTACTTTGGCCAAAACAATGGGAGATACAGAAATTAAAAACATCTACTTTCGTTTGGTTTTAAATGAAGACAATACTTTTTCGATTTCATTAACGACACGTTATAAAACAGAAGAAGTTGAAAGTATTCACACTTTAGACGAAGCCTTATTAGTGTTAGGGACCTATATTAAAAATCCGTTTTTAACAGCTTTGTTATTTACAACAGACAATGACGTTACTTTTAAAGTAAATAAAAAGAATGCTGGAAGTATTATTGAACAACAGCCGACATTTAAAAATGCTTCACCGGTAATGCTGGAGATGATTGAAAAAGGGATTGTTTAAAATAGTTAAAATTAGTGCTTTTTTTTATTTCGTAAGAAAAATACTTTATTTTAGCTGTGATTTTCAGATTAAAAATAATTGCAGATGAATGTTTATAGAGTGTCAGGCCGGTTGAAAGCTTTTATTTTCTTTTTCTCAGTAGTACTAATATTGATGTTTGGAAGCTTATTATTAGTTCCGTTTATTGATTTACCTTCCAATTCCCGTCTTTTAGAGCTGTATAATTTCTGTTGTTCTTCGATTTATTTGAATATCTTGGTGGTCTTATCAGCTCTTGTGATTATTATTTCTGCCCTAATTTTATTAATTAATGTTTTTATAAGAAGAGTCATATTTACAAATGATTCTATTATTTCGAGAAACATATTTGGTGCCCAAAAATTGGCATACAATGAAATAAAAGGCTATAGAATTACTAATTCTATGCTTTATATAATTACAAATTCCAGTAAGAAAAAACAGATTGTTATTAATCTTTTTAATTTAGAAAGAACTAATAATTTAATTCGCAGTTTAGAAATGCGATTTACAAACTTAGATTTCTAATTGATAAATAGTTCTACACTAATTTTACGAACAAATTAGAAGCAATTTTATTCGAAATCGATAATTCCTTATTGTCAACCTTGATTTTTACTGATAAATCGAAAGATTCTTTAGAAAGAAATTCTATTTTAGACCCCAAAGCAATTCCTTGCTTGTCTAAATATTTTAGAAATTCTGACGAAGTATCTTTTACCCCTACACAAATGCCAGTTTGATTTTCTGACAATTCAGAAAGCAGTTGTTTCTCTATTTTAATAATTCGGCCATTTGCATCTGGAATTGGATCTCCGTGCGGATCTTCAGTCGGATTTCCAAGAAAATCATCCAAACGATTTATTAGCTGCTCCGATTTTATGTGTTCTAATTGTTCTGCAATATCATGAACCTCATCCCAGCTGAAATTTAGTTTTTCAACAAGAAAAACTTCCCATAAACGATGCTTTCTAACAATCATTTTTGCCGCCAGTTTTCCATTTTCAGTTAACGAAACGCCTTGGTATTTTTTATAATTAACCAAATCTTTCTCGGCTAATTTTTTAAGCATATCAGTAACAGATGAAGCTTTAGTTTCCATCATTTCTGCAATGGCATTCGTGCTCACCTCAGTTTCAAGAGAAGCTGTAAGGTGATATATAGATTTAAGGTAATTTTCTTCTGAAAAGGTCATTTTTTTGAGGTTCTGAGGTTCTAAGATGCTAAGGTTCTAAGTTTTCTTTTGCGGCTTTTATGAAACCTTAGAATCTTAGAGCCTCAGTGTCTGAGCACCTTTATTTAACAATCAACAAAGGTATCGAAATTTTGTGTCTGAGTTTGTCTACTGTGGTGCCAAAAAGAATATCTTTTAATCCTGTGTGGCCGTGAGTTCCCATAACTAAAACATCAAAATTTCCTTGATTAATAATGTTTGGAATTACAGTATTAGGTTTCCCAAAACCAAGTTCTGTTTCGATTTTAAACCCTTTTTGCGAAAGCATATCTTTATATTCCAGTAATAATTTTCCGTCTATAGTAGTTTCATGGTCAGCAATATTCCCTCCGTACATTAGTGCTCCTACCGTTTCAACAATATGAATTAAAGTGTACTGAGCATTAATTCCGCCCAGCTCAAACGCATTGTTGAGCGCCGCTTCATCAGCTTTAGAAAAATCTACAGAAATGGCTATGTTTTTCTTGTTGTAAATCTCCTTTTGAACATATTGTAATTTAAGATGGTGTGGAGAGTGATTCTCGATGTTTGATTTTGCTCTGGCAATAAATGGTTTTACAATGATATAAAGCAGCAAGGCTAAAAAACCAAAAGCAAGCGGAACAACAGTAAACCATATTATTGCAGGATGCGCTGAAGTTGCAAGCCAAGTAGTTATTTCGTCATAAACTAATTTAGCATTTAATGAAACGATGATTGCGGCGATGATCCAAGAAACGGCTTGAGTAGTTTTAGAAATATGAAAGCCATTCATTTTAGATTTGTCGCTCACAAAATGAATAAGAGGAATAATGGCAAAGCCAAGCTGAAGACTTAAAATTACCTGACTTAAGATTAACAATTTTCCAGTAACACTTTCGCCATAAATAGATATAACAATTAATGCGGGAACAATAGCAATTAAACGGGTTAAAATACGACGAACCCAAGGCTGAATACGCAAATGCAAATAGCCTTCCATTACAATCTGTCCGGCAAGAGTTCCCGTTACAGTAGAGCTTTGTCCTGCAGCAATAAGAGCAACAGCAAATAAAATTGGAGCCCATTTAGTTCCTAATAATGGTTCTAGAAATTGATGAGCATCTTGAATTTCGGCAACCTCAAACATTCCATTTTTATGAAAAGTTGCAGCGGCGAGAATTAAAATTGCGGCGTTTACGAAGAAAGCTAAATTTAAGGCGATCGTAGAATCGATCAAATTGTATTTTAAAGCTTGTTTTATACCCGCTGGACTACGGTCAAATTTTCTAGTTTGTACTAAAGAAGAATGCAAATATAAATTGTGCGGCATTACGGTAGCTCCAATAATTCCGATAGCGATGTATAAAGCTGCCGAATTTGGAATTGACGGAATAAGACCTGCAAGGATTTTTGGAACTTCGGGTTGTGCAAAAATCATTTCAAAAATGAAAGAGAGACCAATAATTGCGACCAAAACAATTATAAAAGCTTCCATTTTTCGAATTCCTTTATTGATTAAGAATAATAGAAGAAAAGTATCTAATACAGTTATTAAAACGCCTTCAAAAAGCGGAATTCCAAACAATAAATTAATTCCAATTGCCATTCCAAGAACTTCGGCAAGATCACAGGCAGCAATGGCAATTTCTGCCAGAAAATATAATATGTAATTTATGTATTTTGAATAGGTTTCTCTCGAAGCTTGTGCAAGATCACGCTGCGTTACAATTCCCAAACGCGCACTTAAGCTTTGCAGCAGCAAAGCCATTAAGTTACTCATTAATAAAACCCAGACTAAAGTGTAACCAAATTGACTTCCTCCGGCGATATCTGTTGCCCAGTTTCCAGGATCCATATATCCAACACTTACTAGATATGCGGGGCCTAGAAAGGCTAATATTTTTCTGAAACCTGTTTTTTTATGCTCTGTCGCAACCGATTGGTTTACCTCTTCTAAAGATTTGGTCATTTTAAAAGTATTGTTTTAACAAATATAGGTATAAATTATATTCGTAGAACAATATTTTTAGGCGAGTCTAAATATTAGATGTTAGAATTCAAACAATTTGGACATAAACCTGATAATGTAAAATTTATCTCGTTTACTTTATAATTATGCGGCATAATATAACTTGGCTTTACATTTTCGAGACACGTAATTTCATGGCAGTTTTCACAGCTAAAATGCGCATGATTATGAATGTGTACTCGCTGATGTGAATGATTGCATTTTGCATATTTTACAGTGCCGTCTAGATTTGAAATTTTATGAATAATATCATCGTTAACTAAACGATCTAAAATTCTATAAGTTGTAACACGATCACAGGTATCGTTCAATTGTTTTTGAATTTCGGTATGAGACAAAGCCGTTTTAGATTTCTCAAAAATCTCTAAAACGGCCGTCTTTGCTGTAGTAGTGCGCGTGGTTTTCATTCTATTTATAAATTAAAAAATTAACGCAACAATGTTGCAATTGATTTTAATGTGTATATTTGCAACAAAATTGCATTAAGCAAAAATACAAGAAATGAAGAAAACAACAACATCCTTTTACGATATTTTAGGAATTTCGAGTGCAACTATTTGTCTGGTTCATTGCTTAATTTTTCCGCTTTTAACCATTCTGCCTTTAGGCTTAAGTCACAATCCAATTATCGATTTATTATTTGCTTCAATAGGTTTATTTGCCATCTTCAAAATTATTAAAAAATCTGCTCTTTTGGTCTCAACAATTCTTGTTGTTTCAATGATGTTGATCTGGATAAGCATTTTAAGTGAGTTATTGCTAGAAGTACATTCAGATTTAATTTATTTAGGAGGAATCGGAATGATTATCGGGCATTTGATCAATTACAAATTACACAAAAAACAAAATCATTAAAAAGTATTGTTATGAAACAGAAAAATTTTGATGTGATTATCGTTGGCGGCAGTTATAGCGGTTTGTCAGCGGCAATGAGTTTAGGACGCTCGCTGCGTGAGGTTTTGGTTATCGACAGTGGTTTGCCTTGTAACAGACAAACGCCATATTCTCATAATTTTATTACGCAGGACGGTGAAAAACCAGCTGCTATTTCGGCGAAAGCCAAATTGCAGGTTGCTCTTTATAAAACAATTCATTTTTATAATGGACTTGCGGTAGAAGCAGTTAAGAGAGAAAACGGATTTGAAATCTCAACTAAATCTGGCGAAGTTTTCAGTGCTAGAAAAATTTTGTTTGCAACTGGTGTTAAAGATCTACTCCCTGAAATTAAAGGTTTTGGAGATTGCTGGGGAATTTCAGTTTTACATTGTCCGTATTGTCATGGTTATGAAGTTAAGAACGAAAAAACGGCCATTATTGCAAATGGTGAAATGGCTTTTGAATATGCAAAGCTAATTTCGAATTGGACAAAAGATCTTAGATTATGCACTAATGGAAAATCAACTTTGACTTTAGATCAAGTTGAGGCTTTAAAAAAACACGGTGTTACCCTATTTGAGGATGAAATTGAGACTTTTGAGCATACAAATGGATATGTGGAGTATATTATCTTCAAAAACGGTGAAAAAACGGCTGTAAAGGCTGTTTATATGAAACCGCCTTTTAAACAACACTGCGCTTTGCCAGAAGTATTAGGCTGTGATTTGAGCGAACAAGGTTTACTAAAAGTAGATGCAATGCAAAAAACGAATATTGCTGGTATTTATGCAAGCGGAGATTGCACAACTCAAATGCGGTCTGTTGCAATGGCAGTTTCGACAGGATCATTTGCTGGTGTTGTAATTAATAAGGAACTTATTGATGAGGATTTTTAATTGATGTGTCGAAAATCTTTTGCAAAGCCGCTAAGTTGTATTAAAAAAACTTGAGATGAAAAAACTTGGCGTCTTCGCGGCTTTGCGAGATTTAATAAAGAGAATGCAATAAAAAATAACTTTGCGGTTTTTGCCTTTAATGGGCTAAAAATAAAAATATAACATATTGGTATGACTTGAGTTGAAAAATTACAAACTTAAAGTTATTGTTTGTCAAATTTAATTTTTAGTTTTGTCTAAATTTAATTTTACCACGATGAAAAATTCAATTTGGATATTGATATTATTTAATTTACACTTTTCTTTTGCACAAGAAACGACGAAAGTATCGGGTTTTATATCTGGCGAAGGAAGAAAAATACACGCCGCAAATGTTCATTTACTAGGTTCAAAGCAAAAAACTGTTTCGGATAGTTTGGGATTTTATGCATTCGAGAATGTTGCTTTTGGGAATTACACTATTCAGATTTCTCAAATGGGATTCCAGACTTTGAAAAAGAAAATTGAAGTGACTAAAGATTCAATTCAATCTTATGATTTTGAATTAACCGATAACGAGAATCAGCTTAATGAAGTTGTGGTTTCTGGGACTTTAAAAGCCGTAAAGCGATTAGAAAGCGCCGTTCCAGTTGAGGTTTATTCGCCTGTTTTCTTCAAGAAAAACCCAACACCAAGTATTTACGATGCGCTTCAAAATGTAAATGGCGTTCGTCCTCAGCTTAATTGCGGCGTTTGCAATACGGGTGATATTCATATAAACGGTTTAGAAGGACCTTATACTTTGGTTTTGATTGATGGAATGCCCATTGTAAGCAGTCTTTCGACGGTATATGGTTTGTCAGGAATACCAAATTCATTGGTTGAGCGAATTGAAATTGTAAAAGGTCCAGCTTCTTCTCTTTACGGAAGCGAAGCGGTTGGCGGTTTAATCAATATTATCACTAAAAACCCAACAAATGCACCAATGTTTTCTGCAGATTATTTTACAACAACTTATTTAGAGAATAATCTTGATTTGGGAATGAAATTTAATGTTGGAAAAAAAGCAACTTCACTTTTAGGAGTTAATTACTTCAATTACGATCAGGTTATTGATAAAGACAAGGATAATTTTACAGATGTAACGCTTTCTGATCGTATTTCGGTTTTTAATAAATGGAGTTTTCGTCGAAATAATAATCGTTTGTTTACCATTGCAGCACGTGGAATGTACGAAGATCGCTGGGGCGGAGATGTTAGATGGGAGAAAAAATATAGAGGCGGCGATGAAATTTACGGCGAAAGTATTTATACAAAAAGAGGAGAGTTGATAGGAAGTTATCAATTACCGTTTGAGGAGAAATTAATGCTTTCTTTCTCTGGAAATGTGCATTATCAGGACAGTCGTTACGGAACAACTTCGTATATCGCCAATCAAAAAATTGGTTTCCTGCAATTGACTTGGGATAAAAAAATAGGCAGAAATGATTTCCTTGCGGGAATTGCCACTCGATATTCTTATTATGATGATAACACAACGGCAACAAAAGAAGCTGAAAGTACTTGGCTGCCGGGAATTTTTGTTCAGGATGAAATTACGATTTCGCCAAAAAGCCAAGTTTTGTTAGGAGCACGATATGATTATAACTCCATTCATGGTTCGATTTTTACACCAAGATTTGCTTATCGCCTAAAAGCAAATGAAAATACTATTTTTAGATTGAATGCCGGAACAGGATTTCGAGTGGTGAATTTATTCACCGAAGATCACGCAGCGCTTACTGGTTCTCGAGATGTTGTGATTCAGAATGATTTGAAACCAGAAAAATCTGTAAATGTTAATTTGAATTATATTCAGAAAATTAATTTCGGAAATGGAACATTTATGGGGATCGAAACGACTGCTTTTTATACACGTTTCAGTAATAAAATAATTTCAGATTATGAGACTGATCCTAACAAAATTATTTATGATAATATTGATGGATATGCCATAAGTCAAGGAATTAGTACGAACATTGATGTGAATTTTACTAATGGAGTGAAATTTATTCTTGGTGCGACTTTTTTGGATAATAAAAATGTTGAAGATGGAATTGCTGCACGGCCTTTTTTAACAGAGAATTTTACTGGAACTTGGAGTATTTCGTATAAAATTGAACCTTGGAACTTATTATTGGATTATACAGGAAACGTTTACAGTCCAATGAAACTGCCTTTATTGAACGAATATGATCCAAGAAATCCGAACTCACCTTGGTACAGCATTCAAAATATTCAGTTTACTTATACAGGATGGAAAAATTTTGAACTTTACGGCGGTGTAAAAAATCTGCTTAATTTTACTCCAATGCAGAATAATCCATTTTTGATTTCGCGAGCAAACGATCCTTTCGATAAAAATGTACAATATGATGCGGCTGGAAAAGTATTGGTTACACCTGATAATCCATACGGTTTAACTTTTGATACGACTTATGTTTACGGGCAAAACCAAACTATTCGAGGTTTTATAGGATTACGATATACTTTGAGGTAATTTTTTCTGATTGTCACCCTGAGCGAAGTCGAAGGACTTACCAGATTAGAGCGGGGCTTCGACTTCGCTCAGTCTGACAATTACTAATCAATCATATTAAAAGAAATCCTTTTAATCTGTGATCCCGATAGCTATCGGGAGTGGCAAAAACAAAACAAAACAAAACAGTGAAAAGGCTAATACTATTAATAATCATCTTCGGAACCTCTTCAACAGGATTCTGCCAGTTAAAGAGCAGAACTTTTGAAGAAGTGGATAGTTTGCAGCAAATTCAAAAACGGAAAATCATCGTTTTCATTCATACCGATTGGTGTCAATTTTGTCAAAGAATGAAAGCAACAACTTTCAAGAATAAAGAAATCATTGAAACATTGAATTCAAATTTCTATTTCATTGATTTTAATGCCGAAGAAAAACGCAATATTGCTTTTAACAATCAGATATTTAAATTCAAGCCTTCAGGAAACAATGTTGGCGTTCATGAACTGGCTTTGCAGCTTGGAACTATTAACAATCAAATTGTATATCCAGTTTTGTGTATTTTGAATGAGAATTATGAAATCATTCTTCAGTATAGCAACTATTTAAGTCCGAAAGATTTTAAACTTCTTTTAGCGAAACTGGAAGAATAAATTTTTCTTATTTTTGAGAATGAATTCTTCGCAAATCAAACACTTCGATTACATTTTTACAGGAACTGGGCTGGCTGCTTTAATGACAGTTTACAAAATGATTTTAGCTGAAAAATTCTCAGATAAATCTATTTTGCTTTTAGATCAGGATTCAAAGAAAAGAAATGATAGAACTTGGTGCTTTTGGGAAAAAGAAGATTCGATTTGGAATCCTGTCATTTCTAAAAAATGGGATTTAGCTTTTTTTGCTAATAAAGATTTTAAACGAGATCTTGAATTAGAACCATATACATATAATAAAATCAGTGGATTAGATTTTTACAATTTCATTTTTGAAAGGATTTCAGATCAGCCGAATATTACTTTTTCGAACGAGAAAATTACAGATATAAACGAACTTGAAACTCATGTTTTTGTGGGTACAGAAGAAAATCGTTATACGGGAAATTATTTATTCAACAGTATCTATACAAAGACCTTTGCCGAAAGTCAGAATAAATTTCCAGTTTTACAACAGCATTTTGTGGGCTGGTTTGTGAAAACAGAAACTGAAATTTTTAATTCTGAGAAAGTCACTTTTATGGATTTTTCGGTAGAACAAAAAGGAAATACTCGATTTATGTATGTTTTACCTGCTTCTACAACTGAAGCTTTGGTCGAATATACTTTGTTTTCAGAAAAAAGACTTTCAACAGAAGAATACGAAAGTGAAATTCAAGTTTATTTGGAAAAGCTCGGAATTCAGAAATATGAAATTCAGGAAAAAGAGCAGGGAAGTATCCCAATGACTTGTTATCCTTTTTGGAATAAAAACACGAAAAGGGTTTTAAATATTGGGACTGCAGGCGGATGGACAAAAGCAAGTACAGGTTATACCTTTAAAAATTCGGATAAAAAATCTTCGGAATTAGTTGATTTTCTTCAAAATGAGAATTTCAAAATGAAAGATTTTCACAAGAGAAACCGATTCTGGTTTTATGATTTATTGCTTTTAGATATTTTGTATCGTTATAATGAATTAGGAAGTTCTATTTTTTCTTCTTTATTTAGAAAAGGAAATCCTCAATTGATTTTTAAGTTCTTAGACGAAGAAACGAGTTTTTTTGAAGATGTTAAAGTTATTTTAAAGTGTCCAAAATTCCCATTTATTAAAGCGTTATTTAGGGTGATTTTTCTCTCAAATAAAATTAACCAAAACCAATAACTTTTGAAAAATATTACTTTAGGAATTTCTTTCTTTTTTACCCTTTTATCATTCGGACAAGTTTCTACAAATAAAGCGCATGATGCTATTGTGGAAGAGTTTTTAACCAATTGTGCCGAAAAACACAATTATGTTTTTGAAATGGCTGAATGGCAGGATTGTCTTGATCAGGGATTAAAAAAAGACAGTACTGTTGCCTATCTCTGGCAGCAAAAAGCAATGCCGTATTTTAAGTGTAAAAAATATGAAGTTGGAATGCAATATTTAAATAAAGCTGTTTTTTACAATAAAGAACGCTGGTTGTCTTATCGCGCTTTTATGAAATGTATTTTTTCGCATGACTATAAAGACGCTATTATAGATTTTGATGAAGCGATAAAATTGTATGGAAACAGTTATGTTATGGATCATTCGTTTAATTTTTATAAAGGAATCTGTTACCTTCAATTAAATAACTATGAAAAAGCAGAACATCTTTTTGATGATTATGTAAATGATATTTATAAAAACAGACAACAATTAGAGCATCCGACAGCTTATTTTTATCTTGGAATTGCAAAATATGAACTTAAAAAGTGGGATGAAGCAATTGCTATTTTTGATAAGGCGATTAAAATCTATCCTGAATTTTCAGACGCAAAGTATTACAAAGCGATTTGCTGGCTGAAACAAGGTAAACCAAGAGAAGAAGTTGTGGCTTTAGTAGGTATTGCTAGAGAGGATGCTGCGAAAGGATTTTCGATTAACGAAGACAATACTGTTTATGAAACCTATCCGTACCAAAAGAAATTCAGTAAATAAGATTATGTCATTGTAATCAAGTTTATTATGTGTTTTATTTTAAAAAAAAAGGGTTGTTTTTCAATTTGGTTTTGATTTTCGACTTTATGACTTTACAACTTTTGACTAAATCAATCGAACTATAACAAAACTTTATACTTCAAATTAAGTAGTTGCGAGTAAACTTTGTAACTTTGCAGTTCAAAAGTAAAATTTAAAAATAAGAAATATGTATCCAGAAGAAATGGTAAAACCAATGCAAGCTGAATTAACTGCTGGAGGTTTTCAAGATTTACATAGTGCTGAGGCTGTAGATAATGCTATCAAAGCTGAAGGTACCACTTTAGTTGTTGTAAACTCTGTTTGTGGTTGTGCTGCAAGAAATGCACGTCCGGGAGCAAAAATGAGTTTAGAAGGTGCTAAAAAACCAGATCATCTTATTACAGTTTTTGCTGGTGTAGACAAAGAAGCTGTTGATGCTGCAAGACAACATATGTTTCCATTTCCTCCATCATCGCCATCTATGGCTTTGTTCAAAAACGGAGAATTGGTTCACATGTTAGAGCGTCACCACATTGAAGGTCGTCCAGCTGAAATGATCGCTGAGAATTTGCAAGATGCGTTTAACGAGTTTTGCTAATTTAAGGGACTAAGGTTCTGAGTTGCTGAGGTTCTAAGGTTTTAGGCTCAAAGTGACAAAGATAAATAGGCACAAAGATTAACAACAAAAGCACTATAGAAGTATAGTGCTTTTGTTGTTTTATAACGTTTTTAAAACCTTAGAATCTTAGCAACTCAGAACCTTTAAAGGCTCCATCCCCCGCCAAGTGCTTTATATAGCTCCACCATTGAGCTTAATTGTCTTTCAGATAATTGTGCTAAGCTTAATTGAGCATTAAACAAATTAGTTTCTACATCTAAAACTTCTAGGTAAGAAACGTAGCCGCTGTCGTATCTTTCGCGAGAAAGGTTAAAATTTATTAAAGCCGCTTTTACCTGTCTGTTGCGCGCTTCCCACTCTTCTTTGTAGGTTTTAATGTTTTGAATAGATTGTTCTACTTCGGTAACAGCAGAAATATAGGTTTTTTGATAGGAAAATTTGAGTTCTTCTGCCTGTTGTCTGTATATTTCAACTCTTCGTTTGTTTCTTCCAAAAGCAAATATTGGTCCGGCAATTCCAGCTGATGCATTCTGAGAATAAGAACTTCCTAAAAATAAATTGCTTAAATCTGCACTCGCAAATCCTGCAATTGCAGCAAGGTTTAGAGAAGGAAAGCGCATAGTCTGCGCAGTTCCAATTCTTTCATTAGAAGCTTTGTACTTTAGTTCAGCGGCTTTTACATCTGGTCTGTTTTCTAACAAAGAAGAAGGAATTGATAATGGTATTTCATTTACAACTCGCAGTTCTGTGTTAGATTTTCCTCGCGGAATTTCAGATGGAAGTTGACCCGTAAGAAGAGAAATAATATTTTCCTGATAGGTAATCTGCCTTTTGATATTAGGAATAGCGGCTTGCGCTATGGCAACCTGTTGTTCAATTTGAACTTTATCGACCTCAGAGATATATCCGCTTTCAAATCGTTTGCTTATAATTTCATAGTACTTTTCTCTAGTAGAAAGAGTATGTTTTGCAATTTCCAATTGATCGTCAAAGTTTCGCATCTGAAAATAAGCTGTAGCAATACTGCTTACAATATCAGATAGAACAACTTTTCGAGCTTCTTCTGTCGCAAGAAGTTCGTTTTGTACAGCATTATTTTCATGACGATATCTTCCCCAAAAATCAATTTCCCATGACATACTAGCTCCAGCATTCGATGGTGTTAAGTTTTTCTCATTGCTGTTTATTGTTGCTCCATATTGAAATGAAGGCAATAAATTTGTTTTAGAGTATCCTAATTCTGCTCTAAGCTGATCAATTCTAGCGACTGCAATTTTTAAATCATAATTATTTTGAAGCCCTTTTGTGATCAAATCTTTTAAAACATCATCATTAAATAGATCAAACCATTTTAAGTTGGTTACAGAAGCCAGTGTATCTAAATTTCTTTCGTTTTTATAAGAATCTGACTTTTGCTGTTCTGGTTTAGTATATTTTGGTCCCACCATACAGCCCACCGGTAGTAGTGAAAGTATAAATATAACTACGATTATTTTATATTTCTTAATCATGGTCTGTAGTATTTGAGTCCATATTATTTTCAGTGGTTGTCACCTCGTCATCTTTCTTCTTACCGATGTTTTCAATCATAACAAATAAGCCGGGTACAATTAACACACCTAGAACGGTTGCGATTAACATACCGCTAAATACGGCCATTCCCATTACGATACGAGCTTGAGAGCCAGCTCCTGTAGCAGTTAAAAGCGGAACAACACCCAGTATAAAAGCAAAGGCAGTCATTAGAATTGGTCGAAAACGAAGTTTTGCTGCCACCATCGCTGATTCATAAAGTGGTTTTCCTTTTTCATATTCTTCTTTGGCAAACTCGACAATAAGAATGGCATTTTTGGCAACTAATCCAATTAACAGTACTAGTCCAATTTGCGCAAAAACGTTATTTACATATGCATCACTTCCAATTCTCGCTAAAAGCAGTCCTAAAAATGCCCCAAAAACGGCAAAAGGGGCGCCAAGCAGCACACTAAATGGAAGTTTCCAGCTTTCGTATTGTGCGGCTAGAATTAGAAACACAAAAACTAATGCCATTATAAATACTGAACCCCCGCCGGGAGAATGTTTTTCTTGATACGAAAGGTTGATATAATCAAAGCCCATATCTGAAGGCAGGGTTTGTTTGGCAACTTCTTCAAGAGCGGCTAAGGCTTGGGCACTACTGTAACCATCACTAGGGCTTCCTCCAATTTCGGCAGATCTAAATAGATTTAGACGATTGGTGAAATCAGGCCCCATAACTTTTGTTGCTGTAACTAATGTAGATATTGGAAGCATATCGCCATCATTATTTTTGATATATATTAAATTTAAATCTTCTGGTTTTACTCTATTTACAGCTTCGCCTTGTATGAAAACCTTATATTGACGCCCAAAACGGTTAAAGTCATTTACATAACTTCCTCCTAAAAATGCTCCTAAAGCTTCTGTAACTTTCGAGACGGGTACGCCCAGTTTCATGGCTTTATCATTATCAATATCAAGTTTAATTTGCGGAGAACCCGCATTAAAGGTGGTGTAAATACGTTTTATTTCGGGACGCTGCTGAGCTGCCGCTATAAAAGCCTGAGTTTGCTCGGCTAAATATTGTGGCGTATTACCGCCTTTATCTTGCAGCATTAAACTAAAACCGGCAGATGCACCTAGACCTTGAATTGCAGGAGGGCCAAACCCAAATACAGAAGCGGTAGTTATTTGAGTTGCAAATTTTTTGTTTATTCTGTCTACAAATTGTTTAGAGGTTTCTTCTCTTTCTTCCCATGGTTTTAATGAAATGAAAACAAATGCACTATTAGGCTGGTAAGAATTCGTAAGCATACTAAACCCGTTTATGGTAGTATAAGACAGTATTGATTTTTCTTCTTTTAAAAAACTATCCACTTTTCTAGATACTTCATCGGTACGCTGTAATGAAGATGCCGGTGGCAAAGACATATTGACTAATACATAACCTTGATCTTCTTCAGGAATGAATCCTAACGGAATTTTTTTACCTAGTAAAACAACTGCTGCTAGAATAACCGCCAGTAATACAACAATTCGCATTGATTTTTTAGCAAAGAAAGTAGCTCCTTTTATGTATCGGCCTGTTACTTTTTCGAAGATTCTATTAAATCCAGTAAAAAACTTGGCTAACCAGCCTGTTTGTTCTTCGATAGGTTTTGTTGGTTTTAACAGCATGGCACATAAAGCGGGACTTAAAGATAAGGCACTGAATGCAGAGAATGCTACAGAGACGGCAATGGTTATGGCAAATTGCTGATAAAAACGGCCTGTAATTCCTGGAGTCATTGCAACTGGTACAAATACAGCAATCAAAATTAAGGCAATTGCTATTACAGGGCCTGATACTTCGCGCATTGCTTGGATTGTTGCTTCTCTCGGATTTTTTCCTTTTTCGATATGATGAATTACAGCTTCTACGACAACAATGGCGTCATCGACTACAATACCAATAGCTAATACTAATCCTAAAAGTGAAAGTGTATTGATAGAGAATCCTAATAACGGGAAAACGGCAATTGTGCCTATTAAAGAAACAGGAACTGTTATTAAAGGAATTAATGTCGCACGCCAGTTTTGAAGGAAAATAAAAACCACTAAAATTACCAGTATAATAGCTTCAAAAAGTGTATGAACAATGTCATCAACTCCCGCTGTAATGGCAAGAGTTGTGTCTAAAGATTCTTGATATTCTATATCTTTTGGGAATTTTTCTGACAAGTCTTTCATTGTGCTTTTGGCTAGTTTAGCTACCTCTAGGGCATTACTGCCGGGCATTTGATAAACAGCCATTACTGCACTTGGAGAGCTGTTACGACGAGCAGACGAACTATAATTTTCAGTTCCCAGCTCAATTCTAGAAATGTCGCTTAGTAAAACTTGAGCACCGTCTTTTTTACTTCGAACAACGATTTCTCCAAATTGCTTTTCAGTAACTAAACGATCTTGAAGTGTAACACCATAAGTAAATTCAGTACCTGGCGGTGCAGGCTCAGCCCCAAATTTCCCACCAGGGCTAATCATGTTTTGAGCATTCAAGGCATTTTTCACATCGTCAACCGTTACGCCTAGTTTGCTCATTACATCTGCTTTTAGCCAAATACGCATTGAATAATCACTTCCTCCAAAAAGTGAAACTTCTCCAACACCTTTAATACGTGCCAATTGATCTACAATATTAATACTGGCATAATTATTTAAAAATTTAGCATCGTATTTTGGATTGTTTGATGTTACTGTAAACAACATCATTGGGAATGAAAGGGACTTTTTTACTACAACACCTTGTTGTTTTACACTTGAAGGCATAAAAGGCGAAGATTGATTCTGCCTATTTTGCGTAAGCATATTGGCATTGTCCAAATTGGTTCCTACATCAAAAGTTACCTCAATGGTACAAGCTCCATCAGAAGTATTAGTAGATTTCATGTACAGCATGTTTTCTACACCATTTACCTTTTGTTCAATTGGTGTAGCAACAGCTTGTTCAACATTCAACGCATTAGCTCCTGTAAAACTTGTAGTAATTTTTACAACAGGCGGATTGATGTCTGGGTATTGTGAAATAGGCGTTTTTTGTAATGCCAGTAATCCAAGTATCACAATAATAATACTTATTACAATAGCAACGATTGGTCTGCGAACGAAAAATTCTCCCATAATACTGTGTTGTATAAATTATTTAGCTGCTCCAGCCCCAGTCTGACCTAATTCCCATTGCACTATTTTTGGTGTAATAACACTTCCGTTTTTTAATAACGAAGTGCCTCCCATGGCAATTTTATCTCCAGGTTTTAATCCGTCTTCAATAACGTATCCATCTTTTACCGATGGACCTGGTTTTACAATCTGCATGTTGACTTTATTGTCTTTTCCTAGAACATAAACTTGGTAAATACCTTGTACCTCTATTACTGCGCGCTGTGGAATCACGATTGCATTTTTGCGAACATCTGTAAGCAAACCAATTTTTACATATTGTCCTGGACGCAATAATTTATCAGGGTTTGCAAATGAAGCTTCAAATGTTATGGCACCAGTAGAAGGATCTATTTGTCTGTCGGCAAAACTAACTCGACCTGTTTCTGGATAAGTTGATCCATCTGATAATTTTAGAGAAACTATTGCACCGGATCCTTTTAAAGGAGAATCAGGTTTACTGAATTCTCTAAAAAGACGAAGAAATTCCTGTTCGCTCATTGTAAATCGAACTCTTACATCGCCTAGATCAGAAATTGTATTTAAAACGGATGCAGCGCCAGGTCTTACATAATCGCCCACTCTTACTTTAGATATTCCAATTAAGCCAGAAATTGGAGCAAGAATTTGGCAGTAACCCAATTCAATTTTTGAATTTTCTAAAGAAGCTTGTGATGCTTTAATTTGTGCCTGAGAAGCACTATTGGCAGATTTTGCCGAAATTAATTCCCTCTGACTAACAGCATTTATTTTAGCTAAAGGTGCAATCATATCTAAGTCGGCTTTGGTTTTTGCCAAACGTGCTTGCGATTCTGCCAATGTTCCTTCGGCTTCGGCAACTTTTGCTTTATATGGTAACGGATCAATGCTGTACAATAACTGACCTTTGGTTACAAAACCACCTTCTTTAAAATTTAAGCTTGTAATTATGCCATCGACTCGCGGATTTATTTGAATATCTGATTGCCCGTAAGTTTGTCCAGTGTATTCAGATTCAACTTTTACATCCTGATTCAAAACTGTAAGGATTGAGATTTCTAATGGTTTGGGCGCTGGCGGAGTTTCTTTTTTGCAGGCTGAAAGAAAGAAAAGGGATAGAATTGCCGAGAGGTAAATTTTGTTCATTTTTAATTTATATTAAGATGCATTAATATTCAACTAATTAAAAACCAATTAAGTCCATAGCTAAGTTAACATTTTTTTAATAAAAAAGTGAAAAAAGTATATTTCATTTTACCTCACTTTGTAAAGACTGTATTTGTTTGATAATCAGTAATTACGGAGGTTTTGATGAATAGTAAAGAGAAAATGCATGAATTACCCCAATTCTTTAATCAAAAAAAATAGATAAAATGTTAATAGAATTTTTAATCTGAAAATAAACCTTATTTTTGCAGCAGATTTTAAAAATCACATATATTCTTAACTTAAAACTGTTTATAGCATGCAACTGTACAACACTTTGAGCGCAGAAGAAAGAGCTATCATGATCGATGATGCAGGTAAACAACGTCTTACGTTGTCTTTCTATGCGTATGCAAAAATTGAAGATCCCAAAAAATTTCGCGATGATTTATTTCTAGCCTGGAACGCACTTGACGCTTTAGGTCGAATTTACGTTGCCAACGAAGGAATTAATGCTCAAATGAGTATTCCTGAAGAAAATTTGGAGGCTTTTAGAGCAACTCTTGAAGTTTACGATTTCATGAAAGGCATTCGTTTAAATGAAGCTGTAGAACATGATGACCATTCCTTTTTAAAATTAACTATTAAAGTTCGTCATAAAATCGTTGCCGACGGTTTAAATGATGATACTTTTGATGTTACTAATATAGGCGTTCACTTGAAAGCCAAAGAATTCAATGACATTCTTGATGATCCAAATACGATAGTTGTTGATTTTAGAAATCATTATGAGAGCGAAGTTGGACATTTTAAAAACGCCATTACTCCAGATGTTGAGACTTTTAGAGAAAGTCTGCCAATAATCAACGATCAACTTCAAAACCATAAAGAAGATAAAAATCTGGTAATGTATTGTACCGGAGGAATTCGTTGCGAAAAAGCTAGTGCATACTTTAAGCACCAAGGTTTTAAAAATGTGTTTCAGTTAGAAGGCGGAATTATCAATTACGCTAAACAAATTGAAGCAGAAGGTTTAGAAAGCAAATTCATTGGAAAAAACTTTGTATTTGATAATCGTCTTGGGGAAAGAATTACGGATGATATTATCTCACAATGCCACCAATGCGGAAAACCTTGCGACAATCACACAAACTGCGAAAATGACGGCTGTCATTTATTGTTTATTCAATGTGATGATTGTAAAACTGCTATGGAAAACTGTTGTTCTACAGAATGTTTAGAGATTATTCATATGCCTTTAGTAGACCAAGTTCGTTTAAGAACTGGAAAACAAGTTGGAAACAAAGTGTTTAGAAAAGGAAAATCTGAAAATCTAAAGTTCAAGCATTCAGGAGAATTACCGAATTCAGCTTTGGGTGCAGCAGAAAAACCAGTTGATATTCGCCAGAAAGTAAAAGTGAAAAAAGTGCTTCTTGGAAAAGCAGAACATTATTATGTTAAAGCGCAAGTAGGACAATTTACTATTGAAAACCAAGAGTTAAACAGCGGAGATAAAATCTTAATTTCGGGACCAACAACAGGTAATCAGGAAATGATTTTAGAAAAATTAATTGTTGACGGAGCCGAAACTGAAACGGCTAAAATTGGTGATAAAGTTACTTTTGAGGTTCCTTTTAGAATTAGATTGTCAGATAAATTGTATAAAGTTTTAAATTAGCGATTTTTAAAATCCTAATTTAAAATGGCGCAGCCATATTTTACCAAATTATGGATTCATGCCATTTTGGCCACCAAAAATTAATATAAATATAGTCCATGGTTTCAATCGTGGGCTATATTAATGTGTTACAAATAATTTTTAAAATATAGACTATGATATAAATCATAGGAATCTAATCTATACCCGCATTATTTTTGTCATTTGAATAATAAATCAAAATGACACTTACCAACAAAATTGAACTCATGGCTCCCGCAGGGAACTTTGAGTCACTTCAAGCTGCTTTAGATAATGGTTGTGATTCCGTATATTTTGGAGTTGAACAGCTGAATATGCGAGCACGTTCGACGGTGAACTTTACAATTGATGATTTAAAAGAAATTGCAAATCGATGCGAAGCCAAAAGCGTTCGAAGCTATCTTACTTTAAATACCATTATTTACGATCACGATTTATCAGTCGTAAAAACATTATTGACCAAAGCCAAAGAAGCAAACATTACGGCAGTAATTGCTTCTGACCAAGCCGTAATTGCTATGGCAAGATCAATTGGAATGGAAGTTCATATTTCAACACAGCTGAATGTAACGAATATTGAAACTATAAAATTCTACAGCTTATTTGCCGATACTATGGTTTTAAGCCGTGAATTGAGTTTGCGTCAAGTAAAAAATATCACAGATCAGATTGAAAAAGAACAGATTAAAGGTCCAAATGGAAACTTAATCGAAATTGAAATTTTTGGTCACGGCGCTTTATGTATGGCGGTTTCAGGAAAATGTTATTTGAGTTTACATTCGCATAATTCGTCTGCGAATCGTGGTGCATGTAAACAAAACTGTCGAAAAAAATATACCGTAATCGATCAGGAAACAGGTTTTGAAATTGAATTGGATAACGAATACATGATGTCGCCTAAAGATTTATGTACACTTGATTTTTTAGATCAGGTTATCGATTCTGGAATTAAAGTTTTAAAAATTGAAGGACGAGGCCGTGCGCCAGAATACGTGGCAACGGTAACCAAAACGTATCGTGAAGCGATTGATGCTTATTATGATGGAACTTTTTCGAAAGAAAAAACCGCAGTTTGGATGAAAGCTTTAGAAACAGTTTACAATCGTGGATTCTGGTCAGGATATTATCTGGGACAGGAATTAGGTGAGTGGAGCGATATTCCGGGATCTGCAGCAACACAAAAAAAGGTTTATGTTGGAAGAGGAACACATTATTTCCCAAAAGCAGAAGTAGGGCAGTTTAAGATTGAAGCTTATGACATTAAAATCGGTGATAAAATTTTAGTGACAGGTCCAAGTACAGGAGCCCAGGAAATGATTATCGACGAAATGTTTGTGAATGATTTAACGGCAGAAAAAGCAACAAAAGGAGACGATTGTACTTTTAAACTTCCATTTAGAATCAGAATGTCTGACAAATTATATAAAATTGTTGAGGCGTAATGGTTATCGTAACTTTACAAAGAGATAAATGCATTGGCTGCAATTATTGCGTAGAAATGGATCCAGTTCATTTTCAAATGTCAAAAAAAGATGGAAAATCGGTTTTGATTCATTCTGTAAATGCAAAAGGCTTTTTTACATTAAAATCTCCAAATCATAGTATTGCTGAAAGCTGCGAATTAGCGGCCAAAGCTTGTCCAGTTAAGATTATTACAGTAAAAGAGACATAGATATATTCAGCCTAAAAAAAGCTTAAAAAAAACCTGTTTTGTGTTAAATAGACAGGTTTTTTAATTTAGACTTTTTTAATGTTTTATAGATCACGTTTTGATTGGTAATTGTATGAATACTTTTTAAATTTGATAAACAAAACGATTGTCCTGGAGAAATTTATTTACATTATCTCAGTGTATTCTTTTTCATCAATACATTCAGACGGATCAGATGGATTGTAATATACCGTAATCTTTTCGCCAATCTCTTTTCCTGTCGTTGTATTGTCAAATATTTTTACAGTTTGTAATTTGTCCTCTTTGTCTTTAAATTGAACTGTCCAAATGGTATTCTTTTTAATAGCGCTGCCTCTTTGTTCTTTGGTTAAAATGGTGCCCTCGGTTTGAACATAAGTCTCGTATTTTTTTCGGGTTTCATTATGAGTAAATGATTCTGGTCCAAATTTGTACATCCAGAATGCACCTGAACCTACTAATACTAAAAGAAAAATAAAAATGATTTTTGCTGCTTTACTTTGCATAATTTTTTAATTTAAAGGGTTATTTATGAATAGTTACATTGTCTAAATAGAAGCTATTATTTATGTAAATTAATGTTCCGCTAAATTTGAATTTGCCGTTAGGCAGCTCCTGATAATCATCTGTGCAGAATTTTAATGTTTTATTAGAAAAGTTTTTTTGGGCGAGGACAACATTTCTTTCCTTTTGATCAAAAAGCATTACTTTATCTCCTCCAAAAGATAGATTTGCCTCAATAAGTATTTCTCCTCTGCAATCTTGTTTTGTCCAAATTTCAATTTTATTTTTCTCACCTAATCTTATATTCGTAAACATGCTGCAAAATGCAGGATAACCTTCAATCTCAATTAATTTTCCATTCCATTGTTGATCATCTTTAAGCGATTTAATTTGCTCCAAAGTAAGTAACTCACCCTGTTTTGATGGATTGTCCTGTTTTGTGCATTTAATAAATAACACTAGTGAAATGAAGAGTGTTAAGACTAATTTTATCCGACTATTTAACATTCTTAGTTTAAAAAATGTTTGAATGAATATGTTTATTTTATTAGAAATCAAAAATATATAAGTGAATAAAGAGGATAAAAGGTCATCAAGACAAATAAATAGCAGAATAAGACAAAAAAAGATGTCTTTTTTATTTAACAACCCTTTAGAATTAATCTATAAAAAGCAAAATAAAAAAAATACTATCTTTACCGATCAAACGTTTATGAACTTAAGCTGCGTTTTAGCAGCACTACATATATAATTATGGCATGTACAAGTTGTTCAACCTCTGATGGCGGCGCACCAAAGGGTTGTAAAAATAATGGGACTTGCGGCACCGACAGCTGCAATAAATTGACGGTTTTTGATTGGCTTTCGAACATGAGCCCGTCTAATGGAGAGTTGATTTTTGATTGTGTTGAGGTTCGTTTTAAGAACGGACGTAAAGAGTTTTTTAGAAATTCAGAAAAATTAACGTTAAGCATAGGTGATATTGTAGCAACTGTTGCATCACCAGGACATGATATAGGAATTGTTACTTTGACAGGAGAATTGGTAAAAATTCAAATGAAGAAAAAAGGAGTAAATCCAGATAGTAACGAAGTTCCTAAGATTTATAGAAAAGCATCTCAAAAAGATATTGATATTTGGTCTGTAGCGCGTGATCGTGAAGAACCAATGAAAGTTCGTGCACGTGAATTGGCAATTCAGCATAAATTAGAGATGAAAATCTCAGATATTGAATTTCAAGGAGACGGATCAAAAGCGACTTTTTATTACACGGCAAATGACAGAGTCGATTTTAGACTTTTGATTAAAGATTTTGCAAAAGAATTCAGTACAAGAGTCGAGATGAAACAAGTTGGTTTTCGTCAAGAGGCTGCTCGTTTGGGCGGAATTGGATCTTGCGGAAGAGAACTTTGCTGTTCAACTTGGTTAACAGATTTTAGAAGTGTCAATACATCGGCAGCACGTTATCAGCAGCTTTCATTGAATCCGCAGAAATTGGCGGGGCAATGTGGTAAACTAAAATGCTGTTTAAACTATGAGTTAGATACTTACATGGACGCGTTGAAAGATTTTCCAGATTACGACACTAAATTAGTGACTGAAAAAGGAGATGCAATCTGTCAAAAACAAGATATTTTTAAAGGATTAATGTGGTTTGCTTATACCAATAATTTTGCAAATTGGCACGTTTTAAAAATTGATCAGGTAAAAGAAATTATAGCTGAAAATAAACAAAAAAACAAAGTTTCTTCATTAGAAGATTTTGCAATCGAAGTGACTTCAGAACCTGAAAAAGACTTTAATAATGCAATGGGTCAAGAAAGTTTAACTCGTTTTGATCAGCCTAAAAGAAAGAAAAAACCAAATCGCAAGCGTAAGCCAAATGCTGAAAATGCGATTGTTGCAGCTCCTGAAAAAGCACAGCAAGCAAATAACAAACCTGCTGGAGGAAATTCGAATAAGCCAAATAAAGGAAATAATTCGAATAAGCCAAATAATCAGAATAAGCAGCAAAATCCAAATAAAGGAAACAATTCGAATAAGCCAAATTCAAATGAAAATAAAACGGCTGAACCTAGAAAACCTATAATTATTACAAAAAATGAGAATAAAAAATAGCGGAATTCTTTTTTTGGCAGCGATACTCCTTTTTTCGTGCGATAAAAAAAGAGTGTTCGATGAGTATAAATCTGTTGGAAGTGCTTGGCACAAAGACAGTATTATAACTTTTGATCTGCCAGTTTTAGATTCTACCAAAAAATACAATTTGTTTGTAAATTTGAGAGACAACAACAATTATCCGTTTAATAATCTGTTCTTAATTGTAGCTTTAGAAACACCAAGTGGTTTTACAAAAGTAGATACTTTAGAATATCAAATGGCAAATCCTGACGGAACTCTTTTAGGAAACGGTTTTAGCGACATTAAAGAAAGTAAACTTTTTTACAAAGAAGATGTAAAGTTTAAAGGAACCTACAAAGTTCATATTAAACAAGCCGTAAGAGAATCAGGAAAAATACCTGGTGTTGAAGCTTTAGATGGTATTACAGATGTAGGTTTTAGAATAGAACAAAAAGATTAGAAAATAGTTATGGCTGCTAAGAAAAACAATCAAACAAATAGCGTTAAGGATATTAATTATTATAAAAAGAAGTTCTGGAGAATTTTTGCCTATTCCTTATTAGGTATTCTGGCTTTCTTTTTATTTGCTTCTTGGGGACTTTTTGGCTCGATGCCTTCATTTGAAGATTTGGAAAATCCAGATTCTAATTTGGCAACCGAGATTATTTCTTCTGATGGAGTTGTAATTGGTAAGTATTTTAAAACCAATAGATCACAACTTAAATATTCAGATTTGCCAAAAAGTTTGGTTGAAGCTTTGGTTGCAACCGAAGATGCTCGTTTTTATGAACATTCGGGAATCGACGGGCGAGGAACTTTAAGAGCGGTATTTAGTTTAGGAACAAATGGAGGAGCAAGTACATTAACACAACAGCTTGCAAAACAATTATTTCATGGAGAAGGTTCTAAATTTCTCCCTTTTAGAATTGTACAAAAAATAAAAGAATGGATTATCGCCATTCGTTTGGAACGACAATATACCAAAAACGAAATTTTGGCAATGTATTGCAACGTTTATGATTTCGGAAATTATTCAGTTGGAGTTAGTTCTGCTGCTCAAACCTATTTCTCAAAAGATCCAAAAGATTTAACTATGGACGAATCGGCTATTTTAGTCGGAATGTTCAAAAACTCAGGATTATACAACCCAGTTCGTAATCCAGAAGGAGTAAAAAATCGTCGTAACGTAGTGCTTTCTCAAATGGAAAAAGCAAAAATGATTACTGAAGCTGAAAAGTTAAGATTACAAGCTTTGCCAATTGCTTTAAAATTCAAATTAGAAAGCCACCGTGAAGGAACCGCTACTTATTTTAGAGAATATCTTCGTGATTATATGAAAAAATGGGTTGCTGAAAACAAGAAACCAGACGGGTCAGATTATGATATTTACAAAGATGGTTTAAAAATATATACTACGATCGATTCAAGAATGCAGGCACATGCGGAAGAAGCAGTTTCTGAGCACATGAAAAATCTGCAACAGCAATTTTTTATTGAAATGAAAACCAATAAAAATGCGCCTTTCGTAAACATTACGCAAGCTGAGACTGATCGTATTATGATGCAGGCAATGAAAAACTCTGTTCGCTGGGCTCAGATGAAAGACATGGATAAGAGCGAAGATGATATTATTGCTTCATTCAAAGTAAAAACAAAAATGCGCATCTTTACTTGGAAAGGAGAACGAGATACTGTAATGACGCCATTAGATTCTATTCGTTATTTCAAGCATTTTTTACAATCTGGTATGATGGCTATGGAGCCGCAAACTGGAAATATTAAAGCGTGGGTTGGAGGAATTAATTATAAATATTTCCAATACGATCACGTTGGGCAAGGAGCAAGACAAGTTGGTTCTACTTTTAAACCATTTGTTTACGCAACCGCTATTGAACAATTAAATATGTCTCCTTGTGATTCAATTCTTGATGGACCATTTATGATTCATAAAGGACGTCATAATGTTACAGCAGATTGGGAGCCAAGAAACTCTGACAACAGATACCGCGGAATGGTTACTTTAAAACAAGGTTTAGCAAATTCCATCAATACGATTTCAGCAAAATTAATTGACAGAACTGGTCCAGAAGCTGTTGTGGAATTAACACATAAATTAGGTGTCAAAACCGAAATTCCTGCACAACCGTCGATTGCTCTTGGAGCTGTTGATATTACAGTTGAAGATATGGTGGCTGCTTACAGTACATTTGCCAATCAAGGAGTATATGTAAAACCACAATTTTTAAGTCGTATCGAAAATAAAAGCGGTGAGGTTATTTACGAACCAATTCCAGAATCTCATGACGTTTTAAATAAAGATATTGCTTTTGCCGTAATCAAATTGTTAGAAGGGGTTACAGAAACTGGTTCTGGTGCTCGTTTGCGTACGCAAGGCGGAGGAAGTGGTGATAATAGATGGACAGGATATCCGTATATGTTCAAAAATCCAATTGCAGGTAAAACCGGAACAACACAAAATCAGTCAGATGGATGGTTTATGGGAATGGTTCCGAATTTAGTAACTGGAGTTTGGGTAGGTTGCGAAGATCGTTCGGCTCGTTTTAAAAGTTTAACCTACGGACAAGGAGCTACAGCAGCATTACCAATTTGGGGTTATTTCATGAAACTTTGTTATGCAGATCCAGGACTTCAAATTTCTAAATCAGAATTTGAACGTCCAGCAAATCTTTCTATAAAAGTAGATTGTTACAGCAGACCTGCTGTTGTAAAAGACACAACACAAACAGAACAAAATACAGACGAATTCGAGTTGTAATTTAGTCTCTTTTTAAAATATAAAATATCCTTTTGCGGCTTTCAGATTTGAAAAACGCAAAAGGATATTTTTTTTGCATTGGTTGATTTTATTTTTTACGAAATCGATATAAATTAATCTAAAAATCTTATTTTTATCAAAAATATACGATAATAAAGACCCTTTGTTATGATAACAAAAAAAGTAAATAATGTTCAGGAAGCAATTGATGGAATAAAAACTGGAATGACAATTATGTTTGGCGGTTTTGGTCTATGCGGTATTCCTGAAAATACCATTGCGGCTTTAGTAGAAACTACAATTTCAGATTTAACTTGTATTTCGAACAATGCCGGTGTTGATGATTTTGGTTTAGGATTGCTTTTGCAAAAAAAACAAATCAAAAAGATGATCTCATCTTATGTGGGAGAAAATGCTGAGTTCGAACGCCAGATGCTTTCAGGAGAGCTGGAAGTTGAATTGACACCTCAAGGAACTTTAGCAGAACGCTGTCGTGCGGCACAAGCTGGAATTCCAGCTTTCTTTACACCTGCTGGTTACGGAACCGAAGTTGCCGAAGGAAAAGAAGTACGCGAATTTAATGGTAAAATGCATATTATGGAGCAAGCTTTTAAAGCCGATTTTGCTATTGTAAAAGCATGGAAAGGCGACGAAGCTGGAAATTTGATTTTTAAAGGAACTGCCAGAAACTTCAATGCTTGTATGGCGGGTGCGGGTAAAATTACAATTGCTGAGGTTGAAGAATTAGTTCCAGTTGGAACTTTAGACCCAAATCAAATTCATATTCCTGGAATTATGGTACAGCGTATCTTTCAAGGAGAAAAATTTGAAAAAAGAATCGAGCAGCGTACTGTTAGAACTAGAAATTAGATAATTGAGATAATGTGGCAATTAGATAATTATTTAGGATTATCTAATTATCAAATTCTCTAATCGATACATTAAAATATGGGACTTAGTAAAGAAGATATCGCAAAACGAATTGCGAAAGAAGTAAAAGACAGGTATTTTGTGAATCTAGGAATTGGGATTCCAACCTTGGTTGCAAATTATGTCAGAGAAGATATTGCAGTTGAATTTCAAAGCGAAAACGGAGTTCTTGGTATGGGATCTTTTCCTTTTGCCGGCGAAGAAGATGCAGATATTATCAATGCAGGAAAACAAACTATAACAACGCTTCCGGGTGCGAGTTTTTTCGATTCGGCTTTTAGCTTCGGAATGATACGCAGTCAAAAAGTAGATTTAACCATTCTTGGCGCAATGGAAGTTTCAGAAAATGGAGATATTGCCAACTGGAAAATTCCAGGTAAAATGGTAAAAGGAATGGGAGGTGCAATGGATTTAGTGGCTTCTGCCGAAAACATCATCGTTGCTATGATGCATGTAAATAAAGCAGGCGAATCAAAAATATTAAAAAAATGCACTTTGCCATTAACTGGCGTAGGATGCGTTAAAAAGGTTGTAACCGAGCTTGCAGTTCTCGAAGTAACAGAAAAAGGTTTTAAGCTCTTAGAACGAGCGCCAGGCGTTTCTGTTGAGCATATCATCGCTTCAACTGAAGCCAATTTGATTATTGAAGGAGAAATTCCAGAAATGGCGATTTGATTTTTAGGCTCAAAGACTCAGAGGCACAAAGGTGCAAAGAGTGATTTAGATAAAGAGAACTTTCTTGAATGAAGGTTCTTTTTTTATTTCCGAGAGGGCATTAATAGAGTGTAATCTTTTATTTACATTTGCTCTGACTTAAAAAACACGCAAATTTGGAAAAGTTTGAAATAGATATTAAATGGGGAAGTTATTTCTTCATCATATATACGGCAAGCACGCTTTTTATAGCATTGTTAATGTTTTTGATAGATGTTCGGAGTTTATTATATCTGTCGAACATTCTTATACCGATTTTTATAATTCAACTGCTTTATTTTACCATTAAAGCTTTTAGAGAAAATAATGAAAATGGTTTAAGTAAAGGTTTTCGGAAGTTCTTTGTTTTTATTAGAGTTTTGCTATTCTATTTCTTTCTGATGTCATTTGTAAATTGGGCTCCGAGTATAGGTGTAAATTACTCTTCCTTATTGATTTATCATCGAAAAAAAGACCTTTCCGGATTTTTGATTGATGAGGATTCAAATGAAGACTACTCCACTACATTAAATGATTTTATTTTTATGTTAAAAAGAAAACTTAGACTAGTGTCAGAAATTTAGATATAAAACACAAAAACCGCCTTACTGGCGGTTTTTTTTCTTTTTAAAAACTTTGTCCCTTTGAGCCTTTGAGCCTTTGGAACTTAAAAGCTTAATCTAAATTAAAAGAAGCTCCTAAGCTAAAAGTTGTTTGGTTGTTTAAGTGATCAAAAACACCATTATTACTTCCGTATTTTGCAATTGGAAATCCAATTTCAGTAAAAACTCCAAAACCATCTGTAAAGAAATAACGTCCTCCAATGTGACCTCCAAAATTATGTAATCCTAAACTTAAACCAGGATAAACATCTAATTGCTCTACACCAATAACACTGCTTAAATTGGCATTAATTCTTGCTTTGGCATCAAAACGGTCACCAAAATCTGGTTTGTAATCGTTGTAAGGATTGTTATTGTAAAAACCAGTAAAATTATCTACACCTAATAAATAATTAGCAACAAACCCAAAAGAGAAATTTTCTCCTAAACCAAAATCTACAGACCCTTGAATTCCAGAACCTCCATCTTGTATATTAGCACCAACGTTTACTTTTATATCACCTTTTCCTTTAAATGCCTGCTGCGCCTGAGTAAAACTAACTGTTACTAAAAACAAAAATGTAATAACCTTTTTCATAAAACTTAAATATTAATTATTGAGTGCAAATTTAATTTATTAGACGCTAATTCCTACCTTTTTCGTCGGAATATAATTCGTTCAATGGATCACTCTGCCAGAACTCTTTAGTATCAATATCCATAATTGTCAACGGGCCTTTAAAAGCAGCGCCAGTGTCAACATTCCAGACACAAGCCCTTTGTACAGGTACAGTCTGTCCAATTCTGGTAACAGGCGTATGCCCAATATAGATTTCTTTATAAACCGTAAAACGTTTCGGATAGTATAAATCATCTGGTTTTAAGTTTGGATCTAACGAAAGCGCGGTTTCCCACAATGTTCTATCCCAATAAAACAGTTTTGGAAAGTATTCCCAAACAACACCATTTAAATTAGTAAAACCGGCATGTACAAATAGACGATTTTGATCATCTAAATAATAATCTTTAAGTGTTTCTAAAAAAGCAATATGTGTTTTCTTTTTTTCTTCAGATACTTTAGCGTAGCCTTCAACGGTTGCCCTTCCGCCATGTTTATACCACATTTCTTCATCAAGGTCATCATGTCTGTTTTCAAGCCATTCTAAAGCTAATTGATCGTGATTTCCTCTAATGCAGATGCAGTTTTGTTTGCTTTTTAAGTCGATCAAATAATCGATCACTTCTGCTGACTGACTCCAGCCATCAACATAATCACCTAAAAATATAAGAGTATCTTTTGTAGTAACTTGAACTTTTTTAATCACTTGCTCAAGTGCGAGTAATCCTCCGTGTATGTCGCCTATAACAAATGTTCGCATTTTTAAAAATTTCGGGTATTAACTACAAAAATAAATAAAATGATTTGTTTGGAATCATTTAGTTGTTAATCTTTAAAAATTGATACTATTTATAACAGTAGAAGCTCTCTAGTTATAGGTTTCCTGTTTAAATTTGCATCATGTCAGACTTGCCAACATATCGAAAAATTATTCATATTGATATGGATGCTTTTTATGCTTCTGTTGAGCAGATGGACAATCCAATGCTGAGAGGAAAACCTGTTGCAGTTGGTGGTTCAGAGAATAGAGGAGTAGTTTCTGCGGCAAGTTATGAAGCTCGAAAGTATGGAGTTAGAAGTGCAATAAGCGGAGTTTTAGCTAAAAAATACTGTCCAGAAATTATCTTTGTCCGCCCTAGATTTGATCGATATAGAGAAATCTCTAGTAAAATTCATAAGATCTTTCATGAATATACAGATTTAGTTGAACCACTTTCACTGGATGAAGCTTATCTGGATGTTACTCAAAATAAAAAAGGAAATCCCAGCGCAAGTTTATTGGCACAAGAAATCCGATTTAGGATTTTAAATGAAGTTGGTCTAACTGCTTCGGCTGGAATTTCGGTTAATAAATTTGTTGCTAAAATTGCCAGTGATGTCAACAAGCCAAACGGACAGAAAACGGTGAATCCAGATGAAATTTTGGATTTTTTAGAACAACTGCCGATTCGAAAGTTTTATGGTGTGGGAAAGGTCACAACAGAAAAAATGTACCAATTGGGCATTTTTACAGGATCAGATTTAAAAAGCAAATCGCTGGAGTTTCTGGAGAAGCATTTTGGCAAGTCTGGGGCTTTTTATTACAATGTTGTTAGAGGAATTCATAACAGCGAAGTAAAAGCACATCGTATTACTAAGTCAGTGGCGGCAGAACATACTTTTGATGTTAATTTATCGTCGGAGATTTTTATGTTGGAGCAGCTTGATAAAATTGCATCTTCACTAGAAAGACGGTTAAAAAAACATAATATTTCGGGAAAAACAGTTACACTTAAAATAAAATACAGCGATTTTACACAGCAGACAAGAAGTAAAACGATGCCTTATTTTATTTCTGATAAAAGTTTGATTATCGAAATTGTTGAAGAATTACTATATCAGGAAAAAATGAAAGATTCGGTTCGACTGCTCGGTATTTCTTTAAATAATTTAAACACAGAAGAGAAAAAAGCAGTTGTTGTACAGTTAAAGTTTTCTTTTTGAGAAGATTAACAATTGATTAAAATTGTTTTCGTTTCTTTATTTGTGATGAATTTTCTTCTTATATTTGAGTTGAAATTTAGATAAAATTAAATATCTGAGCATGAAAACAAACTTATCTGAGGAGATTTCGGATCGTAATTCAGTTCCTATTTTGGCGTGGGATTTTCATTGTGAGTATTTTAGAGAGCTCAAAGCATTTCTTGCAGACTTAAAAAGAATGAATAAAATCTCCAATCAGTTCGTTTGGAATCAGGAAAACTTTGATATCGAAGAACGTATTACAAAGGAAGTTGTTTTGGTTACAGATTTGAATTTGAAAATCATTTTCGCTTCAAATGGAATTAAAAAAATGACAGGATATACAGAAGATGAAGTTTTAGGAAAAACACCAAAAATGTTTCAAGGGCCGGCTACATCAAAAGTGGTTTTAAATGAAATAAGAGAAGCAATACAACAGCAAGTTCCATTCAATAAAACCCTTAAAAACTATAAAAAAGACGGAAAAGTTTACAAATGCAACATTGATGCAATACCTATTTATAATCTAAAAGGCAAAATTTCTCATTTTATAGCTTTTGAAAAAGAAGATAAAAGTGCTTAGTTTTAGGTTCAAAAGTCCAAAGTTGTAAAGGCTCAGAGTCACAAAGGAAAATCATAAAAAGGTACATACTTTTAAGTTATAGTAAAAAAGAAACCGCCAATTGGCGGTTCTTTATTTAAAATCTTAGCGGCTCAGAACCTTAGTTCCTTAGCATCTAAAAAAACTATAAATTTTCAAAGAAGTCATTTCCTTTATCATCAGTGATAATAAATGCCGGGAAATCTTTAACGGTGATTTTTCTAACTGCTTCCATTCCTAATTCTTCAAAATCAACAACTTCAACTTTTAGAATGTTATCTTGAGCCAAAATAGCTGCCGGCCCGCCGATAGAACCTAAATAGAATCCGCCGTATTTATGACAAGCATCAGTAACTTGTTTAGTACGATTTCCTTTTGCAAGCATAATCATGCTTCCGCCATGTTTTTGAAATTCATCAACATAAACGTCCATACGACCAGCCGTAGTTGGACCAAAACTTCCTGAAGGCATTCCTTCTGGGGTTTTTGCTGGTCCCGCATAATAAACAGGGTGGTTTTTAAAGTATTCCGGCATTGGTTTTCCCTCTTCAAGCATTTCTTTAATTTTAGCATGTGCAATATCACGTGCTACAATTACAGTTCCGTTTAATTTTAAACGTGTTTTAATAGGGTATTGAGATAGTTTTGCCAGCATATCTGCCATTGGCTGATTTAAGTCAATTTCAACCGGCGCTTCTAAATGCGGAGCTGTTTCGGGTAAAAATTGTTTTGGGTTCACTTCTAATTGCTCAACAAAAATTCCGTCTTTCGTAATTTTTCCTTTGATATTTCTATCGGCTGAACAAGAAACTCCTAATCCAACCGGGCAAGAAGCAGCGTGACGAGGTAAACGAATTACACGAACGTCATGTGTAAAATATTTTCCTCCAAATTGAGCGCCAATTGCACTTTCCTGACAAATTTGCTGTACACGTTCTTCCCATTCGTGATCACGAAACGCCTGACCAGCCATGTTTCCTGAAGTTGGTAAATGGTCATAATAGCCGGCAGAAGCTTTTTTAACTGCACTTAAATTCGCTTCAGCAGAAGTTCCTCCAATAACCAAAGCTAAATGGTATGGCGGACAAGCCGAAGTCCCTAAATCCTTAATCTTAGTGCGGATAAAAGCATCTAAAGATTTATCGTTTAATAAAGATTTAGTTTGTTGGTATAGATACGTTTTATTTGCAGAACCTCCGCCTTTTGCCATAAATAAGAACTCGTAAGAAGCTCCTTTTTTAGCATAAATATCAATTTGAGCTGGAAGATTTGAACCTGAATTCTTTTCTTCAAACATCGAAATTGGAACGATCTGCGAATAACGTAAGTTACGTTTTTGATAGGTATTAAAAATCCCTTTACTCAACCATTCTGCATCATCAACACCGGTAAAAATGCTTTCACCTTTTTTTGCCATTACAATAGCAGTTCCGGTATCTTGGCAGCTAGGTAATTGTCCTTCGGCAGCAACTGAAGCATTTTGAAGTAAATTGTAAGCTACAAAACGATCATTATCTGTCGCTTCAGGATCGTCAAGGATTTTTCTTAATTTCTGTAAATGAGTCGTTCTAAGCATAAACGAAACATCAGTTAAAGCTTCTTCAGCCAATAATTCTAGACCTTTTGGGTCAACGGTAAGAACTTCACGTTCTCCAAATTGCTCCACTTTTACAAAATCAGAAGTGATTTTGCGGTATTGCGTATCATCCTTTAAAATAGGATAAGGATCTTGGTATATAAAATCAATCATTGCTTTGTTTTTTACAAAGTTAGAAATTATTTACCTAAGAAAGAATTTGAATAAGACTTGTTTTTGAGTGTTTATTCTCGTTTGTGAAATTCGTCAAACGATACTTTTTTCTCGAAATAAACCTTGTCTTTGGCAGAAACTAATTGTTTTTTCCAATGATTTCCAGTTAAACGAAAAGCAATAGAGTCAGAATGAGAAACAGTTCCCATGTCTTCATTATCGTCTTCAGGAAAATAGGTTACGGTTTTACAATAAAAAGATTCAGGATTAGATTTTGCATTGGGATTGTCAAACTCAACCCAGCTTCCCCAACCGCCATCGAGCATAGAATCCCATTCATGAACCAATTGTAAATCGCTGTTTTTTAAATAAAACAAATAATTATTTTGGCTATAACCGCAGGCAGGATAACCAAAAGTAATTTGAACAAAAGGAGAATTTTTGGAAGCGGTAGAATTTAATCCATATGTTGCTCCCCATTCAGATCCTTTATCAACGCCTTTAATTGAAATTTTTGAATTGGTGATTTTAGTTTTATTTACATAGAAATCAAGTCGGTATTTTGAAGTAACAATGCTGTCTTTATCTGCCGTTTGATTTAATAGATGAGCTAAAATATAATTGGTTTTTGAGTTTTCTTCTCCTTCAGAAATTGAAATGGTATCTGTTTTTAAAAAATGTTCTTTTGCAGCAGTTGTTTCTGTCTTAGGTTCTGCAGTTGTGCTTGTAAGTTGCGTTTCAGGTTTTGGTTTTTGACAGCTTATTAAAAGCAGTAAAAATAAAAGAGCTTGTGGTTTCATTATTTTAGATCGATATTATTTTAGGGCTATAACGAATAATTTCTTTTTTTGATAAAGTTCAGCTAACGAAATAACTTCTGCGTTGAGGTAAAAAAGTTGATTTTGGAATTTAACTTCATTAGGATTAATTAGAAAATAATAATTGTCGCGATCATTAAGAACGCTTAGATTTTCATAATTTAATTCTATAATTTCAATATAATTTATAATGTTCAGTTTATGAGCTTCTTCAAGCGTAATTGAATTATCTTCATATCGTAGAGAAAGTTTATCACCTCCACCAGGCATCCCAAACCATGGAATTGCTTTTGCAGATACCATCGAAATATAATCTGGAACAGTATTAAAGATAAATTGTTTTTTTTCAAAATTCTCAAAAAAATCAGGTAGAGATTTTTTTTCGAAAGGTTCATTGTTATCCCAAAAAAAGATACCCTGATTTTGCCAAGAAGGATCTTGAAGATTTTTCTCAGTATTATTATCCCAATAATGCATATACAATTCACGTGGCATAAAAGTCAGTATAGAATCGTTTATCAGCCAATCAATTTTATTGGGTTCGAATTTATTCTCTTCAATTTTAATTTCTTCTGTAGTTTTAACCTCTTCGGGCTTATTTTTTTCGATAGTTTCAATTTCCTTTTTTTTGCTGAAGAATCTTTTAAACATACTTATATTAATTTGATTAAAGGAGAATTAAAAAAACCAAGTAGCTACAAAAATCGCTGTAATTACACAAATCAAATCAACCAAAAGCATTGTCCCCAAAGCATAGCGAGTGTTTTTGATATTTACAGACCCAAAGTAAACGGCAATTACGTAAAAAGTACTTTCGGCGCTGCATTGAAAAATACTGCTTAATCTAGCCGTCAATGAATCTGCTCCAAAAGTATTCATCGAATCAATCAAAAATCCTCGAGATCCTGCTGAGCTAAATGGACGAAGCATTGCTACAGGCAGAGCATTTGTGATTTCTTTACTCACGCCCATATTCGAGAATACAAAGGCAATTCCATTACTTATAATTTCAAATAAACCACTGTTTCTAAATAAAGAAATAGCAACTAACATACCCAGTACATAAGGAAAAATAGTAACACCAGTTTTTACACCATTGTTTGCACCAACTACAAATGTTTCAAAAACAGTTGTATTGGCATCCGTAAATTTTTTCTCGTGAATAAATGAGAAAATCAAAGTAAAAGCAATAATTGCAATCAATATCAAGCCTGAAAGGTTAGAAGTAAAGTAGTTTTTTCCAATTAAATCTAAATGATTTACATACATCAGCAAGCCAACAATAGCAGCAATTAATCCCATTAATACGATAAGAAGAGAAGCGCTTTTAAAATTGATTTTTTGTTTAATTCCAACAATCAAAAAGGCTGCAATTGTACCAATGAAAGATGTAATAATACAAGGCAGCATAACATCGGCTGGATTTGTTGCATTAGCTGCTGCACGATATCCAATAATAGAAGTCGCAATTAATGTTAACCCAGAAGCATGAAGACACATAAACATAATTTGAGCATCGCTCGCTTTGTCTTTGTCAGGGTTTATTTCCTGTAAACTTTCCATAGCCTTAAGTCCAAATGGAGTTGCGGCCGAATCTAATCCTAAGAAATTAGCAGCAAAGTTTAAAGTCATATAAGATATTGAGGGATGATTTTTAGGAATACTTGGAAATACCTTTACAAATACCGGACTTAATACCTTAGCCAGTCTTCCAGATGCTCCAGAAACAATTAAAAGCTCCATTAATCCGCAGAAAAAGGCCAGATATGCCATAAGCGGCAGAATTAAATCAAGTAAAGTAGTTTTACAAGTTGGAAGTAAACCATCCGATTTTTGAAGACCGCTGAAAATTTTTACCGTTTTGTTTTTATAAACATAAGTTGTGTCAGCATTAAGCGTATCACGATTGATAATCATCGTTTGATCTGGTGCTTTTTTAATACTGTCCTTGATAAAAGCAGGAAGTTGTTCAATGTATTTTTCTGAAACTAAAATCGGATCATCTTTCTTTCCGTTCAAGACAGAATCAATAGTATAAGTATTGGCAGTAAATAAACTGACTACAATAAAGACAATCGAAGAAATAAAAATCACTAACCAGAATCTGCTTAATACCATAATGCTGCTTTTTTTTGTAAATGTAATTATTTAGGGATAATATGCGCAAAGATTTTATAATCGAAACATGAAGTATCTCGCACAAGTAATACTAATTTAGTGAAATTTTGATTTATTCAATGACAATTTTGGTCTCCAGGTAATTTTCAAAAGCTTTAATTTCTTTAAAAAGCAGTTCTTTTTTAGCGCTTTTGATTTCACTAAAAAACTGTGTTTCAATTTTTGCGTGATCTTTTTTGATCGTTCTTTTCCACGTTCCAATAACCTTTCCGTTTTCCATAATTATGGGCTTAAAAATGCCGTTATTGGTAAAGGCTTTAGCTTGATGTTCTAATAAAATTGAAGCTTCACGAGTTTTATACGAAATGAGAATTTCATCAAAAGCAGGAAGAAAATGTACGCTTTCGCGAAAGATATTCTCATTAGAAACATCAGAACCAAACCAATAAGTTTGATTTTCAATTTCGACCGAATTCAATTCTGATACAATTGAATGAATTGCAAGTTTGCAAACTGTAGGCGAAAAACCAGACCACCACGAAAAATCAAGTAACGTTGCCGGGCCATGACTTTCGAAATAACGTTTTGCTAATTTTGCCAATCCCTCTTCTTTTGTAAGTTTAGTATTTGGCCGTTTAACACGTTCTTCAAGAAGTGCATACGTAATTTGTTTGCCATTCATTTTTCCATTACAAACCAAACCATCGAGTTCTGCATTCATCATAATTGCGGCACTTAGAAAATCTTCTTTCGAAGTTTTTTTAATGTCTAGTTCCTGCATTATTTCATCTCGTGTCAAATGATTGTTTCTAGCCAATAATTTTTCAATCGAAGTATTAATCTGATCTAGTTTTTTAGAATCAAAACCATATTTTTTTGCCGCTGAAGCAGTGAATTTTTTTACTTGCGGTGCTGAAAGATCAAGCATCCAATAAATATCATCTGCTGAAACAAAATGCCAAGTCGGTCTTAAAATATGGGTTCTGATAATCTTGCCAGAATTTACAGCTTCTTCAATTTTTGTTTCAGATGCATCGCATCGAGATCCCACAGCCCATTTTGCCATAGCATAATCTTGGGCTTGCATCGCACCTAAATAGTGTACAATTTCTTGTGGAGAACATTTAGTTGTTTTATGCAATTTTTGAGAAACAAGACGATGATGTGAAATTTCCGAATGTGTCATTTTTAAAATATCAAAATTCTAATAAATTTAAACTTTGCACCTCTGCACCTTTGTGTCTATGAACCTTAAAAAATTAGACATGAATAATTTCTTCCTCAATTAATAAATCTTCACGACGCAGACGAAGAAAAATCTGTGCAACGGCAATCGTATCTTTTTCGCAATACGTTACAATTCGATCAATATCTTTTTCAACATAAAATACATGAGCCACTTGACTGCCATCAATATCTCCTTTTGGAGATGGAACGCCTAGAATTTTAGTTAGTAATTTTAAGGATGTAAAATGTTTATAGTCGCCAAATTTCCATAATTCTAAAGTGTCTAAATGCGCAATTTCCCAAGGTTTTTTGCCAAACAAATTTAGTTTGTCTGGAATTGCAATTTGATTGATTATCATTCGGCGGGCTAGAAACGGAATGTCAAATTCTTTTGCATTATGCCCGCATAAAAGATGCTGCGGTTGATTGAAATGATTGTTCAGTAGATTGTTAAAGTCCTTTAGTATCTTTTTCTCTTCTCCAAAAAAAGAGGTCACTCTAAAATTACGGATGTCGCCTTTAATGGTAAAATAACCGACAGATATACAGACAATTTTTCCAAATTCGGCCCAAATTCCGGCACGATCGTAAAATTCTTCTGCAGTAAAATCGTCTTTTCGCTGATATTGCGTTTTATGATCCCAAAGCAACTGCATTTCTGCATCAAGCGAATTGAAATTTTCTTCTTCAGGAACAGTTTCTATATCGAGAAAGAGTATGTTGTTGAGGTTTATTTTTTCAATCATTATTTAGACATCTTAGATTTATAAAAGTACAAAAACCAATCGTTATATAAGAATTAACCTATTTTTTTTAAAACAAACTTTGTTGTGTACTCGGACTTTCATGTTCCAAAAGCCATTTTTTGCGAGATAATCCGCCGGCATAACCCGTTAAAGAACCATTTGTGCCAATAACACGATGACAGGGAACTACAATCCAGAGCGGGTTTTTTCCATTTGCCGAAGCGACTGCACGAATTGCTTTTATATCGCCCAATTTTTTGGTTTGATCCATATAACTCACTGTTTTTCCATACGGAATTTCAAGTAATGATTTCCACACTTTTTGCTGGAACTCGGTGCCTTTTGGATTTAGTTTCAAATCAAAATCGGTCCTTTTGCCCTCAAAATATTCTTGAAGCTGCAAAACGGCTTCTTGCAAAACGGCAGGAATTGTTTCAGAAACCTCATTTGTGCCAACATCTGAAACTGAAATTACTGAAATGCCATTTTCGTCTCCAATAATTTTGGTGATTCCTAATGGTGAATTGATGTAAACTGTTTCCATAATTTATTGCAAAAAATGTTAAACAAAGTTAAACCATATAAGTGATATAAGAAATTTAAGCCTTGTGTTTTAAGATAAACAGCATAAAATTGGTACAAATCGTAACAGCTTTAAGTTAAATGAGCTTATGTCACTTAATAATTCTCCAGTTTAAATTGATAGTTTAATTGGTTTTGAATTTTTTCGCTTGAAATAGTCTTTTTTATATCTGATTTTTCAGAACTAAATATTGGCAAAGCTAAATTCAATTCTTTTGCTTTTTCAGTGTAATATTCTTTTCGCGAAGGGTGAAAAGGAGCTGCGGCATTAAAAACTTCATTCCATTTTGATTGTGTGATTATTGCTTCAATTATGCCAATGCAGTCATTTTGATGAATAAGATTTACCGGCGCATCTGGATTTTTAAGATTTTCTTTTCCGGCTAAGAATTTAACAGGTTGTCGATCTGTTCCAATTAAACCGCCAAAACGAAGTATTGTAGTTTTAAAATTTTGATTTTTTTGAAGAATCTGTTCCACCAGACGCAATTGACGACCGCTTTCGGTTTCTGGATTTGGGTTAGTTTCTTCTGTAATTAAATCGTTTTCATCGCCATATACAGAAGTTGAGCTTATAAAAAGTACTTTTTTGATCGCTGCATTTTCTATAAAAGAAATTAGATTTTCGATTTTTTTGACAAAAACGGCATCGGAAGATGTTGAAGCATTTTCTCTTAGTTTGGGCGGAATATCAATAATTAAAGTTTCACTTCCGTTTAGAAAACCGTTTATACTTTCTGAAATTCCGTCGCTCTCAATCGAAATTAAAAAAGGATTTATGCCAGCATTTTTTAAAATAGAAAGTTTATGTTCAGAAGTTGTTGATCCTTTTATCGAATTTCCTGTTTCAATTAGTTTTTTAGCCAGAGGTAATCCCAGCCACCCACAGCCCAGTATGCTTATTTTTGCCATTTTCGTGTAAAGATTCAATGTTGAAAAAGCTCAAAGTTAAAGCTTATAAAAGACTTTTTCATGACTGTTGCAGAATGTTTACAGGAACAACTAAGTATTTAACGGAGATGATTTCAAAAAAAACAGGACAGCACTTAATTTAAAAGTCTGTCCTGAGATTTAATTTTCGATTAAAGTTTTTAAGCTTTGAAGTATTGGATTTTTATCACTTTTGAGATTTTTCTTGAACTATTTGCCGTCATAATAAACTATTCTAGTTTAATGACTGGTTTTAAACTGTCTTTTGCAATAATTGCAGAGTCTTTTACAGTTGCAGCAGGCGGTAAAACTGGTGCCGGCGGCGTATATCGTTTTATTTTTTGTTGAATTAAAACCGCATCATTTAAAACAAAAGGTGTCGGCATCATCCAGTCGCTTCTAGGTTTGATTTTAAGTAACGGATTGGATAATAAATCAAAAGAACTTTCGATTAAATCCATATCAAAAATAGACGATTTGTTAATATAGAAATCCAAAACAAGAGGTTCATTGCCTACAACATAGTAACATAAAAGACGCATTCCTTCTCGCTCTAAACGATTCCCTTTTTCTCCAGAAGTTGAAACTCCATTTGCTTTAAAGTTGTAAAATGTCATTTTTGGGTTAGCATAAATATCGTATCGATTTACTTTTCGATTAGGAGTAATTTTAATTTTTAAATAGCGATTATTGCCCACAACGCTGTCTTTAATAAAAGAGATAGTTGGTTTAGGCACATCTACAACTGGAGCAATTGCACTGTATGTAAAACCTGAGCTGTATTTACTACTCAGCGGTAGATTATTTAATCCCGGTGCTTTTTGATTTTTTTCTCCTAGATAAGCTTTTGTCCAATCATCTAGATTTGTATCGTAAGTAGCCCAAATTGCTGAGTTTGAATTTGCATTGTAGATGTATAATAAACTATTTGATTTTGCCTTTCCAGGTTCATACCCTGAGTGATAACCCGCATAAACAAAAAATCCTATTGAGCAGGCAAAGAAAACGATAAGCCAAACGCCTTTTTTTATGAAAGAGTTAAAAACCGGAAGCAATAATCCGAAAAGCAAAACGGTTAAAACTGCACTTCCAAAAAGTATTTTTAAGCCCAAACCAATTGGAAACATTACAATGAATGGAGCTACAATTGCCAATGCTGGAATGCTAAAAATCAGATTTAAGCCTAAACCAGAATACTGAGAAAAAACGTAGATTGCAAATAGTACTATTCCAAAATAAACCGGAATGATTAAAAATCCTGCGCCAGTTAAGCTGTTTGCTAAAAAAGCATTTATAATAATCCAAAGCAGTAAAGGAGCTGCAAAATGATTCATAGTTGCTTTTGCATCTGAAAAATGATGATAAAAGGCAAAACAAATGGCAATACTCAGTGTTACAAACGCTCCAATATAAGCATGACCATTATAGGTAAATCCGTTTAGTAAGTCAGAATATTGCGGATAGATTTCTAAGATAATTTTCCAACCTAAAAAAGTAACTAATCCAGCAGTAATTATAGATCCTAAAAGCGGAACAAAACCTTTGAATATCTCTCTGAAAGTAATTATTCGTTTTGCTTTTCCAATAAAAATAAGAATAACTAATAAACCAAAAGCAATAAGAGTCATTGGAGCAACCCATGAAAACGGATAGCTTATAAATGAGAATGGAATATTGAAATAGACATTATCTTCTGTTGATGAAGTTTTGTTCAAGTCTGTATTGGCAAAATATTTTAGCAAAGGCATTAAATAAGATCCTTGATGCGCCAGTGTAGTTTTGCTTAAATGGTGAATATCGTCTTGCTGCGTATGATAATTGTAATGTCCGTCGATAAAAGCAAAGTTGAATCCTTGAATGTTTCCCTGTTCTCTAAAAACAGTTAAATCAGTATCATTTGGCAGCATTTTATAGATGCTGTACATTAATGAGTTAGAAACGGGATAAGCTGTTTTTGCCTTCGAAAATTCTTGAACAAGTGCTTGATTGCCTTTGTTTGTTTCCATTAACATATAACTTGGTCCCGAAGTTCCTCTGGCTTCAAAGTTTAAAACTAAACCAACGTCTTTTGCCCATGGATGTTTGTTTACAAAAAGTGCAGCACCATTTAAACCCAATTCTTCAGCATCTGAAAAAAGAATAATAATATCATTTTTTTGAGGCTGTTTAGCGTATAAGAAAGCACGAATTCCTTCTAGAATTGTGGCTACGCCGGAAGCATCATCACTTGCACCTTTTGAGAAAGAGTGCGGAGCACTATCGTAATGCGATAAAAGTAAAAGTGCTTTAGTATTATTAGTACCCTTGATACGGGCTAAAATGTTTTTTGATTTTACTAAAAGACCTTTGTCGTTTAGTGTAAAACCTTCTTGAACACTAGTTTCTAAACCAATTCGATTAAGCTCAAGTTTAAGATAGTTTGCTACTAATTCATGATTTGTTGACCCAACATAATGTGGTTTCTGAGCGATAATCTGCACTTGGTTGAAGGCTCTTTCAGTCGAAAAATCAGCGAGTGCTTCATCATTTTTTGACAGCCATTGCGGCATCATAGCGGCATAAATAATGCCTAATAGGGTTAAAATGCAGACTACTGCCAGAATTGAGGCTGGGTTTTTTTTCATGATGAGTATTAAACTAAATTTCTTTTTTAACAAGCATATAATAATCATTGTCCAAAGAGCGATATCCTTGGTCGTATAGGAAATAGTAGGTATTTCCTGTTTTGGTCAGCAAGATATTGGTAAAGAAATCAAAATCAAAGCCTTTATTAATCATTTTATCTTTTGTTGCTTTTGATTTCCCATCAGTATTTAACTCAGACAAAATACGGTAATTTTTTCGTAATTTATTGTTTACATTACGCATATAATTGTTACTGTCTTTATTTATTTTATTGTTGTAGGCATTTCGGCAGCTGTCTGAGCAGAATTTTTTGTCTTCTCTGCCAACAAGTTTTTCTGAACATTCGAGGCATGTTTTCATTAATTTATTTTTTTAGTTTCATACAAATCTGTTCTTCTGTCTTTTAGAATTCGAACGCTTCCGTGTTCATGAAGTTCTTTGAGCAGATTTAAATCAACATCTACAATCAATGTCATTTCCGTGTTCGGCGTTGCTTCCGCTTTAATTCCATTACTAGGAAAAGCAAAATCTGAAGGCGTAAAGACAGATGCCTGCGCATATTGAATATCCATGTTGTTTACCTTTGGAAGATTGCCAACACAACCGGCAATAGCAACATAGCATTCATTTTCGATTGCACGTGCTTGCGAACAGTGTTTTACACGCGTGTACGCATTTTGAGTGTCCGTTAAAAAGGGAACAAATAAAATATTCATTCCTTCATCTGCCAATAACCTTGAAAGTTCTGGGAATTCGACATCATAACAAATTAAAATACCAATTTTACCGCAATCCGTATCGTAGGTTTTAAACTCAGAACCGCCTTTCATTCCCCAATGCTGTACTTCATTTGGAGTGATATGAATTTTTGAATACATCTCTGAAGTACCATCTCTTTTACATAAAAAACCAACATTGTATAAATTACCATTTTCCAAATGCGGCATACTTCCAGTTATAATATTGATATTATACGAAATAGCAAATTCTTGAAAACGCTTTCTAATTGGATCTGAATGGCGTGCTAGTTCTCTAATTGCTTCGGCTTCGGATAAATGATTGAAATCGGCCATTAAAGGAGCAATAAAAAGTTCTGGAAATAGTGCAAAATCACTTCCATAACCAGAAACGACATCTATAAAAAATTCGGCCTGCTCAAAAAGGGCTTCTACATTGTTTAACTGACGCATCTGCCATTGAATCAATCCTAATCTGATAACGCTTTTTTCTAGATTTATAAGTTTAGGACTTTCATCATAATAGACATTATTCCATTCTAATAGAACCGCAAATTCTTTTGATTCTTCGTCGCCTTCTAAATAATTTTTGATGATTCTCAATACATGAAAATCATTGCTGAGCTGAAAAGAAAGTACAGGATCGTGCAGTTCCTTATCTTTAACCTTTTCGATATAGTTTTTTGGAGATAATTTTTTAGCGTATTGATTGTAGTTTGGAATTCTTCCCGCAAAAACGATGGCTTTTAGATTAAGTTGTTCGCAAAGTTCCTTTCGTGCGTCATAAAGACGTCGGCCCAAACGAAGACCTCGATAGTTGGGATGAATAAAAACATCAATTCCGTACAAAATTTCTCCATTAGGATTGTGAGTTGAAAAAGTATAATCGCCAATAATTTGTTTGTAGTTATGTCTTTTATCGACTAGTTTTTCATCAACAATAAGCGATAATGCCGATCCAACAACTACACCATCAACAAGGATGACTAATTGTCCTTCGGGAAATATCGAAAGTAATTTTTTGATATCGCTAGATCTCCAATACGAATTGGCCATTTCAGGATACGCTTCAACCATTGAGTTTTTCAATTGTTTGTAATCTTCAAGAGCTAAATTTCGTAGTTCTACTTTTTTGATTTCTGCTTGCATATCGTAGGATTTATCTCAAATATACAAAAAGATTTCCATTTACAAACGCTTACAAGTACTTACAACCGAAAGTAAGTAGTTTATAACCGAATATTTTTTGCGGTCGATCGCATCTTTGCCTTGTTGAATTTGATCAATGAATTCTTTATATGAACATTAAAAAAAGTAAAAGCCATGAATGCAATGAAAAACAGAGTACAATTAATTGGTAACGTAGGAAATGATCCAGAAATTAAAACGTTAGAAACAGGTAAAAAATTAGCCCATTTAACTATCGCTACAAATGAGATTTATAAAAATGAGAAAGGCGATAAAGTAGAAAAAACAGAATGGCATCGAGTAACAGCGTGGGGGAAAACAGCCGAAATCATTGAAAAGTTTGTTGTAAAAGGAAAAGAGGTTGCTATAGATGGCAAATTAACGCACAGAAGTTATGATGATAAAAACGGGGAGAAAAGATTTATTACTGAAGTTGTTGTAAATGAGATTTTATTACTTAGTAAATAATTTTTGATTTTTGCAATTAAATTAAACCTAACAGGATCTAGAAACTTGTTAGGTTTTTTTATGAAATTTATAGAATCGAAACTCCATTTGTATCCGTTGTTAATACTTCGCTCATATAATCTAAAAAAGGTCTCATGTTCTTGAAAGTTTCTAAAGCCTGTTCTAAAAACTGAGTACTCAACACTTCTTCATCTGTAAAGCGTTTAAGAACTAAAAACTGTTTGTAACGCAGTAAGTCAATTGCTTCGTGAGTTGTGTCAAAACCTTTTGGTGCTGTTTTAAGTTGTTCGCCTTGTAAAGTTCCAAAGGTAGAAACAAAAGATTTAGAGTTCAAGATTGTTCTAAACGATTCTGAATCGTGACCAAATTCGCTTCTTATACGTTTTAAATCTGTTGCATTGGGTCCCCAAAAGCCGCCGCCGACAAAAGTATTTCCTTTTTCGATATGAAAATAATAACCGCCTCGTCTTTCAGTTGTTGCTCGCGTAAAACTGCCGCCCCAAAAGGTTTTAAAAGGAGTTTTGTCTTTAGAAAAACGAATATCTCGATAAATCCTGTACACACTTTTTTTGCCGGAGGCTGTTTCTATAAGATCAGTTTTAGAAAGTTCTTGTAATAATGTGCCCGCAAAAGTTTCAATGTGATTTAATTCTTTTAAGTATTCCGGTTTATGCGCATCAAACCAAGGTTTATTATTGTTTTCTTTAAGTTGAGACAAAAAATCAAGGCTGGATTTGGGTATAGTTATGTGATTTTCCATATTTAGTTATGAAAGCGTTTTTTAAAATCAGATGATGAATTTACTTTAAAATTAAAAACCCACCAAATCTATTGGTGGGTTTTCTATATATCGTTAAGCAGTTTTTTTGAATAAATCAAACATAGGACAACGTGAACAACGTTTCTTTTCACTTTTTTTGTATTTCTCACAACAAGAAGATTTACAGTTTTCTAACTTCTTAATGTTTTCAAGGATAGCTTTATTCTTCTTTTTCTTTTTATCCTTTTTCTTGTCCTTGTCTTTTTCTTTCTTGCCCAATTTTCCTCTGTATTATAAAAACAGTAGCAAATATATATCAAAAAAGTTATTTTTAAGTATTCTAAATAAACTTTAACTTTTTTTATTTTGGATTGATTGCAATCGAGCTTGTAACTGTTAATTGCTGAATATCACGATCAAACAAGTAAAGTCCGCCTTTATCGTCTCCAATTAAGTTTATTTTATCTAAAATTGATTTAGCAGTTGCTTCTTCCTCGATTTGTTCAGAAACATACCATTGTAAGAAATTATGTGTTGCATAATCTTTTTCTTCAAAAGTTATGTGTACTAATTCGTTGATCGATTTTGAAACAAAAAGTTCATGATTATAAAGCTCCTCAAACATTTCTTTAAAAGTAGAATAGCTTGTTTTTGGCGCTTTTAGATCTGTTATATGAGCGTGTCCTCCGCGTTCGTTTACATATTTTACTAATTTTAGCATATGTGCACGCTCTTCGTCTGATTGTGTGTACATAAATTGAGCGATTCCCTCTAATCCGTGTACTTCAGCCCAACAAGCCATAGAAAGATAAGTTTGCGAAGATTCTGCTTCTATGCGAATTTGCTTGTTTAAAGCCGTTTCAATATTTTTTGATAGCATAATGATGTCTTTTTTGTAAAGTTAGAAAAAATAATTCATTCCATTTTTTCGAAACCAAGAAAACATGGCGCATTTGGATTAATTCACAATAGAATTATGGCTTATTTACAGGGAAATTTTTCGAAAAAACAGCTTTATTGCTAATAGGATTTCCTGCATCTTCACGCGTAAAGCCATCAGTAAATTTACGAATAACATATTGTTTTGTTCCCAGATCGTAATAACCTAAAAGCGAATAGTCTTTTAGTTTGATGATGTTTTCCAGGATAATGTTTTTACTTTTTCCTAAAAAATAAAATATATTGTCAATAGCCAAAGGTTCAGTTTGTTGGTTATTTATAAACTCATAATCAGGATTCAGCATCGAATCAAAGTAAACCATTCGGCTTTGTGTGTAAGCAGGATAAGCATTGTAGTCTTCAAATCCAAAGAAAGCATCGTTTTGACTGTAGTTAAAACTTGGTGCCCGTGAGATTTGATATTCTAGAAATCCGCCGAAGGTGATAAAACTATTTTCTTTGTTTTTAAAAACCGTAACTCCAACATTTAAAGCAGATAATTGTTTTAGAAATTTAGCTGTTGTATTAATTTCCTGCGGTTTGTATCCGTTATTTTGAATAAACAGCGGGGAGTTCTTGAAATTTATGGTGTCTTTTTTTGAAATAGAAACTGTTTTAACAGATTTGCCGGTAGACAAGTCCTTTACATCAAATAAAAATTCGTCGTTATTGGTGCTGATTTGAAATAGTTTATTGTCGTTGTAAAAAGAATTTGAAGTTTTAGAAGGCTTTTTAGATATAGGCTGATCGTAGTTTTTCTCAGTTACTTCCTGAGTTTCCAGATTAAGATCTAAAACTTGTGTTTTTTTTGTATTATAATCTAAAGTTAAAAGAATGTGATTGTCTAAAACATACATTTTGTTTTTGCTTACGCTTTTATCGAGCGGATTAAAGTTGTCATGTTCCATTTTTTCTATTGGAAAATACTGGAGAATTGTGCTGAAAGAAAAACGCTGGTCATTTTTATTTTGAAATAAAATCCCTGAGAAATCAAACATTTTTATTTCGCATTTTCCATTATTAAATATAAAAAGAAGTAAATGCGGCTCTTTTATTTCCTTTGCTAAAACATAAAACGAGTTGTCTTTTTGAAAATGGCTTATAACATAAGAATTGTAAGAACCAAAATCAAAACTTAAAGTTTTGGAAGCTTTTGTATCAAAGTAATACTTAATAATTCTTAAGTTTTTATAGTCAGGAGAGCTCCAATACAGCGATGGATTTCCGTCTTCGCTTAAACTGCTTCCCAGCAAAATTCCATTTTTGGCACTTTTTATAGAATCAGTATACTGACCTCTTAGAAATAGGGATTTATTGTATTTTAAAATATTGATATTGCTATTGTCTGAGGCAAATACATATATTTCATTAGTTTTTACATCCTCTATATTTAAGCTTTGACCATTTTCTAGCGGATTACTTAAATTTAACGGAAAGCTATTTAATACTGTTTGACTTAGCAGTATTGAATTATGGAGTAAAACAAGGAAAAGTACTATTTTTTTCATGAGTATTTTGTGACAAAAATCATTCCAAATTTAGTGAAATAAATTTTCTGTTCCGAAACCAAAATGATCTTTAATACTTATGCTTTTTCTTTTTAGGAAGATAAAAAAAAGCCCTAAGGAAATTTTCTTAGGACTTTTTAAGTTTAGTTAAGAGTGGTTATTTTACTCTAAAAGTAACTCTTCTTGCTAATCTTCTAGCTTCTTCAGAGTCTTTTTGAATTGAAGTATCAGCACCTTGAGCAACTACATTTAATCTTGAAGATGCAACACCTGCTTTTTCAAGAATAGTTTTAACATTTACAGCTCTTGTGTTTGATAGTTTTTCGTTGTATTCAGATTTTCCAACCTGATCAGCATATCCTAAAATGTCAAGTGTAGCTGATGGGTTTTTTCTTAAATAAGATAAAACAACATCAATTGCAGCCGTTGAATTTTCGATTGGAGTTGATTTGTTGAAATCGAAATAAACACTATAGTATTTATCGTTTATCATTTCTTTTACAACGTCTTTATCGTTTACAACAGTTGTTGTAACTGGTTTTTCTACGATAACTTGTTTAGAAGGCATGTTCTTGATTTGATTTTCAAGATTAGCGATTTTCTCATCGTAAGCTCTAAGGTCTACATTTTCAGAAATTACTGTCCAGTCTGCATGTTTAGTATTTTTACCTAAGTAAATATTTAAACCAACAGTACCATTGAAAAGTAATCCAGAAAAACCTCTGTTGCCTTCAAGATATGCGCCATTAAAAGCGCGATCTTGCGATGCGTTTAAAATAGTAGAGAAATCTCCAGTTAAAGCAACTCTGTTAGATAATCTAATTTGCCCTGTTATACCAGCAATAAAATTACCCACTTCATCAGCACCTTTAAAACTGTCGCTTCTTAATTGAGCATAACCAAAACCAGCATGTCCTAATAAACCAAAAGTGTTAGTCCAAGTTTCAAAGTTCATGATGCGGCCCAAGTTAGCAACCGCTTGTAAATCTACTCTGTAGTATTTTGAATCAAAATCGATAGAATTACTTTTTGAAGTAAAACTGTTGTAACCAAAATCAGCTTTCAAACCAAATTTGTTGTTAAACATATAACGAACTCCTAAATCTCCAACCCATGGGCTTGGAGTATCTGTTGAATAACCTGAAGAGAATGGTCGTTGAGGTTTAGTTAATCCTCCCGCAAATTCTACAGACCACTTATTGTAGTTGTTTGCAGTGTTTTCTGTTTGTGCATTTACATGAATTAACCCTAAAGCAAATGCCAGAGTTATAACAATTTTTTTCATTGTAATTTGAGTTTTAAATTTTCCTCAAACCAACAAATTTATGAGCATTTTGGGGCGCCACTAAAAGTTATAATAATAACAGAATAAGGTAAAAAAATGTGAGAGAAAGACTATTTTTTATTCATTTCCTCTTCAAAGTGATCTATAAATTTCCCTACATGTAAACCATCCATTAAAGCGTGATGAACATGCACGGACATTGGAATTATTCGTTTTCCAGTTTCAGAAGTTGTCATTTTTCCAAAAGAAATTTTAGGGCAGCTGTCTGGAAACGTGTAACTTCTGGCGTGTGAAATCGAAGTAAAATTTATCCACGGAATAGCCGAGAAATGGATCAAATTGTCGTCGTCAAATGATCTTGTAAAAAGACCGCTGGTATTTTGAATACGTTCAATTTCGGTCAAAGCATTTTGTTTGAACAAATTAAAATCTGGATGGTATTCAATTAATGAAAATCCGAAAGTGCCGTCTTCTCTTCCAATTGTTGCCGAAGCATCAATGCGATCATTGATGTAAATTTTATCATCGGCAATTCTATATTTAAAATTTTCTACTGAATTTACAGCAGCTAATGTCTTGTGTAAGTAGTAAATAAAAAAAGAAACATTTAATTCTTTTGCTGTTTGATACGCTTTTGTACAATCAATTTCAAGAGTTACACCAAAAAATGGTTCTTCCATTTGTTTAAAGTGCGCAAAATGTTCTTTTCTGTTCCAGTTTTCTAGATCTAAAAGTGTTTTCATTATAGTAAGTTCTGAAGGACTTCAGTTATATTTTCGAATGAACTAAAATGTTCGTGTTCTATTTTATGATTAATTTTTTCGTGTTCCCAAGTGGTATGAAAGGGGATATGAACGGCATATCCTCCAATTTCTAAAACGGGCAGAACATCTGATTTTAATGAGTTCCCTATCATTAGAAATTCGTGAGATTGAATGTCTAAACGGCCAAGCAGTTTTTGGTAATCGATATTTTGTTTGTCCGACATTACTTCGATATGGTGAAAATAATGACCCAAACCAGAACGATGCAATTTGCTGTGCTGATCTTTAAGATCGCCTTTTGTCGCAACAACTAGTTTGTATTTTCCGTGAAGCGCTTGCAAAGTTTCTTCAACTCCGTCTAGAAGTTCGATTGGTTTTTCAAGTAATTCTTTTCCGTATTGAATGATCTTTTCGATAACTTCAATTGGAATTGTATTGTTTGAAATGTTCATCGCCGCTTCAATCATCGAAAGAATGTAGCCTTTGATTCCGTATCCATATAGAGATAAATTCTCTATTTCAATTTTAAATAACTCCTGCGAAATACCTTGATGTGAAAGATAATCTTCCATCAAAGCACAAAATTTATGTTCTGTTTCTTGAAAATAAGGTTCATTTACAAATAAAGTATCATCGGCATCAAATGCGATTACCTTTAAGTTTGGTATTTTGCTTTTATGTAACATAGTATTTTTGTTTTAGGTTTTTTGTTGTTTCAGGTTTCAGGTTTTTGCCGCTGCCAATAGGTATTGGGATAAAGTGATTTTAACGATTTAGAAAAATCAATTTTTGTCTGTTTAAATCTGTAGAATCTGCGTGAAACATTTCTTATTTAATTTTTAGCAAACAGTTTCTTTAAAGAAATGGTTTTATCATAAAATGTAATTCTAATTCCGAAAAGTAAAATAATACCACCAAAAACCATTTGTAAAGTTATTTTTTCTTCTAAAAACAACCAAGCTAAAATTGATGTTATTACTGCTTGACTTAATAAACTCAGTGATACTCTTGTTGCGCGCATATGCTGTGTGGCATAACTAATCGAAAGCCACGCACACAATTGGCATATTACTGCTTGAAGTACTAATACAAACCAGCCTGTATTTGAAAATCCTGTAAAAGGTTCATTTAAAGAATAACATAGAATTCCTAAATAGATACTCGATGTAAATAAACTGATTGTCATAAAGGAAAGTACATCAACTTCTGATAATACATTTTTGCTGACTAAAAGATAAATCGAATATAAGATTCCTGATAAAACAGCAAATAGAAAGGCTTGATTGAAATTGAGATCGATAAAGAATTCAAAACCAACCAAAGTTACCATTCCGAATAAAGAAACAATTGTTCCAATCCAGAAATTTGTCGCAGGTTTTGATTTTAGAAATAAAAAGGAACCAATTCCTACCCAAACCGGCGATAAGTTTGTAAGCAATGAAGCCTGCGTGGCACTCGAATCCTGAATAGCGATATTCCAAACAGCAACATCTGATGAAAATAAAATTCCACAAAGCATTGCCAAAAGCGTAAGTTTTAAACTCGGAAGTTTAAAGTTTTTGCTTAAAAGCACATAAGGCAAAAGCAGAATAACAGCAAAGAACATTCGGTAGAAAGCCGAAATTAATCCTGATGTTAAACGTAATTTAACCAATATTGGGAAAATCGAGATGCAGAGTATACCGCAGATTAGGGCTAATCTTGGTTTGGTGAGTTTCATTATTGTTTGTTTTTAGGCTTATAGATAAAAAGAAAATTGCGTGAATCAAATTAAAAATAATCGACTCACGCAATTTATATAACTATATAAATCTTTAGTTTACAGTCGATCCGTTTGGAGCGTCAGCATCAGGATTTACAAAAACCAGTTTTCCTTCGGCATTTGTTGTCATTAAAATCATTCCCTGGCTTTCAACACCGCGTAAAGCTCTTGGCGCTAAATTAGCTAAAACAGAAACACGTTTTCCAATGATTTCTTCTGGAGAAAAACTCTCGGCAATTCCTGAAACAATTGTACGAACGTCAATTCCTGTATCCACTTTAAGAACTAGAAGTTTATTTGCTTTTGGCATTTTTTCAGCTTCTAGAATAGTTCCTATACGGATATCCATTTTTGCAAAATCTTCAAACTGAATTAAATCTTTTTGTGGTTCAGGTTGTTTGCTTTCAGCAAGATTAGCCGTTTTTGTTGCTTCCAATTTATCTATTTGTTTTTGTATTTCTTCGTCTTCGATTTTAGCAAAAAGCAATTCAGCTTCGCCAATTTTATGTCCAGCAGGAATTAAATCTGAATTTTCAGTAATATCATTCCAACCTAATGTTTTATCCAAAATGATGTCTTTTGCATCACGATTTTTCTCTTTCAAGAATTTGCTGAATCCTTCAAAATGTTCTTTAAGATCACCTAAATTCAAGATTTTAGATAATTTAGCCGCTGTAAAAGGTAAAAACGGTTCGGCCAAAACGCTCAACGCCGCAGCAATTTGAAGGGCTACATACATTTGAGTTTTTACACGCTCTGGATTGTCTTTCATTACTTTCCAAGGCTCTTCGTCAGCAAGATATTTGTTTCCTAAACGAGCAACATTCATTAATTCGCCTAAAGCTTCACGGAATCTGTAACGTTCAACTGAACTTGAAATTACAGCTGGATATGCTTTTAATTCTGCTAAAACAGCTTCATCAACTTCGCTAAATTCATTTGGCGTTGGAATAACACCATCATAATATTTGTTGGTTAAAACCACAACACGATTAATGAAGTTTCCAAAAATAGCAACCAATTCGTTATTATTTCTAGCTTGGAAATCTTTCCAAGTAAAATCGTTATCTTTTGTTTCCGGCGCGTTTGATGTTAATGCATAACGTAAAACATCCTGCTTATCTGGAAATTCTTCTAAATATTCATGTAACCAAACTGCCCAGTTTTTTGAAGTCGAAAGTTTATTTCCTTCTAAATTCAAAAACTCATTTGCAGGAACATTGTCTGGCAAAATATAACTTCCTTCAGCTTTTAACATCGCTGGGAAAATGATACAGTGAAAAACGATATTGTCTTTTCCGATAAAGTGAACCAGTTTTGTTTCTTCATCTTTCCAATACGGTTCCCAATCTTTTCCTTCGCGAGCAGCCCATTCTTTTGTAGAAGAAATGTAACCAATTGGCGCATCAAACCAAACGTATAATTTTTTTCCTTCTGCACCTTCAACAGGAACGTCAATTCCCCAATCTAAGTCACGTGTTACCGCACGAGGTTCAAGTCCGCCGTCGATCCAAGATTTTACTTGACCGTAAACGTTAGGTTTCCAGTCGTTTTTATGACCTTCTAAAATCCATTTAGTCAAGAAATCAGAATATCTGTCCAAAGGTAAAAACCAGTGTTTTGTTTCTTTTAAAATTGGAGTTTCACCCGTAATTGTCGATTTTGGGTTGATTAAATCAGTAGCGTTCAAAGTCGATCCGCATTTTTCGCACTGATCGCCGTAAGCTTCTGGATTGTCACATTTAGGACAAGTTCCAACTACAAAACGGTCTGCTAAAAACTGATTTGCTTTTGCATCGTACAATTGCTCCGTAACTTCTTCAATAAAATCGCCTTTATCATACAACGTTCTAAAGAATTCTGAAGCCGTATCATGATGAATTTTTGCCGATGTTCTAGAATAATTATCAAATGAAATTCCGAAATCTGCAAATGATTTACGGATGATTCCGTCGTATTTATCAATAACTTCTTGTGGCGTAACTCCTTCTTTTTTTGCTTTCATCGAAATGGCAACACCGTGTTCATCGCTTCCGCAAATAAACGCAACATCTTTATTTTGCAAACGCAAGTATCTAGAATATATATCTGCAGGCACGTAAACCCCCGCCAAATGCCCAATATGGATTGGTCCATTAGTATAAGGTAACGCTGCTGTAATAGTATATCTCTTTGGATTTTGTATCATAACTCAATTTTATTGAGTGCAAAAATAAGCAATAGAATTGAGATTTTGTTATTACGTGGCCATTCGCAAAGAAAAACACTTAAGCTTGTCATTTCGAGGAACGAGAAATCACACTAGAAACTCGATAAAGATTTGATTTTTCTTAGCAGTTTTTTCAGGAGTTAATCCCGCTATCCATTACAATCTTTTGTGGCTCCCGATAGCTATCGGGACCGCCACAAAAGGATTTTCACTTCTATCGGGGCTAAAAAAAGGCAAGTTTGTTTATTGCGACAAAAGAGAAATCTGCACAAGAAATTCGCCAATCTTTGTAGAGCTGCTCACGAAGATTTCTCCTTACGTCGAAATGACAAGATTGTGTGAAAGAAATTTTTCGACTTCGCGTCTTTGCGAGATTATTTCAGAGTAAATAAATATAAAATCTTTGAGAGACTTCGACTTCGCTCAGTCTGACAATATTTGTGGTAAATCTCCATTAAAATAGAACCAGTTTAAACTAGCGTTGCCACTAAAATCTTCAAGATTTATTTCGCAATCTTTGCCTTCCGAAAAAAAACTAAAAAATAAGTTTATGAGCAAGACAAAATTAATCATCAATAAAAATGGATCAATCAAAATCGAAGGTGATTTTGAAATCATGGATTCTGAAGGAGCTGTATACGGATTACAAGGAAGATCTGCACTTGGTCTTTGCCGTTGCGGATTATCTGCAAACAAACCATTTTGCGATGGCGGACACAGAAATAATTTCGAACACGAGTCTGTTGCATTCGATTTGCCTCCAATGAAAACAAATTAAGATTTTTTCTAATTTGAATATAAAAAAAGCTGCATTTTCTAGATGCAGCTTTTTTGTTTTATAGATAAAGTTCCCCTTTCATTGTAATTATGGATGAACCACCAACTAAAATATCATTTTCACGGCACATGGCTTCGATAATCGAAGGTTGATTTAATTTTACGCCTTGCAGAATTTTATATTCTTGATTGAGTTTTGCTTGTTTTTTTTGAGTTAAAAATCCAATTAATGGGCCTGCGGCAGTTCCTGTTGCGGGATCTTCATAAATTCCGATTATTGGATTAAAAAATCTAGTTTCGGCAATATGCTCTTCATTTTGACCTTTTATGGTAAAGCAATAAAAACCTTCAGATTGATATTCTTTCGAAATTTCAATCAACAATTTAGGATCTGGAATACAATCGTTCAGGATCTGACTGTTTTTGATGGGAACCATAGTATGCGAAACTTCAGTTTTAACGATTGTAGGAACAAAATCGTTGCTGTCTAAATCTTCAATTTTTAAACCAAGTGCAACTGCTAATTTGTAGGTTGGTATTTCTTGTTTAAGAACAGCCGATTTTTGATGCATTTGTACAACTGGATAAAAGCTTACTGGATCAAAACTTACGGTTAACGGAATTGCAGCGTGTTTCATGATTACGAAACGTGCGTTTTCGTCTTGTTCTTTAAATATGGATATTCCTTTTAATAAAGCTCCACAGACAGCTCCTAATAAATTATGTCCTGCGCCGTCAATTTCGATTCCGGTTGGAGTAAACGAGCGCACATTTAATGCTTTTTGTGCTGGAGAATAATAAACAAATGAAGTTTCAGAATAGCCAAATTCTTTGGAGATGTTTTGATAGGTTTCTAGTTCTAAATTACCATTTGTAAAAACCACTGAAAGCGGGTTTCCTTTGTAACTTTCGTTTGAGAATACATCTAAAACATAATATTCTAATGCTTTTCTTCCTTCCATTCCTTTTTCTTTTTAGCTTACACTTTTTTAGACGGAATAAAGTTAGTGCTTAAAAAATACGAAAACAACAGCTTTTACAACATTCGTTTTTGTTCAGCACTTATGATTATTGCTTTTTCTAGTCTCGAAAGTCTGGTTTTTTCTTGTTTGGCACTCATAATCCAGTGAATCATAACTTTTTTATACGATGGCGCTTGATTTTCGAAAAATGCCCAAGCGGGTTTATTGGCTTTAAATTGTTTTTCAAATTCAGGATCGAGAATTTCAGGTTCCTTTTCATAAGAATAAATTCCAGATTTTGCATCAGATCTTAATTCAAAAGCTTTTAATCCGGCTTCTCTCATAAGTCCTGCCTTGGTAAGTTCTTCGACTTTTTTGATGTTGATGGCGCTCCAGTTGCTTGACTTTTTTCTGGGTGTAAATCTGTTCGAATAACTTTCTTCATCAATTGATTTTCTAACGCTGTCAATCCAGCCAAAACAAAGCGCCTGATCTACAGATTCTGACCAGGTCATTGATGGTTTTTTGGTGCTCATTTTATAGAAACCTACTATAAGTTCGGTTTCTTTATCATGATTTTTTTCTAACCATGCTCTAAATTTTTCTGGGGTTGGGAAGAAGATTGGGTTCATGTTTTATGCAGTTAAAAGATTTTTACAAATTAGCAATAGCTCTAATAATCCATAAAAGTATAATAAACAACAAAAAAGAGAATTGAACTTTATTGACTTTTTGGGCTCCAAATTTCTTGACCAAAAAACGATCTATCAATACAGCCGCAAAAACGGGCAGTAACCAAAACAAGATATAAATTCCCATTAATCCATCTGGTGCAGAGTTTCCGTTTATAAGGATTACAGCATAAATAATTCCAATAATAATAGAGAGAATTCCTGAGACATAGAATAAGGTTAGATTTTTTGGCAGAGTCATATAATTGGCAGTTTCAAGATTTAGATAGACAATATTTTAATTTCGTAATAAACTTACAAAAAAATATGACTCGAATAAATGCTGTTTTTATTAGAGATACTAATAAATAGCTTACAGGAAACTCCCAAAAAATTATTGTTGATTATATCATTATTTGGACGAAATTTGCAAAGCAAAACAGTAAGGATGTGAATCATGGCAAAAGGACCCGAAAAGAATACTAAAAACAAGGCTTTACATACCAAATTACTAAATCGTAAAAAGGCTAAACTTCAAGAAGAAAAAAGAGAACGCGCTTTACGATTGAAAGCTTTAGTTGCGAAAATGAATGAAATGAAGAAGAACGACGAATCTGACGCTGTTTAACTTAGTAGATTTCTTAAGTCTTTAATTTTAAAATAATCACAAAACAAAACAAAATGGAGGAATTCGGTAGAATTATAGTTTCTGAAACAGCAATGGAAAGTGAAAATCCACAGGATATTATCAACTCTAATATTTCGGTAATCAACCTAATGCGTGAAGAAAAAGTAGATGACGATTTGATTCATGAAGATGCTTTGTTGAGTTATTATTTAGATTATTATGCATCGCAGTATGCAGCTGGAAATTTTTCGCAGTTTGTCTATAATTCTGGTTGGAACAAAGAATTAAACGAATTGATTGAAGAAGGTTTGACTTTGATTGGTGCCGAAAAACATTTGGAGTTATTTCAGGCACAAGCTAAAAGAGTCAAATTATTGAGCAGCGTAAAAATTGCTAAATTTCTTAAAGGAAAGTTTGAAGGTGTAAACCCAACAAGAGACTTGCTCAACAACAATACTTATTTTGAATTAGATGAAAACTTGGTAGAACTAAATGCCAATTTCTTGAAAAATCATCCAGATTTTGAAGTGCTTCCTGTAGATGAGATATTTGCTGTTTTAGAAGAATTTGTTGGGCATGAAATAAAAAGAGCGTAATTTTTTAGGTTCAAAGGTTCAGAGTAGTAAAGGTTCAAAGGTTTTGTGATTAGTTATTCTTTTTAAAACTGTTGTTTTAAAAGAGTAAGGTCTTACTAAGAGCAATGCTTAATTCTTTGGTTTGTAGTTGTCTAAAAAATAATAATTTAACACATAGAAACATAGATTTATATCCAAAAAAGGAGACAAAAAGAAACATGTTTCTTTCGCATAGCAGAGCTATGTGTATTTAGGAAAAGTGAAACGCCTAATTTTCGATTGCAAAGCTATGTTTCTATGTGTTGAAAGTAATTATATCCAACTGAGAAAACTTAACAAATCTTTACGCAGGCTTGCTCTTATTTTGTGAAATAACTTTATTAATTTCGCTTTGAGTGTTTTACAGATTTTAAAAAGGCCCAAAATGAGAAATAAATACTGCCAAATTTTGCTTGTTCTTTTTGTACAAGCAGCAATTTCTCAAAACAAAATCAATCTTTTTTCCGAAATTAATTACAGCTCTATTCCTGCAGTTTCTTTAAATGATTATAAATCGGTTCAGGAAAGAGATCCCAGTTTTCAGAATCCTAATATTGCACTCGGCATAAGTATTTCTGGCGGTGGTTCAAGAGCGCAGTTTTTCAGTATGGGCGTTCTTCTTGGCCTTGAAGAAATTAGCGAAAACAATCTGCAGCGCAATTTTTTGAATGAAATCGATTATTATTCGACAGTTTCCGGCGGCTGTTTTTCGGCAGGATATTATTTAACCATTCTCAAGAATAAATTATTTCAAGACAACTGCTCTTTCAACGAGTTTTATTTTTCAAAAGCAGATGCTTACAAAGATTATGTCGATAAATCGGCCAATATATTGTCGCTTTTAAATAACAGTCGTAACGAAAAAGGAGATCGAGTATCGATGACACAGCGCATAGATGCTGATATTTTGCAATACGATGCGATAAATCCTGACAACAAAGATAAATTTGGAAAACAAATGCTGCTGTCTGATTTTTTTATTCCAAAAGAGAGTAATGTTGTGCCTTTGATGCCAATGTTTATTGCAAACGGAACAGCTTTTAATAACGGAGAACGAATTCCGTTTATGCCGCATATTATTAAAGGATTAAAACTTAATGCATCGCTTGCGCCAAATAGAGCCTCTTTGCCATTAAACGAAAGTGAAATTAATGACGGATATAATTTCCCTGTAACGTATGGTATTACGGCGAGTTCTGCCTTTCCGGGTGTTTTGCCAAAGGTTAAATTTGGCGTCAAAGATCAAAGTAAAATTTTGTGTATTATCGACGGCGGCGCTTCGGATAATATGGGATACAAAACGTTGGCGGAAGTGCTACACAGCGATTTGAAAGTAAATGATAAAAATAAAAAAGCTGTTTTTATTGACTGTCTTGGTCAAGGAAAAAAGGAACCTTATATAAACGATACAAAAATTGGTCTTCTTTCATTGTTTGAAACGGCGTCACTTTATACCGTTCAAACACGATATATGACTTTTGATAAAGATGTAGAAAGTACTTTTGAAAGATATAAAATTCCTGTTAAGAATTATCAGATAATTGGTTTTACTACAATTCGAGACCATTTGTTGAAAATGGAAAAAGATCAAGATTATAATGATTTAGTTGCTGAATTGAAAGCAACAAACGATGATTCCAGCAGTTGGATTAAGCTCTTTGCCAATTTTAAAGAAAATTTAGTCACTAGATTTGGCGAAAGTGCCTTTAAAAAAGATAAAGATGGCGAAATAATAGTGGCAACACTTGATAAAGATAAATTTCCAGAATTAACTGCTAGTGAGGTATTACTGCTGTATGAATATGCTTCTCATGTTGAAACAAAATTGCGAATTACGGCTCAGGAAAGAGATGTTTTACTTTTATCTGGACGCTTTGCGGTATTTTTGAAAACAAATGAATTAAGAGAATTGCTTGTAGAGTATAAGTAAAATAACTCGCTGAGGTAACTGCAAAAAAATAATTAAACTCATAGAAACATAGATTTTATATCTAAAAAAGAAGACAAAAAGAAACAAGTTTCTTTCGCATAGCGCAGCTATGTGTATTTTAAAAAAGTGAAACGCCTTATTTTAAATTACAAAAGCTGCCCTGATAGCTATCGGGACTATGTGTTGAAAGTAATTATACCTAGTGGGTTAAATTAAGAGTTCTCTTAAAAAAGTGATTTTAATTAAAAAGGGTAAGCAGATTATTTTATATTTGGAAGCCCCTAATTATTAAAATCAAGAACAATGAGAATTAAAACCTACTTAATTCTCAGTGGCATTTTTCTTTTTTTATCCTCTTGTGGAAAAAAAGAGAAAGAAATCATTGAGGAAAATGCTTTATCGCTGGCTCTAAAAACAGAGACACCTAAACCAGTTGAAAAACTGATTTTCAAGAATAGTGAATACATAATTTCTTCTGACGAATTAGATTTAAGTCTGCTCAAAAAAGCATCCGAAAACTTGAAAATCAATTACAATGCTGTCAAGGTAGAAGATGTCAGCTCGATTAAATACAATGACCAAACAACTTTTTTTGTGATTTGTATTATTAGAAAAGAGAGCATATTAAAATCAAATGATGAAAACCGCGGCAATTATTACGAAAGAAAATATGTTTTCGTAAATAACAGCGACGGAAAAATTCTGGCAGAAGAATCTGATGCTAGTCTTGGTTATTATGAAAATAAAGGTTTAAGAGTTGGTAAAACCTATATTTTGAAAAATCTATTGAAACTGGATGAAAAGAATCAGGCAATTGCTTTTACCACAGCAGTGTATTCAAACAGCAGAGTTGTAGTGTATTCTGAGGAAAAGCTCACGATCATGACTTTCGACGGAAATAAAATGAAGAAATTATTATACGAATATCCAATTCGATCAGTAAATGGAGATTCAGATGGCAGCGGTACTTATCAAATCGAAACGCTCGAAACCGGTATTAGTATTTCTGATGCTCAGTCAAATGGATTTTATGATTTATTAGTTTCAAAAATATTTTCATACGAGGCCGCTGCCGAAGAAGATTTAGAAAATGATATTCAGAAAATGAATGATCTAAAAGTTAAAAAAGAATTTCAAAGGCTGCGATACAATGGTAAAATCTACTCGTTTAAAAAAGACGATCAAAACCGATTTTTATAATTTTATGTTTTTATAGAAGCTGAAAAAAATGCTAAAAAAAATACTTTTTGTTTTACTGATTTTGCCTGTTTTCTTGTTGGCGCAAGATAAACAAAGAGAAGTGTCTGATAATGTGACACGGTATTTTTATGACGATCATGTAGTGTCTATTGAGATTTGGTATGGAGCCGATAAAAAGCCAGACAGTTCTAAAACCTATTATTCAAGCGGGAAACTTAATGAAGTTTTTTATTTTGATAAAGACGGTAAAAAGAATGGAGATTGTTATCAGCTCAACAAACAAGGAGAGAAACTCGTAACATGGAACTTTTTACATGGAAAATTAACGAGCAGAGTTGATCATAAACTTCCTTTTAATAAAGATCAGGAAGAAACACTCAAGAAAGCATTAAAAATGCTGACAGAAATTAATACAAAGACCAATTTTAACCCAACAAGAATTAATGATCTCTATAATCGCGGGGTTTTAAGAATCAGTCTTGGCAATACAACATTGGCTATTGAGGATTTAAAAAAGGTTGAATATGCGATCGACAAAGATCCAAAAAACAAGAATTTAGTTTTATCAGATTCTGCCCAAAAGAAAACGGCGGCCTTTCGCAGTAAGCTTTATGATCGTATGGCAAGTATATATGGATCAATGGAAATGGAAAGTTTTGCATTCCATTATTATTTTAAAGCAATCCAGAATGCACCCAATGATTATCGCATTTTATATAATTTTGCAACATTGTTGCAGCAACGAAAATCGTATGATTTGGCGCGTTATTATTTAGAGAAAATTATAGCAGCAAAACCCGATCATGCACATGCCAGATGGGGACTTGCCAGATTGTACAGCGATATTGGCGAGTATGAAAAAGCAATGGATAATATCATGTTTGCTTTTGTATCTGAAAAAGCGATTATCGAAAGAACAATTGCATACGGCGGACGAGATTTAAGAACAACAAGAGGTTTAATCTATCATAAACTTGGAGAGTCAGACAAAGGAATTGTCGATTTAAAAATGGCACTGGAGATGGATAAAAACAATTCCTACGCGATGAAAAATCTTGGAATCATTTATCTAGATCAAAAAAAATATAATGATGCCTGTAAGTTGTTTACAAAAGCAAAAGAACTTAATTATACTTTAACGTATGATGAATTTGATCTCGATATGCTTTTAGAAAGTGCTTGCAATAAAACGCCGCCAAAAGAAGACGTAAAAAACAAGCCTTTTGTTTTTCCAAATCCAGCCGTGGCCACAATTACGGTTGAGAATTTAGAGGCTAAAAACTATGATTTTGAGTTTTTTAACTTTGAGTCTGTATCCGTTTTAAAAGGAAAAACAAGCGACGGAACTATAAATGTTTCGGGTTTGCTTTCGGGATTTTATATTTTAAAGATCACAATTGACGGTTCAGTTCAAACTTTTAAAATGATAAAAGAATAAATTTAAAAATTTCTTTATAAACCTTTAGATAAACCACATGCATCTGTGGGAAATATCTCTTTCCTCAAAAACTTTGTCATAATCTTAGGAAACATTTGCTTAAATTTGCTTCCGTTATAAAAAATATACAATAGTTATAAAAAACAAGCTATGTTACAAATCGCATTTATTAGAGAAAATCAGGAGAAAGTAATCAAGGCTTTAGCAAAACGAAATATCGATGCTAAAAGCGTTGTTGAAGAGGTGGTGAAATTAGATGAAAACCGTCGTGCTGCGCAAGTTGAGCTAGACAATATTTTATCTGAATCTAATAAATTGTCCAAAGATATAGGCGAATTAATGAAAGCGGGAGAGAAATCGAAAGCCGCAATTTTAAAAGAAAAAACCGTTTCATTAAAAGAAAAAAGTAAAGAACTTGGCGAAAAAGCAGAAGCTTTGGCTGTTGAACTGACTAATAAATTATACACGCTTCCAAATCTTCCGGCAGATATCGTTCCTGAAGGAAAAACTCCAGATGATAATTTGAATGTTTTTCAAGAAGGTGATATTCCAGTTTTGCACGAAGGTGCACAACCGCATTGGGAATTGGTTAAAAAATACGATATCATTGATTTTGAATTGGGTGTAAAAATTACTGGAGCTGGTTTTCCTGTTTACAAAGGAAAAGGAGCTCGTTTGCAACGCGCTTTAATTAATTATTTTTTAGATAAAAATACTGCAGCAGGATATAATGAAGTTCAAGTGCCGCATTTGGTAAACGAAGCTTCAGGTTACGGAACTGGGCAATTGCCAGATAAAGAAGGGCAGATGTATCACGCTGGAGTTGATGATTTATATTTGATTCCAACAGCTGAGGTGCCGGTTACCAATTTATTCCGTGACGTTATTTTAAACGAAAGCGAATTGCCAGTTTTACACACCGCTTATACACCATGTTTCCGTCGTGAAGCAGGTTCATATGGAGCGCACGTACGCGGATTAAACCGTTTGCACCAATTTGATAAAGTTGAAATTGTTCGTATCGAACATCCAGATAATTCATACCAAGCGCTTGACGGAATGGTAGAGCATATAAAGAATATTTTGCAGGAACTAAAATTGCCATACAGAATTTTACGTCTTTGCGGAGGTGATATGGGTTTCACATCAGCTTTAACCTATGATTTTGAAGTGTTTTCTACAGCGCAGGATCGTTGGTTAGAAATTAGTTCAGTTTCTAACTTCGAAACTTTTCAAGCAAACCGTTTAAAACTGCGTTTTAAAGACAAAGAAGGTAAAAACCAATTGGCACACACATTAAACGGAAGTTCATTGGCTTTGCCTAGAGTTTTAGCAGGAATTATAGAAAATTATCAAACACCAGAAGGAATCGTAATTCCAGAAGTTTTACGTCCTTACTGCGGTTTTGACATCATAAATTAAAAATTTCGTACATTTAGGGTTAAACCTAACAGGTTTTTTTAAACTTGTTAGGTTTTCTTAATTGTAACAGTCAGCATAATTAAAATTGAAGAGGATGAATGGAGTGTTAAATTGGAATGTAGATCCTGTTATTTATTGGATAACTGATAGTTTTCCTTTAAAGTATTACGGAGCGCTTTTTGCTTGCGGACTTTTATTAGGATATTATATCGTAAGGAATATTTACAAAAAGGAAAACCTTTCTGTCGAGAATCTTGACAGTCTGTTGGTTTATGTAATTGTTGGAACAATTTTGGGTGCAAGATTAGGGCATGTTTTTTTCTATGAGCCTGAATATTTTATGCAGCATCCGGTAGAAATTCTTTTGCCGATAAAAGAAACAGCAGGAGTTTATAAGTTCGTTGGATATCAAGGTTTAGCAAGTCACGGCGGATCAATTGGTGTTCTTATTGCATTGGTTTTATACTGTCGAAAATATCATGTAAAGTTTTTGTGGCTTTTAGATAAAATGGCAGTTGGAGTTCCGGTAACAGGAGCATTTATCAGGTTTGGAAATTTTATGAATTCTGAAATCTACGGAAAAGCTACTAACGGAAATTGGGGCGTTGTTTTTCAAAAAGACGATATGATTCCAAGGCATCCAACCCAACTGTATGAGGCATTTGCTTATTTAGTGATTTTTGGAATTTTGTTTAAAATGTATAAATCAGAAAGGATTAGAAATGCCAACGGATTGATTTTTGGAACCTTTTTGACACTATTGTTTTTAGCGAGATTTATAATTGAATTTTTTAAGGAAAATCAAGAAAGTTTTGAGAATAATATGCTTTTTAATATGGGACAATTATTGAGTATTCCTTTTATAATTATTGGCATAATTTTGATTGTTTTAAAATCAAGACAAAAAAATGATTACGCAGGAGTTTGATAATTACTGTGTTGAGATTCTACTATAGGCAACAAAAAGCTGCAACTTAATAAGCTGAATATGAAAAACATCTTTATCTATATCGTTTTGTTGTGGTCTGGTTTTGTGTTTTCGCAAAACGAGCAATTGGCAAATAATTATTACGAGAAAGGCGATTTTGAGAAAGCTAAACTGATTTATGAAGAGCTTTTAAAAGGTTCTCCCTCTAATACGCAGTATTTTTTAAGAACAGTAGACTGTTACCAACAGCTGCAAATGTATGATGTTGCCGAAAAAACGATTCAGGATCGTTATAACAAATACAAGCAAGGTGTTTTTTTAGTTGAATTAGGATATAATTTTCAGTTACAAAAAAATGATTCTAAGGCTAAATCGTACTACGAACAGGCAATCGATAAAATCAAAATAAGTCCTAATGATGTTTACGGAATTGGCAATTCTTTTGAGAAAAAAGTTCTGCTTGAATATGCCGTGAAAGCCTATCAAACGGGAATGCAGGTTCAGCCCAATTATAATTTTAACTTTCAAATCGGGATGTTATACGGTCAGCTTGGGAAAACAGATTTAATGATCGATATGCTGCTGACAGAATCGTATCAGAATCCCCAAAACTCCAATTTGATACAAACGCAACTTTCCCGTTTTATGAATGGAGAAACAGATAATACAGCATTTAAAGATGCTATGCGAAAAGCTTTGATTTTAAAAACACAAAAAGATCAGGATGTTTTTTGGAATCATTATCTAAGCTGGTTTTATGTACAACAAAAAGAATTTGGAAAAGCATTTATTCAAGAGAAAGCAATTTACAAACGCGAACCAGAATCATTAATAAGCATTGTAAACCTAAGTCAGTTTGCCATAAATGAAGATGATACAGATACAGCAGAAGAAATATTGAACTTCATTCTTCAAAACACCAAAGATTTAGATTTATTGGTAGAGAGCAACGCCCGTTTGATGCAGATTAAAATCGATAAAGCGCAGGAAAAAGATTATCCCGTAATTACAAATGAGCTGCAGCAATTGCTCACAACTTACGAAATAACTCCTTTTACCTTATCTTTGCAATTAATTCAAGCGCATTTTTTAGCTTTTAATTTAAAAAAGACAGAAGAAGCTAAGGCAATTGTAAAAAGAGCGCTGGAATTAAATTTGAATGCATATCAGCAGGCAGATGCCAAAATGGAACTTGCAGATATTTTGTTATTAGAAGAAAAATTCAATCAGGCATTAATTTATTATTCGCAGATTCAATTAGATCTAAAGAATGATGTTATGGTGTATGAAGCAAGTTTAAAAGCCGCTAAAACAAGTTATTTTAAAACTGATTTTGAGTGGGCTTTAACACAGTTTAAAGCATTAAAATCGGCAAACACACAATTGATTGCCAATGATGCTCTAGAGTATTTTTTGTTAATAAACGATAATAAAGCTGCCGATTCGACACAAACAGCTTTGAAACAGTTTGCAAAAGGTGATTTTTTAATTTATCAGAATAAAAAACAAGAAGCAATTGCACAGTTTCAAAGTATATTAAAGGCTTATAAAGGGCAGGAAATCGAAGCTGTTACAATGTTGCGTTTAGGTAAGATTTACGAAAGTTTGAAGGATTACAATTCGGCTTTAAGCCAATACCAGCAAATTATCGATCATCACAGTGATGGAATTTATGTTGATGAAGCGTTGTTTTTTTCGGCAGAAATTTACAACGACGAATTGCATGATATAGAAAAGGCAAAGCCTTTATATGAAAAGGTAATTTTTAATCATCAGGATAGTATTTACTTTGTTGATGCCAGAAAAAAATACCGAGAGTTAAGAGGGGATAAGAATTTATAAATTCCAAATCCCAAAGAAAAGAATTAATAATACGATGATTCAATAAGGAATTAAGAGTCTAAAAAGAAAAAACTTAGCATCTTAATACCTCAGAATCTCAGAATCTTTAGAAAAAATGATTATTTACAACGTTACAACCAATATACACGAAAGCGTTCACGACCAATGGTTAAAATGGATGCAGGAAAAACACATACCAGAAGTTTTAGCAACTCAAAAATTCTCATCGGCAAGAATTGTTAGAGTTTTAGTTGAAGAGGAAATGGGAGGTATTACATATTCAGTTCAATATATAACAGACAGTAAGGCTACTTTAGAAAAGTATTACCTTGAAGATGCGCCTAAATTAAGACAAGAAGCATTAGAATTATTTGCTGATAAAATGCTCTCTTTTAGAACAGAATTGGAGCTTATTTCAGAGCACTAGTTTGAGTTTTTAATCTCGGTTTTGCGTTTTTAGTTATAAAATCGGAACAAAAACTAAATAAAACTTTGTGTCTTTGAGTCTTAGTAGTAAAAAAGTTTGAGCCTTTGCAGCAAAAAGAATACTTTTGCGCCCTCGCGGCAAAACAAGATAGAAAATGGAAAAAGTAAAAGCCAAAAAACACTTAGGACAACATTTCCTTAAAGACGAAAGCATCGCAAAAGCAATTGCCGATACTTTGAGCTTAAAGGGATATGAAGAGGTTTTAGAAATAGGACCTGGTATGGGTGTGCTTACTAAGTATTTGCTCGAGAAACCAATTAATACTCACGTGATCGAAATTGATACCGAATCTGTGGCGTATTTAGGGGAGAACTATCCAAAATTAAAAGATCAGATTATCTCTAAAGATTTTCTGAAATACAATATACATGAAGTATACGGAGATAAACAATTTGCAATAATTGGAAATTTCCCTTATAATATCTCTACTCAAATTGTTTTTAGAACATTAGAGTTTAGAGACCAGATTCCTGAGTTTTCGGGAATGTTTCAAAAAGAAGTTGCAGAACGAATCTGCGAGAAAAAAGGCTCCAAAGCCTATGGAATCTTATCTGTTTTAGCACAGGCTTTCTATGATACTGAGTATCTGTTTACGGTAGATGAAAATGTTTTTATTCCTCCGCCCAAGGTCAAGTCGGGTGTGATGAAAATGACCCGAAAGGAAGATTACAGTCTTCCTTGTGGTGAAAAGTTATTTTTTACAGTAGTAAAAACGGCTTTTCAGCAAAGACGAAAAACATTACGTAACAGTTTGAAAACATTAAATTTATCTGATAATCTGCGAGAAGACACTATCTTTGATAAACGTCCGGAACAGCTGAGTGTCGAGGAATTTATTGTTTTGACTCAAAAAATAGAAGCCGATGGAGTTTAAAATCAGTAAAGAGCTCATTAAGGAAATAGCACAGCTTATTCAAGCTAAGAACAATAAAGAGCTAGAGATTTTATTGAATGACATGCACCATGCTGATTTCGCCGAAATACTTGACGAAATTGACATTGCAGATGCTACTTATATTTTTAAGGTTTTAGACAGTGAAAAAACAGCTGAAATTCTTTTAGAATTAGAGGATGATTTACGTGAGAAAATCTTAAACCGACTTTCGCCAAAAGAAATTGCAGAAGAGCTTGATGAGCTTGAAACAAATGATGCGGCAGATATTATTGGTGAGCTTTCGAAAGATCGAAAGGCTGAAGTAATTTCCGAACTTCAAGACGTTGAGCACGCAAAAAGTATTGTAGACTTACTTCGTTACGATGAAGATACTGCCGGAGGTATCATGCATAAAGAGTTAGTGAAAGTTAATGAAAACTGGAACGTTCTTACTTGTGTGAAAGAAATGCGTATTCAAGCCGAAAATGTTTCAAGAGTACATTCTATTTATGTGGTCGACGATGAAAATCGTCTTAAAGGCAGATTATCACTTAAGGATTTGCTGACTACATCTACTAAAACGCAAATTTCAGACATATACATTAGAAAATTGTATTCTGTAAATGTTGAAACACCAGATGTTGAGGTTGCTCGAATAATGGATAAATACGACTTGGAAGCAATACCTGTAGTAGATGAATTAGGACGTTTAGTGGGACGCATTACAATTGATGATATTATCGACGTCATAAAAGATGAAATCGAAAAAAGAGATACCGAAGATATTCAAAAGTTTGGAGGTCTTGAAGCGTTAGAACTTCCTTACGTTCAAACCCGACTTGGTGAAATGGTAAAAAAGAGAGCAACTTGGTTAGTTGTTCTGTTTATTGGTGAAATGTTTACCGCTTCGGCAATGGGATTTTTTGAAGGAGAAATCGAAAAAGCCGTTGTTCTAGCTTTATTTGTACCGCTTATTATTTCGAGTGGAGGAAATTCTGGTTCACAAGCCGCAACTTTGATTATTCGTGCTATGGCCTTAAAGGAACTTACCTTAAAGGATTGGTGGTATGTAATGAAAAAAGAAATTGCATCTGGATTTCTATTAGGTGCAATCTTAGGTATTGTTGGTTTTATTAGAATTTTAGTTTGGCAGCAAAGCGGATTGTATGAATATGGCGAGCATTGGTTGGCGATAGGAATGACAGTTTCACTTTCATTAGTATTTATTGTTTTGTGGGGAACGCTTTCAGGATCAATGATACCCTTTTTGTTGAAAAAACTTAAGCTGGATCCCGCAACTTCATCAGCACCTTTTGTTGCTACTTTGGTTGATGTAACCGGATTAGTGATTTACTTTACAATTGCGTCCTTACTCTTAAAAGGGAAATTGTTGTAAAATAAAATAGGTTTGTTTACTGCATTGAATTAGGGTTTTTACAGCCGCTAAAGGATTCTCGGCTTTTAGATTTTTGCCACAAATTGATAGATTACAGTGATTTAAAATGGGGAAAATCTACGTAATTTACATGCCGAAAAATGAGCTGTTAATCAGCCAACAATAAATTAAAACCAAGCAGGATGAAAGTACATATTATAGGGGGAGGAAACCTAGGCGTTTCTATTGCCTTAGGAATTGCAAAATTTTCAAAAAACAATCAAGTTACGGTAACAAGAAGAAACACTGCAAGTATTCAATATTTATCTGAATACGGAATTACAGTTTCTAATGACAATAAACATAATATTCAGGAAGCTGATGTAGTGATTTTAACCATAAAACCGTATCAAGTTGATACCGTTTTAGCTGAAATTCTGCCTGTTATTCAAAATAAAACTATTGCTTCTGCAGTAAGCGGATTATCTTTAGATATTCTTCAAGCGAAAACAAATAATGAATACCCAGTTGTGCGTATTATGCCCAACATTGCGGCACAGTTTGGAGAATCGGCAACCTGTATTTCTTTTCCAGAAAAAGACCGCGAAAAAGCACTGCCAATTGTTGATCTATTTCAAGACTTAGGAACAGCTCCGGTAATTGATGAAAAATTAATGGATGCAGCGACTGTTTTAGGTGCGTGTGGTACTGCATATGCTTTGCGTTACATTCGTGCCTCTATGCAGGCAGGGATTGAAATTGGATTCGATTCAAACACAGCTTTAGCAATTGCTGCACAAACCGTAAAAGGAGCGGCAAAGATGTTATTAGAAGAAAAAGTGCATCCAGAACAATTAATCGACCGCGTAACAACGCCTCAAGGCTGTACAATTGTTGGTTTGAATGAAATGGAACACAATGGTTTCAGTTCATCATTGATAAAAGGAATTAAGACTTCTTTGAAACAAATTAAAGGCTGAGAATAAATAAAATCAATCTTTAAAAATCCTAATTCCAAACTTGATAAGCTGGGAATTAGGATTTTTTATTTTTAGACTTTTTTCTTTTCCAAAACATATTTGAGGTAAGCAAAACCAAATAGACCAGATAATACAGAGGCAATTAAAATCGCTATTTTAGAAAACACAATAGTTTCTGGATCTGTAAAAGCAAGAATTGTGATAAAAATAGACATTGTAAAACCAATACCTCCAAGCATTCCTGCTCCTAAAATATGCGCCCATTTTAAGTTTTTAGGTAAAGCACATAATCCGGCACTTACACCAATTGACGAAAAAAGTAAGATTCCTAATGGTTTTCCAACGACCAATCCTAGAATAATTCCAAAAGTATTTGGGTGATTTAATCCTTCATGCCAGTCAGATTCGATTGCGATACAAGTATTTGCAACAGCAAAAAGAGGTAAAATTACAAAGGCAACTGGTTTGTGTAAAAAATGCTGCAGTTTATAAGAAGAAGATTGCTCATCTCCATTACCAAACGGAATCACAAAAGCGAGAATAACACCTGTAATAGTAGCATGAACACCAGAATTAAGCATAAAATACCACATAACAACTCCGCCAATTAGGTATGGAATTAGATTGTGAATTTTCATTCGATTCAAAACAAACAAGAAAATCCATATTCCTAATGCAATAGCAAGATTTACAAAAGCAATCGAAGTGGTGTAAAATACTGCAATTACTATTATAGCGCCTAAATCGTCAATAACTGCCAGAGCAGTTAAAAAAACTTTTAGAGACGATGGCACTTTGCTTCCTAAAAGTGAAAGAATACCAATTGCAAAAGCAATATCTGTTGCCATCGGAATTCCTGCACCATTTTGGGTTGCTGTTCCAAAGTTTAACGCTAGAAATATAGCGGCAGGAACCAGCATTCCTCCAAAAGCGGCCATTATAGGAAGGGAAGCATTTTTTATACTGGACAATTCACCATGATAAATTTCTCGCTCTAATTCTAAACCAATTAATAAAAAGAAAATAGTCATTAAACCGTCATTAATCCAATGCGTAATAGAATGACCATTGAAATCTTTTTCCCAAAACGAGATATATTCAGCAGCATAAGAAGAGTTAGCCAGATACAACGAAACAATGGTAACAAATAATAGAAGCAGCCCGCCTGATTTTTCGTTTTCAAAAAAGGCTTTAAAAGTTTTGGTTAGTTTCATTTGAAGGGTATAATAATTTAGAAAGAAAGAATTTTCTTTAACTCCTGTTTTTCAAAGTTAAAAAAAAATATAACCAATAAAAAATTCTGAAGTTTTGTAATGAAGTATTTCTTTTCTAAAGCCATAAAAAAACCGCCTAAAATTGGCGGTTTTAAAATTTTTTTAGAGAGCAGCGGCAGCTTCTAGAATTAAAGAACTTACTTCTTTTGGTTTTGATGCCAGAGATGCATGTCCAGTGTCTAAATGAATGATTTTTTTAGCATTTAATTGTTCTGCCATTTCTTTTTGAGTTTCCGGAGGAATCATATTATCGTGATTAGAAATTTGATACCAGCTTGGTTTAGTTTTCCAAGCAGGTTCGCCCGCTTGATCTCCAAAACATTGACCATGTATTGGTTTTTGAGCTAGTGCCATAACTAAAGCTCTTTCTTCGTCTAAATCTTGTCCAAATGATTTGTGAAATTCATCATACTTAATCCACAAAAATCCTTTAGGATCAGGATAGATACTGGCGCCTCCCGAGCCGGCTCTGCGTCCTAAAAGAGCACCTAAGCTGTCTCCTGCATCTGGTGCAAAAGCAGCAATATAAACTAAGCCTGCAACTTTGTCGTGATTTCCCGCTCCAGAAATTACTGCACCTCCGTATGAATGCCCAACCAGCAGTACCTTGCCGTCTTGAGCATCAATTAAATCTTTTGTTTTATTTATATCGTCTTGTAAAGAGGTTAAAGGATTTTGAACACTGCGTACTTTGTATCCTTTTTTTGTCAGTTCAGGAATTACATATTGCCAATGTGATCCATCTCCCCACGCTCCGTGAACCAAAATAATGGTTAAATCTTGTGTTGCCATAATTGTTTTACTGTTTAATTGGTTAAAATATAAATTGCTTATTTAGAACTTAGAATCAATTTGTTCAAACGATTAATCAACTGTTTTTTAGGTTAAGAAAGAATGAAGTGATGTTTTGTTATTTGTTTGATTAACAGTTGTATATAAAATTATAAAAATTAATTGATTAACTATTGCGGTGATTTGTTTTTGTAATTATAAAGTGAAGATTAAAGCAGTTCTTAGTTGGTTTGAAAGGCATTTCTTTAATTTATTGAAAGTATAGGTGAGTTTTTTTAAGGTTGTCAGCGTTCATGGGATTAATAAATCAATAAAAAACTAAGAGAATTAACCGTATTTTTGTTTTAATAAATTAAATAAAAATGAGTGTAAAAATTCTACATATCGATAGTAACCATCCAATTCTATGGAAGCAATTGGAAGAGGCTGGTTTTGAAAATTATGCCGATTTTACTTCTTCTAAAGAAGAAATTGAGGCGAAAATTCAAGATTATAATGGAATCGTAATTCGCAGCCGATTCAAAATCGACAAAACATTTCTAGATAAGGCAGTCAATTTGCAGTTTATTGCAAGAGTTGGAGCAGGTCTAGAAAGTATTGATTGTGATTATGCTCTGGATAAGGATATCGAATTAATTGCTGCTCCTGAAGGGAATTGCAATGCCGTGGCAGAACATACTTTAGGAATGATTCTCTCTCTTTTTAATAAATTGAATATTGCCGATTATGAAATTCGCTCTGGTCAATGGAATAGAGAAAGTAATCGCGGTCATGAACTTGATGGTAAAACCGTTGGGATTATTGGATATGGAAATATGGGTAAGGCTTTTGCAAAAAAACTGAGAGGATTTGATGTTGAAGTTTTATGCTATGACATTCAAGATAATGTAGGCGATGAAAATGCTAGACAAGTGTCATTAAAAGAACTTCATGAAAAAACCGATGTGTTGAGCTTGCATATTCCGTGGACTCCTGAAACAGATAAAATGGTTGATGCTGCATTTATTAATGAATTCAAAAAGCCAATATGGATCATTAATACTTCACGAGGAAAAAATATTGTAACGGCAGATTTGGTCGCAACAATGAAATTAGGAAAAGTACTTGGCGCAGGTTTGGATGTTTTAGAGTATGAAAAACTATCTTTTGAAACACTTTTTCAAGATAAAAATACGCCAGAAGCTTTTCAATATCTTTTAGATGGAAGAAAAGTAATCTTAACACCGCACATTGCCGGATGGACTTTTGAAAGCCATGAGCGCCTTGCGCAGGTTATTGTAGATAAAATAAAAGCCATTTATAAAAAGTAAAGAAAGACAACTATAATAGTTAACAGTTTATAACGAGTTTTTTCTTGTGAAAAAACTCGCGTCATAATTAGTTTATAAAATTAATTTTTGATAATATTGTTGCGATTTTAACAAAAAATATAGTGTAATAACTTAAAACAGATATAAATGGAAACTACAAAACCAGAAGCGTGGAATACGCCATCAGCTCCAAGAGAAGAAAATAAAAAAGTTACTGCCGGAATTTTAGGAATTTTAGTTGGAGCTTTAGGGATTCATAAATTCTATTTGGGTTATACAAAAGAAGGAATAATTCAAATACTACTTAACCTTTTATGTGGATTAGGTAGTCTAATAGGACTTATAGAAGGAATAATCTATCTGACTAAAACTGATGAAGATTTTTATCAAACGTATCAAGTTGGTAAAAAAGGCTGGTTCTAAAATACAAATAGTCCCATTCGCAATTCGCAAATGGGATTTTTTTTGATTTTTAAAGGCATAGTGTTAAAGCAAGAAAAAATAGGTTATTTCTTGTAATTTTTATATTTGCAAAAAAATGGAGTACCCGAAAATCCACAAATAGAGTAGGAACCAACCAAAACCAAAATTTTATAATGGATACACAAAAAGTCGATATGTTCATGATGATGAACGCGAAGTATTTTGAAGGACATCATTTAAGTGCAATCAGGGAAAAACTTTTAAGCTTAGACGAGAGTCAATGGCAAAGATTACAATTAACTCAATTTAAAGACCCAACGACTGCTTTGTTGATTTCTATTTTTGCAGGAGCATATGGTATCGACCGTTTTTATATTGGTGATACAGGAATGGGAGTTGGTAAATTACTTACCTGTGGAGGTTTTATGATTTGGGCTATTGTAGATTGGTTTTTGATTCAAGGAGCAACAAGAGAGAAAAATGCAATGGCATTTAACAATACATTTTTGTAAAATATGAGAAAAAACAAGCTGTATGCATTAATTTTAATTGCTTGTTTTTTGGGGTATAGTTGGTTGTTCTTTTTTGATTTTGTATCACATTTAGAATCTGATCATGATTTTACGGTCTGTCTTTTTAAAAGAATAACCACTATTCCTTGCCCTTCTTGTGGAACTACACGAGCAGTGGATAGTTTTTTTAAAGGAAATATACTCACTTCTTTATATCTAAATCCATTCGGGATTATAGTAACGGGAATTATGCTTATCACCCCAGGCTGGATTGTGTTTGATTACTTCACAAAAAGACAATCCTTTTACGATTTCTACATTAAAACAGAAAAAATAGTTAGGACAAGAAAAATTGCAATTCTATTGATTATTTTAGTGATTATCAATTGGATTTGGAATATAAACAAACAAATATGACCGCATTAAATAAGTTTAATTACAAGCCTTATGATAGTGAGTTAGAAAGAGCATCAAATAGTTATTTGATGTCACTTGTTGCTGTGCTGGGAGGTTTGCCTTTGCCTATTATGAATTTATTGGCATCTATTTTCTTTTATTTAGGAAACAGAAAAAGTACAGCTTTTGTTAAATGGCATTGCACGCAAGCATTATTGGCGCAATTAGGAATGTTCTTTTTTAACACAGTAGGTTTTTGGTGGACCATTTCGATTATATTCAAAGAGGGAGAATTTACCAATACATACATTGCTTATATATTAACTATAATAGGCTTTAATCTTGTTGAGTTCGTTTTTACCTTATATCTCGCAAGCCAGACTAGAAAAGGAAATCATATCGAAATATATTTTTTTGCTGATATTACTAATTTAATTTGTAAAACCAATGAAAACAATATTTAGAGGATTAACCATTGTAGGAGTTTTTTTTGGGATATGGTTTTTATTGGCACAGATAGATTATATAACTTTCTTTAAAATTAATAAAGCTAAAAGTGATACCGAAAAAAGAGTTGGCGATATAATTTGGGATCAAATTAAAATGACAGAAGATTTAATCATAAATGATTCTATTGCCAAGTCACTAGATAAATTACTAAAACCATTATGTAAAGAAAATGGAATAGTTCGCGATAGTCTTAAAGTATATATCATTAAGAAAGATGAGGTGAATGCATTTGCTTTGCCAGACGGGCATTTGGTAGTGTATTCAGGTTTGATTGAAGCTTCAAAAAATGAGCAAGCCTTAATAGGAGTGTTAGGTCATGAAATTGCTCATATTGAGAACGATCATGTTATGAAAAAATTATCTAAAGAAGTTGGTTTCTCTGTTCTTATGTCTATTACAACAGGCAATAATAATGTAGGCATAATAAAAGAAATAATGCATACATTGTCATCTACAGCTTATGATCGTTCACTTGAGAAAGAAGCAGACATTACGAGTGTAGAGTATATGTTGAAAGCAAAAATAGATCCAGCTCCATTTGCAGATTTTCTTTATGATATGTCATTTGATAAAAATTTTGAAGGGGCTTTATCTTGGATAAGTACACATCCAGAGTCTGAAGCAAGAGCTAAATATATCTTAGAATATATAAAAGGTAAAAAGCTAGAGAAAAAAAAGATATTATCTCAAGAAGAATGGGATGGTTTTAAAAAATCTATAGTTGATTATGAAAATTAATAACTCTTTCAATTAGTTTTTTAAGTCAAATAAAAGTAATTTGCATAAAATAGTAAAAAATCCCATTCAGTAATGAATGGGATTTTTGTTTGTAAGCAGCTCAGTCTTAAAAAAATGTCTTTTTTTGATACTATAATGTCGGTTAGTTTCTTTAAATAATTGTAAAAGTAAGTAATCTTGAACTTTGTTAAGAAGTAATGGAGTAACTGAAAATCCATAAAGAGTAGGGCAATTTTAAAGATTTTATTATGTTAGAAATGTACAAAAAAGTAGTTATGGAAAACTACGCAAACTTTAACGGAAGAGCCAGAAGAAGAGAATATTGGATGTTCTTTTTGTTGAATGTTATAATAGGTTATGGTTTGTTGTTTGGTTTAGGCTTTATTTCTCCTAAATTAACAATCGTAAGCACTATTTACAGTTTAGCAGTCTTAATTCCTGGAATTGCTGTTGCAATTAGAAGAATGCATGATATTGGTAAAAGCGGCTGGTATATTCTTATTCCAATTTACAATATCGTATTACTTGCTACTGAAGGTGAAAAAGGATCAAATCAATATGGTGCAGATCCTAAAAATGGATTAGAAGAATTAGATGAAATTGGAAAAGAATAAAGTCTAATTTGTTTTTAAATAAGCGTTGAAACTAAAAAAATCCCATTTGTAATTACAAATGGGATTTTTTTAGTTTTGAGAGATTACAGCTAATCTTCTTTTTCAGATAATTTACGCTCTAATTCTATTTGAAATTCTTCAATAACGGGTTTCATAGTGCTTTCTGGAATATCAGCGATTCTGATGTACATTAAGCCGTCAACAGCGTTATTAAACAAAGGATCTACGTTGAAAGCAACAACACGAGCATTTTGTTTGATGTATTTTTTGATTAAAACAGGTAAACGTAAATTTCCTGGTTCTAATTCATCAATGATTTTATCAAATTTATTTAAATCAGATTCAGCTTCGTCGAAGATAAAGTCTTTATCTGCATCTTTTAATTTTACTTTATAAGCTTTCTTCGGATGAATGTATTGTGCAATATAAGGGTCGTAATAATTTGATTTCATGAACTCGATCATCAACGATTTAGAGAAATCAGAAAATTGATTACTGATACTTACGCCGCCTAATAAATATTTGTGTTCAGGATGGCGAAGAGTAGTGTGAATAATTCCTTTCCATAACAAAAACAAAGGCATTGGTTTTTGCTGATATTCACGAATGATAAAAGCACGTCCCATTTCAATAGATTTATGCATCATATCGTGAAGTTCTGGTTCAAATCTAAAAAGATCTGTCAAGTAGAAACCTTCGATACCATATTTTGGATAAATCTCAGAACCTAATCCCATGCGGTAAGCACCTGCAATTTTTTTGGTTTCATCATCCCATAAAAACATATGGTGATAATACTTGTCGTATTCGTCTAAGTCAATAGATTCGTTGGTTCCTTCACCTACTTCTCTAAAGGTAATTTCACGCAGACGACCTATTTCATGCAGAATATTAGGAATCGATTTTGCACGTGCAAAAAATACTTCGTAATTTTTGCTTTGCAGCAGGCGGCAATCACTATTTCTTAACGCATTAACTTCGTCAATCATTTTTGATTCGTTCGCCGGAGTAACAATTTTTTTAGGTGCTTTTGCTATTTTTAAACTAGCAGTGTCAATCAATTTGGTGTCTTTTTCAAATGGATTAGCCAGCATATAAGTTTTCTTTCTCAAGAACTCAGAATATTCTTCAAACGATTCGATTTCGTTTTGTTCGTTTACCGAAATTGGTTTTCCAATACGAACTTTAATCACGCGATCTTTTTGTGTCAGTAATTCCGAAGGTAATTTTGCAGTACGCAAAGTATCATCAATTTTAGAAAGCCAGTAGAATAATTTACTGTTTTTAGCATGAAAATAAATGGGTACAACAGGAACTTTGGCTTTTCTAATTAATTTTAAAGCGCCTTCTTCCCAAGGTTTGTCAACTACTAATTTTCCGTCTTTATAAGTCGAAACTTCACCGGCTGGGAATATTCCTAAAGGTTTTCCGTCGCTTAAGTGGCGTAAAGTTTCTTTGATTCCGACCACGCTTGATTTAACATCCTTGTGATTTTCAAAAGGATTTACAGGCATGATGTATTTTTTAAGAGGAACAATTCGGTGCAATAAAAAATTAGCGATAATCTTGAAATTTGGTTCTCTTTCGAGCATTAATTTCAAAAGTAAAATACCATCAATTCCTCCAAGCGGGTGGTTTGAGATGGTAATATAAGCGCCGTCTTTAGGCAAACGTTTTAAATCTTCTTCAGGAATTTCAAATTTGATTTCCATTTCATCCAAAATCCCGTTTAAAAACGCAACATCCTCTAAGTGTTTATTGTGGTCGTAAATTTTATTTAGGGTAGAGATCTTAAGGACCTTCATAAGAATCCAGCCTGAAAAAGTACCAAATACTCCGTACTTATCAACATTTATTGCTTTTGCAACTTCTTTCGCGGTAACTAAACCCATGTACTATTTTTAAATTATTAGAGCAGCCAACAAAGATAACAAAAAACTCTACTTTTCGTTTATTCAAACGCAAACTTTCCACTTTTTTATTACATTTGGAATCCTTAAAAATACAATCTGATGAAAATTATTTCTTATAATGTAAACGGAATTCGTGCTGCAATTAACAAAGGTTTTATCGAATGGCTGCAACAGGCAAATCCTGATGTAATCTGCCTTCAAGAAATCAAAGCTACGCAGGATCAAATTCCGGTTGACGATATTACGGCCGCAGGCTATCCTTATCAATATTATTATCCTGCAACAAAAAAAGGTTATAGTGGTGTTGCAATTTTATCCAAAACAAAACCCAATAATGTAGTTTACGGTACAGGAATTCATCATATGGATTTTGAAGGACGTAATCTGCGTGCAGATTTTGATGATGTTTCGGTAATGAGTTTATACCTTCCGTCAGGAACAAATATTGAAAGGTTAGACCATAAATTTATGTTTATGGATGATTTTCAAACATATATTAACGAATTGAAATTAGCAATTCCGAATCTAATTATTTGCGGTGACTACAACATTTGCCACGAAGCAATAGATATCCATGATCCAGTGCGTAATAAAACAGTTTCAGGATTTTTACCTGCTGAACGTGCGTGGCTGGATGCTTTTATGAAATCTGGTTTTATAGACAGTTTTCGTCATTTTAATAAAGATCCCCATCACTATTCGTGGTGGAGTTATCGTGCAGGAGCGAGAGGAAATAATAAAGGCTGGCGTATCGATTATAACTTAGTAAGCGCTCCGATGGAACATCGTTTAAAACGTGCTGTGATTCTTCCAGATGCGATGCATTCAGATCATTGTCCGGTTTTAGTTGAGATTGAGTAAAATTTGGTACTGTTCTTGTTGAGAGAAATGGGGTTCGGAAATTCTGATAAATTGAATTTTGCTTTTATTTTAAAGGAAAAGTTCATTTAGATTTTATTCGAATTATCGTTTAAATCAGGAATTAATAATACGTTTGAAATAAAAAAATAGAAAATAAAATGATTAAGAAAGCTTCGATAGGATTAGTGGTTTTGGCTTTGTCTCTGACTTCTTGTGTGTCTAAAAAGATTTATAATGATTTGGAAACAAAGTATTCAGATCTTAAAAAAGAAAACCGTTCGATTGCAGATCAAAATGCCGATTTGCAAAAGTCTAAGAATCAGTTGGAATTAGAACGCGACAATTTAACCAAAGATTTGAACAGCACAAAAGATGAATTGGCAAAGCAAAAAGCTGATTTAGCTGCTGCGCAAAATAAATATAAGGTTTTACAAGATTCATACAATGCTCTTGAAAAAAACAGCAATGATGCATTGGAGAAAAATATGAATAAAAACCGCGAATTGTTAGCGCAATTAGAAGCAAAATCAAAAAAACTGGCTGAAGAACAAGCAAGTCTTGATAAAACAGCAAGCCGATTAAAAGAGCTTGAAGATATGATTGCCGCTAAAGAGGAATCAATGCGCAAACTGAAAGAAACTTTATCGAAAGCTTTAAATGGTTTTGAAGGTAAAGGTTTGACAGTGGAGCAAAAGAACGGAAAAGTGTATGTTTCTATGGAGAATAAACTGCTTTTCAATTCAGGAAGCTGGGCTGTTGGAACAGAGGGAAGAAAAGCTGTTGTCGAATTAGGAAAAGTTCTAGGCGACAATCCTGATCTTTCAGTTCTTATTGAAGGACATACAGATGATGATCCATATGCTGGTTCTGGACCAATTGCAAACAACTGGGATTTGTCTACTAAAAGAGCAACTGCAATTGTAGCTATTTTAAGTGAAAATGCTAAAATCAACAAACAAAAATTGACTGCGGCTGGAAGAAGTGAATTCTCTCCTTTGGCAAGTAATGCTACTCCAGAAGGAAAAGCTAAAAACCGCAGAATCGAAATTATTTTAACTCCAAGATTAGACGAGATTGCAGAGATGCTTAATAGTATAAATTAAGAAGCTGAGGTTCTGAGGAACTAAGGTGCTAAGATTTTTTAAAAGGTTCAAAGTTTTGCTTTGAGCCTTTTTTATTGCTTTGAATTTAACTAAGTACCTCAGAAAAACTTGTAGTTTTTTTAACTATTCCGAAATTTTCATTTGAAGAATAGCATCGTATCTTTGAAGCTTATTATTCGAAAAAAGAAACCTTAGAATCTTGGTTTCTTAGAACCTTAGTACCTTAGAAAAAAAATGAAATACACTACATTACCAAATACCGATATAAAAGTTAGTAAAATCAATCTTGGAACTATGACTTTTGGTCAGCAGAATACAGAGGCAGAAGGTCATGCTCAAATGGATTATGCACTGGAACAAGGCGTGAACTTTTTTGATACTGCAGAGATGTATTCGGTTCCAGCAAGTGAAGCAACTTACGGAAGTACTGAAAAAATTATAGGAACTTGGTTTAAAAAATCAGGGAATCGTGATAAGGTTGTTTTAGCTTCTAAAATAGCTGGGCCAAATCCGAATTTTGGATATATGCGTGAGAAATTAGATTTTTCGCCTGCAAGTATTAAATATGCTTTAGAAAACAGTTTAAAGCGCTTGCAGACAGATTATATTGATTTGTATCAAATGCATTGGCCGGAAAGAAAAACTAATAATTTTGGGCACCGCGCGTTTACAGGTTTTGAAGATGAATGGAAAGATAACTTTAGAGAAATCTTAGAAACGTTTGATGGATTGATTAAAGAAGGGAAAATTAAACATATTGGAGTTTCAAATGAGAATTCTTGGGGAATGATGCGTCTTTTGGAAGAAAGTAAATATCAAAATCTGCCTAGAATTAAAACTGTTCAAAATCCATATTCATTATTAAATCGTCTTTTTGAAGTGAATTCAGTCGAAGTTTCAATGCATGAAAATGTTGGATTGCTGGCTTATTCGCCTTTAGCATTTGGGGTTTTAACGGGTAAATTTTTAACAGGAGAAGCGCATCCAAATTCTAGAATAAAACTTTTTCCTCAATACACGCGTTACAATAGTGAGCAATGTACGCAAGCGACAAAGTTGTATTTAGAAATTGCTAAAAAACATGGTTTAACTTTGACAGAATTAGCAATGGGATTTGTGTTGCAGCAGCCATTTTTAACCAGTGCAATTATTGGTGCAACAACTTTAGAACAATTAAAAGAAAATATCGCCACAATTGATGTGGTGCTTTCAAAAGAAATTATCGCCGAAATTAATCAAGTTCAGGCAATAATTCCTGATCCAGCGCCTTAATTTCGATTTTGTAATAAACACAAAACCACAAATTAACACAGATTAATCCGTGATAATTTGTGGTTTTTTTTGAAGTACAGCTAAAAGCGCAGCTGTCTTAATTATTAGGTTTTTGTGTTACCACTATTTTTGCGATTAAATCGCCTAATTTTTGATTCTTCTTTGTCAAAACAATTGTTATTAAATAAAGGAAAGGACAAACTAATTCAAGCAGATCAAAAATTCGTCTAATAATTATTCTAAAATATCTTTTGTATCCTTTTATTTCCATAGGATGATCAAATGTCATTTGCAGCTTGAAGATATATTTTCCAATAGTTTTACTCATAAAAACATCCTGAAGAATAAAAAAGAGATAATAAATTAAAAGACCAATTTCCGTTTTAATGTAGCTCTCACCACTGCTGTTTTTATAAGAGATATACGGAAATAGTATTTTAACTGTCAGCGCTAAAATGATAAAGTCAATTCCGAAGGCAAAAACTCTTTTAAATAAATAAGTGGGTTTCATAATTACAAATCAAATTCATCGCTGATAGATAAAGAGTCCGCAGGAACTGCAGTAGAATCTGGAGCTTTGATTCGTATTAATGAACGCGCATTTCCAGAAATGTAAACTGGTAATTGCCCAAGGGTATCTTCTGGAACTAACAAACCTCGGCGAAACATTAAATTCTTTAAAAATTTCTGGTTTTTAATGGCAAAATCTTTCAGGTTTCCTTCGTCATTAAATTGATACATGAATTTTCTTGGTTTCGGAATAATCGTTGCTAAATACAAGCATTCATCTACGCTTAAAGCTGAAGGACTTTTTTGGAAATAAAAATGACTTGCTTCGCCAATTCCGTATACATTTGGTCCCCATTCAATAATATTGAAATAAACTTCCAGCATTCTTTCCTTACTCACTATTCGGTTATTTTCTAGAATATAAACCAAAAGGATTTCTTCAAGTTTTCGCGAAAGCGTTTTTTCTCTTGTTAAGAATACGTTTTTAATCAGCTGCATGCTTATTGTGCTGGCACCGCGTGAGAACTTTTTAGTTCTAATGTTTTTAAGAATAGACTGTTTGAAAGCTTCATTTATAAAACCGCGATGCGAGAAAAAAGAAGGATCCTCCGTTGTTAAAACGCATTTTCGTAAATAAGGCGAAATTTGATCTAAAGGTGTGTAATTCGGATTTGCATTTCCAACTAAAACGGGACGCTGCAAGACATTTTGAATAATCGCACGATATACAAATTCACCGTTTAGTTTATTTAAATCGGCTTCGCCATATTTAGTAATTCGTAAATCTTCTTTGTTTAGTTTACTGTCAAAAACAAGCGTATTGGGTTTGTTTTTGTTGAATTTGAAATCGAGTTTATAATCGAAATTTCCAGTTGCCTGCATGCCCTGAAAATGCGTAAATAAACCATCAGGAAGCGATACAATAAAATCTTGCGCTTTCATTTTTGGAATATTCACCTTCAAAGTATAAACGGTATCTTTTTCTGTGCTGTAAGAGACGTATGGTTTTACTTTAATCTTATTCAGCTGCATTGACGAGGTGCTGTCAATTGAGATAAAATCATCGCCCAGTAAAAATCGGTAATCAAAACGAGCATTTTTTATGATAACATCTTTGCTGGCAATTTTTGGATGGTTAATTTTCAGATTAACGATAGAAGTAAAGCCGTCAATGTGCAATTTGCTGCCGCTTTTGTCAATGTTTTGAACATTTAAACGGATCGAATCAAAGCTTGCTTTTAAATTGTAGCGTTCATCAAGATAAGGAACGCGAATGGCTCCAGTATCTAAATTAAAGAAACGAATGTCGGCCTTTTGATTTCTTGGATCAGCAAAACCTTTTAAGTTCCAACGTTGATCAAAATCTTTGCTTTGAACATGAATATTGGTTTCGAGCTGTTTGTTGTTTAAAACCAGTTTGTTAATGGCAACAGCTGTTTTTTTTCCGTTGTCATCAATCTTGAATTGGAAGTTTTCCAAATTCATATCTGTTGGAACTAGATTTAGCAGTTTTGAAATAATGCGATAAGCAAAAGTACCGTATTTGCGTTTTTCGTTTTTCTCAGAATCGTCACGATTTCTTTTTAGAAAAGCATCAAAATTTCGAATCTTTCCTTTTTTAACTAATTGAATGTAGCCGTTGTTAACTTTTAAGGTGCCAACTTGAACATCTCCGATTAATAAATTACTCAGACTTACGCTGGTTTCGATGTTTTTGATTTTTAAAAGTGTGTCTGCGTTTTTTGGAACCAAGACAACATCCGTTAGTTTTATGCTGGACAATCCGCTGAAAGAGGCTTCTTTTATAGAAAAATCACTGTTGTAATCAACAGCCATTTTGTGGGTAACTTTGGCGACCGCTTGTTTTAGAAGCGAGTTGCGAAAAAAGTACAATCCGATGCAAAGCAAAACCAATATAACGGCTAGTATTTTTAGAGCTTTGTATATTTTTTGTTTTGGAAAATTCATAGTGGTATTTTTATCGGAAATCAACCAAAGAGAATACTGGCAACATCTTCAATTTTAGCAACAAGTTCAATTTTAATTCCAGTGTTTTTTAAAGCAATTTTATTGTATTTAGAGACAAAAATAGTATCAAAACCTAGTTTTTCGGCTTCCTGAATACGCTGATCAACACGATTTACGGGACGAATTTCTCCTGAAAGTCCAACTTCGCCGGCAAAACAAAAACCCTTTCCAACCGGAATATCTTCGTTTGAAGATAAAATTGCAGCAACAACAGCAAGATCAATTGCAGGATCATCAACAGAAATTCCGCCGGTTACATTTAAGAAAACATCTTTTGCACCTAAACGAAACCCAGCTCTTTTTTCTAAAACAGCCAAAATCATATTTAGTCTTTTAGCATTATAGCCTGTTGTGCTTCTTTGCGGAGTTCCGTAAACTGCGGTGCTTACAAGAGATTGAATTTCGATCATTAACGGACGCATTCCTTCAAGTGTTGTGGCAATTGCAGTTCCTGATAATTCTTCATCTTTGTGTGAAATCAGTATTTCTGACGGATTGCTGACTTCTCGCAAACCGCTTCCCAGCATTTCATAAATTCCTAGTTCGGCAGTAGAACCAAAACGGTTTTTAAGCGAACGCAAAATTCGGTAAACGTGATTTCTGTCGCCTTCAAATTGAAGAACGGTATCCACCATGTGTTCCAGAATTTTTGGTCCGGCAATATTTCCGTCTTTTGTAATGTGTCCAATTAAAATAACTGGAGTGTTGGTTTCTTTAGCAAATTTGATCAATTCTGCAGTGGTTTCTCTAATTTGAGAAATACTTCCCGCTGTTGATTCGATATAATCGGTGTGTAAAGTCTGAATCGAATCGATGATTACAATTTCTGGCTGAATCGCTTCAATTTGTTTAAAGATATTCTGCGTTTTTGTTTCCGTAAGGATATAACAGTTATCACTGTTTGGTGTTATCCTTTCGGCGCGCATTTTTATTTGTTTCTGACTTTCTTCTCCAGAAACATATAAAGTTTTATATGGTAATTTTAGTGAAATTTGAAGTAAAAGTGTACTTTTTCCTATTCCCGGCTCGCCGCCCAAAAGAGTTAAAGAACCAGGAACGATTCCGCCACCCAAAACACGATTTAATTCGCCATCAGTAGTGTTCATGCGAATTTCCTGAGCCGAGTCGATTTCGTTTATTTTTAAAGGTCTCGGCGCTTTGCCCGTTGAAGTTGGTTCGCTTTTCCAGGCGACTTTTTCCTGTTTCTGAATGATTTCTTCGGCAATAGTATTCCATTCTTTGCACGCATTGCATTGGCCTTGCCATTTTGAATATTGGGTGCCGCAATTTTGGCAGAAAAAGGAAGTTTTAACTTTTGACATTATTTACTTTTTTTAGTAAGTGCATTCATTTCGTCCATCTTCTCATACATTAAATCTTTGTTCAAATCGCCGATAGGTTCCATTTGAGAAGCATTTTGATATTTTTTTGAGGCATGTTTTGCATCGCCCATTTTTTCGTACATTAACCCTAGTTCGTATTCTCCCAGCATTGCTTTTGGATAATTTACATTTCCAATTTCGGCCATCTTTCCTAGTTCGTCGTATGCGTTCTTTTTCAAGATTATATTTTCAATTACTTTGAAGTCGCTAATTCGAACTGGAATTTGAACGCCTAAAACTTCAGACATTGTATTGTATTTTTTTTCTAAATAATCTGCATAACCCGTTTCCAACACAGCTATTTTGTTAGCATATTCTGCAGAATTTATCGGTCTGTATACTTCAAAAATCTGATATAGAGCACTCGGAATCGAATGCAAAACTTCGGTATAGTGAGTGGCATTTTTAAATAACTCGTATTTATAATTCACTAACGGATTATTTGCGATTTTAATATTGTTGTCTAATTTTTCTATTGGTTCTTTAATTTTTTTTATGTCACCTTCTCCCGCAGAAAGATAGTAGAATATTGGTTTTTGTATTTTGGCAAACTTTTCTGCAATACGTACTTCCATTTTTGGAGCCAATTCTGGACTTAGACAAATATACGCACTGAAAAGCGGGTTTTCTTTATATAAATAAAAATTGGCAAAACTCGCCGTTACATCATGTCCTGCAATAATTCTAAAAGGCGAGGTTCTGTATTTTTTTTCAATATAAGGAACTAATTCTGCTCCTATAAATTCAAAAAATTTTGCTCCTTTTTCAAAAGGCAGACCCTCGTTTTGATCAATTGTTGTGTCGTCATAACGTTCGCCGTCTTTGTTTTGATGAATCCCGATTATGATCATTTCGGGAATATCATCCCAATACGTACCATAACTTACAGCTCCAGAAAAAGGATCGAACAAATAATCACCGTCTAAAAGGTATAAAACTGGATATTTTTTGTCAGGCTTAGCTTCGTATGAAGCCGGAAGTCCAATTGTTATCCTTCTTTCTTCTCCAAGTTTTAGGGATTGAATGTTGTCGAATTTTTTCTGCGAAAAAACAGAAATGGAAATAAATGCAATTAGTAGGTAAACTTTTTTCATGATTTGTGGCATTTCAGTGAATTAAAAAGTATTGAAAATAGTGTGGCAATATAATACTTTATTTGCTCTGTTATTAATTTGGGATTTTAAAAAAAAGCAATAGTCTTTGTGCTTTTGCGTTTGTTTGGGTTTGGGCAAAAGCAGTCGTATTCGTTCAAAATAAATTTTTGACAAATAGTATAATAAGATATAATTTGAGGTTGAAACCTAAGTTAGTGAATTGTCATTTTCATTAGGGAAAATAATCCATGGTTTGAAGGTTTTTGCTTCTTCAAATTCTAGGGTTGCATATGAAATAATGATAATGATATCATCTTTTTGAACTTTTCTAGCTGCTGGACCATTCAGTGTAATTTCGCCTGAATTTTTTTCTCCTTTAATGGCATAAGTTTCAAAACGTTCTCCATTATTAATGTTAACGATAGCTACTTTTTCACCTTCAATGATGTTTGAAGCTTCTAGTAAAGTTTCATCAATAGTAATACTGCCAATGTAATTTAAATCGGCTCCAGTTACTTTAACTCGATGAATTTTTGATTTTATAACTTGAATTTGCATGTTGCAAAGGTAATTTAATTAAATGAAATGGTGTCTATTAACCTTATAGAATTAACAAATACTGCTATAAACGCACGGTATTTTTTATCGTTAATTTTATGATCGATTGATAATAATGTAGATTCGTCAGCAATGACAAAATATTCGAGTTCAAATCTTTTGTTCTCTTTAAAAGATTCTTCGACAAATTTGATGGTTTCTTCGGGAGTACCATTTTGAAAGATTTCTTTAGCTTCAGTAAGAACTTTGTAAATTATTGACGCTTCTTTTCTTTCGTCTGCAGTCAGTCGCTCATTTCTGGAACTCATTGCAAGAAGATTATCTTCTCTGAAAATTGGGCATCCTATAACGTTTACTGGCAGGTCATTTTTTTCGACTAGTTTTTTAACAATTTGCAGCTGCTGAAAATCTTTTTCTCCAAAATAAGCATTAGTTGGAGTGACGATTTCGAACAGGCGTTTTACTATGGTTCCAACTCCGTTAAAATGTCCAGGTCTAAACTTGCCTTCCATTTGATTCTCTAATCCGTCAAAGTCAAATGACTGCGAAATGGTTTGTCCTTCATAAATATCGTCGACAGAAGGAGCGTATAAAATTATTTTATCGCTTAATCCTCGCATTTTTTTTACATCTTCTTCAAGAGTTCGAGGGTATTTTTCGAGATCTTCAGGATTGTTGAATTGGGTTGGATTTACGAAAATGCTTACAACAGTGTCGTCGTTTTCTTTGAGCGATCGCTGCATTAAAGCCAGATGCCCTTGGTGCAAAGCTCCCATTGTTGGTACAAATCCGATAGTTGAATTTGCGGTTTTGATAGTTTTTAAATAGGCTATCAGAGCTACTTTGCCGTAGAAAATATGCATGGCGGTATTATTAAAATTTAGTGCAAACATAATATATTAGTTAATAACTGCATAAATTTTTGTAATTTTGCAACGTTTTTATTACCAAAAATTAAGTAAAATACTATTTATGAAAGATAAGAGGATATTATATGTATCATCTGAAGTCGTGCCTTATTTGGCTGAAAATGAAGTTTCTTTAATGTCTTATGACGTTCCGAAAATGATTAACGATCAAGGAGGTCAGATAAGAATTTTCATGCCAAGATATGGAAATATCAACGAGAGAAGACATCAATTACACGAAGTAATTAGACTTTCAGGGATGAATTTGGTAGTGAATGATTTAGATATGCCATTGATTATTAAGGTAGCTTCAATTCCTAAAGAGAGAATTCAGGTTTACTTTATCGATAATGATGAATACTTTAAACGCAAAGCAACTTTTGCAGATGAAGAGGGTGTTTTGTATCCTGATAATGACGAAAGAGCCATATTTTTTGCTAAAGGTGTTGTTGAAACAGTAAAAAAATTAAACTGGGTTCCTGATATTATTCATGTACATGGCTGGCTGGCATCTATGCTGCCAATCTATATGAAACACTATTATAAGAATGAAGCTTTATTCTCTGAAACAAAAATTGTAACATCAGTTTATGGTCAGTCTTTTGATGAGAATCTAGATATGGAGATGATTAACAAAGTAAAATTTGACGGAGTTCCGCATGAATCTGTATCAGATCTAGAAGTTCCTAACTATGAGAACATCTTAAAAGCTAGTATATTGCATTCTGATGCTGTAATTATTGCTTCAGAAAACGTTTCTCCAAGTTTAACAAAATTTATAGAATCTTCAGGAAAACCTTTTTTACCTTTCGCCACGAAAGATGCATTCGCTGAAGCGTATACAAATTTCTATAAAGAAATGGGACTTTAAATTTTAACTTTATTATTAAACATGTACAATACTTCTTTTATTAAGAAAATACTTTTAGCTCTTACGGTTGTTCTTTTATATTCGTGCGATAAAGATTTTAATGCAATTGGAGATGATTTAATTGGTGACGATCATTTTGGACTTGAGTCTGAAAAATATGATGTTATAGCTTTTAATCAGGAGGTTACGCCTATACAGTCCAATGTTTTAGCGGTTAATGCATTAGGTATTTATGATAATCCTGTTTTTGGAACAACGAAAGCTAATTTTGCTACACAGGTAGATTTAAGCACTACGTATCCAGTAACTATTGGTGAAGAGCCTGTAATTACAAGTGTGCGATTAAGTATACCTTATTTTAAGAAGCTGAAAACGACTAATAGTGATGGAACTCATACTTATACTTTAGATTCTATTTATGGGCCGGCAGAAGGAAAACTTAAGTTAAGTGTTTATGAATCTGGTGTTCAAATGCGCAGTTCTTATGTGAGCAATGGAGTTTTGCTGCCACAGTTTTATTATACAGATGAAAACAATGTTTTTAATCAATATAAAGTTGGTGCTCGTTTGAATAATTCAAGTAACGTGTTGCAAAATGATCAATTCTTTTTTAGTTCAGCAGAATATGTGGATAAGACGACAGATGCGGCAGGAAAAGAAACGACAACTTATACTCCGCCAGAAATGCGTTTGGATTTAGATACCGCTTATTTTCAACAAAAAATATTGAATGCTCCGGCTTCAAAACTTTCTGCTCCAGATTTGTTTCAGGAGTATTTTAGAGGTTTGTACTTTAGCGTCGAAAAAGCAGATGGAAGCCCTGGTAATATGGCTTTGTTGGATTTCTCAGGAGGAAAAATTGTAATTACTTATAAAGCTAAAACAGCAAGTACGACAGATGCTGATACAGAGAAAGAAGATAAAACAATTACAATGACAATTGTAAATCCTGCAAATTCTAGTGCAAATGCCAATTTGCTTCAAGATGTAAAGTCGGCTAATTATCAAAATGCTATTACAACGGCAAACATAAATAAAACGGAAGGAGACGAAAGGCTTTATGTAAAAGGTGGTCAAGGTTCTCTAGCTATTATTAGGCTTAATGACTTTGCTGCAAAACTAGAAGAAATCAGAGCTAAAAATTGGAAAGTAAACGAAGCTAATTTGGTGTTTAATATCGATGCAGATAAAATGACAGGAGCTAGAGAGCCGAAAAGAGTTTATTTGTATGATTTAACTAATAATGTTCCAGTTGTAGATTACCTTGCTGATGGAAGTGGAAATCTTGTATTATCAGATTCTAAAACGGCTAAGTATATTTATGGAGGCATGATTAACCTTGATGATAATAAACGAGGAAAAAATTATAAAATTAGAATTACAGAACATATCCGTAATCTTATAAAAGATAAAACAGCCAAAAATGTTGATTTAGGATTGGTTGTAACGGAGAGTATAGCGATTTCGACTTCGAATTTTTTAAAGAATAAGAATGAGAATATTTCTCAAGCGCCAAGAGCGTCAGTTATGAATCCGCTTGGAACTATTTTATATGGAGGAAAGTCTTCAGTACCAGAGGATAAAAGATTGAGGCTTGAGGTTTACTACACGAAACCAAATTAATAAATATATATGTGTGGAATTGTTGGGTATATCGGTCATAGAGATGCTTATCCTATTGTTATAAAAGGATTAAAGCGTCTTGAGTACAGAGGATATGATAGTGCCGGCGTTATGTTATACGATGACGAGGCGGGAGTTAAAATTTGTAAAACAAAGGGTAAGGTTTCAGATCTTGAAGCTAAAGCAAAAGAAGGTTTTACAATCAATGGAAATATTGGAATTGGACATACGCGTTGGGCAACTCACGGTGTTCCAAACGATGTGAACTCACATCCTCATGCTTCTAATTCTGGCGATTTAGTAATCATTCATAATGGTATTATCGAGAATTACGCTCCTTTAAAAGAAGAGCTGATTAAAAGAGGTTATACTTTTAAGTCTGATACTGATACAGAAGTTTTAGTTAACTTAATTGAGGAAGTTCAAAAGAATGAGAATATAAAACTTGGAAAAGCAGTTCAGGTGGCTTTGAATCAGGTTGTTGGAGCTTATGCGATAGCGGTTTTTGATAAAAAGAACCCAAACGAAATTGTTGCGGCAAGACTAGGAAGTCCATTGGCCATTGGAGTAGGTGAAGGAGAATATTTTATTGCTTCTGATGCTTCTCCGTTTATTGAGTATACTTCAAATGCAGTATATTTAGAAGATGGTGAAATGGCAAATATCAGATTGCACAAGCCTCTTAAAATCAGAAAAATTAAAGATGATTCTTTGGTAGATCCTTATATTCAAGAACTTCAAATGAATTTGGAGCAAATTGAAAAAGGGGGTTACGATCATTTCATGCTTAAAGAAATCTACGAACAGCCAAGTGTAATTAAAGATACGTACAGAGGAAGACTTCATGCCAATGAAGGAATTGTTCAAATGGCTGGTGTTGAGGATAATTTAGAGAAATTCCTGAATGCAAAACGTATTTTAATCGTTGCTTGCGGAACTTCATGGCACGCAGGTTTAGTGGCTGAATATATTTTTGAGGAATTTACGAGAATTCCAGTAGAGGTAGAATATGCTTCTGAATTTAGATACAGAAACCCAATTATCAATAAAGACGACGTTGTAATTGCTATCTCTCAATCAGGAGAAACGGCAGATACTATGGCGGCTATTAAGCTGGCTAAAGAAAATGGCGCTTTTGTTTTTGGAGTTTGTAACGTTGTAGGTTCTTCTATTTCTAGAGAAAGCCATGCGGGTGCTTATACACATGCAGGACCAGAAATTGGAGTAGCTTCTACGAAAGCATTTACAACTCAAATCACGGTTTTAACAATGATTGCTTTGAAGTTAGGAAAAGCAAAAGGAACTTTGTCAAATCCTGATTTCCATGCTTATTTGCAAGAATTAGAATTAATTCCTGAAAAGGTAAGCGAAGCTTTAGAAACTAATGATCGTGCTAAAGAAATTGCTGCGGCTTTTAAAGATGCGCCAAACTGTCTTTACTTAGGAAGAGGGTATAATTTTCCAGTAGCACTAGAAGGAGCATTGAAGCTTAAGGAGATCTCTTATATCCATGCTGAAGGTTATCCTGCAGCCGAAATGAAACACGGCCCAATTGCTTTAATCGATGAGCATATGCCGGTTATTGTAATTGCTCCTAAACAAGGTCACTACGATAAAATTGTAAGTAACATTCAAGAGATTAAATCTCGAAGCGGTAAAATTATTGCTGTTGTTACTAAAGGTGATACACAAGTTCGTGAATTGGCTGATTATGTAATCGAAATTCCAGAAACTTCAGATGCATTATCACCGCTTATTACTACAATACCATTGCAATTGCTTTCTTATTATATTGCAGTTATGAGAGGTTGTAATGTTGATCAGCCGCGTAACTTGGCAAAATCTGTTACAGTAGAATAAGTATATTTTAAAATATTAAAAATGTTAAAAAAGCGAGATTTAGGTCTCGCTTTTTTTGTATTACTTTTTGTTTTTTTAACATATAATTTGTAGGATTAAAAATATATTTATATGTTTGAAGAAAACAGGATAATTAATTAAAAAAAGTAAATATAAATGACTGATAAGATTTTATTTTCAAAAAAGAGTATAATTTGCTAACTCTTGAAGAATTAGAAAAAACACATTACTGAAAAAGGCCATTTAGAAAATATTTCAAGTGAGAAAGAGGTTTTAGAAAATGGAAATAATCTGGATGAAATGAATGCTATGCTTTTGTAGAAAATTTAATAGTTAGCTTTATACATGATAGAAATGAGAGAGGAAAATGAAAAGCAGAACGAAGAGATAGTGATTCTCAAAAATAAATTAGCATCTATAATAAAACAATTATGAAAATATAAGTAGTATTTCTTTTAAAATTTGCCTCAGTTTTATTTGTAAATGCTCAAGTTTATATCCCCGTTCCCGCACGAATCCTTTCATGTGGCAGTATGCACATCAAAGCCTAGTTTTTTTATAAAAAGGTTAAAGATGAGTAGAAATTATAAATTTTATATCTGAGAATTTAATAGGATGTGCCGCACGAAAGGGTTCGTGCAGGAGCAAGGGGCAAAGGAAGGAGAGTTTGCGGAGTGGCTTAAGTTCTGATAATAAACAAAAGAAGTTAAGAATAGGATTTTTAAATAATTTGAAATTATGAATAAAATATTTTATGCATTAGTAATTACTATATTTTCTATAGTAAGTTTAAATGCGCAATCATTAACAGAATTACAGATGCAGAATGCAAGGGCAACAGGTTATGCAATTGTTGCTGCGAGAAATCCAGGTAAAAGTTTTTCTATTTACATGATAAAATGGGATGGTATAAATAGCCTTGAATATAATGCTAATAAAATTAATCCTAGTTGGCACCCACAAGCAGTTGTTAAGGGTAATTATTTTAATCAAACTTTTGATGGAAATGATTTTACTAATTACAGTTCCGTAATTGTGAGTCAATCTGAATTTGATGTTTACAAATCAACTGGTACAGATTGGTGGATTGTTTGTTCTACTTTACCATCGTTTAGTAATTCTACGGCGGATCCTCTTAATAATTTAAAAGTAGAAAGTATCATTGATACTTTTGCAGCACATTTTAGTGGTAATAATCTAAGCAATGGAGTTGCTATAGGGACATCTGCTGATAATGTAGGCATTGTTCAAGGATACTCTAAGACCTTTACCACGTTAAGTGATGTGGTTTTCCAACCCTATGGAGGGAATGTGGGCATAGGGGTAAAAAGCCCGACAAATAAATTAGATGTAAATGGAGCAATTCACTCAAAAGAAGTAAAAGTCGACATGAATGGCTGGTCAGATTTTGTTTTCAAAAAAGAGTATAATTTGCCAACCCTAGAACAAGTAGAAAAACATATTACTGAAAAAGGACATTTAGAAAATATTCCAAGTGAGAAAGAGGTTTTAAAAGATGGAATTAATCTTGGGGAAATGAATGCAAAGTTGTTGCAGAAAATTGAGGAAATGACTTTGTATATGATTGAGATGAATAAGAAAATTGAAATGCAAGATCAAATAATAAAAACTCTAAAGATCAATAAATAATGAAGAAGTTTGTTTTATTCATTACATTATTAACTATTCAGATCAATTTTGGTCAAAATATTTTTCCTGAGGACGGGAATGTTGGTATCGGGACATTAGCTCCTACTGCTAAATTCGAAGTTTCAAATTCCTTAATTACAAATAACAATGAAGTTATTGCGTCTCTTACAAGGTTTGGAACTGGAACTGGAGGAAGTAGTATAGTACGATTTGGTTATCATAATACTTGTGATTTTGAAGTAAATGCGGGATACAGCAATGCTGGACATCGTTTAGGAAGTTATTATGATCTTAATATTGTAAACAATCACGCAGGAGGGGCTCATGGAGGAATAAACTTTGCAACAGACTCAAGTGTTAAAATGGCAATAAATGTAAATGGTAATGTAGGTATAGGTACCACAAGTCCGCAAAACAAACTAGACGTCAATGGTACAATTCATTCCAAAGAAGTAAAAGTCGACATGAATGGCTGGTCAGATTTTGTTTTCAAAAAAGAGTATAATTTGCCAACTCTTGAACAAGTAGAAAAACACATTGTTGAAAAAGGACATTTGGAAAATATTCCTAGTGAGAAAGAGGTTTTAAAAGATGGAATTAATCTTGGTGAAATGAATGCAAAGTTGTTGCAGAAAATAGAGGAGTTAACGCTATATATGATTGAAATGAAAAAGGATAATGAAAGAATAAAACTTGAGAATGATTTAATAAAAAAGAATCAAATAGATTTAGAGAAACAAATTAAAAGTAAATAGCATTATGAAAAGGTGTGTTTTATTATTTGTGGCATTTGCAGCACAGATCAATTTTGCTCAAAGTATTTTTCCCATTGATGGTAATAATGTAGGAATTGGAACAACTTCACCAACAAGTAGTTTGACTATTATAAAAAAACTTGATCAAAATTTTGCTCATATTTATTTCGGAGAACCTTTCGCAATATCTGGTCAGTCTTCTGCAAGTTTATGCTTTGGAGGTTCTGGAATTCAAAACTCAGGCTTTACTTGGGTGCCAAATAATTTAACTGAAGGAAAATTACACCTTTCATTCGGAGATTTTGATAATGGAATTAAAAATTCAATAAAGATGACTTTTCAATCAAATGGAAATGTTGGAATTGGAACTACGGCTCCAAAACAAAAACTAACAATTGTTGGAGATCAAACAGTAGTGGACCAAGGAGGTTTAACAAATGGACAGAATTCTACAGCTATATTAAGATTACAATCTTCGATAAATGGAGCAGGTGAAGTTTTAGATTTAGGAATGAATATAAAGAGTTATGGATGGATTCAACCCCAAGATTTTAATAATCCTAGTGCTTTTTATAATTTAATTCTTAACGGAAAAGGTGGAAATGTTGGTATAGGAGAACTAAATCCTAAAAACAAACTTGACGTAAACGGAACAATCCATTCTAAAGAAGTAAAAGTCGATATGAATGGCTGGTCAGATTTTGTATTTAAAAAAGAGTATAATTTGCCAACCCTAGAACAAGTAGAAAAACATATTAAAGAAAAAGGTCATTTAGAAAATATTCCAAGTGAAAAAGAGGTTTTGAAAAACGGGATTAGTTTGGGTGAAATGAATGCTAAACTTTTACGAAAAATAGAAGAAATGACTCTTTATATGATTGATTTCAAAAAAGAGATGAATGAATTGAAAATAAAAAACAAAATTCAGGAAGAAGAAATAAAAAAGTTAAAGAAGGTTAGTAAAATTTAATTTTTTTTGGATCCATAAACAATAGTTTACATATTATTAATATCCAATTCCTAATTTAGACCAAATGAAAAAAATATTCACAGAAATAATTATTTTACTATTTGTTACAAATTTTGCCATTGCCCAGACAAATCAATATCCTACAAGCGGAGATGTAACCATAAGAAATTATTCCCCAAAATTAATACTACAAAGAAACACTGATGAAGGTGGGTTTGTAGCTGGAATTCAAACAAAAATGTTAAACGGAACAGATAATTGGTATTTTGGAGCTTTACATACTAGTTCTTGGATAGTAAGTAAAGGGAATTTTGAAAACCCAAAACTAACAGTTTTTAGTAGTGGTAATGTAGGTATAGGTACTATTGCTGAAAATGATAGCGGACATAAGTTACAAGTAAACGGGACTATTTATACCACTGATAAATTAATAGCGATAAGTTCTGGGACCTTTTTCAATTTTAGAAGTACAATACCTGCAAACAATTATGGTGTATTCTTACGCCAAACTGATGGTGCGCCATTCTGTTATATGGGTGATGCAAATGGCAGTGCATCAGGTGGTGGTACAGTTAATGATTTTGCAATTAATGCGGCTATTGGCGAATTGTTTCTCAATGCGGCTAGCAACGTTAGATTCTACACTTCTGGTATTGAGAGAATACGTATCAATAACTTTGGTAATGTTGGTATAGGAGAGCTAAACCCAAAAAACAAACTAGATGTAAACGGTACAATTCACTCAAAAGAAGTAAAAGTCGACATGAATGGCTGGTCAGATTTTGTATTTAAAAAAGAGTATAATTTACCAACTCTAGAACAAGTTGAAAAACATATTGTTGAAAAAGGACATTTAGAAAATATTCCAAGTGAAAAAGAAGTTTTAAAAGATGGAATTAATCTGGGAGAAATGAATGCTAAACTTTTGCAGAAAATTGAGGAGTTAACTTTGTATATGATAGAAATGAAAAAAGAGAATAATCTTTTAAGAGATAATCAAATTGAATTTCAGAAAATAATTTCAGAATTGATTAATAGTAAACAAAAATGAAAAAGATTACTTTAATTTTTGGAGTATTTATATATACTTTGATTTCTAATGCTCAAGTGGCGGGGGCACTATTGATTTCTGATACACGATCAGTTAATGATGCTCCTAACTTTATTGAACATTCGATTAGAGCAGATTTTAAAGACCGAAGCATAATAGGTGTGCCTGGAGGTGGTATGTATTCAACTAATTTAACGATCGCGCAATGGGAAGATACTGATAACTCTGGAGGAGCTAATCATCAATTGAATTTTAATAATGGAGGAATATTCTATAGAAATGCTTATCCATTAGATTCTCAATGGGGAAAGTGGCAGCAATTATTAATGACAAATATTGATGGTAATGTTGGAATTGGAGTAGATAATCCAAGGTATAAACTGCAAATAGGGGAATATAATAATGGAGGAATTTTTAAGCTTTCTATTCCGGGGGTATATAATTTTGAAGAAGTAAAATTAGGTCAGTACGGAAATGGACGAACTGGATTGGAAATGATTACTCACACAAACCAAACACAATCATATGGTGTGAGGCTTTATTCTGGGACAGACACAGGAGTTAATGGTTTGTTGATTGAAACGGCAGATGCATGTAATTCTGCGGATGAATTAAAATATACAGCAAAAATGGTTGTAAATTTAAGTGGTAATGTTGGTATTGGAGTTTTAAATCCTTTAAATAAACTAGACGTAAACGGCACAATCCATTCCAAAGAAGTAAAAGTAGACATGAATGGCTGGTCAGATTTTGTTTTCAAAAAAGAGTATAATTTGCCAACGCTTGAACAAGTAGAAAAACACATTGTTGAAAAAGGTCATTTGGAAAATATTCCATGTGAAAAAGAGGTTTTAGAAAATGGAATTGATTTGGGTGAAATGAATGCAAAGTTATTGCAGAAAATTGAGGAGTTGACTTTGTATATGATTGAAATGAAAAAAGAGAATCTAGAGATTAAAAATGAAAACGATTTAATGAAGAAAAATCAAGTACAATTAGAAAATAGAATTTTGAATCTTGAAAATAGATAACATTATGAAAAGAATAATATTGATTGCATTGTTTATTTCGCAAATTAATTTTGCTCAGAATACTTTTCCATCTGTAGGAGGTGTTGGTATAGGAACTTCAAGTCCAATTCAGCTTTTAGACGTGAGAGGGAATGGTGTTTTTGAAGGAGCAATCATTAGCTCTGTTTCTGGAGATATTGGAGGTGAAATAATTATACAAAATCAATCAAAGACAACCAATGGTATAGCAAAAAATTGGCATATTTTCAACATGACGGGTGGTTATGGTAATAGTTTGCAATTTTGGGCTTATGACAATCTTGGTTGTGCAGGTGGAGGGTTATGTTCTAATCGTTTTACCTTAATGGACAATGGTAATGTTGGTATTGGAACATCAAACCCATTATTTAAGTTAGACGTTAATGGAGTCGTAAATATAAATAGTGAGACTGATGGAGGAGGATTAAGGTTTAATTCAGCTACAAATAGTCAAAATGATTCGCGAAATTGGATTGTCTCTTCTGATGGATATGAATATGGAGATTTAGTTTTTAAATCCTCATCGACATTTTCGGGAGTTCCAAGTGATGTAAAATTGACTATAAAGTCAAATGGGAATGTTGGTATTGGTGTCAAAATTCCAACAAATAAACTAGATGTAAATGGAACAATCCATTCTAAAGAAGTAAAAGTCGACATGAATGGCTGGTCAGATTTTGTTTTCAAAAAAGAGTATAATTTGCCAACGCTTGAACAAGTAGAAAAACATATTGCTGAAAAAGGACATTTAGAAAATATTCCAAGTGAAGACGAAGTTTTAAAGAACGGAATTAATCTAGGTGAAATGAATGCAAAGTTGTTGCAAAAAATCGAGGAAATGACTTTATATATGATTGAGCAAAACAAGCAAATCATTGATTTAAAAAATAGATTAGAAAAAGTGGAATCAGATTCTAAATAAAGTTTAAAATATCAATAATGTTAAAAAAGCGAGATTTAGGTCTCGCTTTTTTTTATTGTCAGATTTTTTTTTGAGTGTATGTATTTTTGTGAATTTTTCAATTTTTTGATAAAAATTAATATGTATGCATAGTAAATTAGTTTTTCTTTAGGTTTTCTTTGTTTTTATTCTAATAAATTCAATTAGCAAATAGTTAAAATATTGCATAAATACGTGATAAATATTAATTTTTTTTAACGTTTTTTTATGCATATTAAAATATTTGTGTATTTTGGCTATATACTAACGAAAAAACTAACCCAATGAGAGTCTACTTGCTAATTATGTTGTTGTTCAGCGGAATATCTTTTGCGCAGAATACAATAACAGGTTCGGTTACAGATGGTAACAAACAATCTATTCCTGGTGCTAATGTTGTTGTTGCTGGAGAAAACAGTGGTGCTTCTACTGATTTTGACGGATCGTTTAAATTGACTACTAAAGCTAAACTGCCTTTTTCTATAAAGGTTTCTGCGGTAGGATTTGAAACGAAAATTATTAGTGTTACATCGGCAAATCAAAAAGTAAATGTAATCTTAAAAGATGAAGAAACTAAACTTGATGAAATAGTCGTTTCTGCTTCTAGAACACCTGAGCGTGTTTTTGAGTCTCCCGTTACTATCGAAAGAATGGGTATTCAGGATATCAAAAAAACGGCTTCGCCGTCATTTTATGATGGATTAGAAAATTTAAAAGAGGTGCAGATGAATACCAGTAGTATGACTTTTAAGTCGATTAATACTAGAGGATTCGCTTCAGTTGCTAATACACGTTTTATGCAATTAGTAGATGGAATGGATAACTCGTCTCCGTTGTTGAATTTTGTGCTAGGAAACATGATTGGAGTTTCTGAAATAGATGTACAGAGTGTTGAGCTGCTGCCGGGGGCATCTTCTGCTTTGTATGGGGCAAATGCTTTCAATGGGATTTTGTTTATGAATAGTAAAAGTCCATTTACTTATCAAGGTATTTCAACTTATTTTAAATATGGTGTGACTTCACAAGAGGCCGCGGGTACAAATGGGTATTATGATTTTGGTATTCGATTCGCGCATGCTTTTAATAAATATTTTGCGGCCAAAGCTAACTTTACCTATATGGAGGCTACGGATTGGTATGCAACAAATTATGAAGATAAAACTAGAGCGGGTATTGATAGAACTAATCCGAGTTATGATGGTATTAATGTTTATGGTGACGAAGCTGCGACAAATATTAAAGGAGTAGGTAAAAAATTAGAAGCAATGGGTTTAATTCCTGCAGGAGCGTCTAATCTTTTGCCAGATTCAAATGTAAGTAGAACTGGATATAATGAAATTGATTTGACTAACAATAAGGCGGGAAACACAAAAATTGATTTCTCTTTTCATGGCAGACCGCTTGGAGATGAAAGATTAGAGATTATCTGGCAAAGTAAATTTGGTATGGGTAATGCTGTTTATCAAGGAGGAAATAGATATTACCTGAATAATTTTTTTATGCAGCAGCATAAATTAGAAGTTAAAGGGAAGAACTTTTTTGTTAGAGGTTATACAACATCCGAAGACGGAGGGCAATCTTATGATATGATTTTTACAGGTCTTAATGTAAATAGAAAATGGAAAGATGATAATACTTGGTTTGGTCAATATGCTGGAGCTTATATTCAAGGAACGTTAGCTGGTATGACACCGCAGCAAGCGCATGCTGTTGGAAGGGCTACAGCTGATACAGGTCGTTTTATGCCAGGTACAACAGAGTTTAAAAATGCTTTTAATCAGGTTATAGCTGATCCAGATGTTCGCACGGGTTCAAAATTGGTAGATAATTCCAAAATTTATCATTCTGATGCAAATTATAACTTTAGAGATTTGATAAAATTTGCCGAAATTCAAGTTGGAGGTTCGTTTAGAGCTTATGAACTTAATTCTCATGGCAGGATTTATACAGATGCAAATGGCCCGATTGATTATAATGAGTACGGAGCTTATGCTCAGTTAATGAAGAAATTCTTAGAAGATAGATTGAAGTTTACGGGTTCTCTTCGTTATGATAAATCTAAAAACTTTGACGGAAATTATTCGCCGCGTTTATCTTTAGTGTATTCAGGAGGAGAAAAGAAAAATCATAATATTAGAGCTTCATTTCAAACAGGTTTCAGAAACCCGTCAACTCAAGATCAATATATCGGATTTAATATTGGAAGTGCGGTATTGGTTGGGTCTGCCCCGGATAACTTAACAAGATTTAATGAAACTTTTAATTTAAGTGCAGAAGGACAGCTGTATAACGGCGGCCCAACTAAGGTTATGAGTGGTAATGATGCTTATTATAATTCGTATTTGGCAAGTTCTGTTAGTGCTTTTTCAGCTATGGCAGGAAGTAATCCTATTGCAGCGGCAGCATTGTTAACAAAAACAAGAGCTAATCTTGTTAAGCCTGAAGAAGTAAAAGCTTTTGAGTTAGGATATCGTTCTGTTTTTGAAGGGATGTCAATCGATATTAATGGTTACTATAATATATACAATAACTTTATTGGTAATTTAAATGTAATTTCTCCTTATTACGGAACGGCTCAAGATAATCCAAATCTTGCGGCAGGAGTTACAGATCCAGGATTTCAATCAGTAAGAGCGATTCAAAATGGAGAGTATAGAGTGTATCAATTGTATACCAATTCAGATGTAGAGATACATTCATTAGGATTTGGAGTTGGACTTACTAAAAAAATAATTTCAAATTTTGAATTAGGGTTGAACTACAATTATGCTCAGTTTGATTTTGATCAAGAAAAAGATCCAAGTTTTGAAGCAGGATTTAATACTCCAAAGCATAGAATTAAATTGTCTGTTGGTAATGATAAATTGTTCGAGAATTTTGGGTTTAATGTCAGCGGAAGATGGAATAGTGAATATGAGTGGCAATCAGGCTTCGCTGATGGCACAATTAAATCTGCTACCGTAATAGATGCGCAGATAAATTACGGAATTCCAAAATTGAAATCTGTTGTGAAACTTGGAGCTGCTAATATTGGTGGTAAAGAGTACTATCAAGTAATTGGAGCTGGATTAATTGGGCAGCAATATTTTGTTTCATGGACTATTAATCCATAAATCGATTATTAACTATAGGTCAAACACGTTATTTATGTTTCTGAAGATGCGATTTAGAAACAGGTAATTTTAAAATATAAAAATTATGATAAAAAATTTCAAATGGCTTTTATTGGTTTCTTTGACCTTTATGGCTTGTAATAGTGATGACGATGCGGTAACTGTTGTTGATTCGTCAGACGGATTGCCTCTAACATCTGGTTCTGCTAATTTCTCTAAATATGTTGCATTAGGAAATTCCTTAACGTCTGGTTTTAGCGATGGAGCTCTTTTTAAGAAAGGACAAGAAGGGGCGTATACCAATATAATGGCGCAGCAATTTAAACTTGTTGGAGGAGGAGAATTTAAAATTCCTTATACTAATGATAACATTGGAGGTTTGCTTTTTGGCGGACAGCCTAATCCGGCATTTGGTCCTAGACTTTATTTTAATACTACAGTTTCTCCAACTCATCCAAGTTCGACAGTTGATCCAGTAAGCGGGACTCCAACAACAGAAGTGATGAATCCTGCAATTGCGGCTGCCGGACCTTATAATAATACAGGTGTTCCTGGTGCTAAAAGTTTTCATTTGCTGTCTCCAACTTATGGAGCTGCGGCTGGTTTAGCAAACGGAACTGCTAATCCTTATTATGTACGTTTTGCTCCAAACGGAACAACTTCTGTTCTTGCATATGCAATGAGTCAAACTCCAACATTTTTTTCTTTGTGGATTGGTAATAATGATGTTTTAGGTTATGCAACTTCTGGAGGAGATGGTACGAACCCAATTACGCCAGCTTCTGGAGCTGCGGGTGTTGGTTTTGATGGGACATATGCAGCTTTAGTAACTACTTTGACATCAGGAGGAGCAAAAGGAGTTGTAGCAAATATACCATATGTAACTTCAATCCCGTTTTTTAAGACAGTTCCTTATAATCCTTTAACAGCTTCTGCTATAGGTAAAGGTAATGCTGCTCAAGGTCTTGCGCTTATTTCGGCATTGAATACACAATTGTACGGTCCGTTAAAACAAGCTTTGACGGCTTTTGGAGCGGGATCAAGAATTAATTTGCTGTCAACAACTGCTGCAAATCCATTATTGATAAAAGACGAATCGCTTCCCAACTTGTCTGCGCAATTAACAGCAGCTTTTACGCCTACGCTTGGAGCTCAGACAGCGACTTTTTATGGTAATGTTTTTGGTCAGGCGCGTCAAGCAACAAAGGCCGATTTAATTCTTTTAACAACACAATCTGCTATTGGAACAGCACCTACGGCTGAAAATTCAGGAATAGGGATGGCTCCGCCGGCTCCTTTGAATAATTTTGGAATTACGTATCCTTTGCAAGATAAATATGTATTGATACCAACTGAAGTTGCAGAACTTGAAGTGGCGACAAATGCATTTAATGCAACCATAAAATCGATTGCAGAATCTAAAGGTTTAGCTTTTGTAGATGCAAATGCAATTATGAAACAAATTGATCAAGGAGGAATTTCTGCCAATAGTTTTACAATGACATCGACATTTGTAACTGGAGGGACTTTTTCTTTAGATGGAGTTCATCCTTCGCCAAGAGGATATGCATTTATAGCAAATAAATTCATTGAAGCAATTAATGCTAAATACGGATCAAATTTAAAAGGAGTAAATGTGGGTAACTACCCAGTTTTATATCCTGCCGTATTGCCATAAAACCATTTTTTTTAATTAAAAAGCCGTTTGTTTTTTAAAAGCAGCGGCTTTTTTTGTTAGTGTAAAAAATGCTTAAAATGGGAGTTTGAAGCTCTCATTTTTAGAATCAAACAAAATCATGCTATTTTTTATGAAAAAAAAATTGATTTTATATTTTAAAAAATTATCTTTGCGCTCTGAAAAAAGAGGTATTTTCGATAAACCTAAATAGCTATTTAATAAACACATAAGTAATGTCAAAAGTAATAGGAAAAGTTGCTCAAATCATTGGACCAGTAGTTGACGTAGTTTTCAACGGTAAGGATGTTGAACTTCCAAAAATTTATGATTCACTAGAAATCACTAAAAAAGACGGAACATTGTTAGTTCTAGAAGTACAATCTCACATCGGTGAAAACACTGTTCGTACCATTTCTATGGACTCAACAGACGGTTTAAGCAGAGGATATGAAGTAGTTGGAACTGGTAATCCAATCCAAATGCCAATCGGTCCAGACGTATATGGAAGATTATTCAATGTAATTGGAGATGCAATTGATGGTTTAGGAAACTTGCCAAAAACAGGAGAAAACGGTTTGTCAATTCACAGACAAGCGCCTAAGTTTGAAGATTTATCAACTTCATCTGAAGTTTTATTCACAGGTATTAAAGTAATCGATTTGATCGAGCCTTATGCAAAAGGAGGTAAAATTGGATTGTTTGGTGGTGCCGGTGTTGGTAAAACAGTATTGATTCAGGAGTTGATCAACAATATTGCAAAAGGTCACGGTGGACTTTCAGTATTCGCAGGAGTAGGTGAAAGAACACGTGAAGGAAATGACTTACTTCGTGAGATGTTAGAGTCAGGAATTATTAAATACGGTGATGATTTCATGCACTCTATGGAAAATGGAGGATGGGATTTATCTAAAGTAGATATGCCAGGAATGAGAGAGTCTAAAGCTACTTTCGTTTTCGGACAAATGAATGAGCCACCTGGAGCTCGTGCACGTGTGGCACTTTCAGGATTATCTATCGCTGAGTATTTCCGTGATGGAGCTGGATCTGATCAAGGTAAAGATGTATTATTCTTCGTTGATAATATCTTCCGTTTTACTCAAGCAGGTTCTGAGGTATCGGCACTTTTAGGACGTATGCCATCTGCAGTAGGTTACCAACCAACTTTGGCAACAGAGATGGGTGCTATGCAAGAGCGTATTACATCTACAAACAAAGGATCTATTACATCTGTACAGGCGGTTTACGTTCCTGCGGATGACTTAACTGACCCGGCGCCGGCTACAACTTTCGCCCACTTAGATGCTACAACAGTATTGTCTCGTAAAATTGCTGAGCTTGGTATTTATCCAGCGGTTGACCCGTTAGATTCTACTTCAAGAATTTTAACTCCTCAAATTTTAGGAAATGAGCACTACGATTGCGCACAAAGAGTAAAAGAAATTCTTCAAAAATACAAACAACTTCAAGATATTATTGCGATCTTAGGTATGGAAGAGTTATCTGAAGAAGATAAACTTTCTGTATCAAGAGCACGTCGTGTACAACGTTTCTTGTCTCAGCCGTTCCACGTAGCAGAGCAATTTACAGGTATTCCTGGAGTATTAGTAGATATTAAAGATACTATCAAAGGATTCAACATGATTATCGATGGTGAGTTAGATCACCTTCCAGAAGCTGCTTTCAACTTGAAAGGTTCTATTCAAGATGCAATCGAAGCTGGAGAAAAAATGTTAGCTGAAGCATAATTGGTTGTCAGTTGTTAGTTGTTAGTTGTTAGAGAGCAACCATCAACCATCAACCATCAACTATTAACTAAAAAAAAGATGATTTTAGAAATAGTATCACCAGAAGCAAAATTATTTTCGGGAGAAGTAACTGCAGTTACTGTACCGGGAGTTGATGGAAGCTTTCAAATATTGAATAATCACGCTCCTATTGTTTCTATTCTAGAAAAGGGAACTGTAAAAATTGCAGCGCCAAGTTTTAACTTTTCTAAAGAAGTAGTGAGTAAATTCACGAAGGTAAACGATCAGACTTATACTTTAGAGATCACGTCGGGTACTATCGAGATGAAAGACAATAAAGTAATTGTTTTAGTTGACTAAAGACAATTTTTGAATAAAGAAAAAGCCAAACAGAAATGTTTGGCTTTTTTGTTTTTGTTTAGATTGATGATTTTATATTATTATAACCCGTTGGCTGTAATTATTTTCAACACATAAAAACAAGCTTTTGCAGTTGAAAATTAAGCGTTTTTACTTCTTTTTAATACATGTAGCTGCACTATGCGGAAGAAACGTGTTTCTTTTTGTCTCCTTTTTTAGATATAAAATCTATGTTTCTATATGTTAGATTATACACTCAATGGGTTATTATAATATTCCCCAAAAACCAGTAGAAACATACATGTTAACAGTAAAACCTGAGATAATCCCCCAAGAGATAATTCCGAAAGCACTTGTAGAAAAGGCTTTTACTAATTGAAGTTTGGTGCTTTTATTTAAAAACTTGTAATAAAAAAGCGTAAAGTAAAAGAGCTGAAAGAGCAGGAAAAGCAAAGCTTGATAATTAGGCGATACATGAAATAATAAAGAAATAGGCAAAATTAAAAGTGTATTGACCAATATACAAAAACCCAGCATATACATTCCGGCAACCAAATGCTCTGTATAGTTGTAGTTTTCTTTTTTGTAAAACAACCAGAAAAAGAATGCTGTAAGTGGTAAAGCCATCATCGCCATTAGATTTGAATATTTTTTCATGAAATGAACCATTTTTTCTTTTCTTTCATAAAGATGTATGATTTTTTCCTTTTGGATAGGATCAGAAATAGTGCTGAGTTCCTTGTTTTCCTGTGAGATATTGATAGCAGGTGTTTCTTTTGGGATATTGGAAATGAAAACAAATACAGCTGCTACCAGCAGAAAAAAATTAAGCGGTGCAAAGTATTTTTTTCTTTTACCATTTATATATTCTTTAGCTACAACGCCGCTTTTTAATGTGAGATCTCTAACGAGTTGAAAAATGCCTTTGTCGGCATGTGTAAAATAATGAACGGCTTCATGAAAAATTTCATGGGGATTTATGCGATGTAAATTGATTTTCTGACTGCAATTAGGGCAATAATTAAAATCTGGGTAACTAGGTGTTTCACAGTTTTTGCAAATGGTTTTCATTTTTTTCTTTTTAATAAATAATTAAATTAGTGGTAGTTAGTTCGTAGTTTGAAATTAGACAAAAAAATAATTAACAATTGTTTGAAATTTAAATTATAAACTTTAATCAGTATCAAACCCGCTGATTATTTAAAATCGACTTCAATTTTTATAACTTTGCTTTTATGAAATTACCTAAAAATCTAGTTCAAAAGCTTGAAAATAGAAGGCTGAATAATTCGTTGCGACAATTGCCAAGTTTTAATAATCTTGTCGATTTTTCGTCAAATGATTATATTGGTTTTTCAAAATCAGAGCCGATTTTTAAATTATCGCATCATTATTTAATCGAAAATGAGATTATTCAGAACGGTGCAACGGGTTCAAGATTGATTTCTGGAAATCATTCCTTATATCAAATTACAGAAGCTTTTATAGCACAGTTTCATGAAGCTGAATCAGCTTTAATTTTTAATTCGGGTTACGATGCCAATGTTGGTTTTTTTAGCGCTGTACCGCAGCGAAATGATGTTATTTTATACGATGAATTAAGTCATGCTTCTATTAGAGACGGAATCCTTATGTCGAATGCTAAATCGTATAAATTCGATCATAATGATTTTGAAGATCTAGAACGTTTGATCTTGAAATTCCCCGATACGAATATTTATATCGTTACCGAAACGGTTTTTTCTATGGATGGTGACAGTCCAAATCTAGAAGAATTGGTAGAATTGTCGGAAAAGTATAATTGTTATTTAGTAGTTGATGAAGCACATACTTTAGGTGTTTTTGGCGAAAAAGGTGAAGGTCTAACACAATACCTGCAATTGCATAATCGAATTTTTGCTCGAATTATGACCTTCGGAAAAGGTTTAGGCTGTCATGGCGCGGCAGTTTTAGGCAGTACAGATCTTAAAGATTATTTAATAAACTTCGCCCGAAGTTTTATTTACACCACAGGATTATCTCCACATTCTGTTTCAACGGTTTTTACCGCCTATCAGCAATTAAATGTTGAAAAAGAAACGATTGAAAAACTACGTCAAAATATCGTTTTTTTTAATCAGCAAAAAAACTTACTCGGTTTAAAACCAATGTTTGTTCGAAGTAAATCGGCAATACAATCGGCAATCGTACCAGGAAATGAAAATGTGAAAAAATTGGCAAAACAACTTCAAGATAAAGGTTTTGATGTAAAGCCAATACTCTCGCCTACTGTTCCTGAAGGACAAGAGCGTCTGCGTTTCTGTATACATAGTTATAATTCTGAAGAAGAAATTAATCAAGTTCTGCAATTATTAAGCGGTTTTATATTTTAAGTATGGAAGATGATTTTAAATTAGTAAGAAGTTACCAGTACTCATACGAAGCTCAGGTTTTTTGCAGTAAGCTTGAGTCAGAAGGTGTAGATGTGTATTTAAGAGACATTAATACTGTAGACTCAAATCCTATTTGGAGTAACGCAGTAGGTGGTGTCAAGCTTTTTGTAAAAAGTCAGGATTTTGAAAAAGCAAATAAAATTCTATCAGAAATCAGTCCCTATTCTCTAAATGAAAATAATGAATTGATTAAATGCCCCCGTTGCGGAGCCGAAGAAATAGAAATGGTAACTTCAATAAAAGATTTAAAAACTCTTTTAGCTTTTGTTCTTTCATTACTTTTTGTTTTGATTCCTATTTATTCAAAACACAGGTATAAATGCAATAAATGTAAGTTTGAATTTGATTGATTGAAATCATTTTTTAAATTTTTTATGTTTGCAATCCCTTTATTTTATTGATGTTTTAAAAAAAAATAAAATTTTTTGTAACGTTTTAAATGTTTGATTACTTACGAGTCGTAATCAAATAAATCAAAACAATTATGAAAACAACATCAACTTCAATAAGCGGGAAAATCTTTGATTTTATCTTTTTTTCTTCAATAGGATTCATCTTAGGTTTAATAAGTTTCTTTTTAATAAAAGTACTCAGCATCATTTTGGTAGTTTTTTTAGCTGCAGTTTGGTGGAAGAGAAATAAAAATAATAAATATTAAAGAGGAGTTTCAATCATTCAAAATCAATCAAAATTTAAAATCAATCAAAAATGAAAAATTTATTTACATCAGCAATCGCAGTAATCACATTATTTTTTAGCGGAACAACACAAGCCCAAACAAAATCTGCAAAACTTGAAAACTCTCTTTTATGGGAAGTTTCAGGAAATGGATTGTCAAAACCATCATATTTGTACGGAACGATTCATTCTATTTGTCCAACAGATTATTTTTTGACAGAAAAAACGAAGAATGCTTTTCAAAAATCAGATAAACTAATAGTCGAAATCAATTTTTCTGATCCAAATGAAATGGCAGACGCTCAAAAATTAGCAGTTTCTCCAGAGTTATTAAGTAAAAAATTAACGCCTGAACAATTATCAGAATTAGATTCTATTTTACAAAAAACTACAGGTATAAAAGTGCAGCAGGTAGACAATTACAGTTTAGCAACAGTTATGAGTTTAATTACTATTAAAACGTTTGATTGTGAAACCTTAAAATCATACGAATCAGATTTTACAGATTTGGCGCAGAAAGAAAAGAAAAGTGTAAGTGGTTTCGAAACGGTAAAAGGACAGTTGAATATGCTTTCTAATGCTTATACAGATTCAGAACTGATCAAATCATTAGGTGATGCGAGTAAAACTCAAACAAAAAAAATGGTAAAGGACTATAAAAATGAAAATATAATGGATCTTTATGGAGATATTGCCAATGAAGAGGTAATGAGTAAAAAAGCTAAAAAACACATTCTTGATGATAGAAATAGTGACTGGGTGAAGAAAATGAAGGATATGATGAAAAATGAAGCACTGTTTGTAGCAGTTGGTTCCGCACATTTGGCTGGAGAAGAAGGAGTAATTAATTTGTTAAGAAAAGCAGGATACAAAGTAAAACCAGTAATGAATTAGTATTATTTTGAAAGAAAAAGAACAAGAATTTTTAAATCGGATCGAAAGTCATAAAGGAATACTATACAAAGTTTCTAAAATGTACATGGATAATCATGATGATCAACAAGATTTGTTTCAAGAGATTATTTGCCAGCTTTGGAAATCGTATGATTCTTTTAGAAATGAAAGTCAGTTTTCGACATGGATGTATCGGGTTGCCGTAAATACAGCAATTGTTTTCTTGAAAAAAGAAAAACGAAAGGTGGATAAATACGAAATCGCTTCAGAAAACATTAAGGAAGATGAAGGCGACTCCCATATCAAAGAAAGCCAGATAGATCATTTTTATAAAGCAGTTCAAAAACTAGAAAAAATTGATAAAGCCATCATTTTTTATCAGCTCGAAGGTTTTTCTCATAAAGAAATAGGGGAGAATCTGGGAATATCAGAGGGGAATGCAAGAGTGAAATTAAACAGAGCAAAAGAAAAATTAAAAGAAATAATTAAAAATCAAGGATATGGATTTTAACGATATACAAAACGCATGGAATAGCGAAAAGACAGATAATGTTGTTGTTCCTAATAATTTAGAGAAAATACAATCGGCAAGCATGCCTTTGGATAGAATTAGAAAAAGTTTAAGAATGGAATTCTTTATTCAGTTTTTGTCCTTGGTGATTATTGGTCTTTTGCCATTGCATAGTAAATTTCCATCAAATTTAGTAGTGCCGTACTATTTTATATTTGGGATCTTGGTTGCCATTTGCATTTATTATTTAACACAGCTTTTTTTGTTTTACAGAAGATTAGATAAGGCTGCATTGAAAACTAAAGACAGTTTATATGAAACGTATCTTGACATCAGGCTGAATATGCAGCTTTATAAGACATTTGCTTTTTCGTTATCACCTTTTTTTCTAATTTATTTCTTTGGATTTATTCTTTATGAAATGCCTGATTTTCTGCAGATTTTAAATGAAGGTTTTACCAACAAAAAATTAGGATTGATTATGTTTGTTTTTGTAATCACGATTTTACTTATTGGCGTGCTTACAGAATGGTGGGTACATCACTTATATGGAAAATATGCTAAGGAAATCCGAAAAGTAATAGACGAATTAAAAGAAGAATAAGAAATAATAAAAAACCCGTCGCCATGATGGGTTTTGTTTTTATTGGTATTTTTGTGGAAATTATTCTAGAGGTATTTAGAAATAAAATGGCTTTTAGAATAGTTGTGAAAAAAGAACATTATGAAAATATTTGTTACAGGAATTTCAACCGATGTTGGAAAAACAATTGCATCGTCTATTATTGTTGAAGCTTTAGAGGGCGATTATTGGAAGCCTGTTCAGGCAGGAGATTTAGATAATTCAGACAGTCATAAAATCAAACTAAAAATTTCGAATAATAAAACTCAGATTTTCGAGAACAGCTATAAATTAAATACCCCTGCAAGTCCGCATTTAGCTGCAGAGATTGACGGTATTACGATCGATTTAAAACAAATACAAGAACCTAAAACCAATAATCATTTAGTAATTGAAGGTGCAGGAGGTATTTTTGTTCCTTTAAACGACAAAGATTCTATTATTGATTTAATTCAGCCTGATTATAAAATAGTGATCGTTTCAAGACATTATCTAGGAAGCATCAATCATACTTTACTGACGATTGAAGCAATTAAAAATCGAGGTTTTGAAACTGCTGGAATTATTTTCAGCGGAAGCGAAAATAAAGCAACAGAAAGTATAATTCTAGAAAGAACAGGGATTAAGTTAATTGGAAGAATCGACGAAGAGCCTTATTTTGATCAGAATGTAATTCGCGAATACGCTGATTTGTTTCGAGAAAATCTACTTCATTTATAGAGCAAAGATTATAGAAAATAGAATATAGACTTTCCTATCTTTGCTTAAACAATTGAGTTTAGTCTTTTTTCTATTCTCTTTCTTCTATTTTCTTAAAAATGACATTAACAGAAAAAGACAGCCAATATCTTTGGCATCCTTATACACAGCACAAAACATCTCAAACTCCAATTGCAATTTCTAGAGGCGAAGGCGCTTTATTGTGGGATGAAAATGGCAAACAATATATCGATGCAATTGCGTCGTGGTGGGTAAACCCTTTTGGACACAGTAATAAATTTATTGCCGATGCTATTTATAAGCAATTGACAACTCTTGAACATGTTTTGTTTGGTGGTTTTACACATGAACCCGCTGTAAAAGTAGCGGAAAAGCTGATTGAAATTTTACCCAAAAACCAACAGAAGATCTTTTTTTCTGATAATGGTTCTACCGCCGTAGAGGTTGCGATAAAAGTAGCTTTGCAATATTTCTTTAATAAAAATGAAAAACGTACCACTATAATTGCTTTTGAAAATGCTTTTCATGGCGATACTTTTGCAGCAATGGCGGCAAGTGGAATCTCTTTTTACACGCAGGCTTTTCAGGGAATGTTTATTGATGTTGTTCGAATTCCGGTACCGATAAAAGGACAAGAACAGGCAAGTTTTGACGCTTTGACAAATGTAATTCAAAATCACAATTGCGCAGGTTTTATATTTGAGCCATTGGTGCAAGGTGCAGCCGGAATGGTGATGTATGAGCCAGAAGCATTGGCAAAATTAATTCAGATTTGTGCAGCAAATAAGGTATTGACAATTGCTGATGAAGTTATGACTGGTTTTGGTAAAACTGGAAAAACATTTGCAATGGACTATGTTTCTGAAAAGCCAGATATGATCTGTTTGTCTAAAGCCTTAACAGGAGGAACTATTCCTATGGCAATTACAACTTTTACACAGGATATTTTCGATGCCTTTTATGATGATGATATTAATAAAGCATTATTTCATGGTCATACTTTTACAGCAAATCCAACAGGTTGTGCTGCGGTGCTGGCAAGTATCGATTTATTGCAGACTGCAGAAATGCAGGCTAATATTGAAAGAATTAATGCCAGTCATTTAGAATTTCAAAAGAAAATCGAAAACCATTCAAAAGTAATTACAGCTAGAACATTGGGAGTTATTTTTGCAGTTGAAATTAAATCAGATTCAGAAGAAAGTTATTACGGGTCGATGCGAACAAAGCTTTATAATTTTTTCATAGAAAATGGAGTAGTTCTGCGCCCAGTAGGAAATATTGTTTACATTTTGCCGCCTTATATCATGACTAATGAACAGCTTCAAAAAGTATATAAAACAATTGAAGAAGCCATTGAAATGGTTTAGCTCTGTAGATCTGTATTAGTAATGCTTTTATTTTTAGTAACATATATTACTTATATCGTTTTATTTTTTACTCTAAAACCCGTTGAACTTTGCATAAACTTTTGCGAACTTTGCGGTTAAATAAAATAATGTGAATACACAAAAAATTGCCATAACAGCCTTTTCATCTATTTCTCCTTTAGGAAGCGATAAAGACGAGGTTTGGAATAAATATCTGAACGGAAAACATTGTTTTACTAAACGATTTTTAGATCAACAAGATACTTTTGTTGCAGCTTTAAGTACAAATTCAAAACAATTGATTGCTCAAATACGGGAATCAGATCCTAAATATAAATTTTTAGACGATTCTGTTTTATTTGCATTAGCAGCTTCACGAAAAGCAGTCCAAAATGCAGGTTGGAATTCCGAAGATGTTTTCGGTATAAATATTGGGTCTTCAAGAGGAGCAACAGATTTGTTTGAAAAACATTATGCAGCCTATATTGAAACAGGAAAAGCACAGACTTTAGCATCACCTACAACAACTTTAGGAAATATTTCTTCATGGATTGCACACGATTTGCAAAGTGCAGGACCAGAAATTTCGCATTCAATAACTTGTTCAACAGCATTACATTCACTTTTGAACGGTGTTGCATGGTTAAAATCAGGAATGGCTGATAAGTTTTTGGTAGGAGGCAGCGAAGCACCTTTAACAGATTTTACTATCGGACAAATGCGTGCGTTAAAAATATATTCACGCATCGATCAAGAAAATAATTTTTGGCCCAATCTTGCTTTTGATTTTGAGAAAACACAAAATACCATGATTTTGGGTGAAGGTGCTGCAGTATGTTGCTTAGAATCTGGTGAAAAAGAAAATGCTATTGCCTACGTTACGGGAGTGGGTTACGCAACTGAAATTTTAGAACACAATATCTCAATTTCTGCCGAAGCTGATTGTTTTCAAAAGTCTATGAAAATGGCTTTAAAAGATACCGATTTAGATAGCGTTGATGTTATTGTAATGCATGCGCCTGGAACAATTAAAGGAGATTTGACAGAACTTCGTGCAATTGAAAAAGTTTTTGGTTCAAAACAGCCTTTGCTGACCACTAATAAATGGAAAATCGGACATACTTTTGGGGCTTCTGGAATATTGAGTGTAGAGCTCGCGCTTTTAATGATGGAACATGATATTTTTATCGAAACTCCTTTTTCAAAAGCAATAACTAAAGACAGATCAATTAAAAAAGTTTTGATTAATGCTGTTGGTTTTGGCGGAAATGCTGTTAGTATTTTAATCGAAAAGGCATAGTTTAATCTTTAAAATAAAAAATCCATTTACCTAGTGATAAATGGATTTTTTATTTTTTACATCTAAGAACTCTTTGCTTAAAATAGTTTAAAGGTTTTCAAGATCTTTTACTTTTTCATAAACCAGATTACTTTCATACCCTCTTCGAAGCATATAGTCGCAGAACTTTTTGCGTTTTTTTAATATATTTTTCTCCTGTATACCGTTCCAACATCTTTCAGAAAGGCCTTCAAAAGTTTCCATATATTCTTCTTGCGAAATCTCTTTGAGAGCAAGAGTTATATTTGTGCTGGAAATATTTCGAAACTTCAGTTCATTTGTAATTCTAAGTTTTCCCCAATGTTTAATGCGATGTTTTCCTCTGGCAAAACTGCATGCAAAACGTGTTTCATTCAAGAAGTTACCTTCAATTAATTGAACTATAATAAGATCTATTTCGTCAGAAGTCATTTTTAAACTGTAAAGTTTTGATACAACTTCATCATGACAACGCTCCTGATAAGCACAAAAGTGTTCTAGTTTCTGTAAGGCTTCTTTCGGAGTACAGGTCGAATTCATGTGTTTTTCTTTCTTTTTAACTGTTATTGCTGCAAATAGTCATTTTCTTGAAATTTCTATAAAACCAAAAGCAAATTTAAATAAATCCCCCAGTTTATAAGATTCAAAATTTACTTTTGAGTGTTCAATTTTTATACTCATAGCGAAAAAATCGTTTTTGGGCATTATAAAAAATCACTAAAAGTGGGTATTGTTTTTAAAATCAGAACAGTTTAATTTCGGTTAATTCTTACAATTTTAAATAATCATCTAGTTTTGATAAAAAAACTACTTTACCAGCTGTTTTGGGTTTCTTTTCTCTCCTGTACTTTCGTTAATGCGCAGCAAGGAAAATTGGATACCACTTTTAATACATTTGATGATGGTACAAAGGGTGATGGTTTTGACAGTGCCGTTAGAACTTTGCTTTTGCAGCCCAATAATAATTTAATAGTTGGGGGTGATTTTTCCAGCCTAAACGGAATTTCATCTCCATCTTTAGTACGTTTAAAACCAGATGGAACAATCGATGAAAGTTTTACTGTAGGTTCAGGGTTCAGTGGTAAAGTTTATGCCGCTTATTTACAGCTCGATGGGAAAATAATAGTTGGCGGAGGATTTACAAGTTATAATGCGGTAAGTTCGGGAAGATTAATTCGGTTGAATGCAGATGGTTCCCGTGATTCAACTTTTGACACTTCTGTGGGAGCCGGCAGTGGTATTATTTATAGTATTGCAGAACAATCAGATGGGAAAATTATAATCGTAGGAAGCTTTACAAAATACAATAATGTAACTGTAAATCGCATAGCACGAATTCTTCCGAATGGTTCATTAGATCGAACATTTGCGACAGGAACAGGATCTTCTACAAATATTACTAATGTTAGAATTCTATCAAATGGAAAAATTTTAATTACAGGAAATTTTATTTCATTTAATGGAACACTAAGCAATAGGATTATTCGCTTGAATTCTGACGGAAGTGTTGATAATAGTTTTAATATTGGTTCTGGATTTAATGATGATGTAAATGCCATTGCTGTTCAACGAGACGGAAAAATTCTTCTAGGAGGTAATTTCACACTTTATAATGGAAATACGGCAAATAGAATTATTCGTATTTATGAAGATGGATCATTAGATCAAAGTTTTCAAAGATTAGGTTTTAATAACGGTTCAGTACAAATAATCAAAGAAGATCATTTGGGAAATATAATGGTTGGAGGATCTTTTTCCATCAGATATGGAAATGATGATGTAAATAGAGCAGTACTTTTAAACGCCGATGGAACTATAAAATCTGATTTTGATTTGGGTTCAGGGCCAGGATCAGCTTCTGTTTTTGCATTAGCAGAAGATCAAGAAGGATCATGGTTTATTGGCGGTTCATTTGCTGTTTTTGATGGGCAAAATCAAGGAGGTTTGGCTAAAACAGATTCTAATGGAGAGCAAGATACAGGTTATCTGTCAGCAGGAGTTGGCTTTGATAATTCGGTGTTAAAGATTTTGCCATTAGCAAATTTAAAAACAATGGTTTTTGGTAATTTCAGCAAATTCAATAATTTACCAGTTAACCGAATTACACGACTTTTGGAAGATGGCTCGCTTGATCTGGATTTTAATACAGGCAAATCAGGAGCCGATAAACTAATAAAAGCAGCTGTGGTTCAAGAAGGAGGGAAAATTGTTTTTGGAGGAAATTTTACCAAGTACAATGACGCAGCTTCTAATAGAATTGCTAGAATATTATCAAACGGTACTTTAGATAATACTTTCAATAGTGGTACTGGATTTAATGCTCAAGTTTATGCTTTAGCAGTACAGTCCGATAATAAAATTATTGCTGCCGGTAACTTCACCCGGTTCAATAACGATTTATCTGCTGCTAGAATAGTAAGATTATTGCCAGATGGATCACGAGATGTTACTTTTAATGTTGGTACCGGTGCAGATGCTATTATCGAAGATGTTTTGATTCAACCAGATGGAAAAATATTGGCTGCAGGCAGATTCACAACTTTTAATGGACAGCCCTATCCGCATTTAGTTCGCTTAAATGAAGACGGAAGTATCGATTTAACTTTTAACATAGGTATTGGATTCGATAAACACATTTATGCACTTGCAATGCAATCAGACGGGAAAATAATCGCTGGAGGTACATTTTTGACATTTAAAGGCTCTTCACAAAAAAGAATTATACGTTTAAATCCCAATGGAAGTCTGGACGATAGTTTTTCTGCGGGAACAGGTTTTAGTAACGGCGACGTGCGGTGTATTTTGGTGCAGCCAGATGATAAGCTTTTAGTTGGAGGCGCCTTTTCAGGAACCTATAAAAACAGTCAGGCATTGCGATTAATAAGGCTTTTGAAAACGGGCGATTTTGATAACTCATTTGATGCGAGACTCAATAAAAATCTTTTAACGTTAAGTTTTACTAACGATTATAGACTTTTAATAGGGGGTGATTTTAATTCGGTCAACGGAGTTTCTAAACATCGAGCAGCACGATTAAAACTTTGTGTAGATTCAACAATTTGGGATGGCTTTTCTTGGACAAAAGGTTATCCGTCCAGTGGAAAAGAAGTGTTTTTTAAAGAAAATTTCCCAAATCTCATTTCAGCAAATATTTGCAGCTGTACAATTGAATCTGCCAAAACAGTTACACTTTTAAGCGGAAATACTTTAGGTATAGAATTTTCTTATTCAGGTTTAGGAACATTAGTTTTAGAAGATACAGCAAGTTTGTATCAATCAGACGATAGTGTTGTAAATACTGGGATTATTAACCTTTTTCGAAAAACAAAACCAATTTTAAGATACGATTATACGTTTTGGTCTTCACCAGTTGATAATCAAAAATTAATAGATGTGTCGCCCAATACCTTGTTTGATAAATATTTGTCATTTGATACCGCTGGAGGCTGGAAAGAAGAGCCACGATTAAATAATATGCTGTTAGGTAAAGGATATGCAATAAGAGGACCGCAGGAATTTTCAATAACATCAAGAGCAGTTTATGAAGCAGTCTTTAAAGGAATTCCAAATAATGGAAAAGTAGAAATAGAATTGGGAGAAACAGATAGTTTTGGTTTAGTCGGAAATCCCTATCCATCGGCAATAGATGCTGCAATTTTTTTGAAAAAAAACAACCTTAAAACAAAAGGCGCACTTTACTTTTGGATGCATCATACACCAGTAACTAATTTTGAATATAATTCTGATGATTATGCAGCCTATAATCTGGTTGGAGGAGTCAATACCGAAGCATCATATTCTGGGGTAAATGAAATTATTCCTGACGGAAAAATTGCTTCAGGGCAATCATTTTTTGTTATAAGTAATGCTTTCGGTACAATCGAGTTTAATGACAGTATGAGGATACTAGGAAATAATAATGCTTTTTTTAAACCGTCTAAAGCAGGAAATTTTACAAGCAGTAATAAAATAGAGAAGCATCGATTGTGGTTAAATTTTGAAAATTCAAAAGGAGCCTATAAACAAATTTTAATTGGATATATGGATGAAGCTACCAACGCTTACGATTTAAACTACGATGCAGAATCATTAGATGGAAACCAATTTGTTGATTTTTATAGTTTAATTGACGATAAAAAACTTGTAATTCAAGGGCGTGCTTTGCCTTTTTCAGAATCAGATTTTGTGGCTTTGGGATATAGTTCAACAATTGCCGGCGAATTTTCAATTGCAATTGATCATGCAGATGGCGATCTGAGTGCACAAACTGTTTATTTAGAAGACAAAACCGAAAATATTGTGCATAATCTTCTAGAAAGCAGCTATAAATTTACAACCACAGCAGGAACTTTTTTAGATCGTTTTGTAATTCGGTATAATATAGAAACATTAGGAGCGGATCAATTTAAGAATCAAGAAAGTTTGCTTTGCGTTTCGGTTAAAGGAAAAAACATAATATTAAATTCGACAAAAGATGTTATGAAAGAAGTATCAATTTTTGATGTTTCAGGAAAAATGTTATTCAATACCAAAACAATTAATAATACAGAATACCAGATTGTAAACTTCAAATCCAGTGATCAGATATTATTGATTAATGTAGTTTTTGACAGCGGAAAATCAGCAGCTCAAAAGATTGTTTTTCATTGATTTTTCTTAAAAAGTCTTTTGCAGTTTTTCATGAGTGTTTTGAATTGCTTTTTTATTCTTATAATCAATCCATTTTTGTCCCTTTACCTTTCGCATCATAATATCAAAATAGCGCATAATAAAAACATTATAAGCCGCTTTTGATAAATTGGTTATGTTTTTAGGAAAGGAGCGCAGGCTCATAGAAAATCCTGGAGTTAAATATTTCATGTAATGCCAATAACCTTCTGGCATATACAGCATTTCGCCATGTTTTAAGTTTGTAATGTAGCCTTTTGCATTTTTAAGAGCAGGAAATTTTTCGTAATCAGGATCATCAAAATTTATATCTTCTCTCGAAATTAAAGCGTGAGGTACTTTATACATGTATTTGGATTGGTCAGGAGCAAAAAGCATACATTGTTTTTCGCCATTAAAATGAAAGTGAAGAATATTTGAATAGTCAATATCAAAATGCATGAACACTTTAGAGTTTTCTCCGCCAAAAAACAACATAGGCATTTGCTTTACAAGTTTTAAGCCAATATCAGGCCACAAAAAATCTTGATTTAGTGCCGGAACTTCTTTCATTAAATTATAAAGAAAGATGCGATAATTTGTTGGTTTTTGTTCCAGAAGATTTATATAATCACTCATTTTCATTTTAGTGTGAGCTTCATTAAAACCGTCTTCATGATTAACGGGTCTATTATCGTACAAAGGCACAATTAAATCTCCTGCGACTTTCTTTATATAAGAAAGCTTCCAATTTTTATAGGCTGGCCAATCTTCGGTCAGTTCTTCAACAACTACAGGGATTTGTTTTTTTACATATTGGGAAATAAAATCGGTCTTAGAGATTTTTTTTACCCTTTCGATTTGTTTTAACTCCATCTTCTAAATAAAAAAATTGCTTATAACACACAAGTTATAAGCAATTTAAAAATATTTATTGAGATTTTGAGTTCTGTTGATTAAATTTTTGATTTAATTGAAGCTTCAATATTCTTTTCGATAGTATGTCCAGGTCTTGACCATTTCGGTTTTTCACCCAATGAAGTAAATTGAGAATCAGCCGCTTCAACAGTTTTTGGCTGCATCACTTTGATAAAAGGTTTTTGAGGCACCATTCCTAATGTTTCAAACATCTTCATATCTTCGTTTACATCAGGGTTTGGCGTAGTAAGTAATTTGTCACCTGCAAAAATTGAGTTTGCACCTGCAAAAAAGCACATTGCCTGCCCTTCACGAGTCATATTAGTTCTTCCAGCAGATAAACGAACTTGAGTTTCCGGCATTACAATTCGAGTTGTAGCTACCATACGAATCATTTCCCAAATTTCAACCGGTTTTTCTTCTTCCATTGGAGTTCCTTCAACAGCAACCAAAGCATTAATTGGCACAGATTCTGGCTGCGGATTTAATGTAGAAAGAGCAACTAGCATTCCAGCTCTGTCATCAATACTTTCTCCCATTCCAATAATTCCCCCGCTGCAAACCGTAACATTTGTTTTACGAACATTCTCGATAGTCTGCAAACGATCTTCAAAACCACGTGTAGAAATCACGTCTTTATAATATTCTTCAGAAGTATCTAAGTTGTGATTGTAGGCATATAAACCAGCTTCGGCTAAGCGCTGAGCCTGATTTTCAGTAATCATACCCAAAGTACAGCAAACTTCCATATCTAGTTTATTAATAGTACGAACCATTTCTAAAACCTGATCAAATTCTTCACCGTCTTTAACATTTCTCCAAGCTGCTCCCATACAAACACGCGAAGATCCGCTTGATTTTGCACGCAAAGCCTGTGCTTTTACCTGACTCACGCTCATTAAATCATTTCCTTCAACACCAGTATTGTAACGTGCAGCTTGCGGGCAATAGCCGCAATCTTCAGGACAGCCGCCCGTTTTGATCGAAAGTAAGGTAGATACCTGAACTACATTCGGATCATGTTGTTGTCTATGAATTGTCGCTGCTTCATAAAGCAAATCCATTAAAGGTTTATTATAGATTGCGATTATTTCGTCTTTGGTCCAGTTGTGTTTTGTAATGCTCATCGAATACATTGTTTTTGAAGCTTCAAAAGTAATTAAATTGTCCTAATCGACAATAATGAATGCTGGAAAGAATGTTTGCGGGGTATTTAAAAAAAAGAAACACTCTAAAATCATCATATTAAAGCTTTTATGATTTTAGAGTGTTTTTGAATGAATGTTTTTATTCTGATATATTAATCAGCAACATATTTATTATTCCAGTATAACATCATCAATAAAGTAACAATTACAGATGAAGCAAGCCCTTCAAAAAGAAGGCAGATGCAATAAGTAGGAACAGATGGATTTCCTCCAAACATGAAAGTTTTTGAGAGTGTACTCACATAAGCATCACCGCCGCGTGCGTAACTATATACTAATAATCCAAAAACGCTCAATGCAACACCAACCACTGAAGTCGCCATTGCCGAAACAGCATTAGATACAAAATTCGTTTCTCCCTCGTGAAGATTCATTTGCATAGTTCTGTTTACGCCCCAGAATATAAAAAATACATTTAAAACGCGCAGGTAAAACAAATCAGCTAAACCCAATACATTCATCAATAAAAAGTAAATGCCAATTCCGAGGAATATCAAAAAACCGTTGGTTATTTCTTTAGGTAGTTTCATAGTGGTTATTTTTAAAGAAGTTAATAGTAAAGTTTTGATAAACAGAGTTGTATATCAAATTTACTAAAAAAATAACTACGATGGTTTAAAATTAAAGAAAAGTATATCTTAAGATTTGCTTACAATTGATTTATAAATGCCAGTGCATTTATTCGATCTTGATTTAATTGTTCTTTTAGTAAATCTATCGATCCAAACTTTTGCTCTTCACGTAGGAAATGCAATAATGAAACCTCGATCTCTTTGTCATAAATATCAGCATCGAAATCAAAAAGATTTACCTCGATAGTTTGTTTCTGACCGTTTACAGTTGGATTAAAACCAATATTCATCATTCCAAAAATCTCCTTTTGATCGATAAGAGCTTTAACGGCATAAACGCCCGTTTTAGGGATCAATTTATAATCCTCTTCAATTTCTATATTCGCTGTTGGAAAACCAATTGTTCTTCCAAGCTGCTTTCCTTTTACAATTTTACCGCTCAAAAAATAGTCGTAACCAAGATATTCATTGGCTAAATCCATTTTTCCTTCAGTAAGAGCTTTTCTAATTTTAGTAGAACTTACAGAGACATCTTGAATTTCTTGTGCTGAAATTTGTTCAACTTCAAAACCATATTCAGCACCATAAGCAATTAAATTATCAATATTGGCAGTTCGATTTCTTCCAAAACGATGATCGTGACCAATAATTATTTTTTGAATATGAAATTGATCTACCAAAATCGAATGCACAAATTCTTCAGCAGTTAGTCTCGAAAAACTTTCGTCGAAAGGATGAATGATTAAATTTTCGATTCCCGTCGCTTCCAGAAGTTTTGTTTTTTCAGCAATTGTGTTTAAAAGTTTTATTTCTGATTTTTCCTGTAAAACCATTCTTGGATGCGGAAAAAAGGTAAGCACCAAACTTTCGTATTTGCCATTTTCGGTATTTTGAGTAATTCGTTCCAGAATTTTTTTATGACCAATATGCACACCATCAAAAGTACCAAGAGTTAAAATTGTTTTCTTGGTCGAATGAAAATCGTTTATAGAATGAAAGAGCTTCAAAACAAATAATTTAAGATGCTGCAAATTTATACTATCTATTTTAAATTTTAGGCTTAGGGGAATTGATTTTTTTTAAGAAGATTAAGTTTCCCTTGACGACAAAAAGTGAGACTTGTCGATTAAAAAATATTAAATGTCGTTAAAAAGTAAGAATTTGATTTAATTCCTTTAATTTTGATGTAGTAAAGAACAACTTGCCATGAAAAAAACACTACTCTTTTTATTCTTACTTTTTTGTTGGTCAGGAGTACAAGCTCAAAGTGATGACTTATGGCAAAAAGTGAATACTGCTTCAGTTTTTAGTAAAAAGACAGTTGTTTTAGATTCAGGCAAACTTTATTATAAGCTGAATGCTGGTTTTTTAACCTCAAAATTGGCAAAAACAACCGAAAAATCGGAAGTAAATAATACAGCAGAAATTACAATTCCAAATTCAAATGGAGTTTTAGAGCGGTTTCAAGTTTGGGAATCTTCCAATTTTGAACCTGAATTACAAGCCAAATATCCAGAAATTAGAGCTTATCGAGGAAGAGGATTAGATGATAAATCGGCTAAAGTACATTTTAGTGTTTCTGAAAGCGGAATACAAACAATGGTTTTAAGAGTAGATAAAGCTACCGAGTTTATAGAAGAAAATCCAGAGAATAAAACCGAATATGTTTTATTTACGGCTAAAGATAAAACTTCAAAAGTTAAGTTAGATTGTAAAACATCAGACGAACTTACTGCCAATTCTAGTTTTGGTAAAACTGCAAAAACAGCAGCAAACACAAAAGTTTTAAAAACCCTGCGTTTAGCATTGTCTTGTACAGGAGAATATACGGCCTATTTTGGCGGTACAAAGGCAAAAGCTTTAGAAGGAATGAATGCAACGATGACCAGAGTTAATGGGATTTTGAATAAAGATCTCGCTGTGAAATTGGTTTTAATTGCAAATAACGACGCCGTAATTTATACAGATGCGTCGACAGATCCCTATTCTGTTGCATCAACAGGAGTTAAAGGAGCTTGGAATAAAGAAGTGCAAACTACTTTAACAAGTGTAATAGGTAACAATAATTACGATATAGGACATTTGTTTGGAGCTTCTGGCGGAGGCGGAAATGCAGGTTGTATAGGCTGTGTATGTGCAAATCCAACTTCTAGTGATTCTTTGGCAAAAGGAAGTGCTTATACATCTCCAGGCGATGGGAAACCTCAAGGAGATACTTTTGATGTTGATTTTGTTATACATGAATTTGGTCATCAATTAGGAGCAAGTCATACTTTTTCATACGATTCTACCGAAAGAACAAATGTAAATGTTGAACCAGGAAGTGGTTCTACAATAATGGGCTATGCAGGAGTAAGCGGGGATTATGATATACAAGATAATTCAGATGATTATTTTGCCTACGTAAGTATTTTGCAGATTCAAAATAACCTTGCAGGGAAAAGCTGTCCTGTTACTACAAGTTTGACTAACAATCCACCGGTAATTGATGCTGGTTTAGATTATACCATTCCAATAAGTACGGCATTTATTTTAAAAGGCAGTGGTTCAGACCCAGATGGTGATACCGTTACTTTCAATTGGGAAGAAAATGATAACGCAGTAACAACTTCAGGATCAACAAGTATTGCTTATCCAACAAAACCTGATGGGCCTTTGTTTCGATCAGTAATTCCTAATAGTTCTCCAATTCGATATATGCCAAGGTTGAGTTATGTTTTAGACAATAGGCTAACTACAACTTGGGAATCAGTTTCTTCTATCCCGAGAACATTAAATTTTACTTTAACAGGCAGAGATAATTCAACTTTAGATTCAGGACAAACCAATACAGATGCTATGGTAGTAAATGTCGTTTCTACTGCAGGACCATTTACGATTTCTTCACATAATGGTACTGACGTGAGCTGGTGGCAGGGCTTAAGTGAAACGGTAACTTGGAATGTTAATAATACCAATACGCTTCAGGGATCATCGCAGGTAAACATTAAACTGTCTACAGATGGCGGTTTAACTTTTCCAATAGTACTTGCGGCAAATACTCCAAATGATGGTTCAGAAACGATTATACTTCCAACAAGTGTTGCTTCATCAACTAATTGCCGATTATTGATTGAGCCAACGGCTAATATCTTTTATGCGGTAAACAGCAAGCCTTTTGCGGTGGGCTATACTCCATCAACTACTTGCACTTCTTATAGTTTTGGAAGTTCCTTTAGTATTCCGGGTGGAACTACATTTACGACAAAAACCGTTAGTGTTCCTGCTGCCACTGGTGCAGTATCAGATGTAAATGTTTCAGTAAATGTAACACACGAAAGAATGTCAGACCTTGAAATTCAAATTGTAAGTCCAAAGGGAACTGTGGCTCGTTTGTTTAATAGATCCTGCCCAAGTTTGAATTCAACTTTAATTTTCCGATTTGATGATTCTGGTGCTGTTTTAGATTGCAGTAAAACAACAGAACAAATCGTTATTCCTGTAGATCAATTAAGTGTTTTTAATGGAGAAAATCCAGAAGGAAACTGGACATTTGGAGTTCGTGATGCCGTTTCGGGAATGTCTGGAACCATTAATTCAGCTTCTGTAAATATTTGTACGCAGAGTTTTACTTTAGGACGTGATGATTTCGAAAATATTGATTTTGCCCTTTATCCAAATCCAAATAAAGGCAGCTTTTCAATTCAGTTTCAAAGTGAGTCAGCAGCAGGATGTAAAGTATTTGTTCATGATATTTTAGGAAAAAAAGTTTACGAAAACACTTTTGAAAGTTCCGGAATTTTCAATCAAAATATTCACTTGCCAAACGCAGCAGCTGGAATTTATCTCGTTACCGTAATTGATGGAGACAGAAGAACGGTTAAGAAAATAATCGTCAATTAAAGTATTTGGAATTTCTTTTTTAAGAATTTGCCATTGCCATACATGCAATGCTGATTTTTGCTCCTTTAATTTTTAATAAAGCACGAGAACAAGCTTCGAGAGTAGCTCCAGTTGTGAGCACATCATCAACAATTAAAAAATGCTTATTGTGATTTTCTTCTTTTAAAATCACATCAAATATATTTTCGATATTTTCGGATCGCCCTAAAAGATTCTTTTTTGACTGTGTTTTGGAATACTTAGTTCGATATAAAATAGAATCGTTATATGGTATTTTTAAACCTTCGGCAAGTGCTTTTCCAAAAGAAGTAACTTGATTATAGCCGCGTTCTTTAAATTTCTTTGGATGCAGCGGGACTGGAATAATTATATCAAAAGGCGTTTTTAATTGCAGTTCTTTTAAATCTTCAACATACCATTCTCCTAGAACTGCTCCAATTTCTTCATGGCCTTTGTATTTTAAATTGTGAATGAGTTCCTGAACGATTCCTTTTTTGTTGAAGTACACAAATGCTGATGCATGTTCAATTTCAATCTTACCGTAAAATTTCTTTACGGCTTCATTATTTGGGTCTAGGTAATACTGAGTTAGAGGTATTTCATGACGACAACGAGTGCATAAAACGGTTTCGTTAGTCATTAAAACAGAGCGGCATCCCGAGCAAACTTTAGGGAAAAAGAGGTCGATTATGAATTTAAACACAAATAGAAAGAATTTAGTTACAAAAATAAAGAAATTTGAACTTCAATCTTTTTAATTTTTCTTTTTTTTATAAGTACTTTTTATATTTTTGCATTACTATGGCAAAACAAGACGATTTATTTAAGAATGTGGTTTCGCACGCAAAAGAGTACGGATTTATATTTCCGTCAAGCGAAGTATACGATGGATTGAGTGCAGTGTATGATTACGCACAAAATGGTGTCGAATTAAAAAAGAATATCCGTGAATATTGGTGGAAATCAATGGTTCAAATGAATGAAAATATTGTTGGTTTAGACGCGGCAATATTAATGCACCCAACGACCTGGAAAGCTTCTGGTCACGTTGATGCCTTCAATGACCCATTAATTGATAATAAAGATTCTAAAAAAAGATATAGAGCCGATGTTTTAGTTGAAGATTATGCTGAAAAGATTAATCTAAAAGCTAAAAAAGAAATCGAAAAAGCGAAAGCTCGCTTTGGAGACGCTTTCAATGAAGAAGAATTTGTAACTACAAATGCTCGAGTAATTGAATATTTGGCTAAAGAAAGAGAAATTAGAGAGCGTTTAGGACGTTCTTTAGGAAATGGTGATCTTGAAGATGTAAAAGCTTTGATTGAAGAGTTGGAAATTGCTGATCCTGAAACTGGTTCTAGAAACTGGACAGAAGTTAAACAGTTCAACTTAATGTTCGGAACTAAGTTAGGAGCTTCTGCAGAGTCTGCAATGGATTTGTATTTACGTCCAGAAACAGCGCAAGGTATTTTTGTAAACTTTTTAAATGTACAGAAATCGGGTCGTATGAAAGTTCCTTTTGGAATTGCACAGACAGGAAAAGCATTTAGAAACGAAATCGTTGCAAGACAATTTATTTTCCGTATGCGTGAATTCGAACAAATGGAAATGCAATTTTTTGTGCGTCCAGGAGAAGAAATGCAATGGTACGAACATTGGAAACAAACACGTTTAAACTGGCATTTATCTTTAGGTTTAGGAAAAGATAATTACCGTTTTCACGATCACGAGAAATTAGCACATTACGCAAATGCTGCGGCAGATATTGAATTTAATTTTCCGTTCGGATTTAAAGAATTAGAAGGAATTCACTCTCGTACCGATTTTGACTTAAAAGCACATGAACAATATTCTGGTAGAAAACTGCAATATTTTGATCCAGAATTGAATGAAAACTATGTGCCATATGTAGTAGAAACTTCAGTTGGTTTAGATCGTATGTTCTTGGCTGTATTTGCAACATCATTACAAGAAGAAACATTAGAAGACGGTTCGTCAAGAACAGTTTTAAAATTGCCAGCAGTTTTAGCGCCAACAAAAGCAGCAGTACTTCCATTAGTTAAAAAAGATGGATTGCCTGAGATTTCAAAAAAGATTATAGAAGATCTAAAATGGGATTTCAATGTTTCTTATGATGAAAAAGATGCAGTAGGACGTCGTTACAGAAGACAGGATGCTCTTGGAACTCCTTTCTGTATTACTGTTGATCACCAAACTTTAGAAGATGAAACAGTAACAATTCGTCATAGAGATACAATGAAACAAGATCGCGTTAAAATTTCTGAATTAAGAGGTATTATTGAAAACGAAGTTTCAATGAAAAATTGGTTGATGAAGATGTAATCTTAGGATACTATATAATATAAATCCCAAATTCCTTAGCAGGAGTTTGGGATTTTTTTAATTTTAAATAATGCAATTCATCGGATATTTTTGCATTTCATCAGTATGTGTTAACATTTTGAAGTAATGTATTAACAATGAAATGCTTAAAATATTGAAATTCGTATTTTTAAATGCGGATAAAATGAAAAATAATAATTTTTTCTAAAAGTATTTATGAAACTGTTTTCTAATCTCAAATAGAAAGCGCTGCAAGGGATTAATGAAAAAGCAATATAAACTATCTTGAATAAGTATTCGTATATAATTATTGATGATGATGCTGAGAGTATTTCAAAAACCAAAACAATTGCTGAAGGTTTTTCGGAGTTGTCTTTTGTGGCTTCAGCTTCTAATTATCAAGATGGCTTAAATTTGGTTTTAGAACATAAGCCGTCTGTTGTTTTTCTGGAAATTGAACCTCAGGATAGTTCAAGTAATTTATCGCTTGCTTTTATTAATGAATTGCACAGATTTTTAGATGCAATTCCTCACATTGTTATTACCACGTTAAAAACAGAACAAGCTTTTAATGCGATCAAATTTGGTGTGTTTGATTATTTAATAAAACCAATAATACCCGTAGACTTGTTGAAAACAGTTTTGAAACTGAACAAAATAACCGAAGATTTAAACTTAAAAGTTTTTAAACAAGAAGTTTCTACGTTAATTACCTCAGATACAAAAACTGGTCAAGTATTTGATAGACCACTTATAATCTGTATTAAATCATATGGAGATCATCGCTATATAAATGCCGATGATATTGCATATTTTCAAGCCGATAATAATTCAACAGATATTTATTTAAATTCTGGTGAAATGATAACAGCTTTTAAGACATTAAAGCATTTCGAGAACGTTTTAGTGTATCCGTTTATTCGAATTCACAACAGTTATATTATAAATAGAAATTACATTGCAAGAATTCATAGCGGACACTCAGTATGTTACATAAAAAACTCATTGAAAAAGATCCCTTTTTCAAAAACTTATAAATCAAATGTCGACTTAATTATTGCCGATTTTACTGCCGGAAATTATTTAGAAGTCTAACAATTAAGTGATTACATTGATTTGACGCTCATTGACTATCAATTGGGCATGATCTACCATAAACCTGTTTTTTCGTATAAATTTTTTTTGATTACGGTGTTAGTTTTACATCATGATTCACACTAAGTGAACAACTCCAAAAAAAATCATATAAAAATATTAATACCTCAAATCATGAAAAAAACAGCTTTAACTTTCGGACTATTTTCTTTAGTAATGGTAGCAACTTCTTTTGCAACACCAAAAACAAATTCAGTACTATTGGCACAAAATCAGACAATAGAGAGAGATGGAGAGACAGATGGAACTGGTGCTACAGGCGGACAGAAGAAAGCTGATTTTCATCAAGTAAGAGAACAATTAATGGATACAGATGGAACTGGTGCTACAGGAGGACAAAAGAAAGCTGATTTTCATCAAGTAAGAAGTAATTCACATCTAAATTTTGCAAGTGTTAATCAATCTATTGGAACAGATAAAAAATTAGATTAATTAAACTTAGAATAAATATTTAAGCTGTCAATTTTTTGACAGCTTTTTTTTTGTGTCTATAGTTTTACTATTTTTGGTAAAACTCTAAATCGCAATTGAAAAAAAAACGTAAAATAATATTGTTTTTATTTTTTGTTTTAATGGCATGTTCCAAAAAAGCAGAATTTGATAAAAATGCAATTCCTACAATAGATAGTTTGTCTACATATCTATCATTAGCAAATGAAGATAAGCTTCCTTTGAATATTAAGAAGGGTTACAATGAGAAAGCGTTAAATGTAATTCTAAATCAGAAGGATGATTCTCTTAATAAAGTAAATCTTTTTAAAGTTGCAAATCGATATTATAACGTAAGTGACTGGAAATCTTATCTTGAAGTTACTAAATTAATCCTAGAAAGATCGGCTAATTCTGGTGATTCTGTCCATATGGCAAAAGCATACAGCTATTTGGGAGATTATTATGCTTCTCAATCCGTTTCGGATAGTGCTTTCATGCATTACTATAAAGCAGAAAAAATTTATCTGAAGTTGAATGATAATTTTAATCTGTCAAAAACAATTTTAAACAAAGCAAGTCTGCAATATAACGAGGGAGATTTTTTTGAAAGTGAAATAGCGGTTTTTAAAGCTTTAAGCAGTTTAAAAAAACAGCAAAACGTAAATGAATTGTATTATGAAAGTTACAATTTGCTAGGAATATTGTATAACGAAAGAGGTGAATATACAAAAGCTTTAGAGTTTCAAAATAAAGCTCTAAAGATTTTAGATGATAAATCAATCCCAACATTGTTTCAATATAAGGCGGCTTCCTTAAATAATATTGGGTTTATATATTTAAATTGGAATAATTACAAACAAGCAAAAGGATTTTTTGAAAAAGGTTTAAACCAAGAAAACCTTTTTAAAGACAGGGTAAGTCTATATGCCATTTTACTTGATAATTTAGGTTATTCTAAATTCAAATTAAAAGAATTAGACAGCTTGCCGGATTTGTTTTATAAATCATTAAAAATTAGAGATAGTTTAGGCCTTACATCAGGAGTTGTTTCTAGTAAAATACATTTGTCTGAATACTTTGCTTTAAAAAAAGATACTTTAAGAGCCGTTCAATTTGCAAAACAAGCGTTAAATTCATCCCGAGGTACAACAAAATTGATTAGTACGCTAGATGCACTTAAACAATTGGCTGTTGTTGATCCTGCCAATGCTTCGGTTTATTCAAAGGAATATATCAGGTTGAATGATAAAATGCTGAAAGCCGAGCGAAAAATGGGAGAAAAATTCTCTCGTATTCAATATGAAACCAATGAAATAAAAGACCAGAATTCGAACTTGCAAGAAAAAAACAAAACCTTAGTGTATGTTTTTAGTATTTGTACATTGCTAGGTTTGTTTTTTTATGTTTATAAAACCCAGCAGGCAAGAAATAGAGAGCTGCTTTTTAAACAGCAGCAGCAAGTGGCAAATGAAGACATTTATAATCTCATGATTTCGCAGCAAAATGAGATAGAAGCAACTCGAATTCGAGAAAAGAAAAATGTTGCTCAGGAATTGCATGATGGTGTTTTAGGACGTATGTTTGGAATTCGAATTAGTTTGGATAGTTTAGATAAAGTAGACGAAAGCCTTGCGGCTCCGAAGCGAAAAAAATATTTAGCCGAGTTAAAAAGTATTGAAGAAGATATTCGAGAAATATCGCACGATTTAAATCGAGAGAAATCAGAACTAGTCAATAATTTTGTTTTAATTTTGAATAAACTAATTGAAAATCAAAGAAATACATACGATTCTAGATTGGTTACTTTTTTTGATTCTCAAATAAAATGGGAACTCGTAAACAATACGGTTAAAATTAATTTGTATAGAATTGTTCAAGAAGCACTTCAAAATTGTAATAAGTATGCAGATGCAGAAACCATTAAAGTCGAGTTTAAAAGCGAAATAGATTATCTCATATTGTCAATTATGGATGATGGTGTTGGATTTAATACTAAACGTAAAAAAAAGGGTATTGGTTTGCATAATATAGAATATAGAGCCGCAGAATGCAAGGGTACTGTTGCCATAAAATCTGCCAAAGGAGAAGGAACACTTCTAGTTGTTAAAGTTCCAATAGATCAAAAAATTAACCTACATAAAAATGACATCTGATAGCAATGCCCCAATTTCGGAATTAATAAAACCCAATATATTAATTGTCGATGATCATCCTTTTATTATTGAAGGATATAACAATGCAATAACTCGCTATAATCCCAAAGAATATGAGTTTGTAATTGCGCAGGCTCACGATTGTAAATCAGCGTACGAGTTATTACAAGATGAGCATACACCTGAGTTTGACATTGCTTTTTTAGATATTAGTATGCCGGCTTATGAAGAAATGGATCTTTTTTCTGGTGAAGATCTGGCAAAATTGATTATTAAAAAAATGCCGCACTGTAAAATCGTTTTGCTGACGATGTATACAGAATTGCTGAAAATCAAAACCATTATCAGGACAATTAATCCGAATGGATTAGTTATAAAAAATGATTTAACTTTTGATGAATTGCTTTTTGCATTTGATAAAGTAATGAAATGCGAAAAGTATTATAGCCAATCAGTCGTAAAAATGCTAAATCAATCACCGCACAATTCTATAGAAATTGATGAGTTTGATAAACAGATTTTGTTTCACTTTTCGAAAGGAACAGAACTTTCTGAAATGCCGCATTATATTGCTATTTCTTTAAATGAAATTCAAAGACGCAGGGTTGGTTTAATGGAACTTCTGAAAGTAAAATCAGGTTCAAATGATGATTTAGTAAAAGAAGCAAAGAGCAAAGGACTCTTTTAAAAAGAAAATTTCAAAGCAAAAAAATCCAAATTCCAATGGCTCAAAACATATTGGAATTTGGATTTTTTTATTTGATTTTTTAAAATTTATTCACTCAAAGCATCCCAGCCGCGTGCTTTTAAGGCAATTTTTGTATTAGCGCGAGTTACTAAATGAATTCCTTCGCTTTCATCAGCCATATGACCAATAATTGAAAAGTTTGGATTTCCTTTTATCTTGTCAAAATCATTAATATCAATAGTAAAAAGAAGTTCATAATCTTCACCGCCGTTAATTGCAACAGTGGTGCTGTCGATATTAAACTCTTCACAAGTCGAAATAAATTGAGGATCTAGAGGAAGTTTATCTTCATATAAATTACAGCCCACTTTAGATTGCTTACAGATATGAATAATCTCTGAAGATAATCCGTCAGAAATATCAATCATCGAAGTTGGTTTTATTTCAAGCGCATGCAAAAGAGTACGAACATCTTTGCGAGCTTCAGGTTTTAGTTGTCTTTCGACCAAATAAGTATAAGGATCTAAATCTGGCTGGCTGTTTGGGTTTACCTGGAAAACCTGTTTTTCGCGTTCCAAAACCTGCAATCCCATATATGCCGCACCAATATCTCCGGTTACAACTAATAAGTCAGTTTGTTTAGCGCCATTTCGATAAACAATTTCTTCTTCATCAGCTTCTCCAATAGCCGTTATGCTGATAATTAATCCTTTTTGTGATGAGGTAGTGTCACCGCCAATAACGTCTACTTTATATTCTTTTGCGGCATGCGTAATCCCTTCAAATAATTCTTCTAAGGCTTCTAATGGAAAACGATTAGAAACGGCAACAGAAACAGTTATTTGCGTTGGTTTAGCATTCATAGCACAAATATCAGATACATTTACTACAACAGCTTTGTATCCTAAATGCTTTAAAGGCATATAAGCCAAATCAAAATGCACACCTTCAATTAATAAATCTGTAGAAACGACCACTTTTTTTGCCTTGAAATCAAGAACAGCAGCGTCATCGCCTATACTTTTTAAAGTAGACTCTTGAGTAACATCAAAGTTCTTGGTTAAATGTTCAATTAGGCCAAATTCGCCTAATTGCGCTATACTGGTACGTTGAGGATTTTTATCTTCGATCATTTTTTTAAGTTCCAAAGTTTGTAAGGTGCAAAGGTACAAAGGTTTTTTCTAAAGACACTAAGATTCTGAGAGGCTAAGGTTCTAAGTTTTTTTCTAGCATGTTTATTTTGTAGAGGCGCACTGCCGTGCGTCTCATTCGTGTACAAATTACGTGTAGATCTCTAGTATGCTGTATGTACTAAAGGGCATCTCTATAATTAGATAAAAAATAATTTTTAAATTATTTTTTCCTGCTGACAAACTGTTGTCACCAGCTCATTTTACTTTTGAAGTATAGAAATATTAAAACTTTAAAATCATGAAAACATTAGAAGCACAAGTAATTACTTCAGAAGAATTATTGAAACATTGGCAAGGACATCGAGCACTTACACGTCGTGTTATTGAAGCTTTTCCTGAAAAAGATTTTTTTGAATTTTCAATTGGGGGTATGCGTCCTTTTGCAAAATTAGCTGATGAACTTTTGGCTATTGCTGCACCAGCACTTAAATCGATAGTTAATCGTGACGTTCAGCCTTATACAGAAGGAACTGAAAAATTGATTTTTAAAGCACAGTATCTTGAAAAATGGGACGAGGCAACGGAGGAAATTAATAAATATTGGGAGAAATTGTCGATAGAAGATTTTAATGAAAACTTTAATCTATTTGGACAATATGAATTTCCAATTATTCATAATATTTTGTATTTTATTGATAATGAAGTGCATCACCGTGGGCAAGGTTATGTATATTTGAGAGCTTTAAATATTGAACCGCCGCTTTTCTGGGAAAGATAATCAGATTACTTTTAATTCGTTTAACTTAAAAAACTAAAAACGACAGCAATGAGTTTAAAAAAGATAATGTCTAATTATGCAGATTATAATTTATGGGTAAATCAACAATTTGTGAATTGGCTTTCGCCGAAATCTGATGAATTGCTTTATGCAGAAGTTTCTTCGAGTTTTTCAAATATTATGAAAACATTGGATCATATTTGGTCTACTGAAGAATATTGGTTTTCGATCATTTCTGAAACTTCTCCAATAGAAAAGAAAGAAGAAAAGGAGTTATCAAAAGAGGAAATATTTGCGGGACTATTAAATTCATCTGCAAAGTTGAAGAACATTATCCATTCATTGTCTGAAGAAGATTTGGTTAAAGAAGTTAAAATTAGTAATCCGTGGTTTGAATGCAAACTTCCAATTTCTGATTATTTACTTCAGGTTATCAATCATGGTACTTACCACAGAGGGCAGATTGTTACAATGGGGCGAAATATAGGAATTACTGATGCTTCAAATACAGATTATAATTTTTATAACGTTGTTAAACAGAAATAAATAAAAAAACTCCTGAAGATTTCTTTCAGGAGTTTTTTTTTATAAAAGTCTTAGTCTGTTAATTTCTAATAATTCTAAAGCTCTTGTTTTTAGTCTTTCGGGTTCTAGTATTTCGGCATAATCCCCAAACATTAAAAACCAACGCGGGAACCCGCTTTCAATATCCTTGCACATAAACGTCATTTCTATTTTTCCATCAACTTCTTTTTCTGAAATAAAACCATGATATTTTTTTTCGGTTCCTAAATAGCGGGAGATTTTTTTGTCAATTAGGATTCTGACTTTTGTAGTTGGAATAGTTTCATTTTTAGATAAATAAGTATCGAGCGAATTATGTTCGATTGTAAAGTTAGAGTCCGTTTTCTGAATTTTTTGAATTCTGTCCGTTCTAAATTGGCGATAATCCTTTCGCAAATGACAATAGCCTAAAAAGTACCAATTATTATGATCGTGAAAAACACCAACAGGCTCAATATTTCTTTCATTAGTTTGATCGCTTTCAAAAGTTTTGTACGAAAGCAGAATTTGTTTTTTCTCGGCAATACTTTCAAAAAGAACTGCTAAAGTATTTGGAGAATTGTCATTAAACATTGGTTCTGCAGTCTGCATTACAACTTTAGATTCAATATTAGAAAGCCAGTCCTTATCAGTGCTTCGAAGAACCGATTTCAGCTTATACATTGCCGATGCGTAATGATTTCCCAGAGCAGGATCAGTAAATTTCTGCATTAGTTTTTCGGCAGCAATAAAACTGCTTACTTCTTCGCGCGTAAACATAACCGGCGGAAGTCTGTAGCCGTCCATTAAAGCGTAGCCTACGCCGGCTTCGCTGTAGATTGGAACTCCAGATGCTTCAAGAGTTCTAATGTCTCTATAAATAGTTCTTAAACTCACATCAAATCGATCTGCCAATTCTTGTGCTTTTACAATCTTTTTTGATTGTAATTGAATTAGGATAGCCACAATTCGGTCAAATCTTTTAGGAGTTTCGTCGAGCATTTTTTTTTGGTTCAAAGGTTAAGAAGTTCAAAGTTACAAAGGTTTGATGTTTAAAGAAATAAAAAAGCTGTCCCAAATTGAGACAGCTTTTATAGGTAAATCGTAGAAACGAATTAAAATTTATACAAAAGTCCAAATTTTGGTTGATCAAAGATGTTTTCGAATAAGTTGATGTTTAATTGAAAAGTATCTGATGATGGACCATTTTCCGGAGAAACACTATTGTAAGATAAAATGTTAGCAAGGGTAAATGTAACGGCAATATTTTTGGTTAAAAAATAGTTTAAACCAACATTAATATTGGCAGTAAGACTGTTGCTGTCGTTAGAACCTGCACTTGTTTCAACTTTGTTTCGGCCATAGCCTAAACCTGCTTCACCATACGCTTTAAAGCGTTTCTTATCTAATTCAAGCACATAATATCTTGCAAATCCTCCAATACCAAAGATGTTTGTTTTAGTATTTGTTGATTCAAATTTGTTGCTTGAATAATTTAATTGACCTCCAACAGCAAATTTGTTATTAAGGAAGTATCCAAATTTAGGATTGAAAGCATAGTAATCCTGGTCGCCGCCAGTGCTAATTTGTATAGAACCTTCTACAAACATATCCCCATGCGCAAAAGTGATTCCTTTTGCAGTTTTCATTTCTGACTCAACTTCTTCTTGTTGAGCATTAACGAATGAGAAAGTTAACATCGATAAAATAATAAAAAATTTAGTTTTCATAATTATCTGGTTTTAAAGTTGTAAGATTACAAGTTATAATTTTTGTGTTAAATTCCGTGTTAAATTCGACGAACTGCATCAAAATTCTGCAAAGGGTGTTAATGTTTTTGTTTTTGTAGTTTTTTACTTATAATTAATTGAGTTAGATTTAATTGCTTTTTTTGTAATGAATTGATTACTAGTTTTTAATAATGACTTTGCTATAAAAGAAAAACCCGATAACATAAGTCATCGGGTTTTTATCTATATTCTATTCTTTTTATTCTTTTTTCTAAATAAAAAAATCTAGTCGTTAAGTTTCAAAACAGCCATAAACGCTTCTTGTGGAATCTCAACGTTTCCTACTTGACGCATACGCTTTTTACCTTTTTTCTGTTTTTCAAGAAGTTTACGCTTACGCGAAATATCTCCACCGTAACATTTTGCGGTAACATCTTTACGAAGTGCTTTAATGGTTTCACGAGCGATGATTTTAGCTCCAATTGCAGCCTGAATTGGAATATCAAACTGTTGCCTTGGAATCAGCTCACGTAATTTTTCGGTCATTTTCTTACCAATATTGTAAGCGTTATCTTCGTGAATTAAAGCAGAAAGAGCATCAACCGTTTGTGCATTTAAAAGAACATCCAGTTTTACTAGTTTTGAAGTTCTCATTCCAATAGGAGAATAATCAAAAGAAGCATAACCTTTTGATACTGTTTTTAAACGATCGTAAAAATCAAATACGATTTCTGCCAAAGGCATATCAAAATTCAATTCAACACGTTCTGTAGTTAAATATGTTTGATTGGTAATTTGACCGCGTTTTTCAATACATAAACTCATTACGTTACCTACGAAATCAGCTTTTGTAATGATAGTTGCTTTAATGTATGGTTCTTCAACTCTGTCTAAACGAGAAGGTTCAGGTAAATCAGAAGGATTGTTTACAACAAATGCAGTTTCAGGATCTTTTTTGGTATAAGCCAAATACGAAACGTTAGGAACCGTAGTAATTACGGTCATGTCAAACTCACGCTCTAAACGTTCCTGAATAATTTCCATGTGAAGCATTCCTAAGAATCCGCAACGGAAACCAAATCCTAAAGCGGCAGAACTTTCAGGTGTAAAAACTAACGAAGCATCATTCAATTGTAATTTCTCCATAGAAGAACGCAAATCTTCGTAATCTTCAGTATCAACTGGATAAATTCCTGCAAATACCATTGGTTTTACATCCTCAAAACCAGTAATCATATTAGTAGTCGGCGTTTTAGCATCAGTTAGAGTATCTCCAACTTTTACTTCTTTGGCTTCTTTAATTCCAGAAATTAAATAACCAACATCACCTGAAGAAATTACATTTTTCGGAACCTGATTTAATTTTAAAGTTCCAATTTCGTCAGCAAAATATTCATTTCCGGTGGCCATGAATTTAATTTTTTGCCCTTTTTTGATTTCACCATTTACAACTCTAAAGATTACCTCGATTCCACGAAACGGATTGTAAACCGAGTCAAAAATCAAAGCTTGTAGAGGTTCGTCAGGATTTCCTTTTGGAGCTGGAATTTTTTCGATAATTGCAGCCAAGATATTTTCAACACCAAAACCTGTTTTTCCAGAAGCATGAATAATATCTTCTAATTTGCATCCTAATAAATCGATAATATCATCGCTCACTTCTTCAGGATTTGCACTTGGTAAATCTACTTTGTTTAAAACCGGAATAATTTCTAAGTCATTTTCTAATGCTAAGTACAAATTAGAAATAGTTTGTGCTTGAATACTTTGCGCAGCATCAACAATTAAAAGTGCACCTTCGCAGGCAGCAATTGAACGTGAAACTTCGTATGAGAAATCAACGTGTCCAGGAGTATCAATCAAATTCAAAATGTATTCCTCACCTTTGTAAGTGTATTCCATTTGAATAGCGTGACTTTTTATGGTAATACCACGTTCACGCTCCAGATCCATGTTGTCAAGCAATTGAGCTTTTTCTTCACGGGCTGTAACGGTTTGAGTAGCACCTAATAATCTATCTGCCAGTGTGCTTTTACCGTGGTCAATGTGTGCAATAATGCAAAAATTACGAATCTTCTTCATTGTAATATATAAGTTCTCTAATCGAGTTTAAGTATTTCTTTTAATGTAAATTGCGCTCTAACAATTGCTTTAGCGTATGTTACTAAGCCGCAAAGATAGCGCAAAGTTTTGGATTCTGGAATTCAGAAGCCCGATAGTTAAAAGCTAAGATTTAAAAAGTGCTTTAAAATTCAAAATTAAACCCTTTTTGAGTTAATTTCTTGTAGATTTCGTCGTCAAACTTATAAAGTTTTGCGGCTCTATGCGAAACATCTTGCTCTTTTTCATCAAGTTCAAGCAGTAGTTTCATATGAAGAATTTTTCTTCTAAAATTTGATTTTTCTAATGCAGTACCTAGAATTTCTTCGTAAAGATGCATTAACTGCAATAAAGTAAATTTTTCAGGAAGAAGATTGAAACCAATAGGAGCATGGCGAACTCTGCTGCGAAGGTGCTGTAAACTGTAAGACAGGATTTCGTTATGATCGTAGATTAAATCAGGAATGCTGTTTATTTTGTACCATTTTGCATCAGATGCGGTGAAACCAACTTTAATATTATAATCTTCTCTTTTTACAAGAGCATAATATCCTATGGTAATAACCCGCCGAAGCGGAAAACGATCTGGATCGCTAAACACTTTTAACTGTTCCAAATAAATGTTATCAAGACCTGTAAGTTCACTCAATAAACGTTGAGCAGCATTATCAGTGCTTTCGTTTTTATAAATCCATCCGCCGGGAAGTCCCCATTTTCCTTTGCTGATTCCTTCGGCATGCTGTACTAAAAGCACTTCTAGACTTCCTTCTTCAAAACCAAACACAACACAGTCAATTGTAATCGCTTTCATTGCATTTTGTTCACTTTTTGGAACAGAGCAGGTTTCTACTTTTTTATTCATTTGCGAAGGAAATTTTTACAAATTAAATAAATAAAAAGCACAACTCTTCTTGTTGATCATTTAATATTTTTAATAATTTAAAAATTTGGCAACCAATGATTTAAAAAGAGAAAGAAAAGAAAATTAAAGCAGTAATTAGATTATTGAGGTGATGTATTGCTGTTTTTTGAGGAATTCTCGGGTTGATTGTCTTTAAAATTCCCGTACCATTTCTCAATTGACGGATACACAAAAGCGGCCACTTTTTTTACAGGATTATAAAAAATAGACTTGTCCAGAGTTTCCTTTTTAGCGAAAGTATTATTGAAATTGATTTTTTCAAACAAGGCAATAAAAATGCTTAAAATAAGAATTGATTTTAAAACCCTGAAAAAACCTCCGCCTAATTTATTTGCCCATCCTAAAAAGGCAAAATCAGCAATTCCAGTAAGAATTTTGGCTAAAAAATAAACACCGATTACAACTAAAACAAAAGTTAGAATAAAAGCTGTAATTTGAATTGTGCTTGGATTCCACGACACATGTTTGCTGATTATATCTTTCATTAAAGAAGAAAATTTAATCGCTAAATAAATTCCTAACAACAACGAAATAAAAGAGGCAACTTCTACAAAAAGCCCATTTTTAATGCCTTTGTATAAGCTAAAACCTAAAAGTGCACCAACAATAATATCAAAAAAACTCATGTTTTCTGTGGATTTAATAAAGGCGCAAATATAGATCTTTTTTTTAGGTTCAAAGGAGCAAAGCTTCAAAGGGGCAAAGTTTTTAATTTTCAAAATCAATAAGTATACTTGATATTTTGATACCGTAAAAACGGAAGTTTTTGTTTTTTGAGGTCTTTGGATTTGAAGTTCTTATCTTTGCAACTCTAATTTTAGAATTCAGATTGCAGATTTTAGATTTTTAAATCAGCAATCTAAGATCTAAGATCTAAAATCATAAATAAAATGTCAAGAGATACACAATTAAAAGAGCGTTGGGAAAAGCTCGTCGATATACTTTCAAATCAATTTTCGCAAGGCGAAGACCTAGATTTAGATGCAATTATTTATTTAATTGGAGTTCAGGAACTCGGAAAAGTTCACCGCGAGTTCAAGAAAGATGAAAAATTAAATTTGATGCACATTGCAATCTGCAGATTATTGGAACCTTATGGGTTTTATGAATTTGATTTTTTTGATGGCGAGGGCTGGCCGCATTACAAAGTAAAAGAACAATTACCAGCTTTAAAAGCTGGCGAACAATCAGTTTTAATGAAAGAGGCAATCGTTAATTATTTTTTAGAAAGAGAAGTAATAGAATAGAAATTTTAAATTATAGAATGTAGATTTTAGATTTTAGATTGAAATTATGACAGAAGTTTGGAAAATACTTCAAACATCTCACTCTTAACATCTCACTTTTTTACTAAATTTGTATTCTCAATTATTGAAGGAAAATGATAGACAAGATAAAAGAACATATAGAGGAAGCTAAAGCCTTTAATGATAAAAATAAAGAATCCTTAGAGCAATTCCGTATTAAATATTTAGGTAGTAAAGGATTATTGAAAGAACTTTTTACAGAGTTTAAGAACATTCCGAACGACCAGAAAAAAGATTTTGGGCAGGTAATTAATACTCTAAAAGCTGTTGCTGAAGAAAAAGTTCGCGTTATTCAGGAAGAACTGGAAAGCAAACAAGAAACAAAAGGAGTTTTTGGAGATTTAACACGTGCAGCAGAGCCGGTAATTATTGGTTCCCGCCACCCAATTTCAATTGTTAAAAATCAGATTATTGATATTTTTGCCAATATTGGTTTCAACGTTTCTGAAGGTCCGGAAATAGAAGACGATTGGCATAATTTTACAGCATTGAACTTGCCGGAATATCACCCGGCGCGCGATATGCAGGATACGTTTTTTATCCAAACAAATCCTGATGTGCTGTTGCGTACGCATACATCATCTGTTCAGGTGCGTTATATGGAAAATCATAAACCGCCAATTCGTACGATTTCTCCAGGACGTGTTTTTCGTAACGAAGCAATTTCGTCTCGTTCGCACTGTATCTTTCATCAAGTAGAAGGATTGTATATTGACAAAGATGTTTCTTTTGCTGATTTGAAACAAACGTTACTTTATTTTACAAAAGAAATGTTCGGAAAATCTAAAATTCGTCTTCGTCCGTCATACTTTCCATTTACAGAACCAAGTGCTGAGATTGATATCTATTGGGGTTTAAAAACCGAAACGGATTACCGTATTACAAAAGGTACAGGATGGTTAGAAATTGGAGGATGTGGTATGGTTGATCCTAACGTTTTGAAAAACTGTGATATAAATCCAGATGAATACAACGGTTTTGCCTTCGGAATGGGAGTAGAGCGTATTGCGATGCTTTTATACCAAATTGGTGATATCCGTATGTTTTATGAAAACGATGTTCGTTTCTTAGAGCAATTCAAAGCAAATATATAATTCTGTCTAAAAGTCATAAAGTCGAAAGTCATAAAGTCATTACTTTGAGGTTTTCGACTTTATGACTTTCGACTTTTAAACTTTTGACTAAAATGAAAAAAGATATAATAATTCCAATAGTTGAAAACGTGTTTCTTGCTGCCGTTCAGGAATGGAGCGATGATTTTATGGAAAAAGTATGGTATGCTTATCTTGTAAATGACAGCGATTTTAATCTAGACAGTGTAATGGTGGTTTCAAAAGCATTTGGAACAATTGATGGGGAAATGAAAAAAACTTCAATTTTGCGTCATGCTTTTGTTGAAGTTCCTGCCGTTTCTGTAGTAAAAATTGAGATGATAGAGAAAAGTCTTCTGGTTATGAACAACGAATTTATGGTTACTTTCTTCATCGGGAATACTTTGTACGATAAAAAATTCATCTTTAAATCTAATATAATCAATGAAAATGACACGGAAGAGGTGCCAATTTTGTTTGTTGAGGGGATTATGGTGAAGTAAGAATTTAGAAAATAGAATAAAAAAAAGAGTCAAGACTTATTTAATTTGTCTTGACTCTTTTTTTATATCTGTAATGAAGTCTATTTCTTTACTCTTGCTTCTGTTTTCTAAAATCTAATCCAAAGATTCTGTTAATTTCTTAAATACAGACTTCGCATCTTTCCCTTCGTATAAAACAGCATAAACAGCGTCTATAATTGGTGTTTTTGCTCCGTAACCTTGATTTAGTTTGTAAGCACTTTTTGTGGCGTAATAACCTTCGGCAACCATGCTCATTTCCATCATGGCGCTTTTTACTGTGTATCCTTTTCCAATCATATTTCCGAACATTCTATTTCTTGAAAAAATAGAATATCCTGTAACTAATAAATCGCCCAAATAGGCAGAATCATTAATGTTACGTTTCATTTTATGCACTTTACGAATGAATTTTTTCATTTCGCGAATCCCGTTACTCATCATAACCGATTGAAAATTATCTCCATAGCCTAAACCATGTGCAATTCCGGCAGCAATTGCGTAAATGTTTTTAAGCATTGCAGCGTATTCAGTTCCGATAATGTCGTCTGAAATTTTAGCTTTAATATAATTTCCTGAAAGAGATTTTGCTACAGTAGAAGCTTTTTCGGGATCACCGCAAGCAATTGTCAGGTAAGAAAGTCTTTCTAATGCAACTTCTTCGGCATGACAAGGACCTGTAATAACTCCTATGTTATAATATGGAATATCGTATTGAATATGAAAATGCTCGCCAACAATTAAACTAGTTTCTGGAACGATACCTTTAATTGCTGAAAAAATAATTTTATCAGATAAAGAAACCGTCATGTTTTTTAATTCGGCATCTAAAAAAGCAGATGGGATAGCAAAAATGATGTAATCTGCGTATTCGATCGCTTCATTTATATTGCTGGTTAGTTTAAGCTTGTTAGTGTCAAACTCGACAGAGCTTAGATAATTTGGGTTGTGTTTGTATTTCTGAATATGTTCGATCGCAGATTCATTACGCATATACCACGCAATTTCTGAAAGATTAACGCACAACATTTTTGCAATTGCCGTTGCCCAGCTTCCTCCTCCAATTACTGCAAATTTTAACTTTTCACTCATTATTTTAATAATTTAAAACAAAAGTACTTAATAAAGTAGTAATAATACAAAATCTGATTTAAGAAATTTATTTGTGTCTATATAATAGCAATGGTTTTCAGCAGTTTTCAATTAAAGTAAAAAATATTTTTTGAGAAACACAATAAAAATAAAATCCTTACGTTGTAACTCTTTATAAATTAGAATTTAATGAGTTTAGCAAGAATTGAGTTAGTTAGTTTTGTTTTAGTATTTTAAAAAGGCGCTCTTAAACTAGTTAAGAACGCCTTTTTTCATTAGTTGCCAATACTCACTTTTTAGTGTTGACTGTTATTTACTGATAACTTAATAACTAAGTTCAACAATAGATTTTACTTTGTCTAAAGTTATTAATTGATTTTCCCCCAGACCTTTCCAGCCTCTTTCATCAAAACGATTTACAATGAAATCGGCAGTATTGCTGTAATTTTCTGTGTATTGCGATAGTTTTGTATCCATTCCCATTGTATGGAAAAATTCTACCGTTTTATTAATTGCTTCTTTTGCCACTTCATCATCAGATCCTGAAAGATTAAAAATACGTCGGCCATATTGTGCCAGTTTGCCTTTTTTGGTCTCAAACATTACCTTGTATAAACTTGGGCCAATAATAGCTAAAGTTCTTGCATGATCAATTCCGTAAAGAGCTGTTAATTCATGACCTATCATATGAGTTGCCCAATCTTGAGGAACACCTTTTTGAATTAATCCGTTCAGCGCCATAGTACAACTCCACATAAAGTTTGAAGCTAATGCATAATCAGTTGGATTCTCAACGACTTTTGGACCTATTTCAATTAAAGTCTGTAAAATTCCCTCAGCAATTCGATCTTGTAAAAAACCTTCATGCGGATAGGTCAGGTATTGTTCCATTACGTGCGTGTAAGCATCAACAACACCATTTTGGATTTGTCTTTTTGGTAAAGAAGCAATAACCGTTGGGTCGCAAATAGAGAATTTAGGAAACATTGCGCTCCCGCCAAAAGCAAGTTTTTCTTGAGTAGATTCAATAGTTACAACAGAGCCTGAATTCATTTCGCTTCCCGTTGCTGGCAGCGTCAAAACAGTTCCAAATGGCACTGCATTTTCTGTAATTAAGATTCTTTTTTGTAAAATATCAATCGGATTTCCCTCAAAATTTACAGCTGCCGAAATAAATTTTACGCCATCAATTACTGATCCTCCGCCAACGGCAAGTATGAAATTGATTTTTTCGGCTTTAATAACGTCAACTGCCTTCATTAAAGTTTCGAATCTAGGATTTGGTTCGATTCCGCCAAATTCTACAATTTCAAAACCTTTTAAGTTTGTGATTACTTGATCGTAAACACCATTTTTAAAAATACTTCCGCCTCCGTAAGCTAAAAGAATTTTAGCCTCTTTTGGAACTAGAGTTGAAAGTTTTTCAATTTGTCCTTTTCCGAAAATTAAATTCGTCGGATTATATAATTCAAAGTTTAGCATTTTTTTTAAGGTTCTAAGATGTTAAGCTACTAAGGTTCTAAGGTTTTTTTCTTTGAACTTATCTAATAGGCTTAGCATGGTTGTTTGTTTAATTTTTTTATTTATCAATTTGCTTCTGGGACATTAGCTTTTTTTAGGTCCTAAGAGAAGAATCTTAGCTTCTCAGTCCCTTAGCGCCTTATTTATTTAATTTTTGTAATAATTTGCCGGCTACCAATTTAGATGATGCTGGATTTTGCCCCGTAATTAAAAGTCCATCCTCAACAGCATATGGCTGCCAGTTTGGTCCTTTTGAAAAAATCCCGCCATTTGATGATAAAGCGTCTTCCAATAAAAACGGAACAACTTTAGTTAAACCAACCGCTTCTTCTTCGTCATTGGTAAATCCAGTTACCTTTTTGCCTTTTACGAGATATTCACCGTTGATTTTTACATTTTTCAAAACAGCTGGGGCGTGACATACAAAAGCAATAGGTTTGTTATGCGTATAAAATGATTCGATTAAGGAAATAGAATTTTTATCTTGAACTAAATCCCAAAGCGGTCCATGACCTCCAGGATAAAAAACAGCATCATAATCTTTTTGATTAACAGTCGAAAGTTTTAAAGTGTTTTTTAGTTTTTCTTGTAAAACTTTGTCAGCATCAAAACGTCTTGTGTCTTCTGTCGCTGATGACGGATCAGCACTTTTTGGATCAATTGGAGGTTGTCCGCCAAGAGGAGAAGCAATTGTAATTTCAACTCCCTGATCTAATAACTCATAATATGGTGCAGCAAATTCTTCTGACCAAAACCCAGTTTTTTCTCCTGTATTGCCCAGCTTATCATTACTGGTAACAACAAATAATACTTTTTTCATCCCTTTTTTATTTGATTTTTGTGCAACAGCCGAAATGTTTGTGACAGCGAATGCAATTATTGAAAGTAATGCTATTTTCTTCATAATATTAAATTTTGAACAAATTTACAGCTTAAGTGATATTAGTAAAAATAAAATAAACTATGTTTGTTATAAATAAATTTATGTCATGGTAAATCTAGAATGGTACAGAACTTTTAAGGCAGTTTATAAAAACGGCAATTTTTCGGTGGCTGCAAAGGAATTATTTATGAGTCAGCCAGCCGTTAGTCAGCAAATTTCTATGCTCGAAGCTCATGTTGGGAATAAATTATTTAATCGAAAATCAAAAGGAGTAGAGCCAACGGAATATGCTAAGTTACTGAATAATTTGATTATAGATGCGCTGGACAGGCTTGAAAGCGTTGAGGCTGGTTTTAGAGCTAAAGCCGAAGATGCAAACCGATTGATTTCTGTTGGAATCTCAAAACATCTTTTTGAATGTATAGGGAATCTTTTAATTTCAAAGTTTGAGTTAATCGACTTCACTTTTGCAGAGAACGACGAACTTTTTGCATTAGTCGATTCTAAAAAACTTGATTTTGCGATTACTACAAAAAGGTTTGATACTTTTGATACCACTTATGAAATTGTTGGAAAAATTAAATTAATAGTGGTTGCTCCAACAACTTTAGATATAACAGAATTTCGTCAAAGATTAAAAGCAGACAATTTTGTAGAGATTGAACAATGGCTGAATGGACAGAAATGGTACAGCCACGATGCCCGAATTCCACACATAAAATTATTTTGGCTCCATGCTTTTAATAAAAAAAGACCCTCGATGGTGCCTAATTATATTATTCCTTCAGAATCTGAAATGCTTCGCCTTTTGTCTAAAAATGATGGAGTTGCAGTAACCTGGAATTGTAATGCGAGAAGTTTTATTAAAGAGAATAAACTGCAGTTAGTCTGGAATAGTTTTCATGTTCCAGAAGAATTTGTGTTTTTACTAGCGCCAAAAAATAATAATTTAAATGCGCTTTTTGAGATTATTTCTAAAGAGCTAAAATTATTTTTTGGTAACAGATTATGATTTAAATCATTTGTTCGTGTTGCTTAAAAGTATAATTTTGATGTATAAACCACTAAAATTTTCAAAAATGAAAAAGTTTGTATCAGTTTTAATTCTTGTTGCAGCTGTATTTATGAGTAATTCTTGTAGTAAAGCAGAAGAATCTATAGTAGATTGTGCTTTCGAATCTGCTTATGTAAAGATACATAATTCTACAGATGCCACTAATCCGAAATTAATGAATTATTCAATTGAGTATACTGGGTCTGGGACTTTACTTAGTGTGGTATGGACATTTGGAGATGGAACTACTGGAAGTGGTGCCGTTGTTACTCATGCTTATGCCACGGCCGGTACTTACGTAGCTAAAGCAGAGGTGACAGTTAAAGTTAAAGGTTCGCAATGCGGCTCAACTAAGGAGAGATCTGTGACGGTTAACTAGAAAAAGTTCATAAATATTGATGAGAGTCAACTTTGTAATTTATGCTTGCGTAATAAATTACAAAGTTGACTCTCATTCGTTATATTTGTTCGATATGATTTTTAAGTATGGGAAAATTGCAAAATATTAGAATTGCTGTTGATGCTATTGTTTTTGGATATAAAAATGGCGGTTTATATGTGTTGTTAATTGAGCAGCAATTTGGTTCCTCAGAAAAATACTGGGCTTTGCCAGGTGGTTTGGTTCGAGATGAAGAATCGTTAAGTGATGCGGTTATTCGTGAGTTGCGTGAAGAAACCAATGTTGAATTGACTTTTATGGAACAATTGTACACATTTGGCGATGATATTAATCGAGATTCTAGGAATCGTGTTGTTTCCGTTGCTTATTATGCTTTGGTAGATGCTTCAAGTTTAGAAATTAAAGCCAACACAGATGCTGAGAGAGTACAATGGTTCAAGATTGATGAGATTCCATCTTTAGCGTTCGATCATAACTTAATTCTGGAAAAAGGCATAGAAAGGTTAAAATCAAAGTTGACTTATGAACCAATTGGGTTCGATTTACTTCCTGAAGAATTCTTGTTTTCTGATTTAGAAAATCTCTATTGTACTATCTTAGAAAAAGAAATTGATCGTAGAAACTTCAGAAAAAAAATTCTCAGTTACGGAATTTTAGAACAGACTGATAATTTTTCTCCTATAAAAAGCGGAAGACCGGCAAAGCTTTTTAAGTTTAATAAGCTTAAATACAGCGAGTTTGTTGAGAAGGGTTTTCACTTTGAAATAAGGTTTGCGTAAATTTTACACAAAATAAATTGTTTATTTAAAATTTAATCCTACATTTGCGTATAATTAACGCAAACTAAAAATATATGATACTTAATCTAGATCCAAAATTCACTCCTTTTCAAGATCAAGAAGAAATTAAATTTAAAAATTTTACATTCTCTGGAGGAGAACCTCACATTAAAATCGATCCAAATTTTAATGTTGATCAAAAAATAACAATCACACATAGATTAAATTCATTCAATGATTTAGGATTGTTATGTATTACGGTTGATGCTTTGCGCCGAATGGATGTTAAAATTATAGATTTGTTTATTCCCTATTTTCCAGCGGCAAGGCAAGATCGTGTTATGATTCCGGGCGAGCCTTTATCTGTAAAAGTATATGCTGATATTATAAATGGTTTACAATTAAATAAAGTTTTCGTTTTCGATGCACATTCTGAGGTTACGCCTGCTTTAGTTAATAATTGCACCGTAATTCCAAATCATACTTTTATTAAAGAGATTTTAAAAATTATTGGTGAAAACGTAAAATTGATTTCTCCAGATGGTGGAGCTTTAAAGAAAATCTACAAGGTTTCTGAATTTTTAGGAGGCGTTGAGGTTGTAGAATGCAGTAAAAGCCGAGATGTGAAAACTGGAAAATTGTCTGGATTTAAAGTTTACGAAGAGGATTTAAAAGGAATGGATTGTTTAATTGTTGATGACATCTGTGACGGAGGCGGGACTTTTGTTGGATTGGCAGAGGAACTGAAAAACAAAAATGCTGGGAAATTATATTTAGCAGTAAGTCACGGAATTTTCAACAAAGGTTTTGAGGTATTAGATTGTTTTGATAAAATCTTTACCACAAATTCTTTTAAAGATTTTGAAGATGAACGTGTTGTTCAAATTAGATTAAATGAATTGTTATAAAATCAAATTGCTATAAAAAATAAAATATGAATCCACTATTATTAACAGACGGTTACAAAGTTGACCACAGAAGACAATATCCAGACGGTACAACATTGGTGTACTCAAACTGGACTCCAAGAAAATCAAGATTAGAAGAAGTTGATGAGGTCGTGTTTTTTGGATTGCAGTATTTCATCAAAAAATATATTATTCATGATTTTGAGCACTACTTTTTCAAACAGCCAAAAGAAGAAGTGGTTAAAAAATACGCTCGCAGAATCAATAATTATTTAGGCGAAAACCAAGTTGGAATAAAACATATCGAAGATTTACACGATTTAGGATATATTCCAATGGTTTTTAAAGCATTGCCAGAAGGAGCAAGTGTACCGTTGCGAGTGCCAATGTTTACCATGTATAATACAATTCCAGAATTTTTCTGGCTTACCAATTATTTTGAAACCTTACTTTCAGCAGTAGTTTGGCTTCCTTGTAATTCAGCAACAATTGCAAAAGAATATAGAAAAGTATTAGATAAATACGCAGATGAAACTTCTTCTGTGCCAGAGTTTGTTGATTGGCAGGCGCATGATTTCTCAATGAGAGGAATGGGCGGGATCGAAGCAGCGATAACTTCTGCGGCTGGGCATTTGTTGAATTTTACAGGTTCAGACACAATTCCTGTAATTGATTTTTTAGAAGATTATTACAATGCAAATTCAGATCTAGAGCTTGTGGCTGGTTCAGTAGCAGCAACAGAACATTCTGTAATGTGTATGGGAACTACAGAAGGGGAGTATGAAACTTTTAAAAGATTAATTACAGAAGTTTATCCAAAGGGAATTGTTTCTATTGTTTCGGATACCTGGGATTTATGGAAAGTTCTAACGGATTATCTGCCAAGATTAAAGGAAGAAATCGTTGCTAGAGAAGGTAAAGTTGTTATTCGTCCTGACAGCGGTGATCCAGTTGATATTATCTGTGGAAATCCAAACGGAAAAACGGAGCAGGAAAAGAAAGGTGTTATTGAATTGCTTTGGGACGTTTTCGGAGGAACAGTAAATAATAAAGGATTTAAAGAATTAGTACCGCAAATTGGTGCTATTTACGGAGATAGTATTACCGTGGCAAGAGCAACTCAAATTTGTGAAAGATTAAAAGAAAAAGGATTTGCTTCTACAAATGTTGTTCTTGGAATTGGTTCTTTTACCTATCAATATAATACTAGAGATACTTTCGGATTTGCAATGAAAGCAACTTATGGAGAAGTAAACGGAGAGGGAAGAGCCATTTTTAAAGATCCAATTACAGACGACGGAACTAAAAAATCGGCCAAAGGACTAATGAAAATTGATTTAATTGACGGAAAGTATCATTTAACTGATAATGTTTCTTGGGAAGAAGAAAAGCAAGGCGAATTGAAGGAAGTTTTTAGAGATGGAAAACTTTTAATCGACCAATCACTGAGTGAAATTAGAACTCGAGTAAAAAGTGAAGTGAGTATAGAAGCTTAATTATAAAACGAAAGCCTGAACATAAGTTCAGGCTTTTATATTGCGCTCTATTGTCATTTCGACCGAAGGGAGAAATCACACTCGTAAATCGACAAATATAGGATACCCTTTGCGGAGTTTCTTGTGTGATTTCTCCCTTCGGTCGAAATGACAAGATTGCCTAAACTGTCTGGAGAATTACTTCTTATATAAATTATTATGATCTATATATTCCCAAACTTTTGGCGGGAGTAAAGGCTGGATATTCTTGCCTTCTTTAATATTGTTTCGAATAAAAGTTGATGAAATTTCTACAATAGGTGCATCAATTACATGAATTTTTGGATGTGATTTCAGTTCTGTATTTTCTGGTTCATCAGAAATACGCGGGTACACATAAATATCATGGTTTTCGAGAATCACCTCGTAGTTTCTCCATTTATGAAGTGTTTTTAAATTGTCTTCTCCCATAATCAAAGAGAATTCATGACTAGGATATTTTTCTTGTAAATGCGCTAATGTAACTACCGTATAATTCGGCTGAGGCAGTTTAAATTCAATATCCGAGGGTTTGATCTTTGGATAATCTTCTGTTGCAAGAAAGACCATTTGCAAACGGTGATGATCATCGAGTAAGGTTGCTTTCTTTTTTAACGGATTATGAGGCGTAACGACCATCCAAATCTGATCTAAATCTGCAAACTCTGCCATATGATTGGCAATGATCAAATGACCAACATGGATTGGATTATATGTTCCGAAGTAAAGACCTATTTTCATTTTTTATAGTGTCACAGAGAGTCGCTAAGATAGCACAAAGATTCGCAAAGTTTAAAAAAATACTTTTGCGAATCTTTGTTTTTTCTTTGTGAATCTTTGCGGAATAAAATTACTTATTTATGAACTCTTTTACTAATTGATAAGCTTCTTCTTTTGCAGTATCTAAATCGTAATTTTTTATAATAGTGTCAAATTGAGGTGCTGTAGCTAATTCTACAGAAGCTTTTGCAATTCGCATATTAATTTTATCGTCACTTTCTGTAGAACGTTGTTTTAATCTGCGTTTTAATTCATCTACACTTGGAGGTTTTACAAAAACGGCTAAAGTTTGTTCAGGAAATTTATGTTTAATACGTAATCCGCCGGCAACATCAATGTCAAATATTACATTTTTTCCTAAAGCCCAAATACGCTCAATTTCCGACTTTAGTGTGCCATAAAAATTATCGCGATAAACCTCTTCCCATTCTAGGAATTCTTCGGCCTTAATGTGTTTTTTGAATTGTTCTAACGAAATAAAATAATAATCTTTTCCGTGTTCTTCTTCTCCGCGTGGGTCGCGAGAAGCTGCTGAGATCGAAAATTCTAAGTTTAAATCTTCTTTCCCTAGTAAATGTTTTACTATAGTTGTTTTTCCTGATCCTGAAGGTGCTGAAAAAACAATTAATTTTCCTTTGTTCATTATTGTTATGCTTTAAGCTTTAGGCTTTAGGCCTTAGGCTTTAATTTGATTTCGTTTTTAGCTTATTGCCTATAGTTTAAAGCTTGCAGCGTTTTTACAAAACATTCAAAACCTGTTCTTTAATCTTTTCTAATTCATCTTTCATCATCACAACCAATTTCTGCATTTGAGCATGATTTGATTTAGATCCCATAGTGTTGATTTCACGACCCATTTCTTGAGTAATAAAGCCTAGTTTTCGACCGTTTGCTTCATTTCCATTTAATGTTTCTAAGAAATAGTCTAAATGGTTCGTTAAACGCACTTTTTCTTCGGTTATATCCAACTTTTCTAAGTAGTAGATTAATTCCTGCTCAAAACGATTTTCGTCAACATTAACTTGTAATTCTGAAATTGCCGTTTGTAAACGATCTTTAATGGCTTGAACACGTTCTGGATCTAATGCCAAAGCATCATTCATATATTGACGAATATTACCAATTCTTAAGTTGAATTCTTTTTCTAGAGATTCTCCTTCATCTTTTCTGAAACCTAGAATGTTTTGAAGTGCTTCGTCAATAATAACTTGAATTTGCTCCCAATCATTTTCGTCGATTTCTTCGCGTTCAGTTTTTAATGTGTCTGGCATACGAACGGCCATTTTCATTAATTCAGTTTCATCTGCGTCCGGATAAACCTCTTTTAATTGAGCAATGTAGTTTTTTACGACAGGTACATTTACTTTTGTTGAAGTTTGTTCAGAAGTGCTTTCGATATAAATTCCGAAATCAATTTTACCTCTTTCCAGTTTTGCTGCGATTTGAGTTCTTAAACCTAATTCCATTTCGCGATAAAGCGACGGCATTCTTACGTTTAAATCTAAACCTTTGCTATTTAAGGACTTTACTTCAATGGTAATTTTTTTTGTAGGCAATTGCAAAGAAGCTTTGCCAAACCCTGTCATAGATTGTATCATATAATTGAGTATAAAGGCGCAAAGATAACTAAAAGTTTGAAGTCTTGCGCTGTAATTCAATAATCTGTGTAATTGTATAATCGAGGAAAAAGCCCTAACTCAAAACTTTTATAACTTCTGTAATATTTTTTTGGCTGTTGCCGATGTAAATTTTTCCGTCAATAATAAAAACCGGACGACTTAAGAAAGTGTAATGTTCTAAAATGTACTTTTTAAAATCGGCTTCAGTCAGTGATTTGTTTTTTAAATCCATTGACTTGTACAATTGTGCTTTTTTGCTAAATAGTGCTTCATAGCTTCCAGAAAGTTTATGCATTTCCTCAAGTTCCGTTTCGGTAATTGGGTTTTGTCTGATGTCTTGAAAAACTAAATTATGATTTTCTGGTAAACTTTTAATGATTTTTCGGCAAGTGTCGCAAGAAGCTAAATAATATATTTTGTTCATTTTTCTACAAATTTGTTAGACTGCAAAGAAAAATCATTTAAAACTTAAAAATGACTAATTTTATAAAAAAAATATATTTATGAAATCAGTTTTTGACGTACAGAAAACCATTAGAGAAGTTATTTTGAAGATTTTAGATAATTATACATTAGAACAATTAAATAAAATTCCAGAAGGATTTAGTAATAATTTAATTTGGAATGCAGGACATTGTTTATCTGTTCAGCAAGCTTTAGTTTATAAATTATCAGGTTTGCCGGGAAATATTTCTGAAGAGTTTATGGCAAAGTATAAAAAAGGAACCAAGCCAGAAGGCGATGTTTCTCAAGATGAGGTTGATGAGATTAAAAGGCTTCTTTTGTCAACGTTAAAACAAGTTGAAAGCGATTTTGAGAAAGGTATTTTTGTTAACTATATGGAATACAGTACAAGTATAGGTTATACTTTAAAGAATATTGAAGGAGCTTTAGATTTTAATAATTATCATGAAGGACTTCACACGGGAGTTATGATGAGTATTAAAAAGTTTGTATAAAAAAATCCCGCTCACAGCGGGATTTTTTTATTCTATTATTGTTTCGATTGTTACTTTCATTGCACCGGCACCTTTGTTTTTGGTAATTTCCATAAAGGCTCGTTTTGAAAGGTCGATTTCGCGAGTTTTTACAAATGGACCGCGATCTGTAATTTTTACAATTACAAATTTTCCGTTGGCTTCATTAGTTACTTTAACTCTTGTGCCAAAAGGAAGTTTTTTATGTGCAGCAGTATATTTACTGTTGCTGAATCTGCTTCCGTCAGCAGTTTTTCTACCGTTAAAACGATCTGCATAGTAGGATGCGTGAGCTGTTTTTTTGTATAATTTTAGTTTTAAGCCTTTGTCTGTAAAAACAGAGTCGGTTGGCATAGCCATTATGCTTGGTCTATTGTTTTTTACAGTGTCTTGAGTTGATTTTTGTTCAATTACTGGTTTTGTTTGGCTTATAATGTAGGTAAAGCAACTTAAAAAAGTTATTGCAAATGTGGTAAGTATGATATTCTTTTTACTCATGATTTATTTTTTTTCAGACTTGGGGGAGTTTGTACAAATAATATGCCGAGATAAAAAAAGCCCTATTTTTCTAGGGCTTTAATTGGTGTTTTTAGAACCAAAGGTTCCATGGAATTCTACTTAAAATAAGTAATAATCCTAATCCGTAAAATATAGCAAATGTTTTAAATTTTGCTTCGCTGTTGATTAGCTTTTTATGTTTTGACCATCCAATAGTAATTAAAACGATGGCGATAATATTGATCAGCGGGTGTTCTAAAGAAGTTAATCTAAGTTCAGCATTAGACATTTGTCCAAAAGCTGCTTTTCCTAACGGAGACACAAAATAAAGGATTAAACCAATCAACAATTGTGTATGAGTTCCGATTAAAGCAAATAAAGAAATCTTTCGATCCTTTGCTGTAAATTCTTTTTTAGAAGAGAAGCCGATAATAGCATTTATTACTGCAATTGCTAAAAGCAATAGTGCTAAATAGGCCCAACCTGAGTGAAATTTTTGTAAAAAATGGTACATAAATTAAATTTTTATTGAAACAAATATAACAAAAATGGGCAATAAAAAACGGCATTAAACTTAAAAGTCAATGCCGTTTTTTCTTATTTAGTTTGGTTCTTTATTAGAAATTGTAGCGTAAGCTAAAGTTCCAAGTTCTTCCTAAACCAAAGTATCCTGTGTTTGCAACGTTAATTCCTTTGTAGTTGTTTGAAGTAGGTGTTACAGCTGTAGCAGTAGTTAATTCAGATAAATAAACTTCATCAAATACGTTGTTAACATTTACTCTAAATCCGATAGAATCGTGTTTTCCTTTTCCAATAAACAATTTGTATGAGATACCTGAGTCAACTAAATCGTAGCTTGGTAATTCTAAGTTGTTTTTTACAGCACCAACATTTGAGTATAATTTGTCATAATATCTCCAGTCAGCATCGATAGAAAGGTTTTTAACAAATTCATATCTGAAACCTAAACCGTAAGTTACTTGAGCACCATCTCCAACTTTTCCACCGTCAACATCTTGTTGAACTTTGTCTAAAGTAGATAAGCTTTCGTCTCTAGTTGTAGTTACTGTATTACCTTTATATTGCCAGTCACCAACTGATAAGAATCCTGTTAAGTTAAGATTATGAGTTGGTTTTGCAACGAAATCTAACTCTACACCAGTATGAACCTGCTCAACACCTTCGTTAGTTTTGTAAATTAAATCTCCTAACTGTAAAGATGGATATTTAACAACATCAGCAGCAGTAGCAGTAGTAGATGTAGTTGTAACTCTGTCTTTCCAAGAAGTTCTGTAAGCATTAACACTTGCAGTTACTATTTTTGAAGCGAAAGTATATCCAGCTTCAAGACCAAATATTTTTTCGTTTTCAGTTAATGGGTTTACCGCATTTGTAAAGTTCAAATAGATGTTATCGTGGTATGGTTGACGAGAATAGTAACCAGCATTTGCATAAATTGTATGTTGTTCAGCAATTTTGTAGCTAGTTCCTCCTTTTACGTTATATCCTACGTTGTTAACTTTTTTAGAATCTTGATTCTGTGGCAAGTAATCGAATCTGTCAACTCTGCTATGAGATTGATTTGAAAGCGATCCTTGGAAGAATGCTGAGAAATTGTCATTAGAATACTCTAACTGGCTAAATACACCACCGTAAGAAATAGTTTCTCCGTAGTCGTAGTCAATTCTTTGGTCTTCTGCAATTGTGTTGAAAGTTCCTGGCCAAGGTAATGCTCTTCCAGATTCTGTAACATAGTTACTTTTCATAGTACCACTTGGGTTGCTATTACCATCTTTAAGGTTTCTTGTGTCAGTCCAGCTTGACAATCCCATGAAGTCAGAAACTTGTCTGAAGTGTGTTCCTTTGTAAGTTCTTAAGTCAAGACCAACGTTTAAAGCTAAATTGTCAGTAAGTTGGTTTTTTAAGTTAGATACTAAACCGTACCAAGCATGGTTATTAACACTAGCTCTAATTACGTAAGCACCATTTGTACTTCTAGCGTCAGCATTTCCTTTACCGTCTACAATAGCTTGATTGCTTGCAAGGATACCGTCAAAGTTTATTTGACCTCCTGCAGGAGTAGCTGGTTTAGTACCATAGCTTCCAGTTCCTCCACCTCTTCCCCAAGATCCGTATAATACGGTAGAAAGTTGTGTTTTATCACTGATATCATAATCCCAGTTTATGTTAGCAACTGGTTTGTGGTAGTAGTTTGTTCTTTCAGATTTGTACTCTCCGTTTTGAGTACCCCAGTTATTGTTGTACTTTCTTCCGTATTTTAAATAGCTGTCAATAGATTTTGTAAAGTTTTGATCGTGCCATTGTGGAGCACCAGTTAACAAGAAGTTGAAACTGTGTTTGTCATTAGCTTTGTATCCAACAGAAATAAAGTAAGTTTGACCTTCACCTTTTGTTCCGTCATTGTATCCGTCACCTTGCCAGTGAGTAAGCATTACGCTGGTTCCCCATCCGCTTTTGCTCATACCTGTGTTGTAAGCAGCAGTAGTTTTGAAGTAGTTGTCATTTGCAACTCCTAAAGAAACAAAACCACCTTCATTCTTTTCAGTAGCTTTTGTAATGAAGTTTACGGTACCTCCTACAGAAGAGATAGCTAATTTTGAAGAACCTAAACCTCTTTGAATTTGAACTGCATTTGCAATATCAGATAAACCAGACCAGTTAGACCAGTATACTTTACCATCTTCCATTCCGTTGATTGGTTGACCGTTTAATAAGAAAGCGGTGTTATCTTGAGCAAATCCACGAACACTGATTCTTGAATCTCCGTAACCTCCAGATTGACCAGCAACATAAACAGATGGAGTATTTACCATAGTTTGTGTAATGTCTGCAGTACCAATTTTTGCTTGAATTTCTGCCGCTTTAATAGTAGAAACCGCAATAGGAGTTTTTCTATCTTTAGCTAAATCGATAATTCCTTTACCCATTACAACAATTTCTTCTAATTGGTTAGAATCAGATTCTAAAACAATTTTTCCTAAGTTAGTTGTAGCTCCTTTAGAAACTGTGAATTTTACCGTTAAGTTGTTGTAACCTAAGTAAGTGATGTATAATTCTCCAGTGTTTGTAGGTGAATCAATAGTAAATTTCCCATCAAAATCAGTAGATGTTGATGTTGTAGAACCTTTGATAACTACATTAGCTCCTGGTAATGAAACTATACCATCAGTAATAGTACCAGTAATTTTTCCCTGAGAAAATACAGTTGAAACTACCATAAAAAATAGTCCTGTAAGTAACCAATTTTTCATTTTCTTCATTTGTTGTTTTTGTTATTTGTTTTTGGCAAAATTATAACAATTAAATCAGATAGTGTTATCAAAATGTTAAGAAAAATAAGTTTTATAAAATTTGTTGCGCATTAAAATGATTTTTTCTTTTTTGTTTGCATAAAACAACGTTTTTTTGATTTTACATGCCTGTTTTTTGTTAAAATCGTAAGAATGTGTTCAATTGTGTAGTGTTAAACCTGCAAATTTTTACGATAAACTGCCGTTTTGCTGGGTGTTTATGCGAAAAAACGCCTTAAATTTTGTTAATTTAAGGCGTTTCAGGAGGTTATAAAACTCTATTTTTTAAGGTTTTATTTATTCTTCAAAAAGTGGTTCAATAAAAATGTAGTAGAACTGTCGTGATTTTTTACCGTTTTAGAGTTAATTTCATCTAAAATTGAATTTGCCAGTTGTTTTCCTAATTCAACTCCCCATTGGTCAAAACTGAAAATGTTCCAGATAACACCTTGAACAAAAATTTTGTGTTCATATAATGCAATTAATGAACCTAAACTTTTTGGTGTTAATTTTTCAATCAAAATAGTATTCGTCGGTTTGTTACCAGTAAATACCTTGAATGGTAATAAATAAGAAGCTTTTTCTTCAGAAAGTCCTTGTTTGTCAAATTCTGCTTGAACTTGTGCCGGAGTTTTTCCGTTCATTAAAGCTTCTGTTTGTGCGAAAAAGTTTGACATCAATTTATCATGATGATCTTCATTTCCGTAAAGCGGTTTTATGAATCCAACAAAATCTGTTGGGATTCTTTTTGTTCCTTGGTGAATTAGCTGAAAGAAAGCATGCTGTGAGTTTGTTCCTGGTTCCCCCCAAATAATAGTTCCTGTTTGGTAGTTTACAGGTTTTCCGTCACGACCGACACTTTTTCCGTTACTTTCCATAGTTGCCTGCTGCAAGTAAGGAGCCAATTTTGATAAATATTGTGTGTATGGGATCAAAGCTTCGCTTTCGGCTCCATAAAAATTATTGTACCAAACACTTAATAAAGCTAAAATTACAGGAATGTTTTCATCAAATTCTGTTGATTTGAAATGTTCATCCATTTCATTTGCTCCAACTAATAATTGGTTGTAATTGTCAAAGCCAATTGCAAGCGCGATACTTAAACCAACTGCACTCCAAAGAGAAAATCTTCCGCCAACCCAATCCCACATTGGGAAAATATTATCAGGATTAATTCCAAATTCGGTTACCTTTTGGATATTTGTTGAAACTGCTACGAAGTGTTTTGCAATATCTTCTTGTGAAGCCGATTTTAAAAACCATTCTTTGATAGTTTCAGAATTTGATAAAGTTTCCTGAGTGGTAAAAGTTTTAGAAACGATTAAGAAAAGTGTAGTTTCTGGATTTAACTTTTTGATTATTTCGTTTACGTGATCGCCGTCAACATTTGAAACGAAATGCGTTTTTAAGTGGTTTTTGTAAAACTGTAAAGCTTCAACAGCCATAACAGGTCCAAGATCAGAACCTCCAATTCCGATATTTACAATATCTGTAAAAGCTTTTCCGGTAAAACCTTTTCTTTCTCCAGAAATTACTTCTTCTGTAAAGTTTTTGATTTTGTTTTTTACCTCGTAAACTTCAGGAATTACATTTTCTCCATCAACTTTTATAACTGCCGATTCTGGAGCACGTAAAGCAGTATGTAAAACAGCTCTGTTCTCAGTTTGATTAATGATTGCTCCGCCAAAATATTGTGCGATTGCATCTTTTAATCCAATAGAATTTGCTAATTCTAATAATAACGAAATGGTTTCTTGGCTGATATTGTTTTTAGAATAATCAACTAAAAAGTCATTCCATTGTAAGTTGAATTTTGCAGCACGAGCATTATCTTGCTGAAAAAGTTCTTGTATTGTAGTTTCGTGAATTGCGTTATAGTGGTTTTGCAGATTTTTCCACGCTTCAGTCCCGGTTGGGTTTGTTGTGTTTAAAGCCATTTGTATTTTTATTGAAGTTTAGTTTTTTTTAGAAACACAAAAATACTGAAATAACTTTTAAAAGGGCAGTGGTTCTGGATTATATAACAAATAGTTACGAAAACGATTTATGAGATTGATGCTTTCAATTTTTGATTTTTGCTGTTATTATGACAGCACCATCATTTTCTTTTTCGTTATATATTATACGACTGCTGTTCTTGTTTAAAAAATCCAGATTTATGATCTCTGATTTTTTCAAGGGTAATAAAATAGTGTCTTGCAGTTTGTTGTATTTAAATGGAATTCCGTTTATTACGATTAGGGGAGATTCATCAATTTGATCTTTTTCAAAAGCATTATTGATTAATTCTGATGCGTAGTATTTGTTTTCATTTGAATCCTTTAAAATGAAAATCTTTGGATTAGAACATCCGAGTATTATTGTCGATGAGAATGCAAATAGTATTCTTTTCATTAATTAATTTGTGATTTGATAAAAGATGTTTTTGAATTAAAGTTTTACCAAATCTTCCACCAAGGTTTTTTGTTAACTGTTATAGTTTTTTCGGCTGTATTGATTTCTATTCTTTTTAAAGGTTCTGCTTTAATCTTAGAATCATCAAAGAATAATTCGCCATTATCACTCATTCCAATTGGAGACTTCGTTCTTTCTTTCCAGTTCTCGGTTTGTAACTCTGGGATTAAAGGTGAATTGATTTTGGTGCTGAATTTTTTTCTTGCCTTTTCGATAATTTCTTCTTCAAGATTTGAGGAAGAATTTTTAAAAAGCGAAATTGAGGTATCGGGAATATTTAAAAGAAAAACCTGTGTTTTATCTTCAATTTTTTTGAATATCTAGAACTTTAAAATAAGCAATGGAATCTAAGAGAAAATGTCCGATTTTTGCTGAATCGGGATTGAATTTTGATAAATCTTTAGGATGAGCGCTGGCAATCAAATATCTAAAATTTCCACAAAGACCACCGCCAATTGAAGTCATATCAGTAAAACCTTTTTCTTGAATAATCTGCCCGATTTTGTAATTCGAAATTAAGTTCTCTGGTAAATTTGTGTCTCTGTAAAATAGTTTTAAACCTGAAAAAGTTTCATTGTAAATTGCTTTAAGCCGAGCGTTTTTCATGTTCTCTAATTGATAAGTTTACAAATTCCCAATACTGTCCAATTCTCTTTTCAAAGGTTCGATTTGTTTCATGAAACGAGTTCTGTCACTTCCAGTCAAAGATTCACCAGTTGGTAAATTAAGTCGAAGTGCATCTACCTGAACACCGTTTTTCCAGAATCGGTAACAAACGTGAGGCCCGGTTGCAAGTCCTGTGCTTCCTACTAATCCAATAGTTTGTCCTTGTGTAACACGCTGCCCGCGTCGCACTAAAATTCGTGACATGTGTAAGTATTGAGTAGAGTAAGTTCCGTTGTGTTTTACTTTTACAAAGTTTCCGTTTCCTGCTGTGTATCCTGTAGCTTCAACAACTCCTGATGCAGTTGTTGAAATTGGAGTTCCTGTTGGTGCTGCATAATCTGTTCCTTTGTGTGCTTTCCAAGTATGTTGTACAGGATGGAATCTATTCGCAGTAAAGCGAGAAGTGATTCGGCTGAATTTGATTGGTGTTTTTAAGAAAAAGTTTTTTAATGTTTTTCCTTCGTCATCATAATACTCAATTTTTCCTGATGTGGTATCTCTTTCAAATGGAAATGCATAAACGATTTTACCTTTATATTCAAAAAAAGCGGCCTCTAGTTCTTCAACACCATCATAAGTTTTGCCATTTATAAATCGTTCTGTGAAAATTAGTCCGTAACGATCTCCTTTTTTTAGTTTAAAAAAGTCAATCGACCATGAGAATACTTTTGTAATTCTGCTGGCAAGTGCTGTTTCTACACTCTCATTTCCAAGAGTTTCAGATAGTGAGCTTTTTAAAACGCCGCCAATAATTTTACGCTTTAAAGTAACAGGTTTTACTTTTTTATATGCTTTTGCGATGCTGTCTCTTAAGTCAATTACATAATAAGATAATGCGTCTGGCTGATAAATAAATACTTGTAATTTGTTAGTTTTATTTTTAGCTCTAAGTAAAGTAAACGGTTTATTGTAGCGAATCGATCTTACATTAAAAGAATCTTTTACTTGTTCTACAATATTATGAACTTGTTTGTCGCCAATATTTTGGCCTTGAATTATTGAGCCGAAAGAATCTCCTTTTTCGATAGTATCGTTAACCACATTGAAGTCAGCATAATTAAAACCAAATTCTACTTTTTTGGTTTTTGGTTTAATAGTTTTTGTTTCAACCTTTTCGGCGGTTTTATTGCATGAAAATATTGAAAATAATACTATTATAATTACGAATGCTTTTTTCAAACTTTTAAATTTTTTGGGAAACTAAAGTAGTTTATTCGTTCCCCCAGTTAGACAATTCATCTTCGGTCCACAATTTAGGAAAAAAGATGCGTCGTTGGTATTTTGGGTGCATATATTTTTGCCAGTCGCTTCCGCCTGTTGCTTCTCCCGTTCCTTTTCCGCTTTCTAAGATGTATTTTCTTGCAGTGTTTAAATGCTGCATTACCCAAGTAATATTTACGGTTTTATCATAGTGACGCATGGCTGCGATTAAATCACTATTTTGTTGATCTTCGATTGGTAATTGAGAGAATTTCTGCCAAATGTTTTTCGTTTTAAACGAAGTCATTTGTCTTAAAAACGGATCCTTGTATTTTTTTTCAAACTCATTTAGCAAATAAGATTTTTCGCCAGTTTGATAATCTTTTCCTGCGGCCTGCCAATATAAATGCTCAAAGCTTATTTCAAGAGCTGTGTTTTCGTCAAAATTTGCTTTGTATCTGCGGTCTGTTAAATTAATAACATCTGTAGATGCAAATTCGATCAATCTGTATTGCGCACTTTGAAAACCGCTGGCAGGAGTAAGTGTATTTCTGAATTTCATGTATTGATCTACTTCCATGCCGTTCTCCATAATACTGAACGAATTTGTAAGCATATCAAAATAACGTGTGATTCTTGAAAGTCTTTCGCTGAAAAAATCGGCCTGAATGTTTTCTGTATCAGCAATTTGATCGATTTCCCACAAAATCATTTTAAAGATTAATTCGTTTACCTGATGATACATGATGAAAACCATTTCGTCAGGAAGTGTGGTGCGTTGTATTTGTAGATTTAAAAGAGCATCAGTTTGTATGTAATCCCAATATGTAATTGGTTTTGACCAAAGCAAACCTTCTAACTGAACCTCAGTTTTTTGATTTATTGCTTGAAATTTAAGGTCAATTTCTTTTAAAATTGATTCTGAATGATCAGTTAGGTTCATTTCTTTTTAACTTTAAGCGGATTTTTTAATCCTTTATATTCATCAAGATCTGCTTTTAGAGATCCAACGGCAAGATCTGCTTTGATTCTGATTGGTACTTTGTTGTCGTCGTCTGTAATCCAGAGCGTTAAGCTTTCCTTTTCTTTAAAGACTCTTCCTGTTTGCACAAGAGGTTTGAAAACCATTGTTGAAACGGTTCCAAATTTAGTCGTAATATCTTGACGGCCTACATATTTTAACTTAAATTTTGTGATTTCATCATCAAAAAACATATCAATTGTAATGGATTCGCCTGATTTTAGTTTGTCGATATTGGGATGGTTTCTTAAATAATAAAAAGACGAAACAATGTCTTGTACATTGTTATTAATTACAATTGTTTTTTCAGTTTTTCGTTTGTAATCTTTTACTAAAACTCTGTTCTCGGCTTGATTAAAGAAACCTTCTTGATTTTTAGTGTAGCCGCCTTCGTCAATTTTGCGAACATAACGATAAGGGCTTCCAGTTTCTTTATCAAAATAACTTTCGTATAAATCTTCGACTTTAAAAAAGAATTTTGACATTCCAGTTGTATAGCCTTTTCCTATGGCGTGATGAACTTTTTTGTTATTTATTGTAGCATCTTTAATCTCAAGAGTCGCATATCCGGCATTTACAATTCCGTAATGAATTCTGAATTTGAAGTATTCTCCAGTATCAAAAGCGTCTTCTTTTTGAGTGTCAAAACTAAATGTTGTTAGAATTAATATAATGAGGACGAACTTTTTCATAGTACAATTTTTACATTTCATAATAAAGGTAAATAAATGCAAATTCTATTCCAAATGTACCAAAACAAAAAAACTCAGTCAAGGAATGACTGAGTTTTTATGCTATTAACTAACCAAAAAACTATAAATTATGAAATTTATATCAAATTAGAAGGAAACCACCCCTTCTTGATTTGCGAGTGCAAAGATAGATACAAAGTGCATAAAAAAAATAGCAAATAGTAAGTTTAACATAACATTTGCATAAAAATCATCATTTTACAGAGATTTTTTTTGCATAATGTAAAAATAATGCAATTTTACAAAGTTCCTCTCAATTCCTGCTCTCTCTCAATTGACTCAAACAGAGCCTTAAAGTTACCTGCACCAAACCCTTTTGCACCCATTCTTTGAATAATTTCAAAGAAAAGTGTCGGTCTGTCTTGAACTGGCTTAGTAAATATCTGTAAAAGGTAACCATCTTCGTCGGCATCGACCATGATCGCTAACTTTTCAATTTCGTTAATGTCTTCTTTCATCATATCCATATGTACTCCTAATCTTTTTGGAATTGCTTGATAATAGGTATGAGGAGGAGCTGATAAGAATTCAACACCGCGTGCTCTTAGCTGTGATACTGTTTTGATGATGTCATCTGTAGCAATGGCGATATGCTGAATTCCAGGTCCGCCATAAAAATCTAAATATTCTTCAATTTGCGATTTTTTCTTTCCTTCGGCAGGTTCGTTAATTGGAAATTTGATTCTTCCGTTTCCGTTTGACATTACTTTACTCATCAACGCAGAGTATTCTGTAGTAATTTGTTTGTCATCAAAAGATAAGAAATTTACGAATCCCATTACGTCTTCATAGAATTTTACCCAAGTATTCATTTCATTCCATCCCACATTTCCAACCATGTGATCAATATATTTTAATCCCGTTGGCTCTGGGTTGTAATCTGATTTCCATTCTTTATAGCCCGGTAAGAAAACACCGTTGTAGTTTTTTCTTTCTACAAAAATGTGAACCGTTTCGCCGTAAGTGTAAATTCCTGAACGAACTACTTGACCAAATTCATCTTCCTCAACAGTTGGTTCCATAAAAGAACGTGCGCCGCGTTTCATCGTTTCTTCGTAAGATTTTGTAGCATCTTCAACCCAAAGAGCCGCTACTTTTACACCGTCACCATGTTTTTTCAAATGCTCGTTAATTGGAGAATCTGCTGTTAACGGAGTTGTCAAAACAATTCTGATTTTGTCTTGTTTCAAAACATATGATGCTCTGTCTTTAACTCCAGTTTCTAATCCAGCGTAAGCCAATGACTGATATCCGAAAGCGGTTTTATAATAATGTGCAGATTGTTTTGCATTTCCAACATAGAATTCTACATAATCTGTTCCTAATAATGGAAGGAAATCTTGTGCTCCTTCAAATATTTTCTCTAATCCGTATTCTACTGATTTTACTTCTTTACTCATAATTAGATAATTTGATAATGAGAAAATGAGATAATTCTTGAAATGCATTAATTTTCTAATTGACACATTTTCTAATTTTCTAATTCCTCTTAGATGTTGATATTATTTTATTTAAAATTTTTAAAATTTCTGAGAGATCATTTAATAAACGACTACACTTTGGATATTCGCTATGTGCATCGCATAAAAACAACTAATATTCTGTTTCGTCAGCTTCTTTAATCGCAATTTTTAATTTATGAATAAAATCTGCTTTACTTTCTGCGTTTTGTGATTCTTTTGAGTTTGCTCCAATTGATGTTCCACTTTTTAATAATTGATTTGCGATTACGAATTTCTTTTGATCTTGAAGTTCAGTCGTGTAGTCAATTATATTTAATGCAAAATTGAAAGTTTTTATTAAAAGAGCGTTGTCTTTATATTTTTCGTTAAAAGTCATTTGTTTAATATGATAATTAGAAAATTTGATAATGAGATAATTTATTTTGTAGGTTTAAAATTACAATATTTAATTGTCTAATTTCCAAATTGACACATTTTCTAATTAAAGAAATTTTCTAATTATCTAATTGACATATTGCCACATTAAAAAATTACTCCGTCCACGATTTATAGTACTGTCCATCATCAAGGCCCATAGCTTCTTCGGTAACCATTAAAGGTCTGAAAGTATCAACCATAACGGCTAATTCCTGAGTTTCTTTATGACCAATACTGCGTTCCATTGCGCCAGGCGCTGGTCCGTGTGGAATTCCTTTTGGATGTAAAGTAATATGTCCCTGCTCAATATTATTACGGCTCATAAAATCGCCATCAACATAATACAGTACTTCGTCTGAATCTATATTGCTGTGATTGTATGGCGCTGGAATTGCTTTTGGGTGATAATCGTAAAGTCTTGGGCAGAATGAACAAACAACAAAAGTTGCTGTTTCAAAAGTTTGATGTACTGGAGGCGGTTGGTGAACACGCCCAGTTATAGGTTCGAAATTGTGAATTGAAAATCCGTATGGGAAGTTATATCCGTCCCAGCCTACAACATCAAACGGATGTGTAGCATAAACCACTTCGTGAATCATGCCTTCTTTTTTAATCTTAATTAAAAAATCTCCTTTTTCGTCGTAGGTTTCCAATTCGTTTGGCAAAATAAAATCACGTTCACAAAATGGAGAATGTTCTAAATGCTGACCTGATTGATTTTTGTATCGTTTTGGAGTATAAAATGGAGAATAAGATTCTACATAAAATAGTCGGTTGTCTTCTGTTTCAAAATCAATTTGATAAATAATACCTCTTGGAATAATTAAATAGTCACCATATTCAAAAGGAATATTTCCTAACATGGTTCTTAGTTTTCCTTTTCCTTTATGGATGAAAAGCATTTCATCGGCATCGGCATTTTTATAGAAATAATTTCGAAGCGATTTTTTTGGCGCAGCCAAACCAATAATACAGTCTTTATTGACTAACATTGCTTTTCGGCTGTCTAAAAAGTCGTTTTCTGGTTTTAGTTCAAAACCTTTAAAAAGTAATGATTTTATATTTTTTCCGATTGCAATTTTTGGTTCAACCGAATAAGAGTTTAAAATTTCTTTAACCTGAGTTGGTCTGTGAACATGATAGGACAAAGACGAATGTCCGTGAAAACCTTCGGTTCCAAACAATTGTTCATAGTAAAACCCTCCGTTTGGCTTTTCGAATTGGGTGTGTCTTTTTTGAGGAAAATCTCCAAGTTTATGATATAATGGCATGGCTTTTCAATTAGATAATTTTTAAATTAATTAGATAATTCGAAAATTTTGAATTGTGTGAACAGATAATCAAGTCAACTTTAGTTTTGACTAATTATCTCAATTCGATAGCTTCATTCAGGATTTCTCTTGATGAGGAATTGAAGATACTCTAATAAACCTGTCCATTTAGTTTTCATTATAACAAATGTCGTAATTTTTATTGATCAAAATTACATATTATATTATTTATAACATAAAATATTTCGAAAAAATCGAAATTAAAATAAAAAACCTATACTAAACCAAGTGAAGCTCTTTGACATTTCTGGCGACCAGGATTGTTTAATTTCGATTGGGCCAATAATCGTTTCGAGTCCATAACCTACAGCATAACCAGAATATTTTGGCATTGAAATCCAATCGACCGTACTAAAAATGTCATCGCCTAAGTTGGCATAATTGGCCGAAAGATTTACGTGATTTTTCTTGAAAATCTCATAATCAAGCGTGATTCCCGTTTTTATGAAGCTGTTTCCTGCAATACTCAGAAAGTCATAACCGTAAAAATAATTGAAATTATTTATTTTGTTATATCCATATCCTCCTAGAATATAATCGAAAAAAGGCACGCTGTCATTTCCAAAAGTTAAACCAGCATCGGCGTCTATTTTAAAAGTAAGCTTTTTGAATATAGTGTTTACATATGAAACCTCTGCTTTTGCCATCGAAAATGGTTTAAACAGATTAGTATAATTTGAAGATGCTAAATAAGTTTGGAGATCTGTCGAGAAATACAATCCTGAATTTGGGTAATATTTGTCATCAAATGAATCGTATTTTAGGTAGGCAAATGCACTTAGATAACTGCTTTTGTCAATTACATTGTCAATATTTGCAAGTGTTGGGGAGCTTATTTTAAGATATTTATATTCAAGTCCACCGCCCATTAAAAATTTCTGTACAAAAATGGTTTGAAAATAAGCTTGATTGCTTAGATCCATGAAGTCGACATTGATAAGGTTTACATTCGGATTTTGAGCTGTTAAAGTACTTATATTGGTCGTTACATTTCGATTAAATTGATTTAATCGAGAGCGAAATCCAAAACTAATATTAAAACCGTTTTCGACATAATAGTTAAAATCATATCTAAAATTATCTCCTAAAATAATATCCATTGAAGTAACATCATTTTTTAAGAATGTTTTTTTATGCGTAAGATTCAATAATATGCCGCTTTTATACAAGCCGTCATAATGAAGACCAAGTTTTAAATAGGTCTGTGTTGGGTTTTCTTTAAGCACAAGATCTAAGTCGTCGCTTTCTCCATTCGGTTCTAAACAGTATGATATTGTACTAAAGTTTTGAGTTGCATTTAAGTTGTTGATTCCAGTTTTAAGATCAGCATATGTAATCGTGCTTTCTGGTTTGAAGCGAAGTTTTCCTCGAATATATTCTTTGGTATAATTTTCGAGATTGTCACTGTTTATTTTTGCGATTTTAAGTGTATCCGAAGCAATTTTTAGTTTCGGTTTTTTATAAAAATTATCTTCGTTTACAAGCGATTTTAATTTTTCATAAACAGCAAAAGAAGCTTCTTCTCCTTTTCGAATAATTTCTTCTCCTTTGTCAAAAGAGATTACGCCATAATCACGAATGTCTGGTTTGATGTAAATGTCAGTATCTTTTACTTTACTTTTCATTTTCTCAATAGATTGCAGATTGGTGATCTGAACCAAGATTCGAGTTGCGTTTTTTAGGTTTTTTCTATTCAATAAATCATCCTGAACATCGACACCAATAATAATGTCTGCACCAAGATTACGAACTTCTTTTATAGGATAATTGTTTACAACACCTCCGTCTACTAATAAATTTCCGTCGATTTCAACAGGTGTAAATAACGATGGAAAAGCGGCACTTGCCATCATGGCTTGCACTAGATTTCCTTTGTTAAGTAATACTTCTTCGCCGGTTTCAATATTGGTTCCAATACATAAAAACGGAGTAGGAAGTTTGTTGAAGTCGCGAACGTGACGAACATTTCGAGTTAGACTGCTTAGTAAATTGTAATTATACATTCCTTTTGAAAGTGCCTCAGGAATACCTATTTTAAAATTACTGAATGGTAAAACAATAGCGTACAATTCGTCATTTTTCTTTCCGTAGAAGTTTTTTGAAGAACGCGGAATATAATCATTTATTAGTTCGTCGAAATTAGTTCGTTTAAAAATCGAGTCAATTTGCGAAGCATTGTAGCCAGAAGCATAAAGTCCGCCAATTACAGATCCCATACTGGTTCCGCCAATATAATCAATTTTAATTCCAGCTTCTTCAAGCACTTTTAAAACTCCAATATGTGCAAAACCTTTGGCACCGCCGCCGCTTAATACCAATCCAATTTTTGGTCTTTTAATACTGTCTCTTTTATTTTCCTGTGAAAAAGATTTTTGCGGAGTCAGTAACAAGAGTGTAAAAAGTAATGCTGTTATGTGCAAGCTGAAAATAGAAAACTGCGAAAACGAAAAGATTGTTTTTTCCTGCCAAAAAAGAGCGGCCCAAGAAGCTCCCTTTCTGGGATCGGAAAAAAAAACTTTTGACCGAGTATTTAAAATTGACAGTTGGTTTGGGCGCATAAGAATTTACTAGTTCGTTTTGTAAAAGTCGACAATTTTTTTGGCTTTAGAAACCCCTACAACTGCAGATATTTCTTTTTCTGATGCTAATTTCAATCTTTTAACACTTTTAAAATGTTGTATTAACGTAAGCATAGTTTTTTCGCCAATTCCCGGAATACTTTCGACTGAGGAATTAAGAGCTGCTTTGCTGCGTTTGTCTCTGTGAAAAGTAATTCCAAATCGATGCGCTTCGTTTCGTAATTGCTGAATTACTTTAAGTGTTTCTGATTTTTTATCGAGATACAACGGAATTGAATCTCCGGGATAAAATAGTTCTTCTAAGCGTTTTGCAATACCAATAATGGCAACTTTTCCGCGTAAACCCAATTCATCAATGCTTTTTAACGCTGCTGATAATTGACCTTTTCCTCCGTCAATAATAATTAATTGCGGCAGCGGTTCATTTTCCTCTAATACTCTTTTATAACGGCGATATACAATTTCAGTCATTGAGGCAAAATCATCTGGACCTTCGACTGTTTTTACATTAAAATGGCGATAATCTTTCTTGCTTGGTTTTCCGTCTTTAAATACGACGCAGGCGGCAACAGGATTTGTTCCCTGAATATTCGAGTTATCAAAACATTCAATATGACGCGGCTCTGACGGAAGGCGCAAATCTTTCTGCATTTGTGCCATGATTCGATTTGTATGTCTGTCAGGGTCTACAATCTGAAGCTGTTTTAATTGTTCAATTCGGTAAAATTTTGCATTACGAATAGATAGATCTAAAATTTGCTTTTTATCGCCAAGCTGTGGAACTGTTGTTTTGATGTTTTCGCCTAAATCTATTTCAAAAGGAACAATTACTTCTTTAGATAAAAGCTGAAAACGTTCCCGAAGTTCAATAATGGCAAGTTCTAGAAGTTCTTCGTCACTTTCGTCTAGTTTCTTCTTCATTTCTAAAGTGTGCGAACGAATAATCGATCCATGAGAAATTTGCAGAAAGTTGACAAAAGCGGCACTTTCATCAGACACAATCGAAAATACATCGATATTGGTAATCTTTGGATTTACAATTGTCGATTTTGATTGATAATTTTCGAGAACTTCTATTTTCTCTTTTATTTTTTGTGCCTCTTCAAAACGCAATTCTTGCGCATATTCAATCATTAATCGTTTAAAACCTTTGATGCTTTCTTTGAAATTTCCTTTTAGAATTTCGCGGATTGCATCGACTTGTTTTTGATATTCTTCTAATGATTCTAAACCTTCGCACGGCCCTTTGCAATTGCCAATATGATATTCAAGGCAGACTTTAAATTTACCAGAATCAATATTAGATTTGCTTAAGTCGTAATTGCAGGTTCGAAGCGGATACAATTCTTTGATTAGATCAAGAATAGTGTGTACTGTTTTGAAACTGGTATAAGGGCCAAAATATTCTGAGCCGTCTTTGACCATTCTTCTAGTCGAAAATATTCTCGAAAAAGGTTCTCTTTTTATACAAATCCAAGGATAACTTTTGTCATCACGAAGCAAAACGTTATATCGTGGCTGTAATGTTTTTATTAGATTATTTTCTAATAAAAGAGCATCGGTTTCAGTAGGAACCACAATATGCTTTATGGTGACGATTTTTTTTACTAAAACATTTGTTTTGGCTGTATCGTGAACTTTGTTGAAATAGGATGAAACTCTTTTTTTTAAGTTTTTGGCTTTGCCAACATATAAAATCTTTCCGTCTTTATCATAATATTGATAAACGCCCGGATTATCTGGTAAAGTTAGAATTTGAAGTTCGAGAGGAGTCTGCATAGAACAAATTTAAACTTTTGCGTTCAAATTAAATAATTCTTTTAGTTTTCTTAAAGAAAAAACGCCCGTTTTTTCTAAGAAACGGACGCTTTTTTTATGGTGTTATTTTTACTTAATTGTAAAATATTCTGTTTGCAGTAAATGCGTTCTTTCATCAAATGAAAAGTCTACGTATTTTGCGTCATCTTTTTTGATGGAAACTTCTAATTTACTTCTGCCAATTTCTTTTTTATCGGCATCAAAGGCTTTTAGTAAAATATCGCCTTTGAAGTCTTTTTTAGCAATCAGATAAATCGTTACTTTCTTTTGTTTATCACTCTCAGAGGCGTAAATTTTCTCCGCTTTACATTCTTCAAAACTGGTTTTAAAGGCAGGATCAGAAATTACTTTTGAAGTGTTGATACTTTCGCTCATTCCTGAATTTATGCCTTTTATCACATCGCCAATTCCTTTTGATGCGCTTTTAGCGGCAGCTTTTCCTTCTTCTTGAAGCGCCTTACCAGCACCGTCAATTAATTTTGATTTAACAGCAACAGCTTCGTTTCCATCAGCTTCTGCTTCTTTCATTTTCTCTTCTTTACTCTGGCAGGAAACCAATATGGCTAATGCACTAAATAAAACTAATACTTTTTTCATTTCTTCTTTTAGGTTTTGAATAGGTTGTATGTTAAGAATTTAAGTGTTAAAAATCAAAGATATAAATTTAAAATAACTCATTGAGTGTAATTGTTCAAAAAATAATCTAACACATAGAAACATAGATTTTATGCCTAGAAAAGGAGATAAAAAGAAACATGTTTCTTTCGCATAGCGCAATTATGTGTGTTTAGAAAAAGTGAAACGCCTAATTTTCGATTGTAAAAGCTATGTTTCTATGTGTTGAAAATAATTACACTCAACGAGTTTAAAATATAATTTCTATATTTAGCTTTTATTATTAAACATGAAAAATAGTAAGCCTTTGGTGATTTTTGGCGAAGCAATTCTACCTGGAGAAAGCAGAACCATAAATGTTGAGATTGCTCGATTACACACTACCACAAAACTTAATATTCCTGTTATTGTTCGTCGCTCAAAACAAGAAGGGCCTGTTGTTTTATTTTCGGCAGGAATTCATGGCGACGAAATAAATGGAGTTGAAGTTGTCCGCCAGATTATCAGCAAAAAAATTAATCGTCCAGCAAGAGGCACCATTATTTGTATTCCGATTATCAATATGTATGGTTTTGTAAATAAATCTCGTGAGTTTCCTGATGGGAGGGATTTAAACAGGGTTTTCCCCGGAAGTAAAAAAGGATCGCTCGCAAGCCGATTTGCCTATCATATTGTAGCTGAAATTTTGCCTATTATTGATTATGCGGTCGATTTTCATGCAGGCGGTGCCAGTCGTTTTAATGCGCCTCAAATTAGAATTACCCAGAATAATCCTGAGCTGAAAATTTTGGCAGATGTTTTTAATGCGCCTTTTACGTTATATTCTAAAAATATCAATGGTTCTTTTAGAAATACGTGTGAAAAAGCCAATATTAAAATGCTGCTTTTTGAAGGCGGAAAATCGCTGGATATAAACGATGCAATTGCAAATGAAGGAGTAATGGGAGTGAAGCGTCTTTTGCATTATCTAAAAATGCTTGATTCTAAACATATTGTTGAAAAAGCCGAAGAACCATCAATCTATATTAAAAATTCAGTTTGGCTTAGAGCCAAATGCTCAGGTTTGCTTCATGATTATAATTTGATTGGAAAGTTTGTGACTAAGGGAACAATTTTGGCGATAATTACAGATCCGTTTGGTAAATTTGAGCAAAAGGTAAAAGCACCTCACGAGGGGTTTGTTATAAACGCTAATCATTCGCCAATTGTATACGAAGGTGATGCTATTTATCATATGTCTAAAACTTTACCTGAAAATGCCGACGAATAAAAAGGAATTACGCATACATTATAAAAATCTTCGAAAAGAACTTTCGGCAGATAATATTGAAGAAAAAAGTCTGGCTATTGCCAATAATTTAATCCAATTGCCTATTTGGGATAAAACATATTATCATGTTTTTCTTCCAATAGTAGAACATAAAGAAGTTGATACTGAATTTATTCTGCATTTACTTTCGGGAAAAGACAAGGAAATTGTGATTTCTAAAAGTGATTTTGAAACCCGAGGAATGACTCATTTTTTATTGACGGATAATACCAAAATTAAAAAAAACGAATATAATATTCCCGAACCTGTAAACGGACTTGAGGTTCCTACTCAAACTATTGATGTGGTTTTTGTACCGCTTTTAGCTTTTGATAATTTTGGAAATCGAATTGGCTATGGAAAAGGTTTTTATGATAAATTCCTTGCAGATTGTAAACCTGATACGATTAAAATAGGACTTTCGTTCTTTGAAGCAGCAGATCAGATTGATGATGTTTTTGAATCTGATGTGAGATTGGATTATTGTGTGACACCTGATAAGGTTTATAATTTTTTGTAGCGACGTACCACAATGTGTCTTTGCAATACGATAGCGTTTGATCCAGAGATTGAATTATGTTTTTGTTAATCATTTTAGTATAAAATGAAAATCCCAAATTCCAAGTTAATAACAATTGGAGTTTGGGATTTTATATTTAAATTTTAAAACTGTTACTTCACTTCCTTGATAGTCGAAGCATCAATCCAGCCTTCTTGACCGTCTGTTAATTCTATTTTTTTCCATTTTCCAACAGTTTCGATCACATAAACTTTTGCTCCTTCATGCAGTAAAATTACTGGAGAACCTGCTTTTTGTGGCTCGCTTCGAACTTCGCTTAATTCTGCAAAAACAATTGCCGGACGATCGTTGTCAAAGTGATTCTTCTCAGACATTCCTGCTGAAACGCTTAGAAGCAATGTAACTAAAAGAATAAACATTCCGATAAAATAGATTCTTTTACTAATGGTAAGCTGCGAAAAGTAATATCCAATGAAACATAGCAGGAATACAAATGAAATGACAACAGAAATTTTTGCCCAAGTATCATAGTCAAAAATTCCGGTAAAGTTTTGAATCAGTTTTGCGAAACCTACTTTTGGAACTTCTTTAATCTCATCAATTGTTCTTTTTTTAGCAAATTTTAAGTTGTTTAAAGCTTCAGGATGATTAGGATTTAATGATAGTGCTTTCTCATAATTATAAATAGAAGGTGCAACTTTATTTAGTTTATAATAACAATTTGCAAGATTATAATAAACCTCTGCCGATTCTTGTTTGTCTTCTTTAACTATATTTTCGAAAACATCTGCAGCCTGCTGATATTCTCCCTTTTGGTACAAAGCATTTCCTTTGTCAAAGGCGCTTTGAGCAAAAAAGACCTGCGTGATTAATAAAAAGAGATATACTATATTTTTCATTTTTATTTTCTTTGAACATGAGTTGGTTTTAAAACCTCTCGAGTTTGATGTTATATTTAAACAATCTGCTTTTCTAGTGCCGAAATAATTAAAACAGCTTTATCATAATCCTGCTGGATAGAAGCGCTTGATGCTGGCGCATAACGTGCAAATTCACAGTTTTCGGTCAAGTTAATAAAATCTTGAACGGCTTCTGGGTTTGCATTTCTAGATAAAAGCAATTCTTGAATATTGGCTTTGCTCATTTCTGAGGTTTCAATATGCAGTTTAGCCTTTAAGAAATTATGCATTGCTTTTTCTAATGCGATATAGAAAGCTTCTTTATTGTTAAGCTGTTTCTTGGCTTGCGATAAGTACTTTTTAGCAAGCTTATTGTTCATTCTAATTCTGTTTCCTGTTACGTCGCCATCGATTGCTTCTTTTCTTTTCTTAGCAAGAATAATAATTGGTATAATAGCAAAAGGGAGGAACAACAAAGTATAATACAAGTTTGAACCGTAAAAATCATTCTTAGCAATTGGTACTAGTATGGTTTTTGTTTTGTTGTATTTAAATTGCTCTTTTTCTGCAATAACATTTTTAGAAGCTGTCGATGGATTTGCTTCGGCTAATGTTGGGCCGTCTAAAACATCAATCATAATCTCTTTTGTCGTTATTGTTCGATACGAACCAGAACTAAGATCGAAATAAGAGAATGACATTGGTTTAATAGCATATTTTCCTTTGTATTGAGGAACTATGGTGTATTTGTCTGTTATTCTTCCAGACATGCCAGATAATGCTGTTGAAACATTTTCATCATGAACCGGGTCGTACATCTCTAATGCGTTTGGCACAACTGGTTTTGGCAGTGTAAACAATTTCATGTTTCCGTTTCCGGTCGCGCTTACAATTAAATCAAGACTTTCGCCACTTTTTAAAGTGGTTTTTGTTGGGGTAACTGTAAAATTAAATTTACCAACTGCACCAGTAAAGCTTTCGGGTTTTCCAGTTTCAGGAAGTGGTTTTACATTAATAGTTCTTGCTCCCGCAGATACAATTTTATTATCTTCAGTTATAATCATCTGACCAAACATGTCACGACGATTTGTTGGTAATTGAACACCAATATCTAATGAAAAAGGTTCGATCGTTAATTTTCCAGATTTTTGAGGATATAAAATGGTTTTCTTTAAAACAACATAATAGCATCTTTGTCCTTGAAAATTGCCTTCTTCAATTGCCAATTGTTTAACTTCGATATTCTGATTCCAGAAATCATTGTATTTAGGTTTTGCAACTTCTTTAAAACCAGTAACCCCAATTCCGTTAAAATATAGTTTATAAACTACAGTTATTGGTTCGTTTAAGTACGGATTTGTTTTAGAAGTCTCCGCAACTAATTGCAACAATTCGTTTCCAGAACCTTGAGGTCTGTCGTTAGGATCTCTTTCTTGTGCAACTGCATTGGTTACAGTAACTTTTATGGGGTTAGTTTTATAGATCTGCCCATTGTATTCGATCGCAGCCTGCTTGATTATAACTGATCCTTTTTGAGCCGGCTGTAAAATGTAAGAGTATATTTTTTGAAAAGAGCTTCGGCCATTTACCCACGATTGGCTTATTTGCTGGCTGGGTCCTGCAACAAGTTTAAAACCGTCAAAAGAAGGCTGGTCGAAATTATCTCCGTCAACATTCATGATGAAATCAACGCGAAGTCTTTCGTTTAGTCCAAGTGTATTTTTGCTTACTCTGGCTTCAAATTGAACTTGAGCCAAAAGCCCTTGAAAAGTGAATAGTAATAGAATTAAATATCTTTTCATTTAATTTTTTAATCGTTGTTGGTTTAACTGTTAAATTGTTTATTCGTTTGCCCGTTTTATTATAAAACGATTCGACGATTAAACGATTGAACTAAAAATTTTACCAGTCTTTCTCTGGTTTTTTAGGATTTGATTTTACTTTTTGTGCGTTAACTTTATCTTGAATTTTCTTTTCTTCATTGTTTACAGCATCTAATAAATTTTGAACACGTTCTTTTGAGATTCCCCCAGGCATTGGTTTTGGCTCCCCGTTATTGTCAGATTTGTCATCTTTCTTCGGATCGTTTTTGCCGTCTTTTTTATCCTTGTCTTTATCTCCTTTATCGTCTTTTTTCTGATCGTCTTTGCCGTCTTTTTTGTCTTTATTATCGCCGTCTTTCTTTTGATCGTCTTTTTTGTCGTTCTTTTTATCCTTATCCTTGTCTTTGTTCTTATCGTTTTTAGGAGGATTTTCTTTTAATTTTTGTTTTGCTAATGCATAATTATAACGCGTTTCATCATCTGTAGGATCGTTGCGTAAAGCTTCTTTGTAAGCTTCGACCGCCTGCGTATAATTTTTCTCTTTCATAAAAACGTTTCCAAGATTATGAAAAGCTTTATGTTTTTCTGGTCTCGTTTTAGCATTTTTTATAGCATTCGCAAAAGCGTATTTAGCTTCAGAAACTTGATTTTGTTTGTAAATCGAGTTTCCAAGATTATAAGGAGCTGCTGCGCGTTTAGGAAATTTTGAGGCAGAGATTCTATAATTAGCTTCGGCATCAACAAATTTATTCTGCTTATATTCCTCATTGGCACTAGGCAATGTTTTATCTTTTTCCTGAGCAGAAACTGCCAAAGAAAACGTTAGTAAAATATAAAGAAGTAAATTTTTCATTCTAATGTTTTTATTTTTTGTTCCGAGTTTTAAGCGGAATCTTTATTTTTTTTCGTTAAATAAATTCAACTCTTTAATCCAATTGGTTTTTCTTTCTAAAAGGAAAATATCGATAAACAATAATAAGAAAGCAAATCCGATGAACCATTGAAATTGTGATTGAAAATCGGCCATTTGGGTAGATTCAAACTCTGTTTTTTGAATGTTATTTAAAGCATTCTTGATATATTCTAAAACCTCTTTAGTATTACCGCCGTAAACATAACCTCCTTTTGTTGCTTTTGCAATAGTTTTTAAGCCTTCTTGGTTAAGTTTAGTAATAACAGTTTCTCCGTTTTGATCTTTTTGATAACTGCGAACTACGCCGTTTTCTTTTAACGGAATTGTTCCTCCTTTTTCTGTTCCAACACCAACAGTAATAATTTTCATTCCTATTTTGTTGGCTTCTTCAGCAGCAAGCGACGCTCCTTCTGAATGATCTTCACCATCAGAAATTAAAATCAAAAGCTTGCTGGTTTTGCTCTTTTCATCAAAATATTTAGCTGATAAACGAATTGCTTCGTCAAGAGATGTTCCTTGTGATGAAACCATATCCGGGCTCATACTTTGCAAGAACATTTTTGCAACGCTGTAATCAGATGTGATTGGCAAAACTGGGAAGGCGCTTCCTGCGTAAGCAACAATACCTATTCTGTCGTTTCCTAGAGAATTAATAATCTGCGAAACGAGTTGTTTACTTTTGTCTAAACGATTTGGAGCAACGTCTTCTGCAAGCATACTTTTAGAAACGTCAACCGCAAAAACAATATCAATACCTTCGCGTTTTACGGTTTCCATTTTGGTTCCTATTTTTGGATTTACCAAACCAATAATTAAAAACGCTAATGCCAAAAGCAAGATCGATATTTTTAATACAGGTTTAAAAACAGATCGCTCCGGGCTTAATTTTTTTACCATTTCTAAATCACCAAACTCAAGTTGTTTTTTTCTTTTCCAATACATATTGAAAAGAAATATACACGCCACAATTGGGAGCAGTAATAAGAGATATAAATATTTTTTTTCGTCTAATTCCATAAATGTCTTTAAAATCCAATTCTAAAAATTCCAAATTTCAATTTGTTATTTGAAATTTTATTATTTGAAATTTTTTAATTTTTTCAAATTAAATAAAGCTTCTATAAACCGTGTTTCTTAAGCCAACTTCTAACAATAGTAAAAAGGCCGCTAGTAAAACAAAACCTCTGTATTTTTCGTCGTAATCATAGAATTTTAATTCTTGGATTTCTGTTGTTTCTAATTTATTAATTGCATTGTATATTTCGGCTAACTTGTCGTTGCTTGTTGCTCTAAAATAAGTTCCATCGGTTTTTCGAGCGATATTTTTCATTAATCTTTCGTCGATTTCAACCTTTTGCATTTTGAATAAAAAACCTCCGTTTGGTGCGTAAGCATAAGGAGATTCCGCCATTCCGTTTGTTCCAATACCAATCGTATATACTTTTATGCCATATTGTTTGGCAATATCTGCAGCAGTTTCAGGTTCAATAAAACCTGCATTATTAACACCATCAGTCATTAAAATAACAACTCTGCTTTTTGCTTTACTGTCTTTAAGACGATTTACAGCCGTTGCTAAACCCATTCCAATTCCAGTTCCGTCTTGAAGAACGGTGTCATATCGAATTCCTTTTATTGCTTCAAGAATAATTGGTTTGTCGCTTGTAACAGGTGTTTTAGTATACGCTTCAGAAGCATATAAAACTAAACCAATTCTGTCGTTTGGTCTTTCTTGAACAAAATCTGCGGCAACTCTTTTTAAAGCTTCCATACGGTTTGGCTTTAAATCTTTTGCAAGCATACTTCCAGATACGTCAATTGCCATTACAATATCAATTCCTTTTGTCGTTTTTGTTTGATTGCTAATATCTACTGTTCTTGGTCTTGCAAGAGCAATAATTAAAGAACATAAAGCAATGATTCTAAAAACGTATAGAAAAGGTTTTAATTTTGTTAATAACGATTCGCTGTTTTTAAAACCTGCTGTCGAACTCATTTTTAATGTAGCCGACTGCTGATTTCTTTTCCAAAAAAACCAAGCAATTGCGATTGGAATTAATAGAAACAACCAAAAAAATTCTGGATTTAAAAAAGTGATCTTATTATTCATTAGTTACTTGCCTTTTTAAGTTCAACAGAATTTAAAATTCGGGTTGTGATATCGTTAGCATACGTATCGCCCTCCTCGTGTAAAATAACTATCTGTTGTAATCCTTGATCTTGTTTAAACAACAGGATTTCGTAATATGCTTTTGTACTTGTTTTAGTCGACGGATTTAAAATACTCATTGTTCCGTAACCTTTTACGCCTTGAATTCCTTGATTGGTTTGGAAATCTTCTTGCTTAACGATGATGTTTTGACCTCCTTGAAGTTCAATAACTTTTAAACTTCCTTCTAAAGCTTTTGATAAATCGATTTCAGTTGGTGTTTTAAATTGAGTTGTAGAAACAGCAACATAAAAATTATCAATCATACTGCCATACGCAAAAAGCTGCATTTCTTTTATCAAAGCCATAGTTTCTTTCGGAAGTGCTTTTAAAGCATCCATACGTTTTAAAACCTTTGGAGTTTCAATAATCACACCCGGATTTCCGTACTCACTTTTTACCCATTCGCCTTCTAACAATTCTTTAGACGGATGTCCAATAATGTTGTCTTTTACGTATGCGAATCCTTTTGTTGCAATAAAGAAAGTGGTTGTTGCGAATAGTAAAAAAACAACTGAACCAGCAGCAATTGCAATACGTTTGTTTCTTTGTTTTTTTAATTGAAGCTTAATTTGTTTTTGTTTTTGAGCTTCGTTTAATAATTGATCTTCTTCTTCAGCTGGAACTTCTGTCGGAATAGCATTATCCAGTGTTAGGATTACTTTTTGAATTTTATTTCGGTCATCTGTAATTTCAAAATCCAGTGGTTTAGATTTTGCAAATTTTACTAAATCGGCCTGACGCAATACACGTTCTAGATTTTCAACCGTTTCTGGCGTTAAAGCCATTTTCTTTTTAGTAGAAGCGGTTCTAATTGCCTGAATTAATTCAGAAGTTGTACTTTCCATTGCAGGAATATGAATGGCTTCTTCAATATAATTACGGGCAATATCAGTCAGTTCACTATAATATTCTTTAATCTCTCCTTTTTGAACTAATTCCTTTTGCTCTAGATTGTTTAATAAACTAGTCGCTTTTTCGATTGGAGTTTTATAAACTTCTTCTTCGATTTTCTTTTTCTGGTGTTTTTTAACATACCAATATACAAAAGCACCAATTCCTAAAATGATAATCAATGCTAAAATATACTTCCACCAATCGCCAATACCATTGTCAACAGTCGAAATGTCTTTGATATCATACATTTTTTGCTGCAGCGTATCGACTTTTACATTGGCAACTTCTACTTTAATAGAATCTGATAAATAAGGCTTTTTGTCGATTAGAATCTGAACACTCGGAATTACATATTTTCCTGAATCAAATTGTGTTAAGCCATATTTTTTGATTAACTCGTAAGTGTCGTTTTTCTTAACAGTATCAATTGGGTACGATTGAATTACTTCTAATGCGCCAATTCTTTTCAGTTTAGGAAAAACTACTTTCGAATTCGAATTTACAGTTGTTTTAAGAGTCAGCTTAAATTCGGCTCCAATTTTATTTTTTGTAGTATCAATGCTTGTTTCAACTTGTTTTTGCTGAGCGAAAACAGTCGAAGTAAGTAAAAATAAAAATATGTAAAACTTTAATTTCATTTGATTAACGATTGAAGATTAACGATTTTTGATTTCAGATTTTTGCCTGAAATGGAATGATTTATTATTTCCTCAAAATTCGAATCTTATTTTTTTATGAATTATTTTTTGATGTTTTAATACTTGAAACAAATATTGATATTAATTCATTAACTTCTTTTTTTGCCTTTGTCAAATTTTCTAAATCTGATGAAAGATTTGCCTTTTCAATTATTTTTAAGCAGACAAAGGTTTCTCGTAATTCTTTTAAACAAATCCCCATTTTATGAACAAAATCTTTTTTGCTCTCTGCGCTTTGTGCTTCTCCATAATTTAGAGCGGGTGATGTGCCGGATCTTATTATTTGCCCCAATAAATGATTTCCAGCGTAATTTTTTCAAATTTAATAGTCAGGGTTATTATGCTGGCAGCAAAATCAATCAATCTATCTTCTAATTCTTGTTTAGTCATTCTTTAATTCTTCCTTTTAAACATAAATCAACACATCATAAATCAAAAATCGTTAATCAAAAATCTTAAATCTTTACCTCGATTTAAAATAGCCTAATAATTTGGTTACATAATTTTCGTCAACCCTTGTGTTTACAACGCCAGCTCCAGATTTACTAAAAATTTCTTTGAAATAATTAACTCTTTCCAGATAATGTTTTTCGTAATTCATTCGCACGGTTTTTGATCCTGTATCAACCAGCTGAATTTTACCAGTTTCAGCATCAAGCATTGTGACCATTCCTAAATTTGGAATTTTTTCTTCACGCAGGTCGTATACTCTAACTCCTGTAATGTCATGTTTTTTAGAAGCAATTTTTAAAGTCTGCTCATAATTTTCAGACATGAAATCAGAAATCATAAAAACAATTGCTTTCTTTTTCTGAGTTCCCGATAAGAATTTTAAGGCTTGAGCAATATCAGTTTTTTGACTTTTTGGTTCAAACTCGATCAATTCACGAATGATTCTCAATACGTGTGAGCGTCCTTTTTTTGGCGGAATATACAATTCTACATTATCAGAAAAAAGGATTAAACCAATTTTATCATTATTTTGTGTAGCCGAAAAAGCCATCGTTGCCGCAATTTCGGTGACGATGTCTTTTTTAAACTGACTTTTAGATCCAAAACCTTCAGAACCCGAAATATCAACCATTAAAACCATGGTTAATTCACGTTCTTCTTCAAAAACTTTTACGTGGGCTTCATTGTAGCGAGCGGTAACATTCCAATCTATATTACGAATATCATCGCCATACTGGTATTGGCGCACCTCGCTAAAAGTCATTCCGCGCCCTTTAAATGAAGAATGGTACTCTCCCGAAAAGATATGATTACTCAGTCTTTTGGTTTTGATTTCTATTTTCCGTACTTTTTTTAAAAGCTCTTTTGTATCCATTTTATTTGTTTAAAGTTTAAAGTTTGAAAGTTTCAAGTTTGTTTTGCAACAACTTGAAACCTGAAACTTGAAACAAATTTTTAAGGTACTTCAATCTCGTTTACGATTTTGTTGATAATGTCTACAGAAGTAATGTTTTCAGCTTCAGCTTCATACGTTATTCCAACTCTATGACGTAAAACATCATGTACAACTGCACGAACATCTTCTGGAATTACATATCCACGGCGTTTGATGAAAGCGTAACATTTGGCAGCATTTGCTAAATTGATACTTCCACGCGGAGATGCTCCAAAACTGATAAGAGGTTTTAAGTCGGCTAATTTGTACTTTTCTGGATAACGAGTAGCAAAGATGATATCTAAGATGTATTTTTCGATTTTTTCATCCATATAAACTTCACGAACTGCTTCTTGCGCACGTAAAATTTGTTCTACAGAAACTACAGGATTTACTTTTTCGTAAGATCCTTTTAAGTTTTGACGAATTACAAAACGCTCTTCGTCTATTTTTGGATAATCAATTACAGTTTTAAGCATAAAACGGTCAACCTGTGCTTCAGGAAGCTGATAAGTTCCTTCTTGTTCAACAGGGTTTTGAGTTGCTAGTACTAAAAACGGACGGTCTAGTTTGAAAGTGGTGTCACCAATAGTAACTTGTTTTTCCTGCATCGCTTCTAAAAGAGCAGATTGTACTTTTGCAGGAGCACGGTTAATCTCATCGGCAAGTACGAAATTAGCAAAGATTGGTCCTTTTTTAATAGAGAATTCGTTTGCTTTGATGTTGTAAATCATTGTTCCGATAACATCAGCAGGCAATAAGTCAGGGGTAAACTGGATACGGCTGAAAGATCCTTGAACGGCTTGAGACAAAGTGTTAATTGCTAATGTCTTTGCCAATCCAGGTACTCCTTCAAGCAAAATGTGTCCTTGGCCTAAAAGTCCAATCAGCAAACGCTCGACCATATGTTTCTGTCCCACAATAACTTTGTTCATTTCCATTGTAAGAAGGTCTATAAAAGCGCTTTCTCTCTCAATTTTTTCATTTATCGCTCTAATGTCTAAAGTCGTTGTATTTTCTTCCATATAAATATTTTTAAAACCTTGATTTTTATGCCTGAATTTTGAGAGTGCAAATTGACTATTTTTTGAGAAGTAAGATGTTAAAGAATGGTTAAAACTTCGACCAAAGTTCTAATTTTAAGGACGAATTGTGAATCTATTTTTATATTTTTAAGAACTTTGATGATTATGCTTTTAAAAAGCATACGTATTAGCAAAAATAATATAATAAAACCATGAGTAAAACAGCATTATCGCCTATTATTTCGGGCACTATGAATTGGGGAGTTTGGGATAAAAACCTAACAACTAAAGAGATGGAGAATATGATACAAATTTGTGTCGAAAATAAAATCACCACTTTTGATCATGCCGATATTTATGGAGGCTACACCACAGAAGCCGATTTTGGAAAAGCTTTTAAAGCAAGCAAAATTTCGCGCGAAAAACTACAGTTAATTACTAAATGCGGTATTCAGATGATTGCCGAAAGCCGTACTAACAAAATCAAGCATTACGATTATTCTAAAGAATATATTATTTGGTCTGTTGAAGAATCTCTTAAAAAATTAAAAACAGATTTTGTTGATGTGTTTTTATTGCACAGGCCTAGCCCATTAATGCAAGCTGACGAAATTGCGGAAGCCGTTGAAAAATTAAAAGCAGAAGGAAAAATTGTTGATTTTGGACTTTCAAACTTCACCAGCTCTCAAACAGAATTGATCCGTCAGAAAACAGAAGTAAGTTACAATCAGGTACAATTTTCGGCTACTCATTATGAAGCAATGGTTGATGGAAGTTTAGATTATATGCAAACGCACGGAATCCGTCCGTTATCATGGAATCCGCTTGGAACTGTTTTTAGAGAAGACACTAAGAAAACACGTCGTTTGAAAAAATTATTGGCAGATTTAGTTCAAAAATACGGTTTTGGTTCTGATACACTTTTGCTTGCTTGGATTTTAAAACATCCATCAGGAGTTATTCCAATTGCTGGAACGGTAAACATTGCTAGAATTCAAGCGTTAATGAAAGCGGTTGAATTGGAAATGGATAAAGAAGACTGGTTTGCAATTTGGACTGAAAGTATGGGAGACGATGTGCCTTAATTGATATATTCTGAAATGATTCGACTAGAAAAGTTTACTAAAGAGTTTTATCCGGAATTGATTAATTCCATCAAAAATGGAAAAGAATTAATGCAGTTTGGCGGGCCCGAATTTACTTTTCCTTTAACGGAAGAGCAAATAGATAAAACACTTTCTGATGAAAGCAGAATTGCTTTTAGAGTTGTAAATGTTTCTGATGATGCTACAATAGGACATTCTGAAATTTATTTTAAAGATGATTCTGCAAAACTGGGACGAATTCTTATTATTGATGAAAATCAAAGAGGGAAGGGTGTTGGTGAGCAAATGTTGATTTTATTGTTGAAGTTCATTTTTGAAAACCGAAAAGAGCGACATATCGAATTGAATGTTTTTGATTTCAATATTGGCGCTATAAAATGTTACGAAAAAGTAGGATTCAGTATAAATCCAGATAAAAAACTAATAAGAGAAGTAGAAGGTGAAACTTGGACGGCGATTAATATGGTGTTGAATTTGGAAATTTGGAAAAATAGGAATTAAAATATTTTGCGACAGATTAAAAGGATTCTCACAGATTAAAAAATCATTTAAATCCTTTTAATCTGTAGTAAAATGAAAAAACATAAAATGAAAAAAACAGCCCTAATTACTGGAGCGACAAGTGGAATAGGAAAAGCAACCGCTCAAATTTTAGCAAAAAACAACTATAAAGTTATTCTTTGCGGAAGGCGTAAAGAACGTTTAGAAGAATTAGAAAAAGAACTTTCTGCTTTTTCCGAAGTGCATTCGCTTTCGTTTGATGTTCGTGATAAAAATGATGTTCTTGAAAAAATAGAATCCCTTCCTGCAGGTTTTTCAGACATTGATGTTTTGATTAATAATGCAGGAAATGCGCACGGTTTAGATCCAATTCAAACAGGAGATTTAGACGATTGGGATGCCATGATTGATATCAATGTAAAAGGACTTTTGTATGTTTCAAAAGCTGTAATTCCTAAAATGACAGCAAAACAATCTGGACATATCATTAATATTGGTTCAACTGCTGCAAAAGAAGTTTATCCGAATGGGAATGTATATTGCGGAACCAAACACGCAGTAGATGCTATTACAGCAGGAATGCGAATTGATTTAAATCCGTTTGGAATTAGAGTGGGAGCCATTCATCCGGGAATGGTAGAAACAGAATTTAGTGAAGTGCGTTTTAAAGGAGATGCCGAAAGAGCTTCAAACGTTTACAAAGGTTTTGATCCGCTGCAGGCAGAAGATATCGCAGATATTATTCATTTTGTAGTTTCAAGACCATATCATGTAAATATTGCCGATTTAGTTGTGATGAGTACAGCACAAGCGTCTTCGACAATTGTCAAGAAAAATATTTAAACAAAATTGAATGTAGAGGCGCACAGTAGTGCGTCTTTTTTTTAATTTTAAGTTTTAATAGATTAAATTAGTGCGAATTAGTAAAATTGCTTCGCAATTTTGCAATCGCTTGAATTGTGAAAAAATAATATAACGATATGATCAATAAACGCCTTTTAATAAAAAATCTACTTGCTCATAATGACGAGAGCAGTTTTTATGATAAAAAAAGGCAGTTGAATTTACATTCGAGAGAGGGAAAGGGCAAGTTTTTGAAACATATTTGTGCTTTGTCAAATTCAAATCCAACCAATAATTCTTATATTGTGGTTGGTGTCGAAGATCATGATAATGAGATTGTAGGAGACGATTTTTTTGATGACAGCCGTATCCAAAATCTTGTCAATGCTTTTCTTGAAAACCCTCCTAAAATTCAATATGAAAATGTACCGTTTCCAAATCTTCCAAAAGATAAAGTAGTTGGATTGGTTACGATTAAACCTAAAAGCAAAATTTCGTATTTTAAAAAAGGAATTCACACTATTCTTGCTAACAGTATTTTTGTGAGACGAGGTAGTAATTCTATTCCTTTAGAAATTAGTGAAGAAGTTGAAAAAAATTATCAAAATACAGAAACGGTAATTGGTATCGAAAATAGTTCCCGAAACAGTATTCAGTATACGCTTGATGGTGTAATTGATTTTATGAATTTCAGGCACAAAGATATGTCGCCCAAATATTACGTTTTTAAAGAATTATTCGTGATTTGCTGGGCTGGTGTTCCTAAAAAATCTCGCGATAAAACATTCTTGTCTCGAGTTGATATTGAATTAATCAACGAGCAAATTAAACTGTTTTATTCGGCACAAGATGTTGTTACGATTGTTTACGACGACGATAGTTTTACGATAACAGAATATGTGCCGCTTGGGTTAAACGATAAAACAAGTTATTATCCTTTAGAAAAACAAACGATACATTTTTTTGATAATGGCTACTATAAAATTGATCGCGAAATACTTTTTCAGCCGCCAGAATTCAATCGAAAAATGCTTTACCATATTTATAATTCGAATATGGCATTACTTCAAAAATTGCAAAAAGGAATTGCTTTATCAGAACGGGAATTAAAAGATCTGGAGAATCTTCCTTCGACTTTTATGATTTGTTATTTAAATGGTTTCGAAGAGGCAAAGCAAAAATTAATAGATGCTAAATTGCTATTGAAACCTTTTGGACAAGTGTATCTGTCTTTTAAAGAAGCTTTACGTGTTTTACGCAAAATGAAATATGATGTTCAGTAGTGAAGGTGCTGAGGTTCTAAGGTGCGAAGGTTCAAAGATTTTTTGTAGAGACGCACTGCAGCGTCTAACTTAATAAGATGTAACGGTGTAAATTATTGAAAATTTAAATATTTACTGACTTTGTCATAGGGAAACAAAATCTTTTTTGGACCATCGGCGTAAGATGCTGCTTCGTATGAATTATAGTAAAGAAGCAAGCCTTTGTCTGTATAGAAAATGTTCTGAGGTAAATGAAATTTATCATTTTCAAACATTAATCCTGTTGCGTTTATATTTGATTTTTGCGGAATTTTATATTGAGTTCTGAATTCCTTTTCGGCGAAAGCCAGAAATGCTGCTTCATTTTTAAAAAGCTGGTTGTTAAAAATGGATTTGCCCGTCTTTAAATTAAAAAGTAAAGATCTAAAACCTTGATAACCATGTGCACCTCCAGTAAAAGTATAATGATCTATTTTAATATTTAAAATTTGAGCTGATTCAAATTCTATATTTCCAGTTATTTTTCCTTCCCAGCCAAAAGTGTCATTTGGAAATTTTTGATGCATTTCTTCATACGATGTAATAAAAGATTTTGACAATGATTTGTAGTCATTGACTTTTGTAGAGTCATCTCCAAAATAAATGATTTCTTTTACTACTGCAAAAACTTTCTTGTTGATACTATCAGCCGCAAGCGAACTATTTTTTGCGATCGGAATATCGATGCTGATTTTTGGGCAGTCATTTTTGCACGGAATAGTTGATTTTTCTTCAAACGTTTCATTTTCAAATGAAAGTCCTTTATTGCAGCTTATAAAAATCAAACACAAAAAGATTAAAAAAGAACAATGTTTCATATCAATAAGTGTTAATTAAATACAAAGGTAAGAAGTTGTGTCACGATAAAATAAATTAAACGGTAAATTTGTGCTGTAAATAAAGATCTAAAATTTATAACGATATGAAATTCAATACTAAGGTAATACACGGTGGTCAGCATCATGATCCAAGTACGGGAGCTGTTATGCCTCCGGTGTATCAAACTTCAACTTTTATTCAAACAAGCCCAGGGAAACCTTTGGCTGATTACGAATATAGCCGAGCGTCAAACCCAACTCGAAGCGCTTTAGAAAATGCATTAGCAAGTATTGAAAACGGTACTCGCGGTTTAGCTTTTTCATCGGGTTTAGCAGCGACAGATTGTATTTTAAGATCATTTAAAGCTGGTGATGAAATTATTGCAATGGATGATTTATATGGAGGAACATACAGAATGTTTTCTCGTATTTATAAAGATTCTGGAATTAAGTTTCATTTTGTAGATATGACAGATATTGAAAAATTGAAGTCATTAATTAATGAAAATACGAAACTGGTTTGGGTAGAAACACCTACAAATCCGTTGATGAAATTGGCAGATATTGAGGAAGTAGCCAAAATCACAAAAGAGAATAAAATTTTGTTTGCTGTAGATAATACTTTTGCAACGCCTTATTTGCAAAAACCTCTTGATTTAGGAGCGGATATTGTTATGCACTCCGCTACAAAATATTTAGGCGGACATTCTGATGTTATAGCCGGTGCTTTAATTGTAAAAGATGAGGCTTTGGGAGATCAATTGCATTTTCAACAATTTGCAACTGGTGCTACACTTGGACCAATGGATAGTTTTTTGGTTTTAAGAGGAATTAAAACACTTTCGTTAAGAGTGCAGAGACATTGTGAAAACGGCGAAAAAGTGGTGGAGTTTTTAAGTAATCATCCAAAAATTGATACTGTTTATTATCCAGGATTAAAAAGCCATCCGTTTCACGAAATTGCTAAGAAACAAATGAAGGCTTTTGGCGGAATGGTTTCTTTTACTTTTAAATCAGGTAAAAAAGAAGATTCTATCGCATTTTTAGAGAAGTTGAAAGTTTTTACTTTAGCAGAATCTTTAGGCGGAGTAGAATCTTTAGCAAATCATCCAGCTTTAATGACACACGCTTCTATTCCTGCTGATAAAAGAGCTGAAGTTGGTATTACAGATGATTTAGTTCGATTAAGTGTTGGTATTGAAGATGCCGAAGATTTAATTGCAGATCTAGAACAAGCTTTAGCATAAAGGTTAAACTTTCAAATAAAAAATCCCAAATTCCAATCTTAACTATTTTGGAATTTGGGATTTTTTTTATCCTATTTTTTTAGAAATCTAAATAATAAATGTATCCCAGATTAAACCAGACTTGCGAATCGTTTGATTTGTTTTCTTTGTAAATGTCCTTGTTTGGGTTTAAACCATCGACCCAGTCAGAATTAAAGACTTGAAAACGCGCTTCAAGCATTAAGTCACTCATACCGGTTAATTTATAGTGAATACCTGCGCCTGCAGTAGCTGACAAGGTTAAGTTACTTTCGTTTGAATAGCCATGTTCACGACCATCTGAAGGAGTTAAGTATTTTAAGGGTGTAGTTTCAATAGTTCCCAATTCGCCTAAACTAGATTTTGTTTTAGTTGAGTAATAACTAACAAGAAAACCTAAACTTATATACGGGCTTAAACTTCCAGGACTATTTTCGTAATCGTGAATTTTCATAAAAGGAGAAAACTCTAATTGCGGTCCAAGATTTATCGTGCTTGTACTTCCGCTCATGGCTTTAAGTCTTTGTGTTCCTAATGTTGGAGGATTTTTACTAACCCATTTGCCAAAATGATTAAGATTGGTTTTGGTGAATGAAAACTCAGTGCGCACTTTGAAGTGTTCTGAAAAAAAATGCTCTTTGTTATTATTTGATGAAAAGTTGGTAAAGTGAATAAATCCTATGCCAAAACCTGTATTGGCAACATTTGTGTCAAAGTTATTTCTTTCCCCATAATCAGATTGAAAAGTTACGGGGCCAAACATAATTCCTATTTCATGTGCAAGAGATGACTGCGCATTTATTGTTGAAATTCCAAACAAGGCGAAAATAATGAAATATAGGCGTTTACACATTTTTAAGGCTTTGAAATATTGGGTAAATATATAAAAAACGTGATCTATTCAAAATATTATGATCTTCTATTAGAAAATTGGTAACAAAACACTTAATTTTCTAACTTTAAGTACGGCAATTGGATGTAAATTCGAAAGGGAAAAATTGTATTTGATTGTTTGTTTAGAAATAACACAATTCTGCTTCAAAAACGAAAAAAAATAACAATGCATGATCATTTTGATGTATCTTTGTCAGTTGTAACGAAAACGTTTTCTTAAAACGTATTTTCTTATTTTAAAGGGTTAAAAGTTAAACTATTATTTGAATAATTTATTTAAAAAAATGGAACAAAAAATAAATGAATTTATGGCTCAAGTTGAGTCAAAAAATCCAAATGAGCCAGAATTTCTTCAAGCGGTTAGAGAATTTGCAGAAACCGTAATCCCATTTATCGCAGAACGTAAGAAGTATGATGGAAAAAATTTACTTCTTAGAATTGCTGAGCCGGAAAGATCTATAATTTTTAGAGTTCCGTGGGTTGACGACAAAGGAGAAATAATTGTAAATAGAGGTTTTAGAATTCAAATGAATTCTGCAATTGGACCTTATAAAGGAGGAATTAGATTTCATCACACAGTAAACTTGTCTGTTTTGAAATTCTTGGCTTTCGAACAGGTTTTTAAAAATAGTTTGACAACACTGCCAATGGGTGGTGGAAAAGGAGGTTCTGATTTTGATCCTGAAGGAAAATCTGATGGAGAAATCATGCGTTTCTGTCAATCATTTATGACGGAATTATGCCGTCATATTGGTCCAGATTTAGATGTTCCTGCTGGTGATATTGGTGTTGGAGCAAGAGAAATTGGTTACCTTTTTGGTCAATACAAAAGAATTAGAAATGAGTTTACTGGAGTTTTAACTGGAAAAGGAATTGCTTACGGTGGTTCTTTGATTAGACCAGAAGCTACAGGTTACGGAGTTGTTTACTTTACAGATCAAATGCTTCGTACTATTGGGCACGATATTAAAGGTAAAAGGGTTGCTATTTCTGGATTTGGAAATGTAGCTTGGGGAGTTGCCTTAAAAATAAACGAATTAGGAGGTAAACTAGTTACTATTTCTGGTCCTGATGGTTATATTTATGATGAAGAAGGAATTTCTGGCGAAAAAATCGATCATATGGTCGAAATGAGAGCAAGTGGAGATAATAGAGCCGAAAGATATTTGGAGAAATATCCAAATGCTGTTTTCCATAAAGGAAAAAGTCCTTGGGAAGTAAAAGTGGATATCGCTATTCCTTGTGCTACTCAAAATGAATTGAATGGAGAAGACGCTCAGAAACTTATTGATAATGGTGTTTTATGTGTAACTGAAGCGGCAAACATGCCTTCGACTTTAGATGCTATTAAATTGTTCTTAGACAATAAAGTACTTTTTGCTCCAGGAAAAGCAGCTAATGCTGGTGGAGTTGCAGCTTCTGGATTAGAAATGACACAAAACTCAATCCGTCTTAACTGGACAAGTGAAGAAGTAGATTTGAGATTGAAAGATATCATGGTTGGAATTCACAACCAATGTAAAAAATACGGTGCAGAAGAAGATGGTTATGTAAACTACGTAAAAGGAGCTAACATTGCTGGATTTGTTAAAGTTGCCGATGCTATGCTTGCTCAAGGTGTAGTGTAAGAATAATTACAATTGAAAAATGCTCTCATTTGTCTTTCAGGATGAATCGAGAGCATTTTTTTTGTACCGTAACAAAAATTAAATGTGCTTGATTATAGTATATTTGTCTATCCGAATATAGTAATAATGACAAGAAGAATTCTTTATATTTTGTTTTTGACTTTGTGTCAACTTGGTTTTGCTCAAAGTCACTTGTCATGGCAGGGTTATTTTTCCTTCAATGAAATTAAAGACATTTCAGAGTCTCCAAATACAGTTTTTGCAGCATCAGAAAATGCACTGTTTTTTAAAAATGCCGCATCAAATGTATTGAAGACGAAAACAACTGTCGATGGTCTTTCTGGGCAGACAATATCAGCTGTTTATCATAGTGAAGCTTTCAAAAAAACAATTATTGGTTACGAAAATGGTTTGATGGTTATTATTAATGAAGCTGATGAAAGCATAACCAAGAAAGTAGATATAATAAATAAGCAGCTTCCTTCAAATCTAAAAAAGATCAATCATATAATGGAGCATAATGGATTGCTCTATGTTTCGTGCGATTTTGGAATTGTTCAGTTCAATTTAGTAACATTACAGTTTGGAGATACTTATTTTATAGGGGACAATGGTGCTGAAATAAGTGTAAAACAAACCGCTTTTTTTAACGGTTTTATTTTTGCGGCCACTTCGTCAGGAATTAGAAAAGCAGACACAGCAAGTGCTAATTTAAATGATTTTAATCAATGGATTGTTTTAAATGCTGGGGATTGGTCAAGTGTTGAGGTTTTAGATTCAGAGCTGATAGCAATCAACGCTTCGGGTTATATTCACCGCTATAATTCGATTAGTTTTATTGGTTTTTTGCAACTGCCACAACGTTCTTCTGATATGCGGACAGTAAACCATAATTTGTTTGTTACAATTCCCAATGCAGTATATGTTTATAATAATCAGATGATTTTAAGTCGTCAGATTTCAAATACTCAGGTTTTAGATCATAATTTAGTTTTTACCTGCGCCACAGCAGTTGGAGATTTAGTATACATAGGGACAAAAGATAAAGGAATGGTTACTTCTTCGCTTAGTAGTGCGGGGATCTTTGTAAATAGTACGCCGGCAGGACCTTTTAGAAATAATATTTTTTCATTAGATGTTACGCCAAATGTGCTTTGGGCGGTTTACGGAGATTATGATACCTATTACAATCCGTACGATTTAGATAGTTATGGAATTAGTAAATATGCCTCTTCTAACTGGTTGAATATTCCGTATTCTGACGTACATGATGCAACATCTATAACAAGAATTATTGTAAATCCTAAAAATGAAAAACAAGTTTATGCAAGTTCTTTTTTCTCAGGTTTACTGCGAGTAGAGAATGATGTTCCTAACTTTTTGTATAACGAAAAAAACAGTGGTTTAGAAAGTATAACTTACGAAGGACCAAATTATAAAGATGTTCGTATAAACGGAACCACATTTGATAAAACGGGAAATCTCTGGATAACTAACAGCAGGATTAAAAATGGACTGAAAGTTTTAAAAGCCAACGGACAATGGCAGAGTTATGCAACCAGTTCAATCTTGAACAATGCCGAAACAACCAGTTATGCTAATATTGTTATTGATAGAAATAATACTAAATGGATTTCGACGAGTAACGAAGGTGTGATTGCTTTTAACGAGAGTACAAATACATTCAAGAAAATGACATTTGGTGTTGATGCAGGAAATCTGCCATCTGCTGATGTTAGATCTGTAGTAATAGATACTAAAAATCAACTTTGGATAGGAACTACAAAAGGATTGAGAGTTTTGTCAAACGTGGGAAGTTTTCAATCTGACAGCCAATTAAAAGCAAACCCAATCATTATCATGGAAGATAATTTGGCTCAAGAATTAATGTACGAACAGTTTATTACTTCTATCGCAGTAGACGGATCAAATAATAAATGGATTGGAACGGCTGATTCTGGAGTTTTTATGGTTTCACCTAACGGGCAGGAAACAAAATATCATTTTACTATAAATAACTCACCAATGCCAAGTAATATGGTGAATGATATTAAGATTAACAGCGTAACAGGCGAAGTTTTTATAGCAACAAACAAAGGAATGATTTCATTTAAAGGAGTTGCAACCGGAGCCAATGATGATTTGAGTAATGTTTATGTGTATCCAAATCCAGTTCGCCCAACCTATTCAGGAACCGTAAAAGTGGCTGGATTGCTAGATAAAGCTAATGTTAAAATTACCGATATTGAAGGAAATCTTGTTTTCGAAACCACTTCAGAAGGTGGTACAATAGAATGGGATACAACTGCTTTTGGTAAATATAAAGTAGCTTCTGGTGTGTATATGGTTTTTATTTCGGCGCAAGACGGAGGGGAAACAAAAGTTAAAAAAGTTATGATTATACGTTAGTCTGAAAGTCGAAAGTCCGAAATTGAAAAGATCTAGCAGTCTAATATTTAAGAAATCTAAAAATCTAAAAGTGCTCGTTAAAACAAAAGCCATAGTAATTTCCTCTTTAAAATTTCAAGAAAAAAGTTTAATTGTAAAATGTTTTACACTTTCAAGCGGCTTGAAGTCTTACTTTGTGCGTGATGCGTTTTCCAGTCGAAAAGCGAGTCAGAAAATTGCTTATTTTCAGCCATTGTCTATTTTAGAAATTGAAGCTGTACATAAAAACAAAGGCACTTTAGAAAATTTTAAAGAGATAAAAACCGCAGTTCCTTTTCAAAGTATTCATACAGATCTTGTAAAAAGCACAATGGTAATGTTTCTTTCAGAAATGCTTCATTATTCTATTCAAGAAGAAGAAAAAAATGAATCCCTTTTTGTGTTTTTAGAAACCGCATTAACTTGGTTGGATCATCATGATGAAATTTCAAATTTTCATTTAATCTTGCTTTTAGAAATTACTAAATATCTAGGTTTTTATCCAGATGTTTCAGAAATAGATCTGCCACATTTTGAGATGAATGATGGGGTTTTTACACTTTTTTCAGGCGGAAATACACTTTCTGAACACGAAACCAATTTGCTGAAAAAATTACTCGATTTAAAGTTTGACAACGATCAAAAAGTTTTTCATGTTTTAGAAAGGCAAATGCTGCTAAAAATTATTATTGATTACTATAGTTTTCATTTAGATGGATTCAAAAAGCCGAAATCTTTAGAGATTTTAAAGGAAGTTTTCTCTTAAATCAGCCAAAAGGCTGTTTTTTTTTGCGGAATCCACGTGAAATTACCTGTTATTAGTCTTTTTTCCGTCATCTTTTCTCTATTTCCCTCAAAATTCCTTACTTTCGCACCTCGTTTAAGAAAAGGATAAAATGAGCACAAAATTTACTGAATACAAAGGACTTGACTTGCCAACTGTAGCGTCTGAAGTTCTTGATTTTTGGAAGAAAGAAAATATATTTGAAAAGAGTGTAACTACTCGCGAAGGTGCAGAACCTTACGTGTTTTTTGAAGGTCCGCCTTCAGCAAATGGATTGCCAGGAATTCACCACGTAATGGCGCGTGCGATTAAAGATATTTTTTGCAGATATAAAACTCAAAAAGGTTTTCAGGTAAAAAGAAAAGCCGGATGGGATACTCACGGTTTGCCTGTAGAATTGGGTACTGAGAAAGAATTAGGAATTACAAAAGAAGATATTGGCAAAACGATTTCGATCGAAGAATATAACGAAGCGTGTAAAAAAACCGTTATGCGTTATACCGACGTATGGAATGATTTGACTGAAAAAATGGGTTATTGGGTTGATATGGAAGATCCATATGTAACGTATAAACCAAAATACATGGAATCGGTTTGGTGGCTTTTAAAACAAATCTACGATAAAGGTTTGTTGTACAAAGGTTATACGATTCAGCCTTATTCTCCAAAAGCAGGAACTGGATTGTCTTCTCACGAAGTAAATCAGCCTGGAGCTTATAGAGATGTTACAGATACTACAATCGTAGCGCAATTCAAAACTTTACCAGAAACATTGCCAAGCTTTTTGCAAGGTTTTGGAGATATTCATATTTTAGCTTGGACAACAACTCCTTGGACATTGCCATCGAATACGGCTTTAACAGTTGGGCCAAAAATTGATTATGTTTTAGTTAAAACATTCAATCAATATACTTTTGAGCCAATCAATGTTGTTTTGGCTAAAAATTTAGTTGGAAAACAATTCGGAAAAGGTTTTTTTGCAAGTGAAGACGACGCTGATTTTGACAAAGTTAAAAATGGCGACAAACAACTTCCGTATAAAATTTTAGCAGAAGCAAAAGGTGCTGATTTAGTAGAAATTCGTTACGAACAATTATTACCTTACGTATTGCCATATCAGAATCCTGAAAATGCATTTAGAGTGATTTCTGGAGATTTCGTTACTACAGAAGACGGAACGGGAGTTGTACATACGGCACCGACTTTTGGAGCAGATGATGCTAAAGTAGCAAAAGAAGCAAAACCAGAAGTTCCGCCAATGTTAGTATTGGATGAAAATGGAACTGCTGTTCCTTTAGTAGATTTACAAGGAAAATTCACTTCGCATGTAGGTGAACTTGCAGGTAAATACGTTAAAAACGAATATTATGATGCGGGACAAGCGCCAGAGCGTTCTGTTGATGTTGAAATTGCTATTCGATTAAAAGAAGAAAATAAAGCCTTTAAGGTTGAGAAATACGTGCACAGTTATCCACACAGTTGGAGAACTGATGAGCCGTTATTATATTATCCTCTAGACTCTTGGTTCATTAAAGTAACCGATGTAAAAGATAGAATGTTCGACCTGAACGAAACTATCAATTGGAAACCTAAGTCTACTGGTGAAGGACGTTTTGGAAATTGGCTTAAAAATGCTAACGACTGGAACTTATCTCGTTCTAGATATTGGGGAATTCCGTTACCAATTTGGAGAACTGAAGACAAAAAAGAAGAAGTTCTTATTGGTTCTGTAGAAGAATTGTACAATGCGATCGAGAAATCTATTGAAGCAGGTTTTCAAAAAGAAAACCCGTTCAAAGGTTTTGAAATCGGAAACATGTCTGAATCTAATTATGATTTAATTGATTTGCATAAAAATGTGGTTGATCAAATTATTTTAGTTTCAGCTTCAGGCCAACCAATGAAACGCGAAAGCGATTTAATTGATGTTTGGTTCGATTCTGGAGCAATGCCTTATGCACAATGGCATTATCCTTTTGAAAACAAAGATAAAATTGACGATAATAAAGATTTTCCAGCAAATTTCATCGCCGAAGGTGTCGATCAAACGCGCGGATGGTTTTATACTTTGCACGCTATCGGAACTTTGGTTTTTGATAAAGTTGCCTATAAAAATGTAGTTTCGAATGGTCTTGTTTTGGATAAAAACGGACAAAAAATGTCGAAACGTTTAGGGAACGCAACAGATCCTTTTGAGACAATTGCAGAATACGGTCCTGATGCTACACGTTGGTATATGATTTCAAATGCAAATCCTTGGGATAACCTGAAATTTGATATTGAAGGAATTGCTGAGGTTCGTCGAAAATTCTTCGGAACTTTATACAACACGTATTCATTCTTCTCATTATATGCTAATATCGATGGATTTAAATATGCTGAAGCGGAAATTCCGTTAAACGAAAGACCAGAAATTGATCAGTGGATCATATCTGAGCTGAATACTTTAGTGAAGTTTGTTGATGAGTGTTATGAGGATTATGAGCCGACAAAAGCTACAAGAGCTATTTCTGAATTCGTTCAGGAGAATTTGAGTAACTGGTACGTTCGTTTATGTCGTCGTCGTTTCTGGAAAGGAGAATATGCTCATGATAAAATTGCAGCTTACCAGACGCTTTATACTTGTTTATTAACGATAAGTAAATTAAGTGCTCCAGTCGCTCCTTTTTTCATGGATAAATTGTACCGAGATTTGACAAGTTCAACGCAAACTGAGCAATTTGCCAGTGTTCACTTGGCTGAATTCCCGAAATTTGTCGAAAACTTTGTTAATAAAACGTTAGAAAGCAAAATGCAGAAGGCGCAGATAATCTCTTCTTTAGTTTTATCTCTTCGTAAAAAGGAAATGATTAAAGTACGTCAACCGCTGCAAAAGGTAATGATACCAGTACTTGACGAGAATCAAAGAACAGAGATTGAAGCTATTTCTGAGCTTGTAAAAGCCGAAGTAAACGTGAAAGAAATCGTGCTTTTAAATGATGATTCAGGTATTTTAGTAAAACAAATTAAACCTAATTTTAAGGCATTAGGACCACGTTTCGGAAAAGATATGGGTCTGATTTCTAAAGAGATACAGGCTTTTTCAGCAGAACAGATTAATCAGTTAGATAAGCAGGGAACGCTGGATATTGTTATTTCTGGAAATAATGTAACTTTATCACTAGAAGACGTCGAAATAACATCGCAAGATATCGAAGGATGGCTGGTTGCAAATTCAAACGGAATTACGGTTGCGCTTGACATCACAATATCTGAAGAATTGAAAAATGAAGGGATCGCAAGAGAATTAGTAAACAGAATTCAAAATATCCGTAAAGATTCAGGATTTGAAGTTACTGATAAGATTAAGGTTCAAGTAAAAAGAAGCGGTCTTTTAGAAGATGCGATTCTAAAAAATGAAGACTATATTAAGTCTGAGACATTAACAGATGATTTGGTTTTTGTAGACGCTTTAGAAAACGGCACAGAAATTGAGTTTGATGATATTAAAACAGTGATATTAATTTCAAAATAAGATAAATACTATGATAGATGAAATTACAAGATACTCTGACGCTGATTTGGCGGAGTTCAAAGAAATAATACAAAGCAAAATAAAAAAAGCACAAGAAGATCTTGATTTGATCAAAAGTGCCTATATGAATGATTTGAATAACGGAACTGACGATACTTCTCCAACTTTTAAAGCTTTTGAAGAAGGAAGCGAAACAATGTCTAAAGAAGCAAACTCTCAGTTGGCTATCAGACAAGAAAAGTTTATTCGTGATTTAAAAAATGCGCTATTCCGTGTTGAAAACAAAACATATGGTATTTGCAAAGTAACAGGTAAATTAATCAGCAAAGAAAGGCTTAAAATCGTTCCTCATGCAACAATGAGTATCGAAGCTAAAAATTTGCAGAGATAATAAATGTATCTATCCAAAAAATAACGCTCCTTTTAGGGGCGTTTTTTTTTGTTTAATGTTTTTGGGTAATAGTAGTGCGGCTGTTTAGATCTATTTGAAAGAATTTATTTTCAAAGTAAAAGATAACTGCTGTTTTTGAGTTTTTCTTTTTGTAGGAATCGTAATTGCAGAGGTAAACGAGATATGTTTAAATTAGAACTGCCCGATTTCAGACAGTTCTAATTTTAAGAATAATGAAAATTAAGCAAGATTTTTTTCTAAGTCTGCTTTGTGTTTTCTTAAAACCGCTCTTGTCATTCCAAGATATGCTTTTTTTGCATCAGCAGCCAAATAAATCATGAATTTTTTGTTAGGAGAAATGTCGATAACGTGAATTTGATTTGAAAGTGTAATTAAGATGTCCTCAATGTCTTGATTTAAGTTTAAAGCTTTTACTGCATTTAATTTAGCTTTTACAACCTCAAGGTTGTAAGCTGCTGCTAATTCTGGATCAAAAGCTGGATCAATTGTTAAATTACCAAAGCTTAATCCTGATTCAATTTCAGTTACAGATACAGCAATAAAGCCATTTACATTAGTTTTCATTTCATTTAAAAACACGTTTAAAAAATCGTTGCTCATAGTTTTTGGGTTTGTGGTTAATAGATTTATGTTATTTCAATAGGGAATTTTTACTAAGTTCTGATGATAGTTCGTCAGTTGAACGCATTAATAAGGCAAGGTTGCTCCCTTCTTTTGAAAACACAATGACGAAATTCGTACCGCTTATTTTGTTTCCAATAACTACGCCTTCAGAGGTTTTTAGATAAAGTTGTTTAAGTAGTCCTTTTTCTAGATCAAGGAGAAATTTTTCGCTCATTGATAAAATTGCTGCACTCATAGCAGCAACACTGTCTCCGTAATCTAAATTCAGGGAGGTGATGAGTTTTCCTTTTCCGTTTAAAATTAAAGCCGCAGTTGCTTTGGTAGTAGTTAAAAAGTCATTTAATGCAGAAGTGATTTCGTTCATATTTTTGTAGGATTAGGAATGTTGTTAAAAATAGGTGGTATTTCACATTGGTTGGGCGATTTTTTTATTGTAATAACTAAACAATTGTTAATTTTATTAACAAATATAAATTAAAATATGTATCATTGTAATATCAAATCGTTATTATTTTATTTTTTTTACTTATAAAACTTACAGTATGGCTAAGGTATTGAAATTCAAGGATGTGAATTCTGACGTCGAGAGCAGAATGAAGGAATTTGAGAAGTTAAGAACAAAATTTAAATCTGATTTGAGCAAAGCTGCGGCAAAAAAAGGTACCGCAGGGGCAGAAGGAAAAGGGCTGCTTAAATCTATTTCTAATTTTTTTGCTGATAGTCCTGCAACAGCAAAAAAGTAGATTTTCGGGTTGTGTTTAATGAAAACTGATGAGGTTTAGATTTACAGTAAAGAATTAACGTTCCTTTAGGGACGTTTTTTTTGATTTAATTACTATTTTTGCCCATCAAAATTTCTTAAAATGTCATTACGAAAAGCGTATTTCCTTATATTTTTAGTTTTAATTGTCGATCAGCTTTCAAAAATCTATGTAAAAACAAACTTTGTTTTAGGTGAAGAAGTTGTAATTTTTGATTGGTTTAGAATTCATTTTATAGAAAATGAAGGAATGGCATGGGGGACAAAAATACCAGGAGAATACGGAAAATTAATCTTAACAATTTTTAGAATTTTTGCTGTATTCGGAATTGGATGGTGGCTTTCGGATGCTATAAAAAAACGTCATTCTACTTATTTGATTGTTTCTATCGCATTAATATTTGCAGGAGCAGCGGGTAACATTATCGATTCTGTTTTTTATGGAGTAATTTTTGACGACAGCACGCATAGTTTGGCAACAATTTTTTCGCCTGAACCATACGGAACATGGTTTCATGGTTTAGTAGTTGATATGTTTTATTTTCCAATTTGGGAAGGTAATCTGCCTTCTTGGATACCTGTTTTTGGTGGAAAACATTTTATGTTTTTTAATGCCATTTTTAATGTTGCCGATATGGCTATCTCTACAGGAGTTGGAATATTGTTAGTCTTTAATAAAAGAGCGTTCCCGAAACACGCATAATTATTTCAAAATAGTAAAATTCCAAATTCTAATATTTGTGGCATTCATTGCAGGTAAATATTGGAATTTGGAATTTTTCATTATTGGGATTTAATATTAATGTGCTATTTTTACCATACAAAAGCTTAAACTTATGCAAAGTCCGTCTTTCTCTATTTATGATGCCTCTGCAGGATCAGGGAAGACTTATACTTTGGTTAAAGAATATCTTAAAATTATTCTTTCATCCCCAAAAAATGACGCTTATCGAAATATTCTTGCAATAACATTTACCAATAAAGCGGTTCATGAAATGAAAAGCCGTATTGTTGGGAGTTTGTCTGAATTTGCAAAGGAAGAACCTTCTGTGAAAGCGGCTGATTTAATGGAAGATTTGTCTCGAGAAACAGGGCTTTCAATTATTCAAATTAAAGTAAAATCTCAAAATATTATAAAGCACTTAATACATAATTATGCAGCTTTTGATATTTCTACCATAGATAAGTTTACTCATAAGGTGATTAGAGCTTTTGCTCATGATTTGAATCTGCCAATGACTTTTGAAGTTACGCTCGATACAGAGAACTTATTGGTTGAAGCGGTTGATGCAATTATTGCTCAAGCGGGTCAGGATGAAACGCTGACTAAATTGCTGATCGACTTCACGATGGAGAAGACAGATGATGATAAGAGCTGGGATGTTTCTCGTGAAATTCTAGAAACAGGACGTTTAGTTTTGAATGAGAATAATCGAAATGAGATTTTGCACTTTAATGACAAAACGATAGAAGAGTTTGTTGAGATAAAAAAGAAAATGCTTGCATTGTGCAAGGATTTGGAGTCAGAAAATGAACAATTTGCGATAGAGGTACTTTTGTTACTGGATGGAAATGGGATTGATTTGAAATCTTTTTCAAGAGGAACATTTCCAAATCATCTTGAAAGTATTCGTGATGGGAAGTTTAATCCAAGAAATAAGACTTTTCACGAATTTGATGATATTGCAATCAATAAAACGGCAAAAGATAAAGCAGTAATAGAAGGCTTGATTCCGGAATTGCTGAATATTTTAAAGAAGATTTATAAGAATTTTGAAAAAAGAGATTTCTATAAAGCGTTCTTGAAAAATATTACACCTTTATCATTGCTTAATACAGTTAGTAATGAATTGGCGAAAATTCAGGCAGAACAAAATATTTTGTCCATTTCTGAATTTAATGCTATTATTCATAGAGAGATTCAGAATCAGCCGGCGCCTTTTATATATGAACGTTTGGGAGAGCGTTATCGTCATTTTTTTATTGATGAATTCCAGGATACTTCTGAGATGCAGTGGCAAAATTTAATTCCGTTAATTGACAATGCGCTTTCTGGTCAAGATGATTTAGGGAATAAAGGAACTTTGATGATTGTTGGTGATCCAAAACAGTCTATTTATCGATGGAGAGGCGGGAAAGCAGAACAGTTTATTGAATTAAGTAAAGAATCAAATCCTTTTAATAATCCAGATAAAGAAATTAAACACTTAAATACAAACTATAGAAGTTATAGCGAGGTTATTGAGTTTAATAATGCTTTTTTTAAATTAATCTCAACAGAGTTTTCAAACTTAGATTATAAAGATTTGTATGAGAATCATAGTTTTCAGAATACAAATTCAAAAAAAGGCGGATACGTAAATATTTCTTTTTTGCCAATAATTGAAAAGAGTGAAATAGAGGAAGAAGATGTTGTTGAAAAATCTGATTTGTATGTTTTAGCAACATTAAATACAATTCAAAAAGTTGTTCAAGAAGGATTTGAGTATAAAGATATTGTTATTTTAACTCGGAAAAGAGGGCAGGGAGTAGCAATTGCAAATTATCTAACAGAGCAGCGAATTCCGCTTTTGTCATCAGAAACCTTGATGATTCAAAATGCAACAGAAGTTAGATTGATTGTTCATTTGTTGAAGTATTTGAATAATAGCAGAGATTTAGAATCAAAAGCGCATTTTCTTCATTTTTTGGGGAATACTTTAAGTATTGAAATGCCAATACATGATTTTATTGCTCAAGGGATGGCTTATAAAGACGAATTTAATTTTGAGAAATGGCTTTTGGCTTTTGATATTTCTCTTTCTTTTGAAAATATTCGTAAAAAATCACTTTATGAAGCTGTCGAGATCATTATCTCGAAATTTATTCTTCCGTCTGAAGGAAATGCTTATGTGCAGTTTTTTCTTGATATTGTTCTAGAAAGAGATATTAGAAATCAAGCAGGAATTGCTGATTTTTTAAATTACTGGGAGAAAAATTCTGAGAAATTCAGTATTCCTTCTCCAGAAGGAAATAATGCAGTTCGTATTATGACGATTCATAAATCTAAAGGTTTGGAGTTTCCAGTTGTAATTATGCCTTTTGCAGAAGAAGATTATAATCGTAAGCCAAAGGATAAATTATGGCTTGATACTGAAGCAGAAGATTTGGGAGTTCCAAGAGCTTTGGTTGATAATAGCAGTGCGGTTGAAGGTTTTGGAGAAAGTGCTTCGGCGGTTTTTAATGAAAAGAAACAAGAAGAATTATTAGATAATATAAATGTCTTGTATGTTGCGTTAACGCGTGCAGAAGAACAATTGTATGTTATTTCACAATCTTTAAAAGAAAGAAAAGATGGAGAGTGGCCTAATAATATGGCTTCCTATTTTATAAAATATCTAATTCATGAAGGTGTTTATGAATCTGAGAAATTAGAATATGAATTTGGAAACAAGGCAAAACTTTCGATATCGTCAAAAGCAGTTGATTTGGTAAAAACAATTCCGATTGTAAAAGAGGTTTTGAATCCTAAAAATATTAAGATTGCTCAGAGAGAAGCGCTAATGTGGGGAACTCATCAGCAGGAAGCGATATCATATGGAAATATTGTGCACGAAATTTTGGCTTTTGTAAAAGATAAATCAGATATTGATTTGGCGGTCACTAAAGCAATTGAAAATGGATTAATAACAATTGAACAGCAAGAAGCCGTTTTGAAAACGCTTTTAGAAATTGTTAATCATCCAGAATTAAGTGTTTGCTTTGATGGTGAAAACCATATTTTAAATGAGCAGACGATTGTTCAGAAAGAAGGAAAAATATTGAAACCAGATCGAATCGTTTTGACAAAAGATAAAAAAGCTTTTTTGCTGGATTATAAAACGGGAGCTGTTAATTCAAAGTATAAGCTTCAAATTCAGGAGTATCAGGATGCAGTAGAAGATTTGGGGTATAAAGTGTTAAAAAAGGCTTTGGTATATATAGGAACCGAAATCGATGTAGTAAATTTGTGAAAATATTAATCAGATGTTAAAGAATTATACGGTCAAAAATGGCTTATAGTGTTAATTTTTAACGTTTTAAATAAATAGAAATGTACGGTAAAATTAAAGAACACCTGCAAAAAGAATTGCAGGTTATTGAAGAAAACGGAATTTTTAAGAAAGAACGTATTATAACTTCTGCACAAGATGCAGAAATAACTATTTCTACAGGAGAGAAAGTTTTGAACTTCTGTGCAAATAATTATTTAGGACTTTCTTCGCATCCAGAGGTGATTCAAGCAGCGAAAGATGCTATGGATACTCATGGTTTCGGAATGTCATCAGTTCGTTTTATTTGTGGAACGCAGGATATTCATAAAACTTTAGAAAAAAAGATTGCCGATTTTTATGGTACAGAAGATACTATATTATATGCAGCTGCTTTTGATGCAAATGGAGGTGTTTTCGAACCTTTATTAGGAGAAAATGATGCGATTATTTCTGATAGTTTAAATCACGCTTCTATTATTGATGGAGTTCGTCTATGTAAAGCAGCGCGCTACCGCTATGAAAACAATAATATGTCTGACTTGGAGCAGCAGTTAATTAAGGCAAACGAGGCAGGTGCTCGTTTTAAATTAATTGTTACAGATGGAGTCTTTTCTATGGATGGTTTAGTAGCGCCTCTAGATAAAATTTGTGACCTGGCAGATAAATATGATGCAATGGTTATGGTAGATGAATGCCATGCTGCTGGTTTTATCGGAGCAACAGGAAAAGGAACTCTTGAAGCAAAAGGAGTAATGGGACGTGTAGATATTATTACAGGAACTCTTGGTAAAGCTCTTGGCGGTGCTATGGGAGGATATACTACAGCTAAAAAAGAAATTATTGAATTGCTGCGTCAGCGTTCAAGACCTTATTTGTTTTCAAATTCGCTTGCGCCTGCAATTGTAGGGGCTTCTATTAAAGTTTTCGAACTGTTAGAAAAAGACACTTCTTTAAGAGATAAATTAGAATGGAATACAAATTACTTTAAAGAAGGTATGAAAAATGCCGGGTTTGATATAATTGATGGTGATTCAGCAATCGTACCTGTAATGTTATATGATGCGAAATTATCGCAGACTATGGCCGATGAGCTTTTAAAAGAAGGTATATATGTAATAGGGTTCTTTTTTCCTGTAGTGCCAAAAGAAAAAGCAAGAATCAGAGTGCAGCTTTCTGCAGCCCACACAAAAGAACATTTAGACAAGGCTGTAAGTGCCTTTGTATCAGTTGGAAAAATGTTAAAAGTTATATAATTACCACATTCGGGAAATTTTTGTAGGTTTTTTTTAACATTTGATTTTGTATTTAAAAAATTTGGTGTTACTTTTGCTTGTAATTAACTAAATTGTAATTAAAAAAATTAAGTATGAAACATCTTAACAAACTTTTAGTTGCTGTGATGATGGCGATGGGTTTAAGTTCTCACGCACAAGACAGTAACAATCCATGGGCGATCTCATTTGGAGTTAATGCAGTTGATACAAGAACTAGTTCTGGTTCAGGGAGTGGTTTCTTTGATCAACACTTTTCTCAGCCATTCGCTGTAAAAGACAACTGGAACATTCTTCCTTCATTATCTTACATTGGTGTAAATAGATATGTAGGTAAAGGTTTCTCTGTTGGTTTACAAGGATCTGTAAACAAAATTGATAAATTGGTTACATTTAACCCAGCTGCTGTTGGGCATGATGGAAGAGGAAATGTTGTAACTAATCCTGGTGACTTGATGTACTACGGAATTGATGCTACTATTAAATACAGCTTCCAAGAATTAATCAAATCTAAAGTGATTGATCCTTCGTTATCTGTAGGAGGTGGTTACACTTTCTTTGGAGATAACAGTTTTGGAACTGTTAACCCAGGTGCTGGTGTTACTTTCTGGTTTACAGATGCTATTGGTCTTGAGTTAGCTACAAAATACAAATGGGCTGTAGCTGCTAATGACGATAAAGCTTATGACAGATCTGTTTTTCAACACACTGCAGGTCTAGTTTTCAAATTCGGAGGTAAAGATACTGACGGAGACGGAATCTACGATAAAGATGATGCTTGTCCAGATGTTGCAGGTTTAAAACAATTCAACGGATGTCCTGATACTGACGGAGATGGAATCGTTGATGCTTCTGACGCTTGTCCAGATGTATTTGGTTTAGCTGCATTAAACGGATGTCCTGATACTGACGGAGACGGAATTGCTGATAAAGATGATGCTTGTCCAGATGTTGCTGGTTTAGCTGCTTTAAAAGGTTGTCCTGATACAGACGGAGACGGTATTGCTGATAAAGATGACAAATGTCCTACAGTTGCTGGTCCAAAAGAAAACGGTGGTTGTCCTTTCTTAGATGCTGACAAAGATGGTGTTGCTGATAAAGATGACGATTGTCCTACAGTATACGGTCCTGCTTCAAACAGAGGATGTCCTGAAGTTACAACTGAAGCTTTAGAAGATCTTAAAGTTCAAGCAAGAGCGGTTTACTTCAACTCAGGTAAAGCTACTTTCAAAACAGGAGACAAAGAAACTCCAGCTAAATTAGATGCAATTAAAGAAATCCTTAAAAACTATCCAAACGCGAAATTCGCTATTGAAGGACACACAGATAGTACAGGTTCTGCTAAATTGAATCAAAAACTTTCTGAAGAAAGAGCAAAAGCTGTATTAGATGCTTTAGTTCAAAGAGGTGTTAATCCAGAAAACTTAGAGTCTAAAGGATTTGGAGCTTCTCAACCAGTTGCAAGTAACAAAACTGCTGCAGGTAAAGCACAAAACAGAAGAACAGAAATTAGACACATTGGTTCTAAATACCAAGGTAAAATCTAATTTACTTTCTAAATAAATATGAAAAGCCGCTCTTAATTGAGTGGCTTTTTTTATTTTTATCAAATGATAAATACTTCTTTTCTAGAAAAAATAGCGACAGTAGTAATTCAAGATTATTCTGATAAACTTGCGGAAACTACTATTATTTTACCCAATAAGAGGGCTAAGGTTTTTTTAATCGAAGCACTTAAAAAAGAAACTCAAAAAACAATTCTTTCGCCCAATATTATTAGTATTGAAGATTTTGTTCAAGACGTTGCATCAATCCGTTCTATAGATGCAATAGAGCTTTTGTTTGAGTTTTATGAAGTCTATTTGTCTATTACAGAAAAGCAAAATCAGCAATCTTTTGAGCTTTTTGCAAATTGGGCTAAAACGCTTCTACAGGATTTTAATGAAATTGATCGCTATTTGTTAGATCCTTCATATGTTTTGTCTTATTTAAAAGACATCGAGGATATTAAGAGATGGGGAATTGAAGTTGAAAATAAAACAAAACTGTTAGAGAATTATATTGATTTCTGGAAACTTCTTCCATTGTATTATGAATCGCTTTATAGTCATTTGTTGAATAAAGCGATTGGTTATCAAGGCTTAATTTATCGAGAAGCGGTAAATAATCTGAATCATTTTTCTAATACAATTTCGAATCATAATTTTATTTTTGCGGGATTCAATGCTTTGAATGCAGCAGAAGAAAAAATTGTACAACATCTTTTGGCTTTAGATCAAGCGAGAATTTACTGGGATGTTGACCAGACATTTTTAAATGATCCATTTCATGATGCAGGACTTTTTGTTCGTCGTTTTAAACAGAATTGGAAGCATTATAAGTCAAATCCTTTTGAATGGATAGTAGATGATTTTTCTCAAACTAAAAATATTCAAGTTATTGGTACTCCAAAAACAATTGGACAGGCTAAATTGGCTGGTAGTATAATTGAGGATTTAATTACTGCTAATCCAACAGCAAGCCTTGATAAAGTTGCAGTTGTGCTGGGTGAGGAAAATCTTTTAATTCCAATTTTGTATGCACTTCCTTCGTCGGTTGGGGCATTAAATATCACTATGGGATATTCTGGAAAGAATAATCCGTCGCAGATATTGGTAGCAAAATTTTTTAAAATGCACGCTAACGCACTTTCTCGTGCAGGCGGCAGTTATGTTTTTTATTATAAAGATGTTCTAGATATTTTAACCCATCCATTAGTCGAGCCATACGCCGATAGTAATCATTTAGTAAAAATTATTAAAGAGAATAATTATACTTTTATTACTTTAAATAAGATTTTAGAACTCAACCCAAATCCGAGTAAGTTGTTTTCTTTACTGTTTCAGAAATGGGAGAATGGGTCTATTGCGGTTTTGGAAAATATCTCGGCAATTTTATTGCTGATTAAGGAAAATTTCAGCAGTGATAATGAAGAAGAGAAGATTGCTAAGACTTTTGTGTATGCTGTTTTTAAAGTGATTAATAAACTGATCAATTATTATTCGCAGCATAAACATATTGACAATATTGATACGCTTCATGCAATTTATAAGCAGATTATTGATGTAGCGGAGGTTTCTTTTGAAGGTGAACCTTTGCGTGGTTTGCAGCTTATGGGGGTTCTTGAAAGTCGTGTTTTAGATTTTGAGACTGTTATTGTAACCTCGATGAATGAAGGGAAATTTCCTGCTGGAAAATCTCAAAATTCCTTTATTCCTTATGATGTTAAAAAAGAACTTGGATTGCCAACTTTTAAAGAGAAAGACGCAATTTATACCTATCACTTTTATCATTTATTGCAAAGAGCAAAAAATATTTATCTGATTTATAATACCGAAAATGATGGTTTAGATGCTGGGGAGCGAAGTCGTTTTATTACACAATTAGAAGTAGAAAAACAATCTAAGCACAATTTGACTTTTGATATATATAATCCTGTTTTGCCTGATACGGCATATCAACCAATGGTGGTTCCAAAATCAGAAGCAGTATTAGAACGTTTGAAAGAAATCGCTGCTGCTGGTTTTTCGCCTTCGGCTTTGACAAGTTATATTAGAAATCCAATTGATTTTTATTTTCAAAAGATACTTCGCATTAGAGAAGTTGAAGAGGTGGAGGAGAATATTGCTTTAAATACGCTTGGAACTATTATTCACGAAACTTTAAAAGCGTTGTATGACCCTTTTATTGATAAGTTTATTTCGGAAACAGATATTAAAAATTGCTTCAATTTGCTGGATGATGAAGTTTTGAAACAGTTTAAATTAGTTTATAAAGAGGGTGAAATTAAAAAAGGCCGTAATCTTTTGGCTTTTGAAGTGGCTAAACGAAATGTTTCTAATTTTTTGAAAATGGAATTGGATTCTATAAAAAATGGAGATGCAGTTAAGATTATAGCTTTAGAGAAAACATTCGAACGTGAATTAAATCACCCAAATCTTCCATTCCCAGTTTTAATTAAAGGAAATGTGGATCGTATTGAACTTCGAAACGGAAAAGTGCGAATTATTGATTATAAGACGGGAAAAGTTGAAAAGGCTAATGTTGTGCTTAAATCATGGAATGGCTTGGCACAAGAGCTTAAAAACGATAAAATTATTCAGGTTTTAGCTTATGCCTTCATGTTTGAGAATGAAGCAGGAGATATTCCTATGGAAGTTGGAATTATTTCGTTCAAAAATTTAAAATCAGGCTTTTTGCCATTTAGTTTCAAAGAAGATAAAGAATTGAATTTGACAGTGACTAATGAAATTTTAAAAAATTACCTAGAGGAAATCGTTTTGCTTTTAAAGGAAATCTTAGACGTAACTATTCCTTTTGAAGAAAAGATAAGTTAAGCAATCAGAAAACTGTTTGAAAATTTTATTTGGTAATAATAGGTGAAGTCGTGTTTTTTAATTGAAAAAATCAAGTAAGATTGTTTTTAATTCTTCTTTGTTTTCGATGTGACTCATGTGTCCGTCTTCAAACGAAACTAATTCAACGGTCGTGTCATTAATTTGAGAAAGACTTTCTTCGTAGTTTAAAACAGGATCTTTTTTACCCAAAACTAATAAAACAGGAAAACGATTTTCATGTAAAAGTGCTTCTCTGTCTTTTCGTATTTTCATTCCTTCTAGAGAGGCTATAATTCCTTGTAATGGTGTTTTTAGAGCTTGTTCTTTTGCGTTTTCGATTTCATTCACTAATCGAGCACGATTGTTTTCGCTGAATAAATTAGCTATAGCCAAACTTACAAAGTTGACATAGTTTTGTTTTACGGCTTTTATGGCGCGAGTTCTGTTTATTTTTTTTTCAGCGCTGTCTTCTTTAGAAGTAGAATTTAGTAAAACTAGTTTTTTAATGTTATTTGGAAACAATTCGGCGAAAGCTAAACCAACGTAACCGCCCATAGAATGTCCTAGAATAGTTGCTTTTTCAATTTTTAAATGCTGTAAAACTTCATGAACTGCGTTCGCATTATCTTCCATTTCATGAACGTAGCCTAAGGATTCAGATTCGCCGTGGCCTAACAAATCGATTGTTATTACACGGTATTTTTCTGAGAAAAGAGCAATATAATCTTTCCACATTTTTTTGTTTTCTAGAAAACCGTGAAGTAAAACAATTGTATTTCCTTTTCCAGTATCAGAGTAAGATATTTTTGTGTTTTTGTATAAAGTGTAATTCAAAATGTAAATTTTATATAGCAAAAATAAGTTATTTTATAAGCCATATGAAATATAGAATGAATTTTAAGTGTAAAGTTTTTTGAGAGTCTCTTAAAGAAGCATAGGCTCTTTTCATTTGTGTTTTTACCGTATTTATTGAGATGTTCTGGTCTTCAGCAATTTCTGCGTAACTCAGTCCTTCGACTACATGTGATATAAAAATTTCTCTTCTCGACTGTGGAATCTTGTCAATTAATGTTTGAATTTTAGGCTTTTTGTTTTCTTCTGTATTTTCAAATACATGTTCTTCTTCAGATTTTGGAAGGGCAATTTTTGCATCTTTTAGACTGACAGTTTTGGTTTTTTCTAAATGCTGCAGACTTAAGTTTTTGATTGCTTTTGTACCATATGCCTTAAATGAAATGGTAAAGTTTAATGTTTCGTCTTTTTCCCATAAGTACATGAAAAAATCTTGTACCAGATCTTTTGCTACATCTTTATCCTTAACTATGTTAAAAGAGACTAAGGAAAAAAAAGCAAAATGCTCTTTGTACAAGGCTTCAAATACTTTTAAATCCTTAAAATTAAACATCTGAGAATTGCATTTATTCGTTCTGTAATGGATTACACGGTGTCAAATGTAAAATAAAAAGTTATTTATTTTCAACAAAGTGTAAAAAAAATCAAAATTTTTTGATTAGTTGTCACCCTAAAAAGCTTTTTTTATAACCTATATAAATAACCACTTATATAAAACAATGAACCGAAACTCACAATTGCTTGATATCCTTAGGGAAATAGTGTCGAAGAAGAGCTTTGATACGTCTAAAATTGAATTACTGCCCTTTGAAGATCAGGAATTGATAAAAAATCTTCAGAGTAACGGTTTGCTTGAAGAAGCGCTGTTGTACTTGGAATCTATCGACACTGATAAAAATTGGGAAGAATTACAAGAGAAACTAAATCTGGAGAAAAAATCAGTTGTAATCAATTGGAGGAATATTTTTCAGTATGCAGCAATGTTTTTTTGCTTATTAGGTTTGGTTTATGTTTTTCAATACAAAGCGGGTAAACAAAATAAAGCAGCAGTTTCTCCTAATGCCATTCAATTGGTTTTGGAAAATGGGGATATTCAGGTTTTAAATCCGAATGGAGAACAACAGATTATCAAGAAAAATGGAGAAGTAGTGGCTTCTCAAAAAGAAAATGAGATTAATTATAAATCAGCTAAATCAATGAGCAAATTGGTTTACAACGAAATTAAAATTCCGTACGGCAAGACTTTTAAAATAACATTATCGGATGGAACATTGGTCAATATGAACGCTGGTTCTTCTTTGAAATATCCAGTTCAATTTATTAAGGGACATAATAGGGAAGTTGTTTTAGATGGAGAAGCTTTTTTTGATGTTGTAAAAGATAAAGCGCATCCATTTATTGTCAAAACAAGAGGAGTAAATGTGAAAGTTTTAGGAACAAAGTTTAATGTGAGTTCTTATAAAGAAGATATCGATATCAATACAGTTTTAGTCGAAGGTTCGGTGAGTTTGACTGATGCAGCTAATGCAAATACAAAAACAACGTTGGTTCCGGGTGAAAAAGGATCTTGGAATAGTCGAAATACGGAGATAGCTAAAGAGAAAGTAGATACCCGTTTTTATACCGAATGGATAAATGGTGAAATTGTTTTCAGAAAAACGGCTTTTAAAGATATTATAATAAAACTAGAAAGGACTTACAACGTAACTATTGAAAATAACAGGAAAGATATTTTAGATAAAAAATTCAATGCTAGTTTCAACAAGAATATTGAAAGTATAGAAAAGGTATTAGAAACAATGAGCAAAATTCAAGGCTTTACTTATAAAATAGAAGGAAAGCTTATAAAAATAAACTAACTATTTACTAACCAACCAAAAAAAAGAAATTATGAAGAGGATGTAATTTTTTGAGAAACATAAGAAGTAAAATCGGAAAATAGTACCAGTATTTCCCGATTTAAGTGTTTCAAACGACGTATCGAAATTAAATCATTTAAAATCAATCCAAAATTATGAAAAAAATAATTAAGAGGAATTGGCTTAGTCCTTATTTGCCTAAAATTAGTCTAAGAATGAAACTAACCACATTATTACTGATACTTTCTTTGATGAAAATTCAAGCAAGTGTCTATTCGCAAAATACAAAGCTTACATTTAACATAAAGAATGTGCCAGTCGAAAAGCTGTTTAATAAAGTAGAATCTGTTTCAGAATACAGATTTCTTTTTGAAAGCAGTATAATTGATCTGAACAGAAAGGTGACAGTTAATGTAAAGAAAAAGGGGATAACCGAAATATTAGAAGAGGTTTTTAAAGGAACCGATATTTCTTATACGATAAATGATCGCCAGATTATTTTGGTAAAGAAAAAACAGCAAGTACATCTTCAGGAAAAAAATACAGTTCAGAAAGTTGTAATCGAACAAGGTATTGAAGTTACAGGAGTTGTAACCGACTCGAAGAATATGCCGATACCAGGAGCGAATGTTATTGAAAAAGGAACTAAAAATGGGGTACAAACCGACTTAGACGGAAAGTTTATAATTCGTATAAATGGAACCAATAGTGTTTTAGTTTTTTCTTTTATAGGATTTGAGAATAAAGAAGTAGCAGTTGGTCAAAGTAAGTCTTTGAGTGTAATTTTAAACGAGCAAAATGCAGCTTTAAATGAAGTTGTAATTGTTGGTTACGGCGCGGTAAAGAAAAAAGATTTAACAGGAGCTGTAGCAACCGTGAAATCAACGGATATTGCTTTAAGTCCAGTTTTAAGTCCGATGGAAGCACTTCAAGGGAGAGTTTCGGGTCTGGATATTCAACGTGGATCTGGAAAAGCAGGAACATCTCCAAAAGTCTTATTAAGAGGAAATAGATCTTTGACAGCAAGTCAGGATCCGTTGTATATTGTTGATGGACTTCCTTCAAGCATCGATAATTTGAATCCGAATGACATTGAAAGTATTGATGTTTTAAAAGATGCTTCTTCGACTGCCATTTATGGTTCTTCGGGTGCCAATGGAGTTATTATTGTTACCACTAAAAAAGCAAAAGCAGGAAAAACGCAAATTGACTTTAATAGTTATTTTGGACTAAATGGTTTCTCTTCTTTTCCTGCTCCTCTCACAGGCGAGAAATGGTTAAATTATAAAAAAGACCGATTTTATTTAGACAATGGCTACCAAGCAACGAACTTAACAGATTTAGGTTTAAACGCATCTGCAGTTGCCGCGATTGAAAAAGGAGAATATGTAAACTGGATCGATAAAACTTTACAAGTAGGAACGCAGCAAAATCATAATCTTTTTATGAGAGGCGGATCTGAAAAAGTACAAGGGTATTTTTCTTTAGGATATATAGGTGAAGAAGGAATTTATCAAAATGATAAAGTAAACAGCTTTAATTCCAGAGGAGGAGTTGATATTAAATTTAGCAATAAATTTAAAACAGGTTTCCAATTGATTTTAAACTATCGTAAAAACAGCACAACCAATAGTAGAATTAATAAAGCATACAGCGTTTATCCTTTAGGAGTTCCGTTTGATGAAAATGGTGTTGTGAATCTTTATCCAATCGAAGGAGATCAAAACAACATTAGTATTTTGGCGAATAATTATCCAGGGGCTTTTGCTAATGAATCATTAAGTTATAATGTACAATTCAATCCTTATCTGGAATTTGAATTTGCTAAAAATTTTAAGTTAAGATCTAATTTAGGAACTCGATTTTCAGGAAGCAGAGCGGGGACTTTTCAAAATAAAAATTCATACAATCTGTTAACGGAAGGTAGAACTGCAAGCGAAGCCACTTATAATAACGAGTTGGCTTATAGCTACATCTGGGAAAATATTTTGAGCTATAATTTTAAATTGGGTAAAGATCATGATTTTGGTTTAACAGGAATTACTTCTTGGGCAGACAGCAGATCAGAAGGAGCTTATTTAGGCGGTAATGGTATAGATTACGACGACTTTAAGTTTTATAACATGGGAGCGGTAAAAAATCTAACTACCAGAATGAATGCTTACAGCCAGTTTAACAGAATGTCATTTGCTGGTCGTTTTAATTACAGTTATAAAGGAAGATACTTATTTCAATTAACCAATCGTTGGGATGGAGTTTCTCCGTTGGCGGAAGGCAATAAATGGGCATCTTTCCCATCTGCATCATTGGCTTGGCGTATCAGCGATGAAAGTTTTATGGAAGGAATGAGTTCATGGCTGAATAATTTAAAACTGAGACTAGGTTATGGTGTTTCGGGATCGGCAAATATTGATCCTTATTCTAGTTTGACTCGTACCTCTACAAAAACAAGCAGTCTTTCTCTTGGCGGCGGTACAGCTTTACCAATGTATGTTCCTACTGAGCATATTTCAAATTCAGATTTAACTTGGGAACGTTCTACAAATACTAATTTAGGTTTAGATGTCTCTGTTTTGAAAAATAGAATCGATCTGGTAGCCGAATATTATTGGACAAATACAGATGGTATTTTATGGGATCGTCGTCTGCCTACAAGTTCAGGAGGTTACGATGCTAAAACACCTTATAAAAAGACTTCTAATATTGCAACTTCTGAAAACAGAGGTTTTGAACTTTCTATAAATACTAAAAATATTGATACTGAAAATTTTAAATGGAATACTTCATTCACCTTTACACATGCCACAGAAAAGCTGACCAATATTGATTTAGGGAACTTAACCGTTAATGAATTAATTTCTGAAGGTCTGTTCATTGGGCAGACTCCAGCGTCAGGCGGTGTGTTTTATGATTATAAAAAAATAGGAATCTGGCAATTGGGTCAAGAAACCGAAGCCGCTTTATATGGTGCAAAACCTGGAGACATAAAATTGCAGACAGTGCCGCAAGTTGATGCCAATGGAGTTTCTGATAATGGAGTACACGTTTATTCTACAAAAGACAGAATGATTGTAGGGAATAATGTTCCAGATTATTTCTTTGGTTTCCAAAATACATTCAAGTACAAGAATTTTGACCTTACAATATTTGTAAACGGAAGACAAGGCGGTATGATGCGTGCTCAGGTTTTGGGTTATTGGAACAAAGAAGCACAGCCGGAAACGTATAGTTACTGGACACAAGATAATCCAACAAATGATTTTCCGAGACCAGGAGGTAGTTTTAATACACAATTTCAATCGTCATTAGAGCTTGTAGATGCATCATATATAAAAATCAAGAATATTACTCTTGGTTATTCTATGCCCGAAGATTTTCTTAAAAAAACGGGTTTAAGTAATTTGAGACTTTATTTAACATCTTATAATCCTTTTGTTTTTAGCCGTAGTCATTTGTTGAAAAATGTAGATCCAGAAAGTGGAGGGTCAGATTCATTCCCATTATTTAAACAAGTTGTTTTCGGTATTAATTTATCATTGTAGTATCATGAAAAAATATATAAAATTAAAATCAGTAATTGTCTTAATGTTTTTTATGGCTGGATTAACTCAGTCATGCAGTTTAGACGAAAAAAATCTTACTACTGTTTCTTTGGATAAATCCTATAGCGAAAGGCCGGGATTCGAAGGATTAATCAACAGTTGCTACGAGAATTTATATTTCCTGCACGGAAAGGTCGATTATATAGCACCTACAGAAGCAGGAACCGATTCTTGGGAAAACGTGAGTAATAGCGGAATTGGTTTTACACAATATGCCAGTCAGTTAAATCCAGATGACGGAAATATTAAAGTAATTTGGGGTACAGCTTACACGACTATTAATCTATGCAACACGGCAATTTATTATTCAAAAGATGTTAAAGGTTATGCTTCTACAGAAGAATTGAATGCAAAACTGGCAGAAGCTTATTTCCTAAGAGCCTTTAGTAATTTTACATTGGTAGAACAATTTGGAGGTGTGGTTTTAAGAACAAAATCGTCTATTATTGAAGGAGCAGATAACGCTCCAGTGCGTAGTTCCGAGAAAGAGTTTTACGATTTAATTATTGAAGATTTAAAATTTGCCTGTGCAAATCTCCCAGTGCAGCAGACTTTACAAGGACGAGTGGCTAAGAAAGCGGCTTATGGTTTATTGTCAAAAGTATATCTGCAGAGAACAAGATTAGGAGACGCTTCGGAGTATGCAAAATTGGCCTTAGAAACCGCTGAAGAATTAATTAATAATGCAACAAAATACCAGACTGCTTTATATTTAAGCGACAATACTAAATCGGGATTTAAGAAGCTATGGGAAGGCAGCAATAATAAGAAAAATACAGAATTTTTGTTTACTCAAGGAATCGATCCTGGAGGTCTTAATCCAGAAGGTTTCAACAGAGGAAGAACAAGACAGTATTATTTGCCAGATTTAGCAACCAGAGGAGCTGAATGGGGAGCAGGAGCAACTAGTATCTTATACGGACGAGCCAATAGCCGTTTGCTAAAACCAAGTAAATATTTGCTGACAGAAGTGTTTATGCCCGTACCATCACCAGCAGATACACGTTTTGCGGAAACATTTACGTACAAGTTTTATGCTGCAGCAAATAAAACGATTACACAAACTATGGCGACAGCTTATAAAAAAGATCCTTCAGTAGTTGGTTATACTATTAAAAATACATTAGCTCAGGCACTTCCGGCGGTTAATTTTTATTCGCAAAGAATAGAGGAACAAATTAATATGAATAATGATGAAGGTTTAGCTGTGTTCACTCCAAATTGGAATATCGATCCAGTTGTGAAAAGCAAAATGCCAATGCTTGTAGCTGATCCAAGCGATATTTTCGAACCAGGAACCAATAAGTATAAGGATCCTGCAATGTATCCAAACGATCCAAATCTTATTAATATTTTTCCAGCCATGCGAAAATTTTCTGCAGCATTATATTGTCAAAGCAATCAGTATTGGTTAGGAGATATTCCTATTATTCGTTTGGGAGAAGTGTATTTGATAGCGGCAGAAGCAGCTATTTTAACAGATAATCAGGCTAAGGCATTGATTTATGTAAATACTCTTAGAAAAAGAGCCGCGTTAACATCAAGAGAAAGTGAAATGTTGGTTTCAGGAGCTCAAATGAATATCGATTTTATTTTAAAAGAAAGAGCAAGAGAGTTATCTGGCGAACATACAAGATGGATTGATCTAAAACGTACTGGAAAGTTAACTAAAACCTATTTGGATCAGACAAACCCAATCGCAGGAACAAATTTTGTTGAAGGTAAACATACTGTTAGACCAATTCCGAGATCATTTTTGGATGCAATTTCAAATGCCAAAGAATTTGGTACTAATGGGTATTAAGTGCACTTTTGGTTAGGTGCTTTGGGCAGTTCGAAAGAGCTGCCCTTCTTTTTATAAATTAAAATGACTCCCATTTCTGAAAGTCATTCTATAAAATTAAAATCGATTATCACCATCCAAAAGATTTCCTAATCCGCCAAGTAAACTTCCTTCGTCACGACTGTTTCCTCCGGATTTTGGTGCCGATGCAATAATGCGGTCAGCTAATCTTGAGAATGGCAGTGACTGCACGTAAACCGTTCCCGGACCTTTTAAAGTGGCATAAAATAATCCTTCGCCGCCAAAAATAGAATTTTTGATTCCGCCAATAAATTCAATGTCATAATCTACATCTTTGGTAAAACCAATAATACATCCTGTATCTACTTTTAGGACTTCACCGTGACCTAATACTTTTTTAGCCATTGTTCCGCCAGAATGTACAAAAGCCATTCCGTCTCCTTCAATTTTCTGCATGATAAAACCTTCGCCTCCAAATAAACCGCGTCCTAATTTCTGAGAAAATTCTATCCCAACAGAAACGCCTTTGGCGGCGCATAAAAAGGAACTTTTTTGACAGATAAATTTACCTTGAAATTCGGTTAAATCAATCGGAAGGATTTTTCCCGGATATGGTGACGCAAATGATACTTTGCTTTTGGTATTTCCTTGGTTTAAAAATGCTGTCATAAACAAGCTTTCGCCGGTAAGAACCCTTTTACCTGCATTTAAAAGTTTGCCAAACAAACCTGAACCTTGTTGCTGAGAACCGTCTCCAAATATCGTTTCCATTTGGATGTTGTTTTCCATCATCATAAAACTGCCAGCTTCGGCAATTACAATTTCCTGCGGGTCTAGTTCTATTTCAACATACTGCATTTCTTCTCCAAAAATCTGATAATCTATTTCGTGTGCCTGCATAATTTCTAAATTTTTTGTTTTTTAAAATTAGACAAAAAATCCTGTAGAATGTTACAGCATTTTGTATACTTCAGCTGTTTTTAAGAACATTATATGATTTTGTTATTTTAAATTAGTCTTAATTATGTTTTTTATTACTTTAAATTATATATTTTTGCACCGTTATTATATTTTATCAGAATGGCATTAGTTAGTGATTTGACCACCAAAGTATTATTTGAAACCGAAAAAGGATACAGTTATCAATGTGATTTGACCAATAGCATAATTATCAATTTTGTTGATACAGTGTCAAGTTATAAAATTCAGGATTTTTTGATTTTTCAGAGAAAGGTTAATAGCGTTGATATTCTTAACATGCTTTATGATTTGTCTGATCATTCAGACGCTCAGTTGATTGAAACTACCAAAAGAAACTTTTCCAGAAATCTTACCATTTGCGAAATAGTGCAGTTGAGAGATTTATTAAACGGAACTAAATTTACGCTTACATTGCATTCTATGCTTTGTAATATTGTCAACGTCGAGCTTATTTAGATTCTTACTTAGATTAAATCCAAATTTTCAGGTGTTTAGAGCTGCCGTCTTTAATTTTTGTAATTTTACACGTATAAAAATTAAAGGTTATGAAAGATTTACTAAGAACAAGTACTTCATTAGTTGAAGGAATCGAAAATATATTGAACTTACAAGCAAAATTAGAAAGTGATGCTTCTAATAAATATTTAGCTATGGCTGCATGGCTGGATAGAAATGGTTATGCAAATACAGCATCTTATATGTATAAGCAAGCCGAAGAAGAAAGAGAGCACTTTCTAAAAGTTTTCAAATATATTACAGACATGGGTGGGATTGCAGTTACGCCATCTGTTCCAGAAGTGCAGCAAGAATTTGCTTCTTTTAAAGAAGTATTTGAAATTGCTTTGCAAAACGAAATTGCAGTAACTCAGGCAGTCAATAAAGTAATCGCAAAATGTAGAGCTGAAAATGATTATGCTACCGAAGATTTTATGATGTGGTATGTGGCTGAGCAAAGAGAAGAAGAGAAAAATGCAAGAAGAGCTTTAGAGCTTTTTGAACTGATCAACGAAAACGCAGCTGACGGCAAATTTCAATTAGACGTGCAAATCGCTAAAATTGGATAAGTAAATCCAATTTATAAAATTAAAAAAGCCCTTAATGATTTAAAATTATTAAGGGCTTTGTTTATTTAGTCATTCATCAAGCTTTCAATTTCATCAGCTTCAATTGGAATGTTGCGCATTAAGTTAAAAGGTTCTCCTTTTTCTTGAACAACAACATTGTCTTCTAAACGAATTCCGAAACCTTCAGCAGGAATATAAATACCTGGTTCAACCGTAAAAACCATATTCGCTTTCATAGGCTCGTGAAGCAAACCGTAATCGTGTGTGTCAAGTCCCATGTGGTGAGACGTTCCGTGCATGAAATATTTTTTGTAAGCAGGCCATTCTGGATTTTCGTTCTGAACATCTGCTTTATCAATTAAGCCTAAACCAAGTAATTCAGAAGTCATGATTTTACCAACTTCGATATGATATTGTTTCCAAAGTGTTCCTAGTGTAAGCATTTTTGTTGCTTCATTTTTAACTCTCAAAACAGCATTGTAAACGGCTTTTTGGCGATCAGAAAAACGTCCTGAAACTGGAATTGTTCTCGACATATCACTTGAATAATTTGCATATTCAGCCGCAACATCCAACAAAATTAAATCACCAGCTTTACATTGTTGATTGTTTTCGATATAATGCAAAACATTTGCATTGTTTCCAGATGCGATAATTGGCGTATAAGCAAAACCTTTAGAACGGTTACGGATAAATTCGTGAGCCAATTCAGCTTCGATTTCATATTCAGTAACATTTGGTTTTACAAACGACAATAATCTGCGGAAACCTTTCTCTGTAATATCACAAGCCTGCTGAATCAAATCGATTTCTTCACTTTCTTTTACAGAACGAATTCGCTGTAAAATTGGGTTGCTTTTTGCAACATTATGCGCTGGGTAACGTTCTTTCCACCATTTTACAAAACGTGCTTCGCGAGTTTCAGTTTCAACAGACGCGCGGTAATGCTCGTTTGTGTTGATGTACATCGTATCCGCATACGTCATCATTTCGTTTAAGACTTTATGAAAATCCTGTAGCCAATAAACAGTTCTAATTCCCGAAACTTGAAAAGCACGTTCCTTAGTTAGTTTTTCACCTTCCCAAACAGCGATGTGATCGTTAGTTTCTTTCAGGAAAAGAATCTCTTTTTGATTTTCATAAGGTGCATCTGGAAATAAAAGTAAAATACTTTCTTCCTGATCTACGCCGCTTAGATAAAAAATATCTCTGTGCTGTGCAAACGGAAGAGTACTGTCGGCACTAACTGGGTAAATGTCATTTGAATTGAAAACGGCAACAGAGTTTGGTTTCATTTCTGCCGTGAATTTTTTGCGGTTTTTTACAAAAAGAGCGCTGTTTATTTGATGATATTTCATAATAACTTAGTTTTTGAACTTCGAATTTCAAAATTACATTTTTTTACAAAGTAGCGTATGATAGATTTATTAAAGTTTTCTTATTTGTTTTGAGTTTGCCGTAAAGGCGCTAAGACGCAAAGTTTTCTAACCGCAAAGGGCGCTAAGAATTACGCAAAGTTCGCAAAGATTTCCTCAATATTGTCATTTCGACGAAAGGAGAAATCTCCGCAAGTAACTCGACAAAGATTGGAAAAATCTTAGCAACTTAGAACCTTAGCATCTCAGAATCTTAATTTGGGCGTGCCCCTCCGGGTCGGGCTTTCTGCTATATTTTTATTCCGATCCGCTTCATAAAAAGATTCCGCCTCTAGCCCTCATGCGAAATGTGTTTTTAGATTCAAAAAATATTAAGTAAGTATTTAATAAAATAAACTATTTTAGCTTTGAAAGAAACTTTGATTTGAAGACTATAGTTTTAATTATTTATAATGTTACAGAGATTAAAAAAAATGGGGTATTTATTTTGGTTAACTGTTTTGGCCGCTTTTGTTTTGGCAGGATTGACTATTTATCAGGCTTATGATAAAGTTCAATCTGATAATGATGCAATTCAAGAAAAAAAGACTGCAGATCAAGAACGAAAAAGGGCAGACGAAGCTCGAAAGGAAACTAAAATTTCACAAGATAAAGCGGAAAAGTATTTAAACTCTTTAAAAGAAGCTAATGAGAAAATACAAAAACTTAATTACGAATCGCTCCATAAAGCAGATGAGATTATCAGAAAAAATGAAGAAGTAATAAAAGCTCAGACAGAAACGATTAGAAGTGTCACTGGATTTGGTACGCCAATTGCTGTAGTTGGACGTCAAAGTGGTAATAATGGTTCGTTTTATGTCGTGAATAATGGAAATTATAATTTTAAGAATTTAAATATAGATATATTTGATTTTTCAGATGATTTGAAATCGCATTTGAAAGATAATAAGTTATCAAATGATTTAATGCAAAAGCATCTTTTAGGAAAAGAATCAGTTGTTAATCTTCCGCCAAATCAAACTTTACAAGGGTCTCATTTTTTTGATATTAATCAATTTAAGGCATTTGAGGTAAGGATTTATACTGACCATGGAGAGTTTCGAGAATTTTTTATATCGAAATTTAATAAAAGTAATGGCTTGGCTGAACATTATTATTATAAATTATTTGAAATTGATCGTTCAACTATGGAATGGCATCTTATAGAACAAAAACCTCAAAATAATAGCATGGATGCTCTTTTTGAAAAATATTTTATTATGCATAATTATATGATGACAAGTGAAAATTTTTAATTTGGAATCTATTAGTGCTGATTTTGAAATTGAGTTTGCAGTATCATAAAAAAAACCGAAGCTCAATTCAAGTTTCGGTTTTTTCCTTTATAAAAACAAAATTTTATTTCTTATCAAGTAACTTCTCCAAATAAGCAACTTTATCTTTTTCAGATTGAATTAACTGTTGGTAAAGTTTTTTATTCTCTTCATATGATTCAATAAGTTTATCCAGCGGATTAAATGTGCAATTGTTATGATTTATAGAAGAAGAACCATTATCATATGAATTTCCAATAATATTAAAAACAGCTTCTTCAGAAAAGTTTCTAATTACTTCAACAGGAACTCCTAAAGCTTGTGCAATTTTCTTTAGTTTTTCTTCATCAACACTTTCGCTTCCTTCAATAATCGAGATCGATTGTTGGTTTGTACCAATTGCAATAGCAAGCGCTTCCTGCTTCATATCTCTCAATTCTCTAATTCGGCTAATGTTTCTGCCGATATGTTTTGGTTTTACTGTGCTCATGATTCAAAGATATTTAAAATTCTTTTACCTTTTTGGTTTCGGTAGAAAACAAGATTGTATTTGTGCGATACAAATTGTAAATCTTTTCGATGATAAAAATACAACTTTTCTGATTATTATTGATTTTTGAATCCTGATGTTTAGTTTTTTTTGTCATTTCGACGGAAGGAGAAATCAAACGCGTAACTCGACAAAGATTGGCGATTTTTATTGCGGAATTTCTAGTGTGATTTCTCCTTCCGTCGAAATGACAAGATTGAAAAAATAGCAGCAACTTAGAGTCTTAGTATATTTAAGATAATGACGTGTCCCTCTTGGTTAAACTTTCGGCTATATTTTTTATTCCGCTTTAATGACTATTGGAACTCTCGTGAAAAGACATTGTATCTATCTCTGATGCTCCCGTCAGTTTTATAATACATTCTTGGTTTTAATTGTTTCTAATAATGAAAAAAAAGTTACTTTAGCTTAAGTACAAGATAGTTTTAAGGTGTTGATCATTTAGGGAAATAAGTATTAATAAAGTGGAAGAGGAGAAAATAATTCAAATGCTGATTTTTTGTCACGCACTATTTGGCGGCATTGCATTGCTTTCAGGTTTCGTTTCTTTAATTGTAGAAAAAGGAAAAATAATCCATAAAAAAATGGGGAAACTATTTTATTTTTCCATGCTTTTGTCAGCGTTTACCGCATTAATAATTTCTGTTTTGCCAAGACATGAAAATCCTTTTTTATTTTCAGTTGGAGTTTTCAGCTCTTATTTTATTCTAACGGGTTACAGAGCTTTGCGGTTTAAAACTAGAAACTATAATCTAAAAACAGATAAAATAATTTCATGGATTATGGTTTTTACAGCTGTTTTGATGATTTTGTATAACCCTTTAGTAAATCAAAAAATCAATATAGTTCTAACTGTTTTTGGAATTGTAGGTTTGAGTTTTTCAATGAGAGATTTAGTGCTTTTTAATAAAACTGATAAATTAAAAAAGGATTGGTTAAAACTGCATTTAGGTAAAATGATTGGCGGATATATTTGCGCTGTAACAGCTTTTGTAGTGGTAAACGAATTCTTTTCAAGTTTTTATGGCTGGTTTATTCCTGGAATTATTGGAGGATTTTATATCGCGTATTGGATTCGTAAATTGAATAAAAAACAGAAAGTTAGTATTGCTGTAGAAAAGGAATAAAAACCGAAGAAAGAAAACTTCTATTAATAAAATAAAATGCAGACTTCTAATTTTAAATTAATTACAATAGCCGAAATCAAAACCAAGTATCCTTTTTTAATTGAAGATGAAAAGTTTGATTATTTTGATGGTTGGGAAAACGAGGATTTTTTTCTTATCGCAGAAGAAGATGTAAATTTTGAAGGGAATTTTTATTTGGATCTTTATGAAGATAAAGAGAAAAAATGGCTTGCTAACGTGTTAAAACTTCCAATTAAAAAGGTTGAAGAAATAAGAATTGAAGGTGTTTTGATAAATGGAAATTTCTCTGTAAACGGTTCAATTATTAATGCCGAAGGCGATTACGGGCCTTATGTTTTTATAAACGGAAATATTATTTGTCAAAGTCTGTTGTTAGGCGGTGCCAATGTTGAAATAAAAGGAAATATTGAAGCAAAAGAAGTGGTTATGACGTATTATAATCATGGTAGTTTTAACTGTACAGGATTAATTGATTCTCCAGTTTTTATTGTTAATGATCATAATACAACATTTGCAGAAAGAAAAAATAATCTCTTTTATTATAATGACAGAGCCGATGATGTCGATTCGAAAAATGAATGTGAATATGATGATGAAACCGGCGATGAAATTATCTCAAATGAACTTCGAAAGTTATTGGATAATCCTTTAATTGAAACTTTTGAAGAGTTGGAACGAGATTTGGCAAGAGGCGAATTGGTTTTAAAACAAAATAATCCACCTGCGAAAACTTATGAATATTGGTGCGATCGTGTTTTGGCAAATTATAGAGATCTTAAACTGGTTCCGAAACAATTTAAAACCGAAGAACTTTGTAATCTGGCATTGAATATTACATTTCACGCTCTGCCATTTATCAATCAGGATTTAATAACGTACGAACTTTGCGAGAAATTAGTGAGTAAAGATGGTTTCGCAATTCAGGTAATTCCGGATCATTTTATAACAAATGAACTGTCTTTTAAGGCAGCTGAAAATGGTACATTGTTAAGGTTGATTCCAGAAAAATACTTTTCTGAAGACTTGATATTATTGGTTTTCAAAAACGGAAAACATGAACCTGATATCAACGATGTTCCTTCTCTATTTATTACAGAGAATCTTCTTGCAGAATATGTAAAAATTGGAAAAGGATTGTGGCTGGATAAAGCCTGTAAACAAAACGGAATTGATAAATTGCATATTTTAAAACAAGTAATCGATTCTGGAATTGAATATTTGGACAGCATTTTTGGAAATCATTTCAGTAAAGAAACGGTTGATTATGCTTTTTCGGTTTATAAAAATCAAGAAGATTGGAACAAATGTGTTCAAAAATACAAACTGAAGTTTGAGCGTATTGGTTTAAATGAATACTTGTAAAACGGTAAAATAGAGATTATAGTGTTACAAATTAATATCAGAAAAGTAGAAAAACAAGATCTAGGTTTTGTTTACAAAGCAATCTGCGAACTAGAAAATGAAGTTTTAGATTTCGAAGTTTTCGAGAGAATATTTAATGAAAATATTTCTAATCCAAAAAATCTTTATCTCATTGCCGAAAACGAAAGTGAAGGTTTAGGATTTATTAGTTTTCATACCCAAAATCTTTTACATCATTGCGGATTGGTTGGTGAGATTCAGGAATTTTTTATTCATCAAAAATATAGAGGTAAAGGAGTTGGGCGCTTATTGATAAATGAAATCAAGAATTTTGCAGAACAGCATAATTTAAAAAGTATCGAAGTGACAACCAATAAAAGACGAGTAGAGAATGTTGCAATTTATGAGAATCTCGGATTTAATTTGAGTCATAATAAGTTTACGATTTACAAATAAGCAATGAGTTGTCAGTTTAGTTTGTCATTTCGACCGAAGGGAGAAATCACACATGAAACTCCACAAGCAAAATTGTCAATCTTTGTCGAGTCACTAGTGTGATTTCTCCCTTCGGTCGAAATGACAAGATTACTTTGAAAATCCTATTTTGAACCAATGACAATAGAAAAAGCCAATATAATCGACGATGAAATCCTAACTTTAATAACCAAAAAATCAAAAGCATTTTGGGGTTATTCGCCAGAGCAAATTCAGGAATGGGATAAAAACTTAACCATTTCTCAGGATTATATTAAAGAACATAATGTTTATAAATTGACAGTTAATAATTTAATTATTGGCTATTATTCGTATTTTTTTAAAGATGAAAAAGAAATTGAGCTTGATAATTTATTTATCTTGCCAGAATATATTGGCAAAGGATTGGGTAAATATTTAGTACTTGATTTTTTAAACCTAATTAAAGATCAAAAAGCAGAAAGAATAATACTCGATTCAGAACCAAACGCTGAAAGTTTTTATTCTAAAATGGGATTTGTAAAAATTGGAGAATTCGAAACTTCCATAAAAAACCGTTTCATGCCAATCATGGAAATGAAACTTTAATATCTAACTTCATACACAAAGTGAAACAGCTAAACACGTCTATAAAACATAATTTAATAGTGGGTTTGCTTATTGCGTTATGGCTTTTTGTTTTTGCTTTCATCATAAAACCTTTTGATGATGGTACTATAAATTTTAAAGCTTGGTTTTTAATTAGTTTTGGTTTTAGTATGATGGCGTTTTTGTGTTACAGCCTTTTAATGATTGTTCAAAAAAGCTTTTACGAAAGAATAATAAAGTGGAATATTGTTCTAGAAATAACAGCTCTTTTTTTATTTCATACAATGTATCTGATTGGAGTTTTTGCCTTTTATAAAAGCCCAATTTTAAATGGGGGATATAATTTTTCTGAGTTCTTTTCGGTAATATTTATAAAAGTCGCTTTGATTTTGACTCCGGTAATTATTCTGGCAAGAAGATATTTAATCAAATTAATTCCTGTTAAAGAAGATTTTCTGGTAATTAAAGGCGAAAATAAACTAGATGTTCTAAAGATTAAAAAATCCGATTTGGTTTGCATTTCGAATGCTCAAAATTATGTCGAGATTTTTTATACAGAAAATGGAAAACTAACTTCAAAATTACTGCGAAGTTCACTCAAAAATATTCAAAAAGATTTTAGCTTTTTAATGCAGATTCATCGTTCGCATTTAATAAATCCATCTCATTTTAAATCTTGGAGAAATCAAAATACCATTATTCTGACCCAAATCGAACTCCCGGTTTCTAAAAATTATAAAGAAACTTTATTAGCATTATAATTTCGTACCTAAAACAATATGTTTTGTACCTAAGTCTTTAAAATAGGGCTTTAAGCCAGTTTTTTCATTTTAGTTTTGCTTCATCAATTTTAAGAATAAATTATGAAAACAAAACATCTTTGCCTTCTAGGATTATTATTTTTCCTGATCAGTTATTTATTCTTTTCTAAAATTTTACCCAATTTTCAAAAACCAATTGATTTTGCTCATTGGTTTAATTTAATTGGAGCTTGTTTATTGTTGTCGTTTAATGATGTGTTTCCTAAAAATAGATTAAATTCAGCGGCTTCTGTGCTGACAAGTTTGGGTGTTATTGCGCATATCGGACTTTGCACCATCGATTTTATTATGTCGAGTTACGGAAATAATGAAATTGCAAAATCCGCATTAAGTAATCAAATTAGTAATTCTCCAAGTATTTTGTATCCTTTTGTTGTCGTTGGACCATCTTTGCTTTTTATTGGTTTAACGTTTCATGCTTTGCGTTTTATTAAAACGAATTTTATTATTGTTTTAGTGATTATTCTGAGTTCTGTATTAGTTGGATTTTCATTTTTTGTTTTGAAAAACGGTGTTTGTATGTTCTTGAGCTGTTTGGTTTTTGTTTTAGGATTGGGTTTGCTGCTTTGTAAGAATGATATTAAAAAAGTGAAAGGAAATCTATATATTTGAACGGATTTTATAATTTTGAGCCAATCAAATTTAAATATGAATAAGATTTTTACCTTACTAGTTTTACTTTTTGTATTCAATATTTCTGCACAGAGCACACTTCAATTTGATAAAAAGTTTGTTCAAAGTGAAGATAGATGGGTAGTGTTTCCTGCGGATAGTACTGGTTCTTATAATTTTGGATTTATTTATATTGACGCTCAAGCTGGATTAACTTTTGACTACGAAGGAAGTTTTAAGGTTGATGAAAAAGGAATGTTTCTGCCAAATAAAAGAGAAAAGACAAGTTCTATGAAATATAGATTACGGCCAAATAATACATTAGTAGCATTTATTCCTGAATCTAAATATACAGAATTGCAAATCTCAAAAGAGCCGGATTGGCTTAAAAGTTACAAAACAGGCGAAGGCTCTATAGAAAGGCTTTATCAATGGGGTTTCATGTATAATGGTTGGAATGAATGCGAAAAGGCTTTGGGATACCTAGAAAAGGCTCAAAAAGTTGACCCTGAATACAAAGGTCTTCGAGTAGAGTTAGCGTTTTCTTATAATTGTCTTAAACAGTATCAAAAAGCTGTTGATATTTTGAAAATTGCTATAAAAAAAGAACCTCTTGACGCTTATACAAATAAGGAGTTGATTTACGCAGAGACAAAAAATGGCAATCTGCAAGATGCTGAAAACGTTTGTCGTAAAGTTTTTAAAGAATGTCCAGATAAGACTTATAATTCTGAGAATGCTTATAATATCTTGCAAGCTTATTACATTAAAAAAGACATTAAAAACTTCAACAGTTGGTTTGCAGAAGCGAATTCGTATTTAATGAGCGATCAAAAATTGAAGTCTTTAGCAGAACAAATGAAAAAGGAACTACAGCAATAATATTAAAATCGAAAATTGAAAAAACATTTAAAATATCTAATCGCACTCTTTCTGGCTTTTGTCGTGATTGCGAGCGATGGTACTTTGTATTCTCAATCAAAATCGGCAGAGTATTATCAGTCTTCATTTGTAGTTTTAAAGAGGGAATTAAATCTTAAAGATTCTCGTTTATATAAATTTGGACAAGTTGCTTCCTCTGGTAAAACAAGATTTTTAATTGTTTTGAATTTTCTTGAAACCGAAAGTGTTTTTACTTTTCAAATTAAGAAACTGCTGAAATTGCAAAATCTGCTTCATCAAAAACTAACGTCATTTATAAATCAGTCTGTTTTTATAAATGAAATAATCATTTCAAATCATTTCGGTAAAAGTTTATACAACGCTTAAGAAAATTTATTTCTGAGGCTTTATGCAATCTCAAAGCATAAGATGATATAATAATGTCTAATCATTTATCATTTTTAAAATGTATAAACAAAATAAAAATTCTCGTTTGGAGCAATCTAAGCGACCGCTTCTTCATTGGATGAAAAGAAAATTACTTTTAATAATAACCGCTTTTATGCTTGGAATGTCAAACGGAATGAATACCGAAGATCGTTCCATTAACGGAAGTTTTGTTCAGACAGAACAACAGGATAAAAAGGATTAATTTTTTTAGTTAGAAAATGTGTCAATTTGATAATTAGAAAATTCTTTTTTTGTCCTGAGACCTTTGTCAAAGTTTTAAACTTTGACAAAGGTTTTGCACAATCTTGTCATTTCGACTGAAAGGAGAAATCACACTAGTAATTCGACATGCAAAATCACCAATCTTTGTAGAGTTTCGCGTGTGATTTCTCCTTTCAGTCGAAATGACAAACTATGTGGATAAAGCAAAAAACCGAAGCGTTTGCTTCGGTTTTTTTACTGGAATTTGGTATTTCTTTTTTGAAATTTAATCAATCCATTTATAATATCTCGCCCCAACTAAAACAGGAATCTCTTTTTCAATTCGGTCTAAAACCCATTCGTTTTTCGGAGTTCTTACACTTTGTTTTTGTTCTTTTTTGTGAAGGCTTTCATAAGTATTGAAATCAATTTCTACACTTTCGGCTAAATTTTCAAAAAGTTTCACATTTTCTAGAGAAGATTTCCATTCTGGCTGAATCGTTCCTTCAAAAACTTTAGATTTCGATCCACTTCCGTACGCTAGGAAGCCAAATTTAGTTCCTGAAATTGCTACATTAGTATCATAAAAATGAGCCAAAGTCGATAATAATCCCATGAAAATAGAACCAGTGTAAAGATTTCCAATTAATGAAGAAGCCAATTCTGCAGGTTGTAATTTCTCTGTTACAAAACTTCTGTAATCCTCAGATTTTGCCACTTCTTTAATTTTTGTCTGATAATCTGCAGGTGCAATATCATCGGCAATAATTTTTTCGGCACTGTCTAAAGCATAAATTTCAGATAACATTCTTCTTCCCTGGAAAGAATATGGCAAGTGCATTATGATGCTATGCCAAGTGTTGTATAGTGTTTCGGTAGTGTTTTTTAATTTTTTGAATGAAAAGTAAGCATTTCGCGTACGATCCATATAACATTGATTTGAATATTGTCCGTCAAAAACCGGTTGATCTTTATGGATTTCGATTTCTGCTTCTAAATTATCAAACCAAGAATCGTTGTTTGTGTTTTTTGTGATTTCGTTTTTAGAGATAGTTCTGTACGGTTTGAAGAAATCAAAAACACCTTTTGTGCTTGTTGCCCAATTGTCATCAAAAGCAATAATTTTTGGGTCTGTACTAATTAACATTGCAACAGCTCCAGCGCCTTGTGTATATTCTCCGCCTGAATTTAAATCGTATTTTGCAAAATCAGCAGCTACTACAATTGCTTTTTTTGCTGGGTTTAATTTTACAAAGTCAAGACAGTTTTGCAAGGCATCAACAGCGCCGATACAAGCAAAAGTAAAATCGACTACATCACATTCGGCTAAGGTATCTTCTCCAAATTTTTGCTCCATTAAGTTAATTAAATAAGAAGCAATTGGTTTTGAACTGTCGATTCCGCTTTCGGTACCAACATAAATTCGGCCTATTTCGTTTAGGTTTATTTTATTATCAGTAATAAGTTTAGTTAAAGCATTTGCGCCAAACACAACCGCATCTTGATGAACGTCTGGGAAAGTCATTTTAAGTAATCCAAGACCTTTTTCTAATTTTTCTGGTTCAATATTTCTGGCGATTGCCAAAGTTTTTATGGGTAAGTGTATGTTTGCTACATCAAAAGAAATAGCGTCAATTCCTGTTTTCATTCTCATTTTTTTTGAAGCCGATAAAGGTAAAATTATGTTGTGGAATGGCAATTTTTTAGATTGATTAAATTTAGCTCCAGCTACACTTTTGAAGAAAACAGATTAAAACTTTAAATAAAATAGCAATATCATAAATTTTTGACAATATACGTAGGAGTGATTTTTGGGTTTAAGCCTTTGTGAGTAGGTTTTTGGAATCTTCTATAGGGAATTATTTTTTAGCAGCTTCTTTTTTGTACGTAAAAATACGTACTCGGAAGCTATTTTAAAATCATTATAAATAAGAACGAAATGGTTGTAGTTCTTTTGTATTTGAGTTATTTTTGTATAATTTTTTAAAACAAACTACTTAAACACTTATGGCACAATCTGCACTATTGAATGCTTCCATCTTAAAGAAAGTAGCTATGGCTCTTTCGGGAATATTCTTAATCACGTTTTTAGCGCTGCATGTTTCCTTAAATTTTATTTCTATTATTAGTGAAGACGTTTTCAACGAGGCTTCTCACTTTATGGGATACAATCCGCTGATTCAATATGTAATGCAGCCAGTTTTGGCGATCGGGGTAATTTTCCATTTTGTAATGGGATTTATTTTAACCGCACAAAATAAGGCAGCAAGACCAATTGCGTATGCAAAATACAACGGAGCGGCTAATGCTTCTTGGACTTCAAGAAATATGATTATTTCTGGAGCAGTTATTTTAGCTTTCTTAGTATTGCATTTTTATGATTTTTGGTTTCCAGAAGTAACCTACAAGTATATTGCAGGAACGGCTCCAGATGCTACAAGATATTATGGAGAATTGGTTCATAAATTTCATGACCCAATCCGTACAGGATTGTACTGTATCGCGTTTGTGCTGCTAGGGTTTCACCTTTGGCACGGATTCAGTTCGTCTCTTCAATCAGTTGGGATGCACAATAAGTATTCAAGATTTTTAAGTAAAGTAGGTTATTGGTTTGCTGTAATAGTACCGGCACTTTTCGTAATTATCGCATTATTTCATCATTTCAATAATTAATATCAATTATAATGGCATTAGATTCAAAAATTCCAAATGGTCCTATAGCGGACAAATGGACAAATTATAAAGATCATATTAATTTAGTAAACCCTGCTAACAAACGTAATTTAGATATTATCGTTGTTGGTACAGGTTTGGCTGGAGGTTCTGCAGCAGCTACTTTGGCTGAGTTAGGATATAACGTAAAAGCATTTTGTTTTCAAGATTCTCCACGTCGTGCGCACTCTATTGCAGCACAAGGGGGTATCAACGCAGCAAAAAACTATAAAGGTGACGGTGACTCAACTTACAGATTGTTTTATGATACTGTAAAAGGTGGTGACTACCGTGCACGTGAGGCAAACGTTTATCGTTTGGCTGAAGTTTCGGCAAATATTATTGACCAGTGTGTGGCTCAAGGGGTGCCGTTGGCTCGTGAATATGGCGGACTTTTAGATAACCGTTCTTTTGGAGGAACTTTGGTTTCTCGTACATTTTATGCACAAGGACAAACTGGACAGCAATTATTGTTAGGAGCTTATTCTGCAATGAACCGTCAAATTGGTCGTGGTAAAGTAAAAATGTACAACCGTCACGAAATGTTAGACATTGTAATCGTGAACGGAAAAGCGAGAGGTATTATCGCTCGTAACTTAATTACTGGAGAAATAGAAAGACATTCTGCTCACGCGGTAGTAATTGGTTCTGGAGGATACGGAAACGTATTTTTCCTTTCAACAAATGCTATGGGAAGTAACGCAACAGCAGCTTGGAAAATACATAAAAAAGGAGCGTTTTTCGCAAATCCTTGCTATACACAGATTCACCCAACATGTATTCCAGTTTCAGGAGATCACCAGTCAAAACTGACTTTGATGTCTGAATCTTTACGTAATGACGGTCGTATTTGGGTTCCTGCAAAATTAGAAGATGCTCAGGCAATTCGTGAAGGAAAGAAAAAAGCAACTGATTTATCTGAAGCAGATAGAGACTATTTCTTAGAAAGAAGATATCCAGCTTTTGGTAACTTAGTTCCTCGTGACGTTGCGTCTCGTGCAGCTAAAGAAAGATGTGATGCTGGTTTTGGAGTTAACAAAACGGGAGAAGCTGTTTACTTAGATTTCGCGGCAGCAATTAAACGTTACGGAACTGAAGATGCTTACGTAAAAGGTTTAGATGATAAAGATGCTGCTTTGGTAACTAAATTAGGGGCTGCAATCGTGAAAAGTAAATACGGAAACTTATTCCAGATGTATTACAAAATCGTTGACGAAGATCCTTATACAACGCCAATGATGATTTATCCAGCGGTTCACTACACAATGGGTGGAACTTGGGTTGATTATAACTTAATGACTACAATTCCTGGATGTTTCTCAATTGGAGAATCTAATTTCTCTGATCACGGAGCAAACAGACTTGGAGCTTCTGCTTTAATGCAAGGTTTAGCTGATGGATATTTCGTATTGCCATATACTATTGGAGATTATTTAGCTCCGGATATTAAAATGGGAGAAATTTCTACAGACTTACCAGAATTCGTTGAAGCTGAAAAAGCGGTTGTTGATCAAATTAATAAATTTATCAATAACAACGGTAAACATTCTGTAGATTATTTCCACAAGAAATTAGGAAAAATCATGTGGGATAAAGTAGGTATGGCTCGTAATGCTAAAGGTTTAACTGAAGCTATCGAAGAAATTGCTGCTTTACGTGAAGAGTTTTATAAAGATGTAAAAGTTCCAGGAAGCGCTAACGAATTTAATCAAGAATTAGAAAAAGCAACTCGTGTTGCCGATTTCTTAGAATTAGGAGAATTGTTCGCGAAAGATGCTTTACACCGTAACGAATCTTGTGGTGGTCACTTCCGTGAGGAATACCAAACAGAAGAAGGAGAAGCACTTCGTGACGATGAGAATTTTGCATATGTGGCAGCTTGGGAATACAAAGGAAAACCAAGTGATGCAGTATTACACAAAGAAGCTCTTAATTACGAAAATATTAAATTAGTTCAAAGAAGCTATAAATAGTATTTGAAAAAGTCTTGGTACTTATTTCATATTACTTAAAACTTATACAAAATGAAACTTACATTAAAAATATGGCGTCAAAAAAACGCCCAAGATAAAGGAGGGATTGTAGAATATCCTATTGATGGAATCGAACCAGATATGTCTTTCCTTGAAATGCTTGATGTTCTTAACGAACAATTAATCAATAAAGGAGAAGAGCCAGTTGCATTTGACCACGATTGTCGTGAGGGAATCTGCGGAATGTGTTCTTTATTTATCAACGGAGAAGCGCACGGACCAGACAGAGGTGTTACAACTTGTCAGTTGCACATGCGTATGTTTAAAGATGGTGATACGATTTTTATCGAGCCATTTAGAGCAAAAGCTTTCCCAGTAATTAAAGATTTAGTTGTTGACAGAAGTTCTTTTGACAGAATTCAACACGCAGGAGGATTTATCTCTGTAAATACTTCAGGAAATACAATTGACGCAAATACAATTCCAATTAACAAACACGATGCAGATAAATCATTTGATGCGGCGGCTTGTATTGGTTGTGGAGCTTGTGTTGCAACTTGTAAAAACTCTTCAGCAATGTTGTTTGTTTCTGCAAAAGTATCTCAATATGCTTTATTGCCACAAGGTAAAGTTGAGGCGGTTGACCGTGTATTAAACATGGTTCACCAAATGGATTTAGAAGGTTTTGGTAACTGTACAAATACAGGAGCTTGTGAAATCGAATGTCCAAAAGGAATTTCACTTGAAAATATTGCACGTATGAACCGTGAGTATTTAGCAGCAAGTTTGAAAGGATAATTTAGAACGCAATTTTAGTTTATATTGAAAACGCATCCGCTTAGGCGGATGCGTTTTTTTGTGGTCTATTCGTAAAACAATTGTGAAGCACTTATTTCTTGTTTTTCTTTTCCTTCCTGCTTAATGAAACAGTTTAAAGTTGTTCCTCCAATTTGGTCAAAATAACTGATGTTTATTTTATGAAATCCTTTTTCGAGTTTTACAGCTCCATAAGATTCATTGAGCCAATGGATGCCGTCATTATCGACAATTAGTTCATCATCTATAAAAAGCTTCGATCCGTCGTCTGAAAGCGTTGATAAAGTATAATTTGCTGTTTCTGGAATGTAGATATATCCGTTAAATTTTAAGCCGATATAGCGTTCTAATTTTGTTTTCCATTTTTCGCTGCTGATTTTACCTTCAAAAATTCCAGAATTAATAGGTTTTGCTATTTCTAAATCTTGTACCTGCTGGAACAATTTTCCGGTATAATAATCAAACTTTAAACCTTGTTTTGTTGGCTTTATGGCTAAAGCTGCTTTTAAATCAGGGTTTTTGACTATTATTTTATTAATAGAACTTTTTCTTCCGCTTGGACTTATTTGAACGGTTTTTATGGTTCTATATTCTCCTTTTGGAATGTTTATCGTTACAGGCTTTTCGTAAAGTGCTGCGGTTTCGTCTGGATTATAACCATCAATTGTATAAAAAATTTGCCCGTTTTTAATAGTAGGTTTTAAGTCTAAAATATATTTTGATGTAATTAACGCCGTTTCTTCTGCTCCAAAAGGTACAGGAACTTTATACAATCGTTTTTGAGATTCTAGTTTTTCTAAATGATGCGGCATTCGGTTTAAAACAAAACTATTGTAGTTTTTATTTTGAGATTTTGTCCAAGCAATTTCAGCCAAAGCAAATACTCGCGGATAAATCTGGTAGTTTAATTTGGCAGGACTCGTCAAATATTCAGACCAAAGATTAGATTGAACCCCCAAAATATATTTTTGTTCATCAATGGTTAAACTGTCTACCGGCGTTGGATTGTAGTTGTAGATTTTTTCGACAGTTACTAATCTTCCAACGGTAAGCGGTTCTTGTGGAGAGTAGCCTTGATTGTAATCCAGATACAAAAATTGCTCGGGATTCATGATAACAAAATGTTTTTGCTTGGCAGCGCTGATACCGCCAGATTCTCCACGCCAAGACATTACAGCTGCATTTGGAGCAAGTCCGCCTTCGAGCATTTCATCCCAGCCTAGAATTTGTCTGCCATTTGCATTTAGAAATTTTTCGATTCTGGTTGTTAAATAAGTTTGTAATTCGTGCTCGTCTTTTATGCCTAATTCTTTGATTTTTTTCTGGCAGTTCGGGCATTCTTTCCATCTTGCTTTTGGACATTCATCTCCGCCAATATGAATATATTTACTTGGAAACAAAGCCATAACCTCAGTTAAAACATCTTCTAAAAATGTAAAAGTTTCTTCTTTTCCGGCACAAAATATATCTTCAAAAACCCCCCAATATTCGACAACTTTATATTGACGATCAGGAAAGCAGGATAAATTAGGATACGCAGTTACGGCAGCTGTTGCGTGTCCCGGCATTTCGATTTCAGGAATGATGTTAACATAATGTTCTTCGGCAAATTTTACAACGTCTTTGATTTCTTCTTGTGTGTAAAAACCTCCGTATGGATTTCCATCAAAAAAATAAGGGAATCTTTCAAACTTATTTCCCACTAAAGTCTGTGCTCTTTTTGATCCTACTTCGGTTAGTTTTGGATATTTTTTTATCTCGATTCTCCAGCCTTGATCATCAGTTAAGTGCCAATGGAAATTATTTAATTTATAATAAGACATCTGTGCTATAAAATCTTTTATAACATCAACAGTGAAAAAGTGGCGGCAGACATCTAAATGTAATCCGCGATAAGTATATCTTGGTTCATCCTCGATAGTAACACAAGGAAGTTTTATTTCCTGATTTTTGGGTTGGTTTGGAAGCAGCTGCAATAAACTCTGAACAGCATAGAACAATCCTTCTTCGCTTCCTGTAACTGTTATTTTTTTTGAAGTTATATTGATTTTGTAAGCTTCTTTTTTTTCAGACGTACTTGGAGTTTGAGCAATAAACAGAACTTCAATATTGCTTTTTTTATTGGGCATATTAGAGTTTACGACCGATTCAAAAATAGAAGCTGTTCTTTTTTCTTTGGTGCTGAATTTGTTGTCTTTAAAAACGACTTTTATCAATCCGTTAATTCGAATACTGTCTCCTGTAGCTTTATAAAAGTTTGGTTCTGGGATTATTGTATTGTTGTTGGATGGGTTTTGAGCATTTCCGAAGAAAAAGCAAAACATTAAAAATAAAAAGATACTTTTTTGCATGGTTGTTTTCTTGATTTGTAAAACAAATTTAGAGTTTATGAAATGCTTTTTGCAAAAAAAATGCAAAACTAAAATTTGTTTAAATGTCTTTGTAATAGGCTAATTAACTTTTTGGTTACTTTCTGTTATAATTTGTTTCGCAATAATATTGCATTTATTGTTTACCTTTGTTTTTATAAAAATGAATTTGCATGAATAATGATAATGAGTTGGTAAATTACACGAAAGAAGAACGTAAAAATCTTATTTTAAAAGAGATAAATCTGCATACCCGTGTAAGTTTTGAAACACTATCGGTTAAATTGTTTGTTTCGGAAGATACTGTTAGACGCGATGTTAATGAACTTGAATCTGAATCGTTATTGATAAAAGTGAAAGGTGGTGCAATGACAAAAGCGTATCACCATTCTTCATCAAATCAGGTTTATGCAGGCGAGTCTAAACAAATCATTGCACAAAAAACAATAGGGCTGCTTCGTGATGGAATGGTTTTGTTGTTAGGAGGCGGTACAACAATTAGAGCGTTTATCCGATTGATTCCTGACTACTTAAACTTGACCATTTTTACTGTTACTGTTTTGTCTGCAGTTGAACTTCTAGACAAACCTAATGTTAAAATTATAATGATTGGCGGCAGTATTTCGTCTTACAGCCAAATGTGTGTGAGCGGCGATGTCTATAATCAATTGGCTAATATTAAAGTTGATTTGTTAATATTAGGAACAAATGCTTTAGACGTCGAAGGTGGTTTCTCGGATTCTGACTGGGAAACAGTTCAGGTAAAAAAAGCAATGATTCAAGCCTCTGAAAAAACAGCTATTCTTACTATTTCTGAAAAATTAGATACGGTGCTAAAAATGAAAATTGCCAACTTATCTGAGGTAGATTACGTTGTTACAGAAGTTGATCCTAACGACGAAAAATTACAAGCGTATAAGAAGGCAGTTCCAAGTTTAGTTTTTGTTTAATCCCAATTCTTCATTAAAAAATTAATCCAGTTCTGGTGAAAGATTTTGTCTAAATCTTCATCAGAATATCCGTTGTTTTTAAAGATCAAGACCAATTTTTGTAAATCGGCTATCGTATTTAAATCATACGGAGATTGTTCTGTTCCAAAAGCACCGTCTAAATCTGAACCTACGCCAATGTGATTTGCATTTCCAGCCAATTGACAAATGTGATCCATGTGTTTAAAAACGGTTTCTAAATTGCAATTCATTTCTAAAGGCATTGAAATACCTCTCTGCCAATTAGGAACCAGCATCCATGCATCTAAAGCACCTCCAACAACGGCTCCTCTAGAAATTAAAGCTTTAATCATTTCATCGCTGTATTGACGATTGTGATCAACCAAACTTCGGCAGTTGTTATGACTTGCCCAAACGGGACCATTGTAATGATCTAAAGCTTGCCAGAAAGCATCGTCGCACAAATGAGTTGCGTCTAAAATAATGTTTAAACGTTCCATTTCTTTCAATAAATCAAGACCATTTTGATTCATTTTTCCCGTTGCATCCGTCCCGTTTGCATATCTGCCCGGACCGTAATGTGCTGGGCCAATAGCGCGTAATCCGTAATTGTATGCTTTTTCTAAATAAGAAATGTCAATAATAGAATCAGCACCTTCTAAACTCAAAATATATCCAATAGGTTTTTTGTCGTTTGGAGCGCCGTCATTCCATAAATCAATTTGTTTTTGAAGCGATTTTTTATCTGTGATTTGTGTCATTTCTCCCGCTTCTTCCATGGTTTTGTACCAAGTAAGCTGTCCTTGCGTTTGTGCCCAAGCTTGTTCAGGAGAATTCCAGCCAGGAATAATACTGTCAGGCTTTACAAATCTTGCAATTTGAGTAGCAACCACAATTCCGATGTTTCCTTTTCGTAAATCGGGAAGTGAAACCGTTGCGCGTTCACGATCTGGTTTATCGGTCATTCCTTTTTCTAAATGACGTAAAGTGGCAACATCATTTCGTAAATCTCTATTCCATTCCATTGCATTCATGCTCAGGTCTAAATGGGCGTCTATTATAAACATATTTGTATGGACTTAGTTTTATATATTAATTGTTCTGCTTCTTGCGGCAACCTGCCATTGGTCGCAAATACGATTTTCTTTATTTATTACCTGAACAGTATTATACAAAGCACAGGTTGGGCAAACATGATACGGCAGCGCGTAAATCGTATCACCAATTTTATAATCGTTTTGTCCTCTATTTTCTATGATCAAGTGTTCTTCTGAATGTGAAACAGGGATTAAGTCTTCATCATTTAAGATCACAATTCTTTTATCAATTGGGTTTTCTGAAGAAACTGCTTTATATCCAATATCAATGCAAAAAGTTGATGCAGTGGGTTTTGAAATAATTGTTCCAACTATAACCAGAGCAGGTTTAAATAATTGCTCGGGCAAATTGGTTTGATAATTAGCATCCCAAAAAACAAAAGTACCGGGACTGCATTCTACATTTTCCTGAAGGGCATAAAATGGAAATGTATTCGATCCGCCGGCAACAATTTTTAATTCGTAATCTAGATTTTGCTGTAGTTTTTCGATTTCATTAGTGATTTTCGTAAAGGCTTCTTGAGCTTCTTCTTTTCGATGCTCGACGCTGCCTTTCAAATGACCATCATAAATATGAATACCAGCCAAATTGATGTTTTTTAGCGGAATAATTTTTTTTGCTAAAGCGTCCCAGTTTTCAGAAACAGCAATTCCTGTTCTGTTCATTCCAGTATTTAAATCCAGATAAATGGTTAGATTTAAATTGTGTTCTAAAGCGGTTTCATTTAATGTTTTTGCAGATTCTAAATTGTCGACAATGGTAGAAAAATGAACTTCTGGATATTTTTGAATAAGTGAAATCCATCGGTCAATTTTAAGTCCAACTGGCTGATAGGCAAGAAGTACATCTGGAATTTGATGTATTGCGGCAAGTTCTGCCTCTGCTATTGTAGCACATTTCACTTTCTTGATATTGTAGATTTTAAATAACTCTAGAATTTCGCCTATTTTATGTGTTTTGATATGAGGACGCAGTTTTTGAGTGTCTCCTTTTACCAAACTGATCAGATATTCAATATTACAGCGGAGACGATCTTCGTACACTGCGAGATATGGGGTATCAAGTTGAGTTTCGGAATTAATTTTCCACCATTTTTTTTGCATAATCTAGTTTCTTATTTTTTCGATTATTTCAATTAAATTTTGAAATGCTTCGAGTGATTGATCATAAGTTAAATGCTGCAGCATTTCTTTTGAGAATAAATTTGAACCAATTCCAACGCACACTACACCAGATTTGAACCAAGATTTTAAATTACTCTCTTCTAAAGTTACACCTCCAGTAGGCATTATTTTTAAGTTTGGAAATGGTGCTTTTATTGCTTTTACATATCCCGAGCCTCCAATTTTATCAGCAGGAAAAAGTTTTACAATTTCGGCTCCTTGTTTGTTGGCATAAAGAATTTCGTTTAATGTGGCCGCTCCCGGAATCCAGTAAATATTGTTTTTAATACAGTAATTGCCAATTTCTAAATCAGTGTGTGGACATACAATACAATCGGCTCCTAGTTTATGATAAGTTTCTGCATCTTCAATAGTCAAAATAGATCCAACCGCTATTTTAATGTTAAGATTGTTTGCTTTTTTAAAGTTTACCATTTGGCTGAAAACTTCTTTAGAGTCATTTGAACGCGCAGCAAACTCAATAATTTTAATGCCAGCATCAGCGGCTGATCGCAATATTATTTGGGCAGTTTCGATATCGATTTGGGTTACTAACGGAAGTACACCTTGCGTTTTTAAAATGCTGTACATATTCTTATTTTATCTGTTAATTCTATTACTTGAGCCATTTTTAATAAAATGACTTATTTCGGTAATGTTGCTTATTGCGAAATCGCCGTGTATACTTTGTTTTATTACGCCGCAAGCTGTTGCCCATTCAATGCATTCTTGTCCAGATAATTTATGGGATAATCCGTATAATAATCCCGCATTGAAAGCATCTCCTGAACCAATCTGGTCCGTTACAACATGTATTTTGTGTTCTTGAGTTTGGTAAAAACTGCCTTCATGATTCAATAACCCTTTGTACAGATGCGCCTGACCTTCAGATTTTCTAAAACTCATTGCTAATGTTTTTAAGTAAGGCATTTTTTCTTTTAGCAGTTCAAATGTTTTTTGAAATCGATTTTCATCGGATTCATTTTGATCCGTTTTGATTCCGAAATAAATTTCAATTGCATCTAAGTCGGCTACTGTAATTGTACTGTACTGAAGTAAATCGGGCATAACTTCAGAAGGATGTTTTCCGTATTGCCATAATTTAGAGCGATAATTAAAATCAGAAGAAATAGGAAGTCCTTTTTTATGTGCGGTTAGAACTGCTTCTTTGCAGGCTAAACCTGCCTCGTTAGAAACTCCCGGACTTATTCCTGACCAGTGAAAATGAGTAATATCTTTTAATACCTTATTCCAATCAATTTGATCTTTCTGAATGGTTGCAAAAGAGGAATTGCTTCGATCGTAAATTACTTGAGATTGTCTGATTTGATTTCCAGATTCAACAAAATATAAACCTAAACGTTCTCCACCGTAAACACATTTTGAAGTGTTAACATTGTATTTTTGAAGTTCGTTTACGGCTAATTGTGCCAGATCATTCTGCGGAAGTCGGGTAATATAGTCAGTTTGAATTCCTAGTTGAGAAAGTAAAACACAAACATTTGCTTCGGCGCCGCCTACGTGAATTTTTATTTCATTGGCCTGCGTAAATCGGTTTCCATCAGCAACATTCATACGGAGTAATAACTCTCCAAAAGTTGCAATTCTAGTTTGTGGTGTTGTATTCATATTTTTTGTTTTTTGCCACAGATTATATGGATTAAAATGATTTTTAAACGTAGCGCTTATTTTTTTGAACGCATAGAGACATAGTTTTTAAAACCGTATAAAAGGCGTTTCACTTGCATTAACAAACATAGCTATGTGTAAAAGCTAGCTTTTTTACTTCCTTCTAGTATTCAAGTAAAATCTATGTTTCTATGTGTTTGAAAATTTTGTCATAGTTTATTGTCGCCACGAATTTCACAAACTTTCACTAATTGAATGCGTGAAAAATAATTCGGGGCTAACAAAAAAAATAATCCTTTTTAATCTGTGAAATCTGTGGCATATCTTTTTTAATATAATTCGAAAACAGCTTCAACTTCCACAGGAATGTTGTCTGGTAACGAACCCATTCCTACGGCACTTCTTACACCAATTCCGTTTTCTTGTCCCCAAACTTCCGCAAACAATTCACTGCAGCCGTTTATTACATAAGGATGTCTTAAAAAATCGCCATTGCAATTCACCATTCCAAGTACTTTTATGACTCTTTTTACTTTGTTTAGACTTCCAAAATTAGTTACAATTGTAGAAAGCATGGTTAGTCCGACTTGTCTTGCTGCTAATTTTCCTTCTTCGATATCCATATCATCGCCAATTCGGCCAATAATTAAGGATTTGTCGTCTCTAACAGGGCCATGACCTGAAAGGTATAAATATTTACCATCAACTAAATAGGGTTTGTAAATACCCAAAGGCTGAGGTGCTGGCGGTAAAGACAAACCAAGAGTGTCAAATTTTTCTTGAGGTAATAAATTCATGATATTAATGTATTATAGAGTTTAAAATAAAAACGAAAATGATTCCTAAAACTGATACTAATGATTCCATGACTGTCCATGATTTAAAAGTATCCTTTAGGCTGATATTAAAATATTCCTTGAACATCCAAAAACTTGGATCGTTTACATGTGAGCACATCAAGCTTCCTGCGCCTACTGATAAAACCAGTAAATTTGGGTCCAGTCCATTAAGTTGTAATAAAGGCAATAAAACGCTGGCAGTCATTAATCCGGCAGCGGTTGCAGAGCCCACACAAACGCGAATGATCGCAGCCATTATCCAAGCCAATAAATACGGATGAATGTTTATTTGTGTTAAAGCAGCAACAATAGTATCGTTTACGCCGCTTACAATCATAACTTCTTTTAAACTTCCGGCACCGCCTACGATTAGAACAATTAACGCAACATCTTTTATGGCAATGGCATAATCATCCATCACAGAAACAAGACTTCGGTTTATTCTAATTCCCAGCGTATAGGTGCAAAGAAGTAAAGAAATCAGCATAATCATGCTTGGCTCTCCTATTGTTTTGCAAATGTTTATTAAATTTTCATTTGATGAAATTAATGGCAGTAAAGAAGTAACGGTTAATCCGAAAACAGGAAATAAAGCAGAAAATAAACTAAGAGAAAAGCTTGGCATTCTGCCTTGATTTACAACTTCTTCAACATTTATAATTTCGTGATCCGATTCGGTTTTGATGTTTTTAAGCAAATTAGAAAACAATAAACCCGCAATAAAAATAGTCGGAATTGCTATTATTATTCCGTAAATCAAAACCAGTCCAATGTCGGCATTTAAAATACTGCTTAACGCCATTGGAGAAGGATGTGGGGGCAAAAAACCGTGTGCTACTGAAAGCGACGCAAGCATAGGGATTCCCAGATATACTTTTGATAATTTAAATTGATGGGCTACTGAAAAGATTAGAGGTACTAACAAAACAAATCCAACACTATAAAATAGAGGTATCCCAACAATAAAACCTGTAATCATTAAGCCTAAACGTACGTATTTTTTGCCTGTCCATCCCATAACTGTTTTGGCAATGACATTGGCCGCTCCTGATGAAACGGTTAATTTTCCAATACAGGTTCCAAACACAATAATCAATGTGATTGAACCCAGCATTTCGCCTAAACCTTTTTGTACTGTTTGTGACAATGTGTTTATTGGCAGGCCTAAAAATAGACCTGCTAATAAAGCTGTTATTATAAAAGCAATAAACGGATTGATTTTAAACCAAGCAATTTGAATGATTAAAAATGCAATGCATGCCGTAAGAATTAAAATGCTCATTTATGAATTGTGTTTTTATTTATCCCACCAGATTTTTGTTGTGAAAGTATCTGCTCCTTGTCGTTTAACCGCTTCTGCTAAGTTAGTCGAATTCACTGAATATTCGCCTGTTGGGTATTTTATACGTCTTGGAATTGTACCATTTGTAACGTTTCCTGGATAGTTTACAGGAACCAAAACAGGATATCCTGTTCTTCTCCAATTGGCATAAATTTCCTGTTCGTCAACAAACAAAGCAACATAAATTTGAGTGTGAATCTGATTCATCTTTACGTCAAATGATCCTGAAGCATTATACGGATTTGCAGTTAAGTAAGGTGTTGCGTCTGCAATTGCATACGAGCTGCCATAAATTCCCATGTTTGCGAAAGATGCTTTTACGCCTTTTTCATATAAATCCTTATCAGTTTCACTCGTGTACCAGCCTCTTGCAGCAGCTTCTGCTAAATACAAGTTTGTTTCGGCATTGCTTATAAGTACAAGCGGCGCATCGTATTTTAAAATGGTATTTTGATTTGGTTCAGAATAAGTTTGCTGTTCTTCTGGTGATGGAGCCGTTTTTATTCCGTTAGGAAAACCTTTTTGTACCGCAGCACTTGTATTTTGTACAGTTCCCTGCCATACTCCAGAGTAAACACTAATTCTAGGATCGGCAGTGTTTTTTAGTAAATCAATAAATGTTTTAGCCAGTTTACCGCCTTCACGGTTTGTTTTTCCATACGATCCAGCTGAATAATCTTCACTTCTAGAATCAAAACCAACTGGATTTCGGTTAAAGTTGTTTGGCCCATCTTTATATGTCATAATTGCATTGTCGCCGCTATTTAAAATTACTCCTCCAGCAATTGCTTTAGTTACCCATGTTTTTGATAAAGCAGGATCAACTTTAGATAATCTTAATCCTAAACGAAGCATTAATGAATAAGAGAATTTTTTCCATTTTACAACATCTCCAGCGTAAATAAAATCGGCTTTACCAAAACTTGGTTTTGCAGGATCTAATGCTATAGCAGCTTCGTCAAGTTCTTTCAACAAATCTTTGTATATAAATTCTTGTGAGTCGTATTTAGGAAGAAAAACATTTGCGCTATTCGCTTTTGCGGCTTCTGTATACGGAACGTCTCCATACAAATCAGTAATTTTATGATACAAGAAGGCTTTCCAGATTCTAGCAATATTAAGTTTGTTGCTTTCGTTCGGATTGCTTTTTACGGTGTTAATTACAATTTCTGTTTCGTTTAATGCCGTAGGGTAGGCTTGATTGAAATAAGCAGAGTAATACACTTCATTATTCAAATATTTGTCTCCAACACCCGAAGCTTCCTTGTAAGTAGCATAATGCTGCAGCATTCCGCCGCATTGCAGTATGTTGGTAAAAAAATAGTTGTTTGCCAAGCCGTCCAGCTGTGCTCTGCTGAAAATAAAATTCGGATTTGGTTTTTCAACGGCATTTGGATTGGAATTGATTTCTTCAAAATCTTCCGTACAGGCTGTCATGCTTCCTAAAAGGATACCTGCTATATATAAAAGGGTTATCTTTTTCATGTCTTTTAATTTAAAAATTAGAGATAAAATGAGTTTAAAATTTGATATTTAAACTTAAACCGAAACTTCTGGTTTTTGGCACTCCAAATTGTTCTACACCTTGTGCATTTCCTGCGCTGAAAACAGATTCAGGATCTACGTTTGGCGTTTTCTTGTAAAGAATAAACAAGTTTCTTGCAATAAATGAGATCGAAGCTCCTTGAAGTTTTGATAAACCTCTTATTTTATCAACTGGTAATGTGTAGCCTAATATTATTTGACGTAGTTTTATGAAGCTTGCATCATAGATAAATGTTGATGAAATGCTTTTTAAACCATCATAGTAATATCTCAAGTTTTCTGGAGCGATTACCATATCAACAGGATTTCCGTTTGTGTCAACACCTTTAATCGGAAGTCCGTTTTCACGACCTTCAAGAGTCAATTTAGTTAATCCCATACGTGTTCCGTACAAATCAGTTCCAGAGTATAAGCTTCCGCCGAATTTACCATCGATTAAAAAGCTGAATGATATGTTTTTGTATTTGAATTCGTTCGTAATACCAGCTGTCCAAGGGTGTACACCTTCTCCTAATATTTCAAGCGGTCCTCTTGCAATTGCAGCTGAACCTCCGCTTAAAGTGTATACCGTATTTCCGTTTGCATCTTTAAGAGGTCTGTATCCTTTTATCGTGCTGTAAGGATGTCCAACATCGCTTGTAATAGTAGCATAACCGTTTACAGAAGTTGCCATCGTTATAGAGTTTAGTCCATCTGTAAGTGCTTCAACTTTGTTCTCATTGTAAGAACCGTTGAAACTTGCATCCCATGAAAAATTACGAGAGTTAATGATTTTACCGCTTAGTAAAAATTCAATTCCTTTATTTCTCATTTTTCCAAGGTTTAATAAAGCACTGTTTGCTCCTGAACCCGTTGAAATTGTAGTTTCGACAATGTCATTTGTAGTTGAACGATTGTACCATGCAAAATCTAGATTTAAGCGATTGTTGAAAAAACCTAAATCAGTTCCAACCTCAATTGTTGTTGAAGTTAAAGGGCTTAAAGTTGAATTTGGAACTCTGTTGCTTGTAGGTGTTTGCAGCTGTTCGCCATTATGTCCGCCTTGAACCATTGAGTAAGATTGGTTTAATGCATAAGGATCTGGTGTTGCACCTCCTACTTGAGCCCATGAACTTCTAAGTTTTGCAAATGAAACAAATTCAGGCATTTTTAAAATATCAGAAACTATAATACTTGTTCCAACTGATGGATAAAATACAGAGTTATTGTCTGGTGAAAGTGTCGAGAACCAATCTTGACGACCTGTAAAGTTTAAAAACACAACATTTTTATAATCTAAATCTACAGCGCCATAAACGGAGTTTGTTTTTGTTTTTCCGTAAGGATAGCTGTATGTAATCGTACCTAAGTTGCTTAGTGCATAAAAATCATCCAATACAAAACCAGAACCTTCAATTCTTGTTTCATCTCTCAAAGTAGTACGAGAGTTTACACCCACTAATGCATTTAAAGAGAAATTTTGGTAAATATTTTTCTTAGTATAGTTAAGAATGGCTTCCGAATTTAAATTAGACAATTTCATTTTTGAACCTTGCGCATATCCAACAGGATTGTTTAAAGTTGTTTTTGGAATGTATCCAAAGAAATCATAGTTTGTAAAATCTTGACCAATTCTACCTTGAAGAAATAATTCAGGAGTAAAGTTCAGTTTTACATTCAACATACCGATAAAGCGGTTTTTAGTATCGCTGTTTTTTATTTTATTGACAACAAAATAAGGGTTTGTTGCAATTGCAACTGGGTTCCAAGCTTCTTCAACACCATTTTCATCATAACCTGGGGCAAGATTTCTAATGTCAACTGTGTTGGCAATCATATAAGTTCCCCAGTTTGGGTTTGCCTCAGCATCTGAAACTGTAACTCTATTGTTGTTTTTTTCTAAATTGTATTGCGCTACCACATCAAATTTTAACCAATCAGTTAAGTTTACATTGCTCGCAATATTTACGCTTTTACGGTTAAAACCAGAGTTTGGCACAACAGATTGATTGTCCATATTGGAAAATGAAAGACGTCCTGTTGCTTTTTCAGTTCCGCCGGATAAAGCAATCGAATTGATAAAAGTTGTTCCCGTTTCGTAGAAATTCTTGATGTTATTTTTTTGAGGGCTGTATGGTCTTTTTACTCCGTCAAATTGAATAACGTCAGTTCCGTCCATTTTTGCACCCCAAGACCAGCGGCCGTAGTTTATTGCCTCTGCCTTAGTAGTTGGTTTTTTATTAGCGTCTCCAGACCCATATTCGTACTGCCAATCTGGTATGATCGAAGGCGTTTCGAAAGTAAAAGAAGTATTGTATTCAACTCCAATTCCTTTTTGAATCGAACCTCTTTTTGTCTGAATCAAGATAACACCATTTGCAGCATTTGCACCGTACAATGCCGCTGCCGTTCCACCTTTAAGAACCGTAATAGTTTTAATATCGTCTGGGTTTATAACAGCAGTTCCGTCACCTCGGTCAACATTAATTCTGGTTTGTCCCGCACCATTTCCAATTCCAGGTAAATTAAGCTGTGTATTGTCAATAGGCAAGTCGTTTACCACATACATCGGCTGGTTGTTTCCGTTTAAGGAACCATTTCCTCTAATAACAACCCTTGTTGATCCGTTTGGTCCTGTTGCAGTGCTGCTTACGTTTACACCGGCAATTTTTCCAACTAAAGCATTCGAAATATTGGTTTCTTTAGCCTTTGTAAATTCAGTTCCTTTTAATTCAGTTACCGCATAAGCAACGGCTTTACTGCTTTTTTTAACTCCTAATGCGGTTACTAAAACCTGATCTAAAACATTTTCTGCAGGTTTTAAACGTATAACTAAATCTTTAGCTGCATTTAATTCATATTCTAAAGTTGCATAACCCATGTAAGAAACGATAATATGAGTTTCGTTTTCTGGAACATTTAATTTGAATTTTCCTGTTTCATCAGTAATAGATGCATTTTTTTTATTGCCTTTAGCATAAATTGTTGCACCTGCAATTGGCATTCCATCATCCTGACCAATTACTTGGCCTGAAATTTCAACCTGACTGCTTTGTTGCTCAAAAAGATGTTTTTTAATTGCAGTCTCTTTCGCGTTTGCTGAGAAGATTATCCCCCCAATAAACACTAATGAAATTAACTTTGTTTTCATAATTTTTTGGTTTTCACGTTTTTTTTTTGGTTTTTATTGGCGATCAAATATATATATTTATTTTTCACATTTGCATTTTTTTTGCAAGAAATGCATTTTTTTTGCATATTTTTTTCCTGATGTATTTTTGTTTTCCAAAAAAAGTGCAGTTTTAAAAGGCTGTTTGAGAAAATTTTGCAACCTGAGCTTTTTTATAAGCAAATTTTTTTTAGCTGAAAATTCGTATTTTTGAAGTATGAAAACAGCACTAATTCAATCCGATCTTTATTGGGAAAATGCTTCTGAAAACAGAAAACGCTTTGAAGCGAAAATAAATTCGCTCGATTCTGAAGTAAATCTTATTGTTCTTCCAGAAATGTTTTCGACTGGTTTTACAATGAATCCTTCTGCAGTTGCCGAAACGATGCAGGGAGAAACTGTATTGTGGATGAAAGCTGTGGCGAAAGCTAAAAGCAGTGCAGTTACGGGAAGTTTGGTTATTGTTGAAAATGAAAAGTATTATAACCGAATGCTGTTTGTTTTTCCGTCAGGTGAAATTCAGTTTTACGACAAACGACATTTGTTTACGTTAGCAGGTGAAGATGAATTTTATACAGCAGGAACTCAAAAAGTAATTGTGGATTACCTTGGATGGAAAATTTGTCTGCAGGTTTGTTATGATTTGAGATTTCCAGTGTTTGTTCGAAATGTCGAGAATTATGATTTGCTTTTGTATGTTGCCAATTGGCCAAAAGTACGCACGAATGCTTGGGACACTTTGCTAAAAGCACGTGCGATAGAAAATTTAAGTTATGTGGTTGGAGTGAACAGAATTGGGCTTGATGCCAATAATTTTGAGCATATTGGACATTCGCAAGTAATTGATTTTTTAGGGAATTATATTTTAGAACCGCAGGAATCAGAAGATGTTTTTGTGCTTGAACTAGATAAAAATGCTATGCTGGAAGCTCGAAAAAAGTTCGCTTTTTTAAACGATAAAGACAGTTTTAAAATCAATCTTGATTAAGAAATAAGATGTTTTTTAATTGGAATCTACAACCGTAATTTCTTCTTTTGGGTTTTTACAACGAACAAGAATTTTTTTATAATTCCATTCGACACCCATTTTTTTAGCTGTAATATCTAATTTTCCCTTGCTCTTTGTGCCTTTAATTCTGATGGATAATACAACCGAAGTATTGTTGTCCGTATAAATCGTGTTGCCTTCTAGAATTGCTAATTTGTCGATAGGCTGAATTTCTCCAACAGTTTCTAAAACTCTTTGGTTTGAATTGGCTTTTTCTATTGCCTTTTCATACAATGCAGTATCATTATATGCCTGAGCAAAATCCATTATGTTTTCGTCTGAGCTGGAGAATAAATAACCAGAGATTAGAGCCAATGAAAGAACTAAAGGAATGATCCATTTCCAGTTTGATTGAAACCAGTTTTTATGCTCAATTAATTCATTATCCATTTTACGCGATTGAATTAAGATTTAAAAAGCTTTCCGTTTTTTCTCTTCCTTCTTTCTCTTTAAATCATCGTCTTTTTTCTCGACTTCAGGATTATAAGGAATATTTAAATCGATAGATTGATCGACATCCCAATTCGATCGAACATCTACACCTTTTTGATAATAAAATACCTCTTCAGCATACGTTTTGTTTAAGAAACTACCCGTGTCGTACATCTTGTTTTTATTGTCATCGTAGATAATTCGAACCGTAAATTCTTCTGGAAGCAGTAAGTTGAATTCGATTTTTGTATTGCCTTCAGAATATTCAGAAGCATATACATTATCGCCTTTTTTATTGGTAATTTCAACAATTATAGGAAAGCGTTTTACGTTTTGTAAATTCAAAACAAGATTTCCGTAATCTTCAAATTCCTTTGTGGTTAACTTATACGATAATGTATCGTTCGTTTTGTCGTAGAAATCAGTTAATGCGCCCGGGAAAAATGTAAAATTATATTTTTGCAAAGGCTCTTTCTTGAAATCAACGTACAGTTTCTGTTCAAACTCATCGTATTCTGTAGTAAAATCAATCGCAGTAGAATCTTTATTGATCAGTCTAATTTTTGTTTTGTCAAATTTTACCAGCGGAGTTTCAGTTTCTAACGTAAATTTTTCTCTAAAATTAAGCACGCCGTTTTGAACCGCTTTAATATTTAAAGTGTCTTTTTTCTGATCCTTAACCTTAAAAGTGAATTTTTTATTGTACTTGTCATTACTCACTTCCAACGACAATGAATCAGCTTTTAAAGGTTTGTACCAAACTTGCAGCGAATCTTTTTTAGGGAATTGCGTTACGATGGTTTCCAGTATCTGTCCATTATTTCTAAGTACAATTTTTGGTTTTGAATTTTTAAAATTCTGTGTTCCTTCATACGGAAGAAGCAGTCTGTTTCCAGAAGCTTGAATTGGTTTGAAAGCCTTTAATGGCAATGTTTCCTTAAATAATTCTAACTCAAAAATAGTATCATTTGGTACTGTAATAAAATGTTTTATAAATCCAATTTTATCGTCTTTTGGATTAAATTTATTATTACTTCCTTTATCTTTTAGCGCAACTAACAAGTATTTTCCAGCTTTTAAATTTTCAAATTTAAAAGTTCTCATACTATCCAAAGTATTGGTAATGTATCGCGGAAATTCTTTGTAAATAACAGAATCTTTGTATTTGTCGTTTGCTTCATAAAGCATCACAGAAACAAAATTATCTACATTTTTTGTGTAAGCATCTTTAATTTTTCCACCAAGAGTAAGCGAATCGATATAAGAGCCCGTTGAGAAAATATATTTAAACTGGTTCAGCGGATTTCCTTCGTTATTATCAGTAATACTTTGTCCAAAGTTTAAGCTGTAAGTAGTATTGGGCTGTAAAGTATCTCTAAGTTTTATCTTTAAAAATTTACTCACACCAACAGGCGTAATCTGCGGTTCATATTTCATTGGAGGAGAAATAATAAGCTGTTTGTTGAGGTTTTTTAATTTGACATATTCATCAAATACCAATGTAATCTCGTTTCCCTGAAAATCTGTAGTTAAGTTTTTAGGAGTGCTGGATATTAAAATAGGAGCCAGCGTATCCTTTAATCCGCCAGTAATATTGCCTCTTTTGGCGCAGCTCACCATTAATAATACCAGTAAAAATGAAATATATTTGAGTTTGCTTTTAAACATAGCGGTTTTTAAATTTGATTGCACAAAATAACAATTATATTTGCTTTAATTGAAATTTTTTGGCCATTTATTAGGATTTAGCACTGTAGATATTTTCGCATTTTTTAGAATTTAAAACCTCTGATACTAGATAATTTCTTACTTTTGATCTTAAATATAATATCACTTCGTTTTGGTTAAAAGATTTTTTTGGGTTTTGTTACTTCTTTTTCTGACTGCGTGCAGCAAAAAAGACCAGCCGATAATTTCTTTTTATTATTGGAAAACCAATCTAAAATTTTCTGAAACAGAAAGAACCGCTCTCAAAGACAATGAGGTTCGTAAACTTTATGTTCGATATTTTGACATCGGACTTGATCCTCAAACCCAAAAGCCATTTCCCGTAAGTCCGGTTCATTTTTATGAAAATGTGCAGGAATTTGAAATTGTTCCAGTTGTTTTTATCCAAAATAAAGTAATGCTTGAGAAGTATTTAGATGTTGAAGATCTTGCCAAAAAGACCATTCATTTAATTACCGAAATCAACAGCAAGAATAAAATAAATTGTACCGAAGTTCAAATTGACTGCGATTGGACCTTAAACAGCAAAGACAATTATCTTAAGTTTATTGAGCAGGTAAAAAAGCTTTCAAAGAAAAAACTCTCGGCGACAATCAGACTTCATCAAGTGAAATACTTTAAGAAAACTAAAATTCCAAATGTTGATAACGGCGTTTTGATGTTTTATAATATGGGAAGTATAGCGTCAGATTCATTAAACTCTATTTACAGCCGAAAAATCTCAGAGAAATATCTTAAAAGTTTAAAGAAATATCCGCTGCATCTTGATTATGCACTTCCTATTTATTCGTGGGCAATTCATATCAGGAATCAGAAAGTTTTAGGTTTGCGTTCGAAATTAAATATCAGCGAACTCAAAAAAGATAAAAACTTCGAGCAGATTAGTTCAATATTTTTTAAAGTAAAACAATCTAATTATAAAAACGGTGTTTACTACGAAGAGAATGATCTGCTGAAAACAGAGACAATTTCGCCCGAAGATTTAAAAGAAATGGCTGAAGATTTAGACGATAATAAAGCGCAGTCTCCAAAAGAAATTATATTTTACGATTTAGACGAATTCAATTTAAATAATTATGAGAAGAATATTTTTAAGCAAGTTATTTCTTGGTTTTAGTGCGGCTTTCCTTTTTGCATATGGAATAATTTATGCTTGTGCAGGTGGAGACGATTGGGATTTTTTTGGTTATAACTCCAATTTTACTCCAGAAACTTTTGCAGATAAATCCTATTCGCCGCTTTTTTTGTCAGGCGGTATTTTCTACGGAATTGGTTACGATACGCAGCATAATTCACGTTTCAATAAAGACATAAAATCAGATTGGGCAGCTTATCTTAAAGGAAAAATAGATACTACGACAGTAAATTATTTTTTAATTGGTGATGAGAAGCCAAATTATTATTCAGATAATAAAAATAAGATTAAGAATAAGGAAGAAATCACAGATCTTCATGTGTATTATAAAACTAAAAAAGAAAATGCTTCGTCTTTAAAATGGGGAAAAAAGATGCCATTGAAAGAGGAGAAGGTAAAAAACTTTGTTGAGTTTTTGTATTTGGCACAAAAAATAGAAACCGTTTCAATTAGTGAAGATCATTGGAGTTACGATCCCGTTGTGGCAAAAACGTTCAATGATGCTAAAATGATTCAGTCAATCGAGAATGTTTACAATACTTTGTCTGATCCGTTCTTAAAAAACAGATATTGGTTTCTTACCATGAAAGCTCGTTTTTACAGCAATAATAAACAAAAAGCAATTGAGTTTTTTAATAAAACAGAAAGCTCAGTTCCTAAAAACACGTTGTATTACCGCGCACTTTCATACGTTGCCGGAATCAATCATAAACAAGGAAAATATGCGGTTTCGAACTATTTGTATGCGCAGGTTTTTGATAAATGTCCAGAATTAAGAGTCGTAACAGCCTATAGTTTTGCTCCAAAAAATGAAACAGACTGGAATAAAGCGCTGACAATGGCGAAGACTAATAAAGAGAAAGCGGCACTTTGGGCTATTCACGGTTATTATAAAGATGAAAAACAGGCAATCGAAAAAATTTACGAATTAGATCCAAAAAGTGAACATTTAAATTACCTGGCGACTAGATTGGTAAACGGACTTGAACAGTCTGTAAATAATTCGTTTCAGAAGGATGGCGGAGAAAATCAGCCTGTAAAAAAACTGACTGTTGCAGAAAATAAAATAGAAAATCAAATTAAGGTGGATAAAAAAGCGCTGGATTTAATTGCTAAAATTTCGGCGGCAGGAAATACAGACAGACCTTATTTATGGGATTTGTCTCTTGGGTATTTACAGACTTTAAAAGGGGATTATGCAAATGCGGATAAGAATTTTGATAAAGCGGTAAAAACGCTTCCAAAAACGGAATTGGCGGGAATGCAGCTTCGTTTATTGCGTTTTGTAAATAACTTAAGCAAAATTGATAAACTGACGGATAAAAACGAAAAAACAATTCTAGCCGATTTGAATTGGTTGTATTATGAGCTTCCAAAAAACTATAAAGGGCAGGAGTTTCGTTATCAAAATGCTTCTTCATGGAGCAGAAGTTATTTGTCTACGCTTTATAGAGAAAAAGGAAATCTAGTTTTGGCTGAGATTTTTGGCGAATCTCGTTACAGCTATTGGAATGATGGAAATGCTTTTTACGATGATGAGAAGAATTTACAGGGAATAAAAACGTTTTTGTCTAAGTCTAATAAAACTGAAATCGAGAATATTGGTGCCGGAATTTATAGTTTGAAATTAAAAGATATTAATAATTTTCAGGCAGTTCAGGCAACTTTCAAAAATAAAATTCCAGAAGCGATTGAATTTTTAAAGCAGACAGATTCAGTTCAAAACTCTAAATTTTTAGGAAATCCGTTTAACGGAAGTATAAAAGACTGCCATGATTGCGATCATGCCGCTTATCAAAAAAGAAAGTATACACAATTGGATTTCTTGAATACAATAAAAGAAATGCAGGATAAACTGGCTAAAAACGAAGATGTTTATACGAATAGTTTATTGTTAGGAAATGCATTTTATAATATTTCGCATTTTGGAAACGGAAGAACTTTTTACGAAATTAGTATTGTAGGTTACGGTTCAAGTCCATATTCGTTTAGAGATTCGATGAAAAAGATGATTACGGATTGCAGTGTTTCTAAAATGTACTATCAAAAAGCATTACAGGCTGCGTCTACAAAGGAGCAGAAAGCAAAATGTGTGTATTTGATTTCGAAATGTGAACGAAACGAATATTATAATACTAAATACAATAGTGTTAGATATTGGTGGGATGCCAATGATGATAAAGTGAATTTTATTGCTTGGAATGGATTTAAAACGCTGCAAAAAGACTACTCGGATACTAAATATTATCAGGATGTAATTGCAGAATGTGGTTATTTTAATACTTATGTAACTCAATTAAAATAAGATGGTAAATAAAATAGAACATATTGGAATTGCCGTAAAAAATATGGACGATGCAAATGTATTGTTCGAGAAATTATTGGGCGTTCCGTCGTACAAAGAAGAAACGGTAGAAAGTGAAGGTGTTTTAACTTCTTTCTTTCAAACTGGAACAAACAAAATTGAACTTTTGATGGCGACGAATCCAGAAAGCCCAATTGCGAAGTTTTTAGAAAAGAAAGGTGAAGGAATTCATCACATCGCTTTTGATGTTGAAGATATTCATGCCGAGATTTCACGCTTAAAAAACGAAGGTTTTGTATTGATAAATGAAGTTCCGAAGAAAGGCGCTGATAATAAATTGGTGGTTTTTCTGCATCCAAAGAACACAAATGGTGTTTTGGTCGAGCTTTGTCAGGAAATTAGATAAAAAAAGATGCTTTTTTTATTCTCAATAATGTCTTGAAAATCAATCTTGTTTTTAAAACATAGGCTTTGAATTAAAATTAAATGCAAATCATGTCTTAAAATATTTGGAGTGAATGAAAAATAGTAGTAATATTGCATCCTCTAAACCGGTCCTATAGCTCAGCTGGTTAGAGCACCTGACTCATAATCAGGTGGTCCCTGGTTCGAGCCCAGGTGGGACCACTTATTTAGAAACAGAAAGCCTTTACAGTGATGTAGAGGCTTTTTTGTTTTTTGGCTTTTAGAGAAGTTATTGAAATTTCATTGGTTATTGAAAAATGAATTAAATTTATACTGCAAAGACAAATTTAATCACGGCAGCACAATGGATAATTTAACGCCTGAGCAGCGAAGAAAAAACATGAAGGCTATAAAAAGCACCGCAACCAAAGACGAAGTTAGGATTGCGAAGGCTTTGTGGCGGCTTGGTTATAGATATCGAAAGAATAATAAAAAGGTATTTGGTAAGCCTGATTTGACTTTTGCCAAGTATAAAATTGCCATTTTTATAGACAGCGAATTTTTTCACGGTAAAGATTGGGACTTAAATCAAGAACGCATTAAGTCGAATCGTGAATATTGGATTCCTAAAATTGAACGAAATAGGAAACGCGATGCTGAGGTTAATGCTTATTTAATTTCGGAAGAATGGAAAGTAATACGTTTTTGGAGTAAAGAAATTCAGAAAGAACTAGATACTTGCTTACTGAAAATTCAAAGCGAAATAGAACTTTCAAAGATCAAAAGCCAAGAGAAATAGAGTTTAGGCGTTTTTCTTCTTTTCGACTTTTTCGATAACTTTAGAAATCTCATTAGCCAATCTTTCAATAACAGGCATGCTTACCGAATTTCCTGCTTGTTTGTATAAGTTAGAATTTGAAATAGAAGGAAGTTTAAAGCTGTCTGGAAAACCTTGAAATCTAAAACATTCGCGAGGCGTTAGTTTTCGAAACCCGTGATCTGTTATGATAATTGGAACGTTATGTCCGCCAGTTCCCATGTTTGCAGTCAAAGTTGGGCATAAACCTGCCTTGTTTTCTCTAACATAATGTCTCCTGAATTGATAAATTTTGCCTTTATCGACAATAGATTCTTTTAGCGTATTGTACATGTATTTATCTTCGCCGTAATAAAACTTGTCCGGTACCTTTTCGGTAAGAATTAAATCTTTTACTGTGGTAGTTAGATTTTCTTTTTTAGGAAACTCAAATCTAAACTTTTTGTTATTGACAAAGTTTTTGTCAAAAGCAACCATAAAAAGTCTTTCCCTATTATGAGGGGTGTTTCCAAAATCTTTAGTGTTTAGAACAGCACTGTCAAAAGTGTAGTTTCGTTTTTTAATTTCACTTTGAATAACCTTAAGAGTGTTGCCTTTGTCGTGTCCTCTTAAGTTTTTAACGTTTTCAAGAAAAACAACCTTAGGTCTCATTTCGTCAATAAAATCAAGAATTTTAAAAAAATGATTTCCCCTTCTGTCTTCAAAACCTTTTCTGTGTCCCGCAAGCGAAAAAGGCTGACACGGAAATCCAGCCGTTAAAATGTCTATTTTTTCAAGAGAACTTAAATTTAAGTTCATTACATCACCTTCAATTAAATCGTGTTCGAAATTTGACTTGTAAGTTTTGCATGCATGTTTGTCAAATTCATTGGCCCATTTTAGATTAAAACCGGCTTTCTTAAAACCTAGACATATGCCGCCTACACCTGCGTACAAACTTCCAACTGTAAATTTATTCTCCATTATTTGTTTGGCTAAAGGAATGATGTCTTGCGCTTTTTGTTCTGTATTATTTCCTGCAAATATATTAATTAGAGTATAGTTGATGATGCTCAGGACTTAAAAAGAAATCGTATTTTATTTTTAAATCTCGTACTTTACAGTTCTTTCTGACTTATTTAAAGAAGATGCGTTTTTTGAAACTTTATTCTGTGGGAAGTTTTTAAGTTTCATGATGCTAAAAAGTGTTTTAAAAGATCTAGAAGGAAAAGAGTTGGGAAATTTTGTGTTTTTTATAAAATACGTATATATTTGTTGTAAGAATTACACTATATTTTAATTTATTGGAAAGATGGGACTGTTTTGGCTTATCAAAGACGCTTTTTTGTAAAAAATAGCTTTTTGGTAATGAAATTTGAATTTATGAGAATTGTAAGAACTGTTTGTCTGGCCTTTTTTTTGATTGTATCTAATCCATTTTATGTTTTGGCTGAGGAGATGCCGCCGCCTCCGCGCGCTGGAGATACTAAGCCTCCGCCGCCAACAAAAGTGCCAATTAATGAGGATTTTTCTTTTTTAATTGCAAGCGGACTAATTCTAGGAATAACAATTATATATCGAAACAAAACAAAAAAAGCTTCAATTTAATTTGAAGCTTTTTCGTTTTGAATTTTTTCTAAAACTATTTGTTTATTGAATAAAGTCTTGAAATGTATTTTCCAACAACATCAAACTCTAAGTTTATTTTAGAGCCAACCTTGAAATTTTTGAAATTAGTATTTTCAAAAGTATAAGGAATAATAGAAACGCTGAATTCGTTGGTTTTAGAATTTACAACCGTCAGACTTACTCCGTTTACCGTTATAGAGCCTTTTTCAATTGTAATATTGCTGAGGTTTGCGTCGTAATCGAAAGTGTAATTCCAACTTCCGTTAGCCTCTTCGATTTTTGTGCATGTACCAGTTTGGTCAACGTGACCTTGTACGATATGTCCGTCAAGACGGTCGCCAAGTTTCATACCTCTTTCCAGATTTACAATATCATTAACCTTCCAATCGCCAATATTGGTCTTTAAAATAGTTTCTTCAATTGCAGTAACCGTATAAAATGAATCGTTTATAGCAACTACCGTAAGGCAGATTCCGTTGTGCGAAACACTTTGATCAATCTTTAATTCGTTTGTAATAGAGGAGTCGACAGTTACATGTAAGTTGTTTTTGTCTTTTTGTATTTCGTGAATCCTTCCTAGGGTTTCTATAATTCCTGTGAACATTGTGGTTTTATTTTACTAAATTTGCACATCAAAATTAGTAATAAATAAGCTGAGCTCATGAATAAAAAAGCAGAAAATATAATTGTTGGAATTTCAGTTGGAGATTTAAACGGTATTGGAAGCGAAGTTATACTAAAAACATTTGAGGATTCTCGAATGCTTGAATTGTGTACACCGGTTATTTTTGCAAATGCTAAAATTCTATCCTTTGTTAAAAAAAGTTTTACTTCGACCGTTCAGTTTCACGGAATAGATAAATTAGATCAGATTGTTCCAGGAAAAGTGAACGTGTTTAATCTTTGGAGAGAAGGAGTTGATATTAACTTAGGAACTAATGATGAAAAAATAGGAGAGTATGCTATAAAATCATTTGTAGCAGCAACAAAAGCGTTGAAAGAAGATTTGGTTGATGTACTCGTTACGGCTCCTATAAATAAATACAATATTCAATCTGAAGAATTTAAATTCCCAGGTCATACCGATTATCTAGACCAAGAGTTAGAAGGTAATGCTTTAATGATGATGGTTCAGGATAATTTAAGAGTAGGTTTGTTAACAGATCATGTGCCTATAAGTGAGGTTTCTTCGCATTTAACAGAAGAATTAATTACAAGAAAGATTGAAACAATCAGAAAATCTTTAATTCAAGACTTTAGCATAGTAAAACCAAAAATTGCAGTTTTAGGATTAAATCCGCATTGCGGCGACGGCGGTGTAATAGGAAAAGAAGATGATTTAGTTTTGAAACCGGTTTTGAAAAAAATATTCGATTCTGGAACTATGGTTTTCGGACCATTTTCTGCCGATGGATTTTTTGGAAGCGGTCAATATGAGAAATATGATGCCGTTGTAGCCACTTATCACGATCAAGGATTAATTCCGTTCAAAACATTGTCTTTTGGTAAAGGAGTTAACTATACAGCAGGTTTAAATAAAATTAGAACATCGCCGGATCATGGAACTGGTTATGATATTGCTGGAAAAGACATGGCAGATTTCAACTCGTTTAAAGAGGCCGTTTATCTTGCACTTGATATTTTTCGCTCGCGTAATCAGTATGAGGAGATTAGCCAAAAACCTCTTAAAATAAAAGAAAAACAGTTATAAACAAAAAAAGGTGAATAAGATTATTAGATTTATAATAATTTTATATCTTTGCACCCCAATTCAGATATGTAGTTTTATATTCGGATTGTACAAATTGATGTTGAAATGAGCAAAACAAAAGAATTTTTAATTCCTTTTATAGGGTTAAAGCTGGGAAAACACCATTTTGAGTATCAAATAAATAACACGTTCTTTAAAGACTTTGACTATGAAGAGTTTCAAAGTTCTGAAATTAAAGTGAGTTTGGTTTTCGAAAAGAAAAGCAACATGTTAGAGTTAGAATTCAAACATAAAGGGACTGTAAATGTGCCTTGTGATCTAACAAGTGAAGATTTTGATCTTCCTTTAAAAGGGAAAATGAAATTGATTGTTCGCTTTGGAGATGAATTCAATGATGATAATGAAGAGTTGTTAATTTTACCGCATGGAGAGCATGAAGTGAATGTAGCACAATACATTTATGAAATGATAGCGCTTTCAGTGCCTCAAAAACGAATTCATCCAGGTGTTAAAGACGGGACTTTACAGACCGAAGCTTTAACAAAGTTGAATGAATTAAGTGTAAAAGAACAAAAGGAAGAGAGTAAACAAGAAGAAGATATTGACCCGCGTTGGGAAAAATTAAAGAAACTATTAACGGATAAATAATATAGTAAAATGGCACATCCTAAGAGAAAGACCTCGAAAACAAGAAGAGATAAGAGAAGAACACATTATAAAGCTACTGTAGCTCAAATCGCTACATGTCCTATTACTGGAGAAGCACATTTATACCACAGAGCTTACTGGCATGAAGGTAAAATGTACTACAGAGGGCAAGTTGTTATCGATAAATCTGAAGCGGTTGCTTAATACGTTTTTGTAAATTATACTAGAACTCTCACATAGTGAGAGTTTTTTTTGTTGGTTATAATTTTCGTTTTTTAAGAAAATACAGGCAAATTCGTTTTGATTTTTTTTGTAATTTTCAAGTCTTTTAAAAATTTTTCAAATACTAATATTTGAAAGGAAATAATAGAATATAATGAATACAATCACAGCCGCAATTACCGCTGTTGGAGGATACGTTCCAGACTTTGTACTTTCTAACAAAGTGTTGGAAACCATGGTAGAAACCAATGACGAATGGATCACCACTCGTACCGGAATTAAAGAAAGAAGAATTCTTAAAGATGCTGACAAAGGGACATCTTATCTTGCTATACAAGCAGCAAAGGATTTAATAGCAAAAGCAAATATCGATCCTTTAGAAATTGATATGGTTATTATGGCAACAGCAACACCAGATATGATGGTGGCTTCTACAGGAGTTTATGTTGCAACAGAAATTGGAGCAACTAATGCATTTGCATATGACCTGCAGGCAGCTTGTTCAAGTTTCTTATACGGAATGTCAACTGCTGCGGCTTATGTACAATCTGGAAGATATAAAAAAGTACTATTAATTGGTGCAGATAAAATGTCATCAATTGTAGATTATACAGATAGAGCAACTTGCATTATTTTTGGTGATGGAGGCGGTGCTGTTTTATTTGAGCCAAATTATGAAGGTTTAGGTTTACAAGATGAGTATTTAAGAAGCGATGGAGTAGGTCGTGATTTTCTTAAAATACCAGCTGGAGGATCTTTAATCCCAGCTTCAGAAGATACTGTAAAAAACAGACAACACAATATTATGCAAGATGGTAAAACAGTATTTAAATATGCTGTAACCAATATGGCAGACGCAAGCGAGCTGATCTTGAAAAGAAACAATCTAACAAATCAAGATGTTGATTGGTTAGTGCCGCATCAGGCAAACAAACGCATCATTGATGCAACTGCAGGAAGACTTGAACTAGAAGAGTCTAAAGTATTAGTAAATATTGAAAAATATGGTAATACAACTTCAGGAACATTACCTTTGGTGCTTTATGATTTTGAGAAACAACTCAAAAAAGGAGACAATATTATTTTAGCTGCATTTGGCGGTGGATTCACTTGGGGATCTATTTACCTAAAATGGGCTTACGATAAAAAATAAATCAAAACTAAAAACGAGTCATTATGGATTTAAAAGAAATTCAAAACCTAATCAAATTTGTAGCAAATTCGGGAGTTGCAGAAGTGAAGTTAGAAATGGATGATGTAAAAATCACGATCAGAACAACTTTAGAAGGAAATGTAACAGAAACTACTTATGTACAGCAATTGCCAGCTCAGGCAGCATTACCACAAGCAGCAGCACCGCAAGTAACGGCGCCGGTAGTTGTAAATGTAGCGGCTGAGCCACAAGCTCCAGCTGAAAATTCTAAATTCATAACGATAAAATCTCCAATTATTGGAACATTTTATAGAAAACCATCTCCAGACAAACCAGTTTTTACTGAAGTAGGAAGCACTATCGCAAAAGGAGATGTTCTTTGTGTAATTGAAGCAATGAAATTATTCAACGAAATCGAATCAGAAGTTTCAGGAAAAATTGTTAAGATTCTTGTTGACGATATGTCTCCAGTTGAATTTGATCAACCTTTATTCTTAGTAGATCCATCATAAATAAATTTAGATTTTAGATTTTAGATTTTAGATTGATCTGACAGAATTAATACAGACATCTAAAATTATCTAATTATCAAATTGTCTAATTATCTAATTAAAATAAGATGTTTAAAAAAATATTAATTGCGAATAGAGGAGAAATTGCACTTCGTGTAATTCGTACTTGCAAGGAAATGGGAATCAAAACTGTTGCAGTTTACTCTACAGCAGATGCAGAAAGCTTGCACGTTAAATTTGCTGATGAAGCGGTTTGTATTGGACCTCCTCCAAGTAACTTATCGTATTTAAAAATGTCAAATATTATTGCTGCTGCAGAAATTACAAATGCAGATGCAATACACCCAGGATACGGTTTTCTTTCTGAGAATGCTAAATTCTCAAAAATTTGTCAAGAGCACGGAATTAAATTTATTGGTGCGGCTCCTGAAATGATTGATAGAATGGGAGATAAAGCTTCTGCAAAAGCTACAATGAAAGCGGCAGGAGTACCATGTGTGCCAGGTTCAGACGGATTATTAGAATCTTACGAACATGCACTAAAAATAGCTAAAGAAATTGGGTATCCAGTTATGATGAAAGCTACTGCTGGTGGTGGTGGAAAAGGAATGCGTGCGATCTGGAAAGAAGATGAGCTTTTAAAGGCTTGGGAAAGTGCACGTCAAGAAGCTGCTGCAGCTTTTGGAAATGACGGAATGTACATGGAAAAACTTATTGAAGAGCCACGTCATATCGAAATTCAAGTTGTTGGAGATTCTTACGGAAAAGCATGTCACCTTTCTGAAAGAGATTGTTCTGTACAACGTCGTCACCAAAAACTTACTGAAGAAACACCTTCACCATTCATGACAGACGAATTACGTGCTGCAATGGGAGAAGCTGCTGTAAAAGCTGCTGAGTTTATTAAATATGAAGGAGCTGGAACTGTAGAATTTTTGGTTGACAAACACAGAAATTTCTATTTCATGGAAATGAATACGCGTATTCAGGTAGAACATCCAATTACGGAACAAGTAATTGATTACGATTTGATTCGTGAGCAAATTATGGTTGCTGCCGGAATTCCAATTTCAGGAAAAAACTATTTACCACAATTACACGCTATTGAATGTCGTATTAATGCCGAAGATCCTTATAATGATTTTCGTCCTTCACCAGGAAAAATTACTACGCTTCATATGCCAGGAGGACATGGAGTTCGTTTAGATACTCATGTTTATTCAGGTTACAGCATTCCGCCAAATTACGATTCAATGATTGCTAAGTTAATTACAACTGCACAATCTCGTGAAGAAGCGATCAGTAAAATGAGAAGAGCTTTGGATGAATTTGTTATTGAAGGTGTAAAAACTACAATACCTTTCCACAGACAATTGATGGATGATCCTAAATATATTGCAGGAGATTACACAACTGCTTTTATGGATACTTTCAAAATGAATCCAATTCAAGAATAAATAAGTAAAGCTGTCGATTTCGACAGCTTTTTTTTTTAAATCTATATCATAAACCCGATAAGTTTACTTGTCGGGTTTTGTTGTGTTATAGGGTTAAGTAAACACAAAAAGTGTTTACTTTTTACACACTATATAATTGATTTACACACTATTTGTATTTTTTGTATTTTTGTGTATTCAGTGTTAACCTGTTGATAATAAGTAGTTTTGCTGCTTTGGAGTTTGGTATTTGGTTTACGGCACGATAGTTTCTTTATCTAAAGTGTAAAACAACTATTAATTACTAAATATATACATTATGAAAAATTTATTTTTATCAGCCGCAATTGTTTTAGGAAGTTTAACTTCATTTGCTTCAACTAGTCCAGTTACAAACACTATTGTAAAAGTTATCTCGATTGAAGACGAATATACAGAGATTAAACTAGAAGAGCTTCCAGCTCCTATTACTGAAGCTTTGAAAAAAGCATATCCAGATGCAGTAATTACAAAAGCATACAAAAACGAGAAATCTGAATACAAATTAGACGTTACAGTTGGAGAAAAAGTAGGGAATCTTTTCGCTAACGCTGACGGAACTTGGATTAAAAAATAATCCCTAAAGAGTATTCTCTTGAAAATTCGAATTAGTAATACTAAGATTAAATTAACAATATTAAAATATCACTACCATGAAAAATTTATTTTTATCAGCCGCAATCGTTTTGGGAGGTTTAACATCATTTGCTTCAACTTCGCCAATTTCAAATACAATCGTAAAAACAATTTCAATTCAAGACGAATACACTGAAATTAAACTTGAGGAAGTTCCATCTGCAGTAACAGATGCTCTTAAAAAAGCGTATCCAGATGCAGTACTTTCGAAAGCTTTTAAAAACGCAAAATCAGAGTATAAATTAGATGTTACTGTAGGAGACAAAGTAGGTTCTCTTTATGCTAACGCTGATGGATCTTGGATCAAAAAATAAGTCAAGTCAACTTTAAAAAAATATTATTATGAAAAAGTTAATCTTATCGGCAGCTATCCTTTTGGGAAGTTTGTCAATTCAGGCAGAAAATACTGTTGCAGCGAAATCAGCTGTACAATCAGTAAATTATCAAGACGAGTATAAAGAAATTGATGCCGTTCCGGCAGCAATCAAAACATCTTTAGACGAAGCTTATCCAGGTGTAAAATTGGAGAAAGCATTTGTAAACGACAAAAAAGAGTACAAAATTGAAATCACCGTTAGAGGTGAAAAATCAACTGTGTACACAGATGCGACAGGAAAAATTATTAAAAAGTAACCATAAAAACTAAGCATTATGAAAAAGTTAATCTTATCTGCAGCACTTATTTTAGGAGGTTTGACATCTCAGGCGGCAATTTCGAATCAGTCAGTTTCTGTTATTGCAACAGTAAACATTCAAGATGGATACACTGAAGTTACAGCAGATGCTGTTCCGGCAGCAGTGAAGTCAACAATCGAGAAATCTTTTCCAGGTACTAAACTTGAAAAAGCGTACAAGAACGATAAAAATGAGTACAAGCTTGAAATTTCAAAAGAAGGTAAGAAATATACTTTTTTCACTGATGCTTCAGGAAATATCATTAAGAAATAATGCCTAATTTTATCAGCTAATACTAATTAAAAAATCGATCATTATGAAAAAATTAATTTTATCAGCTGTAATTATTTTAGGAAGTTTCTTTACGAATGCAGAAGCAGCAATATTGGATAGAGAAGTTTTGAATGTTGTAAAATTTCAAGACGGTTATAAGGAGATTAAAATCGAAGCCCTTCCGGCAGCTGTAAAGTCGACTATTGAGAAATCGTTTCCGAGTTCTAAACTGGTAAAGGCTTATGTGAATCAAAAGAAGCAATATAAGTTAGAACTTAATTCTGGCGAAGAAATGAGTAAACATTTTGTTTTTACAGATGACAAAGGGGTTATTGCTCCCAAATATTAAAAAATAAGTATTATGAAAAAGTCAGCCCTAGCAGTAACTATTATTTTAGCGAGTTTGTCACTTCCTGCTTTAGCAGAGACAACTTCAAATAAAATACAAATGTCAATTTCGGTACAAACAGAATATACCGAGATTACTTCAGATGCTGTTCCGGCAGCTGTAAAAACCGCTCTGCAAACCGCTTATCCAAATGCAAAACTGGAGAAAGCTTTTGTTAATGATAAAAAAGAATACAAACTAGAAATATCGGTTGGTGACCAGAAGGCTACTGTTTTTTCAGATGTCAATGGCAACTGGTTGAAAATATAATTAGGTGAAATTAGATTTATGTTTTTGGTGAAAAGAGATTGCAGCGTGCAATCTCTTTTTTTTTGCATAACTTTGTGAAAATACAATTTTAATAGTCTTATTTTAGCAAAAAAGTCCCTAAAAACAAATGCCAAAGATTTTATTGATAGAAGATGATATTTCGTTTTGTAAACTGCTGGAGAAATTTCTAGTAAAAAAACAATACGAAGTAAGTATAGCATTCTCTGCTGCAGAAGCAAGATCAGCAATCAAAAATGAATCATTTGATTTAATTTTGACAGATCTTCGCCTGCCTGATTCTGACGGCATAGGGCTTATGTCTGAATTTAAAAATTCTCATCCTCAAATTCCAGTTGTATTAATGACTGGATATTCTGATGTAAATACAGCTGTAAAAGCGATAAAGAATGGCGCTGCCGATTATATCTCAAAACCATTTAATCCAGATGAGGTTCTCCTTGTAATTACAAATGCAATGCAGGTTCCTGAATCTGAATTTGAAGATGAAGCACCTGTTAAAGAAAAAAAACGAGTAAAAAAAGCAGTATCAACTGAAAACGAGTTTGTAAAAGGAATTTCGGTTGCTTCAAAAAAACTATTGGATCACATTCAATTAGTAAGTCCTACAGATATGTCTGTTTTAATTATCGGCGAAAGCGGTACCGGAAAAGAAATTATTGCCAAAAGTATTCACCAGCAAAGCCATCGAAAGAACAATAATTTTATTGCAGTAGATTGCGGAGCTATTCCGAAAGAGTTAGCAGCGAGTGAATTTTTTGGACATCTAAAAGGATCTTTTACGGGAGCGATTAGTGATAAAATGGGGTATTTTGAAGCCGCAAACGGAGGTACACTTTTCTTGGATGAAATAGGAAATCTTTCTTATGAAAATCAAATTCAATTATTACGCGCACTTCAAGAGCGAAAAATAAAACCCGTTGGAAGCAACAAAGAAATAAACGTCGATATTCGAATTATTACTGCTACAAATGAAGATTTACGTGAGGCAGTAAAAAATGGCGATTTTAGAGAAGATTTATACCATAGAATCAATGAATTCTCTATTCAGTCTCCCTCTTTAAAAGATCGTGATGAAGATTTAATGGTTTTTGCTGATTATTTTCTTGAAAAAGCCAATCAGCAGTTAAACAAAGATATTATAGGATTTTCTCCAGAAGTTGTTACTATATTTCAAAATTACAATTGGCCGGGTAATTTACGCGAATTGCAAAATTGCGTTAAACGGGCTACACTTTTGTCTCAGGGCGATTTTATAAAAAGCGATGTTTTGCCGGCTGAATTCTTTCAGACTCAAAAGCAGCAAAACACTGGAGGTTCTTTTTCATTATCTGATAACGAAAAAGAAGCCATTATTCAGGCGCTGAATAGAACTCAAAACAATAAATCAGAAGCCGCAAAACTGCTTAAAATTACCAGAAAAACACTTTACAATAAATTAAAACAATACAATATAGATTAGATTATTTCTTGTTGTAAAGCGTTAAACAGCAAATCTCTTTTCATTTTTAGATCCTGATAAATGTCTTTTACTTGTTCAATTTCAAGATCATTTTGTTCCAGTATTTTTAGAATAGCTCCAATTTCTCGTGCTTCAATCTGTTTGAACATAGGCGCAATTCGATGAGCGATTGCTCGAATATCGGCAATGTTTTCTTCTGCAATAGCATTTTCAAGAGCCGTAAAATTCTCGTTACTGCTTGCCATGAAAGCTTTTAAAATGTCTTTTAAAGCATCATTATCTTGACCCAAAAACTCTTTCAATGTTTTTAAGGAATACAATTGTGCAGCTGTTTCTTCAGCTTCTTGCTCATTTATAACTGTATTTGGAAGTCTGTCATCGGTCAAGATAGACTGAATTGTTTCTATTAGTACTTTTGGCGAATATGGTTTCTTGATTACCGTTGTAAAACCAGCTTCGGTGTAAACAGATGGTTCTAAATCAGTTCTTCCAGTTAAAGCGATTACAGGTTGGTTTTTGTACAATCCTTTCTTAGAAGTCTGCAGTTTTTTTAGAAACATAAAACCATCCATTTCCGGCATCTGAATATCGGTAATAATAAAATCAAAAGCTGTATTTTGAATAGTTTCCAATGCTTTTACGGCGCTGTTAAAGGATAAAACTTCATGCTTTTCTTGTCGAATCACACCGCTTGTTAAATTCAAAAGATTGGTGTCATCATCAATTACAATAAAAGTCAGTTTTTGAGTAAAACTAAGTTTTGGTTTTTCGTTTTGTTCAACAGTACTATTACTGTTGTCAAACTGCAGCGGAAGTTTGATTTTAAATGTGCTTCCTTTTCCAAACGTACTTTCGAGTTTTAAACTTCCTCCAAGAATTGTAATTATTTTTTGGCAGATTGACAGACCTAATCCAGTGCCGCCGTATTTTTTTTCAATGTTTTCATTAGCCTGTGCAAACTCTTCAAAAACTAATTTTTGATTGCCTTTTTCGATTCCAATGCCAGTGTCTTCAATTGTAATTGCAAAAGATTTTTCATCATCAGTACAATATGCGCTGATCTTAATAAAACCTTCTTCAGTAAATTTAAAGGCATTACCAATAATATTAGTTAAAATCTGTTTTAATCGAAACGGATCGCCAACGATTCTTGTTTTTAATTTTTCGTCAACATTTATAATTAAATCAATGTTTTTTTGCTCGTAAACAGATTGAACGCTTTTGGCGGTATCTTCGATAATTTCAGTTAAAGAAAAAGGAACCTTTTCGATAGTAATTTTTCCAGCTTCAATTTTAGAGAAATCTAATAAGTCCTGAACCAGTTGTGTAATATATTCAGAAGAATTTTTGATGTTCTTAATAAAATAAGATTGTTTTGTGCTGACATCAGAATTACCCAAAAGTTCAGAATAGCCTACAATGGTGCTCAAAGGAGTTTTTAAATCATGACTTACTGTCGAAATTAACTGCTCTCGGCTTTTTAATAAATTTTTAGTTTTAAAATTCGCAATTTCAAGCTGTTTCTTATACAATTGCGATTTCGAGTAATCGCTTACAATTAAAATCGAAAAGAAAATAGTCAATATTAATCCAATAATGGCAGAAGCAGTTACAATTTCATTGACTTTTCGTAATGATTTTTCTTTTAGCGAATTGTTTTTTATCGAATTAATAATGATTTCTCTTTCGATAATTCGAAGAACCTTTCTAAGCTGTTCAGAAATGGCAATTTCGTTTTTTAGTAACTTATTTTCCTCAAAATTCAACGATTCCTTTTTCTTTTCAGCCTTTAGTTTTACATTACTCAGTAATTTTTTTGAATTGGCCAAGATAGAATCAGAAGCTTGCTTGCTCAAAGTATTAGTACTGTCGTCTGGAATATTTTGGTTCAGATAATCTACATACTTTTGAAGTACATTTCGCTGATAACTTCCTAATTGATTTGGATTTTTGCTAAAATCCTGAAGCTCCAGTTTTCTAAGCTTAAACTCCATTTTAGTGATTTCATCAATTGCAGTATTTACAGAAACTTCATCGTCAGCTTTGTTTTTTATAGTTTTTAACTTGCGGATGTTTTCTGTTTTTTCAGACAATAAATAAGTAACGCTGTCTAACAGAACTTTTTGATATTCAGTCGTAACAATTTGTTTTAAAGTGTCAATTCTTGCCCTTAAAGAGTCCGTTTCGATAAGATAATTTTCAAAATCACTTTCAGAGTTTGTTTGAATTGTTTTTCGTGCTAAACTTTCCGTTTTATAAACGTTTGAAAATAGTTTGCTGACTCTTAAAATTTTAGTTTTTTCAAAAGCAATTTTATCTTCCAATTTATTGTAGACTACATTTTCAGAGTATAAAAACCATCCAACAGTAACGACCAAAGCCAGTAATGCAACATAACTGAATAAGACTTTGAGTGCTGTATAACTTTTTTTACTCTCCATAAATATTTAGGTGTAGATTGAGGAAGTGTTTGAGATATTGGAATTATCTGCAATTTATTCAAAATTTCGATCTCAAAAAAGCAAAAACAGTCCAAATGTTTATATAATTAAACAGTCTTAAAAAGAAATCAGCCTCAGATTATATAAATATCTGAGGCTGATTTTTTGTTTTTATTTTGAGATTAAAGAGTTTCGTTTAACCATTTAAAGAATTCACCTTGCCAAACTTGAGCGTTTTGAGGTTGTAAAACCCAGTGATTTTCTTCAGGGAAATAAACAAATCGGCTTTTAATTCCTCGCAATTGTGCTGCTTGAAAAGCTTCTTGTCCTTGCCCGATTGGCACACGGAAATCTTTCCCGCCTTGGAAAATCAAGATTGGCTTATTCCATTTTTCAACCATAGTAGCAGGGTTAAAAGTCGTATATGCTTTTTGTGCAACAGCATTGTCTTTTTCCCAATAAGCACCGCCAAAATCCCAGTTGTTAAAGAAAACTTCTTCAGTAGTTCCCAACATACTTACCGTATTGAAAACACCATCATGAGCGATGAAAGTTTTAAAACGGTTTTTGTGAATTCCTGCTAAATAAAATACTGAATATCCACCATAGCTGGCACCAACACATCCTAAACGGCTTTTGTCAACATAGCTTTCTTTAGCAACATCATCAATTGCCGAAAGATAGTCGTCCATAACCTGTCCGCCCCAGTCTTTACTAATTTGCTCATTCCATTCAACACCATGACCAGGCATTCCGCGACGATTTGGTGCCACAACCACATAACCTTTTGCTGCCATTAATGAGAAGTTCCAACGGAAAGAATACGATTGTGTCAATGCACTTTGTGGTCCGCCTTGACAGAATAACAAAGTTGGATATTTTTTTGAAGCATCAAAATTTGGAGGAAGAATAACCCAAACCAACATTTTTTTACCGTCAGTTGTAGTAACATAACGTTTTTCAGTTTTGCTTAAAGTCAACGTTTTGTAAGTGTCAGTATTTACATTTGAAAGTTGTTTCCAAGTGTTTTTCTTCAAGTTAAAAGAAAAAATCTCTGGTGCGTGATTCATATCATTTCTAGTTACAATAATATCATCACCAGCAAATCCTACTAAATCATTTACATCAAAATCACCTTTTGTTATTTGGCGAACAGTAATTGCAATTCTTGTTAACCCAGGAAAATTAACAGTGAAAAGTTGTTTTGTACCATCAACCGGTGCAACAAAAAATACATTTTTTCCGTCTTTACTCCAGATAAAATTATCTACAGTTCCATCCCAGTTTGCCGTTAAATTAGTTTTGATTCCTTTAAACTCAACAATAATATCGTTTTTGTCAGCTTCATAACCGTCGCGTTTCATTTGCAGCCAAGTTAAATTTCCTGTTGGAGAAAATTGCGGAGCAGTATCGTAACCTAAGTTACCTTCAGTTCTATTAGTTGTTTTTTGAGTTTCTAAATTGTACTCATAAATATCGGTATTAGTAGAAACAGCATAATCAGTTCCCGCTTTCTTCTTGCACACATACAAAATGCTTTTTCCATCAGGAGACCAGATATAATCTTCGTCACCGCCAAAAGGTTTTTGCGGAGAATCAAAAGTTTCTCCTTTCAAAATGTCAATTCCCTTTGCACCGTCTTTGTTTTCCTTGTAAAAAACGTGGTTAAATTTACCAACGTTCCAAGTATCCCAATGGCGATAATCTAAACCATCATAAATTTGTGCGTCAGATTTATCAAGTTTTGGATAAAAATCTTTACCTAAAACCTTGTCAATTTTTACTTCTTCATTGTACACTAAAAACTTTCCGTCTGGCGAAATATTTTTATCAGCCAAAATAGCTTTTGTGTCCGTAACTTCAGTTGCATTACCACCGTTTACAGGGATAGTGTAAAATTTAGAATGCGATTTGTTTTCTTCTACAGAAGGAGTAGAAACCTTAAAAACAACATTTTTTTCGTCTTTCGAAAGACCAAGTGCACTCACTCTTCCTAATTTCCATAACAATTCTGGCGACATTACATTTTGCCCGATAGCGTTTAAACTCATCATTATTAAGGTTGTAAATAATACTTTTTTCATAATAAAAATTCTATTTTTTGTGGGGCTAAAAATACGAATTTAAAATTCCAAAATTTGTTAAAGTTTATCATCCATTGTCACCCTGAGCGAAGTCGAAGGGCTTTCGTTCCCAAAAGAGGCTTCGACTTCGCTCAGCCTGACATTTGGATAGAGATCTAAAAATGGAATCTTTAAAGTTTTATTCGCCGCGAATTCACGAATTATTTTTTTTGATAATCTTTGAGAATAAAAATTCATGAATTCGCGGCGAGTAAAAATCGAAAGCAAAGTCTTAAATTTATTTCCTAAATTGGAGTTTGGAATTTGAAAATTATTTTAAGAGGAAGATGGAATTAAGTTATTGGGAGCTAAAAAACTGGTTTACAAATATTGATTACACAATTGTGGGCAGCGGAATCGTTGGTCTGCATGCTGCTTTGCGCTTACGCGAAAGATTTCCTGCTTCAAAAGTTCTAGTTATAGAAAGAGGAATGCTGCCACAAGGTGCGAGTACAAAAAATGCAGGTTTTGCTTGTTTTGGAAGCCTTTCGGAAATTATGGATGACTTAAAAACAAATTCAGAAGATGATGTTGTGCGTTTAATCGAAAAACGTTGGAAAGGACTGCAATTACTCCGAAAAAGATTGGGAGATTCTGCAATTGATTTTAAACCTCACGGCGGATATGAATTGTTTTTGAAGGAAGATGAAACTGGTTTTAATGAATGCATTTCGAAAATGCCTTTTATTAATGAAATTTTGAAACCCCTTTTTAAAGCAGATGTTTTTTCTAAAGAAACGGATCGATTTGGATTTAAAAATACTCAGGATTATTTAGTTTTTAATCCATTTGAAGCACAGATAGATACTGGAAATATGATGCAGGAATTGTTGAAACAAGCTGTTTCTGCTGGTATTTTAATTTTAAATCAGCAAACAGTAACCTCGTATTTTGATACAGGAAATTATGTAGAGCTGGTTTTAAATGATTTTAGTTTTAGATCGAGTAAAGTGTTTTTTGCTACAAATGGTTTTGCAGGTTCTTTGACAAAAGGAGAAGTAAAACCAGCGAGAGCACAGGTTTTAATTACCGAACCCATAAAAAATCTGGACATAAAAGGAACGTTTCATTTAGATCGCGGTTATTATTATTTCAGAAATATAGACGATCGTATTTTGTTAGGCGGAGGTCGAAATCTAGATTTTGAAGGTGAAACGACAACGGAATTTGGGCAGACGAAAATTATTCAAAATAAATTGGAGGAGTTGTTGAAAAATGTAATTTTACCGAATCAGGATTTCAAGATTGCACACCGTTGGAGTGGGATTATGGGAGTCGGAAATAGTAAAAGTTCTGTTGTTGCTCAACTGTCTGAAAACGTGTTTTGTGGAGTGCGTTTAGGCGGAATGGGAGTGGCGATAGGCAGTTTAATAGGAACAGAATTAGCAGATTTAATATAATGGCAATCAAAAAAGCAGAACCGAAAAAAATAACCGCAAGCAAACCTAAACCTAAAACAGCTTCTAAGAAGACAAATCGTTCTTTTGGAGAAAAAGTAAAATGGTTTTTTATTAAACTATGTCTGTGGTTTTTTGGAATCTCGATCGCATCGGTTGTGTTTTTTAAATATGTGCCGGTACCTTTTACGCCTTTAATGGTCATTCGAGCAATCGAAAATAAAATGGCTGGAAAAGAAGTTTACTTTGATCACGATTGGGAGCCAATTGAAAAAATTTCAATGAATTTACAAAAAGCAGTTATCGCCAGTGAAGATGGAACTTTTTTAAGCCACAATGGTTTTGACTTTAAGGCGCTTCAAAAGGCTTATAAAAGCAATGAACGCGGACGCCGAATTCGAGGTGGAAGTACAATCTCACAGCAAACTGCAAAAAACGTTTTTTTATGGCAGGGAAAAAGCTACTTCCGTAAAGGACTTGAAGCTTATTTTACTGTTTTAATCGAATTGATTTGGGGTAAAGAGCGTATCATGGAAGTGTACTTAAATAGTATCGAAATGGGAGATGGAGTTTATGGTGCTTATGCCGCAACCGAACATTGGTACCGTCGTGATGCTTCAAGTTTAACGCCTATGCAGGCAGCCGGAATTGCCGCAATTTTGCCAAACCCAAGAAAATTTAAAGCTACAGGTTCTTCAAGTTATATAAATCGCAGAAAAGAAAGAATCGTACGCGAAATGCGCGCCGTTGGAAAAATTAATTATAATGGGAAGTAAAAACATAATTTTTGCCTTTCTCATTTTAACGACGGCTTTGACTTTTGGTCAAGGTAAAAAAACAGAAATTGGTTTCATATCTGATAATGATTTATACACATCATCAAAAAATGATATGTATTACACCAATGGTTTAGAATTTTTTTATCGATTTCTGTCTAAAAACGACAATGAAAAAATCAGCAAAAAAATTACTGAATTTAGAATCGGACAATATATTTATAATCCGAGATTCATAAACAAAGAGGCAGTTAATGTAAATGACCGTCCGTTTACGGCATACCTTTTTGCCGAAGCAGGAAGAAGTTTTTTTTACCAAAGTGAATCTGTTTTAAAAACCGATTTTCAGCTGGGTTTTATGGGACCAAATGCTTTAGGCAGAGAAACTCAGGAAGGATTCCATAAAATTATTGGATATAAAAAGGTGTATGGCTGGGAAAATCAGCTTCACAATGCTTTTGCAGTACAGGCTCATGTAATGTATTCAAAGAAACTATTTCCATCAAAACATAATGATTTTGCAGATCTTCATTGGCAGTCAGAAGCCAATTTAGGAACTATTTTTACAGGTGTTTCAACAGGTTTTATGACTAGAATTGGGTTTAAAAAACTGCTTCCGTTTTACGATTCAAATATGCATGATGCTTCCGTAAGTGCAAATGTACAGCCCAATATTAGAGAATTCTATTTTTACGCTATGCCAAGCGTTAATTATCAGTTTTATGATGCTACAATCGAAGGCAGTATGTTTAACGATACAAGTCCTATAACTTTCGATTTGGTGCCGCTTCGGTTCAATGTTGAATTTGGTTTGAAATACCGCCACAATAATTTTAATATGTCGTATTCATTTATTTATCGAGGTCGTGAATTAGAAGGCGATGTGAATGATACGAATAGAGGATATTTTTATGGTTCGATTAGAATGGGTTTTTTGTTACGATAGTTTCTGTTCGAAGATGCCGAGATACAAAGTTTTTAAGGTTATTGTTATATTGTACAGGGTTTTGTTAGAAAAATTAATCTTATTTAATAGATCATTATGAAATAATTTATTAGCTGCTGTAAATTATTTCTATATTAGCTTTTGTGAAAGTTTAATAAAACACAAAGTACGGATGTAAAGCGGGGATAGCTTCAGTTGCAACGATTTTTAATTTTTAAAGACGCAGTGAATATAAATAAACTCATATCACATTTTAATCATTATCTTCCTCTTGACAGTACGGAAACGCAAGAGCTGAGTAATCGTATTGTCGAAAAAAACATCAAACGAAGACAATTTATCCTTCAGGAAAATGATGTTTGTAAACACTACACTTTTGTCATTTCAGGGCTCTTTAAAATGTATGCTGTTGATCAAAACGGTACAGAACATAATATCCAGTTTGCTTCAGAAAATGAGTGGATTACTAATATCAGTAGTTTTCATTCTGATCAGCCGAGTCGTCTTTACATTGAAGCTATGGAGCCATCAGTTGTGCTGCAGATAGAAAAAACAAACCTTTTATATCTCTATACTCATTTTCCAAAATTTGATCGAAATTTCAGAGTTATTATTGAAAACAAATTCATTGAACTTGAAAATAGAGTGCTGCAAAATATTAGTTCTACAGCCGAAGAGCGATATCAAACATTTTTGACCCAGTATCCTAAACTTTCCAATAGACTTCCTAATACTCAAATAGCTTCGTATCTTGGTATAACACCCGAATTTTTGAGTAAAATCCGTAAAAATGCTGCTAAAAAATAATTTACTCTTAATATAGTTTAAGGGTATTTCTTAAACTTGTTTATAAGTACTACACTTTTGTTTGTTTCAACTTTGTAATGTAATTAAAACATTATAAAATGAAAAAAATAGCGCTGCCAATTTTTTTGCTGTTAATAATGGCAAGTTGGAAAAATCAAGCACAAAACAAATCCGTAACAAACAATTTAAAACAAGTAGAAATGAATACAACAACAGACAAAACAGCTATAGAAAAATTGCTTTTTTCTTATCGAGATGCCTTAAACTCATCAAATGTATCAACCGTTATGTCATTATATACACAAGACGGTGTATTTATGCCTGCAAATGCCCCAACAGCAAAAGGCCAGCAACAACTGAAAAATTCGTATGAGTTTGTGTTTAAAGCTATACAATTGAATATTGAGTTTTTTATTGAAGAAATAGTGATAAGCGGAAAAAATGCTTATGCAATAACCAATTCAAAAGGTACAACATTAATTCATGCCAACGGACAAAATGTTCCAGAGGAAAACAGAGAGGTATTTGTGTTGGTAAAAGAAAATGAAAAATGGAAGATTGCCCGTTATATGTTTAATAAATCAAAATAATGAATTGAATTGTCTTAGAATAAATTGCGTACCGCACGAATCTTTTCGTGTGGTACACAATTTATTTATAACTTCTACTCATTTACAACACATTAATTTTCATAAAGTAAACCAGAGTCTGACCAACATACCGCCACACGAAAGGATTCGGGTGGTATTGGGGGTGATTAATGGGCCCAATTTTCTTTTTTACTCATTATCAATCTTTTCAATTTTATATTTTTTATTTATAGAATCATACTTAAAATCAATTTTTTTTAATGTTTTATCTATAGCAGCATCATAATTTTTATACATGTTTAGGCTGGTGTTTTCATAGTTATTTGTAAAATTAATGTCCATAAAAACATCCTTTGGGTTTACATCATTTATAGATACCTCTAATACATTGTTGTTATCGCAAAATTGCTTAAATCGAAGCGTCCCATCTTGGTAAGACGTCATTTTAGGATATATTTTATAGATCTGGTTATATAGTTTTTTTACATTTTCAATTCCTTCAACTCTTAGCCAGTAGTCCTGAATTTCATTTTTTTTGGAGATGATATACAATAAAGTTCCTTTAACACCTAGAAGAGATATTTTATCTGCTTCTTCTATCTTGAAAACTTTAAGCCGTTTTTGTTTTAGAGTTTCTTCATCATCTCCGTAAGGCATATAGGATATTTTACTTGTTTCTTTGAAATCAGATAATTTTAGCTCTTTTTTATTGAATGTAAAATGAGTTAATTCAGAATTTTGACCACTACAGTTTATGAATAAAAGTGATAGAAATATTGGAAAGAGTAAAGTATTTTTCATTTTTATAGATTGTCTTTTAGTATAATAACGGATTTATAGAGATTAAGTCTTAATCATACGTTTTTTTAGAACAAATTTTATCTGATAATTTCTAATTCCTTTTTTCCTTTCGGGCGATGTAAATAAAGGGAATAGATAAGATAATTGTCTTCATTTTTATCATCTTTAAAAGTGGCCCATAAAGGAGATTTTTTATAAACATTGCTAACTAATGTGGCTAGTTTTCCATCTCCATAAAATTGCAGTGAATAGTTTTCTAGTGGCTGTATTTTGATGTTGTCATGTCCCCAGGTTTCAATAAAATCGGTAATGTATTCATCGTTGTCTGAGTTATTATAAAAAAGCGTCTGTGCCTCTTCTTTTTTTCCTTTTAGCTTGGCCTGAGCAATACTGTCCAAATTTCTGCTGGCAAGCCATTTGCTCATTTTTTGATATTCTTTGAAGAGTTCTTGTTTAAGGATTTCGGGATCTGATTTTGTAAGGTCTTCACTGTCTTGCCAGCCTGATAAGCTGTAGGGTATGCTAGCTTCAAATGTTCCGCTGTATTCTGTGTATGTTTTTCCAGCATCTGCCAGTTTGTTTTTTCCTGTTATTTCGTCTTTAATTATAGGTGCTTTAAATTCTAATACTTTTCCGAAATGTTTTTCGATGTCTCCGTTTTCTTTATAGCGTATTCCTTCAATTTTAATTTCTACACGAGCGCCATCCTCTATTGCAGTTCTGGGGACTTTAGCAATTATACCTTTTATTTCCTTAACATCATGAATTGGATATACCCTGATTTTCCAAGTTTGCGTACCGGGTTTAAGAATAGCTGTATTGATAGGAATGCTCGCAGAAATAGCGCCATTGCCTGCATCGAAATAGGTTTCAACGGGAAAATCATTTATCAATAGTTCAAAATTACAACTGCCTATAAATATATCTGCGTGATAGTTGATACGCTGATCGGAATGTTGCACCTCTTTATATAAATTGCTTAATATTTGTGTTGCTTTTGCGTTCATCTCTTTATCGTTTTGCGCACAGGATTGCAGGCAAAGTATTGAAGCGAGTAGTATGGTTGTAAAATTTTTCATAATTGTCTCTTATTTACAGTTTATGGCTGCGCTTATAATGGCATTGCCAATAGCATTTGCAAGTTGTGTTCATAAAACAAGTTGTTAAATGACCAGAAAAAAAATTCTACAGACATTCTGCATTGTTTTATAATAGTTGAGAGTTGATTTGTCATATTATTATTTAAAATTCTGGATTGATTTGTCAATAATACTCATGCATCAAATAGGAAACAGCCAAAGGTATTCCCACCAAAACAATCAAGAGTATAAAATCAACTAGTGCCATTTTTGATTTTTGTATAGTATATGCAATTGTTTCTGCTACAAGCCAAATAGTCCAGCCAAATAATCCCAAAAGCCCAAGCATCATTGGTATAAAATTGTCTGGAACAAAATTGCTTCCGCCATCTCTGTTGTTACTCATCATTTTATACAGCAAAAAGGCATAAGCGATAAGAATAACAACAACTCTTAAAATGATGTGTTTTATAAGTAAATGCTTGTTCATAGGCTTTGCATTTATTATTTTTTTGGTAAATATTTTATCTGAAAATGATTTATGCGGGTAAATGGCATTCTGTAAAAATTTCTCTTCAGGATGATTTCAAAGTTTTCTGATTTTGCATTGTATTTTGTTACCCCGTCAATGGTAATAAAATAAAAATTATTGTTGCCATCCATCTCAACATTCGAAAGTGAATTAAATTTTTCTCCTTGGATCGATACCTGATTTATTAGCTTTCCATCAAGATCGATCCGGTATATATAGTCTTGATCACATACAATCAATTGGTTGTTGATAAGTGACCATGTTTTTAGCTTATTCATAAAAAAATTGGAAGTATTAGGATTATCTTGTTTAGGAGTATTATTGGTGCCTAATAGTCTTTTCCAAACTGTTCTTCCTGATTTTTTATCAATAGCAAAAATACAGGTTCGATAATACCGATCTTCAAGGGCAACAAAAAGCATATCTTCTGAAGACAAGAGATCTATTACGCTGTTAAATTCATAATCATTAAATATCCATTTAAATACTACCGGATTGTTTATAAAAGGACTATCCTTTAATGTGTGTTTTTCCAGATAGGTATCGTTATCAAATGTTAGACAAAATATCCTTCCAAATTCTCCAGCTGCATATAGATTGTTTTTGTCGACTTGTATCTGTCCGTAAATTTTTTGTGTCCAAAGTTGCGGATTGAGCTCTTCCTGTTCTTTCGAATCTTTAAAAATGCTTTCTGCTTTACCTTTTAAAGTATACTTTGAGAATCCTAAGAACAGATAATCATTAATTAGGTTAATACACTGACGTCCTGAAACATCTGCTTTTGTCTCCCATTTTTTCTTCCCCGAAAGTTTATCAAAGCTATAAATAGCACTTTTTAAACGATCTAGAGATGAGGTGCTTAGATAAAGATTATTTTCGGAAATTAAGGGAGCTGCTGTAATATAAGGATTGTTTTGTGAATCCTCAGGTATTTTGGTGTCAGCGATGTTTATTGTATTCTCCCACATTTGTTTACCTGAATTAAGGTCTAAAGCAGTTATTTTTCCACTGCTGAAAGGAGCATATATTGTTTTATCATCAACAGTAAATACAGAATAGTTAATAATGGTGTCATTCTTAGATTTATACTGCCATTTTATTGTATTAGTTTCAAGGTTCAGGTTTACTATTTCTCCCTTTGCTGCAATTAAAAGAGTTTCATTTTCTGCAGTTATTAAAGATGGGTTATTCTGACAGGCTAATGGAATAATTGTTCCTGTCAAAAAAAATATAAGTTTTAATGTTTTATTCATTCTAACAGAATTTTTGTAATGTGTTGATACTATTTGAGATGCAAGCTTTTTAGGATGGCTATTATGAAATATAGAACCCAAAGATTATAAAGCAAAAGAAAAAAGACAGCCTGTAAAAGCTTTTTTTGTAGCAAAATAAGACGTGTTTTTGTGTAGAGATTAAAAAAATGAGATTTTAATACCCCGTTACTTGTTGCAATTAAGTCATTGTAATAAAAAAAGCCATTCCTGTTTTTGAATATGCCTTAAAAAGTTAGGCATTATGTGGGGTATTTTCATTTTAGAAATGACTTTTTTACTATGATGAATTGAAAGATTTATTTCTCCTTCAGTTATTTTTATAATTGACTTGTTCGTTTCTAAAGTTACAGGATTAAGTTTGTAGTAGTTGTAAATAAATGAATTAATGGTTATGTCTAATCTGAATGCAATAATGCCTAGAAAAATGTCTTCATAAGATTATCTCTATTTTTAAACTTAGCAAACATTAAAACAAATTTATTAGCTGACCAAAATGGAATTTTAGAATCGTTACTTTCTCTTAAATTCCAAAATAAATATATGGAAAAATTTAGGGGACTTGCTTTAAACAAAAAATCTATATCAAAATTTTTCGTTCGTGATTGAATGTTTTGCCATAATATTTTAGCAACAATTGTTCGATTGTAAGTATTCCAAAATGTGATTCCTTTATTGTTAATTGTGACTTTATTGTGTTTTTTTACTTTGTTTTAGATAATATCTGCTGGATTCACAGACTAAATATTAAGTAAAATTAAAAGCATGAGCATAATTATAATAATCCTGCATGTTGAGATTGACAATAAAAAATCAAAAGACTAATAGCTGTTGAAGACATCCAAAGTCGTAAATACGATATTTCTTTAGATTCTATGGCATGAAAAACTGGTTTTTAAGCCAAAGAATTAGATTTGATAATTTATTTTTTGTCAAGAATGTTAGAGGTAAAAATTTTTACAAATTTCTCAAGAATCTAAATCTAAAATCGTTTAGGAAAAGACATATTTGTAATAAAATAAGTTTAAACAATTGGTAGTATTTTTTTACGACAAAAAGTAAATTAATAAAGTAATTGTTAAACTTAGTATGATAGAAAAGACAACAATAAGAAATGTCATTTTATTTTCTTTTTTAATGCCAACTTTATCTATTTCTAAAGAAATTGGATTAAGCCTGTAGAAACTGTAAATAAATGGGTTAATCGTAATATCTGGTCTAAATATAATGATACCTGTAAAAAGTGTTTTTAGAAGATCTGCCTTGTTTCTAAATTTAGCAAACATGAATGCAAATTTATTAGGAGACCATTGTGGAATTTTAGAATCGTTATTTTCGCTGAGATTCCATAAAAAGTATACAGTATAACTTCTTGCTCCTCTTGTAAATGTTAAGTCTATATCAAATTTTTCATAGGTTCGGTGTTGAATATCCTGCCATAAAATTTTTGCTATAATCGTCTGATTATAATGATTAATAAATAAAATTCCTGTATGGTTAATGAGTACTTTGGTATACTGTTTTTTGCTGTTTCTAAGATAATATTTTTGTATTTCGCAAAATATGGTGTTAAATATAATTGTGGCTAAAGTTATGAGTAGTAGAAGATTTTTGAATGATATTGAAAATAATAAAGAGGAATCAGCCATAGTTAATGCCATTAAAATTAGCATAATAAGCATAATACTGAAAATACTATAAGTTAACCAAAGCTGTAAATACGATACTTCTTTAGATTCTACTTGGCGAAAAATGGGTTTTTGAGGCATAAGAATTCAGATTCATATTGGAGAATCAAAATTCTTTAAAAACTGGTTTTCAAATGCTTAATAAAAGATATAATTGTATCAATATAAGTTTAAATCAAAATTTTATTATTTTTTTTTGTATGAATTTGGTTTTTAGGTATTTATTAAATTTTTAATTGATTTATCAATACAAAAAGCTCTAATAAATAAAAACCGCTCAGTCGAGCGGTTTTATCAATTTTTTATCTTGAATAATCAACATACAAATGCCGTTAATTTTTCCATTCCTTTCTTTTGATTAACATTTTTTGAAAAAATCTTAATGACGATTATCGCATTGAATATTAATTTCTTCATTTGATTTGTCGATTACAGAAATACTTGGACAGCCAAAGGAAAGATATTCAAAACCAAAAACAACTTCGGGTTTATTTTTAAAAAGTTTTCCAGTCCATTGCTCAATAGAATCTTCTCCATTTTCATAATTTAATGGAGCAGGTGATGTACCTTCGCTTTGACTGAAAAGTTTTTCGATTACAACCTCTTTGGTTTTTGAATCAACTACTAACAAGCGTCTGCCATAAATTGTTTTATTACTGTCTAGGTAGTCTTGTAAAAAATACTCATAGCTTTCTGTTTTGTAAAAATACGTATTGCCCGCTGTTGTACTCTTTAGCAAAGCACGGTCGTTATTTTTCATTGCTTTTGACGGATAGTCTTTTTTTGCCATTTTTTTCCATGAAATTGGCTTCAAGCGTTCTTTTGAAAACGGATTTTCTTTGCCTACATATACCAAAGCATCTCTGTAATACTCGCTGAATCCGTTTAAATGTTTTTTGTTGATTTCGAAACCAATCATAAAATCATAATTACGATACGGTCCGGCATCTCCAATAGAATATACATTTAGCATCGCAGCAGTTTTTAGATTTTTTACTAAAAAAGAGACAAGTTTGTTTTTAGCATAATCGTAAACAAACAAGGAATCGGTTTCAGAAATGTTGGTTTTAGACAAAAATCTTTTTCTGTAGTTTTTGGCAAAGGTGAAATATTGGGCATCGGCATCTGCCATTTTTTCAAGGTTGGGTAAAGTCAGAGTGTCTTTTTCGTTGTCAATAGGATAAATATCCGAGAGAGAAGCAAAGGCAACATCGCTGCTGTCTTTTGGCATAAGGTTAAATAGATAAATGCTTTCCTTTCTTGAAGTTTCTTCAGTTTGAGGAGTATCGGTTTCAGTTTCTGTGTGTTCTGTTACTTTGGGAAGTGTAGTTGTTGTGGCGTTTTCTTTTTTATTACAGGCAGATAATAAAATTAAAAAAGCGCTTGATAAAAAGAACAATCTTGTTGTCATTGTTTAAATATGATTTTGGGTTTCGCTATGTACGAAAGTACTTTAATTTGTTTGAATTTGAAAATCAAAAGTTTAGAGACTGCATAAGTTTTAAAAGTTAATTTTGTCTTTTTTCTTACAAAATAGAAAAGCTTTTTCGCTACATTTGTTGCGACTTACATCTTTTATAGGGCGATTACTTCGTCAAAATAAGGCGGATTTTTTATCTGCCCTAATAGATACGCGGTTTCGGTACCCCCGTGTGGTGCGTTAATGCGCCCACTGCCCTATAAAGGTGTAAGTCAACGGGAAAGGCTGAAACCGTATTTTTTTGGCTGGCTAAAAAAATTCTGAAATGACTTACACAGAAAAAACAAGCAGTAAAGAGGTAGAAACTACAACCTCTGAAATCGAAAAAACTTTAAATGTATTATCAATTAGGCGAATGAAAGCTTATGCATTTTACAGGCTTTCGCGTTCTATAGGCATGTATAAAACACAGCCAGTAATTGTACCGCAGATACGTTTATGCGGTAATTGGCTCAAAGAGGCTGGATTTTTAATTGATAAACCTGTTGCCGTAACAGTAATGAAAGGAAAACTAATCATACAACCTATTCAAAAAGAATGATTTAAAAATAATAAAGGCGCTCAATTGAGCGCCTTTATTATTTTATCCCGAATGATCAACATACAAATACCAAACACCATTTATTTTTCGCATTATTCCTGAAAACTGTCCAGAACTGTTTTTACCATTTGGAGCTTCGACACTAAATTTTGCACTCACAAAAGCATCTTTCTTTGAAAGAGGTTCAATAACAAAATCGCTCATAGTTAATTTTCCCATTCTTTCTTTTGGCCAATATTTTTTGAAAAAATCTGTAATATTATTTTTCCCATATACCACGCCGCCGCTGTAAATCATGCGAACTGAATCTACGGGAGCATAAAAGTCAAGATAAGCTTCGAGATCGCCATTATTCCAGCAGGTTTGCTGTGCTTTTAAACATTCTAGTACCTGTTGTGAAATTTTATCTTGGCAAATGCCTTTAAAAGAAAACATTAACAAAAATCCGAGGAGTAAAAATTTTAAGTTACGCATATTGATAGTTTTTTAAGTAAAATTGTAAAAACGAGCTAAAAAAAATGTTGGTAGAAGTTTTAAATGTTTGGAGTATTTATTTTTTCATGCTTTAGGCTCCTGTTTTTTGAGATATAATTTAAAACAAATACCATAACAATTGATAAAACCAAAATAGGAAAAAAGGACAAGGTAAGAGTATGCATTATTTCTTCTTTAAAAAGATAAGTACTCCAAGAAGATTCACGATCAACAAAAATGCTGTAATTCCAGAAAAACCATGTTGAAATTATAATCAGTAATTGGGCTGTTATTTTTAGGTGTATTTTTTTTATGAATGCAAGGAACATAAAAATAATTGTCAGAAAAACGGTTGTAAATACAGATATTAAATAAGCATCATCAAAAAAATGACTGTCTGGATTTCCGCTGGATATTCGTTCAGAAAGACTTTGCATTGACCAATATATTTCTACAAAAGTGAAAACGAAAAGTAAGAACGCAATTGTAATGAGTTTTTTTAAGAATGAAAGTATTTTAGGTTTTAAATTTGGATTCATTTTAAAAGATTTGTTTTTTAAAATTTTACAAACATTCACTTTTTAAGATTCTTGATATACAAAAGTAATCATATCATTTAGTGAGATGTCTTACAAAAGGTATAATTCTGTCAAAATATGTTTTTGTTGAGAATGTAATACTTAACTTTTTGATAATACAGTATTTAGTTATAGTTTCTTACTTTTAATTAAAAATTAAAGCTATGGAAATTAATTGGGTTGTAATAGCGATTGTTGCGGTGCTGGTAATTATTCTAGTTGTACTGACAATCAGAAAAAATCAAAAAGAGAAAAAGAAATTAACAGATTTGTTGAATAATGATTTCAAAAAAGCTGTAAAAGATAGAATAGATGCGGATGATTCGGCAAATGAGAAATAAGAAGCGGGTAAAAATAAAAAGAGTTCTTGAATTAAATAATCAAGAACTCTTTTTTAGTATTGTACTGTTAGGTTTATTTGTGACCTAAAGAATATCCATTACCAGTTAATTTTTTTATAATGTTCATAGCAGTAACATCTTGGCTCATTTTATAACCAATAAAATTTCCTCCGTTATTAAATTCTACTTTAAAAACTTTACCATCGTAAGTATAAATTTCTTGATTTAAAGCTTTACCATAGCCTTGAACCATTCCAAATTTACCATACCAAGTTCCAATTACTTTGTTATCTAAATTCGTTACTTCGTATTTTTCAACTGCACCGCTGGTAGTTCCATTGTTTGTAATCATTCTGATGTAACCTATTTTTTCTTTTTTACTAAAAACATTTCCGTTATCATCAATTGTTAAGGCCAAAGCATCTGTTATTGCTTTTTCCGCACTTTGTTGTTTACACCCGTATTTTTCGCCTAAACCAGTTGGTTCACCATTTACAAATGTGTTTACTTGTTCTAATTGAATTCCGTTTTCTGTAATCATACCTTTTGCAAACAAGGTTTGAATAATGCTTCGGTCAACGTTGAAAGGTGAATATTTTGCAAAATCAAGATCGTTTGCTTTCTTCTCTTCATTAGCAATTTCAATATAAGCTTTTCCAGGTGCAGGATTTTCACAGACTCTCATGTATGCTGTAATTGTATTTGTTCCGTCCAGATTTGAAATTTCATATTGGCGAAGTACTTTAGCTGACATTTTAGCAATGGGTTTACCATCTAGTAAAACTTCACCTTTTTTAACTTTGAACTCTTGTGCAAAAGAGCTTGCGCCAGCTAGAGTAAGTAATGCGATCAGAATGCTTTTTTTCATGGGGTTTTGTGTTGGTTTAAAGTTGATTGGGTTTAAAATAAATCATAAAAAAAACCGTATTTCAATTAAGTAATACAGTTTTTGTGGAGAATATCGAACTACAATTACTGCAATATAGTATTTTTAAGAAGAACTTTGTTTTGTTGTTTTTTTATAACTATGGCAATAAAATCAATATGTTACAAGTTTTTTTTTCTTGCAAGAACTTGCAAGAATTTGCATAGGGTTTGTTTTGCAATACAAATATCGTACATTTTTTTTATATTTGTATTATGTTTATTCTATTAAAAATGATTAAATGGCTACAGTGAATTTTCTTTATCGTTCTACTAGAGATAGGTGTAACTTGACTTTGAGATTATTATTTAGGCATAATAAGTTTGATTTTACAATTGATGCTAAAACTAAAATTGATGTCTCTAAAGATTTTTTTTATAAAGGAAGAAAGCAATCGACGAAAGACAGTGCTTTAAAGAAAAGCCAGAATGAATTCGAAAGGATCTTAAATGAAATAGAACATTATGTTATAAATTTATATAATGTATCCAACCCAACTTTTATAGATAAAAGATGGCTACAGGACACTATTGATAAATACTACAATCCTCAAGTAAAAAACGAATTACCAACGACATTAGTTAAATATTTCGATTATTATATTGTTGTTAGGAAAAATGAAGTGAGAGAAGCTACATTTAAGAAATGCAATTCGATTAAGCAATTACTTTTAAGATATGAATCTGAAAAAAACATAATTCTGAAAATTAAAGATATTAACTCTGATTTTAAAATAAACTTTGAAGAATATTGTTATGAGAACTATTATGCCTCAAACACTATTGCCAGAGTTTTACGGTTTGTAAAAACAGTTTGTTATCATGCAAAGGGAAATGGGATTGAAACAAGTTTTCAACTTGATAGCATTAAAGCAAATTATACAAAGGTTGGGAGTATTTATTTAACTTTTGATGAATTGAATAAAATTGAAAATACGGAATATAATGAAAGTTATGCTAATGCTAGGGATTGGCTTTTAATTAGTTGCCATTGTGGACAAAGAATTTCTGATTTTATGAGATTCAAGAAAGATATGATTACTATATATAGGAATAAAAAAAATGAAGAAAAACCTTGTATTGAATTTAAACAGGTTAAAACTAATAAGATGATGGTGATTCCTTTATTTCCTAAAGTTATTGAAATTTTACAAAAAAGAAATGGGGAATTTCCCAAACAAATATCTGATCAGAAGTACAATGAATATGTAAAAGAAGTTTGTAAAATAGCAGGAATTAAAGATAAAGTAAAAGGAAGCAAGAGAGCCGAAATAGAGGAGAATAGAGGATGCTATAGAAAAGTAGAAAGAGAGTATGAAAAATGGGAGCTTGTTACTTCTCATATTGGGAGGCGTTCTTTTGCTACTAATTATTATGGTGGAAATATTCCGACAGCTTTACTAATTAATGTAACTGGGCACAGTTCAGAATCGATGTTCTTAAATTACATTGGAAAAAGCAGTAAGGATAAAGCAATTGAATTAACTGAATATTTATAAAGGATGGTTTCGGAAATTAAAATTAAAGAAAGCGAAAAGTTTTTAGTTGGTGGGATTAGTGGAATAGTAGACATAATTTCTAATTATTGTGGATTAAATGATACAGGAAAGCTTACTTTAAGAAAACAGTTTTCAAAAAAGAGCTGTTTTAAAATAAAAAATCTTAATTGCTTTAGCTTAGAACAATGTGAGGAAATTATGATTTCAATTGCAATGCAGTTGTTTTCTTTTTCTAAAGAAGAGGAAGTCAAGGAGAGATTTATTTCGTCAAGTCTCCCATTTGGGGTTTCTCATTTTCATGAAGATAATAACATTGCTGTAAGGAAGATGTTGGAGTTTTCAAATTTTGACAAGTATGACAAAGATCAAATGTTAAGAGTATTAGATCAGTTTGAGCTAGATATAGATTTTGAAGAAATTGTTAATGTAGTTTATGATGAAGAAATATTATTTAAGTTGTTGGTAATTGTTGATTTTGTGAAAAATCCATTAATTGAAAAAGAAAATCGATTGATAATTTTATCCAAATTTTTAAAAAAACTAAACAAATCGATTTTAGAAAATGATGAAATAGTGAAGAGAAAAGGTTATTCGTATAAAAAGGAATGTGCTTTGAAAATCAACAATATTTTAAAAAAAGCGTCTGAAAAAATAAATATAGAATTGAATGAGTATATTAAAATTTTGAAGAATGATTATCAAAATATTTTGGATGATAAAAATTCACGAGAATTTATTTTGGGAGCATTAATGGAAAACAACAAAAAACTTGATTTTTTTTTGAAGTGTGAGGCTGTATTGGAGAAGAGAGGATATATATCTACGGATTATAGTAAATGGATTAAATCTCCAGTTGAGTTTATTAAATTTTATAAATTCTGTGAAGATAAAAATGTATTCAAATTGCATTATGAAAAAAAATCAAAAGGAGTTACGCTATTAAGAGAATTATATAATTTTAGTGATGGTAAAAGTATTGACAAACCTATTAAAAGAAATAAATATAATTTATGGAAAGTTGATTATTATTTTTTAATGCACTTATAGAAGTCTCTTTTTAGTCCCTTTTCTATTTTTTTTATAAAAACAATTTTGTCGTTTAAGTCTTTATATGTATGTATATAGAGGCTTTTGTTATTTTACGATTGTCCCTTTTTATTTTTTTAGTTGCAAATATATCTAATATTGTTCAAGAAATTGAAATTAAAAATTTAAAACAAAAAAAATGAGTAAAACTATTCAGTTGATTCAAATTAACCCAGAAGAATTAGTCGGGTTGATTTATGAAAGTGTACAAAGCTTAATAAATGACTTTGTGAAATTATTGCCAAATGCTAATCAAAAAGAATTATTAACACCTAGTGAAGTTTGTGAATTATTACAAATCGACAATTCGACCCTTTGGAGATGGACGCAAAAAGGCAAGGTTAAATCATATGGGATTGGCGGTCGTAAATATTATAAGAAGAGTGAATTATTATCAGCTATGATTCCATTAAATGAAAATCTAGTGGCAAAGTCTAATTATTTTAATATTGTAGCGTAGTGATAGATAATTTGAAGATTTACAGTACTAAAAAGAACGAATTTGAAAACCACATAAAACTGAATCAAATTGTTGATTTAAAGCAGTTTTATGAGCCTTTTACGGGGGAAATAAAGCCATATCCTCTGAAAGGAAAAAAGCTTAACTTAGACATTGCAATTAATGAAAAAACAGCTTTTATCACGGGTAGTTTTCACAAACAATACAATTTAGATAATGATTTAGGTTCACAAAATTACAATGACTTTAATTATTCAAAGATTAAATTGACTACTGAACAAATAATTGAAACTTTTAAAATTGCTAAAAGTACTTCAATCACGAATTTAGAATTAGGCTTCAATATTATTATAAATGGAGACCCTCAAAAATACATTGACGATTATCTATTGATGTATGACCTGAAAGCACCTAATAGGAATGAGAAATTCCTTGGAAAAGGAGACTATAAAGAATTTCGTAAGACAGATTACTACTTCAAAATTTATAATAAATCAAAACCTTACAAACTAGATAAAAATATCTTAAGAGTAGAAATTAAGATAATTAGAAAAAGGTTATTAGAGTTATTGGGTGTTTATTCTTTGGAAAACATTCTAGAGAAGAAAGTGTTAAACAATATTTTTGAATTGCTTATGCAAAAATTTGAAGGACTAACAATTATAGATGAATTTAATGAGATTGATATTCCTCCAGATGAGCTCGAAAGACTCAAAAACTACATGAATGACAACTATTGGATTAGGATAAAACAAAGAAAAACCTCTAAGCAAATTTACACCTTTAAAAAGGATTTCAGAATGTTACAAATCAAATATAAGCTTAATAAAACTAAAGATGAAATAAGAAGAAAATTATACTCCAAATTCAATGAATTAATAAATGATTATGATTGTTCACAAAAGAAGGTTGCTTAGTTAAATGTCAGCTATAAGATAAGAGACAAACCCGCCTTAAGCGGGTTTAAAAAACTATTAAAGGTTACCCATTTAATATTCAATGATCAATAGTTATTATTTGAAATGTTCAGAATAATTTTCAAGATTTCGTAGACTCACTGCATTATTTTGAATTGCCACTTCTAATCTTGAACTTAATTGGTTTGTTATATATAGAAAATATCCAAAAATGCTTTCCATTAAAACAAAAAAAATAAAAAGCATAATAAACTTAAAAGTAAACATTAAATAAAATATATCAGACAGATTATAAGTTAACACTGGATTTGCATTTGCTATCATAGGCATAAAATGCAAAGGGTATATCACCGTCAGTGGAAATGCAAATAATAAAAGAATTATTATGATTTTTAATGGTGCGATCGAATCGTTGAATGCCTGTAAACTTTGCAGATTTCCATCGAAATATTAAATTAATGTTTTTGACTCTATTTCTAGTTTATTAATTAAATTCTCTTCTTCTTCCAGATTATCCCATAATCCTTTGGGAGCTATGTCATAAAGTCCCGCAAAAGAAGTGTTTTTTACCGACAATCCGTTTCCTAAAGGAGTATATTTAGGTTTGTATTCTTCATAAATTTTTTCAAAACTTTCCATAACTGCGTTATCAATTTTAAACAAGCGACTATCTAAGCTGTAAATCTTATTTAAAATTTCTTCACGATTTAAATTATTAAAATCCCCATTTTTAATTTGTTCTTGAATGTCACTATTATATCTTACATGCATTTTTGTAAACCAATTAAAATGACAATTTTTAATACTAAGTATGATTTTATTATGTTCTATTTTCAAGTTATCAAATTCTGAAATTGTAGAATTTATTTTCTCACTAATACCTAGAAGTCTTGAAATTAAAAATGCACCAATAATACCAATTAATGCCGCTGCACTTTGACAAAATGAGCTAAAAAACCAATTCCAATCATTATTCATTTTTATAAAATTTAAGAGATTTTGTTTAAAGGCTTAAAACATTGTTTTTGAATAAAAAAACAAGATCAACGAATCAAAATGTAGTTAAATAAATAAATTTATCTATCTATCTATCTATCTATCTATCTATCTATCTATCTATCTATCTATCTATCTATCTATCTATATGCTCTTTAGCATTATTCATTAACATTAATGCAATTTGCTCAGGAGTGAACATATCAAAAAAGACTTCATATACTTTTTGTCCATTTTTTTGAATTACTTGTTCTAAATACTCTATTGTATAATTAATTAACGTCATAATTTTAGCAAGCTCTTCTGGTGAAAAAGCATTCAATTTTACTTGACTGAAACTAACTTGTGATTGTTCGACTCCTTCTTTTTTCGGAATTACCATAAATGACACCCCTATTTCACTTTCTGTATCACCTCTATGAGCAATGAATTGATGTCTCAAATCCATTAAAAAATTATGAACCTCTTTTAATTGATTATCATCTTTAAATAAGTTTTTAGGTTCAAGTTTTGGGAAATTATTCTTAGACGCATCTGTATAACATTTCCCATACAATGCAATGAGAGAGTATGTCAAAGCTGATTTAATAATTGGATTTACATCTGTTCCTAAGAGCTTAATATATTCCAGTGTTTTTTTTTAATCTTCAAGCATTGCGCAATATGCAATAAATTTTTTTGATAAAAATCCAGGAATTGCAACAACTAAATAATCTTCAGCATATTCAGTTTGTGCTTTTTTAATTAATCTAATAAGACGCTTTGTTTTGTTATCCATAATTTATAATTAGCTAGATTATTTACATCTAAATATTTAAGCTTTGATATTTTCAAATATACTTTTTTTTCTTACATTCAAATAGCTCTTAATAAAAACATGTTTTTTTTATTAAATAATTATATTAGCAAAACTATAATGACCACTAAAATGTGATATGGAAATTTCTCAAGAAAATAAAAAAGAAATATTTAATATTCTTATAAAAAGTGAAACTGATTTTTTAGGTAGCCACCATAATAATTGGATGAATAATAATTTTGAATTTTTAAAAAGTATTTGGGACATTTCTACAATGCCATCAGAAGACTCTAGATACCCAAATGCCGCTGGAGATATCTATCAACATATGATTTATAATGATGATTGGGATTTGGAATATTTATTTACAGTTAGGCTGAAAATATATGAAGATAATGAAGCATTTATAAAATTTATTGAGGCTGTTGTCTCTCCAATTTACAGAAAGGATCAGGATGATATTTTATTGTATGTTATTAAGATAAATAATATTCTTAGCAAAGATAAATTACAGCTGGTATTATTTGATTATGATGAAACAGGAAAATCAGTTTACCATGTTTACTCTAAAGAAGAAGTTGAAGACATCCCAATTGATGTAAAAAGAAATAATATTTTATTTCTTGTTGATAATGGCAGACCAAGAGGAAAAAGATTAATTGATAGTGAAGAGAATTGTTTTATATTAAAATATTCTAGTTGGGATGATTTCTATAATAAAACATCCTTTAGCTTGTATTATAGAAAAGATGGCTCTGAAACTAAAATAGGAAATGTTAAAATAATGTCTAGTGAAGAACAAGAGACAATAAACGTTATTCCTCAAAAATTTGTCATGTTGTCATCAAGTTTTTGTTCCCTTGGACAAACCATCGATTTTTATACCAATTTAAAATCTATTTTTCCCAATGATTTTGAAAATATACTTTATGCAATTGGGGATTGTGCTTTTTTTTCTGAAAAGCTCGAAAAATTTGACAATTTTCATGGTTTTAAAAAATCTTTAATTAGAGTAGATGAAGCAGAAAGAACCTCAAGATTAGCGAAATTTGTTATTAATAATTATGATTTAAAAAACCTATTTTCATTTGATTACAAGTTTACACCTAAATATTCAAAAGAGTCAATTAGGATTAAATTTGATTTTAGCGATAGTAATATACTTTCTAATAGAATTTATGCTGTAATAGGTAAAAACGGTACAGGAAAGACACAACTTTTAACTTCTTTACCTCTCAATATTTCAAAAAATGAAGAAGAATATTTTTCTCCGAGAGTTCCTATATTTAGCAAAATGATTTCTGTTTCCTATAGTATTTTCGATAGATTTAAAATTCCTGCAAAAACATCTAAATTTAATTATTTGTATTGCGGCTTGAAAAATGAAAAAGGTGAGTTTATTACTGAAAGAGGATTAGTTTTACGATTTCATAATACTTGGAAGAAGATTGAGGAAAGCGAAAGAATTGATAAGTGGAGAACAATTTTATCTAATTTCATTGAACCAGAAATTTTGGATGAATTTTTAGTCAAACGTGAATTTATCATATCATTACACAATTCGTTTCAGGTTGATAAAGAAGGGTTTAACCGAGTTAAAGATAGGTTGAGCTCTGGTCAAAATATTTTGTTGTACATCATAACAGAAATAACAGCACATATTAGATTGGATTCTTTAATCCTTTATGATGAACCTGAAACTCATTTACATCCAAATGCTATTTCTCAATTAATCAATACTATTTATGAGTTGGTAAATGAATTCCAATCGTATTGTATAATCGGAACTCATTCACCTTTAATAATTCAAGAATTATTATCTAAAAATGTTTATGTAATTGAGCGAAATGGAAATATTCCAGATATTAGAAGAATTGGAATAGAATCTTTTGGAGAAAATTTAACAACTTTAACGGATGATGTGTTTGGTAATCGAGAAATTCCAAAACAATATAAAAAAATAATTGACAAAAAAGCTTCACTAGGAATGTCTTTTGAAGAGATTATTTCTTTACTTCAATTTGACGAAATGCCTTTGAGTTTGAATACAAGATTGTATATTAAAAGCAAAACACAGTAATAAATGAGAAATTTAGATAGTACAAGGAGAAACTCATTTGATTTCCATAAACTTATTGTAGATAGCAAAAAAACAACGAGAATTGATCCTGATTATAAAACCCGTCTGCTTGCCATAGAAGATGAAATGGAGACATTATACAATGTTTATCAAATTAATTTTGATCGAAATATCCTTGAAACTACTGTTGCAAATGTTTATCCTGATAATAGTAAAGATGATTTATTAAAATTGTATAATTATAAGAGTAAATTAATCCAAACCCTTAAAAGTGAAATTACGACTACAAACACGCAACGTATTATTAATACATGTCAAAATTGTACTTTAAGTGAAATCAATTCATTCGATCATATTTTACCTAAAGAAGAGTTTAGTGAATTTGTCGTAAATCCACTTAATTTATTTCCTAGTTGTACAATATGCAATAGTTACAAGGGGCGATTTTGGCAAGAAAATGGAAGAAGATTATACTTAAATCTTTATTTAGACAAGCTGCCAGATTCACAGTATTTGTTTGTAGATATTGATTATAATAATGACACATTTGGGCTAAGATTTTATTTAGAAAATAGATCTGAGATTAATGAAAATTTATTTACTCTTATTGAAAGTCATTATAGCAAACTGCATCTATTAGAAAGATTTTCTAGAAATAGTGACAAAGTAATTACGCCTCTTCAGAACAAAATTAGACCATATATTCATCTTCTTCCAATGGAAAAAATAATAGAAATGGCAATCCAAACAGCAAATCTAAATCGAAACGTATTTGGCATGAATTATTGGGAATCAATTCTTGAGTTAGCCTTAATTAATAATGAAAACTTTATCCAATCGCTTAGTCATTAATGCTATTTTGTTATCCATCCAACAAAAATATATCCGATAATATTATTATACTTTATTTTGTAATATTTGTCATCATATTTTTCTAGTATATAAATATCACCATATTCTACTCTGCCAATTACTTTTGTGTCATCCATAGTTGGCTCGCTTGTTATCGGTGAATAGTAAGATGCTTTTTTGTATCCTGTATAATTTACAGAAGTAATTTTTTTTGAGGATTGATTCTTGGTTTCATTTTTAGTTTCAGCGGGTACTTTGGAAGTTTCTATTTTTATTATTGTATTTGCTTCCGCATATAAGTAATTTATAACTTGTCTTGTAAGGTTGTTGTCTGAATAGTCGTAATTTTTATATTCAATTGATTTTATTGCCTTTCTGAATTTGAAAAGAATTGCATCTTGTGTGGCTTGTGATACATCCATCTGACTTATAGTTTTAATAATTTCATCAATTGAACTCTGTACTTTTTCGATATTTTCATCTAATCTGTTTTGTTTTGAAGCTAATACTTTATTGATTAGGGAGGAGTTAATTGGTGAAATATATGAATCTTGGGTACTTTGTGAAAGTTCTTGATATTTCCATACTTTGTATAGATTGTCATAGTACTTATAACCAATCATTTTCCCTTGATTATTAAAATATTCATACCTACTATATAAATCATTGTATTTTTCTGTATAAGATTGCGCATGAGAAAAATTAAAAGCCAAAATTAAAAATACTGGAAATATCTTTTTCATTAGTTTCTTGTTTTAATATTTATTTAAATCTAAACTTCTCTCTATATACCCCTTATATTGGAGAACATCTAAATCTTCTGGAATGATAGTTATTATGAATGCTTTACCAATTGGTTTGTGAATTATCACTAATTCGACATTAGCAGTCCCTTTCTTAGTATTGTAGCTGTTTTCGTAAGTCCATTTGAAGCTCATAATATGAGTTTCGAATTCGGTAGATGATTCTTCAGATTTGTGATATTTTTTATCAAATATGCGCCCAAAACTGTTTGTGGCATTTTTTACCCAGACATTTGCCATGCTAAGATTTTTTCCATCTTCTGTATAAAAAGCCAAATAAGCTTGTTGATTTAAAATGTGTTCTGTAATATCTATATCATTCTCTCTGGCATCTGATATAACTAACTTTGAAATGATTTTCGGTTTTTCTGTTTGTCCAAGTATTATAAAAGGAAGAAAAAGGAATAATGTAATTAGTGATTTTTTCATGATTATGATTTTGAATTACATACAAATCTAGATAGATAGCCAGCTTTCTTTTTATGGAAATCCATAATCCAATATGACTTATATATAGTCGTCAATGATATGAAAATTTTCAAATATAGGCAAATATGCCCATAATAAATTTATGCGTAATCATGAATTTTGATTATGCGAAACGAGGAAGATGTCAAATATTTAAAAAAGTTTGGAGAAAATGTAAAAACGATAAGAATTTCTAAAGGATTTACACAACAATACTTGGCAGACAGTCTTAATGTTGAAATATCACAAATTTCGAGGCTGGAAAGAGGAATATTAAATACTTCAATAATTAATATTAAAAATATTGCTGTCGCTTTACAGGTTGATGCGGGTGATTTATTTAAATTCCAGTAAGTTTATACATTTCTAATTTATTTAAATAGAAATTGCACCACACAACATCATATAGTTGGCCTTTAATAAGCTCTAAGTTGATGGCAAAACTTTATGAATACACTCCTGAGATAAATCCCTGTTTTTTTATATTTCACATCGTCTGCTCGAACAGATTTTCCTAGAGAGCAAGTTTAGAACTTTGTATTTCTATCTTCTACATTAAGCAACTCGATTTTTTCTTCCAGATTATTAAACCTTTTAAAAGTCGTAACTACTTATGATAAAAATCTCTTGTTTCTGGATGATTTAATAGGATTTATTTTTCAAAAGTTTTCTCTAGTTTTTTTATATCAATAGTTCTTAAAACGAGATCTAATTTTTTTGTAATTTCAAGTATATCTAGTGCTGATGAAATTGGGGTGTTAATTTTAGAATAAATCGTTTTATCATATAATTTTTTTCAGCAACACAATTAAGTATTTTTTTTTTTTAACATATGCAAGAATTCTACTTTGTTAACTATTTACATACATGACAGTAAATGATTATTAATTATTATATTTATAATCAACCAGAAATTAATCTTTTATGGGGCATATTAAACTTAAACCTACAATACAATTCGAGATTAACTTTCATCCTTCAGAATTGGATGATATTATAATTCCAGAAGAAAGCAAAGAAATAGCTAGAGACTACGTAAAATCTAAAAAGCTATCGGAAAATGATATCATGATTATGATGGATAATAAAGTTATCTACGGTTATGATTATTTATATCAAAACAAAAAACTTATTTTGCCAGAAGTAAATCCAGTTACTATTTTTTATTCAAACGCAATCATGTCTTCTGGTTTATTGCAAAATTATAAAGAGACGTTACTTTCGGAAGCATCTGTATGTGGGAAAAATGGTCAAATGATTGACTTAAATCATTCTGGTGCATTCTTCCAATTAGCAATTAATTGCATTGTAAATCTTCAAGCCACACTAGAAAGTTTTGCAAACGTGGTAATTCCACATGATTATTTATTTACTGACTCATTAGGAAACCCAATTATACCAACTATCTCTCATAAACTAAACACCTCAATCCCAGAAATTAGGAGTATAAATTTTAAGACTAAATTTAAAAGATACTGTAAACATATTGATGCTCTTATTCAATTAAGAAATAACATTATCCATCTTAAACCCGTAGAACAAACAACAAACACAGTTTATAAAAATGTTTATCGACAATTGTTAAATTTTGACTATCACAAAACAATAATAGTCGTTTCGACTTTTGTGAATTTTTACGAACCAGATTTACTTTCAGAATGTGGGTGTGGAAATGATTTTTCCTATGACATTATCAAAAAGTAATATGGTAGTGAATTATTTTCAGCACCTACCCACATCGAAAATAGTACAAATTTTGAAAAAACAGCCCCTTAATTCTATTTCATTTGAATCACTTATATAATATATACCAAATGTGGGTTATAGATTTGTTTTGTTGGATTAAAATTACACTCTAAAGATTTTATCCCAATAAGCTTTATCCCGTTACCTCTTTGATTTCTTTTTTTTCTGCCTTTCTCTTATCATTAAAAATCCTTACTAAACTTTTTCAATCATAAGTTTTAACTTATTGGTTTTACAAGATTTAAATATTAATGTCACAAAAATAAGGTTCTACCCATTTTTCGATCGTTGACAAATAAGCATTTATATTTCTGCTTTACGAATATTACAACATAGTGTGCAAAATCTATTTTTTCAATATTTGCCATATAATTTACCCTCTGAGATAGTCATTTTATTTTGACAGTAATAAGTATTCCAATAACTATTTTACTTTTCTATATCACCCTTTTGTTTAGCAACATTCATCAAACTTAATATCATTGCTTAGGTAATGGTTTTACGTTTTGCTCTACCTTTCAGATCTTCGCTGTTACCCAAATCTGAACCGTTTCCTGATACAATTACTTGTTTTTCTTCCTTTTCATTTGTCACGTTTTGCCCTAATGTATTTTTTTTTTAAAAACTTCTTTTATTTGTTTTTGTAGGATTAAGTACATACATTTGTTTTTAAGAAAATACTGTAGAATTTTCTCATTCATTACAAAAAGTAATATCTAATACTACAGTATTTTTAATTAATAAGTTGCAAAATCTACTTATTTAAGATTTAAAAATTTTGTTGAAGAGTTTTTTTTTCTCCAACAACAATTTAATTGATTCTATATAATTAAAAAACGGGACTAACAAAAGACAATTCTACCCAGCAAAATGCGAAATGAATTGAAAAAAAGATTATGATAACTAACAAACTAAAAAAAGGTAATGGCATAAAAAGAATAGTTCTTTTTATTTTAACGCTAGCACTAACCAATTGTCAGCATGAGGAAAATATGACAGAACAGTCAAAAAGTTCGATTCAGACAGTAAGCATCACTGAAGCCAAATCCTTTTTAACACGATCACAGAACAGTCCTTCAGGTAAATTGTATAGAAGCCAATTAGAAAATTTTGAACTAGACAAAATTGTGCAAGAAAAAATGATCAATACAGATCAGTTGCTTACCGTTATTCCTGTTAAACGAATCAATGCTGCGCAATTTGACAGAGTGCTTCTTCTAAAAATTGATAATGTAATTAAGAGCGTTGTTTATAAAATGTATTCCGATGGTCCACAAATTACATCTCCATTTTCGGGTAAAATTTTGATATACGATTTAGATGGAAATTTCATCAATGGTTTTCACTTAGAAAATGGTAGGGCAACCCTACAGTACATAAAGAAAAGTTCGAAGAGCATTACAAGTAAGTCTAGTAGTGATGAGTATGGAGGAGAATTAGAAGGAGTAACAGTAATTAATAGGTACAAGAATAATAGGTTTATCCCTGAAATTGCTGATTTCGGCTGGGGGGATAATCTTGGTGGCGGTAACGGCGGGGGAGATGTTTCTTGGGAGCAAGATCCAGGGGCAGGAAATAGTGGCGGGAGTGATTTAGAAACTACAGAAGATCTCCCTCCTAGTTGTCAAAGTTTTAATTTTTCAAAAACAGCTTCTTTGTGGCAGACGGCTTTGGTGAAAAATATTAGTTTTAATATAATATTACTAGACGAAACAGGTGTTACCTTTATGCATTCAGCGAAGTTTGTGCAACCGATATCTTTTGGAATGCCAACAAATCACGCTGTGGGAGGTGCTCCTATAAGTTCTGGAGCAGCGGCAGAGTTATCAGCGCAAGCACTTCAGACCACAATTAGAGAAGTAGTTGCAAAGTATGGAAGAGTTAAAGTTTCTGAAATGATTGTAGAACAATATTTTAAAGAAAGATTGTTGTATAATTATCCTTTATTTACCTCGGGTGGGCGAGTAAACTGGACTACAACAGAAAATTTACCTGTAACAGATTATCAAACAACTTTTATGCTCCCAGATGATTGTGAATAAAAAATATATTATGATTGATAAAGTTTTAAAAAATCTGATTTACATTTTTTACCCCAAAAACATCTCATTTGAAAGAGAACAAGTGAAGTATTTCGCAAGTGAAGAATATATCAGATTAAATCAGACATTAACAACCTTTCAATCGGACTCAAAAGAGCTTTGTTCAAAAAATATTCTTAAGGAATTTGAAAACGACTATACATTAAAAAACTTTAAAGATTTTACATTATTTGAGTATGGTGATAAATGTTTAACCTTTAATTTTGGTTTTATAGAAGATGGTGAATTATACACAGTTTCATTATTAATTAGTGTTTTAGTTCCTTATTATACTATTAAATGTCAAAAGAATATTATTGAATTAGTTTTCTCCGAATCTAGAATCGCTGAATTACAAGAAGCTAGTTTAGAGAAAAGGAAATTAAACGATATAATCTTAAAAATTGAAAGTATTGTTGAAGAAAAATTGTTTTATAATAAGTTCCCTAATGAAATGCTTAACTTTATTGTGGAAGATATTAGCTTTCAAGAAGCAGACTTTGGCTATTTCAAATTGTTTAATGCTTTTTTTAATAACTTAATAATGATCGAAAATGAAGAATAAATTTTTAGTGTTTTTGACAATATGTACTTTATTAATGGTTTTTTTTTACTTTTCCGATTACTATTTTAATTTAAATATTGGCGATACATATCTTGTCGTAAATTATTTTTACCCAATTTTATTTTTACTGATATTAGGAAGTATAATTTATTTGATTAAAAGACGAAATTTTGTAAAGAATAATTGTTAATTGAAATTAAAAGGGGCTCTTACAAATGAGAGTCCCTTTTTTACGATTTGTATTAGCTTAAGTTAACCAACTTCTTTAAATAATGAAGTACCCTTTATTGAGAAGTCAAATCAATACAATTTTTAATATCGTAAAAAGCTGAGGTTTTGGCTTATAATTGGTCAATGTTTCATCGGTAACAATATTTTTCCAATCAGCGATCTTAGGATTAAATTCCCATTCTTTAATAAGTAATTCCGTAATATCTTTATTCGCAACAATTAAGTGTAAATGAGGATTATATGTCTTAGTCACAGGATTGAAATTACACTCCAAAGATTTTACACCTATCAGCTTAATTCCTTTATCTCTTTTACATCTTTTTTCTGTTTTTCTTTTATTATTGAGAATCCCTGCAATAATTTCACGATCATTACTTTTAACCTATTGGCTTTACAAGATTTAACTGTTAAGGTCACAAAGTAAGGTTCTTGCCATTCTTTTATAATTGATAAATACTTGTTTATTATTTCAGCTTTACGAATACTACAACAAAGAGTACAAAATCTATTTTTACAATACTTGCCGTAAAGTTTACCCTCTGCACTTATAATATTGCTTTGACAGTAGTATGTATTCCAATATGAATTTTGTTTTTCGGTGTCTCCTTTTTGCTTGGCAACATCCATCAAACTTAAAATCATAGCTTACGTAATTATTTTACGTTTTGCCCTATCTTTTAATCCATCACTATTATTCAAATCTGAGCCGTTCCCTGTTACGATTGCTTGTTTTTGTCCCATTTTATTTGTCCCGTTTTGTCCTAATCTATAAAAAGAGAGGACGATGATTATACTCTATCATTGAATTATAGAGTTTCAGAAATGAATAATAATAGATTAGAAATTCAGGCAAATATTTTTGCAAGCCATTTATTAATTCCGATAAACCCATTAATTAAAGAGGTCAGCATTTTTTTTGTAAAAGAGAGAATAAATAAAAATTATCTTTATTTGGACAAACAGCCTGTTAATCAATTATTAGTTTATAGTTTATTAAATCAATTAAGTTTAAAATTCCTTGCTTCAAAAGAATCGATCAAAATCAGATTGATTGCAAAAAATCTATTAAAGGACACGATTTATTTTTCTTTCAAAAAACTCTTAAATGAATTTAAACTTTAAAGTTGTTAATAGATGATAACACATAAGATAGATGTTTCTTTTTGCTTGCCAACCTAATAATAGTTTATATAGTTTAAAACACCTGTTCTTTAGAAAAGAGGCTTTAAGCCCGCTTATATAATATTGTAAAATTTATAATTAATTTTATGTATTTATGGAAGTATCCTCCGTACTTTGTGATAACATTTTGCAGGTATTTTTTGAGTCTCCCCCGTCAATTCTTATTAAAAGGGTGTTTTTAAAGTCTGTAATTTCTTTTTACGGACGATTTTTTAAAATTGTTATTTAGGTATTTGCTGGGAAAAAAAATGAAATCGTACAGAAATCGTACAATTAATAAAAATAAAAAACCGTAATCCATTGTTTTTTAATGATTTACGGTTTTTTTATGTGGAGAATATCGGATTCGAACCGATCGCCTCTACGCTGCCAGCGTAGCGCTCTAGCCAAATGAGCTAATCCCCCAAAGTCATAGCAAATAAAGTCAATTAATTTTCAATAAACAAATTTAGAAACTGATCTAAGTAAAAATAGTTGTCAAAACCGTAACTTTACATTTAAAATTATTTTTATGAGTTTAGAAACAACAAAAGGATCGTTGTCGACTTCTTTTCAAGATACAATTGCAACCGTGCAGTTTGGGCATCCTGCAAGTAATTCTTTTCCGCGAGAATTATTAAATAAACTTACATTAGAAATTAACTCATTGAGCCGAAATGATGCTGTTTCACTGATTATTTTGAAGAGCGAAGGCGAAAAAGCTTTTTGTTCCGGCGCTTCGTTTGATGAACTTCTACAAGTAGAAAATGAAGAACAAGGAACAGAGTTTTTTTCTGGTTTTGCACATTTGCTAAATGCTATGCGCAGCTGCAGTAAGCTTATAATTGGACGAGTTCAAGGAAAAGCAGTTGGCGGCGGAGTAGGAATAATTGCGGCTTGCGATTATGTTTTTGCAACTCCTCAAAGCGATATTAAATTATCTGAACTTGCAATTGGTATTGGTCCGTTTGTAATTGAGCCGGCTGTATCTCGTAAAATTGGAAAAACAGCAATGACAGCAATGACATTGGCAGCGCACGAATGGAAATCGGCAGATTGGGCTTTTCAAAAAGGACTTTATTCTGTTTTAGTTGATTCAGAAAATCTAGATAAAGAAGTCGAAAATTTTGCTCAAAAATTAAGTTCATACAATCCAGAAGCATTGCACGAAATGAAAAAGATCATTTGGGAAAATACAGAAAACTGGGAATCGCTGCTTTTTGAACGTGCCGCTATTACAGGTAAATTGGTTTTGTCTGATTTTAGCAGAAATGCTTTGATGCAGTTTAAAAAATAGGCATGACATAAGTCATTGATTTTATACAAACAGTAACATAGTTTTGAAAAAGGATTTAAAACCAATTTTTCACTTTATAAATTATTGAATATGACTATTATTTCTTTATTCCAAAACGTTGATGTTGCAGAGAAAATTAAAAACGCTCCAGACAGCGGATATCAAATAGGTGTTGTTATAGGATCGTTTATTCCGTTTGTCGTTTTAGTAGGAATTGCCTATTGGATGTATAACCGTGCTAAAAAAAGAGACGAAAACGGTTATTAATTTGTAAATTTGCAAGCTTAAATTAAAAATCGATGAGTAATATTAGAATTACAAAACAATTTAGTTTCGAAACTGGGCATGCATTGTACGGTTACGACGGGAAATGCAAGAACGTTCACGGACACAGTTATAAATTGTCGGTAACTGTTATTGGTTCGCCAATTACAGATCGATCGAATGTGAAATTCGGAATGGTAATTGACTTTTCTGATTTAAAGAAAATTGTAAAAGAAGAAATCGTCGATCAATTTGACCATGCGACTGTATTCAATCAAACAACACCGCATATCGAATTAGCAAATGAATTAAAAAATCGCGGACATCACGTAATATTGGTCGATTATCAGCCAACAAGTGAGAATATGGTAGTTGATTTTGCGGATAGAATCATAGCAAGACTGCCAAAAGGAATTTCGCTTTTCTCTCTTAAACTTCAAGAAACAGAATCGTCGTTTGCAGAGTGGTATGCAAGTGATAATATTTAATTTTCAAAAAAGAAATTCCAAATTCTAAACTCTTCGACTTCGATCAGAGAGACAAAAGTCTAAAATTCTAAGAAGTCCAGTAATCTAAAAATCTAAATGAAAAAAGTATATTTTGCTTCAGATCAGCATTTTGGCGCGCCGACTCCTGAATTGAGTCTGCCGCGTGAAAAGAAATTTGTGGCTTGGTTAGATGAGGTTAAAGAAGATGCTGAAGCAATTTTTTTACTGGGTGATTTGTTTGATTTTTGGTTTGAATATAAAACCGTTGTACCAAAAGGTTTTGTTCGAATTTTAGGCAAATTGGCCGAAATTCGCGACAGCGGTATTCCAATCTACTTTTTTGTTGGAAATCATGATCTTTGGATGAATGATTATTTTGAAACCGAATTGAATATTCCGGTTTATCATGATAACAAAGAATTTACTTTTAACGGAAAAACCTTTTTAATTGGTCATGGAGACGGAAAAGGCCCCGGAGACAAAGGTTATAAAAGAATGAAAAAGGTATTTACAAATCCGTTTTCAAAACGGCTTTTTCGATGGCTTCATCCAGATGTAGGTGTAAGTTTAGCGCAGTATTTATCCGTTAAAAATAAACTGATTTCTGGTGACGAAGATGTAAAGTTTCTTGGTGAAGAAAACGAATGGCTCGTGTTGTACGCCAAACGCAAACTCGAAACCAAGCATTATAATTATTTTATTTTTGGACATCGCCATTTACCAATGATTATTCCTGTTGGCGAAGATTCTAATTATGTAAATTTAGGTGATTGGATTGGTTATTTTACTTATGGCGTTTTTGACGGTGAGACTTTTGAACTTAAAAAATTCGAAAAATAATTACCGTTTACTTAGCAGGATAGATTCCTATTTTGTGCGTTCTCAAAATATATTCTGAAAGCTGCTTACTGTTAGAAAGTTGAAATTTAATTGCTCCTGATGCTTTTTTCGGCATATGGCATTCCACACAATTAGCAGCCAATAATTTTTCAGGCATAGTTTTTAAAGTAGTTTCATTGTGTTTTAAACCTTGATGACAACTCATACAGATTTTAGAATACGATGCCATGTTTTTAGAAGCATTCTCATGCGGATTATGGCAAGTTATACAATCCATTTTGTCACTTTTTATAAAACACTTGCTTTGCGCCATTAAACGAAATTGGTTTCCATGAACATCAAATTTCGCTGTATCAGTTACACTTCTTGTTTCTCTATAAAAATCAGAAAGATTATCGCCGGGTTTAAAGTCAAAACGAGATTTCATTTTCATTCCGTCATTTCCGGCGTGGCAAAGCGCACAGGCATCTAACTTTTGTTGTCTGTTAAGCGTTTTAAAACTTGTAATACTATTGGCGACTTTGATATTAGGGTTTTTGAGATGAAAATCAACATGCTTTTTCGCAGGTCCGTGGCAGCGTTCACAATCAATTCCGTAAACAATTGTTTTTTTATCAATAACATCTTCAACCTCCATCGATAAAAAGTTCTTATCTGTAGAATTCTGATTAACATTTCGGCTGCTGATGTTTGAACTATGGCAAGAATAGCAGTCTTTTACAACCATACGGTCAAAATACGGTTTGTCTGCAGGAAACCCTGGACTTGTTGCCCAATTGTTTATAGAATTATAGTAAGAAACAGGTAATTCGTATGTATTGCGATCTCGCCAGTATACCGAAGTTTGTGCGTGCTTAATTCCAAAAACAATCTCGAAACGATGTGCCTCAACTTCTTTTCCGTTTTTATATAAAACCTGATACAAGCTGTCGTTGCGTTTTTCCATGACAATTTTGGTGTTTTTGTCATAGATAAAAGTGTGATTTGCTTTGTCAAAATCACCTAAAATATTTGCCGGAATTGCTGGAGCAGTTGCTTTAAAGTGAGCACTTTTTGCGGCCATGTCATATTGAGTTTGATGACATTGAATACAGCTTTCAGAGCCTGCATAATCAGTGCCTCGCGGATCAATATACTCTTCAGAAGCGTCTTTGCAGTTTGTAAAAAAGAGCGCTAGAATAGTAAAGGCAATAAAAATGCTTATTTTTTTCATTGCCGTAAATATACTTTTTTTTGAATAAAATCAAAATATATTTCAATAATGAAAAAATGTTGTTAAAATATTTAGAATGTTTTTAATTTAATCCAGGACCATAAACATATTCGTCTAATTCGATTTTAAACAAAGAACCTTCAACTAAATCTTTAATAGATTTTAGTTCTGTCATTGAAACTGCTAAATCTATTGATGAACAAGGAGTTTTTAGTAAAAATTTATGACAAGAATATTTTAACTCACAAGCTTCGCAACAAGCATTTTCGATAATGCTGTCTTCAATTAAATCGCAAAACATATTCAATTCTGAAACCGTAAAATAGAAGCCCGTTTCTTTAAAAACCAACTGTACTTTGTCGAGAATTGTCTGGCTGTTTTGTTTCCAGTAAAAGGCTATGCCGAAGCTGTTGTGATATATTTGTTGTATTTCTCTCATTGTAAATCCTTTTATTCCAGCAAATATAAATATTATTTATATTAATTCTAAATAAAAAAATCATAAAAATTTGAAAAATGTTTTACCATATAAGTACTATAAGTTCATAGTAAGGGCTTTTTTGTTTCTGCTTGATGCAAAAATAAAAAGACCTCCATTTTATTGGAGGTCTCTATATTTAAGATCCATTCTTTAAATGAACTTATATTACTTATATGGGTTAAAAATTAATTACTCTTGATTATGATGCTCTTCCATATCTTTATGAAGATCTAAATCTCTAAAAGTTGGAGATATGAAACCAAAACCTAAAACGGTTAAAAGTGTAATGCTTCCGCCAAAGACAACCGATGTTACAGCTCCCATTAATTTGGCAGTTGCCCCACTTTCAAACGCACCTAATTCATTTGAAGAGCCAACAAAAATCGAATTTACAGCACCAACTCGCCCGCGCATATGATCAGGAGTTTTAAGCTGCAAAATGGTCTGGCGAATTACTACCGAAATTCCGTCAGCAAGTCCGCTCAAGAATAAAGCAAAAACAGAAAGCCAGAATGACGTCGAAAGTCCAAATAAGATGATCGACAATCCAAAAACAAATATGGCACCTAGAAGTTTTTTTCCGGCATTTTTATATAAAGGGATATACGCCGAAACAATCATCGTAATAAAAGCACCCACAGCAGGAGCAGCTCTTAATATACCAAAACCTTCAGAACCTACTTTTAAAATATCTTGTGCAAAAACTGGTAATAATGCAACTGCTCCTCCAAAAAGTACCGCAATCATATCAAGAGACAAAGCACCTAAAACAATTTGGTTTTTAAATACAAAAGTCAAACCTTCTGTAAGACTGTCTTTTATTGATTCTCCAATTTTTGGATTTATGATTGGTTTTTTACTGATTTGTGATAAGGCAATTAAGGAAAGAATTGAGAATCCGAAAACGAGACACATTGACCAGTGAACCCCAATCCAGTTAATTGAAAATCCTGCAAGTGCAGGTCCCATAACCGCACCAATCTGCCAAACTGAGCTGCTCCATGTAGCAGCATTTGGATATGCTTTTTTAGGAATAATAAGTGATAGTAGTGAGAAGATAGTAGGGCCGAGAAAAGCACGAACTAATCCGCCGAGAAAAACTAAAAAATAAATGGCGTATAAGATAGACTCAGTCGACCAGCCGCTGACAATTTTTGGCCAAGTCAATAAAAATAATCCAAAACTAATTACTGAAAATCCTAGAATGCATTTTACCAATAATCCTTTCTTTTCTCTTTGATCTACAATATGTCCTGCAAACAATGCCATTGAAACCGCTGGAATTACTTCCATTAAACCTATGATTCCTAGCGAAAGCGGGTTTTTAGTTAAACTGTAAACCTCCCATTCAATCACAATAAACTGCATCGACCAAGCAAAAACCATCGCAAAGCGCAATAGTAAAAATATATTAAACTCTCTATAGCGAAGCGCTTGATACGGATCTGGTTTTGTTGATTTAGTTGTCATTTGTTCTAATGTCTTTCAGCATAAGCTGTGTTGAAATAGTTCCATTCCATTCATTTTCAGCTAAAGAATAAGCCAGCTGAAACAGATTCTGATTTTGTGCTATACTTAGTTTTTTTCCTAGTCCAAAGCCAATTGCAGCAATTCCATCAGAATTAGATTGTTTTACAAAAAGCCTTAAATGTTCTTCTTCAGAGCCTAAAGTTTTGGCATAACCAGTATCTTTTATGTCTTTAGTCATGAAAACCGGCGTCATGTTCTGCGGGCCAAAAGGTTCAAATTGTTTTAAAATACGGATGAGTTTTGGAGTAATATCAGAGAAATTAATTTCGGCATCAATTTCAATTTCTGGAGTTCGCATTTCAGGTAAAATAGTTGATGAAACCTGTTTTTCAAAAGCGTCTTTAAAAATCTGATAATTTTCAGCTTTTAAAGTCATTCCCGCTGCGTACATATGTCCTCCAAATTGCTCTAAATGTTCTGCACAGGCATCTAATGCATTATAAACATCAAATCCTTTTACAGATCGAGCAGAAGCGGCATATTTGTCTCCACTTTTAGTAAAAACTAAAGTTGGCCTATAATAGGTTTCGATCAATCTAGAAGCGACAATTCCAATAACGCCTTTGTGCCAGTCTTCCTGAAAAACAACAGTCGAAAATCGATCTTGTTCTTCATTTTGTATAATTTGCTGAAAAGCTTCTTTAGTAATTTGTTTGTCTAAATCTTTTCGATCAGAATTATATTGTTCAATTTCAGAAGCGAATTGCTGCGCTTGTTCAAAATTAAATTCAGTTAAAAGTTCTACCGCATGATTTCCGTGTTTGATTCTTCCCGCTGCGTTTATTCTTGGTGAAATAATAAAAACGACATCAGTAATATCTAAAACTTTCTTTTTAACCTGATGCACCAAAGCTTTAATTCCTGGGCGTGGGTCGCTATTGATAACTTGTAATCCGAAATAAGCTAAAACACGATTTTCTCCTGTAATAGGAACAATATCTGCCGCAATTGCGGTTGCAACCAAATCTAGATATGGAACTAAATCTTCTATAGTTTCATTTCGGTTTTGACCTAAAGCTTGAATCAACTTAAAACCAACTCCACAGCCGCATAATTCATCATACGGATAAGTGCAGTCTTCTCTTTTTGGATCAAGAATTGCAACCGCATCTGGAAGAAACTCACCGGGTCTGTGGTGATCGCAGACAATAAAATCGATGTTTTTTGCTTTCGCGTAAGCGATATGATCGATGGATTTTATGCCGCAATCGAGCGCAATAATTAAGGAAAATCCGTTATCGTCAGCAAAGTCAATTCCTTTAAAAGAAATTCCGTAACCTTCATCATAACGATCCGGAATATAAGTTGCAATATTTGGATAATGTGATTTTAAATACGATGAAACTAAAGAAACCGCTGTTGTTCCGTCAACATCATAATCGCCAAAAACCAGAATGTTTTCCTGATTTTCAATTGCCAATTCTATTCTTGCAACTGCTTTGTCCATATCTTTCATCAGATAAGGATCATGAAGATGTTCTAAAGAGGGGCGAAAGAAATTTTTAGCATCTTCAAAAGTTTCAATGCCGCGCTGAATCAAAAGCGTTGCAACAAAATCTTCTACATTTAAGGCTTGCGCTAAATGTTTGATTTTATCTTGTGAAGGTTTTGGTTTTATGGTCCAACGCATGGGTTGATTTTAGATTTTATAGTGTTGATTTTAGACTTCTGATTTTCGAAATCGTTTAATCTGTGGTAGAAATATTCTGTTTTTTAACTTTGTCAAAGTTTCGAACTTTGACAAAGTTCTTAAGAATTCAGATTTCAGTAGTTTTTAGAAATCTAAAATCTACAATCTGAAATCTAAAATATTACTTCGCTTCTAAAGCATTTCCTTCAAACTGAATTCCGTCCCAGCCTAAGTTGATAAAATTTCTAATGTTTTGGTGATTCGTTCCGTTTGAATCTCCTAAAACTTCTTCGAAATAGAAAGCGCCAAAACAAGCCAAAGTTTCTTCTTTGCTTAAGTTTTGCAATTTTGCAAAAGAAAACAATTTACAAGAGCCTGAGTTTTCTCCGGCTGCGTTATGCTGTGTTCCGTTTTGAAAAGCAGTTGGTGTGAAATTGTAATTTTCTTCGATTATTGTAATTGTTTCAGGAAATGTGATTTGTGTTGGAGTTTGTTTTACTTTTTCTAAAAAGGCTTGTATGCTCATGATTATGGTTCGTTTTTTTGGCACAGATTAAAAGGATTAAAAAGGATTTTTTTCGCCACGAATTTCACGAATTTACACTAATTTAATTCGTGCTAATTCGTGCAATTCGTGGCGACTTAATTTTTAATCTGTGTTAATCTTTTTAATCTGTGGCATAAATAAATTATTTAATCTTCATCATCCTTAGAAAACTTACTTTTCTTAGGCTCTTTTGTTATAGTTTTTCCCGCAACCACAACTACGATTTCGCCGCGCGGTGCGGTTTTTTCAAAATGTGCTAGGACCTCTTTTGCGGTTCCGCGTACATTTTCTTCATGTAATTTGGATAATTCTCTTGAAACACAAACTTGTCGGTCTTCTCCAAAATACTGAATAAATTCAGCTAATGTTTTAACGAGTTTATGTGGAGAAACGTATAAAATCATCGTTCTGGTTTCTTCGGCTAAAGCCAAAAAACGAGTTTGACGTCCTTTTTTATCAGGCAGGAAGCCTTCAAAAACAAATTTGTCATTTGGTAAACCGCTGTTAACTAAAGCAGGAACAAATGCAGTTGCGCCTGGAAGACATTCTACTTCAATTTTATTTTCAACGCAAGCGCGTGTCAGTAAGAATCCTGGATCTGAAATTGCAGGAGTTCCTGCATCAGAAATTAAAGCGATGGTTTCGCCGGCTTTCAAACGTGCAATTAAATTTTCGGTCGTTTTGTGTTCGTTGTGCATATGATGGCTGTGCATGTGCGTGCCAATTTCAAAATGCTTCAACAATTTCCCGCTCGTTCTAGTATCTTCGGCTAAAATCAAATCGACTTCTTTCAAAACTCTAATAGCTCTAAAAGTCATGTCTTCAAGATTGCCAATTGGCGTTGGAACGATATATAATTTTGACATAGTTATTTTTAATATTTAAACACAGATTACACGAATTAACACGAATAATTAAAGTGTTGAAATTTCACGAATATAAATTAGTGTAAATCTGTGGAATTCGTGTTTATGCGAATTTCTTCTCGATAATTCCAAGGAAACGTTCTGCGTAATCGTCTTTTCCGTCCCAATTGTTATAATCTGGTTTTACCATATCGTCAATAAATTCTTTAGCTTCTGCATAAGAATCAAACGTTAAAAGCTGATTTAAAACACGGCTGTAATCTTCAGAACTGTTTCCGAAAAGGTTTTTCGTGAATGCAATTCGGTCATTCAAATCAACATGAAAACCTTTTGCAAGTTTTTCGTTTAATGTAACAGTTTTAGGCTCTGCTGGAGTTTCTAAAACGGCTGTTTCGACAGCTTTTTTCTCTTTAGATTCTGTAGTTGTTGTATTTGCTGAAACATTTTCAAAACTATCAACTTTTACGAATTGAGCATCAGCATAATTTACGCCTAAAAGCTCTTCTAAAGTCATATGAACTGCTTGAGGTTTTGTCTCAGTTTCAACTTTTGGCTCTTCTTTGATTTCTTCCACTATTTCTTCTGTTTCTAATTCGAAAGCCGGAATGAAATCAGGAATTGGTTTTAAATCGCTGATAGTAGTAAACGAAAGTTCGTCAGCAGCTGCGATATCTTTTTTGGCTTCAAAAATCGGCTCTTCAATTTCTTCGACCTCAGGTTCTTCATTGATTTCAGCAACAGTTTCAGGAATAGTCTCAATTTCAGTTTCTAAAATGACCTCTTCAGAGATTTCTGCAATAATTTCAGGTACAGTTTCTTCTAAAACTTCTTCGGTTTTTGTTTCTTCCGCAATTATAATTTGAGTTACCGTTTCTTCAGCTGCAATTGATTCTTCGATTTTAACTTCTGCAGGAATAATTTCTTCTTTTTCAAAAATAGTTTCGATTTCAGAAGTAATTTCGCTGTGGCTTATAGTAGGTTTTAGACTGTCGAAATTTTCATCAACAAATTTTAATACGGCTAGTTTCTCATATAATTTCTGTGTTTCAAGATACAATTGATTGATATCGGATTTGTTTTTAAGTTTTAAAATTCGATGTGCAATGCTGATTAAGTCGGCTTCCAATTTTTTTTTCATAACTGTTGAAATTATAGTGAATAGGGTATTTTATTATGTTTTGTATCTGAATGTCTTTATTCTGGGAGAAAATCAACGAGATAATTTTTTATTTCTGTTAATAAACGATTGCGAATCTCCGTTTTGATAAAAATTTTCTACTTTTGAAAAACCGAAAAACAGCAGTTTTTTGCGTCAATTTATTACCAGTACAAAGTAATAAAAACTATTCATTTTTAAAGGTAGAAAAATACAAAATGTTTCTCGAAAATACAGTAAATCACAAAGAACAATTTGGTTGGATTGAAGTTATTTGTGGATCAATGTTTTCGGGTAAGACCGAGGAGTTAATCCGCAGATTAAAACGCGCCCAATTTGCCAAACAAAGAGTCGAAATTTTTAAACCCGCAATCGATACCCGCTATCATGACGAAATGGTGGTGTCTCATGACGCCAACGAAATTCGTTCAACGCCGGTTCCTGCTGCGGCCAATATCTTAATTTTAGCACAAGGCTGCGATGTTATTGGTATTGACGAAGCTCAGTTTTTTGATGATGAAATTATTACCGTTTGTAATGATCTTGCCAATCAGGGAATTCGTGTAATTGTTGCCGGACTTGATATGGATTTTAAAGGAAATCCTTTTGGACCTATGCCGGGACTTATGGCAACTGCAGAATATGTTACTAAAGTTCATGCAGTTTGTACGAGAACAGGAAATCTTGCTAATTATAGTTTTCGTAAAACAGATAATGACAAACTTGTAATGCTTGGGGAAACAGAAGAATATGAGCCGTTAAGTCGTGCAGCTTATTTTAATGCTATGAAAAAGAGTTAAGAAAAATAAATTTTAAATTCATTTAAGCTTTATAAACATGAAGGAAAAAGAAAGTAAAAGAAAACAGAATATCATACTATTAGTTATAATTGGAATTGCGATAGCCCTGGCTGTTTATTTTCAATTTTTTCTTTCTGAAAAGGCAGATGAAGTAAATACAGAAATAACAACATTAGTTCAAAAATACAATAAAAACTGCCCGCTGAAAATTCAAGAAGGGATTCGTCTCGACAGCGTAAGTTTACCTGAAGAAAGAGTTGTTCAGTATAATTTGACACTGTTGAATGTAGAAAAAGTAACTGCTGAAGTTGATGTAATACAAGTAGAAATGGAAAAAAGCCTCTTAAGTACCGCAAAAGCAAATACGGGACTGCAAGTTTTTAGAGACAATGATTATACTTTGATTTACAGTTATTGCGATAAAAAGAAGACGTTCTTGTTTAACGTGAAAATATTACCAGATCAATATAAATAATTATAAAAAGTTAAACGTTGGTAAACCCGACAGGTTTTTAAAATCTGTTGGGTTTGTTTTTTTTTGTATTAAATCGAAATGCCAACGTAAAACTAGACTGAAGTCCAGCTCTACAAAATAATTCGTTCCTCGGGAACTAAAAGAGCCTTCAGCTCGATCCATATTGTAGGGCTGGACTTCAGTCCAGTTTAATAATGAATATTTTATGTATTTGAAAAGCAAAAAAAATAGCCCCAACAAACGAAAGTTTGTCGGGGCTATTTTTTTAAAATGAACTTATATTTCTTATATGGTTAAAAAGAATTAAATCTTCTTTCTCATTCTTGCAACTGGAATATCTAATTGTTCGCGGTATTTTGCAATAGTTCTTCTCGCAATTGGATACCCTTTTTCTTTTAGAATTTCTGCCAATTGATCGTCTGGAAGCGGTTTCTTTTTGTCTTCTTCTTCAATAGTATTCTTAAGAATTTTTTTGATTTCTAAAGTAGAAACATCTTCTCCCTGATCATTTTTCATAGCCTCCGAGAAAAATTCTTTAATCAGTTTAGTACCATAAGGAGTTTCAACATATTTACTGTTGGCAACTCTTGAAATCGTCGAAATATCCAAACCAACCATATCTGCAATATCTTTTAAGATCATTGGTTTTAGTTTGGTTTCGTCGCCGTCTAAGAAATATTCTTCCTGATAATGCATAATCGCATTCATCGTTACAAAAAGTGTTTCCTGACGTTGTCTGATTGCATCGATAAACCATTTAGCTGAATCCAGCTTTTGTTTGATAAACTGAACTGCATCTTTTTGTGCCGACGATTTATCACGAGAATCTTTATAGGTCTGCATCATTTCCTGATAATCTTTAGAAACGTGCAGGGAAGGAGCATTTCTTCCGTTTAATGTTAGTTCTAATTCGCCGTCCACAATTCTGATCGCGAAATCAGGAACTACATTTTCGGTTACTTTATTATTTCCTGTAAAAGACCCGCCCGGTTTTGGGTTTAGTCTTTCAATTTCGTGAATTGCTTTTTTTAGCTGTTCGTTCGAAACGCTGTATTTTTGTAATAACTTATCGTAATGTTTCTTCGTAAAAGCATCAAACTGATTTTCGATAATGTCAATTGCTAAATCAACATATTCGGTTGGTGTTTTGTGCTTTAATTGCAATAACAAACATTCCTGCAAATCGCGTGCTCCAACTCCCGAAGGTTCAAGTTCGTGAATTACAGTCAGCATTTTTTCGACCATCGCTTCATCAGTATAAATTCCCTGAGTAAAAGCCATATCGTCTACAATATCCGGAACGCTTCTGCGGATGTAACCCATATCGTCAATACTTCCAACAAGGAATTCGGCGATTTCACGTTCTTCATCATTCAAAATAAAAGTATTCAGCTGATTGATTAAATCCTGATGAAAACTAATTGGCGAAGCAAATGGTGTTTCGCGTTCTTCATCGTCGCTGTAATTGTTTACCTGAGTTTTATAATCAGGCGTATCGTCGTCGCTTAAGTATTCGTCAATATTAATGTCATCCGCTTCGATTCTGTCTGATTCTGCATCATCATAATCGTCGTAGTCTTCATTGGCAAATTCATCTGCTTCGTATTCGTCTTCTTTTCCCGCTTCAAGAGCCGGATTTTCGTTCATTTCTTCTAATAAACGCTGTTCAAAAGCTTGCGTAGGCAATTGAATTAACTTCATCAGCTGAATTTGCTGTGGAGATAATTTTTGGGATAATTTTAAATTTAAAAATTGCTTTAGCATTTATACTGTTTAATCGTTTATTTGTTTAATCGTCAATTCGTTTCTTCGTGAAAATCGGTTAACCGAATGAACGATTAACCGATTAAACTTTTTTTAGAATTCTGCACTACCCGGAGTTCTTGGGAAAGGAATTACGTCTCTAATGTTTGTCATACCTGTTACAAACAATACTAAACGCTCAAATCCTAAACCGAAACCTGCGTGAGTTGCCGATCCAAATCTTCTGGTGTCTAAATACCAGTATAATTCTTCTTCATCGATTTCTAAGGCTTTCATTTTTTCAATTAAAACGTCGTAACGCTCTTCTCTTTCAGAACCGCCCACGATTTCTCCAATTCCAGGGAAAAGGATGTCCATAGCACGAACCGTTTCTCTTCCAGGTTCTGTGTTGTCGTTCAAGCGCATGTAAAACGCTTTGATGTTTGCTGGGTAATCAAATAAAATTACCGGACATTTAAAGTGTTTTTCCACTAAATAACGCTCGTGTTCTGATTGTAAATCAGCTCCCCATTCGTTGATGATATATTGAAATTTCTTCTTTTTATTTGGAGTTGAATCTCTTAAAATGTCAATTGCTTCAGTGTAAGAAACACGTTTGAAGTTGTTTTCTAAAACAAAGTTCAATTTCTCTAACAAAGCCATTTCGCTTCTTTCCGCCTGTGGTTTTGATTTTTCTTCTTCTAAAAGTCTTCCTTCTAAGAATTTCAAATCATCTCCACAATTGTCTAAAGCATATTTAATTACATACTGAATAAAATCTTCAGCCAAATCCATGTTGTCATCAAGGTTGTTGAAAGCAACTTCAGGCTCGATCATCCAGAATTCTGCCAAGTGACGAGAAGTGTTTGAGTTTTCTGCTCTAAACGTTGGTCCAAAAGTATAAATCTGACCCAAAGCCATAGCGAAAGTTTCCCCTTCTAATTGTCCAGAAACCGTTAAATTTGTATGTTTTCCGAAGAAATCTTTTTTGAAATCAATGTTTCCTTCTTCATTTTTTGGAAGATTATCCAAAGGCAATGAAGTTACCTGAAACATTTCTCCAGCACCTTCAGCATCAGCTCCAGTGATAATAGGCGTGTTTACGTAAACAAAACCTTTTTCCTGAAAATATTTGTGAACTGCAAATGACAATACCGAACGCACACGCATAATCGCACCAAAAGCATTTGTACGTACACGCAAGTGAGCGTTTTCACGTAAAAACTCCAAAGAGTGTTTTTTAGGTTGCATTGGGAATTTCTCCGCATCAGAATCTCCAAGAATTTCAATTTTTGAAACCTGAATTTCATATTTCTGACCTGCACCTTTACTTTCAACCAAAGTTCCAATTACAGAAACCGCAGCTCCAGTTGTGATTCTTTTTAAAGTTTCTTCCGGTGTATTTTCAAAATCAACAACACATTGTATATTATTAATGGTAGAACCGTCATTAAGCGCGATGAACTGATTATTTCTAAAAGTTCTCACCCATCCTTTTGCATTCACTTCCTGTAGCGTCGTCGTACTGTTTAATAAGTCTTTAACCTTTGTGTGTTTCATTTTTATTTTAGATTTATAGATTGCTGATTTTAGATTAAAATAAAATCAGTGTTTTTATATCGAATTGCAAATATAAACGATAATAATTAATTTTTGAAGCTGTTTCCTGCTCTCCGCTGTATCTTTCTATTTTTAAAGAAAAAATAGAAAGGATGCCGCTTCGATCAGAGCTAGGGCACTCGTTTTCAAGATAACCAAATTGTTTTTCTTTTTTGTCATTCCGAGGAACGAGGAATCACACTAGTAATTCCGCAAAGAAAGCCGCCAATCGTTGTCGAGCTTCGAGTGTGATTCCTCGTTCCTCGGAATGACAAACTATGTGTCAATCTTTGTCAAAGTTTAGAACTTTGACAAAGATTTATATTTTTAATTCGTGCTAATTAGTGAAATTAGTGTTTTACTTCTCTAAATTCTCCAATTCCTCTTTCTTAGTTTTCTTCTTCTCAAAAGTCAAAACTAATGAAGGCAATACAACCAAATTAGCAAACATTGCAAAAGCCAAAGTACAAGAGATTAATCCTCCAAGTGCAATAGTTCCGCTAAAGCTTGATAATGTAAAAGTTGCAAAACCTAGAATCAAAACTACTGATGTGTAGAAAGTACTAATTCCAGTCTCTCTTAAAGCACTGAAAACTGATTTCTTAACTTTTCCGCCGCTTTGAATTAAATCATGTTTGTATTTCGCCATAAACTGAATCGCATTATCAACCGAGATTCCGAACGCAATACTAAATACCAAAATCGTAGAAGGTTTCAACGGAATTCCGAAATAACCCATTAATCCAGACGTAATACAAAGCGGTAAAATATTTGTAATTACAGATGCCATTACCATTTTAAAAGAACGGAATAAATACAGCATTAATATTGCAATAACTGCAATTGCAAAAATTAACGATTCAATTAAATTGTCAACCAAATAGGATGTTCCTTTTTGGAAAACCAGTGCTTTTCCGGTAACGGTAACTTCATAACGGTCTTTTGGGAAAATCTCAGCAATTTTTGAGTTTAATTTTTTCTCCACTTTTGCCATTTCATCTGTACCAATATCTTTCATAAAAGTAGTGATTCGGGCATATTGTCCAGTCGAATCAACATAAGCTTTCATTAGATTTTCTTTACTGTTTTTGGTCGCATTTTTGGCGTAACTCAAAATAAAAGCTTGTTCTTGTGAAGTTGGTAATTGATAATATTCTGGATTTCCGTTGTAGAAAGCCTGTTTTGAATATTTAACTAAATTTACAATTGAAACTGGTTTTGCCAATTCTGGAATTTCTGCAATTGTAGTTTGCAATTCGTCCATTTTGCGAATAGTTGACGCTTTCATAACACCTTTTTTCTTTTTGGTGTCGATCATAATTTCAAGCGGCATTACTCCGTTAAATTCTTTTTCGTAGAATAAAATGTCTTTAAAGAAAGAAGCACTTTTCGGCATTTCGCCAATCAAACTTCCTGAAACTTTCATTTGAGAAACTCCAATTACACTGAAAACTAAAAGTAAACCGTAAACAATATATACTATTTTGCGTTTTGATTTAACTAGATTTTCAACAACATTCAAGAGCGTCGAAATATAAGTTTTAGTTAAATGATATAAGTGTTTCTCTTTTGGCAGCGGCATAAAACTGTATATAATCGGCACAATAAAAAGTGTCAATAAATACACAGAAATTACGTTGATTGAAGTTACTAGACCAAACTCAAAAAGCAAATCATTTCCAGTAATCATAAAGGTTGCGAAACCAATTGCTGTTGTTAAATTCGTCATTAAAGTCGAAACTCCAATTTTTGAAATAACACGCTGCAGCGCTTTTGCCTGATTGTTATGTAATTTGATTTCCTGCTGGTATTTGTTGATTAAGAAAATACAGTTTGTAATACCAATTACGATAATTAACGGCGGAATAATGGCTGTTAAGATCGTGATTTTATAACCAAATAATCCCAGCGTTCCAAAAGACCAGATTACGCCAACAATTAAAATACAAATTGAAATGAACGTCGCTCTGAAGGACCTGAAAAAGAAAAAGAATATCAAAGAAACGGTAAATAAAGCCGCGCCGATAAATAGACCAATTTCACCTTTCATATTGTCAGCATTGATCGTTCTGATATATGGCATTCCAGAAACACGAAGATCAATTCCGGTTGTTTTTTCGAATTTATCGATTTTCGGAACTAAATTTTCTAGGATAAAAGTCTTTCTTTCAGCCGTGTTGACTAAAGCTTTATTGATGTAAATTGCAGAACGAACACTGCCGCTTTCTTTATTGAATAAAAGTCCTTCGTAAAAAGGTAAATTATGAAATAAATCGTACTGTACCGTTTTTAAATAAGCCGGGTCTAGAACTTTACTTTGGTCAATAAACGGTGATAAAACAAATTTTTCGTTAATGGTATCTTTTTCAAGTTTCTTTAAATCATTTAATGAAACCACTAAATCAACCTCCTTCGATTTTTTTAAACCTGTCATTAACTCATTCCAAGCAGCATAATTTTTTGGAGTAAAAAATTTAGGATCTTTAAAACCAATCACTACAAGATTTCCTTCCTCGCCAAACTTGTCCAGGAATTTTTGATAATCTTTATTTGCAACGTGTTCTTTAGGAAGCAGATTTGCTTCGGTATAAGTCATTGAAAGATTCTTCCATTGCAAAGCAAGGAAAATGGTTAAAGCAGAAAGTACAATTAGAATTGTTATTCTGTTTTTAAGTATAATTCGGGCCAATTTTTCCCAAAATCCAACTTGGATAGTGTTTTTCATAAATTCTTTAAAAATGGATGCAAATGTAGTGAAAAGTGCTCAAAATCATAAACAATAGATTGTATTTTACTTAATGTTAACACAAATATTCATATTGTTTTTTGTGATAAATTTCTTTCTTTACACTGTTTAATCATCAGCTTTTCTCATATTTGCAATTAATTTAAAAGGAAAAGAAAATGAGTTGGATTTTATTAATTATTGCAGGACTTTTTGAAGTTGGCTTTGCATCATGCCTTGGAAAAGCAAAAGAAACAGCAGGAATGGTATCTACTTACTGGATGATTGGTTTTTTTGTATGCCTTTCGATCAGCATGGTTTTATTGTATAAAGCAACACAGGTACTGCCAATTGGAACGGCTTATGCGGTTTGGACAGGGATTGGAGCTGTTGGAACTGTTCTGGTTGGGATTTTAATTTTTAAGGAACCAGCTACTTTTTGGAGAATATTTTTCCTTTCAACATTAATCGCCTCAATTATTGGGTTGAAATTCGTTTCTAGTCACTAAAAAAAATAAGCCGCAGATTCTCAAAGATTTTTTTAAGTATAGAAAAAAACAGTTTAATCAGTGGCATAAAAAACAAACTAAAAATGCAGGAAAACAATACCACAACATTTATTTTTTTAGCGATTCTTTTACTTCTCATAATCATAATTTGTTTTATGATTTACCAATTAATGCAGGCGAAGAAGGCAAAAGATGATGCAGAAAGGAGTTTTTATGCGCTTGAAGTTAAGGTGAATGATTTACAGTTAGAAACATTAGAGTCCAAACTGAATCCGCATTTGTTTAAGAATATTCTAAATTCAATTCAGTCGCATGCTTATCAAACCTATTTTGCTTTAGACAAACTGGCGAATGTTTTGGATTATATTTTATACGAAAGCAAAAAGAAATTTGTTACTGCAAAAGAAGAAATTGATTTTGCATTGAATTTGATCGAAATCAATAAAATTAAGATTAGTCCGCTTTTCGAATTAAAGGTAAAAACCAATATCAATAAAGAAGATAAATTGTACGATCAGCCTTTGCTGGCACCGTTAATTTCGATTGACTTAATTGAGAATGCTTTTAAACATGCTGATTTGCAAAGTGCAGATGCTTTTATATCTGTTGTTTTTGAGTTTCGCGATAATGCTTTTTTTATGACGGTTTCGAATAAGATCTCAGATAAAAAAGTGCTTAAAAAAGAACGAAGCGGTTTTGGTCATGCTACGCTGGAACATCGTTTAAGGATTATTTATAAGAATAATTTCAAACTGGACAGGTTTGTAGAAAACGATATTTATATTGCTCATCTAAAAATTGATCTCCTTGAATACAAAACTGAAATGCTTGCTGCTGGACGATGAGCTTCCGGGATTAACGTACTTAAAAATGCTTTGTGAACAAATTCATGAAGTCGAAATTGTAAAAACGTATAATAATCCAGAGAAACTTTTGTCAGATATTCCGAATCTCGATTTTGATTTATTAATATCAGATATCGAAATGCCTGGAATGGATGGACTTCATATGGCCGAAATGCTCAGTGATAAAATGGTTATTTTCTGCACGGCTTATAAAGAGTATGCGGCCGATGCTTTTAATATTGATGCAGTAGATTATATTACAAAACCCGTAAAATTAGAGCGTCTGCAAAAAGCGATTACAAAAGCTGTAGAACGTTTCGAAAAGCCTGATGCAGCTAAAAAGTTTGTTCAGCTAAATACAGATAAAGGCAAAACGCTGCTTTATTTTAATCAAATACAATATATAAAAACAGCCTCAAGCGACAGTCGCGATAAAACGGTTTTGCTTGCAGATGGAAGTTTCTTGAATTTGAAGAATGTTAAATTCGCTACACTTTTAGAGGAGCTGCCTGATGCCGATTTTTGCCGCGCAAACAAAAAAGAAATTGTGGCTGTAAAAGCAATAAAATTCTTTAATCATAATGAAATTGTATTGCATCGTACTGACGAAAACAACAAAAATATAACTCTAATTTTAAGTGAAACCTATCGTTCTGATTTTTTGAAAAAAGTAAAACTATAGCCATTTGTAATAAATTATTTTCTGTCATCCTAAGCGAAATCGAAGCTCGATGAAGGGGGTTAAGCCTTCGGCTTCGCTCAGGATGACAATCATTTTTATAACTTATTACAAAGTTTTTCCCACTTGTTACATACATTGAAAATTAGCTGTAATTTTCTTTTTTCGCTTAAAACTCAGTTCTGATATTTGCTGCAATAAATCAAAAGAACGAGTTATGAATAACATTAAAAACTCTTTATTTTACGTTACAATTATCGGCGGTTTTACAGCGTTGATATATTGGGTAATTTCAAAAGGCGCAGCGCTGGAAGTGGGGCGTAATATCGTTAAGAAAAAGATCGAAAGTAATCATTGGAATGATTTCTTGCATTCAATGGTCGAAAACCTGCAGCATCCGTTAGCTATATTATTAGCACAGATTGTTACTATTATTTTAGCAGCGCGTTTGTTTGGATGGGTTTTTAGAAAAATAGGACAGCCATCTGTAATTGGCGAAATGATTGCAGGTATTGTTTTAGGACCGTCATTGGTGGGAATGTATTTTCCAGAGTTTTCGGCAGCTTTATTTCCAAAAGAATCTTTAGGTAATTTACAATTTTTAAGTCAAATTGGTTTAATCCTTTTCATGTTTGTTATCGGTATGGAGCTGGATTTGAAGGTTCTAAAAAATAAAGCGCATGACGCTGTTGTTATCAGTCACGCAAGTATTGTAATTCCGTTTGCTTTAGGATTAAGTTTAGCCTATTATATTTACCATACGTTTGCGCCAGTTGGTGTTGAGTTCGCTTCTTTTGGACTTTTTATGGGAATTGCCATGAGTATTACTGCATTTCCAGTTCTAGCTAGAATTGTACAGGAACGCGGTATGCAGAAAACAAAATTGGGAACCATTGCCATAACTTGCGCTGCGGCAGACGATATTACGGCTTGGTGTATTTTGGCTGTTGTAATTGCGATTGTAAAAGCGGGTTCTTTTACTAGTGCATTATATGTTATTGGACTGGCTATTTTGTATGTAATTATAATGTTGAAAATTGTTCGCCCGTTCCTAAAACGTGTCGGAGATTTAAATTCAACCAGAGAAAGTTTAAATAAACCTGTTGTTGCTATATTCTTTATTACCCTTCTTATTTCTGCGTATGCATCAGAGTTAATTGGTATTCATGCTTTATTTGGTGCTTTTTTAGCAGGAGCTATTATGCCGGAAAATAATAAGTTCAGAAATATATTTATTGAAAAAGTTGAAGACGTTTCTATAATCGTATTGTTGCCGTTGTTTTTCGTTTTTACAGGTCTGCGTACTCAAATTGGATTATTGAACGATCCTGCTTTATGGAAAATTACAGGATTGATTATTGCAGTTGCGGTTGTTGGAAAATTCTTTGGAAGTGCATTGGCTGCAAAGTTCGTGGGACAAAACTGGAAAGATAGTTTGGCTATTGGGGCTTTAATGAATACTCGTGGTTTAATGGAATTGGTAGTGTTAAACATTGGTTACGATCTTGGAGTTTTGTCTACAGAGATTTTTACCATGATGGTCATTATGGCTTTAGTAACAACTTTTATGACTGGTCCGGCTTTAGATTTTATCGGATTTATATTTAAAGATAAAGAAACAATCGTGCCGCAGGAAATTGGAAATAAAAGCAAATACAAGATTTTATTATCGTTTGCAACTCCTGAAAGAGGGAAAAAACTGTTGAAGATCGCGAATAGTTTGGTTAAAAAGCAAGGCGACAATTCGATTGTAACAGCAATGCATTTATCGTTAAGTACAGAAATACATTCGTTTGATATAAAAGATCATGAACGTAAAATGTTAGTGCCGGTAGTTGAAGAATCCCAGCGTTTGAATCAGAATATGGTAAGTGTATTTAAAGTTACCAATGATATTGATGCCGAGATTATTGATTCAGCAAATCAAGGTGAATATGATTTATTGTTAGTTGGTTTAGGACAGTCTATTTTTGAAGGTACATTGCTGGGGAAAATACTTGGTTTTACCACTCGAATAGTAAATCCAGATCGTTTAATAGATAAATTTACAGGAAAAGAAGGGTTGTTTGAAAATTCGCCTTTTGATGAAAGAACGCGTCATATTATTACCAAAACTAAAATGCCGGTTGGGATACTTATCGATAAAGATTTAGAAGAGGTAAACCAGATTTTTATGCCTGTTTTTAGTAAAGAAGATGCTTTTTTAATTGAGTATGCTAAGAAATTAATCAATAATAATGGTTCGCAGATTACAGTTTTGGATGCCAGCGGAGACGTAAAAAACACACGCGAGATTCAAGAAACGATTCGATCTATTGAACAAATTGCCCCAAATCATATTATGATTATGCATGACAGAACAATTAAGAAAGAGTTTATTGAAAGCCAGAATTTAATGATTATTAGTTTAGACAGCTGGAAAAAACTAATAGAATCTCAAAGTACTTGGCTGAATAATACACCATCGGTTTTAATTTTGAAGCCATAATTTTTTTAGAAATTACAATTTAGAAATCCCAAACTCCAATTTTACGATTGGAGTTTGGGATTTTTTTCTGTTTTGTGATTTCTCCCTTCGGTCGAAATGACAAATATTACAAAAATTGAAATCTTATAATCCCAAATCAATCACATAAGAAATCTTAACGGCTATATTATCTTCAAACTTCATAAGTTGATTTGGACCGTAACGATAGAATCCGCCTAAACCAAATCCTTTGAAAATTTTATTTAACTCAATTCCCGATTCAAAAAAACCTTTGTCTAACGTTTTGTAAGTTGGTCCTACGTGCTGTTCAGGATTTTCCATGTTTCCCCAAGCCATTCTCGTCACTAAAACCAAAGAAGGACGTACTTTTTTCATAATCCTGATTCGATCAAAACCATGCTTAACTTGAAAGAATACATATTGACTAGAGAAAAACTCATTAAAAAACATGGTTTCAAAACTGTTTCGACCTGCAAAAGTAATACGCTGAATTACGGTTTCTTTAGTTAAGTTGTTCGGCATAGTGTTGTATAAATGCGTAATCGGAACATCGCCAATTGCATAACCTCCCTGAAGTAAAACACTGGTTTTTTGACCGTTTAAATATTGTTTTTCGTACTCCGTTTTAAAATCTATTTTTCCAAAAGTAAAATCGTTATCTAAAACATTTGGTAAAGATTGCGTGAATTGAAAAGTAAATCTTGGAAACTTTTTATCAGATTCATTTCTTCCAGTCGGCGTCTGCATAAAATTACTGAATGGAGCCCAAACAATCGAGAGCATTGCTGTTGTCATAACGTAACTAGAATACAGCTGACCGTTGTAATTAAAAAGATAATCAAATTTAGGTTCAACAAAGCTTCTTGATAATTCGAAAACAGCTTCTGTTTTAGGAATAATTTTAGTTTGAACGTTTGCTTTCCAGCTGTCGTATTTATAAAATGTACTAATGTTGATTGGTCTTGGATCGTAGATTTTAAACACTCTTTTATCAACAGCAAAAAAGGTACTCGCAATTTCCCTGACATCATCTGTATAAGATCCGTTTAGCCAGGTATTGGTGCTTTTATCCAATAAAACGCCAACTCCTAAATTGTATTTAAGAGCGCCGTCTTTCGTGCCATAAGCGGTGTATCCTTCAATTCTGAAGTTTTTTGAAAAACGATCGTTTGTTATACCGCCAAGTCCAAGTCGGAAACCTTCGTAGTTATTGTAACTGATTATTTTTTTTAAATCAAGATCAATTGGCCCAATTGGCAGGTAGCCATTTATGATTTTTCGCCCAAGTCCTAAACGTTTTTCAATTCTCTTGCTTACAGACAAACTGTCTAATAATTGATATGTTTTTTGACCTTTTAGATCTAAGCTGTCTTTTCGGTATTCGTTCCAAAAGCTTTCGGGCTTTTTATTAGCATCGTCTTTAATTTCGATATAAAGCGAAGGATTTTTTATAGAGGAATTTGTGTTGTAATGAACGTCAAAATTATTACTTTCAGAAAGCAAATAGGTAAAATCTGAAGCTGTTTTTTTTCTCGGTTCGTAATTGTCTGCAACATCTCCGTCAAACTGAATAGTTCCGCCAAGAATCTTGATATCATCGTCATTTTTACCCTTTACAATTTTAAAAGTGGTGTTGCTTTGAAACCATATTTGTTCGTTTGGAATATATTCAAATTCATGAATTCCGCTAATGTCCAGAACGCCTTTTATACGCATAACAGCTTTTGCAATACCAAAGTTTTCTGCGTCAATGTATAATACACCTTCTAGTCCAGAAGCTTTTCTTTTTTGCTTGTTTTTAAAATAAATCATAAAAGTTTCTCGGCCTTTTATGTTTACTGTGTCAAGTAGTTTGTAATTGTAATTGGAAGGTGCCGATCTCGAAATTGGATTTTCATATTTGGTTTCAAACAGCTCATATTTATTGTCATAAATAGATATAGACTGCAGATTGAAAGCAAGAACTTCGTAAATTGGGTTTTTAAACCCCGCAATTTTAGTTCCCAGAACAGTTTCTTTAAGTTTATTTTCTCCAAATTGATATTGTGATACCTTTTCAGTTTGAAATAAATGCTGTTTGCTTATGATTTCTTTAAACTTATAATCAGATGAATCGATGTTGATTTTCTTTTTATTAAAGTCTTTGTAAACGGCAGAAGAATCGATTCTTCCGTCGATAGAATCAGGATTTGCAGTTACGAGCAGTTTGTTATAGGTTTTATATTCAAAACTGCTGAGTTTTTTCTGTGGATCGTTTTTATCTTTATTGGCGATTACTTTTCTAATAATCGTTAAAGCAGGATTTTCATTTGAAACAATTACTTCTTGTAAAGCATCCGTTTTTTGAGATAACGAAATTGGATAGAATTTTTTATTTTCTGTAATACTTATGATTTTAGTTTGAAAACCAATGTATGAAACAGCAAAACTTCCTGTTTTTGAGTCAATGTTAAAAATAAATTTTCCATCTACATCCGTAATTGTATTAGTGCTGTTTGAAGTAGTTATCGTAGCAAACGGAAGAGCTTTGTTGTTTGAGTCAGTTACAATACCGCTTATTTGAACTTGCGCCTGTATGCTAAGCGTAAAAAGTAAAGTCAATAAGCAAAATAGCCTCATAGAGAATAATATAGATTCAAAAACGAAAAATATGTCATTTAAGTATGCAAAAATAAGAATAAAAAAATCCGTTTGGTAAAATTTAACCAAACGGATTTTATTTTGTTATGAAATACAATTACACTTTCATGATTTCAGCTTCTTTTTCAGCTAATAATTCATCAATTTTTTTAATGTATGTATTGGTTAGATTTTGAACTTCTTCTTCAGCAGATTTACAAATGTCTTCTGATGTTCCGTCTTTTTCTAATTTTTTAATTTCGTTATTAGCGTCTTTACGTACGTTACGAACACCAATTTTAGCATCTTCAGCTTCTGATTTTGCTTGTTTTGCTAAATCGCGACGACGTTCTTCAGTCAAAGGCGGTACGCTTATGATAATTACATCTCCGTTATTCATTGGGTTAAAACCAATATTAGCAACCATAATCGCTTTTTCAATAACTTGCAGCATATTTTTTTCAAACGGCTGTAAAGTAATTGTTCTTGCATCAGGAACACTGATTTTTGAAACTTGTGAAAGCGGAGTTGCTGAACCATAATAATCTACAAAAACACTTCCCAACATTGCTGGAGAAGCTTTTCCTGCACGAATGTTTAGAAATTCTTTTTCTAAGTGTGCAATAGAACCGTTCATTGATTCTTCAGTACTTTCTAATATAAAATCGATTTCTTCAGTCATTTTTTTTATTTTTTTAGATTTTTAAACGATAGGAGTTTAGATTAAAAACAGATCATTTAATTTACTAACTAATATAATTTTATTTTTTTGTTTTTGAAGGTTATTAGATTTTCAATAAATTAAATCTAATAATCTAAAGCAGCTTAAACGTTTACTACAGTTCCAATGTTTTCGCCTTCACAGATTTTCAATAGGTTTCCTATTTTATTCATATCAAAAACAACAATTGGTAATTTGTTTTCCTGGCTTAATGTAAAAGCTGTTGTATCCATTACGTTTAGTCCTTTTTTAAGAACATCATCAAACGAAATCATATCAAATTTTACAGCTGATGCATTTTTTTCTGGATCAGAATCGTAAACACCATCAACACGAGTTCCTTTTAAGATAACATCGGCATTAATTTCGATTCCTCTTAAAACCGCTGCTGTATCAGTTGTAAAATATGGATTTCCAGTTCCGGCACCAAAAATTACAATTCTTCCTTTTTCAAGATGACGGTCAGCTCTTCTTTTAATATATGGTTCTGCAATAGATTCCATTTTCAAAGCCGTTTGTAAACGAGTCTTCATTCCCTTGTCTTCAAGTGCGCCTTGCAAAGCCATTCCGTTAATTACAGTAGCAAGCATTCCCATATAATCGCCTTGTACTCTATCCATTCCTGCGCTTGCACCAGCAACGCCTCTAAAAATATTTCCTCCTCCAATAACAATAGCAATTTCTACTCCTTTTGCGTGAATCTGCTTAATTTCGTCTGCATATTCGCCTAATCTTTTAGGGTCAATTCCATATTGTAAATCACCCATTAAGGCCTCGCCGCTAAGTTTTAGAAGAATTCTTTTATATTTCATGTTTGTGTTGCGTTAATTTGTGCAAATATAGACATATTCTGATTTTTAAAAATAATGTTTACAAAAAATTAATTGCTCTTTTGTTTTAATTTATGCGGGTTTTGTTTTTTTTCGATAGAATGTGATAAAAGTCATTTCTGCATCTTCTTAAAATCCGTATTTTTATAGTAATCAAATAATTATTTATGAAAAACTTTATAGCAAAAGCATTATTCAATAGCCATTCCTATGCCGAATATCGAAAAATAGTCACTGATTTGTTGTATGAAGGAAAGTCAACAGGCAGCGAACAGTCTGAAAGTTTGACCAATTATTCAAAGTTAAACGAGGCTAGAATGAATCGGCTGGATAAAACAGTCAAGATTTCTGAAGAAGTGATTTCGAAGCTTCAAAATTTAGACAATCATTATTTTTGGCTGGTTATTTCTGAAGGCTGGTGTGGTGATGCGGCGCAGATTCTTCCAATTTTGAATAAAATGGCACATGATTCGAATAAAAAAATAGATCTTCGAATTGTCTTTCGCGATGAGAATAGCGAATTGATGGATCATTATTTAACAAATGGAGGAAGAGCAATACCAAAAGTAATTATTGTTTGTAAAGAAGCTGGAATTGTTCGTGCAGATTGGGGACCAAGACCAAAAGGAGCGTCTGAATTAATGGAAAACTATAAAAAAGAGTTTGGTGTAATCGACGAAAAAATTAAAACAGATCTTCAGTTGTGGTATTTGGCTGATAAAGGAATTTCTGTTCAGGAAGAATTAATGGAGATTATGGAGAATATCAAATACGACAGACTTTAATTTTTAGTATTTTAAAACAAAATCTTAAACTGGTTGTTTGTAACTTGTTGATAACAAATATTATAATGCTCTTAAAAACGTATTTGTATTCTTTTTTTTAGCGTTATTTTTGTATCTTAGTAAAGCAATCCCACTTCTATTATTTACTTTTTGATTTACTCTTTTTATTGGTGTCTATTTAATGTTTAACAATTAAAAAATGCACTATTATGAAAAAGTTATTCGAAAGGTTTTACGATTTTTTTTCGACCTTTTTATTTGGAGGAAAGAATGTATCTCATTACTAACTCCAAAAAGAATTGCGTATGAAATAGCACTACTTTAATTTAAGAGGTGGCACATTACGGTTTGATTTGTAATGTGCTTTTTTTATTCAGTCGTTTGAAATTCGATCAAGTACGGTTTTAATCTTATTCCGTTTTGCTTTCTGAAATTATTTGTAATTAAGATTTGATATTTTTTGTTTGGCAGCAAATCGGCTTTAAAAGTCCATGATTTATTATCGGAAGACCAATTTCTTTCAGGACTTATCTTTGGGCAGAATTCTTCGCCAAGCGGACCAAAATCGATACCAGTGTTGCGACCGTTTAAAGGTTCTGAAAAGGTAATTGTAATTGCTGTTAATCCCGATTTTACTTTTTTATTTCCGTTTTTAAAACCAGATATTGCAAGTACAGTCGGCCGCTGTTTTTCGTAATCTTGATTTAATTTCTTTACACTTTTTGGAAATAATTTTGCAGCATCAACGATTTGCTCCATTTCTTTTTCGTTGTGATAATCAAGTTCGACAAGTGTTTTTATGGCTTTTGTTTTGTCTTTGGATGTATTGTAATAACGTTCAGAAATTTCATAACCAATATAATAGCCAAGATCTCTAATTTTTAAATTGTTTTTGTTTTCGCCCCATAACCAGTTGTAATTATTACTGATGATGTACAAATCGGCTATAAATTGATTGATTACTTTTTCTTGGTTGTTTTTTCCAAATTCTATTGCAGGACTGCTAGATTTTTTGCCAGTTACTTTACAGGAAATAAATTCGGCAATACCTTCATACAAACACATAGACAACAAGTTTTCTACTAACTCTTTTTGCTGCGTATGCACATATTCATGTGTGCATAATAAAGCAATATTTTTTCTTGGCTCGTATTCTTTATAAAAAGGCTGTCTCCATTCAGGGAGTTCATTAATAAAGGTTTTTTCGTCAGCCAGACTTAGTTCGCTTCCAATCAAAATTCGATCATTTTGAATGGTGCCATTTGTTCTGAAAGCACCAATTGAAAAGTAAATAGTTGATGGCTTTAAATCAGGATAAGCTTCTTTTAGTTTTTTGATATCAGCTTCGATTTCTGGATAAACTTCCTTAACGCTTAAAGTATTTGGTCGTATGGAATTCCAGAATTTTGGATACTTGTTTATAGCATCTATAAAATTTTTAGACGTATAGTTTCGAACCTCAATTAAACTTTTTAAACCTGGAGTAGCTTTGTCGATGTAGAGTTCTTTTAAAAAACTGTACTGTTTTGTTGTATCTTTTTCGGTAATAATTTTATCGTAGGCATTCCAAAAATTATCAATATCAGTTGATACAAATTTTTGGTCAACAGTTTGACTAAACGAGAGTTTTGCAGCGATTAAAAATAATGCTAAAAAGAAATTTTTCATTTTGTAAATTTTAAAGCAAACGACTAAATTACAAAAATCAAAAAAATAAAATGTTATAGATTTTCCTCAAAAAGTGTAATGTCAATTGCATTTTTTACATCGTAATCGCCAATCTTAGTTCGGCGTAAAACAGTTAAATGCGATCCTGAATTCATCGCTTTTCCAAAATCGTAAGCAAGAGAACGAATATAAGTTCCTTTGCTGCAAACTACTCTAAAATCAATTTCAGGTAAAGCTATTCGAGTAATCTCAAATTCGTGAATTGTGGTTTTTCTGCTCGCAATTTCGACAGTTTCACCAGCACGTGCATGCTCGTATAAACGAACTCCGTCTTTTTTAATAGCAGAAAATATTGGCGGTTTTTGATCGATTTCACCTAGAAACTGTTTAACCGTTTCATGAATAAGCGCTTCATCTATATGTTCCGTTGGAAAAGTCTGATCAATTTCAGTCTCTAAATCGTAAGATGGAGTAGTGGCTCCAATATAAAAGGTTCCAGTATATTCTTTGGCTTGACCTTGAAGCTCAGAAATTCTCTTAGTAAATTTTCCAGTACAAATTAATAAAAGTCCAGAAGCCAAAGGATCTAAAGTTCCTGCATGACCAATTTTAAACTTTTTTGGCAGGCCGACTTTATTAATTAAAAGATATTTTAATTTATTGACAGCTTGAAACGAACTCCATTTTAAAGGTTTGTCTATCAGTAAAACTTGTCCGTTTAAATATTCTTCAGGTGTCATTATATAATGGTAAGCGGGTGAATGAAAAAGTGAATCAATAATAAAATGATTCCAGCAATAATTCGGTAATAACCAAAAACCTTGAATCCGTTTTTAGTTAAAAATCCAATAAAAGTTTTAATAGCAAGAAGTGCCACAATAAAAGCGACAATATTTCCTATTATCAATAAGTTGATTTGATCATGAGATAATTCGAATCCTGCTTTATAATAATCGTAACATTTTTTTACAGTTGCGCCCAACATGGTAGGAACAGCAAGAAAAAATGAAAATTCAGCAGCAGTAGTTCTTGATAATTTTTGAGACATCCCACCAACGATACTTGCACCACTGCGAGAAACGCCGGGAATCATGGCAAGACATTGAAATAAACCAATTTTAAAAGCTTGTATATAGCTGATTTCTTGTGAAGTTTCTGTACTGTTTGGTGTATTAAACCATTCGTCGACTTTTAATAAAATTAAACCTCCAATTAAAAGAGAAATTGCTACCGTAACTGGATTTTCTAATAAACCATCAATAAAATCGCTTAGTAATAAACCTAAAACAACAGCTGGTACAAAAGCAACTAAAAGTTTAAAGTAAAAATCAAGTGATTGAAAGAAACGTTTGAAATATAAAATGACAACCGAAAGAATTGCTCCAAGTTGAATGACAATAGTAAAAAGTTTGGTGAAATCGTCGTGTGCAATTCCGAAAAAAGAAGAGGCAATAATCATGTGTCCAGTTGAAGAAACAGGTAAAAATTCTGTGATTCCTTCAATAATGGCAAGAACGATAGCTTGTAATGTATTCATTTGTTTTTTTAAATTTTAGACATCTTAGATTTTTAGACGTCTTAGATGTGTTTAAGATTAATCTAATAATCTAAGATGTCTAGAAAAGGCTATTTAGATTTTTTGAAAATAGAATAAATCGTAATTCCAAAACCAATTAGAACTGTAGTTGGAGCTAAACGAATACGTCTGAAATTAAAAATATCTTCATTAAAAACATTTGGATCATGACTTCCTCCGCCTGACATTAAAATAAAGCCTAAAGCGATAACAGCAATTCCGATCAATAAGATTTTGTAGTTAACGCTGTCAAAAAGGAATTCGTGTTTTTGATCTTCTTCTGTATTATTGTTTTTCATTTTTATTTATTTTGTCAGCCTGTAAATCCCAATATTTTAGGATAAGGCAATTATTTTAATCTAAAATCTACAGTCTAAAATCTAAAATTAATAGAGATCATCAGTTCTTAAATTCAAGAAACGTTGTGTTGCAAAATGGGTACTTACCCACGTGATTAAAACTCCTAATCCAAAAACGGCTAATAAAACCAATCCAATTAAAGCTTTGTCTTCTAGAATTCCTAAGCCAGGGAAATTAGTTTCAACGTAGAATAAAAGTCCAATTAAGGCAACAATTGCCAATCCAGCACCCAGCATTCCTAGTTTTACACTGCGCATTACAAAAGGTTTACGAATAAACGATTTGGTTGCACCAACCATTTGCATGGTTTTAATAATAAAACGGTTTGAGTGAATAGAAAGACGCAATGAACTGTTGATTAATAAAACCGCAATTATCGCTAGGAAACCGCTGATAATCAAAATCCACATACTTACTTTTTTGATGTTGTCATTTACCAGATTTACCAATTGTTTGTCATAAACAATATCTTCGATCATGGTGTTTTTACGTAAACTGCTTTCGATTTGCAGAATGCTGTCTCTTTCAACATAATCTGCTTTTAAGTGAATGTCGTATGAATTCAATAAAGGATTTTCTCCTAAAAAGGTCAGAAAATCTTCTCCAATAATATCAGTATGTTCTTTTGCTGCTTTTTCTTTAGAAACATAAGCATAAGATCTCGCAAAAGGCGCTTTTTTTAATTCTGTATTAAATGCTTTGATAACGCTGTCATTTGCTTCATTTTTAAAGAAAACCGTCATAGCGATTTTTTCTTTAAAATCGTTTGCCAGTTTTTTAGAATTAATAATGAATAATCCTAGTACTCCCAAAAGAAATAATACTAGAAATACACTTAATACTACCGAAAAATAAGAGGAAATTAACCTGCGTTTTTGAAATTTATCAAAGTTAGAACTCATAGTTTGCTTAAATTATGTGGTAAAAATAATAAAGAATTTCTTTATTTAAAGTTATTAACGAACTTTTATACCATAAATGTACAATTCCATATGGAATAAAAGTTTATTTAACAGCAAAGTGCATAAAATTTTTGTTGATTTAAGTAGAAAGTGCATTATGGTTTAATTTGATGATAACAAAAAATTCGCAAAGCTTTTTGTAGATCAGCTTTGCGAATTTTGCGGTTTAATATTAGAAAAAAAAACTTCAGATTTAGAATCTTAGAACCTTTATTTTACTCTATAAACCTCAATACTTTTTAGCCAGTAAACATGACGAGGCCCAGTTTTAATATCATTTTTGCAAATAGCAATCATTTCGCCGCTTTTCAGTGGTTTTCCATTTTCTTCAAAAAGTACAAAAGCATTTTCTCCAGTTGGATTGTTGAAAATCTCTGCCCATGAAAAAGTGGCTTTATAATCATCAGAAGCTCGAGCCACAATATAAAAATTGCGGTCCTTATGGCCGTCTTGTTTGATTTTTGCCTTTTCTAAAATATCTTTCAAAAGCACGCCTTTGCATACTTTGTTGTCTTTTTTAACTTCGCCGCTTTGGCAAACAACTTTAAAATCATCAATAGTTACCACCTTCATCTTTTTTAAAGAATCAACACTTAATTGAAGCGGAAATTCGACATCGCCTTTTACTTCAATAGTGTGATTTACCATTTTTAAGCTGTCAGCCGGCGTAAGAACAAGATGTTTATCATTGTCTGTTTTAGACACCTTTTCTGTTACAATCGAATCTTCTTTTTCTTTTTTAGACGAATTGCACATTGCACATGAAAATGCAATAAGAAGTACGAGAATGTAATTTTGAGTTTTCATATAAAATTATTTTAGGTTTAGTTATTAAAAAAACGAAGCGTTACAAAAAAGTTGCGGCCTTCTTCAGGATAACCCTCAACAAGACAATAGTTTTTATCGAAGATGTTATTAATTCCCGCATCGATGCTGAAATTTTTAGCTATTTTACCCGAAGCGTAAAAATTTAAAAGTGTGTAATCGGGAACTCTTGCTCCGTAGCTTGTACTGAAACGAGATGAATTAAATTCAGAATTAGCAATTAATCGTAATATTTTAATCGGCTTATATTCTAAAGTTCCCATAACTTTTGTGTTTGGAACATCAGTAAAATGAATATTTGGATTTGTAATGTTGTTTCGTTCGATATAAGTGTAATTGAAGTTAAGCGACAAATTAGATAAAATTTCATAGTTTATTTGAGCTTCAACGCCAAGGTATTCCGCTTCGCCAAAATTCTGCATTTGAGATTTTCCAGGTTGAACGTTGCTTACATTTAAGATCGCATCAGAAAGTTTGCTGTAGAAAAGCGCCGTCTGAAAAGTAACTTTATTAAAAAGTCCCGCCGTATAATTCAATTCGTAATTTACAGCTTTTTCAGGTTTTAAGTTTGGATTTGGGATTGCAGTTCCCATTCTGTATGAATAACGATCTTTAATAGTTGCAAATCTTGTTTTTTGTGAAACTGTTGCGCCCAATTTCTGCGCTTCATTTAACTGATAAAAAAATCCAATTTGAGCATTAAAAGCATCGCTCGCACCAGCAGATGGATAATCTGAAATCACTTTTGTAGTACTGTTGTAATCTTCTGCTTCGGTATTTTTTCTAATGTTGTAGCTAACACCCGGAATTACAGTAAACTTAGAAGTAACTTTATAAATATCTTCAATTCCTATTAAAACCGTATTGTCTATAAAATGACGAACTGGTTCACCAAGATTATTTTCGCGGTGCACATCTTCTTTAAAATGAAAAGCAATTTTTAAATCATTTTTTGGAATAAACTTCGTGTTGTATTCTAGATTTCCGCCGTAAGTGTAATCAGTGTAGTTACTTTCAAAAGCATATGGTTTGGTTTGTTTCGTATAAGTTGCATCATCATAACTGTCAAGAGTATTTTTGAAACGGTCAAAATACAGCCTTGTTTTTAAGCTGTTTTTGTTATCAAAATTAGAATTTGAGATGAAGTAAAAACTCTCTTTATCCCAGTTTGGCCATTGCCAGTAGCGAGGTTTTAATAAAAGTGAATTTAAAGGATCGCTTCCTGTATAAACTGGATTTCCTTTTTCGCCCTGTTGATTGATGTAACCAATCGCATATTCGCTTTTTCCAGTTGGAGTCCATCCAATTTTAAAGCTGATTTTTTGATCCGTACGATATGAATTGTCTCTTTGCCCTCCGTTTTCATTTGCTGTTGGAACAAAATTAGATGACATTCTAGTTGAATTTCTATCCAAATAAGAAAATCCGCCCTGAAAATAAAACTGTCCTATTTTAGAGCCAATATTGATGTTTCCTTTATAGCCATTTTCGTTAATCATTCCAAGCGAGCCGTCATATTCTAATTTTTGAGAAGGTTTTCTAGAAACTAAATTTATAGCGCCGCCAAGTGAGTTTGGCCCGTAAAGTACAGACGAAAATCCTTTTGAAACATCAATTGCGGCCAAATCAAAAGTGGTAAATCTTGCAAGGTCAACGTAACCGTCATACGGAACATAAACTGGAATACCATCCATATAAACCGGAACCTGTCTTAAATCGAAACCACGTACAGAAACCATCGATTCGTTTCGCGGTCCAGAAGCCGTTAATGTAATTCCAGGCAGCATATTTAAAGCTCTAGAAACATCCATTTTGTTTTGAGAAACCATTGTTTTTGAAGTTACCCTGTTTAAAGTGTCTTTGTTTTGATGATTGGTGACAATTACTTCTCCCAGCATAAAAACGTTTGATGGTTTTATTGAATCTGTTGGAGTTGGATTGTTTTGTTGGGAAAATCCTATTAGCGGAAAGAGTAAAAAGGCAATAATTTTTAATTTCATAAGGATACGATTTTTCAGTATGTTTTGAAATGAATACTGATGATTAAAAAATTTGTTTTGGGTTGTATGTTTTTTAAAATAAAAATTCAGTGTGTTTTTTCAGGAATACTGATTTGTGCGACAAAAAAAGTAATTTCTGCACATTTAAATTATGACCAAAATCATATCTGCAAATTTCAATGAAAACAATCTATGAAATTGATGTTGTTTAAAACTTCAAATTTTGAGTTTCCTTTTCAGCAAAATCTTTAATGCGTTTTTCTACTTCATAAAAAACTGCAATCGCTTTTTCTCCAGCATCAGTCAATTTTGCGCCGCCGCCGCCTTTTCCGCCCAATAATTTTTCGACTAACGGACTTTGAGCACGCTGATTCATTTCTTCAACCAACTGCCAAGCTTGTCTGTATGCCATTTTCATCTCCTTAGCCGCATTTGTTATAGAGCCTGTTTTGCGAATATTTTCTAAAAGCCAGATTTTTCCAATGCCTAAAAACGGGCCTTCAGCTTCTTCAATCCATAGTCGTACTTCAATAGAATATTTTTTATCGTTACTCATCTCATTCTTAATATATCCTTGTAAAAATAATTGTTTTTACTGTAATAGTATTCTTCTATTATTAAAAAATAAACGAATAAAAACGCCTTAACTAAGTACTTGAATTGCAAACATAAGTATTTTTACTTAATTTAAAATAAGTATTTTGTTATTTTATTTGTTTGTCAGTGAAATAGCTTTGGTACAAACAACAATAAATGTAAATTTGCGCCTAATAATTAATTTAGTGAAAAGCCTTAGAACCTTAGTAACTTAGAATCTTAGTCACTTAGAAATGAAGTACAATCCAAACGAAATTGACGCCAAATGGCAAAAATATTGGGCAGAAAAACAAACTTTTGCAGCAAAAAACAACTCTGAAAAACCTAAACATTATGTTCTCGATATGTTTCCTTATCCATCAGGAGCAGGACTGCACGTTGGGCATCCGCTTGGTTATATAGCTTCAGATGTGTATTCTCGTTTCAAAAGACATCAAGGTTTCAATGTTTTGCATCCAATGGGTTATGATAGTTTCGGATTGCCGGCAGAACAATACGCGATTCAGACAGGACAGCGTCCAGAAGATACAACACGTGTAAATATTGACGGTGGAGTAGACAAAGAAGGAAAGCAAATTGCAGGATACAGAAAACAATTGGATAAAATTGGTTTCTCATTTGACTGGGCGCGTGAAGTGCGTACTTCAAATCCTGATTATTACAAACATACACAATGGATTTTTATCCAATTGTTCAACTCTTGGTATTGCAAAAAACAAGGTAAAGCATTTGATATTTCTGAGCTTGTAAAAGTTTTTGAAGAAGAAGGAAATAAATTAGTTGAAGCCGTTTGCGACGATAACGTAGCGATTTTTACTGCTGACGAATGGAATGCTTATTCTGAAGATCAAAAAGAAAAAATTCTTTTGCAATACAGAATGACGTATTTGGCAGAAACCGAAGTAAACTGGTGTCCAGGCTTGGGAACTGTTTTGGCAAATGACGAAATTGTAAACGGAGTTTCGGAACGTGGAGGCTTTCCTGTTATAAGAAAAAAAATGACACAGTGGAGTATGCGAATTTCTGCTTATGCCGAACGCTTACTTCAAGGTTTAAATGATATCGATTGGAGCGAGTCTATAAAAGAATCTCAAAGAAACTGGATTGGAAAATCGGTTGGAGCTTTAGTAACTTTTAATGTGAAAAATCATGATGAAGTAATTGAGGTTTTCACTACTCGTCCTGATACTATTTTTGGAGTTACATTCATGACTTTGGCGCCAGAACATGATTTGGTTGCTAAAATTACAACTTCAGAACAAAAAGCAGCAATTGAAGCTTATATCGAAAAAACATCAAAACGTTCTGAACGTGAGCGTATGGCAGATGTAAAAACTATTTCAGGAGTATTTACAGGAGCTTATGCAGAACATCCGTTTACAAAAGAGCCAATTCCGGTTTGGATTGGTGATTATGTTTTGGCTGGTTACGGAACGGGTGCGGTAATGGCGGTTCCTTGCGGAGACGAAAGAGATTATGCTTTTGCTAATTTCTTTAAAGGTCAAAACGGAATGCAGGAAATTAAAAATATTTTTGCAAATGTTGATATTTCTGAAGCCGCTTACGGATCAAAAGATAACGTTGAGATCGCAAATTCTGATTTCTTAAACGGATTAAATTATAAAGAGGCAACTCAAAAAGCAATCACTGAATTAGAAAAATTAGGACAAGGAAAAGGAAAAACAAATTACCGTTTGCGTGATGCAGTTTTCTCTCGTCAGCGTTATTGGGGAGAACCGTTTCCAGTTTATTACGTAAACGGATTGCCTAAAATGATTGATACACAACATTTGCCAATTATTTTGCCAGAAGTTGAGAAGTATTTACCAACAGAAGATGGTTTGCCTCCATTAGGAAACGCAGCAGTTTGGGCTTGGGATACAAAACAAAATAAAGTTGTCAATACAGATTTAGTTGACAATGTTTCGATTTTTCCTCTAGAATTAAACACAATGCCAGGTTGGGCAGGAAGTTCATGGTATTGGATGCGTTATATGGATGCGCACAATGAAGATGAATTTGCAAGCAAAGAAGCTTTGGCGTATTGGGAAAGCGTTGATTTATACATTGGAGGAAGTGAGCACGCAACAGGACACTTGTTGTATTCTCGTTTCTGGAACAAATTCTTAAAAGACAAAGGTTTTGCTCCAACCGAAGAACCATTCAAAAAACTGATTAATCAGGGAATGATTTTAGGAACGACGGCTTATGTTTACAGATTAGAAGGAACAAATACGTTTATCTCTAAAAATAAAATTGAAGGTCAAAATGTACAGCCAATTCGTGTTGATGTTCATTTTGTAAATTCTTCTGATGAATTGAATATCGAAAAATTCAAAGCTTGGAGAGAAGATTTCAATACGGCAGAATTTATTTTAGATGAAAACGGAAAATACATTGTTGGCCGTGAAGTCGAAAAAATGTCGAAATCATATTATAACGTTGTAACGCCAGATGATATTTGTAACGAATATGGTGCTGATACATTACGTTTATACGAAATGTTTTTAGGTCCGTTAGAGCAGGCAAAACCTTGGAATACTGCTGGTATTTCGGGAGTTTTTGGTTTCTTGAAAAAATTATGGAGATTGTATTTTGATGATAATGGTTTAATCGTAAATAACGAGGAACCAACAAAAGACAACTTGAAATCATTGCATAAAACCATCAAAAAAGTGGCAGAAGATATCGAGAGTTTCTCTTTCAATACTTCGGTTTCTCAGTTTATGATTTGTGTAAATGAATTGTCTACTCAAAACTGTCATTCGAGAGCGATTTTAGAACCGTTGGCTATTTTGGTTTCGCCTTATGCACCTCATATTGCTGAAGAATTATGGTCGCAGTTAGGACATGCAACTTCAATTTCTGAAGTTGCGTTCCCAATTTTTGAAGCAAGTCATTTGGTTGAAACAAATAAAGAGTATCCAGTTTCTTTCAATGGAAAAATGCGTTTTACAATCGAATTGCCTTTGGATTTAACCAAAGAACAAATCGAAGAAATCGTAATGAAAGACGAAAGAACACAAAAACAATTAGACGGCAGAACACCAAATAAAGTGATTATTGTTCCTGGAAAAATCATCAATTTGGTAGGATAACCAAATAAATTCCAATATGAAAATTCCAAATTCCAATTTTACGATTGGGGTTTGGGATTTTTTTTGTGCTTTTTTTGCCACGAATTACACGAATTTTCACGAATTGAATTTGTGCAATTTGTAACGGAACAAAGCAAAGAACTGCACAATCTTGTCATTTCGACGAAGGAGAAATCTTCGCAAGTAACTCCGTTCCAATAAGTCAATCTTTGTCGAGTTTCTCGTGGAGATTTCTCCTTCGTCGAAATGAGAAACTATGTGTTTTTCGAAATAAAAATTAGTGAAAATTCGCGTAATTCGTGGCGGAAAACATAGCGTCCTTTGCGCAAACCTTCGCGCACTTTGTGGTTAAAAACCCGCACCAACATTGGGATTTTAAACTTAATGATTAAAAATTTAAAAACTTTTGTAACATTTTAATAGTTCACGTATCCAAAGGGCGGATCCGATTAAATTAACAACTTAAAACTATTAAAAATGAAAAAGTATATCATCTTATTTATCGCATTCTTATTCTCAGCATTATGTCTAAATGTTTTTGCACAAACAAAATCATATCCTTTCGAAGTTATTAAAACCGGAAGCGGTAAACAATCTATAATTTTCATTCCCGGATTTGCTTCTTCTGGAGATGTTTGGAATGAAACCAAAACTGCTTTCGAAAAGGAGTATACTTGTTATACGCTTACAATGGCAGGATTTGCTGGAGCAAAACCACAAGAGAATCCTTCATTCGAAAATTGGAAAACTGAAATCGCAAATTATATTAAAGACAATAAAATTGAAAAGCCAATTCTAATTGGTCACAGTATGGGCGGCGGATTGGCATTGGCAATCGCGGCAGATTATCCAGAATTAATTGGGAAAATTGTGGTGGTAGATGCGCTTCCATGTATGGCGGCATTGATGGATCCGTCTTTTAAGTCAAAAGAAAATAATGATTGTGCGGCAATGGTGAATCAAATGACTGCTATGACAGATGCTCAGTTTCTTGAAATGCAGAAAAAAACAATGCCGAGACTTTTGGCTGATGTTTCAAAAATGGATACAGTTGTAGATTGGAGTGTAAAATCAGATAGGAAAACATTTGGTCAAATGTTTTGTGATTTCTCGAATACCGATTTGAGAAATAAAATTACTGCGATAAAATGCCCTTCATTAATTTTATTAGAATCTTATTTTATAAATTTAAAACCAGCAATCGAGGAACAATATAAAAATTTAAAAACAGCTGATTTTAAGTATGCGAGCAAAGGTCTGCATTTTATTATGTATGACGATGCGGCTTGGTATTTAGCGCAATTAAACACTTTTGTAAAATCGTAAGAATGGAATTTGAAGAAATCTATAAGACGTATTGGGATAGAATATTCAGGCTTTGTATGGGTTTTGTTAACGATTATGATGCTGCGCAGGATTTGGCTCAGGAAACCTTTATAATTGTCTGGCAAAAACTAGAAACTTTTCGAAACGAATCGGCTATTGGAACTTGGATTTTCAGAATTGCATCTAACAATTGTTTGAGGCAGATTGAAAAACAAAAACGCTTTCCGAAATCAGAATTGCCAATTCATCTTTCTGAAGAGAAACAAACTTTGATAGAGCCGCAGATTCAGTTTTTGTATAAATGCATAGCCGAATTACCTGAAACGGAACGTATCATTATTTCGTTGGAATTAGAAGAAGTGAAGCAGTCAGAAATAGCCAAAATCGTTGGACTTTCTGATGCGAATGTTAGAGTGAAAATTCACAGAATAAAAGAAAAACTGACCGAAAAATTTAAAGAAAATGGACAACGATAACAATATAGATTTTAAAGATTTATGGAAAAAACAATCCGTAAGTCAGCCGGACATGAAAGATTTGCTGTCACGAGTAAGCAGGTTTAAGAAAGCAGGTTTAAGAAGTTTATGGATGGTGAATATTTTGCTTTTTTTGACGACTGTATTTATTGTTTTTATTTGGATATACTATCAGCCAGAATTTCTTTCGACTAAAATCGGTATTGTTTTGACGATTTTGGCGATGGTTATTTATGTGATCGCTTTTAATAAATTGTTTGCTCCGTATAGAAATATTGATGCAACACAAACCAATCAGGAATATTTGCAAAACCTGATCGTAATTAAAAAGAAACAACAGTTTATACAGACTAAAATGATGAGTTTGTACTTTCTGCTGCTTACAACCGGAATTTGTTTGTATATGTATGAGTATGCGAGCCGAATGAGTGCTTTGGGTGCGAGTTTGTGTTATGGAATAACATTGCTTTGGATGGCGTTTAATTGGTTTTATATCCGCCCAAAACAAATTAAAAAACAACAATCAAAAGTAAATGCTTTGATTGAGAAATTTGAAGAGATGAATAATCAGTTGTTATAAATACTCTTTTTTGATCGTATTATACAGACGCATCGCAGTGCGTCTTTTTTTTTGTTAAATTTTTAAGATTTCTACTGTCGTAATTACTGTTTTAAATGTCAAAATGTCATTTTTTGAGTTTGGTTCAGAAATTGTGATTTGTTTTGTAACTTTAGAAATCAATCAAAAAAAGATAAAAATATGGGAAGTGGATATTTAATTATTGCCGGAGCTATAATGTTGTTTAGCTGGCTGGTAAGTTCAAAACTAAAAAGTAAATTCGAATTATATTCTAAACTGCAACTACGAAACGGAATGAGCGGTGCTGAAATCGCTGAAAAAATGCTTGCTGATAATGGTATTACAGATGTTCGTGTTATTTCGACTCCAGGTCAACTAACAGATCATTATAATCCTGCAGATAAAACAGTTAATTTAAGTGAAGCAGTTTACAATCATCGTAATGCGGCTGCGGCTGCTGTTGCGGCACACGAGTGCGGACATGCGGTTCAGCATGCTATTGGTTATGAATGGTTAACAATGCGTTCTAAATTAGTGCCTATTGTAAGCGTTGCTTCAAATTATGTACAGTGGATTTTGCTTGCGGGAATCTTAATGATTAGAACTTTTCCTCAATTACTGCTAATTGGGATTGTTATTTTTGCTGCAACTACATTGTTTACAATTATTACGCTGCCGGTAGAATATGATGCAAGTAATAGAGCCTTGGCTTGGTTAGAAAATAAACATATGCTGACTCAGCAAGAACAGGCAGGTGCGAAAGATGCCTTAAAATGGGCGGCAAGAACTTATGTTGTAGCGGCTATAGGTTCAATTGCAACGCTGTTGTACTATATCTCGATTTATTCAGGAAGTAGAAGAAACTAATTTGATAATTGAGATAATTAGTCAATTAGATAATTTATAGTAAAAACGGACAGATTTTTAAAATCTGTCCGTTTTTTTTATTTTATCACATTTAGAAAATTATCTAATTATCAAATTTTCTTATTGACACATTTACAATTGAATCTGCCTGTCTATCTGCTGATCTAACGAAATAAAGGTTTCAGTTCTCGAAACACCTTCAATTGCTTGAATTTTGGTATTTAAAAGCTGCATTAGGTGTTCGTTGTCTCTACAGATAATTTTAATTAGTACGGACCAGTTTCCTGTGGTATAATGACATTCCAGTACTTCTGGAATTTTTCTAAGGTCTTTTACGGCTTCGGAGTTTCTAGACGCTTTGTCAAGATAAACACCAACAAATGCCATAGTGTTGTAGCCTAAAACTTTTGGGTTAACAGTAAACTTAGATCCTGAAATTACGCCGGATTGTTCCAGTTTTTTTAAGCGCTGATGAATTGCAGCTCCAGAGATGCCTATTTTATTAGCGATTTGCAGAATGGGTTTTCGGGCATCATCCATTAAGTATCGAAGAATTTCTTTGTCGATACCGTCAATTTCAATTAATAAGGAGTTGATTTTCATAACTTGTAATTTGAAACTAATTCTTTTAATTTGGTTTAGAATAGAAATCAAATATAGTTAAAAGGAGGGGAAAATAAAATTCCAATTTTTTAAATCCCAAATTCCAAAAATACAGCCCGTAGTTTCAATCACGGGAAACGAAAGGGTGTAAAAAAAAATCCAAATCCCAAGTGATTAAGTTGGAATTTGGATTTTAAATATTTTATATTCTTAAGGTTTTATTTTCCTTTGTTTGCTTCGGCGATGTATTTTTCAAGAGCCATTGTCATAGAAGGCGTTTCAGGTGTTGGAGCAAGAATGTCGATTCTTAAACCGTGATCTAAAGCTTCTTTTTGAGTTGTGCTTCCAAATACAGCTATTCTGGTATTGTTTTGTTTAAAGTCTGGGAAGTTTTTAAACAATGATTTAATTCCTGTTGGGCTGAAAAATGCTAAAACATCATAATAAACATCAGCAAGATCAGATAAGTCGCTCATTACAGTTCTGTAAAAAACGGCTTGTGCCCAATCTACTTTTAGACTATTTAATGTTATTGGAGCGTCTGCATTTAATTGGTCAGATGCTGGAAGTAAGAACTTCTCGTCTTTGTATTTTTTAATTAGAGGCGATAAATCAGCAAAATCTTTAGCACCAACGTAAATTTTACGTTTTCTGTACACTACATACTTTTGCAGATAAAATGCAACTGCTTCAGATTGACAAAAATATTTCAATCCTTCAGGAACTTTGTAGCGCATTTCATCAGCCACTCTAAAAAAATGATCTACAGCATTTCGACTTGTTAAAATGATAGCAGTGTAGTGATTAAGGTCGATTTTTTGTAATCGAATCTCTTTTGCACTAACCCCTTCCACATGAATAAATGGTCTGAAATCAATTTTTATTTTGTGTTTTTGTTGGAGCTCAAAGTAAGGAGAATTCTCCACTTTAGGTTCAGGCTGTGACACCAAAATTGTTTTCACTTTCATATTATAAACATTTACTAAGCACTCCCTTTTGTCATCCAATAATAGAGAAAATAATAAGGGGCTATTTCAAGAGCGCAAAGATATAAAATAAAATAAAACAACTTGTCGATAATTACGTTTTGATACGTTTTAATTGAAATAAAATATGAGTATAAGCTGATACACAGCGAAATACCTATGATCGCAAACGGAACAATTATTGGAATATTGTTGTAATAGAACAAAATTGCATTGATAGGAAGGATCAAAACGCCAATGTAAGTCCTGTAGGTTACTTTTTGTAAGTTAAAAAGTTCCATAAAATCATCAATATTGAATGAAGCAGCTACAATTTTTTCGATCAAATATTTTGCAAGAATAAAATAAAGAAGAAAAGTTGCAATTCGAATAAACAATAAATAATCTGTTTTTGACGCCGTTCCATAAATGCTCATCGTAAGCTGAATAAAAAAAGCAAATGAAATAATTTGTACAAAAAACAAACCAACAGTAAAGCTGCTGTTTATATGATTATTGTCGCGATAAATTTTAGCATATTTATCTGAGAAAATAAGTCTGCTGAACTCAGAAAACCGAGTTTCATATGCTGATTTTGTTATAGCAACAATCGCAAAGGTCAGGATGAATAAAACAGTTGCCCAATCTTTGTTTTCAATAATTCGAGGATGAAGTTGTTCAATCATAGCGCACAAAATTAGTAATTTTTTGTGTCAATACTTTTATTATGTATTTATTATGAACCAAATGCTATAAAAAGTTTACTTTTGCGGTGAAATTACCAAGAAAAATGAGTGATAGTATTGTCATAATTCCAACTTATAACGAAATTGAAAATATTGAAAGTATTGTGAGAGCGGTACTTTCGCAGCATAAACCTTTTCATCTTTTAATAATCGATGATAATTCTCCTGATCATACTGCCGATAAAGTGATTGCCTTGCAAGAAGAGTTTTCAGGAAGATTGTTTCTTGAAAAAAGAGCTAAAAAAGCGGGTTTAGGAACGGCTTATGTTCATGGTTTCAAATGGGCTTTGGAACGTAAGTATGATTTTATTTTTGAAATGGATGCTGACTTTTCGCATAACCCAAATGATTTAGAGAAATTATATGATGCTTGTCATTTTGGAGGAGCTGATTTGGCTATTGGTTCCCGTTATGTAAAAGGGGTAAATGTGGTAAACTGGCCGTTAAGCCGTGTTTTGATGTCGTACTTCGCTTCGGTATACGTGAAGTTTATTACTGGAATGAAAATTCACGATGCAACTGCAGGTTTCGTTTGTTATAAAAGAGAAGTTTTAGAGAAAATCAATCTTAACAAAATAAAGTTTGTGGGATATGCGTTTCAAATCGAAATGAAGTACAGAACTTATTGTGCTCAGTTTGAAATTAAAGAAGTTCCAATTATTTTTACCGATAGAACAAAAGGAGTTTCGAAAATGAGCAACGCCATTATCAAAGAAGCAATTCTTGGAGTGATTTCGTTAAGATTAAAAAAATTAGTCAATACATTATAAAGATAGAACATGAATAGGATTTTAATTAAAAATGCAAAAATTGTAAACGAAGGGTCTATTTTTGATGGAGATGTTTTTATAGAAAACGACTTGATTGTTGAAGTCGCTGATAGTATCAGTTTAAAATCATCTGATTGTATTGTTGTAGATGCCGAAGGAAGTTATTTAATACCGGGCGCAATTGATGATCAAGTTCATTTTAGAGAACCAGGTTTAACGCATAAAGGTGATATTGAATCAGAATCAAGAGCTGCGGTTGCGGGAGGAATTACTTCTTTTATCGAACAGCCAAATACGGTTCCAAATGCTGTTACACAAGAAATATTAGAAGATAAATATCAAATCGCTGCCCAAAAATCATTTGCGAACTATTCGTTTATGATGGGAGCTACTAACGATAACTTAGAGGAGGTTTTAAAAACGAATCCTAAAAATGTTGCTGGAATTAAGATATTTCTAGGTTCATCAACAGGAAATATGCTGGTTGACAAAGAAGAAACTTTAGAAAAAATTTTCTCAAGCACACCAATGTTAATCGCTGTACATTGCGAAGATGAGACTACTATTCAAAATAATTTAGCAGAGTTCAAAGAAAAATACGGTGAAGATGTTCCGGTAACAGCGCATAATTTAATTAGAAGTGCTGAGGCTTGTTATATTTCGTCTTCAAAAGCGGTGGCTTTGGCAAAAAGAACAGGTGCGCGTTTGCATATTTTTCACTTATCGACTGCTAAAGAAATGGAATTGTTTACAAACAAAATTCCATTAGAAGACAAAAAGATCACCGCTGAGGTTTGTGTGCACCATCTTTGGTTTACTGATGAAGATTATAAAACAAAAGGAAATTTCATTAAATGGAATCCTGCTGTAAAAACAGAGAGTGATAGAAAAGCACTTTGGGAAGCTTTGAATGACGGTAGAATTGATGTTATTGCAACAGATCATGCGCCGCATACAAAAGAAGAAAAATTACAATCTTACTTAAAAGCACCTTCAGGAGGTCCGCTTGTACAGCATGCCGTTGTTGCAATGTTCGAAGCGCATCATCAAGGAAAAATAAGTGTAGAGAAAATTGTAGAGAAAATGTGTCATAATCCGGCTAAAATCTTTAAAATAGAAAAAAGAGGTTTTATCAAAGAAGGTTATTATGCTGACTTGGTAATTGTAAATCCGAGTTTGCCTTGGAGCGTAAATCAAGATAATATTTTATACAAATGCGGTTGGTCTCCGTTTGAAGGCACAGCTTTTAAATCGAGAATTACGCACACTTTTGTAAACGGTGAAATGGTTTACAATAACTTTAAAGTAAAAGATATCCGTGCTGGAAAACGTTTATTGTTTGATAGATAAAAAAGCGAAATGAAAAATTGTTTTGTAATAGTATTAGTTGTATTTCTTTCTGTAAGTTGTAAAAGAGAGGTTGTAAAACAGCCTGAAAAACTTATAGAGAAAGATAAAATGATTGATATTATGTATGATTTGTCTCTTCTGGAAGCAATGAAATACCAAAATCCAATTTCGTTAGATTCTACAGAAACAAATCCAACGAAGTTTATTTTAAAAAAATACAAAGTAGACAGTCTTCAATTTGCTCAAAATAATATGTATTATGCTGCAGATTATGAGAACTACAAAGAGATGTTTGATGAGGTTGGAAAACGATTGGCAAAAAATCAAAGAGACACAGATTCGATCGTTAAAATTGAAGAGAAAAAAGCGATGAAAGCGGTGAATCTTAAGGATAAAGAAAAACCGAAAGATTCTATCAAAAAGACAAAGAGTCAAATAAATCTTGATTCTATAAGACGACAAATGAAGCCGCAGCCTAAAAAATAATTTTAAAGTTTAGAAATATCCTTTACATATTGATGTACATCTGTAAAAACCGTTCCTAGAGCGGTTTTTATTTTTTCATTTGAATACAGATTTTTAGAATAAGAAGCTTTTGCAGTTGCTTTTGTAAGGCGTCTTTTCTGGAAAAACAAAGTTGAAAATATGGCGTCAGCAATCCATAGGAAATTCATAAATAAAGGTTTGGCATGAGTGCTTGGTTTTTTTACTTTCAAAACCTCGGCAATTGTATCAAGAATATCTTTAAAAATAATATTGTCGGCAATTAAAGTAAAACGCTCATTTTTAATTTCACTATGCATTAATTGACGAGAAATTTTCACAACATCATCAACGGTAATAAAACCAGTACTTCCAAGAGTGTAAAACGAAAGACCGTTGGCAACTTTTAAGTACAATTCAGCGCTTCCCTGCTGTTTGTTTTTTGTTTTCGGAATTGGGCCTAAAATTACGCCGGGATTTACAATTATAATATCTAAACCTTCTTGATGAGCGCGCCATACTTCCATTTCAGAGCCGTATTTAGAAATAGCATAATCACTGTGTGGTTTTTCAGGATTCCAGTCCGTTTCTTCAGTAATGTAAGTTTCGTGCGGTGCCAAATCGCCAAGTGCGGCAATAGAGCTTACAAAGCAAAATTTCTTTACACCTAATGCAATCGAAAAATTAACCATATTAGCAGTTCCTTCGATGTTTATTTTTCGAAGTGCTTCTTCCTCTTTTGGGTCGAATGAAATTAGAGCGGCACAGTGGTAAACGTAATCAACATTAATAAAGGCAGTTTCTAAAGAAGGAACGTCCAAAATATCGGCTTCAAGCCATTCTATTTTTTCAAATAAAGCTTCTTTCTTATAAAGTTCAAAAACCGATTTTGCTTTTTGAATGTTGTTTTTGGTTCTGTAAATTGCCCGAACGTTTTCTCCATTTTCGATTAAATGAAGCAATAAATGTGAGCCTACTAAACCTGTTCCGCCAGTTACTAATACCATTTTGTAAATATAAGTTTTTGTTGGAAAGGTGCAAAGCTGGAGAGAGACAAAGTTGCGAAGGTTTTTTGCAAAGGTTCAAAGTTGTAGGGGAACAAAGGTTCAAAGGTTTTTGGTTTTTGCCACTAAGGCGCTAAGGCGCAAAGTTTTGATTTTTTTAAAATAATATTTGTGCCTTAGTGCCTTAGTGGCATAAGTTTTTGCCATTGCCATTACCATTGATTATATTTGCGCAAAATATTTTAAAAATGAAGAATCTAGTCGAAGAATTAAAGTGGCGCGGTTTGTACCATGATAGCATGCCAGGAACGGAAGAACAATTGCTAAAAGAGGTAACTTCGGCATATATTGGTTTTGATCCAACAGCAGATTCGCTGCATATAGGCAGTATGGTTCAGATTATTTTATTGGTTCATTTAAAGAATTTTGGTCATCAGCCAATCGCTCTTGTGGGCGGCGCGACTGGAATGATTGGTGATCCTTCTGGGAAATCTGACGAAAGAAATTTGTTGAACGAAGAAGCTTTGGCTAAAAACGTTGCCGGAATTAAAAGTGTTCTGTCTCGTTTCCTAGACTTTAATTCAAAAGAAGCAAATGCTCCAATCATGGTAAATAACTATGACTGGATGAAAGAATTCTCGTTTATTGATTTTGCTCGTGAAGTTGGAAAACGTATCACAGTAAATTATATGATGGCGAAGGATTCTGTTAAAAAGAGATTTAGCGGAGAAGGTGAAGGAATGTCTTTTACTGAATTTACATATCAATTAATTCAAGGGTACGACTTTTATCATTTGTACAAAAACAACAATTGTATTTTACAAATGGGGGGTTCTGACCAATGGGGGAATATTACTACTGGTACAGAATTAGTGCGTAGAATGGGTGGAGAAGGAGCAAAGGCTTTTGCTTTGACAACGCCTTTGATTACAAAAGCAGACGGATCTAAATTTGGAAAATCTGAAGGCGGAAATGTTTGGCTGGATGCTGATAAAACTTCTGTTTACAAGTTTTACCAATTTTGGGTAAATTCAACAGATGTTGATGCAGAAAAATACATTAAAATCTTTACATTCTTAGACAAAGAAACTATTGAGGCTTTAATTGCTGAGCATCAAACGGCACCGCATTTAAGAATTTTGCAAAAGAAATTGGCTGAAGAAATCACGATTTTTGTTCATAGCAAAGAAGAATTAGAAAAAGCGATTCAGGCTTCGAATATTTTGTTTGGAAATTCTACTGCTGATGATTTGAAAAAATTAGACGAAGTGACTTTCTTAGAAGTTTTTGACGGAGTGCCGCAAGCTGAAATTGCAAAGACTGATTTAGAAAACGGATTAGATATTGTAACAGTTTTAAATGAGAAAACAGGTTTCTTTAAATCAAACGGAGAAGCTAGACGTGCATTGACTGCGAACTCAATTTCTGTAAACAGAGAAAAAATAAAAGAAGATTTTGTATTAACAGCAAATGATTTGATTAACAATCAATTTGTGTTATTGCAAAGTGGAAAGAAAAACTATTTTGTGATTAGAGTGGTCTAAATGGTTTAACTGTTTAATTGGTTAATTGTTGAATCGAGTTTATGCCGATTAAACGATTTAACAAATCAACGATTAAACATTAAAGCACCATTAAGTTACAGCCACGAATATCAGAATTATCAAAACGTCCCAATACCTCGAAAGAGTTGTTGGGATTTTTTTTGCCTAAATCCTGCGTGGCAATAAAAGAACAGGAATTTATATTGGCCAAATCAATAACGTTGATTCCTCCGGTTTTTCCATCTTTTATATAAGTCAAAGCATCTTCTGGATCGCGAACTAAAATATGCATCCAAGAAGGACATTCGAATACGCCTTTGCCTAAAGAATAAGCTTGTGCTAAAAGTTCTGTCATTCCGTATTCTGAATGAATCGCATTTACGCCAAATCCTTTGCAAAGTTGTTCGTGCAGTTCTTCGCGAATCATTTCTTTGCGTTTTCCTTTCATGCCTCCAGTTTCCATAATAATGGTGTTTTGAAGGTTGAATTGGTGTTTTTCGATTAAATCTAGCAAAGCATAAGTAACACCAATTAGAATCACGTTTTGACCTGATTCGTCAAGTTCAGTCAGCTTTTTAATTAAGTCGTCGTGATTGTGTAAATAAAACCCGCTTTCAGGCTGATTAGATAGTTTTATTAAGTCTTCGACCATGTAAATAAGCGAAGATCCCTCACGTTCTAAATAGGATGGTAAAAGGGCTAAAACAACATAATCTTCGATATTGCCGTAGAATTGAGAAAATCCTTTTCGGTAACTTTCTTCATAAAGAGAAACATCGGTTACCAAATGCCTGCTGGTAATCATTCCGGTCGTGCCGCTGCTGGTAAAAGTGACTTCGGCAGGATTGGTGTTTGATACTACGTCATGGCTTTTAAAAAACTGAATAGGTAAAAATGGAATTTGTGCCAATGTTTTTACCTGCTGTACATCTGTTTTAAGGAAATCGCAAAAATCACGATATACTAGATTGTTCTCATATTGAAAGCGAAACACTTTTAGTGCTGTTTTTTCAAATTGTTTATGGCTGGAAATCGTAAATATATCGCTGGCTGTAATCAAAACTTTTTTGTGCAAAGATATTTATTTTTTAGCGTTCAGTGTTCCCTTTTTAGTTTTCAGTGCTCGGTTTGTGTAAAAGTTTAGAAACTTAGTGCAGTACTGAATACTAAAAGCTGAATGGTGTAAACTTAAAAAAGCTCCATCAGGAGCTTTTTTTGTGTTTTATCGAATAATGAGCTTTCGGGTTGCCGTAGCATTTTGCTCGCTTATTTTTATAATGTAAACGCCGGGAACTAGATCTGCAACGTTTAGTTCTTTTGAGCTTAGATGCGCTTGTAATACTCTTTTTCCTAAGATGTCAAAAATGATGATTTCTTTTTCTAAATCATTTTTTGAGGTAATATATACTTTTCCATTGACCACTGGGTTAGGGTACAAGCTGAGACCCTCAATTCCTACGGACTCTTGAGTTTTTGGTAATTGCTTACTGTCTTGTGCTGAAGCACTTACAGTAAAGAAAAAAGCCAATAAAAAAATAATATAAAAGTAGTTTTTTGCCATCGCATTTATTTGGATGAGTAAATATACAAAAAAAATTATAAAAACTAAGCCAAAAAAAAACATCCTAAATTATTAGGATGTTTTTAACATTATTTTTTTTCTAACTATTATTTAGTCAAGTCAACACCGTTAACTGTTGCCCAAGCACCACCTGTGATAGATGCTCCAGTTGCTGTTGCATCGATTACGAAGTTTCCTGCTGGGAATGCAACTACACCGTCCCATGGAGCTACAACTACACCTAAGATATCTTTAGAAGTATTTGTAATTTTAACTTTAGTGATTTTAATTTTACCACCGTTTACTTGGTTTGTATTTGTAGAGGCATCTTGAATTTTAACAGCTGCTCCAGTGTATAATTTACCACCTTCTGTGTAATCACCGTAACCATCTATGATAACGTTACTGAAATCACCATTTCCTTCATTTTTGAATTGGAATGCATCTACTTGAACATCTCCAACAGTTTCTGGAGTTGTACCAGCAATTCTTCTTAAAGTAATATTTGTAACTTTAGGGAAGTAAGCGTTATTGTTTTTAGAAGATTCAATTTCAATTCCAAAGTTTCCTTTTGCATTTTGATGAGCGTACCAGTTTGAATTGGCTTGACCTTGCCATCCATCTTGCCAGTCAAAAGAGTCATCAGTATTGTCATAAGAAATTGCATTTGTTAAACTTGCAGTTCCTCCGTAAAATTCGAATCCGTCATCAGCACCTTTGTAAGATACTAAGTGATCTAAAGTTGTTCCTGATCCTACAGAGTAGAAAGAGAATCCGTTTAATTCTTTTGTTCCGTCAGCTAATTTAGAACCAGCATATTCAACTCTTACATATTTCAATGAACCACCATTGTGAGCAGCATTTGTTCCTCCGTAAGATAAAGCATTTCCATCTTCAGAAGTAGAAGTTTTTACACCGTTGATTGCATTGATTGGAGCGTCACCATACATGATGATACCTCCCCAAGAACCTGCAACTTTAGATTTTTCAGTAAATACAACTGGTTTGTCAGCAGTACCATTGATAACTAGTTTTCCACCGTTTAATACAACTAAAGCGTTGTCTCCAGTAGTTTTATCAACTGTAATTGTTGAACCAGCATCAAATGTTAATGTTACTCCAGCATTTACTTTTACCATACCTTTCATAGTATAGTTTCCTAATGGATAAGTTTTATCAGCTGTAATTGGTCCAGTAATTTCTCCAGTTGCAACAGGAACAGCTGTTACAGTTACTGTTTTCGTTACTGAAACAGATTGTAGTGTATAAGTAATAACAGAAGTACCTACAGAAACCCCTGTAATAACTCCAGTAGCGGGTACAACAGTTGCAACAGCTGGCGTAGCACTAGAATAAGTACCGCCTGTAGTTGTACTGCTGAAAGTTGTAGTTCCACCTACAACAATACTCTCGGTTCCTGTTAAAGGAGCGATAGTAAATGGAGCTGGATCGTTGTCATTGCTGCAAGATGAAAATAATAAGCCAATTGAAAGGGCTAAAGCGAAAAATTTAGTTTTCATAATTGTTGTTTAATAGTTGATTTCTTTGCAGACAAAAGTAGGACGGGAATCTTTTATACATGTTAGCTGATTATTACAATACCGTTATTATAAAAGCTCCTAAATGTCAAGATAATGTTAAGAGATTTACATTATGTTCATAAAAAAAGCCCTATCGAAATAGGGCTTTGTAGTTTTTGTTTTAAAGAGGATTAAAACGTATATCCTAGGCTTAATGAAAAACCTCTGCTTTTTTTGTAGCTTCTTGTTAATGGATCTCCAACAACTGGTGTTACACTGTTATCTCCAATTTCGAATTTTCTTGCAGGATCAAGTAAGTTGTCTGCAGTGAATTTTAAATCAAAATGTTTAGAGAGTTTACTGCTCCATACAAAATCCAATTGTGATACAGGAAGTTCATAAATATGATCTAGACCATTTGTTCCTACTGCATAAATTCTTTTTCCGAATACTGAGTAAACTAATGAAAGTGTATTGCTCCAGTTTTTGTTTACGTCAAATTGATATTTCAAATCTGAATTGATCAACCATTTTGAAGCTCCTTGTAAGTCTCTTGATGTATGAGTTTCGATTGTCTGAGTTACACTTCCGTCAGGATTTATGATAAAAGGTTTTACTTCTGCTTTAGTACTCATTAAAGAAGTATTAAAACCTAAAGAGAAATTTTTGAACGTATTAGTTAATCTTTCTAAATCATAGATAAACTCAATTTCTGCGCCGTATATAACTGCATTGTCAGAATTTAGATAAGTGATGATCGTAGAACCAGCAGCATTTGCAGTCAAAGTTCTTTCGATAGGATTTTTCATTTGTTTACCAAAAAGTCCTACTGCGAACATTTCTTTTGCTGTTGGGAAAAACTCATATTTTAAATCAACATTGTAATTGTCACTGTTCACTAAATATGGATTTCCTTTCATTGAAGTTCCATCGGCATTGATGTACTCGATTGGGTAAGCCTCCATTATTACTGGCTTAGTGTAAGTGATACCACCTGCTAAACGAACATTTGCTTTTTCGGTAACGCTGTATTTAGCGTTCAACGAAGGCAAGAAATAAGTTTTGTCGTAGTTTAAAGTTACATATGGCTCATCAAAAGAACCTTGAGTTCTGTATTTAGTTTCTCTATTTGTGCTTTCAAATCGTACACCACCATTAAGTTCAAATTTGTCATTGAATTTGTAAAGCAAGTTCGCATATCCAGCATTAGCGCCTTCTTTTAAAATAGCTTTATAAGTAGAGTTAGAACTTTCTCTAAAATTGAAAGCGCCTCCAGCAATGTATCCATTCAATTGATCGTCGATACTGTTAAGCGGAGCATCGATGTTTGGACCAGGTGTTGGAGAAATAAAACGATATGAAGACTCCATGTCTGACAAGTTTCCGTTATAACCAACAGTTAATTTGTGACCTTTATCCGCTCCAAATTTCAAGTTATATTCAGCTAAACCAGAGAAATAAGAGTTTCCGGTAATTTCTAAATATTGTTTGATAAAGTTGTTTCCTGCAATCGAAGCAATGATTCCGTCGTTATCCGTTTTAATACCAGAAAAAGCTTTTCTGTCAGGCTGATTGTATTTTGTTAGCGCATAAGAGGCACCTGCTTTTACAGTTTGGCTTTTATCTTCTGTAATTGCATATTCTCCTAATAATTGATTGTTCCAATAATCTGATTGATCTAATTGGTTAGTACGAATAAGAGTTTTGTTTGTTCCAGTTCCAGTTTCAGCATTAGCAACACCAAATTGATCTTTGATTAAGTTATCTGTTGTTCTGATAAAAAGGCTGTTGTAAGCAAGTTTAAATCTGTTTGTATTATAGTTTAAACCTAATAAACCTGTCAAAGAAGTTCTGTAGTGATTGTCTGTAGTGATGAAATCAGTTTTATAGCTGATACCAGTACTTTGGTAAGCAAAAGTTCTGTCAACTCCTTCTTGAATTGCGTAGCTGTTTTCTGCATTTACAGAGATGATGTAAGAAAGGCTTCTGTCTTTTTCTAAATCAAATTTTTCAGCATGCAAAAATCCAATACTTGTATTTAGTGGAGTTCTTATAGTCGAAACGTCAAAGCCGCTTTGGAAAGAGTTTAAAGATTCTTGAGGAGTAAAAACATGACCAGATGGAGTATCTCCTAATAAAGAAGGCAGTTTTCTATTGTCTCCAGTCATTCCGAAGAATCCTTCTGCAGAATCAGCATCTTTAGAAATAGAAAATCTTTTTAAATTACTGTTTACAAGATAGCTTGTTCCAATATTAATTTTCGTGATACTTTTTGTGTTTTTAGAAGTTTGGATATTAAATGTTCCACCTGCAAAATCACCATAAATGTTTGGGCTGAATGTTTTGTAAACTTCAATAACACCAACGATATCCGTAGAGAATAAATCTAGCGGAATAATTTTCAAAAATGGGTTGTTTGTTGGTGCAGCAAGATCATTAATTAATAAGTTGTTGTATCTGTCTTCAAGTCCGCGAACAAATAGACCTCTAGATCCAACTTTAGTAATTCCGGTAATTTTAGTTAAACCTTCTTCTACATCGCTTACACCTTTTCTAGACATTTCCTGTGCGCCAATACTTTGTTTAATTACGACAGCATTTTTTTGGTCTAGCAATAAAGCCGTTTCTTTTTCTCTGTTTCCAGTAGATTTTACCACTACATCTTTAAGAGTAAAACTTCCAGAAGAAAGTACTTGATTTACAACTACAGTTTCGTTTGCTTTTACTACAACTGGAGCTTCTTTAGATTCATATCCTAAAAAACTATAAATAACGATATAATTTCCTGGATTTACGCTTAACGAATATTTTCCGTCAACGTCAGTATTTACGCTAATGTTTGTACCTTTAATTAAAACATTTGCAAAAGGTAAGGCTTCGTTGTTCATTTCTTTGTCGGTTAAAACGCCAGAAATCGTACCTTTGTTTTGTGCGATCGAAATCGTACAGATAAATAATGCAATAAATAGAAATTTTAAATTGAATTTCATTTCAGTGTTGTGTTTGATTTATTTTTGTGCAAAGAAATAACTGAGCTGTGAAGTCGATGTTACGAACTTGTTATGTTTTTGTGTGCTAAAGATTATCAAATTGTTACCAGATTAAATTACCGTTAACAGCAATTTTTAACGATTCATTTATTACTATATTTACCCTGTGAAATAAAAAACATCGGATATATATTAAAGAGAATTTGATGTAAAAATCTCAATTTTTGCTATTTATGAAAAAAACACAAACCAAGATTTTATTAGTTGACGACGAACCAGATATCTTAGAAATCGTTGGCTATAACCTTGCTCAAGAAGGCTATCAAATTGTTACAGCTTCTAACGGAAAAGATGCTATAGCAAAAGCTCAGAAAGAATTGCCGGAATTAATTATTATGGACGTGATGATGGCTGAAATGGATGGAATGGAAGCTTGTGAGCACATCAGAAAAATCCCTGAATTAAATAATGTTATCATAACATTTCTTACTGCAAGAAGTGAAGACTATTCGCAAGTAGCTGGTTTTGATGCTGGTGCTGATGATTATATTACTAAGCCAATAAAACCAAAATTATTGGTCTCAAAAGTAAAGGCTCTGTTAAGAAGGTTAAAAGAACAAGAAGTAGTTAGTGATACTATAAATGTTGGAGGAATCGAGATTAACCGCGAAGAGTATAAAATTATTAAAGGCAATGTAGAAATTGCGCTTCCAAGAAAAGAATTCGAATTGTTTTATTTATTAGCTTCAAAACCAGGAAAAGTTTTTAAAAGAGATGAAATTCTTGATAAAGTCTGGGGGAACGAAGTGGTAGTAGGAGGAAGAACAATTGATGTTCATATTAGAAAACTACGCGAAAAAATAGGTGAAGACCTTTTTAAAACTATAAAAGGAGTAGGCTACAAATTTGAAGTTTAAGGATTCAATATTAAGGAAACCCTGTAAGTGAATAAGTTCATTTAATTTGTGGTTTACCTACATTCACAATAATTATCTTTGTCAAAGTTCAGAACTTTGACAAAGATTTGCTTTTTTAGGTTCTTATGTAAATGCACACCATTAAGTTTTACTTTTAAATAAACTTATATCCTTACATGGTGAAAAAAATAATCTGTTAATGGTTTAATATTTTCAATGAAAATTAATTTTAAAAAAACATACAAGTTTGCTGTAAAATCGGCATTATATATAAGTCTATTTGCAACAGGATTTGTACTCATTTTGATGTCTTTATTTTATAAAGGTCAATTGAAACACCAAATTGCATTTGGCATAATTTTTTTAATCTCAATTTACATCTTCTCATTTCTGGTTTTGCAATATCGTGTAGAACGTTTTATATATAGAAGAGTAAAAAAAATATACGATGAGGTTTCGCTGTTAGAATCAACAACACTTATCAATCAGCCAATAACAACTGATATGGAAACGCTTTCACGAGAAGTAAAAAAGTTTGCAACAGATAAAAAACTGGAAATCGAAATGCTCGAAATTCGTGAGCAATACCGCAGAGAGTTTCTAGGAAATGTTTCGCACGAATTAAAAACACCATTATTTACCGTTCAAGGTTACGTTTCGACTTTGCTTGATGGGGCAATGGATGATAAAAATATCCGAAAAAAATATTTAAAACGTGCCGAAAAAGGGGTTGAACGCCTGATTTACATTGTTGAAGATTTAGATATGATTACCAAATTAGAATCTGGTGATTTAAATTTGATGATTACAGATTTTGATATTGTAGAGCTTATTCATAATGTGTTTGATTTGTTAGAAATGAAAGCTGACAAAAAGAAAATTAAACTGGCTTTTGAAAGTAAAAATGTACAATCTGTTATTATTCGAGGTGATAAAGACAGGATTCAACAAGTTTTAGAAAATCTAATTGTAAACTCGATCAAATACGGAAAAGAAGGAGGTTTAACCGAAGTTGGTGTTGTTAATTTAACCAAGAGAAAGGTTTTAATACGTATAAGTGATAACGGAGAAGGAGTTGAGAAACAAAATATTCCACGACTTTTTGAACGTTTCTATAGAGTTGATAAAAGCGGTACTCGATCTGAAGGAGGTTCTGGTTTAGGTTTGGCGATCGTAAAGCATATTATTGAGGCACATAAAGAGAAAGTTTATGTAGAAAGTGAGTTCGGAATTGGTTCAGAATTCTCTTTTACACTCGAAAAAGCGCTTAAAAATCAAAAAGCTGACGTTAAAAAATTGTAATTGAGTTTTTGTCAAATGCCCTAAAACAAAGGTGTTTAACAATAAATCAACATACAGATTTAGTCCATAACAATAAATTTTTATTATAGTAACATCTGGTTAATGATTTCTTAACATAGGTGATACATCTTTGCATTCTGAAATTAAGGGATTTAAGAAAGAATGATAAAAAGAAAAATAATTGCAGTTTTATTACTGTTGACTTGGGCATCTAATGCACAAGATTTGAACAAGCAAGAAGTAAAAAACGAAGTAATTCGTATTTTAGATTCTATAAATAAAGCAAAACTGCCTGACACTAAGTCAGGTGTCAGCGGTGAGGAACATTGGTACGACAGAATCTCTTTAAGAGGTTATGCACAAATTAGATACAATGGTTTGTTCTCGACAAACGACAAAGTTTCCTGCGAACAATGTGATAAATCATGGGGAACAACTTCTACAGCTCCAGATGCAAAAGCAAACAACGGACTTTTTATTCGTCGTGCGCGTTTAGTGTTTTCAGGACAGGTTCATCCTAACGTATTCTTTTATTTTCAACCCGATTTTGCGAGTTCTCCAAGTACTGGAATTCAGAATTTTGTGCAAATTCGTGATTTGTATTTTGATCTTTCTTTTGATAAGAAAAAAGAATATCGTGTACGTGTTGGACAGAGTAAAATTCCATACGGTTTCGAAAATATGCAGTCAAGTTCGCAGCGTTTAGCCTTAGATCGTAATGATGCGATGAATAGTGCCATTTTGAACGAGCGTGATTTAGGGTTGTTTTTTTATTGGGCACCTGCCGAAATTAGACAACGTTTCGAAATGCTTGTAAAAGATGGATTTAAAGGATCAGGCGACTATGGAGTTTTTGCTTTTGGAGTTTACAATGGTCAAATTGCAAACAAACTAGACGGCAACAGAGATTTAAATGTAGTAGCCAGAGTAACGTATCCTTTTGTGATTGGAAGCCAGATTATCGAACCAGGAATTCAGGCTTATACTGGTAAATGGGCTTTTACAGGTGAAATTTCACAGGGAGTAAAAGTAAATGATCCGCAATATGTAAAAGACCAAAGAGTAGGAGCAACTTTTGTTTTGTATCCAAGACCTTTCGGGATTCAGGCAGAATACAATGTGGGAACAGGACCTCGTTACAATACGTTAACCAATACTGTTGATGAAACTGACTTAAATGGAGGTTATGTTTTATTAAGTTATAAACTCGATTTTAAAAAACAGCATCTTTATCCTTTTGCAAAATTTCAATATTATGACGGAGGTAAAAAATATGAAAAAGACGCCAGAAGTTATGTCGTAAGAGATTACGAAATAGGTATCGAATGGCAGCCAATCAAAGCATTAGAATTAACTGCCGAGTATGTAATTGCCGACAGAACTTTTGAGGACAGTGCTCTTCCAATAAACAGACAACAAGGAAATTTACTGCGCCTGCAAGCACAGTTTAATTTCTAAAAATTAGTCCTCAAAAACAGTAAATAGCGTATCCCAGTCTATTTCATCATTAAATTGAGACAAACCTTTAAACGACTTTACCTTTGATAAATCATCAATCGTAAAGTCGTCTTGCATTGCATAAGGTACAAGATTTTCTTCTTGAAGTTTTACCGCCAGATATTCCTGTTCATATTGTCCCGGAGTTGGAATAAAAAAAGCTTTTTTGCCTAGTTTAGCCAAATCCATAACAGTTGTATAACCAGAACGACATAAAACAAAATCACTTTCATTAAAAGTCTGTTCTAATTGTTTAGAATTCATAAAGTTGTAATAAGTAACATTTCCAGCCTGCCATTTGGTTTGCGTTTTTTCTACAATTCCCTGAACAAAAACTACTTTTCCTTTGTAACCCGCTATTTCTTTTTGCAGTTTTTCATCCAGAAAAGTACGCTGTGGTTCCGGTCCTGATAAAATAATCATCAAATCGTATATTTTAGGCGTTTCCTTTTTACGCATTCTGCTCAAAGGGCCAATGTATTTAAGATTTAAATCATTGCTTTTAAGATGACCTAAATCGCCGGTAAGATTTGTTTTTTCATTTGAATCCGGCACCCAGCACTGCGTGTATTTTTTTATAAAATACTGATGGCATTTACTCGTAAACCAGGTAGTGTTTCCTGTCATCACATTCAACTGATGCGTCATAAAAACAGAAGGCACTTTTTTACTAAAAACCCCCAATCTATTATCAGAAATTATTCCGTCAATACCATGTTTTTTAATCCAGCCGTTCACCATTTTTTTCTCATCTAAAATAGCAGCAATCATCTTCGGAAGGTTTTTAATCAACTTCCATTTAAAATTTTTACCATTTTTAGCATATTCAATGTGGTAAGAAGGCAGTTCCAGCGTTTGTATATAGGGAAATTCTTTTCGCAGCAAAGCCAGCGCAACACCATCAGAAGCAATAATAGGAATAAAATTGTTTTCCTGAAGCGCCTTAATAATTGGGATGCATCTTGTGGCGTGGCCAAGTCCCCAGTTTAATGGAGCAACTAAAATTGTTTTGTTAGCAGAATAGTCAATGCTCATAGTTTAACGCTTTTTGCAAACGAAGATAAAGAAATATGTTTTTTATGTTATTTCGCACGTATTACTAAATTATTAACGCAATATTTTATTTAAGGTTCTAAGAGGCTGAGATACTAAGGTTCTAAGATTTTTGTGTTTTGAAAATAAAAAAGCCGAACATAAGTTCGGCTTCAAAGTCTCGTATCTCAGAACCTTAGTCTCTCAGAACCTTAGTCCCTTTTTCTTAATCCTGAATATAGGTTTTATTACCATTTTTGTTGATATAGTATTTACCGCCTCTTGGGCCTGTATATACTTTTTTACCATTGTATTCACCAGTAACCTTATCAGCTACTTTTGGTGCTTTTTCATTTGTTTCTTTTAACGTTTTTGTCGCAGTCTTTTTAGCTGCAGTAGCATCTTTAGCTGCAGTTTTAGCTGTGGCATCAGCTTTTGCAGTTGTTTTCTTTACGTCAGCTTTTGTGCTTTCAGCTTTTGCTGTTGTTTTTTTAGCCTCACTTTTTGCTTTTGCAGTTTCTTTGTCTGCTGTTTTTTTAGCAGCGCTTGTTGCGTCTTTTTTTGCTTTTGCAGTTTCTTTGTCTGCAGTTTTCTTAGCAGCGCTTGTTGTTTCTTTTTTAGCTTTAGCGGTTTCTTTTTCTGCAGTGGTTTTAGTTTTCGCAGCCTTATCAGCTGTTTTCTTAGCATCAGCAGTAGTTTTATCAGCTTTCGCTTTAGTCTTTTTAGCCGCCGTTTCGGTTTTACTTTTAGCCGCTTTAGTTACTGTTTCCTGAGCGTAAAAATTAGTAGATAAAACTACTATGAAACAGAGCAATAATAATTTTTTCATAAGATTTTAGTTTAAATAGTATTATAAAATTAAGCAATTAATTCTTATGTTTTTTGTTCACCGCTAAAAATATGCTCTTAGCTGTACATTACCTGTATGCACAGTAGATCCAGCTTCACTTTTACGTCCTTGATAGTTTAAATTTACATCTAAAAACTGTGTAATATTCTTTTGCAGAAGCAGTTTCCAAACTAAATTTTGTCCCGCCTGCAAACCTTCAAGCATTTGAAATCCTACCGATGAAAATTCATTGCCAGTAAACTTATTTTCATAAAAAGAAAACTCACCATTTAAAGTTATTTTTTTCTCTCCAGCAAAAGAAAACGAAGTCCCAAGACGGTTTTGCATTAATGTTTCAAAATTGCCAATCTGATTTTCCTTGTTTTGAAATTCATAGAAAAAATCTAAACTAGTATTTCTGGAAAATAAATAACTGATTTTTGGTGCAAGCTGATACCCTTTTAAATCGTAATTTTTCTCCGCAAAATCTTTAGAAATCAAGTTGGTGCTTATTGTTTTTGTAAAGAAATTAAGCAGCCAGCTTTTTTGATATAAATGCGTGTATTGCAATTGATGCGAATTGTTTTTGACATTCTGCGAGCCAATTGAAAGTAAACTTTTTCCGTTATTGATAAGATACGAATACGTAACAGAATGTTTTTGTTTGCCTCGATTGTAGAATAAACTGTTTCTAAAACTCGAATTCAAACCCAGAATATTTTCATCTGAAGAATAAAAAGGATTCAACTCCAGCTCACCTTCACTTTTTACTTTTCGATCCATGATAAAAGAAGTTTGATTGTAGAAATAGGATATGATTTTCTTAAACCCTTTTTCATTTTGCCATTGCAGCGGATTCAGTACAACAGATTGCGAAAATTTATTCTGATTGGTTTTGATGTAAACTCGATTTGGTAAAAAGATTCGAATAAACTTTGCCTGATCTGGAAAAGCTGCAATTTCAAATTCTTCTAATTCCTGAATCCCATTACCATTATAATCATTCCAAGTATAAACACCTTGCCCCGCAGGAACTTCAATATAAGTAAATTCTTGTTGAGCGATGGTTCCAGAACTGGTTTCATAAGCACTGCTTATTTGCATAAATTGGTTAAAGAATCGATCGTTATAAAGAATTCTAGAGTTTAAAGAAGGTTCGTTTTTTCGGTTAGAATCTGTAAAATCAAGATTTCTATAACTTGCGTAAACCGCTAAATCAGTTGTTTTATTTTGAATTAGTTTCGATTTTAAATAATAAGTCTGTGAGTTATTTACATGCTGTAAAAGCCCATTTTGCAAACTATCATTTCTTCGCTGTAAATATCCTAGTTCAACAAAAACCTTTGTACTGTCGCCGCGTCCAATAAAAGTGCCATATTCAGAAAATCGCTGGCTTATCGCCGAAAACTGATTGGTAACTTTATCTTTTTCCTGATTGTCTTCAAGCTGCATGCTCGCTCCAATCCAGTTTTTGCCAAAATGATATTTAGTTCTGGTTTGATTTCTAATAAACTTTGAAGTCGATGTCGTTGCATCACTATTTAAAAAACTGCCCTGATTCTCAATTGTCCAATTTTTAAATTTGAATAAAGCAGTTGTGGTATGACGAGCTCCCGAATAACTTTCGGTAAAATCCAATTTTTCAAATTGATAAGTAAATAATCCAATATTAGAAGTTTCTTTTTTGGCAAACAAATCAAAGTTTAAGCCCGTAACCAGTAAACTTTGATTCCCTAAGAGAGCTGTGTTTAAGTTCCAATCCCTATTAAATTCGATATTGTACAAGCGTTCTACAGATCTAAAATCTTTTTGAACAAATTGATAATTTGCAAAACCATCTAAAGCCCAATTTCTTGTAAAAAGACGTTTTTTAATATTCGTTTTAAAAGCAATGCCTTCGTTGTCAGAATCATCAATTGGAGAAAATAAATTTTTGTCGTTATTACTCATTGCAATTTCAAAATCAACCAATGTTTTTTCGTCAGGATTGTATTTTCCTAAAAAAGTCGCCACTTGAATTTTTATCGGAGCGACCAGTTGTACAATTGGTTCGTAGTTTCCTTGCGGAGTACCATTTATGGGCGAAACATATTCATAAATTCGTTCGACAGAAGTATTATTTTGAATGATATAATTTCCGAGATTATTACCCACAAGACTAAATTTTACATTGTATAAAACATCAGCAGGATTGTTTGAATATTCATAATATTCTACAGCATTGAGGCTGTTTTTTTTGTACAGTATTTTATTTTCAGCATAAGCATCTTCATATGCTGATGGGGCTTTCATTAAATTTTGATTGTCACCTGCCTGCGCTAAAACCTGTACTTGTTCTGTTGAAAGATTTTGCTGTAATGGCTGGTTTTTCATGTCATTTTCGGAGTATAAATAACCGCCAAAACTCCAGCTTTTGTTTTCGTGCGTTGCACCGGCATACGTTACTAATCGATTATAATTGCGTTCAGAATATTGATATTCAACATTGATACGCATTTCTGAAGTTATCGTAAAAAGAGAAGTAAAAACAATTTCACCCGCATTATAGTCAATTACATAATCGTTGTTTTCACCTCTTTTGAGCAAAACACCATTTACATAAACGCGCTCTGAACCTGAAATTACCAAAACATACAATTCGCCATTCTGACCCTTAAGTTTATACGGTCCTTGATTTCCTTCTTGACCCGTAAAAGTACTTTTTGCATACTGGCCTTTTACAAACGAAACCGAAGCAAAAACATTAGTTTTGCTTTTTTCAGTATCAAAATCAAAACTGGCAGAAAGTCCTTGAACTTTTTTGTTGAAACTCAAGAATTGTGTTTTCCGATTTTCTAGAAAAACATCACCCGCCCGAATGTTCCAGTCATCCGTAAAAAGTTCCATGAAAATATTGTCAAACTGATCTAGTTTTTGAGAATAACTGCCATCTTGAAGCGGAATATTATTGTCTTGAAGCGAAGCGCGTAAACTAACTTTATCAGATATTTTTCCGGTAATCTGTAAATCTAAATTAGAATTTAAAACTGTATTTTGATTATTCCCAATTGTTACTCCTCGAGTAATACTTCCAGAAGTATTTAGACCGTCAAACGGAGTGGTTTTTTTAATATTGGAATTGTCAATTTTGTATAATTTTTCAGTATCAATGTCGTTGCTCACTACTTGACTGTCTTTGTAGAAGCCATATTCTTTTGTGAGGAAATCAGGATAATTGAGATAATTGACAATTAAAGTATCTGAAACAGAAGTGAATTTTTCATTTAAAAGCAGTGTTCCTTTTTGAAAATCTATTTTATAAAAAGAAGAATCAATAGGTTGATTTTTGGTATTTAAAAGTTCAAAAAAACTGGAGTTTATGCTGAAAGGTTCGAGATGAATAGTATCTTTTGCAACAACGACTTTTTTTGTTTTGTACAGCGATTCAGTTTCCTGAGCCTTAAGCCCAGAATACCAAAACAGTATCATAAAAAACAGTAGTTTTTTCAACATAAACACTTTAACTCTCAAAAATCAAAAGTAGTATTTATAATCGGGAATTATTACGTTGAATATTACAGTTTGAAGGGAATCAATTAAGGTACCGCCCTAAGGTAATAAGAACAGCCATTATCGCTAATAATACAAAAACAGAATTTGGATTTGCAAAATTGGTAGTCCAGCCAAACTCTTTAATTTTCTTTGGAGGGAAGATTCTTTTATCTTCGGGATTGTAATAAAACATTCCCCAAATCCAATTATTAGGATCTTTGATCCATCTTTCTTTGGTTTCTTCAGAAGGCTCATTGTTGTTCTCCATAATTTAGGAATATTTGATCTTATTTGATATTTTTCTGTTAGAGTTATAAAATTAGTTAAATATTTTCAGCTATAAGAATAATCGCATTTTCTATTAAAATTAAAAAAGAAGGCAATCGAAATCATTTTTTTTTAGCTTTGTCAGGATAAACAAATTTGAATAATGGATACTGGTAAAGAACTTTTATTTTTTTTTAGTGCATTAGGTGCTTTCAACGGAATTATTTTGAGCATTTATTTTTTCTTTTTCACGAAGAAAAAATACTTAACAAATTACTTCTTAGGGATGCTTTTGTTTGCATTAAGCGTAAGAATAGCAAAGTCGGTATTTGTTTATTTTGATCCAGAACTGCCAAAATTGTATTTGCAGTTAGGACTTACGGCTTGTTTTTTTATTGGACCGTGTTTGTATTATTTTCTAAAATCTGCAGTTGATGAAGTTACGATTTTACCCAAATCTTGGAAATTGACACTTTTATTTTGGGGAATTTTAATTGCAGCCGTTGGAATAGTATATCCATATAAAACGTATCCAGAATTTTGGGGTACTTATTTTATCAGAACTATTTATTTTCAATGGTTTGTTTATATCCTTTTTTCTGCTTTTACAATTAGAAATATTTTAAAAAAAATCATCAGTATAAAAGAAAAAACAACTCCGGCGGAAATGTGGTTTGGAATGCTTTTTCTGGCTAATTTTTTGCTGTTTCTGTTTTATTTTTTAGCAATTATGGGAGCCAGAGCGGCAGTTTATATTGGCGGAGCAGTTGTGTTTTCTTTTATTTTGTATTTGATAATTTCGATTCTTCTGTATCGAAAAAGAACAGATGATTTGTTCTTATTGTACGGACAAAAAGCTTCGGGAAAGAAAATGGAAGAATCAGAAGCCGCCCTTTTACTTGAAAAACTCCAGAACAAAATGATTGAGAAAAGTTTGTATAAAAATGCAAATTTGAGTTTACAGGATTTATCAAAAGAATTAAATGTGACGCCGCATCAATTGTCTCAGTTTTTGAATAATAATCTAGGAAAGAATTTTACAAGTTATGTGAATGAATTGAGAATAAATGAAGCTTGTATAATAATAAGGTCAAATGATAAATTGACTTTAGAATCTGTTGGTTATGATGTGGGTTTTAATTCGAAATCAACGTTCTTCGCCGTCTTTAAAAAACATACTGGAACAACACCATTAAATTATCAAATTCAGGCTTTACAGGCTTAACAGAAGTATTAATTTATAAATTCGTACTCCTGATTTCGCTTTCGCTTACCTCGTTTTGTGGTTTAGAGCTGACTTTTGTTTCTGCAAAAAGTCAAATCTTAATCATTAAATTTTATGAGGTTTTTAATTCTGGTTCTCGTTTACCTATATTGTTTTCTTTTTAATAGTGCATTTTTAAAGGCACAATCTATTCAGAAAATTTCTGGAAAAGTAGTAAGTCGTAATAACGAATTAATGATGGGAACAGCTGTTGTTTTATCTGTTCGTGATTCCTTGATTCTAAAACAACAGGATTTTTTAGATGGAGTTTTTCAATTATCTGATATTAATCAAAAAGAAGTAATTTTAAAATTGACTTCAGCAGAATTTGCAGATAAGCATTTGAACATAAACTATTCAAATGCCGAAAATATTGATTTGAGCTCGATTATCGTTTTAGAAAGTAACAATCAATTAAACGAAGTAGTAGTAAAAAGTCAACCGTCATTACTTAAATACGGTGCAAACGGTACAATCGATGTTAATGTAACAGGAACTGTTCTGGCAGCGAGCAGTTCTGTAAATGAATTGTTAGGGCGAGTTCCAAATGTTGTAGTTGCCGAGGGGCAAATAAGCGTTCTGGGCAAAGGTGAAGCCATTATTTATCTCAATGGAATTTTGATAAATTACGAACGTTTTGCGGCGATTCCAGTTTCGCAGATTGCAAAAATTGAAGTAATTTCAAATCCATCGTCAAAGTACGATGCCGAGGGGAAAGCGGTTGTCAATATTATTACAAAACAAAACATCGAAAATGGTATAATGGGAACGGCAAGCCAGCATGTTACCGTTTCTAAATTTGCAGGAACAAGCACCAATACCCTTTTAGATTTTAATTATACCAAAGGTAAATTTTCTTTTATAACCAATTACGGATTGCAATTGGGCAAAGGTCGAGAATTGTTGTACACCACTAGAACACGTCCAAATCCGGATGTATATATGAAGTCTGCTCTAACTACAGATTGGCAAAGGCAATTTAATAATTACTCCAATTTTGGAGCCGGAATTCAGTATACTTTTTCGATGAATAGTTATATTTCGCTGGCTTACAGTGGAAATATCGAGGATTTAGGCGGAGCAGTAAAAAGCAGAAATTCAATAACGAATAATTCCGGGAATAGTTTTTATGCTACAGATATTGCCAAAAATGATGTGCTGCTAAATCAGTTTATTAATTTGAATTATAATCTGATAACAGATCCCAAAGGCTCGTCATTGTTTATAGGAACACAATATTCAAATTACAACGGAACGGTAAGAGATTTTATTGAAGAAAATAGTGTTGTTGAGGAAACAGATGGCAAAAGATTTCTAAAAAATGATGTTGGAAGCACCATTAACATTGTAATGTCACAAGCTGATTATTCGAAAAAAATTAGTGATAAAACCAAACTTGAACTTGGAGCCAAATTTAGTTATGCTGCTATAAAGTCTGGAACTGATTTTTTTATTGCTAATACCGATGATTTTGAATTAGACGATACTCTTTCGAGTGATTTTACATACAAGGAAAAGATTAGTGCGGCTTATTTTAATTTTGGAAGTATGCTGGGTGAAAAAGTAAATTTTTCTATTGGAGCAAGGGTAGAAAGCACAAGTTATGATTTGTATACAAATGCAAATGGGGTTCAGAAATTTGGTAAAGATTATGAGAATTTTTTTCCAAACCTACTTTTGAATTTTAATGTATCAGAAGACTGGAAAGCGCATTTTTCGTATGTTTCCAGAATTACAAGACCTCGTTATCAAGCTTTAAACCCGTATGTTATTTATCAGGATCCATTTACGACAATAGAAGGAAACCCAAATTTGCTTCCTGAAAAAACGCACGCTTTTGAAATTGGTACGATTTACAAAAAGTTTGATTTTAAAATTGGATACACCTACAAAATCGATCCGATTTCTGGAGCTGCTTTGCGGGGTGATACGCCAAATAGTTATATTTTAAGGTCTTTAAATATCGAAAAAGAGCATACTTTTTTTACATCGATTTCGAGATCTTTCAATGTGAAATGGTGGAATTCTACTAATACCGTGAGTATGAATTTAAGCAAATCAGTCGATAATTTTTATGAATATACCTTGGGTCCGGTTAAACCTCAAATTTATTTGTATTCAAATAACACGTTTACGATTCCTGATCTTTTCAAAATTCAATTATTAGCCTGGTATCTGGGCGACAAAAGTTACGGATTGCGAAGTGAAAACCCGCGCTCAACTGTAACGCTGGGTATTGAAAGAAACTTTTTTAAAGATGCCTTAAAACTAAATTTTACGGCAAATGACATCTTTCATAAGTTTATGGTTTCTGGTGATTATGAAGTGGGGCAGACTCAAATTTATTACCACAGAACCTATACTACAAATTATTTTAAACTAATTGCAACTTATAGTTTCGGGAACTCAAAAAAGACAACTTACAAGAAATCTGAAATTGAGCAGACAGAGAATAATAGGGCGAGATAGAAAAAAAGGCTTCACAATTAAGTGAAGCCTTTTTAAAATATATTTGAATTGAAATAATTACCTTTTACAAAGTATTAATTTAGTTCTTTAGTTACAATTTGCATGGTTTCGCGGCTGACTTGTTTTAGTAAAACTTCTTTGTTGGTTTCAACAGTTTGCGCAGCATCTTCTGTAAAGTGACGAATAGTATATAAAGTTACGTTTTCGCTGTAATCTACTTTGAATTTTTTCGAAAGAATAGCGTTCAAATCACCGAAATTTCCAAATTTATCTTCCACACAAACAGAGAAACTAATCGCAGAATTCTGAATTAAGTTTACTTTGATTTTAAACTCATGGAATAACCCAAAAATCTCACTAATATTTTCTTCCATAATAAAAGAGAAATCAATCGAAGAAAGAGAAATTAAAAGCTGTTCTCTTTTTACGATAAAACATGGATATTGTGGTTCAAGATCAACACCTTTAGAAACACAAGTTCCTTTTAATAACGGGTTGATAAATGATTTTACATACAACGGAATTTCCTTTTTCTGTAATGGCTGCAACGTTTTTGGGTGAATAACCGTTGCACCGTAAAACGCCAATTCGATTGCCTCACGATACGAAATTTGGTTCAACAAACTTGCATTCTCAAAATAACGCGGGTCAGCATTCATAACTCCTGGTACATCTTTCCAGATCGTTACACTTTCAGCGTTTAAGCAATAAGCAAAAATTCCGGCAGTATAATCAGAACCCTCACGACCTAGAGTAGTAGTGAAATTATTTTCATCAGCACCTAAAAATCCTTGCGTGATGTTTAAGATTTTTCGAGGTACATTTTTACTGATAAGCTGCTGCGTTGCTTCCCAATCTACTTCGGCATCTCTATAGTTTGCATTTGTTTTAATGAAATTACGAACGTCCAGCCATTGTGTTTGAATACCCATGAAGTTCATAAAATGACTTAAAATAGTAGTCGAGATTAATTCCCCAAAACTTACAATTTGATCGTAAACAAAATTATAATTAGGAGATTTATTATGCGCTAAGAAATATTCTAATTCTGAGAATTGCGCATTTACAGCTGTAAAAACCTCATGTTTTTCATCTTCAAACAAATCCAGTAAGATTTGGTTGTGGTATTTTTTTATTTCTTGTACAGATGAATTCAGCTCTGCCGATTTATCAAAATAGTTCTTGATAACAACCTCAAGAGCATTTGTGGTTTTTCCCATTGCCGAAACAACTAAAATCACATCTTCATAACCTACTTTTTGTAAAACGTCGTATACGTTTTTTATTCCTTCAGCATCTTTTACAGATGCACCACCAAATTTAAATACTCTCATTTTTAATTTTAGATTTTTTAATTTTAGATTTCAGATTACGAAATCTGGTATTTTTTTATATTCTTCTGCCACAGATTATAAGATTAAAATGATTTTACAATCTGTGTCAGTTTGCCACGAATTACACAAATTTCCACTAATTTAATTCGTGCTAATTCGTGCTAATTCGTGACTCGAGCGAAAGCGAACAGGCGAAGCAAATTCGTGGCAAACTAATATTTTTATAATTTATCTAAGAACGTATTAATTCCTAACTCATCCATTTGAACAACCTGCCAGCCGTCGAGAATTTTTGCACCTGAATTCTCGTAAAATTTTACAGCAGGAGTATTCCAATCGAGAACATTCCATTCAACCCTTCTCACATTGTCTCTTTTGCCTTGTCTCATTATTTCGGCATACAATGCAGAACCAAGACCAGTACCCCGCATTTTCTCTTTTACAACTAAATCTTCTAAGTGGATTGTTTTTCCCTTCCAAGTCGAATAGCGGTAATAATACAATGCAATTCCAACAATTTCCTTTTCATTTAAATCATTTGTAATCTCAGCTACAAATACATGAAAAAGCGGTTTTTCTCCAAATCCGTCACGTATTAAATCCTCTTCAGTTATAATAACCGCATCAGGTTCATTTTCGAATATTGCCAGTTCTTGTATTAATCCCAAAACATATTTCATGTCTTCAGGATTCCCTTTTCTAATATTCATAACTATCCTAATTTTATTCTTTTACCGCTCCTATATAATATTGTGTCTTTGTCAAGATCAATTTCATATATTCTTATTATTAACCGTTTATTAGCTAAAAAAGCATTTTTTTATAGGCTGCTTTCTACTATTAATTAGCAAATATACAATAGTAGTAAACTAACAAAATAATTTTTAAATCATTCTCACAAAATAAGCGATATTTGTGACTTAAAATTAAAAACTATAACGATATAGCAATGGAAGAACGCAATAAAACACTGGGAGAGTTTATTATTGAGAACCAAAAAGCATTTCAGTATTCGTCGGGGGAGCTTTCCCGAATTATCAACTCTATACGTTTGGCGGCGAAAGTCGTAAACTATAAAGTAAACAAAGCAGGTTTAGTAGATATTATTGGCGCAGCAGGCGAACAAAATATCCAAGGCGAAGACCAGCAAAAATTAGATGTCTATGCAAACGAAGTATTTATCCAGACGTTAATAAACCGTGAGATTGTCTGTGGTATTGCTTCAGAAGAAAACGACGATTTTATAACTGTTCAGGGGAGCGACAACAGTCATAATAATAAGTACGTTATCTTGATGGATCCGCTTGACGGATCATCGAACATTGATGTAAATGTTTCTTTAGGAACTATCTTTTCTGTTTTTAGAAGAGTTACTCCAATAGGAACTCCGGTTACAAGCGAGGATTTTTTACAACCGGGAATCAATCAAGTTGCAGCAGGATATGTAATTTATGGAACTTCGACTATGTTGGTGTATACCACTGGACATGGTGTGAACGGATTTACACTAAACCCGGCAATTGGTACATTTTATCTATCGCATCCAAATATGAAATTTCCTGAAAACGGAAATATCTATTCGGTAAACGAAGGGAATTATGTTCATTTTCCGCAAGGCGTAAAAAATTACATCAAATATTGTCAGCGTGAAGAAGAAGACAGACCTTATACGTCAAGATATATTGGAAGTTTGGTTTCAGATTTTCATCGAAATATGATTAAAGGCGGAATTTATATTTATCCAACAAGTTCAAAAGCACCAAAAGGAAAATTACGTTTATTATATGAATGCAACCCGATGGCGTTTATTGCAGAACAAGCTGGAGGAAAAGCAACAGACGGTTTTGGAAGAATTATGGAAATCCAGCCGACAGAACTGCATCAAAGGGTTCCATTTTTCTGTGGAAGCTATAAAATGGTAGAAAAGGCAGAGGAGTTTATGAAGGAAGCACAATAGCAAACTATTTTTTTTGGGGCGACGCAACCTTTTTACATTTTCAACATCTTTTAAATAAAAGACTTATGAAAAAACTATCCATTTTGTTAATCTTGACCGTAGCTTTATTTGGCTGTTCTAATGATAATGATTCCTCTGGAGTAAAAATTAGATTGTCGAATGCAAGTAAATTTAATTTTAAAAATATTACAGTAAATACTTCAACTGGAAATGTGAATTTCGAGGATGTAAGTTCAGGACAGAAAACAAGTTACAAAGTATTTGAGTACGCGTATAGCTATGCATTTGTTGAGTTACAAATTGATGGTAAAACATATACATTGCAGCCTATTGATTATGTTGGAGAAACAACTCTTGAAAAAGGGAATTATACATATGAGATTACTGCAAATGAAAGTCAAGAACGACAAGGAAAATTGGGGTTGAAATTAATTAAGGATTAATGCGCCATTCTGATTTATGAAATAGAATTGTTTAAATAGTAATTGATATTTTATAATTCACAAATCTGAATATAGTACAAACAAAATAAACCCGACAAGATTTAAAATCTAGTCGGGTTTATTTTTGAGTTTTATTTAGTTTTCAATTTTTAAGTCAGTATATAAACGGAACACTAAAATCTGAACACTGAATACTAAATGTTATTTATTCATATTTTCCATTTCAAAAACAAAAGTATCTAAATCTACTTTTTTGTCTACTAAAGACAATGCTTTTGAAATAATGTAATTTACGTTTCCTGGAGTAAATCCTAAAGCTAATCCCATACGAGTCAACATAACTTCTTGTTGATCTCCTAAATGATGATCAACGTGAACCATTCTTGCCAAATCAAACAAACGCTCTAAACGTTGTGCATATAAATACGGCGGGTTTATTGGGTGTTTCCAAGGATCAACTAAGATTTCACTGTATTCTTCTTCCGAGATTTCTAATCTTGAAGCTAATTTGTCCAAAAAGTCTTTCTCCTCAGGACTTACTTTACCGTCAGCAAATGCTACACGCACAATTGCAGAGAAATGACCTCTGTTTCTTTGTTTGAATTCGTTATCAAATAATTCTGAAAATGGCATAATTAAAAAGTGTTTTATTTCGCAAAGATAAATCTTATTTTAATTTAACAATTTTAAATTCCTCATAAATTTAACTTATTTTTATTCATTGTTTTAAGAACTGTATTTACTGAATCTTCAAAATAAATCGTATGTTTACAACCCCTAATCATTAAAATATTATTAGTTCTTATGTCAGAATTTTGGATTTACTTTCAAATAGGTTTAAAGCATGTTTTAGATATCAACGCTTACGATCACGTTCTTTTTTTAATCGCATTAACAGTTCCGTATACTTTTAAAGACTGGAAACGCATTTTGCTTTTAGTTTCTTTATTTACAATCGGTCATACCGTAGCGTTAGTACTTTCTGTTTTTGGAATAATTACAGTAAAAGTAAATCTTGTAGAGTTTTTAATTCCGATAACGATTTTGATTACAGCTTTATATCATCTTTTTACCGCAGGAAAAGCAACTAAAAATGACGGCATAAATTTAATATTTTTTGTAACGCTGTTTTTTGGAATTATACACGGACTAGGATTTTCGAATTATTTTAAAACTATTTTAGGAGGTTCGCCAAGTTCAAAATTATTACCTTTAGGAGAATTTGCTTTAGGTATCGAAGCAGCGCAGTTAGTAGTGGTTTTTGTGGTTTTGGTAATCTCATATATTGTACAGACTGTGTTTCGTTTTTCAAAACGCGACTGGGCACTTGTGATGTCGGCTTTTATTATTGGAGTAGTAATTCCGATGATTATCGAAAGCCCAATTTGGAACAGATAAAATAAATGGAAGTAAAAAAACTTAATAAATACGATAAAGCCTATTTGAGAATCGCTAAAGAATGGAGTTTACTCTCTTACTGCAAGCGTAAACAAGTGGGTGCTATCATCGTAAAAGACAGAATGATTATTTCTGACGGCTATAATGGAACGCCTTCAGGATTTGAAAATTGCTGTGAAGACGAAGATGGTTTAACACGCTGGGATGTTTTACATGCCGAAGCAAATGCGATCTTAAAAGTAGCGCGATCAACACAATCATGTGAAGGTGCAACTTTGTATATCACACTTTCACCATGTAAAGAATGCAGTAAATTAATACATCAATCAGGCATAAAAAGAGTGGTTTATCATAACGGATATCGTGATGACTCTGGAATTCAATTTTTAATAAAAGCGGGTGTCGAAGTAGAACATATTCCTGTTTTAGAAGAATAATGAAATTTAATCCCAAATATCTGCCCATTGTTATTGGAGCCACTTTTGCTCTAGGAACAGTACTCGGAAGTTTAATGCACACTTCTGCAGATGACCAGTTTTTGGCTAAAAATTACTCCAAAACTAAACTCAATAAACTTATCGATTTTATCAATAATGAATATGTTGACAGCATCAACACCGATTCAATTGTTAATCTTACCGTCGATAACATACTCTCAAAATTAGATCCGCATTCCGTTTATATTCCGCCAAGCGAACAGGCTGAAGTAGCCGAAAGTATGAAAGGTGATTTTGTTGGAATAGGCATCAATTTTTATATGTATAAAGATTCTGTTGCCATTATAAAACCTGTTGAGAATGGGCCTTCTGCAAAAGCAGGGTTGAAATCTGGCGACCGAATTTTATTCGCAGGGAAAACTAAATTATACGGACGAAAACTCCCATCAGACAGTTTATTCTCTAAATTAAAAGGAGTTAAAGGTTCAGAAATTGAATTGACTGTTTTTAGAAAATCTGAACAAAAGAAGCTGAAATTTAAAATCAAAAGAGATATTATCCCAATTAAAAGCGTTGATGCTTCTTTGTTGATTGGAAATAACGTAGGTTACATCAAAATAAATCGTTTTGCCGAAACTACTTTTAACGAGTTTAAAACGGGTTTGACACGATTAAAAGAAAAAGGAATTCAGTCGCTCGTAATCGATCTTCGTGATAATGGAGGCGGTTATATGGAAGAAGCAATTGCTATTGCTGATGAATTCTTAAAAGACAAGCAGTTGATTGTTTTTACCAAAAATAAAAACGGAACAACAGAAAAAACATATGCTACTAAAGCAGGAAGTTTTGAAGCCGGGAAAGTATATGTGTTAATCAATGAAAACAGTGCTTCGGCAAGCGAAATTCTGGCAGGTGCAATTCAGGACAATGATCGCGGTACTATTGTTGGGCGTCGTTCTTTTGGAAAAGGTTTGGTGCAGCGTGAAATGGATTTCAACGATGGGTCGGCAGTTCGCCTTACCGTGGCAAGATATTATACACCAACTGGAAGATCGATTCAAAAACCATATAAAAAAGGAAATGAAGCATATTTTAAAGAATCGGAGTCACGTGTCACGACAGGTGAATTGTATGCAAAAGACAGCATAAAAGTCGCAGATTCTTTAAAGTTTAAAACGCCAAAAGGTAAAATCGTGTACGGCGGCGGCGGAATTGTTCCAGATGTTTTTGTACCGATGGAAGCGGAGCACGGAAATGAGAATGTGGCATATTTGCTTCAAACTGGAATAGTAGGTCATTTTGTTTTTGAAGAATTAGATAAAAATCGAGATGCTTTTAAAGGAATTCATTTTAACGAGTTTCTAGTGCAAATGAAAAATTCTGACGACTACTTTAAGAAGTTCAAGAAATATATTTCACTGACTGGTTTAGATTTAAAACTAGATAAAACAAAAGCGTTGGTAAATAGATACATCACTGCAGAATTTGCGCGACAATTGTATGGAGAAATGTATTATTATGATGTTATTTTAAAAGATGACGCCATGATAAAAACAATCTTAAATCCGAAAAAGTAACCATAAATCTTTTTAATATGGAAGTAGTAACTGTTGTAAATGCCGAAATTGAACTTCTGACTGCGATTAAAAATGCCGATGTTTTAGCATTAGAAAAAATGCTTCATGACGATTTGTTGTTCAATTTGCCAGATGGCAATACAATCACAAAGCAATTTGATCTTGATTCCTATCGTTCGGGTAAAATGAAAATTGATATGATTGAGGCTTCTGACCAAATTATTAATTTAATTGGCGATTCGGCTGTCGTTGTTGTTACAGTTTCATTAAAAGGAAAATTTGATAACAATCCAATTGATGGTGTTTTGAGATACATTCGTGTTTGGAAACAGTTTGGCGAAGATCTAAAAGTGATCGCAGGAAGCTGCACACAATTAGCGTAAATTTTCAAAACAAGACTTTGCTTACTTTTCGTAATTATTAGCTCTCAAGATTACGGATAAATCACAAAATATGAAAAATCTAAAAAAGATAAGTTTCCTTTTGCTTCTAATAGCTTTTGCAATTTCTTGTGCAAGTATGAAAGATAAAAATACAATTTCAGGAAAAGTTCAGTCGATTGAATTTGGAAAGGACGGTTATACAGCGAAAATCAATACTGCTAAAAACGAAGTTTATTTTGCTGCAATCAGCATTGTAAATGTTGGCGGTCCAGAAAACTACAAGAAATTGAAAGAAGGCGATGAGGTTTCTATAAAAGGTGAGATCTGGAAAACGGATACTGAAAAACATATCAAAGTAACAGAAATCGTTTCGGTAAAATAGCAGAAACGGATTAAAATAAATAAACCATATAAGTGCTATAAGTTCATTTAATCTATGCGTAAAGCATCTATGGTACTTATATCACTTATATGGTTTAAAATTTTATAAGATTTTATCGAATACTGTCGTGTGCGTGAGTCTGCACTCCGTTATTCCATAAAGTGAGAATATCTGTGGCAACAGCAGCACCGCTTCCTGCCGCAATGGACAATTGGCTTCTCCAGCCTGCCAAAGTTCCAATTACATAAATGCCGTCAGCAACTTTATGATCGTCGTTTTTAAGCTGAATACGTTGTTTTTCGGGAAGCGCTTTTTTATGAGGTTCAATATACTGCATCAAACCTTCAATATCAAAAGTATTTGCAGAACCAATACCAACAACAATATTTTTTGTTTGATAAGAGTTTTTGTTGGTAATTACAGTAAACTCTGGATAAGTTCCTTCTACTTTAATTACTTTTTTATTTGCGATTTGAGTAATATGCGGATAAGAAGCTGCTAAATCTTGTGTGCTTTCTGTTAGTAATTCAGAGCCTAATTTTCCAGGCGAAATACCATAAGCATTATAAAAAATAGCCTCTTGTAAAGAAGAATTCTTTTGATGTGTAAAGATTCCAATTTTTTTATCGGTAACAAAAGCTTTGTTTTTGGCAGAACCCAAAACAAGGGCACAAGAAATCCCTGAGACTCCTCCACCGACAATTAAAACGTCAAACATATATTATCGACCGTTTGTTTTTTCTTCAATTCTTTTTGAAATTCTAAAAATCAAAAGAATCAATACCGCGCAGAAAGAAGCTGCGATTCCAATAAAAGCTACCATACTATCACCTTGAAAGGGGTTTTTAAAGTCTAATAACGTAATATTAAAAACAATTAGAGCTAATGCCAGAAGCACTAAGATTGAAGTAAAGATTTTCATATGCTTATTTATTTGTCTAAAATAATAAAAAGGAACTTTAAGTAAAAAAGTCTTAAAGTTCTGTTTTAGAAATTTTATGAGGTAAAAGTATAAAAATAAATCTTAGACAAACAAACCTTTAACATTAGCAGCAAATAATTTAACAGCAATTGCTAAAAGTATGACTCCAAATGTCTTGCGAACCACGCCAAGTCCGTTTTCTCCTAATAAATTTTCGATTTTTTTAGATGATTTCAAAACAATATAAACTAAGACAATGTTTAGTATGATTGCAATGATAATATTAACCGTATGAAATTGAGATCGAAGCGAGAGTAAAGTAGTCATTGTACCTGCTCCGGCTATCAATGGGAAGGCAAGCGGAACAATTGAAGCCGATCCTGGTTCTTCGTCACGGTAAATTCTAATTCCTAAGATCATTTCTAAAGCAAGAAAAAATAGTACAAACGAACCTGCAACGGCAAATGAATGTACATCAATACCAATCAGGCTCAAAAAACCTTCGCCGACAAATAGAAAAACGATCATGATGGCACCGGCTACTATAGAAGCTTTTTCAGATTCGATGTGGCCTACTTTAGCTCTTAAATTTACTATAATAGGAATAGAGCCTACAATATCGATTACGGCAAAAAGGACCATTCCAACAGTAATAATTTCTTTAAAGTCGATTTCTAGCATATAGTTCTGATTTTAAGCGATTAATAATTTGCTGCAAAAGTAGGTAATAAAGTTAGTTGATTTTTTGTTACACTGTATTTTTGTTATAAAAATACATATTAAGCGTGTAAAATGTGATATTTGTAACATTGTAATGTTTCGATTGTTGATTTGGAGAAAAAGGGACGGTTTATTTTTGAACTTAATTTTTTTCTTGCTTATTTTTAAAAAATCGGATAAAATCAAACGTTAAAAATTATAACTTACTGAAAATCAATTAGTAAATTTGTTTGTAATTTTAAGTTTATTGATCATGGAAAGAATGCGGTTGGTTGTAGTACTCTTGGTTCTGTTGTTTTCATTCAATAGTTCGCAAGCTCAAATTTGGCAGCAGATTAAAAAAGCTGCAGAAGATAAGGCTGGTAAAAAAGGCCAAAGCGACAGTGGTAAAGCTGTTGATCAAAATGTAAATATGAATGATGCGATCTTGAATTATGGAAAAAATAAAGTAGATCCGTCAGTTGTGCCAAATACCTATAATTTTAGCTGGAAATATGTCATGGAAATTAAAACCGGTGAAGGTAAATCGATGAATGCTGATTATTTTTTGGAACCTAATGCGGCTTATTTTGCAATGAATATCGATCAAGGAAAAGGGCAGAATATGTTGATGATTATGGATTCGAAGAATAATATAACAGTGACGGGTTTTGGTAATGGTAAAGAAAAAATGGCTTCGGCTTCAAAAATGCCGGATTATTCAGAAATGGCAAAAAAAGAAAGTGAGAAGACTAAATTTACCATCAAGACATTGCCTAATAAAACTTTTCTAGGATACAATTGCAAAGGAATTCAAATGACAAATGACGAACATGATATTATTTGCTACTATACAAGCGAAGCTAAAGTGAGTTTTGGGGATATGTTTAAAAACCAAAAAGGATGGAAAATGCCAGAGGCTTTTACAAATTATTTTAAACCAGAAGATAAAACTTTATTAATGGATATGACGATGAAGGATTTGAAGAATAAAGGAAAAGTGACTACAATGAAATGCGTAAGTTTAGAAAAAAGTGCTTACGTATTTAATAAGGCCGACTACAAATTTATGTAGATAAAATAGCCCGTTCGGCGTAATTGATGCTTTTTTTAAACACATAGAAACATAGATTTTATTTTTTTTAAAAGAGTAAAAAAAGAAACAGGTTTCTCTCACATAGCGAGCTATGTTTGCTTTAAATAAGTGAAACACCTTTTTTAGAGAGCTAAATCTATGTTTCTATGTGTTAGAATAATTACGTCCAACAGGCGGATAAAATAGTAACATTCTAAATTAGTTTGGTTTAAGAACATATGTGTGGGAGTGATTTTTATTTCCTGAATCTTTAATTACCTTTGCAAAATGTTTCAACTAGGAAAAACCATCGTATCAGAGGATATACTCGAAAAAGAATTTGTTTGTAATTTATCAGCATGCAAAGGAGCTTGCTGCGTCGACGGCGATGCAGGTGCGCCTTTAAGTGAAGCTGAAACTAAGATTTTAGAAGAAATTTATCCTAAAGTAAAACCTTTTTTAAGAAAAGAAGGAATCGACGCAATCGAAGCGCAGGGAACTTGGGTAAAAGGAACTGACGGAGATCTGGAAACGACTTTGATTGATAATAAGGATTGTGCTTACGTTATTTTTGACGGAAAAACGGCACTTTGCGGAATTGAGCAGGCTTATAATCAAGGAATCGTAGATTGGAAAAAACCAGTTTCTTGTCATTTATACCCAATTCGAGTAAAAGATTTCACAGAGTTTGCTGCTGTCAATTATGATAAGTGGGATATTTGTGATGACGCTTGTTCTTTGGGTAAAGAGTTAGAAGTTCCAGTGTATAAATTTGTCAAAGAAGCATTGATTCGCCGCTTTGGAGAAGATTGGTATTTGGAGCTTGAAAAAGTAGCCGAAGAACTTAAAAATTCGTAAAAATTCGGTAAGGCTTGTCGTTGTTGAAAAGTGATTCGTTTTTACTCAGAAAAATGAAAGCCGAGCCTCAAAAAAAACTTTAAAAACATTTTAGAATTCCTTGCTTTTTATTTCAAAAAGTCTATATTTTACAGGGCTTCAAGATGTATATTTGGTATTTAAATCATTCATTTACAGAGAATTGATTGTTGTATGAAAAACATTTCAATTTTTCATCGTTGTTAAAAACTACGCCCGATTGTGAATAAGTTTGGCTTTTATTTTTGGCAGCAATTAACAATCTTTGTAGTGTATTGAATTAGAAAAAATTCAGTAAAAATTATTAAAAAAATTGTCATGTCACAAGTCGAACCAATACTACAAGAAAATAAAAATCGTTTCGTTATTTTTCCTATCAAACATCATGATATTTGGGAATGGTATAAGAAAATGGAGGCTAGTTTCTGGACTGCAGAAGAAATCGATTTGCACCAAGACTTGACAGATTGGAATAATAAGTTAAGTGATGATGAAAGATATTTCATCAAACATATTTTGGCATTCTTCGCAGCTTCTGACGGAATCGTAAATGAGAATCTTGCTGAGAATTTTGTAAACGAAGTTCAATATGCTGAAGCGAAGTTTTTCTATGGTTTCCAGATTATGATGGAAAACATTCATAGTGAAACGTATTCTTTATTAATTGACACTTACGTGAAAGACGAAGCGGAAAAAGCAGAATTATTTAATGCTTTGGAAGTTTTTCCTGCAATTGGTAAAAAAGCAGAATGGGCTTTAAAATGGATCGAATCTGATTCATTTGCTGAAAGACTTATTGCTTTTGCTGCAGTTGAAGGTATTTTCTTCTCTGGTGCTTTCTGTTCGATTTATTGGTTGAAAAAACGTGGTTTAATGCCAGGTTTAACTTTCTCTAATGAATTGATTTCTCGTGATGAAGGCGTACATTGTGATTTTGCAGTTCACCTGCACAATCATCACTTAGTGAATAAAGTTCCAAAAGACAGAATTAAAGAAATCATTGTTGATGCTTTAAATATTGAAAGAGAATTTGTAACAGAATCTCTTCCGGTAAGTTTAATTGGAATGAACGCTACTTTAATGACGCAGTATTTAGAATTTGTTGCTGACAGATTATTAGTAGAATTAGGCTGTGAGCGTGTTTATGGATCAGCGAATCCGTTTGATTTCATGGACATGATCTCTCTTCAAGGAAAAACCAATTTCTTTGAAAAACGTGTTGCAGAGTATCAAAAATCTGGTGTGATGAACACAGATAGTGATGCTCAAAAAATTTCATTTGATGCAGATTTTTAGACAACAAAAATAATTTCAGTGTTATTAAACTCTGAAAAGAATAAAACTTTTACAAGTATTTTTTTAGATTGAATCTCTTTCCCCAATCGAAGATTCAATGACATTTTTTAATGCCTTTTCGGTTTGTTTTTCAGACTGGAAACAGATAACTATTGAGAATCCTACAATTCTCAAAAAAAGATAATTTTAAAACACACAATGTTTAAGTGCTGGGATTTATTTTTCAGTGTCTTTCATTTTTTCAATAACTAAAATAGTAAGCTTATGTATGTAGTAAAAAGAGATGGTCACAGAGAGCCGGTAATGTTTGATAAGATTACAGAAAGAATCAAAAAATTGTGCTACGGCTTAAATGAGCTTGTAGATCCCGTTAAGGTAGCGATGAGAGTTATCGAAGGATTGTATGATGGAGTTTCGACTTCAGAATTGGATAATCTTGCGGCAGAAACTGCTGCGTCTATGACTATTGCCCACCCAGATTATGCACAATTAGCAGCTCGTGTGGCGATTTCAAACCTGCATTCAAATACAAAAAAATCGTTCTCTGAAACGATGAAAGATATGTACAATTACGTTAATCCAAGAAATGGTCAAGATGCACCATTACTTTCGGATGAAGTATTTAAAGTAATTCAGGAAAACTCTGCTTTCCTTGATTCGCATATCATTTACACAAGAGATTTTAATTACGATTACTTTGGTTTCAAAACTTTAGAGCGTTCTTACCTTCTTAAAATAAACGGAAAAATCGTAGAGCGCCCGCAGCACATGTTAATGCGTGTTTCTGTTGGTATTCACTTAGACGATTTGAAATCGGTAATTGAAACTTACGACTTAATGTCTAAAAAGTTTTTTACGCATGCAACGCCAACGTTGTTCAACGCAGGAACTCCAAAACCGCAAATGTCTTCTTGTTTCCTTTTGGCAATGCAAGATGATAGTATTGATGGTATTTACGATACATTAAAACAAACAGCAAAAATCTCGCAATCAGCAGGAGGAATTGGACTTTCTATTCATAACGTTCGTGCAACAGGATCTTACATCCGTGGTACAAACGGAACTTCAAACGGAATTGTTCCAATGTTGAGAGTTTTCAATGATACAGCTCGTTATGTAGATCAAGGTGGTGGAAAACGTAAAGGAAGTTTTGCGATTTACATCGAAACTTGGCATGCTGATATTTTTGAATTCCTAGATTTAAAGAAAAATACTGGAAAAGAAGAAATGCGTGCAAGAGATTTGTTCTTCGCAATGTGGACTTCAGATTTGTTTATGAAACGTGTTCAGGAAGATACAACTTGGACTTTAATGTGTCCTAACGAATGTCCAGGATTATACGATGTTTACGGAGAAGAATTCGAAGCATTATATGCGGATTACGAATTTAGAGGAAAAGGAAGAAAAACAATCCGCGCTCGTGAATTATGGGAGAAAATCCTTGAATCGCAAATTGAAACCGGAACACCTTATATGTTGTACAAAGATGCAGCAAACCGTAAATCGAACCACAAGAATTTAGGAACAATTCGTTCTTCAAACTTGTGTACAGAGATTATGGAGTACACTTCTAAAGATGAAATTGCAGTTTGTAACCTGGCTTCTATTTCGTTACCAATGTTTATTGAAAACGGAAAATTCGACCACGAAGCACTTTACAATGTTACAAAACGTGTAACTCGTAACTTAAATAAAGTAATTGATAGAAATTACTATCCTGTAAAAGAAGCAGAAAACTCAAATATGCGTCACCGTCCGGTAGGTCTAGGTGTGCAAGGTTTAGCAGATGCTTTTATTATGTTGCGTTTGCCGTTTACAAGCGATGAAGCAAAAGTGCTAAATCAAGAAATTTTTGAAACATTATACTTCGCAGCTGTAACCGCTTCTATGGAAATGGCAAAAGAAGAAGGACCATATTCAACTTTTGAAGGTTCGCCAATGTCACAAGGAGAATTCCAACATAATATGTGGGGAATGAAAGATGAGGAATTATCTGGTCGTTGGGACTGGGCTTCATTAAGAAAAGAAGTAGTGGAACATGGAGTTCGTAACTCATTATTGGTTGCGCCAATGCCAACAGCTTCTACTTCACAAATTCTAGGAAACAACGAAGCTTTCGAACCATATACATCAAACATTTACACGCGTCGTGTATTGTCTGGAGAGTTTATCGTAGTAAACAAGCATTTACTAGAAGATTTAGTAAAATTAGGTTTATGGAACGAAGATTTGAAACAAGAAATTATGCGTCATAACGGATCAGTTCAAAATATTGATGTTATTCCGCAAGACTTAAAAGATCTTTATAAAACAGTTTGGGAAATGTCGATGAAAGATATTATCGATATGTCACGTCAAAGAGGATATTTTATTGATCAATCACAATCGTTGAATTTGTTTATGCAAGATGCCAACTATTCTAAACTTACGTCAATGCACTTCTACGCTTGGCAGTCAGGTTTAAAAACAGGAATGTATTACTTAAGAACAAAATCAGCAGTTGATGCGATTAAGTTTACGCTAAACAACGATAAAAAAGAAGAAACCCCAACCGCAGCAGCTGTAGAAACGGAATCTATAAGCGTTGAAGATTACAAAGCAATGCTGCTAAAAGCACAAGCTGGAGATCCTGAGGATTGCGAAATGTGTGGGTCTTAATTTCTTTTTAGAGAAAAGAGAATAGAATAAAGAAGAAAGATCTATATCTTTAATTTATAGAAAGCAGTTATTGTAATGATAGCTGCTTTTTTTGTCAAGAAGATTTAATTTGTAGCTTTTTGCTTATATTTGTTATTTTGAAGAAGCTTTTTGAAATGAAAAAGTTTCACTTGGGAACAACTTTTATATATTTGCTAAATGAATGATAATTCAAAGTTCAGGTCTGTTTTTTTCTTTAAAGATTATTTTAAAAAGTTTTTTGATAAGCAAGAAGAGAAAGTTAAAGCAAAAATAATCTGGACAATAAGAATAATTGAATATGCCGAAAAAATTCCGTCAACATATTTAAAACATATTGAAAATACCGATGGACTTTTTGAAATTAGAATTCAGCTTGGAAGTATTATATTTAGAGTTTTCTGTTTTTTTGATGAAGGGAAATTAGTTGTTTTAGCTAATGGATTTCAAAAGAAGACCCAGAAAACACCAAAGAAAGAAATTAAAAAGGCTTTGAAAATTAAAAAAGAATATGAAAACGAAAAATAAAAACTTAGTTAGCTTAGACGATTTTGTAGAAGATAATTACGGAAAAATTGGGACTCTAAAACGTGATGAATTTGAAGCTGGGTATGAAAATTTTAAAATTGGAGTGCTGCTTCAAGAGGCAAGACTTCAGAAAGGAATGACTCAAGAAGAACTTGCAGTAAAAGCGGGAACAACAAAATCATACATTTCTAAAATTGAGAATAATGTAAAAGAAGTCAAATTTTCGACACTTCAAAAAATTGTTGAGCTTGGTCTTGGAGGGCATTTAGAATTGTCAATTAAATTATAAATCTAAAACAAGAATGCTTTTTCTAAATAACAATATCCCCAAAAACTCTCCGTTTTAATTATTACCAAAAACTTTTTCAAAACTTAGCACCTTAGCATCTAAGAATCTCAGAACCTTTCTTTAAATTAAACCTTTAAGAGAAAGTCGAGTCTTATTTCTAAACAAATTCCTGTGTTATGAAAAAAAGCAATCTTTGGTCGTTACGGTTGGGTTTTTCTGGAAAAGAAAACTGAAACGAGTGATTTTAAAAAGTTAAGTAATTGATTTTATTGACTTTACAAACAAATTAAAACGTGTTAATATTAGGTTCTGTTCACTTTTTTGTTCACTGTGATTTTGTTTATTATGAGGTTTAATTCTTTTAGAACGGGTCTTTTATCTCACCTGTTTCAAGTGCTGATTCGTAATCTATGTAAACGGAAATTCCATAACCACCAAATAAAACATATGTTTTATATCCTCTTTTTGCGTTTCCAATAGTGCGTATTTTGGTAATGGCTACTTTGTTGTTTGATAAAAAAGAAGCTGCTGGAACATTTCCTTGTGTTATAAATGTGAAATTTTCACCTCGTGGATATCCAATAGTGATTGTGTCGCCAATTTTTATTGTATTACCTGATTTTGTTTGGTATTCGGTAAATTTACCTTCTGCTTTTGTTTTATTGTATATTGTTGTTTGGGCATTGCAAAACGAAATAGAAAATAATAATGATAATAATATTTTGGACATGTGTTTATATGTTAAAATAGGCTATCAGTTACCAATCTTTGTTATTGGTAGTTTGGGTTAAATCAATATTGAACTTTTCTAAAAAATGTTTATCGTTGTAGGTTAATCCAGTTGTTATGTTTTTTCCAGTCATAAATAATGTGACGTCTTTTTTTGTGCAAAATTCGGATATATCACCTGACATTCTCCCAGGTCCATAAAGTTTGTTGTCTAGAAATATTTCTTTAACAGTTACTCTGTATTTGTCTTTTTTGAAATCAATAACTACTAAGTATTTCATGTACAATTGAGCTAAAAATGCTGTGCCCATATTGGTTCCTCCGTATTTTTTGAAATTAACTTTATCATCACTAATTTCGAAGCTTATTGTGTTGTCTAAAATCTGAAAATTATCTTGTTTAAAATTACTTAAAACTTCTTTTTGAAAATATTTTATTGCTTCTTCTGTGTTTTTATTTGGTAATTCGTATATGTGTTGCCAATACATTTTTGAATTATTTAAAAAAAAATCAGTATTTGTATGCTTTGTTTGTGATAAAGCAGACAGACTAATGAAAAAGAAGAGTGTTATTGTTCTCATAGTGAAAAAAATAAGAATTTAGTCAAAAATAGTTATTTTCTTTCATTTTCGAAGAAATTATCAAACTCAATATTATTATCTCTTAATAATCCTTGAAGTCGAACTATTTCTCTGATTAATTTATTAGAATATTCTAAGCATTTAGCATACTTCATTAAATCATTTCCACTGTTGGAGTTGTGAACTTCTTCAGGGTCTTCATTTTCCTTGTCAATATTAGTTCCTAAAACTTTACTTTCTAAAAATTCTAAAATTTGATTTAAAGAATTTTCATGGGGGTTTTTTGCTACTTTTTTTATAATTCTTGCTATTCCGGCTTCTGTTAAAGTTGTTCCTTTTGATATTTCATAAGCTGAAAGTTCTAATTCTTTAACTTTTTCCAATATAAAATCTAGTTTTTGCTTTTTTGTTAATCCGTACATTTTCAATTAGTTAGGTATTATTTATAAATAAATATGTATTTAATATCAATACTTTGTAATTTTGTATCGATATTTGTATTATATTTGTATTGTAATTATTCACATAATAACTAATACAAATATACAAAAGTTATGCCAGTAGATGAAAAAATCAAATATTCTCCTCGAGATATTAAGACTTTAAAAAGAATCGAAACAGCGCATAAATCTGCTGAAGTTTTAAAGTTATTCTTTAATAAAGGCTTTAAAACATTTGATGCTTTAAAGTCAATTGTATGTCATTATTACCCTGAAATATCTGAAGCTAGGCTTTGGAATTTTTGGCACTTCAGGCAAGTGGATGAAAGTATATATAATGTTTTAGAGGATGTGTTTGAAAAATTAAAATCTGAATAAGTATGGAAACTGTGACAATTCCATTGAAAGAGTTAAATGTCTTGCGGGAGACGTTCAAATTAGCCTCTGAAATACTAGAGCGCTACGGTGCTACCGGGAACATTCAAGTTCCTGGTTTGGCACCAAAAGAAACTAAGCGAGATCGAGAGATTAAATATTCTGCGATGATCGATTCAAAAATTAGAGGAAGAAAACCTAACTACTTAAAAAAGCAAAATGGAAAATCAAATAGAAGTAACAGAGGCTGAGCAAGAAACAATTAATGAGATTGAGGTAAAGGATGCTGTGTTATGTAGTAATGCAATTCGTGTTTGTGATCCTGAATCTTATTTTGAAATGATTGAACAATGTAAAATATGTGGAAGATGTGTATAAGTGATATTGATGCCGTTATTATGTTGCTTTTTATGGCTATTGTATTTCTTCTATGGTTTTTATTGAAAGCAGTGTTGGATTATAGAAATGAAAAAAGATTTCATTATGCGATGTTTCCTGAATCTAAAATTAAAAAATCATTATGGAGGTAATTAAAGTTTTAGGCTGGCTGATTCTAGGTTGTTTTGGCTTTGCTGCATTGTTTGTGTTTTTGTGGTTTGTGATTGGAATGTCAATTTGTTTTTACAAAATCTATATCAAAAAACCGAAACCAAAATCAGACGAATTCGATAAATATCTTAACTAAATATAAAACATGGAAACATTACAAATCAACAAAAAGGATGCGTTAAAAGCGCATGACGAAGCTACTCCAAAAGGGAAATCGCTTCTTGAAAACTTGCTGGGAAAAGCTGTTTTCTTAAAATCAATTAAAGAAAGAATAAAGTCGTTTGATGATGTTCTTTCAGAACTGAATATTGTGAGATCTGATTTCGATTTATCGTGTCATGGATTGGAAACTGACGAAGTAGCTTATAGAAAAGCAAAACTCGTTGCAAAAGTTTTTAATGAGGGTTGGATTCCTGATTGGACTGATGGTCAGTATAAATACTTTCCTTATTTCAGAATGGGTTCTCCTTCGGGTGTCGGGTTTTCGTACGACGGCTACGATGACTGGAGTACGTATTCGGTTGTCGGCTCCCGCCTTGCTTTTAAATCAAGTGATTTGGCTGAGTATGCCGGAAAACTTTTTGAGCAGGAAATCTACAAACCATTAATGATAATTGAAGCAGCTTAATATGGAAACGATTCAAATTAACAAATTAGATGCTCTAAAAGCGCACGATGAAGCGACAGTAAAGCAAAAAACGATGCTTGAAAACCTATTCGGTAAAAAAGTGTTTGTAAAAAATATTAGAGAAAGAATCCAAACGATTCAGGATGTTTTTGAATTGAATAATACTACTGAAGCAGAGTTCTATCGTAAGTGGAATGGATTTGCAGATCATGAGATCGGGCAGGCTTTAGAGGTTCTTATTGTTGCAGCATATAATGAAGGTAGACTTCCTGATTGGACTAATGAAGATGAGTACAAGTATTTTGCTTATTTCAAGATGGGTTCTCCTTCGGGTGTCGGGTTTTCGTACTCCGGCTACGCTGACTGGTATTCGTTTTCGATTGTCGGCTCCCGCCTTGTATTTGTAGGTCCTGATGCAAAACTGAATCTGTTGGATGCTGTCAAGAAATTTTTACCTGAGTATCAAAAATCAAGAACTACATAAAACCAATTATCATGAAAAAAAATGCATCAATCGAGGAAATCTTCGAAAGTGAAAATTTAGACGTTAATGCAATAGTTGTTTCGGGGATTCCTGAAAGACATATTGAAGCTGTAAAAGCAATCGCAAAACTTATGGTTGCAACGGATTATCATAATCCGAATTTCAAGCCTGATTTTACTGATTACGATGAGTCTAAATATTCTCCTTATGTCGAAATGGGTTCTCCTTCGGGTGTCGGGTTTTCGTCCCACTACTGCGATCGCTGGTTTACGTATTCGGTTGTCGGCTCCCGCCTTGTTTCTGAATCAAGTGAAGTGGCGAAACGAATTTTTGATAATCATGAAGATCTTTATAAAGCGTTCATGGTTTACGATAGAGAAGTGAAGTAAAAGAACAGGTTGTGCAGTGAGTTGCTGGCAGTTCTCCTTCAGGTGTCAGGTTTTCGTACAACAACTACGATAACTGGAATACGAATTCGATTGTCAGCTCCCACCGAGCAAAGAAGATATTTAATCATTGCAAACCTTGCCAGCATGGCAAAAAATCACACAATTAAAAGGGCGTTGGTACTTATGGGAAAACGACCTGTTTAAGCAAGGCATGAAAAGAGTAAGTAATTTATACGAAAAGATAATAAGCTTAGAAAATCTTAGAAAAGCTGATGAAGTTGCTCAAAAAGGTAAACAGAAGCAATATGGGGTTGTGTTGCATAATCAGAATAAGGAAGCTGATATTTTAAAGCTTCATGAAATGCTGAAAAACAAAACCTATAAAACTTCTGAATACCAAGTTTTCAAAGTGTTTGAACCAAAAGAAAGGGATGTTTACAAGCTTCCATATTTTCCTGATAGAATAATGCATCATGCAATAATGATACATCTTGAGAAGCTGTTTGTGTCGGTTTTTACTAGTGATACTTATAGCTGCATAAAGGGAAAAGGAATACATGCAGCATCCGATAAATTGAAGTTCACTTTGAAAGATGTTCCAGGTACTAAGTACTGTTTGAAACTGGATATTAAAAAGTTCTATCCAAATATTGATCATGATGTTTTAAAAATGCTTCTGAGAAGAAAGATTAAAGATCAGGATCTTCTTTGGTTGTTGGATGAAATTATTGATAGTGCCGATGGCTTGCCGATTGGTAATTATTTAAGTCAGTATTTCGCTAACTACTTTTTGACCGGATTTGATCACTGGATAAAAGAGAATAAAAAAGTTAAATATTATTTCCGATATGCAGATGATATTGTGATTCTGTCGGGTAATAAAAAGTATCTGCATTCTCTTTTAGGGGAAATTAAAATGTATTTGAGCGAAAAATTAAAGCTTAATGTAAAGGAAAACTACCAGGTGTTTCCTGTTGGTGAGAGAGGGATAGATTTTTTAGGTTATAGGTTTTATCATGAGTATGTGTTGCTTCGAAAGTCAATTAAGAAACGATTTGCAAAAGCAGTATCAAAAAATAAGGATAGGAGTGTTTTAGCTGCCTATTGGGGTTGGGCAAAACACTGCAATTCAAAACACCTAATTAAAAAATTAATGCCAAATGAAAAGTTTTAAAGATTTCGATATCTCTCCAGTCATTGAAAATTTTGTTGGAGAAAAGATTAATACAGGTAAAATATTAGATAAGGAGATAGTCGTAAAAGGTTATAAGATTCAGCCGTCAAAATTTGAGAATCGCGGCGATCGCCTGGATATTCAAATTGAGTACAAAGATGAAGATCGTGTTGTTTTTACGAGTGGCAAATATTTAATTCAGACAATCGAAAAAGTGCCTAAAGATGGATTTCCTTTTAAAACTAAAATTATTAAGAATGGCGAACATTTGGAGTTTGCGTAAATAAATTGAATTATGGAAAAAGAAATTTTAAAAAATGAAATTCCAGCTGATCGGCTGGAACAGCTTAAAAATTCTGCGGACAAAGTTGAATCTTTCTCTTATCCTAGAGAGTTATCTAATGGTGAGATTCAGGAACTGCAATCAAACTTGTCGCAAGATATGATTACTGTAGATCGTGCGGAACAAGTTTTAAAAGTCGCTAAAGAAGTTTTTAAAGCTGAAACTAAGCCAGTGAAGCAACAAATTGCTAAAAATCTTCAAATGATTCGTTCGCAGGTTGAAGAAGTTACAGAGGATGTTTATCTGTTGAAAGATGTGGAAGAAGGGAAAATGGGTTATTATTCGAAAGATGGTAATCTTGTTTTTGAACGTAATCTCCGACCTGATGAACAACAATATTCGATTCAAGAACATTTAAGAAAAACAAGTTAAAATGGAGGCTAAAGTAGATTTAAAAGTAAGTACGGAGAATAACAAAGTGATTATTCTTACTGGAGCGGCTGAGGCTGAATTTTATAAAAAATCAATCGACGTAAAAGATGGTGCAATTAATTCAGTGTATGAATACTTGTCTAAAAAGGTTGTTGATGATGATTTAATTCAAAATTCAAAATTGGAGTATTGTTACGATAAATTGTATATCAATTTATATTATGCAACTAGGGAGCGTAATCCTGATGTGATTTTAGGGAGGTTAAAATTGCATCCGGATTTAGAAAAATTTAGTATCAATTCAGGGAGAAGTTATAGTACTTATGAATTATCTGATTTTATTAAAATGAATCGTCATTATTTCGAAAACAAAGATTATGCAATGAAACTTGTTTCTGAGCTACGAAATTTTGAAGGTAAGGTGAATCGAGATATAGAAGCGAAAGCAGATGATAGAGGGAATAAAAGAGCCTTGATTAATCAGGTTGTAGAATCAAATATTCCTTCTGGATTCTTTTTGGAGCTTCCAGTATTTGTGGGGCAGGAAAAAATCCGATTAGAAGTTGAAATTAATATTAATTCATCTTTTGAATGTATGTTAATCTCTCCTGATTTAAAAGAGTTGATTGATTTGAAATCAAAAGAAATTTTGGGGGATCAATTAAAACTTATAAAAGACTTGCATCCTGAGCTTAAAATCTTCGAACTGTAAATTAATGGATTATGCAAACAACCACTTTTGATATAGAAAAAGCTGAAGCTGTTGAGAAAGCAGTTTGCGAAGTATTTCAATGTAATATCTATGATATAGTGTGTCTTAGGGATACGTTCTTTAAAAAAGTGGTTGTTTATTTATTAGTTAATATTTATGGAGTTAATAAGCGGAATATAGGAATAAAATATAAAATAGCTTATTTGTATGTGCCAACAGTGGTTTTAGAAATGGAGCATATGAAAAAAGTTGTTCCTGGTTTTGCTGAAAAAATTAATAAAGTTTATGGATCAATCAATTGTGAAAAAGAAACGCATTGCGCCTAATTTGATAATACTTACTAAGGAGCAAGAAAACTTTATTCGTTGTAACTTTTTTAAACTTACGAATAGGCAGATCGCAAAGGCTATCGGATTAAATCTAACTACTACAAGAAAACACTGTTATAGTATGGGGTTTAAAAGAATGAATTTGGAGTACTGGGATGAAACGACGGTTCGATTTTTAAGATTATATTATAAGAAAGTTGGGGATACTGAATTGGCTGAAGTATTTACAAGACACTTTCCTAAAAGAAAAGGCTGGACTAAAAAGCATATTGAGAAAAAGCGTAGATATTTATTCTTGAAGCGATCTCCTGAAGAAATATCAGCAATAAAAGCAAGAAATATAGAATTAGGCAGATTTGCGCTATGTTCTGTTAATATGTGGAAAACTCGTGGAGTGTCGGCGATTGGTGATGTGAGAATTTGGGTTCACGGTGGTTGTGAAATGGCTTTTGTTAAAACGGAAAAAGGTTTTATTCCGAGAAATCGATGGCTTTGGAAAAATGCTTATGGAGAGTTGAGTTCTACAGATGTTATTCGATCGCTTCCAGGGGCGCCAATTATTGCTGAATTACACCATTTGGAAAAAATAACTACTGCGGAGAACGGGATTCGTAATAAAGCTCTACCTAGATCGATAATTAAGACATTGTTTAAAATTAAGGATAATGATTTGGCTCAGCAAATTGCAGATGATTATCCTGAGATTGTAGAATTAAAGAAAAATATGTTGAATTTAAAAAATAAACTAAATGAATCCAATAGAAAAATTAACTGAATTGTTGACTGATAAAAGTTTCTCTCATAACAGTAAAGATTATTGTTTTCAAAGCTGTAAAAAGGTTAATGAAAATATAATGATTTTGACAAATAAGGAAACGTTGCAAATTCCTGCAAGCAATTTTGATGATTTTTATCAAAAAGTAAGAGGTAATTGTGTTTTGGTGTCTGAGGTATTTCAAAAACCGTCATTTATTCCTGAAAAACAAAATATTGTGAAATTTATTCCTGAAATGCCGAAAACATATCAAAAGTTAAATGACAGTTTTGATAAATTAATTGATGCGATTGATAGTGCAGGTGAAGGTGATTTGAAACACTTAGAAGTTAAAGCTAAGATGTTGACGTCAATGGCGCAGACCGCCATAGGAATGGAAAATAGCCGTATAGCTTTAGTAAAAATAATTCACGGGAAGTAAATAACTGAAAAATGGATCAGCCAAATTATTACGCTATCATTCCGGCTAATGTCCGTTATGATGAAAATTTAAAGCCTAATGCAAAATTGTTGTACGGTGAACTGACTGCATTATGCAATCGTGACGGATTTTGCTGGGCAGGAAACGATTATTTTGCTGATCTGTACAAAGTAGATCAAAAGACAATTTCACGCTGGATTTCGCAGCTCGTTGAAGGTAATTATATTCAACTTGAAATATTCAAAAATGAAGGAAATAAGCGTAAGATTTTTTTAGCAAATTCTAGTGTTAACCTAGTGACAAAAAAGTCACTACCTAGTGACAAAAAGATCACTAGGGTAGTGACAAAAAGATCACTACCTAGTGACAAAAAGATCACCTCTAATATAAGGATTAATAATACAATTAATAATACAGTGAATAGAGAAGAAAATGCTCTCGCTTTTTTTCAACAAAATTCACCTTCAGATTGGGAGATTTTTCAAATGAGATTTAGAAAAGAATTTGATCAAGCTGAATGGGGAAAATTTATTGAATTATTCAACTTAAAAGCCGATGAGGAATCATTGGAATACACAACAAAAAAAATTAATGCCAGGTTGACAAGATTTGCAATTAATTACGTCGAAAATATGAAAAAGCCTGTAAAGCAATTGCAGAAAATAGAATCGGAAATTGTTCCTCCATCACGAAAAAGAATATCATAATGCAGTCATCAGTTAAAAATTATAAAGCTAATCCAGTCCAAATGACTAAGGTTATTTCTTTAGAAAAAGGTAAGTTGCCACCGCAGGCAATTGAATTTGAGGAAGCGATTTTAGGAGCTTTAATGATCGATACAAGGGCTATTGATGAATTGTTGCAAGTTTTTAATAACTCGGATGTTTTTTATAAAGATTGCAATAAGCATGTATTTGAAGCTATAAAAGTATTATCTGAAACATCCCAGCCAATTGACCTTTTAACTGTCTCTAATCAATTAAAACAGAAAGGTTGTTTGGATTTAGCAGGAGGCGATTTTTATCTTGTTGGATTGACACAAAAGATTGCTTCATCGGCTCACATTGAAATTCATGCTAGAATAGTTCTTCAGAAGTACATGAAACGAAAAGCGATACAGGTTGCTTCGGATATTATCGAGCTGGCTTATGATGATGATACTGATGTTTTTCATTTGTTTGATTACATGGATGTAGAAACAGCTAAAGTAAATGAGATAATTGAAAAAGGAAGATCAGAAATGACGTATGCTGATGCGCTTAATGCAGCTGTTGAGCGTGTTCAGATGTTAACTGATAGTGATAATTGTTTGACGGGAGTTGATACGGGGTTTAAGAAGTTAAATAAGCATTTTGGAGGTTGGCAGCCAACAGATTTTATTGTTGTTGGTGCGCGTCCTGGAATGGGAAAAACTGCTTTTGTAACTAATACAATGCTTGGTGCTGCAAAAGCTGGTGATGCCGTAGGGTTTATATCTCTTGAAATGAGTACTGAACAGCTTGCAACGAGAACAATTGCAAACGAAAGTAATTTTCATTTGAATCAGTTAACTAAAACCGGATTTGAAAAGCCTGAGTATTTCAGTGGTTTGCTTAGAAAGGTTAATGAATTGAAGAGTTTGCCAATATTTATCGATGACCGACCGGCTTTAACGATTGGTGAGATTAAAAGGAAAGCAAGGCTGTACAAGCGTAAGCATGATATTAAACTCTTAATTGTCGATTATATTCAATTGGCTGGAAGTGATGGAAGTGAGGATATCAGAGTTAGGGTTGGAAAGATATCAAACGGGCTTAAAGCAATTGCAAAAGAGTTAGGTATAACGGTTATTGGGTTGGCTCAGTTGTCTAGAGAGGTTGAAAAGACCTCGCATAAAAGACCTGCACTTCATCACTTAAAAGAAAGTGGTGACATTGAACAGGATGCAGATGCGGTGTGTTTTATCTACCGACCTGCATATTACGGTTTGGAAGTTGATTATGAGGTTATTGATGATGACTGTAATACTGAGTTTATTGTTGCGAAGTATCGACATGGAGGTGTTGGTACTATTGGATTGCATTATGATGAAAATAAAACAAAGTTTACGGATAATGAAGTTAAAGAAGAATTGAAAGATTCGTATAGTTCTGATGTGGCAGATATTCCTAAAGCAATGCCAAAAGAGGCGTTTTATTCAATTGAAGATGTGAGTGATAATGATGACGATGATGATAATCCTTTTTAAGTATGGCAAATAAACCAAAGAAAGTTAATAGGAGTTGGGTTAAGCCTAGCGTTGCGTTTGAACGTGAAAGAACTAAGTCTGACTTCGATTACAATGGAAGGAAGTGGCGAAAGATCCGGCAATTACAACTAAACGCTTTTCCGTTGTGCTGTGATTGTGAAGCTCAAGGTTATGTTGTTCCGGCAACTGTTGCTGATCATGACACACAAGCTAAGGTTCTGATTGCTCGTGGTGATGATCCGTATGATATGAAGTGGTTGAAGTCAAGATGTAAAAAACATCATGATTCAAAATCAGGAAAAGAACGTCATCGAGGGGGTATGGGGTAAAATCTCGAGAGGGCGCACGTGGCGTACATCGCTGTTTAGCTTGAATTTTACTCGCAGTGTTATTTTGGTAGGGGGGTCTAATGTATTAATAGTTAAGGTTATGTCTAATATGAAAATTATAAAAGGAGATGGCGAAGTTGCCGAAGTGAATAAAAATCTTTACGAGGTTTTAATAAAACTTCCTGCGCCTATTTTAAAATTCAATCTTTCAAAGGATCAAAAATATTGGTATAACTTTTTTGGACAGCAATTGATTGATACTAAGAAACTAACAAAGCCGGATTTGATACACCTTCATCGTTTGGCAACATCTGTTGATTACTATGTACAGGCTGAACAAAAAATCAATGAGAAAGGTTTCGACGGTGGTTTAATTCAGACTTTCAAAGGAGGTGCAACAAATGTTTCAGGATATGTTACAGTCAGAGAAAAAATGATAAAAGAAATCGATGAGCTTTCAAAACATTTCGGTTTCAGTTTTAAGGACCGAAGTAAGTTTGTGGAAATCAAAGCAGGTGATCCAGCACAAACGGATTTGTTTGATTCTTTTCTAAAAGCAAATCATGGATAGTTAGTAAATATTGTCATGAAAAGATTCAGAAAATCAACGGTACCTGATAAGACTAAAAGCAAAATTGTTAAGGAATGGCGAATCAGTAAATTAAACTCAATTCCTGCTATCGCTAAAAGATTCAGTTTATCTCAGAATGTAGTAAATAAAATCATCAATGATTATTTATCAGAAAAAAGTAAAGTATCATGAAAAAATCTAATCAAAGGGTTTCTACTTATACAGGAGTAGGATGGAACAGAGAAACACAATCTTGGAGATCAAGTGTTTCAGAAAAAGGAATAAAATATGATTGTGGCTATTATAGCAATGAACGAGATGCCGTGAAAGCGAGAGATCGAAAAATCCTGGCATTGGGATTAAATAAACCTTTACAAATTTTAAAACCAGTAGCATGAAAATTAAAGACTTAAAAAAAATCGTACAAGATTTACCTGATGAAATGCCAGTAGGATTATTGGATCTGACAACAGATGAAACTGAAAATATGAATTATCATTTATCTGAAGAAAATTTCGAAATAGAGGATTATTATCATGAAGATGATGAAAGTACAGATAACTATGGAGTACCACGAGGAAAAATGCTGTTTATCTCATTCGAAAATAAATTAAACGAAAACTCAATTTTAGAATAACTAACAAAATGCAAATAACTTCTCAAATGCAGGCTTCTATTCCTTTCCAATATGCAGATGATGTGCGCACTGGGAAAATCGTGACAGGGAAAAGGATAAAGCAAGCTGTTGAGCGTTTCTATAGATGGATTGAAACTGCAGATCAGGATGGTTTTTATATAGATCATAACAAAGGAATGAAGGTAATAAGTTTCTTTCCTACGTTCTTAAATCATACAAAAGGGAAAATGGCTGGAAAGCCGTTCGTCTTAGCGCCTTTTCAGCAGTTTACAATGTATAATATTTTTGGATGGATTAATGCAAAAAATGGATATCGCCGTATAAATACTGTTTATGATAAACGAGCCAAAAAAAACGGAAAAACCGCAGAAATGGCAGGACTGGCTTTGTATTGTATGAGTTTTGATTTAGAAATGGAAGCTGAGATTTATGTTGCAGCGACTAAGGAAGATCAGGCACGTTTATGCTGGAAACAAGCAAAAATGTATATCGAAAGTCCGGTCGCAAATTCAGCGTTGAGTAAAATGGGTTTCTTTTGTCAGCAAAAAATAATCGGATTCAAAAAAACAAATTCGACATTGATGGCTTTGGGGGGGGATTCCAAAACTCAGGATGGAATCAACTGTCATGTTGGTATTATTGATGAATACCATGCGCATAAAGATGATACTGTAAAAGAAAATTGTGAATCTTCAACTGTACAACGAACTCAGGCTTTGATTTATCATATTACAACAGCCGGATCAAACGTGCAGTCAGCTTGTAAAAACTATGAAGATTCAGTAATCGAAGTGCTGGAAGGGCGAAATGTAGATGATTCTCTTTGGATCATGATTCATAATATTGACAAAGAGGATTTGGAAACTGAAGAATCATGGATGAATGAGGATCTTTGGATAAAAGCAAATCCATTGCTGTTTCAAGGATTGGCAATTGATGCTATTCGAAAGGAATTCACGAAAGCAATTAATCAACCTTCAAAAAGGCGAAATTTTAAAACCAAAAACTTGAATATTTGGGTTGATGAATTGTCGGAATGGATTTTTAATGAAGACTGGATGAAAAACAAAGTTGATATGATTCCATTAGAAAAGTTTCAAAAATTCGGCTCATTCGGAGGTTTGGATCTTTCAAAAACAATCGACTTAAGTGCTTATGTATTGGTTTCAGAGCCTGACGAAAATGAAGACCGTTATTTGAAATGCTGGTTCTTTTGTCCTAAAGACACAATTGTTAAACGCTCAAAAGAGGATCGAGTGCCTTATCAATATTGGGCAGATAATGGCTGGATTACAGCAACACCTGGAAATGTAATTGATTATAATGTAATTCAGGATGTTATAATCAGCACTTATCACGAGCATAAAGTAAACCGTCTTGAGTTCGACCCATACAACGCCACAAAATTAACACAGGACTTGGATGCTGAAGGTTTTAATGTTTCGGAATTTTCGCAAGGAATAGGCACGATTTCTGCGCCAACTAAGGAATTTGAAAAGTTGGTACTCTCGGGAAAATTAAAACATGACGGAAATCCGGTTCTTGCTTGGATGCTTGCGTCTTGCGTGATTTATTATGATGCAAATGATAATATGAAGGTCCATAAAGGGCGTTCCGGAGCAAATGGAAGGCGCGTCGATGGAATTATTGCCACTATAAATGCAATAGGTGGCTCAATGTCAGAACCTGAAGAAACAAATGAAAGTTATTACAACCGAGACGATGCCGAATTCGTTTGTTAACCCATAAATATAAATTAATATGTTAACACCAGCAGAAGAGAATGCCTTGAGAATTTATATTGCGAAAATTGAAAAGCAACTAGAACTATTTAAGAAATTGTCGAGTACATCAGGATTTTACAAAGAGTATTATAAAATGTTAGCAACTGCAAAATCAAATAAAGCAGCATTTGATGACTTAAATGAAATGTATTTTGAATTATTTGGGAAGTATAGATTTTCTGACTGGAATTCTTTTAAAAAAATGACAAATTATTATAATAATAAACAAAGATGAAAATAGTACTTATAATCATTGCTACTTTCCTAATAGCAATTTCAACGAGCGCTCTTTTAGAGTTAAATTTTTTTAGTGCAAATCCAGTTCGATACGTTTTGGTTGTCCTGTTAATTTTGCTTGAATTGTTAACCGGATTTTTTTATGTAAAATCAGAAATAAAATAAAAAAATGGATGAAAAATTAAAAGCCGAAAATATGACTAAAGCAATAGCTTTATTACCAAAACCAAAAACATTTCAACCTGTAACAGTTACAGTTGCAGTAGGACTTCTGAAATACACATTTGAAAAGCACAACGATAAATGGTATTTTGCATTTTAAAAATGCAAAGTTGAATTATTCAACCAATTAAAGAGCACCGCTAAAATACTTTTACACTATTAATCATATAGTGAAATGAGTTTTAGCGGTGCTTTTGGTTTAATGTTCGCTTCAAAAAGAAGCGTTTCTTCAGATAGTTCTTTCTTTGGGAGCTATGGAGGCTTTTTTTCGATGGGTTCAAGTAACTCGTACGGAATGAAACCTAAGACTGCATTAAAACTTTCCGCGTTTTACAATGGTGTAGATCAAATTTCAAACGACATTGCAAAAATACCTTTCGCTGTCTATCAAAAAGACGGAAAAAACCGCATCGCTCGTACAGAACATCCAGCAAACAAACTTATTGCTACAACTCCTAATTATTTAATGACATCCTTTGTTTTTCGTAAAACAATGGCAATATCATATTTGATTCGTGGAAATGCTTTGGCTAAAATCAATTTTGATCAAAAAGGATTTCCGGTTTCAACCGACTTTATTAATTGGGATTGTGTTCAGGATATTCGTCTTAAAAAAGGTGAGTTGCTTTATGATGTAAGGGGATATGATAAGCCTTTATTAGCATCTGAAGTCCTACATTTTAAAAACTTTTCTCATAACGGAATTGTTGGCGTTGGCGTAATTACTTATGCAGCACAACAATTTGGTATTGCTATCGAAGTTCAGAACTTCTCAGCAACTAATCTGCAAAATAAAGGTGTTCGTCAAGGGGTTATTCAGACTGATAAAACGATAGAAAAAGGTAAAGACAAGATTATAGCAGGCTGGAAAGCGGCTATGGGTGAAAGATCACCTGATAGAATTGTTGTTTTGGATGATGGTTTTAAGTTTGAGCCAATCAATATTACACCTCAGGAAGCACAAATAATCGAACAGGCTCGTTTCAGTATTGAAGATATTGCACGCTGGTTAAATATTGCACCTCATAAAATTAAATCACTTCAGCAATCTACAAACAACAACATCGAACAGCAATCGATGGATCATGTGTCAGATACAATACAGCCTCATGTTACAAACTTTGAACAGGAGTATGCTAAAAAGCTGTTCACTTCTTTTGAATTACAGAATGGCTACTATATCCGTGCAAATATTGATTCCTTATTGCGTGCTGATATTAAGTCAAGAACAGAAGCACATGCTCGTGCGGTTTTGACTGGTTGGAAACATAGAAATGAAATCCGTGAATTAGAAGATCTGAATGAAGGTCCTGAATTGTTGAATGAGTATTTGACACCTGTAAACACATTTACTGAATCACAAATTGATAATAATTTAAAAGAAGATGGAAAGCAATAAAGATTACATACAAAATATAAGTCAAACGGCTGAAAGACGATTCTTTGCTTCAGAAGTAAGAAAATTATCTCCCGATAATGCAAATGATTCGGAGAAAAAAACTTCAGTTATCGAAGGGTATGCCGCGAAATTCAATAATGAAACGGTTATAGGACGATGGTTCAGAGAGAAAATAAGTGTAGGTGCATTCGATGATGTTTTAAATGATGATGTGCGTTGTTTGTTTAATCATAATCCAAATTTCATTTTAGCAAGATGTGTGGCTGGAAAAGGAACATTAAGTCTTTCTGTTGATGAAATTGGTTTAAAGTATTCTTATGAAACGCCAGATCGTCAATATGCGCGTGATTTAGAGAACGCAATTGAGACTGGAGATGTTAATCAGTCTTCATTTGCCTTTGATATTGGAGAGCAAGTTTGGTATGAGGTTGAAGGTGAGTTGCCACTTCGAGATGTTAAGAAGTTTAGTGTTTTGTATGATGTAGCGCCGGTTACATATCCAGCGTATGCTGATACAGAGGTTGCTAAGAGAAGTCATAGTGCGCATCTTGAAAAATTAAATCCAAAACCTGAATCGTTACAAACGAGATCAGAAAACAATAAAGAGCTCAACGCTTTTGACGCTCAAATTATTATTAACTCAAATTTAGATTAAGCAAATGAAAAAGTCTGCTGAATTAAAACAAAAACGAGCTCAAAAGATTGAAGCTCAGAAAACGCTTCATGCAAAAGCAGAAGGCGAAAAAAGAGGTTTAAATGAAACTGAAACTGGTGAGTTTCGTTCATTGCAAACGGATATTGAAACATTAACTGGTGAGCTGAATGATGCTTTGGCGTATGAGGAAAATCTTCGTTCATTAGAAGGTAGTGAAGAGCCAGGATTGAATGATGAAAATAAACCTGAAGAAAGAAAAGAGGTTTTTTCGATTCACAGAGCGATCCGTTCTCAGATGGTTAATGGTGGTGTGAAATTGGAAGGTGCTGAATTGGATATGCATACTAGAGCATCTGCATCTGCTCAGGCTGTTAATATTCCTGTTTCTGGTGTGGCAATTGAATTGAGAGCAATGCAGACAGTAACTGGTGATTCAGGTGCAAAAGGTGGTAATTTAGTTCCAACTGAATTGCAGTCGCCTATTAATTTTCTGCGTCCTGAACCTTTAATGAAGAAAATCGGTGCTACATATATCGCTGGTTTGACAGGAAATTTAAGATTTCCTAAAAATGAGGGCGGAATTGTAGCTTCATGGGAAGGTGAGACTACTACAACTCCTGAGACAGCAAATACTTACGGTTATTTAGATTCAATTCCAAAAAGACTATCTGTTACTGTTCCTATCTCGTTACAGAATTTAATGCAGTCAAGCATTGATTTGGAGATGTACACTATCAATGAAATGAAGTTAGCGATTGAAAACGCAATTGATGCTGCTTCGGTAAATGGTTCAGGTACTGGTCAGCCATTAGGAATTTTGAATAATCCAAATGTTAATGCTATTTCAACTGCAGCAAATGGATCTGCTCCTTCTTGGGATATGGTTGTGGATTCTGAAACTGCTGTTTTTGTAGCGAATGCAAGTGCGGCAAAAATGAGTTATGTGGTGAATCCTCAAACTAGAGGTAAATTCAAAAAAACTAAGCATGATGCAGGTGATTTGAATTACATCATGGGAACTGATGGAACTGTAAATGGATTTCCTGCAGCTACTTCAAATCACGTTCCGGCAAATTTAACAAAAGGTACAGGTACAAATCTTTCTGCTTTGTTGTTTGGTGATTTTAGTCAATTGAACATTCATGAGTGGAATTTCATGGATTTGTCTGTTGATGAATTTTCTCGTAAAAAAGAAGGTTTGATCGAGGTTACTATCAATATCTTTTTAGATGTTTTGATAAAACAACCGAAAGCTTTTTCAGTAGTAAAAGGAATTATTACAACTTAATTTTTCTGAAAATGAGTAACAAAAATAACAATGCAGCTGCTGAAGCAGTAGCTGCATTACAAAAGGATTACGATGTTAAGTTAGAGGCTTTTAATGCTTTAGATGAAACTACAACGGAGGATCAAAAAAAAGAAGCACAAACAGCTGTTAACTTGGCAAAAGAAGCTTTAGAAAATGCAGTAAAGCCAACAGTTAAAAATGAGCCTAAAGCAAAAGAGAAGTTGATAAAAGGTAAGTTTTTGCTTTCTCCTACAGGCGTGTATGGGTTAGCATATAATGCTGGTGAAGAGGCTTCGTTGCCTGAATTACAGGCTAACGAGCTTGATGAAGCTGGTTATTTTAAAATCGGTAAATAATTCAAAATTAATGTAAGATGGTAACAAATTTTTATAGAACGATAACAGCAGCTGCTCCAATTATTACATTGCCAAAAGCAAAGAAGCAAATCAAAAGTGATGATGATGTTACGTACGAAGATGATTTGGTGCTGTCTTATATTGATGCTGCACAGGGAGCTGTTTCCAATTTTATCAACAGAGTAATTTCAGAATCTAACTTCGTAATGGAAGCTGACAAATTTGAATCTAAAATAACTTTTGAGCGTAACTGGGAAAATGATGCAATATTAAAAATTGAGTATTACGCACCAGGAGAAACTGTATTGACTTTACTTCCTTCTGATCAGTACAAACTGCAAGTGTCTTCTGTAGTAGAATGTTTTGATATTAAGTTTTTATCAATGCCTATTACAGATAAAAGAGATGATGCGGTGATTATCACAGTTAAGCAAGGTTTTACCGCTTCAACATGCCCAACTCCTTTAATACAGGCTATGATGCTTAGGCTATCAGATTTTAACGAACGACGTGAAGATCGTGACCAGGGAAATAATCCAGCATCGAACAATTTAGCTAGAGCTTATCGAAAATATTAAATCATGAACGATAAAAAACCTTTCATAGGACAAATGGACCGTAAAGTTTCAATTGTGAAATTCGTTGCAACTCGTAATTCTACAAATGAAAAAGAGGTTACTCAGGAAGTAATAGCGACACCATGGGCTTACATGGAAGATGTTTCTGGAACTGAAGATGTAGAGGGTAAGGTTCGTTATTTGGTTAGCAAAAAATTCACTATTAGATATAATGCTGTTGTGAATGATTTGAAAAATCAATTAGGGTTGTTGCATGATGGAAAATTATTCAATGTTATAAATGTAGTTGAAATAGGTCGTAGATCGCATCTTTTAATTGTGGTAAAAGATTATGAATAATCTAGATGTAAAAGTAACAGGCTTTGAAGAGTTAAAGACCAAAATTAAGCTTTTGTCAAATGATAAGGATAAGAAAAAAGAAATAATTCTAATTCTTCGTCAAGTTGCCAGACCATCACTTTTGGCGGCTAAAAATGCTGTTCCTGTTAGTTCTAAATCGCATACCGCTCGCGGAAAAAAAATTCAACCTGGTAATTTAAGAAAGTCATTAGGTTTGATTCTTTCAAAGGCTGATAATCCAACAATATTAGTTGGTCCTCGTGCTAAAAATAATAATGATGGTTGGTATGGTCATATGGTTCATGATGGGCATGCAATTTATAGAAACAGTGAAAATGCTCGAAAGATTTTGAAAAACGGGCGTAAAAAAAGTGTGTTAGCGCGTGTTACTAAGAAGAGGAAAGGAAGTGCGGTTGGTCGTGTTGAAGGTGTTCCGTATTTAGATATTGCTTATGCGGAAACAAAATCATCAACTACGGCTGATGCACAAACCAAGCTTACAAAATTTATACAAAGACGAATTGATAAATTAAGTAGATAATGTTAGAATTTTCAGATGAATTAACGGCTTTTTTGTTGGCTCAATCAGTGTTTGCAAATGTAATGGAAGATCGTTTATCTCCGATAGTTTCATCTGTTGATGAATATTATCCTTTTGCGAATTACATTATCAGGGAGCAGTCGGGTGAAAGTAAAGATGGGGATATGTATACAGCTACATTGCTTTTTTATTTTGAACAAAATTGTTATAGAAAATGCGTTGAATTTTTAGATCAAATGAAACCTATTATAAAAGATAAATATGACTGGTTAAATTCTGAAGTGGAATTTGTTGAAGAAGATCAGTCTTTTGTTGGTGTTATTAACTTTAATAAATTATAGAAATTATGGCAGGAAATACCTATGCTGGGAAAAATTTAAGAATTAGAGTAGGAGGGAAAACAGTCTTCCATGCTACGGAATGTAGTTTTACTACATCAAGAAATATGGAGAGTATCGCTTCTAAAGATACAAATGGTGAACAGGTTACGCCTGGTAATTACACTTGGGGTGTTTCTACTAATTATTTAGTGTCTAATATTCCGGCGGCGTCCTCTACACAAATAGGAACTAAACAAATACTTGATACTTATCAATCAGGATCAGAAGTTGAAGTGTCATTCTCAACAGAGATAGTTGGTGATGTTATTATAACAGGGAATTGCTTTATTGAAGGTATCAACATGACTGCTCCTACAAATGGTGTGGCAACAGGTGATGCGTCTTTTAAAGGTAATGGTGATTTCGTAACGACTGTAGCTGTCTGATATGGATGAAATTGTTTTGCAATTAGGGAATAAAAGTTTCAAGCTTAAATTCGGCTTGGGACTTTTTAGAATTTTGGGTAGAAAGTGGAGATTAGCAGGTATTGATGATGTGGTTTTAAAGCTTACTATTTTAGATTCGGTTGATGGTAAATTAACTTTTGATCAAATTGATGTTTTAGAAGAGGTTTTAATTTCTGCAATTGAATATGGAGGTTACAAAGACAGTCTAACTGATTTTGATATTATTGATGAGTTTTTTAAAAATCCGAATGCACTTGAAGAATTTAAAAATGGATTGATAGATTCATTGCCTAATAATATTTCGGAGGAAGAAGAGGGAAAGTAAATGGTCGTGAAAGCGACGAACCTACAGAGTTTTTAACTTGGGATAAACTGGAGGAAATTGCACTTGGCGAGCTTAGAATGTCTTTTGATGAATTTTATTATTTAACACCAAGATCATTTTTTAATGCTGTAAATGGTCAACGAAAAAAAGAAGATGTATATTCTAAAGAAAGATGGATAATGACTCGTGAAATAATGTTTTCTGCAATGAAGCCATATTTACCTGAGGGAACAGAAAAAACAGACATTTTGGTATTTCAGTGGGAGCAAAAACAGCTTCAGAAAGATAAAGAAATAAAAGCATTGACTTTAGTTGAAGATATTGAAAAAATGAATGCGTTTTGGGAAAGGCAAGATGCGGTAAAAAAAAGTTGAGATTAGATATTTTTTTTGTTTTTAGCCAGTAGAAATACTGGCTTTTTTTATGATTTTGTTTTGCTAAAGTTACATAATGTAACCTTTTAAGGTTTAGCATGAAACTACTTTTAAACATTAATTAAAAGTAGTTTTTAAAACTTAAAGTTGAATTATTCAACCATTAAAGTTTTAGGCCAAAACTACTTTTAAGCATTAATTAATAAGTAGTCGAATGGCATCATTAGCTAGTATAAATATTAGGATTTCTGTTGATATGAAACAGTTTTCTACAGATATGCAGAACTCTTTGAGAACTGTTGAAAAAGTAGGAAAACAGTTTCAGGCAGTTGGTCGTAATTTAACTACTTATGTAACGTTGCCGATTTTGGCGGCTGGTGCAGCTTCTTTAAAATTTGCCAGTGATTATACAGAATCTTTAAATAAAGTCGAGGCATCTTTCAAAGGTTCGTCTGCACAGGTAAAAGATTTTGCAAAAACATCCCTAGAAACTTCAGGGATTGCAGAAGGAACTGCATTAGATATGGCGGCGGCTTTTGGAGATATGGCAACAAGTATGGGATTGTCTACAAATCAGGCGGCTAAAATGTCGACTTCTTTGGTTTCGTTAGCTGGTGATTTGGCATCATTTAAAAATATAGGTATAGATCAGGCTAATACTGCATTAACTGCAATATTTACTGGAGAGACAGAATCATTAAAAAAGTTAGGAATAGTAATTACAGAAGTGAATTTAAAGCAATATGCTTTGAATAGCGGAATTAAAAAGAATTTTGATGTAATGTCTCAAGCTGAAAAAGTGCAATTGAGATATAATTATATTCTTTCTGTGACTAAAAATTCGCAAGGTGATTTTCAGCGTACTTCAGGTGAAGCGGCAAATCAAACAAGAATATTTACTGAAAGCTTAAAGCAAGTTGGACAACAGTTGGGAGCGGTTGTTTTGCCTTTATTTATAAAAATGATTACTGCTGTTAATGACAAGATTAAAGCATTTTCAAAATTATCTGAAGGTACTAAAACGGTTATAGTTGTAGTAGCTGGTCTTGTGGCAGTTGTTGGTCCATTGTTATTGGCAATTGGTGGAATACTAGCTGTAATTCCTGCTGTTGTTGCTGGATTCACTTTGATTTCAGCTTCTATTGTTCCGATTTTAGCGGGATTAGCTATTTTATTGGGAGTAATTTTGATTGTTAAAAATGCTTTTTCCGAAACAGCAAAGGCTGTAGTTGAACTTTCAGATTCTCAAAAATTGATTCAAAAAGTAACTGATGAAGCTACTTCGTCAATTGTAGATCAAAAATCACAGCTTGAATTATTACTGATAACAGCTCGAAATGAAAATGAAACTAAGGCAGAACGATTAAAAGCTATTCAAGCTATAAATCGAATTTCGCCTGAATATTTAGGAAATCTTACTTTAGAAAATATTAATACTGATAAAGCACGTATTTCAATTGAAAAATACAATGCGGCTCTTTTGTCAGGTGCTACTGCACGAGCTGCATCCCGTTTGTTAGAAGAGAATCAGGCTAGTAAAATTAAAGCTGGTTTTGAGCGTGAAAAAGCTTTAGCTGATTATAATGAAAAACGTAAAAATGCAATTGCAAAGGGATGGGAAGCTGAAAAAGCATTCTATGAAGAAAATAATCGTTTAATGCAATTTGCTAACGAAGCTTTAGATCGAAAAAATGCTAAGTATGATACTGAAGCTAAAATTCTAACTGAAATATATAATAAAAACAAGGCTAATTTAGAATTGTTGACAGGAGATAAAACTGTTAAGGATAAAACTGCTCCAGTAAAAGAAAAAAAAGCTAAGGCACCAGCTGATATAAGTTCATTAAATATTGATATTAAAGAGCCGATATCAACGGGTACTGCTGAGGCGTATGATGCGGAAATTGCAAAATTAGTTCGATTTCGTGATGAAGTGGCTATAACCGCAGAGCAAGTTAAAAGGGCTAATGATTTGATAAAAGGTGTTGAATTTGCGAAAGCAATCAATTTAGATCCGTCGTCATTAATTAAGTCTGTAGAAACTACAGAAGAAATGATGAAAAGGTTAGTTGTTTCAGTTAGAGGCGCAAAAGAAAGTGTGAGTCTGGAACAACTGCAGATGATTTCAAATGCTCAAGATTTTAATGCAGAATTTAATGATGTTTGGCTTAATACAATAAAAAGTATTGCTGTAGGTTTTGGTGAATTGGTTGGGCAATTTGCTCAAGGAGGTTTATCAATAGCAAACATTGGAAACTTGTTTTTAACTTCATTAGCTGACATGGCTATTCAGGTTGGTAAAATTGCAATTGAGACTGGTGTTGCTGTTTTAGCAATAAAAGTGGCTTTAAAATCATTGAATCCTTATGTTGCTATAGCAGCTGGAGTTGCGCTTGTTGCTCTAGGTACTTTAGCAAAATCACAGTTAAGTAATGCTGGTAAAACTCAAGCGTTTGCAAATGGGGGAATTGTTAGCGGAACTTCGTATTATGGTGATAAAATTTTAGCTAGAGTAAATTCAGGTGAAATGATTGCTAATTCAGATCAGCAAAAAAGAATTTGGAATTCTATGTCTGCAGGATCAAGCGTAAATGTAACGGTTGGTGGTGGGTTTGAACTAGATGGGAATAAATTGAAGTTGGTTCTTGATAGAACTGATAAACGTAATTCAAGAGTAGGATAATGAATTCGTATTATATTGACATAATAGACCAGGAACTTAATCAAAGCCACTTTATTATTGAAAAAACATCAAGGGCTGGTGTTGTTCTTGCGTGGAACGGTGGAGATGCAAAAGATAATCTTTCTGTTGTCGGATCGTCATTAGAATTTGATATAGCACATAATGAGTTAGTAGATGCTAAGTTTATTAATTTTTTCACAGGCAATGAAATTCGTTTTAGTGTAGAATTACGTAATCAAAGTGATGATGCTTTATTATGGAAAGGTTTTCTAATTCCTGATACATATTCAGAACCGTACACTAATAGCGTGACTTTTGTAAAAATAACAGCATCTTGTGGACTTGGTCGTTTAAAAGGAAAATACCTTCCTGAAGATTATTACCGAGATGAAAAAAGTGTTGTTGATATATTGTGTAAATGTTTGAGTTTAACAAGTCTTGGTTTAAATGTTTTTTTTAATCCGGCAATTGAAAATTCAATACAAAAAGACTGGGATCAAATTTATTTAGATACATCTTTGTTTTATACAGATTCAGCTAAAAAAAAGAAACAAGATGCTTATTCGGTTTTAGAAGATATTTTGAAAGATACATTGTGTGTTTGTTATCAAGCAGATAACCGTTGGAACATTGAAGGGTTAAATAAAAGACACGTTAGAACTTCGAAATCAAAATTGTATGACATCGAAGGGAATCTTTTGACTGAAATTGATGATAAGAAGTTGCTTAAAAGAATTACTTCTTTGGTAACTCCAACAATTACGATGGTACCTCCGTATAATCTTATAACAGTAAGTCATGAAAGAAAGCCGCAGGCATTTCCAGTAACAATTGATAAAGAGAGTAATGAGGGCTGGTCTGTTGTTGCGGGCGTAATAGGTGAAATTTATGCTACAGATTGGAGCGGTAATGCTGATTTTTATTGTGAAGCTTATTCTCCTAATTATATTAATTCTATAAAAAAAGAATATTACGTACCTGCATTTGGTGATATTCCTGTAGTTACTCCGTTTGATGAAACTAAGTTTATAAGCTTAAAAAACAAAATTTATTTGTATCAATATCAAAAAGTTGTTATTAAGGCTGAGTTTACAATAATTAAGTACGATAAAGAAATGACTGGTATTTTACCTGGTGCTTATTTGAATCCTTTATTGTATCAATTTTTATTGAATGATGAAACAGTTTTTTCAAATCATAAAGCAGTTGTTCCTGAAAATGAGGTCTTATTGTTTGATGAAGGAAAAGCAGAATTAAATTTTGAGTGGATTGTTCCTTTTGATGGGTTGCTGGATGTTAAGTTATGGCGCCCTGGTGATCCAATTTATCAAACTAATATTGAAGGGTTTGAAATAACGAAACTCGAAATATCCCCGGTAGCTTTTGAAGAGCAATTTATTGTTACTGATGTCATTACCGATGAGTTTACCGTTGACAAAGAAATTGAATTGACCTATTCTGATGATGATTCAGCTTTTAGTAATTCGTTTCGATTGGCAAAATTAAATGAAGCTAATTTGGTTTTTAATACAATTTTAATTCCTGTTTTGTATTCTTTTTCACAGAATGGGAATTTTTATTCGGTAGTCAATTTAAAAGGAGCGAATCTGATAAAGGACAATATTAATACGGTTGTTTATAATGGTGATGTGTTGGAAAATGTAGAAGTGATTTACAATTATATGTCTACAGAGGAAATGGTTGTAAAGACAGATTTTGAAATATCATCAGGTAATTTTTCAGTAAACGTTTATAAGAATAATGATGTTTTAGGTGGTCGTAATTCATGGCTTCAATGGACGGATTCCGTTTATAAGATCGAAACTGACCGCTATCAAAAAACAGTCTGTAACGTTATAAGAAGAATGTTTGCTGAAGCATCTGAAAAGTTAGATGTTGTGGCGCTCAATGCTGTTAAGTTTAATGATTTGATATTGTTTCATTATGTAAATGATAAGCAATTTGTGGTTACTAATTGTTCGTGGAATTTAGATGAAAATAAAACGACGCTTATCCTTGCAAGAAGTATTTATCGTGATTCAGGAGATTCAGGAGAAAACCCTGAAAATATACCTCCTATTGTCAATGCTGGTCCTGATATAATTTTAGAGAATGATCAAAAATCTATAGAGATAACTGCTGTTGCTTATGATGTTGATGGTTCTATTGTTTCTCAGCAATGGACAAAAACGCTGGGAGGTTTTGGTGATATTATTGTATCTCCAAATCAGCTTTCTACTAAACTTGAAAATTTAACTGAAGATCAGTATCAATATAAAATTGAGGTTAAAGATAATGATGGTGCAACGGCGGTAGATATGATTTCTATTGTTAGAAGAAAAAATTACAATGTTTTCTTAGATGAAATTTTAGCTGAAGGAAATGAGGGTACAGAGAGAATTCATTTTCAATACAAGTTTAGAATTGATCCAAATGTAGATCCTTCATTTAATCTTCTTTTAGTCGGAAGAGCGATGTTGTCAAATTATAATCAAAATGATGCGTCGTTTAAGATATTTAAAAATGGCGTTAAAATATTTGAGTATAATTTGGCTTTAGGGTGGGCTTACCAGGAACCTAATTTTGAAATTGGTTATATATCTACAAGTGAAATCGTATTTGATATTAATCAAGCTGGTCGTTTTCCTGCTATTCATTTTGGGAGTTCTTATGTTTTTATTAATGAAATTAAATTTATAACAGGTGCTGGAAATATTGTTGGTCTTCCGTTAGTTGGATGGCCGGTTCCTAATCCTTTTATAACACCTTAATCATGGCAAAAAATGTACAAAGAATAGGAGTAGGGAATAGAAGATTTCCTGGCATAAATGAAAATGTAGGGATTTCAGAACCAGGAATATTCACATTCGATAGTACAACGGTAACTTTTGATAGTATAGTTGATATGTTCGATTTTGATATTGTACAGCTTCCTCCTGAAATTAAAAGAGATTATAAAGAAGTTGATTATTCAGAACCTGATTATAAGTAAAGATTATGGCAGATATTACAGAGAATGAAGTAAGACAGTTTATTGCAGAGAATCTTCAGGATGCGTCAGATATACCAGCGCTTCGTCATAGGGCGGTTGAGAATAAAATAATGGATTATGTTTCGCAGGAAATAGGTAAGGTGGTTAAGTCTAAAGAGTTGTTTCTTGAATCTTTTACAGTAGATCGAAATTATTCCATTTCTACAGGCTTACCTGCAAATTCTGTTATCGGCTGTGTGATTGCGATGTTGGTATGTAAAAATTCTAATAATGGATTTGCAGCAGGAGAAACTGTTACAGCTCCGACGCCATATCCTACTGACAGCGGTAGAACAGCAGCGCAGGGTATAGGGGTTCAGTTTAACAATTTAAGTGTTGATTCTGTTAAGGTGATGGTGAATGATCAAATAACGATTATGACGGCTTATAATTCGACATCAGGGGCATCTGCAAATAATGTGATAATAGGAGGGGCAGGAACTGCGGACTGGAATATAAAATTAATTGTTCTTTATAAATAAGAAAGATATGCTACAGGATATATTTATAGGAAATGCTCCAAACGATAAAACAGGAACACCTGCACGACAAGCTGGTCAAATTATTAATGCGAATTTTACTTATTTAAACAGTAGAATTACAAGTATTCAAAGTCCTGATGCTGTTTTGAAAAGAGGCAACATAGAGACCAGTATTTTAAATGTACACGTTGATGCTGACGCTTTTGAATGGCGAATTGCACAAGTTGAGTTCTTGGACAATCCTGTATATGATATTGTTTTAGATGCAGCGACTGATGGTTATTATCGAAAAGATGTTTTGCTTGGTAATAATACAGGAGGTTACAATATTTTTAAAGGTGATGAAGATCCTACTTCAGCAACTGAACCAAATTTATTTCCAAACGGAACGATAAAGCTTGGTGTTATTGATGTCTATGGGGCAGTTATTACAGGTTCCAATGTTGATGGAAATGATATTATTCAATATTTAATGTTGAAACATGTGGCTAAAGGAGTTGGTAATGGTGTTCTTGATAAAGAAGAACCTGGCGACATCTTCGAAGGCTGGAAAGATGCCACTACATACTGGACGCGTGCGATATGGAATGGCGGCGACAGAAGTGACAGAGCTAACTACACACCAATAGTAGAAGTAGAAATTTAAATAAAATATAAACATGAAAAAACTAATATTCTTTTTTGCGTTAATCACGCAAGGAGCTTTTGGGCAAATAAACACTTCCATAGTAAAAGCGGGTAAGTATCAAATGAACATTCCTGATTTGGGAGCGAAAAAAGATAGTGCTGTGGTTTGGGATGGAACGTCAAAACTTATGAAATTTTTGCCTGTTTCGCAATTGAAAGCAGTTACCAATCTTGACTTTACAGCAACTCCAACGGGTGGAACAGTTTTTTCGTCTACTGGTAATGATGCCGTTATTCCATTGGCTACAACGACAAATGCTGGTTTATTTGGTCCAACTGAGAAAACTAAACTTAATGGAGTGGCTACTGGAGCAACAGCTAATGATACAGATGCGAATTTAAAGAACCGTGCTAATCATACAGGAACACAACCTATTTCGACTGTAACAAGTTTACAAGCTTCTTTAGATACAAAAGTGGACAAGGTAGCGGGCAAAGGACTATCTACTGAAGATTATACAACTGCCGAAAAAACAAAGCTTGCTGGTATTGCCAGTGGAGCTACTGCCAACAGTACAGATGCTCAGTTACGCGATAGATCTACGCATACAGGTACGCAGGCTATTTCTACAGTTGTAGGATTACAGTCCGCAATAGATTCTAAAATCAATCTTTCCTTGATTGGAGTAAATAACGGTGTTGCTCCATTGGATACAGGTGGCAAGGTTCCCTTTTCAGTTCTTCCTGCATCACTTATGATTTACAAAGGAATGTTTAACGCAGCAACAAACACACCTACACTTTCAGACGCAACTGGAGTTATTGGATGGGTTTACAAGGTAAGTGTTGGCGGAACTATTAATTTAGGATCAGGAAACCTGACGCTTTTAGCTGCTGATTTCTTGATTCATAACGGCACCAAATGGGAAAGATCGGCTGGCACAGATAATGTTGTAAGTGTAAACGGTCAACAGGGAATTGTAGTTTTAAATACTTCACATATAGCCGAAACTACAAATAAAAATTATCAAACTGATGCACAAAAATTATACAATGACGCTACTAGCTCTATTCAAACTCAACTTAATGGAAAACAGGTAGCGGGAAGTTATGAACCAGCATTTTCAAAAAACACAGCTTTTAATAAGAATTTCGGAACAACGGCTGGAACGGTTGCAGAGGGAAACGATTCCCGTATAAACAATGGTCAAACGGCATATACTTGGGGAAATCATGCAAGCAAATATGTTTTGAATGATACAAGTCCTAGGACAGACCCTAATGCACAATTACAAAGTAGTTCGTACAGGTTCGATCCAAATGCTAATAACCCAACAAATCATCATTATTCTATTTCTACCTTCGGAAATAATGGCAATATATCAGCACAGTTAGCCGTTAGACTTTCTCAGGGTGACGCTTATACGAGGTCTTATGATGCATCATGGTCTACTTGGAGAAAACTACTTAATGACGTAAACTTTAGTTCATATTCTCCTACTCTAACAGGAGGGGGAGCAACGGGTACATGGGGAATCAACATTAGCGGGAATGCTAGTAGCGCAACGAATTGGGGAGGTGCGCCAGCAGATTTTAGCTCTTTCGGAAGCACATTTAACCAAGTTGTTGGACGAGATAATGGGGGACAGATAAAGCCGTACACCGACAATCAGCTTAAAACGTTCTTAGGTTTAGGATCAAACGCTTATACTTCAACCGCTTATTTGCCATTAACAGGAGGGACTTTAAGCGGAACAACTTGGGGAGCTACAGAAAACACTTCATTTTCTTGGGACTTAGGCACATCTAGGAGGTTGGGATTTGTAAAGAAGGCTGGATTTCAACCAATGTTAGCATATGGTAATTCTGATTCGTTTATTATATCTGAGAGCAATGGTGCAAATACTGATGCAGGAAACTCTTTTATAAATAGATTGGTAATTGCAAATGGGGGTAACGCAACTTTTTCAGGAACAGTAACAGCAAGCGGCGGTTTTTTCAATTCAGATTTAAGATTAAAAAATATCATTAAAAGAGACGGTGACGTTGTTTACTTCACTTGGAACGATAGAAGAGACTTAAAAACACATATAGGCTACATAGCACAAGAAGTACAAAAAACTAATCCCGATCAAATTCAAGTAGGAAGTGACGATAAAAAAACTCTATCTGTTAACTATGTAGAGATATTAGTCGAAAAAATTAGAGCCTTAGAAAAAAGAATTTCTATTCAAGACAAGAAAATTAAACAACTTCAAAAACGTAAATAATGAGATATATTTTAATACTCTGGTCGTTTATTTCATTCGGTCAGTCACCCAACCAAATGGTTTCGTTTACACAAGCTCAGTCGCTTGGTTTTTCTCTTAATAGCGGGCAATCTCATGTGACCTCAAATCAATGTATGACTAAAAGTGATGCATTGACAAAGTATAACTTAAACGCTTCTAACATGAGTAGTTTTGCCAATAACCAACTTGTGCCAAGGAACAACTGGGCAACTGGTGTTGTTGGTAATTATTTTGATTGTGTGGTAAATGACCACGGAGAAAGTGCAACATGTCAAAATGCTTTTATAGAAGAACCTTTGTATAGTTCTGCATCTTCTTTAGCTGTAGGTGTTTCTGTATTCTTTGATACTCAACTAACAACTCCAGCACTGGCAATGAACTATAAATATAGAACCTTAAATAAATTAGTATCTGTAAATAGCTCAGGAGTAATCTCATCAATTACTGATTGTGTTCCAAGTTATACATGGAACGGAAAAAGAGGCAATTTATCATGTATAGGTGGTCAGGTTGCTTTAATAAATCAAGTAAATGTAACGGTTTATACATCGAATTCTACCTTAGATGTAAATGTTCTTTTATACAATGATGCAGGATTAACGCAACCTTATACATTAAGTAGTTATGTTATGGTAGGAAATAGAATTTTTTCGGTGAATGGAAGCGGTATGATTACCTCGATAGAATTCGTGGGCGATCCTTGTTAAAAGGATTAATAAACAAACTTATATAATTAATTCAAATAGTATTATGAACAAATTTTTAAACCTAGTCTTAGGTACAACTGATGTGCCAACATATTTAGCAGGCTTGATCTTCGCATTAATTGGCTTGGCATTTTACTTCTATGGGAAAGTAAAAAAAAGAAATGCACTTTCAGAAGCTACTCCTGAGAAATTTTCAATTAAGTTCTTATTGCAAGATAACTTGGTAGATATTGTTTTTTCGTTATTAGCCATCTTCTTGGCTTTGAGATTCTCAGTTGAATATGCTGGCGTTGAAGTTACAATGTTTTATGCGTTGGGCATTGGGTGGGGATTGCCTAAGTTCATCGCTTATATGTATTCTTTTCAAGAAAAAGCGAGAGATAATTAACAACTAAAAAGAGTGAGTTATGACGGCTGAAGAAAAAACTGAATTTAAAAAAATGGAGCATAGCGTAAGTCAAATTGAGAAAGATGTAGCCGTTATTAAATCTGCCATATTAGGGAATCCTTTATCTGGTGAAAAAGGATTGGCTGGTAGAATAGATGTACTAAATGCAAAGCAAGAAATATTAGAACAGCGCATTGAAACTCTTACAGAAGAAAAAGTTAAAAACACGGTTTACATTAAAATTATCACATGGCTATCAGCTGTTATTGGCGCTGGCATTTTTGGATTAATGTTTAACTATTTAAAAAAATAAAAGAACGTAATTATGCAATTAACAAAAAACTTTAAAAGCGAAGAATTTGATTGTAAAGATGGGACCGCCGTACCAATTAAATATATGAATAATTGTAAAGAAGTAGCCGAGAATCTTCAGGTGCTTAGGGATTACTTAGGTGTACTGGTTACAATTACTGGTTCTGGATATCGAACTCCTACACACAATGCTAAAGTTAAAGGAGCTAAAAACAGCCAGCATTTAACATGCTCCGCTGCAGATATTAATGCGAAGGGATACACGCCTAAACTGCTTGCTGTGAAAATTGAAACTCTTATTAAAGAGGGAAAAATGAAACAGGGAGGGCTAGGTATTTATCCGAATTTCGTTCATTATGATATTCGAGGAACTAAAGCAAGGTGGTAATTTAAATATTATATTATGTCTATTAATTTATATCATCCATCAATAAAAGAGACTCTTAAATATTTAGGTTGGATTCTTCTGTTTATTTTATTATGGTTTAAAGGCTGTTCTACTCAAAAAGATTCGTCAGAGTTAGTTAAAGTAAAAGTGCCAGAGGTCAAAGCAGATTTTGAAACAAAAAAACCTGATCAGAAACCAATTATTTTAACTGAAAAAGGAGCTACTATTTATAAAGAAGCTACTGTTTATTTAGACAATCCTTTGAATGCAAAACTTCTTCAGGAAAATGAAAAACTGAAAGTGGAGTATTTAAAAATGAATGATTCTCTAAAGGCAGCAACTTATGAAAAGGCAATTGAATTAAATCAGTTTTCCTCAAAGTTTGAGGATGAGAATTTACTTTTAAATATTAATGGTATTGTTCGTGGCGAAGTTCAAGAAATAACTCCCAGTTACACTATTAAATCAAAAGAAATTTCCGCTCAGATAAAACAAAAAGAAACAGCATTTCGATTGCTTGGAGGTGTGGAACTTGGAAATAATCTCCAATTAAATAATTTCAATGTTAAAGGAAATTTGATGTTGCAAAATAAAAAAGGAAATATTATTTCAGGATCTTTCGATACACAACAAAATATTTGGATAGGTTATAACGCGACAATATTCAATGTGAAAAAATAGATTTTTTTATATTTGGTTTAGTTAGTTGAAAAAGCGGTTCAGAGATGGATCGCTTTTTTGTTTTTCTTATTCTTGGTCGTGGGTTTACTATCCATTCCACTTTCCTTTAAACTTATTTTTGCTAATCTTCTGTATATCTGTAATGGTTAATGCACGACCTAGAGTTGATAAAGAAAAAGACTTTAAGTTTACATCTAATCCAGGACCGAGTCCAGCATCATACAGATCTGCTTGAAGACCGCCAATCCCCCACCGTTGAGCAAAACGAAAATCTATTTCAAAAGTGACATCACATTTTTCAAAATCTAAAAGTGATGTTGAAGAATAGTTTGTTGTAATGTTTTCAGTAAACAAATTTATGCCATTGAATTGTAATTCATTTTGTGCTGTTGCTAATTTAAAAGCATTAGGTATTTGTACTGTATTGAATCCAAAAAGTTGCATAGGAGTTTGTGAAAATATTATTTCCATAGACTTTGTGCCTTTTTTAAATATAAGCTTTAAAATTATCTGCGCGTTCCTTAACTTGTCAATTCTTTCTATTGAATTTTGATTAATAATTGGTAGCATATTACCATTTATTCTGCTTGCGGTTGATAAAAGTGATAGTTCGTCATCTGTTGTTTCGATATTTGAAAATATGGTTAATGTAAATTGTTTAGGTATAGGATTATTTATTCTTCGCAAGCTTTTAATCTGGATTTGGGCATTTTTCTGTAACTCACTTTGAAGTTTAATTATTGTGTCGGATTTTTGGTTTATTGCGTTGGATTTATTGATTATTGTTTTCTGCGCTTCTATTAAGCTATCTGTTTTGGCTTTAATTTCTATGTCTTTTTTTCCATTCTGAATCACAGAATTAATCGAAAGTCCTACGGTTACTAGTGCACCTAGACAAATAAAAAATATCTCCCACATTGTTTTTGTTGTTATTTTCATTAATTATTTTCTGAACCTAGATCCAATATTAAAGATGTATTTTGGTTTTGTTTTCTGCAATATTATGGTATATTATTTAAAAATCGGGTGATTTTTCCATTATCTGCTTTCGGTTAATCTCTTTTACCACTTTTGCATATCTAAGTGTCATCATTTTTGAAGTGTGACCATAGAGTTCTCGAAGAGCATCTAATTCAACTCCGGCAAGTATTTTTTTATTAGCTCCTAGGTGTTTTAATGAGTACATATTTACATTTATTTTTAGTCCGTTGATAACTAGCTTTCTCCATAATTTTGAGGCGCAATCTCGGTTTAGTTTACGTGGACCAGGAATAAAGTCTAATTCTTTTTTTAATCCACGATTTGTATGTTCGCGATTTGATCCGAAAACGTAATGTTCTTGATTGTGTTTTGAAAGGTTCATTTCTTCGAAGTGTATTTTTAAAAACGGATTTATGGGAACAATTCTTTCTATATCTGTTTTTGTGATTTCAGGAGGTAATATTATTTGAGATTTCTCTAAATTAATCATTTTTATTTGAATGTTTAGGAGTTCTTGAGGTCTTATTCCGGTATGAAAAATCGATATTATGTAAGCGTAAAAACTTGGAAATTCTGAAATGATTTTTTCTTTAATTAGTTTTACTTCTTCGTCGTTTGCTGGTTTGAATCCCATAATTTCTCCAACTTTTAAGGATCTTATTCCATGTGCTGGATTGTTTTCTATGATATCCCACTGCATCAATTCAGAAAGAATTGCTTTTAGATATCCTAAGTTTTTGTTGAATGATTTATTTGACCATTTCCGTTGCTGCATGGTTTTTTCAAGAATCAATTTTATGTGTATCCGTTTGGTCTCTACGATTAGGAGGTTTTTGGTGTTTGTAGGAGTTAAGGCGTTCTTGATAAATTTAACCGTGCTTTCATATCCGCACATGGTTTTTTTGCCTATATGGGGTCTTTTCTTTTCGATTGCAAAATCTAGTGCTTCACTAAATGTCATGGAGCTGAAGGTGTTTACAATGTCGGGAACGTTTGGATTCCAGCCGTTTTTTAGCTTGTCATGTAAAACGTCTCTAATTGAATTGGCTTCAATCAGTCTTTTTTTATAATTGTTGATGTAATTGATTCCGAATTTATAGCGGAAAAGTTTGCTATTGTATCTAAAATAGACAAACCAAGGCTTTGAAAGATCGTCATACTTGACAACCTTTGGAGCGGTGTAAATTGATTTCATTTTAATTTGTTTTAAAATTAAAATGCTTGCGGGAGTGTTAAATCAATTATTTACTAAATCTGTTCACTTTTTGTTCTCTTTTTTCGACTTATTTTTATAAAGCCCTGATTATCAGGGCTTTATAGTGGAATCGCCGGGAATCGAATCCGCTGCAATAGAAAAATTAGGATTAGAAAAATTTCTAAAACATTCCTATAGTTCAAAATTTGACACGCAGCTTCCTGCTTTTTTAAATGACGATCCCAAAACATTATTAGAACTCAAAGAACTTCGGGAATCTTTAAAAAACTTTAATTCAGAAGAAAAAAAGAAAGCCCTTAAAAAAGAAATCTATTCCGCAGTTGAACTAAAAAAATGGTGGATTTCTAAAATGCGAAATGACGAATTTCCATTACGTGAAAATATGGTCTGCTTTTGGCACAATCATTTCGTTTCCACTTCTCAAAAAGTAAAAGTCAATTACTGGATTTACCAACATAATATGATTTTGCGCGAACACGCTTTCGGGAATTTCAAAGAACTGACCAAGCAAATCATAAAATCGAATGCAATGGTGAAATACCTTGATAATGTCGATAATAAAAAAGGGAAATATAATGAAAATTTAAGTCGTGAATTACTCGAATTATTCACGATCGGAATTGGAAATTATACCGAAAGCGACATTAAAAATGGAGCAAGAGCTTTGGCAGGATTAAACTATGGAGACGATGGTGCAGTCTACAGGCGTTTTGCTGAAGATAATAGTGATAAAACTTACTTTGGGAAAACCGGAAACTGGAAAGCAGATGATCTGGTTGATATTATTTTTGAGCAGAAAAACATCCCTTATCTCATCACTCGAAAAATACTAGAATGGTTTATTTATGATAATCCGTCAGAAGATTTGGTTACCTATTATGGCGATTATTTTAGAAAAGTAAAGTTTGAAATTCAGCCTTTATTAACTAAAATTTTTACTGAAGAATACAAAAAGGAAAATTCAGGAACAAAGATCAAAGATCCTCTGATTTATATTCTGCAGCTTTTGGATGAATTACATATCGATGATCTGGACGATGCTATGATTCTGTTTTTTCTCAAGCAGCAAGGAATGGATTTGTACAATCAAGTAAATGTGAAAGGATGGGACGGTGGAAATTCCTGGCTGACTTCACAAATTTATTTGCAGCGCAACAATACATCCGATTTGCTTTGCAGCGGAAGAAGTATTACCAGAAAAATATTGAATACGATGACCGCTGGTAACGAAAAACCAAAATCAGAATTTGAAAAGTTAGATATAAAAATAGACTATGATTCGAACGGAAATAATAAAACGATTATAGCTGAATTGTCGGACAGATTGTTGTTTAATGTAAACGATACCATGCAAAAAGATATGGAGAATTTGCTGAAATATGATTTTGATCCAAAAGAAACGCACGCCAATTTCGCTGTAATAAGACTCTTTGATTACATTACAAAACTACCCGAATATCAATTAATTTAGAAAACTGCGGTTATGAACAGAAGAAATTTTCTAACGCTTACGGGAACTTTTACTGGCGGAATGCTGGTGCTTCCTGATTTTTTACATGCTTTTGGCTCGCAGAATAATTTGGTAATCGGTGAGCAATGTATAGTGTTTGTACAATTGAATGGAGGAAATGACGGTTTAAATAGTTTTATTCCGTATGATAATCCGTTGTATTATGATTTGAGAACAAAAATTGCTTTGAGTAAAGATGAGGTTATTGGTAAAAATAAAGGAATGGCGTTTCATCCATCCTTGAAAGATTTTGCTCAAATGCAGCAAAACGGAGATTTAACCGTAATTCAGAATGTTGGATATCCTGAACCTGTGCGATCCCATTTTCGCAGTCAGGAAATTTGGCAGACTGCAGCAGATTCTAATAAATATATTAATGAAGGCTGGTTAGGGCGTTATCTAGATTTGCAATGTAACGGACATCAAGCAACTGCGGGAATAAATTTGGATTCGATCGATAATCTGGCTTTAAAAGGAATGGAGCCAAATTCAATAACCGTAAAAGATCCAAACCGATTTAAAGTAAAATCAGATAAAGAAGAGAATGTAACCTTGTCAGACAATCCGCAATTGGATTTTGTTCGAAAAATCGCCAATTCCGTTACCGAAGGTTCAGATGAAATTCAGAAAGCATTAGCAAAATCAAAATCTGAAATTAGTTATCCAAAAACAGAATTATCCAAAAATCTAGAATGGATTGGGCGATTGATAAAAGGAAATCTGAATTCAAAAGTTTATTACACTTCGCTTGGCGGATTTGATACGCATGACAATCAACTTGCCATACACGAGAAAAAATTAACTGATTTAAATGATTCGTTATATAGTTTTTATCAAGATTTGAAACAAGCACAATTATTGCAAAATGTTACAGTAGTTGTTTTTTCGGAATTTGGAAGACGAGTAAAAGATAATGGAAACGGAACAGATCATGGAACCGCTGCGCCGATGTTTATAATTGGAGGAAATAATAAAGGAACGATTTTAGGGAATAATCCCGATTTGTTTAATTTGGATAATGGCGATTTAAAATATGAGATTGATTTTAGAAGTGTTTATGCATCATTATTACAACAAAAAATGAATTTCGATTATTCTAAAATTGGGATTTCGAATAAACCAGTTTCGGGATTGTTTACGTAATCGCAATCTTGTCATTTCGACTGAAAGGAGAAATCACACGCGGAACTCCGTATAGAAATTCGCCAATCTTTGTCGACAAACTAGTGTGATTTCTCCTTTCAGTCGAAATGACAAAAACACTCAGTAATCTGTGAAATTAGATTTTAGAACCACAAATATTTGTGCTAATTTGTGAAATTCGAGGCAGAAAACCTTAGAACCTTAGCATCTCAGAACCTCAAAACCTCAATTTAATATTCTCATTTTAAACGGATATTTTTATATTATCATACAAAACATCATAAATTTGTTAAGAAATTCCTTTTTGTTTCATAAAATGCAATCTTTTTTTTGGTGCAGTAAAAATAATTTATACATTCGCAGAGAATTTATTTAAAAACACAAACAAAATGGCAAGTAACCGTTTTTATTTTAGCAACTCTTTTTATTTCTTCTTTAGTAGAAGTGAGGATTGTGCTATGGTTATTTGAGAAAATTTTAAGACAAATAAAACTAATATACAATCCTGATGCAAATCAGGATTTTTTTTTGAATATATGACAACGAAAATTGCAATACAAGGTATCAAAGGTTCTTTTCATCATCAGGTTGTAAAGGAGTATTTCTCTGAAAATGTGGAAATTGATGAATGTTTGTCTTTTGAAGAATTGATCGACAGTCTGCTTTCAGGAAAATCTGATCAGGCAGTTATGGCAATTGAAAATTCGATTGCTGGGCCAATTATTCCGAATTATGCTTTGATTGATAAGAATAATTTACACATCATTGGAGAGCATTATTTAAATATTCAGCAGAATTTAATGGCTTTAAAAGGTCAGAAAATTGAAGATATAAAAGAAGTTCATTCGCACCCAATGGCACTTTTGCAGTGTATGGATTTTTTGAAACAATATCCAAATATCAAATTGGTTGAGGATAAAGATACAGCTGAAACAGCAAGAAGAATTCAGGAAAAACAATTAACTGGAATTGCAGCAATTGCAAGTGTAACGGCTTCTGAAATGTACGATTTGGATATTATTGCATCATCAATTCAAACGATTAAAAATAATATGACTCGTTTTGTAATCATTAAAAAGCAAAATTCATTTTTGCCAGAAAGCGAGATCAACAGAGCCTCTGTAAAATTTGAATTAGATCATAAAAGAGGGAGTTTAGCGGCGGTTTTAAATGTAATGAGCGACTGCAAACTGAATTTGACAAAAATCCAGTCGCTTCCAAAAATTGAAACACCTTGGAAATATTCATTCTTCGTAGATGTAACATTCGAGAAATACGAAGATTTTGCAAAAGCCAAAGCGTTATTAAATATAATGGCAGAATATTTCAAAGTGTTGGGAGAATATAAAAACACAAAACCTCTTAGTGAGTCATAAGGTTGGAAAGTCGAAAGTCTTAAAGTCCAAAATAGAAAGTTTAAAAAGAGCCTAAAGCCTAAAGCTTACGGCCTAAAGCAATAAAAAAAATGATTACAACAGCAAAACGATTAGACACAGTTGAAGAATACTACTTCTCATCAAAATTAAGAGAAGTTCGTCAGTTGATGTCTGAAGGAAAATCGATCATCAATATGGGAATTGGAAGCCCTGATTTGAGTCCGTCAAAAGCAGTAATTGAAGCAGTCGCTGCGGCAATTCAAGACGAAAACGGACATGGTTATCAAAGCTATCAGGGATTGCCAGAAATGAGACAAGCGATGGCCGATTTTTATCGTGATCAGTTTGGTGTTGAAGTGAATCCGAATAATGAGATTTTACCATTGATGGGTTCAAAAGAAGGAATTATGCACATTTCGTTAGCCTTTTTAAATGAAGGCGATCACGTTTTAATTCCGAATCCGGGTTATCCAACTTATACTTCGGTAACCAATTTGGTTCAGGCAGTTCCGGTTTATTATGATCTGAAAGAAGAAAATGCCTGGGAACCGGATTTTGAAGCTCTGGAAAAACTGGATCTTTCGAAAGTAAAAATTATGTGGTTGGGTTATCCGCACATGCCAACAGGAGCGAGAGGAAGTTTAGCGTTATTTGAAAAATTGGTTGCTTTTGCTAAAAAACACAATATATTATTGATCAACGACAACCCGTATAGTTTTGTTTTGAATGATAATCCGATGAGTTTATTGCAGGTTGAAGGTGCGAAGGATGTAGCTTTAGAATTGAATTCGTTAAGTAAAACTTTTAACATGGCCGGCTGGAGAGTTGGGATGGTTTTAGGAAATCCTGAAATTATCGATGCGGTTCTAAAAGTAAAAAGTAACATGGACAGTGGGATGTTTTACGGAATTCAGAAAGGAGCAATTGCAGCATTAAATTGTGATAAATCATGGTTCGAAGACCAAAACAAAATTTATAGGCGCCGAAGAGAATTAACCGAAAAACTGGCAGAAAAATTAGGCTGTAAAGTATATAAAGAAGGAGTCGGGCTTTTTGTCTGGGCAAAACTTCCGGAAGGAATCGAATCAGCAGAGAAGTTCATTGACGAAATATTATATGAGAAACATATTTTCATTACACCGGGAACCATTTTTGGAAGTAACGGCGAAGGTTATATCAGATTCTCATTGTGTGTGAAAGAAGAAAAAGTACAAGAAGCGATTGATCGATTTTAGTATTAAGATTATAGAACCAAGAGCCAAGACTTTTTAACTATATGTCAGGCTGAGCGAAGTCGAAGCCTTTTTAGTTGGAATTTGGAATTTTAAAACTTGGAATTTAAAAAGAAATATGAAAGTATACGTAATAGGAATAGGATTAATAGGCGGTTCGATGGTGCTGGACATCAAAGACCAACATCCGGATTCGACGATTTTTGGAATCGACAGCAATGAAAAACACTTGCAGGAAGCTATTGATTTAGGAGTTATCGACGAAGCAGGAAGTTTTGAGGATTTGGCTGAAGCCGATTTTGTAATCGTCTCAGTTCCGGTAGATGTGGCGTTGGTTGTTTTGCCTAAAGTTCTGGATTCGGTTGGAGATAAAACAATTGTTTTTGAAGTTGGATCAACGAAAAAACCAATTTGTGATGCAGTCGCGAATCATCCGAAAAGAAGAAATTTTATTGCCACACACCCGATAGCGGGAACGGAGTTTTCTGGACCTTCGGCGGCGATAAAAGGTTTGTTTAAAGGAAAAACAAACATTATTTGCGAAGTGGAAAAAACCACTTTTAAATTGCAGGAAAAGGCATTAAAGCTTTTCAGCGAAATCGGAATGAGGATTCGATATATGGACCCAATTTCGCACGACAAACACATTGCTTACGTTTCGCATTTGTCACACATTAGTTCGTTTATGCTCGGAAAAACGGTAATGAATAAGGAAAAAGACGAGCAGGATATTTTTGATATGGCGGGAAGTGGATTTGAAAGCACCGTTCGTTTAGCCAAAAGTTCGCCAGCCATGTGGACACCGATTTTTAAGCAGAATAAAGAACACGTTCTGGAAACATTAGAAGAATATATTTCAAATCTCAGTCGGTTTAGGGATTTGTTGAAAGACGAAAATTATAATGCCATTTTTGAAGAAATGGAAAGCACAAATAAAATAAAAGAAATACTAAACGGATTAACAACAACTAAAAAGTAAATTAGAATAAAGATGGAAAATAAGAAAGAAATGAGAAAGTGGTTAGAAGATTTCAATTTAAATCACCCACTTGTGATAGCTGGACCATGTAGTGCAGAAACTGAAGATCAAGTATTGAAAATTGCTCATGAATTGAAAGATTCAAAAGTAAGTGTTTTCAGAGCAGGAATCTGGAAACCAAGAACACGTCCAGGAGGATTTGAAGGTGTTGGAGAAATTGGATTAAAATGGTTGCAAAAAGCAAAAGCTGAAACTGGTTTATTAATGGGAACTGAGGTTGCGACTGCGGCTCACTGTAAACTAGCTTTAGAACATGATATCGACGTTTTATGGGTTGGTGCTCGTACAACTGCAAACCCTTTTGCGGTTCAAGAAATTGCTGATACTTTAAAAGGAACTGATAAAATCGTTTTGGTTAAAAACCCAGTAAACCCAGATTTAGCTTTATGGTTAGGTGGTGTTGAGCGTTTACACATGGCTGGAATCGAGAAATTAGGAGTTATCCACAGAGGTTTCTCTACTTACGAAAAAACAAAATACAGAAACATTCCAGAATGGCAAATCGCTATCGAATTGCAAAATAAATTCCCTGATTTACCATTAATCATCGATCCATCTCATATTACAGGAGATCGTAAAATGATTTTTGAAGTAACTCAAGAGGCTTTAGATTTGAATTACGATGGTATGATTATCGAAACACACATCGATCCAGACAACGCTTGGTCTGATGCTGCACAGCAAGTAACTCCAGACGTTTTGAAACAAATCATTAAAGATTTGACTATCAGAAAAACAGATGATACTACAGATGAGTACAGCCAAAAAATGACAAAACTAAGAGCTAACATCGATGTTCTTGATGCTAACTTATTAGAACTTTTAGGAAAACGTATGAAAGTGGCTGACGAAATTGGTCAGGTGAAAAAAGATGCAAACGTTGCAATTCTTCAAAACAACCGTTGGAACGAAATCTTAGGAAAAATGATTCTTGAAGGAGAGAAAAAAGGTCTTACTGAAGAGTTTGTTTTGAGAATGTTCAAAGCAATTCACCAAGAAAGTATTGGTCACCAAGAGAAAATTTTTAATGCATAATTTTCTTTAAATCCTATAAGTGATATAATATAATTTGAGTTTAGCTAAAAATCTGTTCTTAAGTTTTATTATATCACGAGTTTAAAAATAGATTGTTTTTTTTAAAATCCCCGTTACTTTGAAAGAAGTGGCGGGGATTTTTGTTTAGAGTGTGGGTATGTTGATATTCACTTATATTACTTATATGGTTAAAATTATTCATTTATCTTTGCAAGGATTTAGGTTTAATCTAAATCAGCAATCTAAAATTAAAGAATGACAGGAACCGTTTATAAGTCTACAGGAAGTTGGTATACCGTAAAATCTGAAAAAGGCGATTTTATCGAATGCCGTATGAAAGGGAAGTTTAGGATGAAAGGAATTAAAAGTACCAATCCTATTGCTGTAGGCGATATTGTCGATTATGAATTAGAAGAAACTTCGGATGCTTTAACGGGAACAATTCATAATATTCACGAAAGAAAAAATTACATCGTTCGTAAATCGGTTAATTTGTCAAAGCAGATTCATATTATAGCTTCGAATATCGATCAGGTGTTTTTGTTAGTTACAATTGATAATCCTCCAACAACAACCAGTTTTATCGACCGTTTTTTGGTTACTGCCGAGGCCTACGGAATTGAAGCTGTTCTAATTTTTAATAAAATCGATACTTTAAACGAGCAGACTTTAGATGATCAGCTTTATCTGCAGCATATTTATACTGAAATAGGATATAAATGCTTAAGAATTTCTTCAACAGAAAATAAAGGAGTTGATAAATTGAAAGAAATGATGATAGGTAAAGTAAGTATGTTTTCAGGACATTCTGGAGTTGGAAAATCAACTTTAGTGAATGCGATGGAACCAAGCCTTCATTTAAAAACAACTGTAATTTCAGAACAAAGTAAACAAGGGCAGCATACAACAACTTTTGCTGAAATGTATGATTTGTCTTTTGATGCCCGAATTATTGATACTCCAGGAATTAAAGGTTTCGGAATTGTTGATATGGAACCAACAGAAATCAGCGGTTATTTTCCAGAATTTTTTAAGCTTAAAGATCAATGTAAATTCAATAACTGTTTGCATAAAGAAGAGCCGCATTGCGCCATAAAAGCTGCTTTAGAAAAAGACGAAATCGCCTGGTCACGCTACAATAGTTATCTTAAAATATTAGAAGGCGATGAGGAACATTACCGAACTGATATTTATGGTGATGATCGTGCTGCAAGTGATGAAACGAGAAAGTAATTAAAATTCCAAATTCCAAAACAGAATACGAAAGTGATTTTATTGTAGAGATGTACCGAAGTGTATCTAACATATTAATTTTGAAATCTTTTTAATCCTTTTAATCTGTGGCTAAAAATAAAAGCAAAGAATGAGAGTAGTTGTCCAAAGAGTTTCCGAAGCATCTGTAACAGTCGATGGTCAAAAAACAGCCGACATAAAAAAAGGGTTATTGATTTTAGTTGGAATTGAAGATGCAGATAATCAGGAAGACATTGACTGGCTTGCTGGTAAAATCATTAAAATGAGAATTTTTGGAGACGAAAATGATGTCATGAACTGCTCGGTTCAAGACATCGACGGTGATATAATTGTTGTTAGTCAATTTACACTACATGCTTCTACAAAAAAAGGAAATCGTCCATCTTACATAAAAGCCGCAAAACCTGAATTTGCGATTCCTATGTATGAGAACTTTGTAAAATCTTTAGAAAAAGAGTTTAATAAAAAAGTACAAACTGGAATTTTTGGCGCTGATATGAAGGTAAGTCTTATAAATGATGGTCCTGTAACTATTTTAATAGACAGTAAAAACAGAGATTAAAAAATCATTAGACAAATGTTAAGAATTTCTAAAAAAAATATATATTTGAAGAAATTACTTACCAATGAGAAGCTCCAGATTATCGTTAGTTTTTTTCTTATTTACCCTTATTTCATTTGCACAAAAGGTTAATTACAATATTGCCTCAATTCCAGATAGTTTAAAACAAAATGCCAATGCAGTTGTTCGATTAGATCAAATGGATATTACGATTGCTTCGCAACGAAGCATGAATATTAAAACACAAAGAGTTGTAACGGTTTTAAATGAAAAAGGACTTGGTCATATTGATGCTTATCAGCATTATGATAAAACCACTTCAATCAGCAGTATCGAAGCTGTTGTTTATGATGCAGCCGGAAATGAAATAAAAAAAATCAAACGAAAAGATTTTAAAGATCAAAGCGCTGTAAGTGGGAGCACGCTTTTCTCAGACAGCCGTGTTGTTTATTTAAGTTACACTCCAATTTCATATCCATTTACAATTGCGTACAGCTGTGAAACAGAAACTTCAAATACGGCTTTTATACCACGATGGTATTTCTTGGGCGGTTACAATGTAAGCGTCGAAAAATGTGTGCTGAATGTTTCTTACCCAAGTGATTTGGGATTCAAAAAAAAGGAATTTCAGTTTTCTGGATATAATATAAAAAAAACAGAAGAGTCAACTACAAAACTCGGTTACATAGCACAGAATATTTTAGCACAGAAATCAGAAGATTTAAGTCCATCTTCAGGAGATTTATTGCCAAGAGTCATGATGGGACTTGAAAAATTTCATTTAGAAGGCGTTGATGGTACGGCAACAACTTGGGAAGCATTTGGAAAATGGTATGAAGAGAAGGTTTTAACAGGAACAACCACTTTGCCAGAAGAAACTAAAGCGAAAATGAAAGTGCTTGTTGGCGATGAAAAAGACCCAATCAAGAAAGCAAAAATCATTTATGATTACGTGCAGAAGAAATCAAGATATGTAAATATTGCGGTTGGAATTGGTGGTTGGAAACCAATGCTCGCCGGCGATGTTGATCGTTTAGGTTATGGCGACTGCAAGGCTTTGTCAAATTATACCAAAGCACTTTTGCAGGCAGTTGATGTGCCGTCTTACAATACAATTTTATACGGTGATGCTGATAAGGCAAATATCCAATCTGATTTTGTTTCAATGCAGGGAAATCATATGATATTGGCAATTCCAAATGGTGATACTTATACTTGGCTGGAATGTACAAGTCAAGATGCCCCGTTTGGTTACCAAGGTACTTTTACAGATGATAGAGATGTTTTGGTAGTTAAACCTGAAGGCGGAGAAATTGTTAGAACTAAAATTTATGAGGATAAAGGAAATACTCAAATAGGAAAAGGGACATATACTGTTAATGAAAACGGGGATTTCTCAGGGGTTTTAAAAATAGATTCGCAAGGAAGTCAATATGATGCTAAATCCAGAGTCGAAACCTTACAGCCAAATGAAAAAGAAAAACACTACAAAGAGTATTGGGATAATATCAACAATTTGAAATTGGATAAAATAACTTTTACTAATGATAAAGAAAATATTCGTTTTATAGAAGATGTTCAAATAAGCGCGTCAAATTATGGTCAGATTTCAGGGAACAAAATAATTTTTGTTTTAGATGCTTTTAACCAATATACAGGAAATGTTAAGCGAATAAGAAACCGTAAAAATCCATTTCAAATTCAACGTGGCTATTTAGATACAGATGAAATTGAAATAAATCTTCCTGCAGGTTTCAGTATCGAATTTCTTCCTCAAAATTATGAGCTTAAAGGAAAATTCGGAGAATACAAAACGGAGATAATTAAAAAAGATAATAACAAACTAATCTATAAAAGATCTATGCTTCTAAATAACGGAAAGTACTCTAATAAAGAATATGATGAGTATAGACTTTTTATGGAGCAAGTTTCGCGAAACGATAACGCAAAAATTATATTAACCAAAAACTAACCCAAATAAACCATAACCAAAATGAAATTTAGTAAACCATTATGTTTATCGATTCTGTTGTTGTTTGTTTCAAAAATAAACGCGCAGGAATTTAAATTAGGAAAAGTGTCAATTGCAGAACTGGAGCAAAAAGTTCATCCTAAAGACTCATCGGCAGTGGCAGCTGTATTGTATAAAAAAGGGAAAACCAGAATTGAATACGATATGAATGATGGTTTTATTACTTTGACAGAAGTTGAAACTAGAATAAAAATCTATAAAAAAGAAGGTTATGATTGGGCCAATCAAAAAGTTTGGTATTATAACAATAGTGCTTTTAAAGAAAAAGTTATTTTTTCTGATGCGGTGACTTATAATTTGGTAGACGGTAAAATTGAAAAAACAAAGCTAAAAAGCGATGGAGCTTTTGATGAAGTCTTTAATAAATTTAAAGGACAAAAAAAGATTACGATGCCTAATGTAAAAGAAGGATCAGTTATCGAATTTAGTTATTTGGTAAGAAGTCCTAGTGCTCAGGCAATTAGAGAATGGGATTTTCAGAGCAGTATACCAGTGAATTATTCAGAATTTAAAACGTATATTCCTGAGTATTATGTTTTTAATACAAAACAAAAAGGATATGTTTTTCCGAAAATTACAACTGAGAAGAACTCAAAAGATATTATTTTCAGCAGCAAAGAACGATCTGATGGTGTTTCGCGAACTAGTTTTTCGCAAGAGAAAGTAACTTATTTGGAAACACAAACTACTTATATTGCTACAGATTTTCCAGCAATGAAAGAAGAAGCTTATGTTAATAATATTGATAATTACACATCAAGTGTTACACATGAATTATCGTTGACTAGATTTCCAAATGCACCAATGAAAACTTTTTCAACAGATTGGAATTCAGTAGTAACAACGATTTATAACTATGATGATTTTGGTCCTGAATTAAATAAAACAGGTTATTTTGAGGAGGATTTAAAAACACTTTTGGGAGATAAAAAAAGTGCAGATGAAAAAATATTAGCGATTTTGAATCATGTGAAATCGAATGTAAAATGGAATAATTACACAGGCTATACCTGTGATAACGGAGTAAAAAAAGCATACAAAGAAAAAACAGGAAATATTGCCGATATCAACTTGATGTTAACCGCAATGCTGCGTTATGCTGGTTTAACTGCAAACCCAGTATTGGTGAGTACACGTTCTAATGGGATTTCATTTTTTCCTAATCGAAACGCTTTTGATTATGTAATTGCTGCGGTCGAAACTCCAAACGGAAATGTTCTGTTAGATGCATCTGATAAGTTTTCGACTCCAAATGTTTTGCCTTTTAGAACTCTAAATTGGCTAGGAAGATTAATTAGAAAAGACGGCAGTTCTGAAGAGGTAGATTTAATGCCTAAAAAAGCTTCAAATGATATTGTTTTTATAAATTATAGTATTGATCCAGAAGGTAAGGTTACAGGAAAAACCAGAAGACAATTTACAGACTATAATGCGATGATTACCAGAGAAAATATTTTTAGTCTAAAAGAAGAAGAATATTTAGAAAAACTTGAGAATGAGAATAATAAAATAGAAATTTCTGATTACTCAAAAACAAACGAAAAAGATCTCTTGCTGCCAATTACAGAATCATATTCGTTTGCAGGGAATAATTTATGCGAAGTTATAGGGGGTAAAATATACGTTAGCCCAATGTTGTTTTTTACAAACGAAAAAAATCCATTTAAACAAGAAGTACGAGAGTATCCGGTAGATTTTGGGTATCCGTTTTTAGATAAATATAATATTATTATTAGGATTCCAGAAGGTTTTGCAGTTGAGACTCTTCCAAAACCTGCCATTATTAATATGGAGGATAATTTAGGAAGCTTTAAATTTAATATTGCTTCAGATGGCAGTACATTGCAATTAAATATTCAGCACCAAATAAATGAAGCAATTGTTTCAACTGATCAATACGAAATGCTGAAAGAATACTATAAAGGAATGATTGCTAAAGAAACAGAGAAAATAGTTTTAAAAAGAATATAATATGAATTTTAAAAGCTTAGTAATAATTGCTTTTTTAATCTTTGGAATTGTGAAAACCAACGCTCAAAATTATGAGCTTGGAAAAGTTACTGTTGATGAATTGCAGGAAAAAATACATCCTGCAGATTCTTCAGCTGCGGCTGCAGTTTTATTTAAAAAAGGGAAAACGGTCTTTACTTATAATGAGAAAATCGGTTTTTCTGCAATTCATACTTATGAATTTAAAATCAAAATATACAAAAAAGAAGGTCTCAAATGGGCAAATCAGAAGGTGCAGTATTATGTTGGATATCAGAATTTAAATGAAGACTTGTTAGCATTTTCAAATGTGGCAACATACAACCTCGAAAATGGTAAAATTGAAAAAACAAAGCTTGAAAATCAAGCACAATTCAAGAAGAAAATTAATGAATACTGGAATGAAAAATCAATTACATTTCCAAATGTAAAAGTTGGGTCTATAATAGAGTATAAATACATTTTAAAGACTGAAAACATTGTTCAATTTCCCGATTTTGATTTTCAATATAGTATTCCGTTAAATTATTTTGAATATAAAACAGAGTTTCCCGAATATTATGTTTATAAAACTCTTTTAGTAGGTAATCATGCCTTAGAAAACAATTCTAAAATTGTGACGGGAAGTCAGAGTTTTGCAAATAAATATGGTCAAAGTCTTACGATGACTTATAAGCAGATTAATGCATTTTATTCTGGGAAAAATATTTCTGCGCTAAAAGAAGAACCTTATGTCAATAATATAGAGAATTACCGAGGCTCAATCAAACATGAATTAGAACGTGTTCGAATGCCGGATCAGCCTGTAAAGGATTATACAATAACATGGGAAGGTGTAGCTTCTACTATTTTTAAGGATGATCGTTTTGGGAAAGAGCTCAATAATAATAGTTTTTTGTTGGAAGACGTAAAAAAGATAGTTGCAAATGTTCCGTCTCAAAAAGACAGAATGAATGTTATTTTTCAGTTCGTCCAGAATAAAATGAACTGGAATGAAATTAATGGCTTATACACTGATAAAGGAATTGAAAAAGCATATAAAGATCAAACTGGAAATATTGTAGAAATCAATTTCATACTGTTAAATATGTTGAAGTGGGCAGGAATAGAAGCAAATCCCGTTTTGGTGAGTACAATTGAAAATGGAATCCCAATTTATCCTACAAGAACCGGATTTAATTATGTAATTGCAGCAGTTGAAATCGATGGAAAGCAAATTTTATTAGATGCATCTAGAAAATTCACATCACCCGATATACTTCCTTTAAATGTTTTAAATTGGAAAGGAAGATTAATTAAGAGTGACGGAACTTCTAAAGAAATTGATTTAGTTCCATTACAACCTTCAAGAGAAAACGTTAATATAAGTTTTAGAATTAATGAAAAGGGAAAAATAGATGGAAAAATTAGAATTCAAAGAACAGATTATAAAGCTTATAGATTTAGAGTCGAAAACGGAAAACAAAATCAAGAGAATTATCTTGAAAAATTGGAGCAGCAGCTTGGCGATTTAAAGATTTCTGATTATTTAGTAACTAATAAGATTTCCAATATTTCCGATCCGCTTGTAGAAACTTTTACTTTTGAAACTGATAATTTTGTGGAAAGAATAGGAGGGAAATTATATGTAAGTCCGATGTTGTTCTATACACAGTCAAAAAATCCTTTTGTACAGGAAGATAGACAAATGGGAGTTTATTTTGGATATCCTACACAAGAGAAAGTTTTTGCAATTTTAGAAATTCCGCAAGGTTATATTGTAGAAATGCTTCCAAAATCAACCAGACTTTCGCTCGAAGATAGGTCTATCAGTTTATCATTAAATATTTTAAACGAAGGAAACAAAATCCAATTTAGCTTTTCAAAAGAGATTAACAATAGTATTTTTGCAGCTGAAGACTACAACGCATTGAAAACTTTGTTTCAAAAAATGATTGCTAGTCAAAATGAAAAAATTGTTCTAAAAAAAGCTTAAAGATGGATTTGAAAAATGCACAACTAGATGTTGATACTTGGATAAAAGAACACGGCGTTCGTTATTTTAACGAACTAACAAATATGGCTCAGCTTACAGAAGAAGTAGGCGAAGTGGCTAGAATTATTGCTCGTCGTTATGGAGAACAATCAGAAAAAGAAAGTGATAAAAATAAAGATTTAGGCGAAGAATTAGCCGATGTTGTTTTTGTTGTTTTATGTTTGGCGAATCAAACCGGAATCGATTTACAAGCCGCTTTTGATAAAAAAATGGACTTAAAATCAGTTAGAGATAAAGATCGTCACAAAAACAACGATAAATTGAAATAATTGTGAAATTTTAACTCAGATTTTGATTTACGGGCGAGGAGTGGTAAATTGCGCACTCGAATTATGTCACTCACAATTCGCAACACATAACTAAAATCATGAATTTAAAATTAAGCACGAATTCACAATTTAAGATTGAAAATTCGCAACTAAATATCACGGGTTCTAAAAGCGAAACAAATCGTTTATTATTACTAAAAGCTTTATTCCCAAATATTACATTAGCCAATACTTCTAACTCTGATGACAGCGAAGTAATGCAGAAAGCTCTGGCTGGAAATGACGAAATTGTAGATATTCATCATGCCGGAACAGCAATGCGTTTCTTAACAGCATATTTTGCAGTTAACGAAGGCAGAGAAGTAGTAATGACAGGTTCAAGCAGAATGCAAGAGCGTCCGATTAAAATTTTAGTTGAAGCTTTGGCACAATTAGGAGTTGAAATTTCATATGAAAAAGAAGTTGGTTATCCACCAATTCGAATCAAAGGAAAAAAAGTAACTGCTTCAAAAGTTACTTTAGCAGCAAATGTTAGCAGCCAATATATTTCGGCGTTATTGTTAGTAGCGGCAAAATTAGAGAATGGTTTAGAGTTGATTTTAGAAGGAGAAATTACTTCGATTCCGTATATCAAAATGACTTTAGCTTTGCTAAAAGATTTGGATATTCAAACTAGTTTTGAGGGAAATGTAATAAAAGTTTATCCTAAAGAATCTGTTGAATCGAAAGAAATGGTTGTAGAATCTGATTGGAGTTCTGCCTCGTATTTCTTCAGCCTTGTGGCTTTGTCCGATGCTGCAAAAATTACTTTAAGCAGTTATAAAGAAAACAGTCTTCAGGGAGATTCAGAATTAGTTTCTCTTTATGAAAAAATGGGTGTAAAAACTACTTTCCAAAATAATCAAATGACTTTGGAAAAACAGGCTGGCTTTAAATACGAAGATGTAAATTTTGAATTGAATAATACACCAGATATTGCACAAACAATTGTAGTAACTTGTTTAGGTTTAGGAATCGGATGTCATTTAACAGGTCTTCATACTTTAAAAATTAAAGAAACGGATAGACTTGAGGCTTTAAGAATCGAGCTTACAAAATTAGGAGCCAATATTTCTGTAACTAATGATAGTTTGACTTTATTGCGATCTGGAGAAATTAATCACGATGTTCATATTGCAACTTACAACGATCACCGTATGGCAATGGCATTTGCGCCGCTTGCTATAAAAGTGCCAATTATTATAGACGATGCCGAAGTAGTTTCAAAATCATACCCAGATTTTTGGAATGATTTAAAAGCTTTAAACTTTCAGATTTCAGAATTGTAAAATTTTTGAACCATTTAAGAAATATAAGTTCATTTAAATAAAATGAACATAATTTGAATAACCTCTAGTTTTTACTGGAGGTTTTTTTATGCGCATTCGAAAGTAAATCCGATAAGTTTTCAAAACCTGTAGGGTTTAAACAGTGTGTAAAAATTTCAATTAACAGGAACTTATATTTCTTATATGGTAAAAAAGCAGTTTTAATTGTTTCCAAACCCTCACTAAATCAAGGGCTTTTGAAAATAAACGTCAAAACACTTGACAACGCCTATCTCACAATCGTATATTTGCAAGCGATTTAAAATTTTAGATAAAAAAGTCTAAGATTGATATTTTAAAATCTAACTTCAAATATGAAATTATCACACTTCAATTTCAATTTACCGAAAGAACTTTTGGCTGAATTTCCGGCAGAAAATAGAGATGAATCTCGTTTAATGGTAATTGACCGTCAAAAACAAACAATAGAACACAAAATGTTTAAAGATGTTATCAATTACTTTGATGACGGAGACGTTTTAATTCTTAACAATACAAAAGTTTTCCCTGCGCGTTTGTACGGAAACAAAGAAAAAACGGGGGCAAGAATTGAGGTTTTCTTATTAAGAGAATTAAATTCTGAGCAGCGTTTATGGGATGTATTAGTTGATCCAGCTAGAAAAATCCGTATTGGTAATAAACTTTATTTTGGCGATGATGATTCATTAGTTGCCGAAGTAATTGATAATACAACTTCTCGTGGTAGAACATTACGTTTTTTATATGACGGTTCTTACGAAGAATTTAGAAACAAATTGACGGAACTTGGAGAAACTCCAATTCCTAAATATATCAGCAGAGAGGTTACTGCCGAAGATGCTGAAAGATACCAAACAATTTATGCAAAAGAAGAAGGAGCTGTAGCGGCACCAACTGCTGGTTTACACTTCTCAAAACACCTTTTGAAAAAATTAGAAATCAAAGGAGTAAACTTTGCTGAGGTTACACTTCACGTAGGGTTAGGAACTTTTAATCCAGTTGAGGTTGAAGATTTATCTAAACACAAAATGGATTCAGAAGAATTAATCATCAGACAAGAGGCTTGCGACATTGTAAATGAAGCAAAAGCAAAGAAAAAACGTATTTGTGCTGTAGGAACAACTTCTATGCGTGCAATTGAAAGTTCTGTTTCTTCTGCAAATACTTTAAATCCTTATGAAGGATGGACAAATAAGTTTATTTTTCCTCCTCACGATTTTAGTATTGCAAACTGTATGATTACTAATTTCCACACACCAAAATCAACATTATTAATGATGATTTCTGCTTTCTGTGGTCATGACTTAATGAAAAAAGCATACGACGAAGCAATCAAAGAAGGATACAAATTCTATTCTTATGGAGACGCAATGTTAATTCTTTAATTAGAATTTATCTCATAAAGAAGACCCGACAAGTTTTATAACCTGTCGGGTTTTCTGTTTTTAATGGTTTCAAGTTTCAAGTTTGACGTTAGTTATGCGGTTAAACCACACAAAGCATGTCAACGTGAAACATGAGATATGAAATCTGAAACAAAACAAACAAAATTTGTTATTTTAGCAATCAAAATAAACGACAATGACTTTTCAAAATACACGCGAATTCGCGAAACAACTTGATGCACAAGATGCGTTGAGTCACTATCAACAAGAATTTATTTTTCCAAAGGTTAATGACAAACGTGTGATTTATTTCACAGGAAATTCTTTAGGATTACAACCAAAACGCACAAAAGCTTATATAGATGAAGTAATGAATGATTGGGCAGAATTAGCTGTCGAAGGTCATTTTTATGCAGAGAAACCTTGGTGGGATTATCAGGAAAGATTTGCAGAACCATTGAGTAAAATTGTAGGAGCACTTCCGTCAGAAGTTACCGTTATGAATACTTTAACCGTAAATCTTCATTTATTGATGGTTTCTTTTTATCAGCCAAAAGGGAAGCGTTATAAAATTATCTGCGAAGAAAAAGCATTTCCATCAGATCAATATATGTTTCAGAGTCAAGTTCATTTTCATGGACATAAACCAGAAGATGCCATTGTAGAAATCAAACGCCGCGAAGGAGAGCATAATATTAGTCTTGAAGATGTTTTAGCAAAAATCGAAGAAGTTGGCGACGAATTGGCTTTAGTTTTAATTGGAGGCGTAAATTATTATACCGGACAGGTTTTCGATATAAAAACTATTACTGCAGCTGGACAAAAAGCCGGAGCAAAAGTTGGTTGGGATTTGGCACACGCTGCTGGAAACATCAAATTAGAACTTCACGATTGGAATGTAGATTTTGCTGCTTGGTGCAGTTATAAATATATGAATTCAGGACCTGGAAATGCTTCTGGAGTTTTTGTTCATGAAAGACATCACAGCGATCCAGATTTACCACGATTTGCGGGTTGGTGGGGACATAATAAAGAACGTCGTTTTAAAATGGAACCAAATTTTGACCCTGTTCAAGGCGCAGGAGGATGGCAGATTAGTAATCTTCCAGTTCTGTCTTTAGCACCCTATTTAGCCTCTGTAGAAATGTTTGCCGAGGTTGGAATGGATGCTTTAATCGCAAAACGGGATCACATTACTTCTTATTTAGAATTTATTTTACACGAAATTGATAAAGAAGTTGAAAGTACTTTTGAAATTATTACACCAGCAAATCCAGAAGAAAGAGCTTCTCAATTGTCCGTTTTTCTACATGGAGAAGGAAGAAGTTTGTTTGATTATTTAATGAAGAACGGAGTTATTACAGATTGGCGTGAACCAAACGTAATCCGTCTGGCACCAGTTCCATTATATTGCTCTTATGAGGATATGTATGACTTTGGGCAAATTTTGAAAAAAGGAATTTTAGGGAAGTAATATTCGTTATTGTTTGTCATTTCGAGGAACGAGAAATCGCACTAGAAATTCCGCAAAGTACGTCGCCAATCTTTGTAGATTCCTTAGTGTGATTTCTCGTTCCTCGAAATGACATAAAATAGTAAATAAAATTCATGATCTTCTAATTTTATAAACTTTCCAAAAAATTCTGTAATAAGCATTATAGCAGATATTCTTTATTTTGTAGTGTATAATTATTAAAAACTACAATCATGAAAGGCTTATATATATTATTAGCGGTAATACTTTTAACTTCTTGTCAGAATCAAAATAAAGAAGATATAAATAAAGCCAAACAAGCCAGTATTGATTCAATGAAAGTTGAGATTAACAAGCAGCGCGTTATCGATTCAATGAAGACTGAAATGGCTAAGATTAAAGAAGAACAAAAAATTGAATCTGAAAAAGAAAAAGTTGTTGTTGTACATCAGCAAGCAAATGGAACTGCAGCGGCGACAACAGCTGCAGCAGCTAAAAAGAAAGGTTGGAGTTCTGCAGCTAAAGGAGCTGTAATTGGTGCAGGAGTTGGTGCAGCAACTGGAGCAATTGTCAGCAAGAAAAAAGGGCAAGGCGCGATTATAGGCGGATTAGCGGGAGCAGGAGTTGGAGCCGGAACAGGTGCAATTATCGATAGCAAAAAGAAAAAGGAGTAACTGCTTTTTCTGTTTAAATAAATAACCCCGATTAAGAAATCTTGATCGGGGTTTTGTTTTAAGCTAATTGTAAAGTTGGTATTGAAATTGCGTTTAATTCAGATTTATAAAAATCGAATTGTTTTTTGATTTTTTCTTCCTCGGCTTTAAAATAAAAAGTAGATGAAAATAGATTTTGATAATATTCAATTCCATCTAAAATGTTTGTTTTAAAAGAATTCCATTTTTTAAGCTGATTTGCGCTTACTTCACCAGAAATTGTTTCAATTTCATTTCTAAAATAATCAACATACATTTTCAATTCTTTCACAAATAAATTTGGACGGTCATTTGTTGTTAAAATTGTTTTGCCTTGATAAATATGCTGTAACATTTCTTTTAATGAAACTTCATGATCAAAATAAGCCATATTTGGTCCAGGACAAATTACAACGCCTTGTGCTTGACCTTTTATTTTAATATCATTTTCAAGATAAGAAGCATTTGCTAAACCAACACATAAACATGATTTTTCTGTAATTTTGATTTTGCTTTTTTCAAATGCATCAGCAGATAAAGTATCTTTTACATTTTCTAATTCTGCCAATTTTATATCCTGATATTTTTTTGAAGCCGTACAAATTCCGTGAGGATCATATTCCTTACTTAACGCTAAAAATTTCTTCGGGCATGAACTTCCCGCTTTGTTTTCATGAATACGTTTTTGTTTTAAGATTTCGTTTGAAGTGCCGCGCAAAGTATTAAACGGAACTCCCAAAGGCGAAATATGACTTAAATACAAATCATCTTCTTTGGCTTTCATTAGTAAATTTCGTGTTTCCTGATCGACAGAAGTAGCTTCTGGAACTAATAAAAATGGAGTTCCCCAGCCCACAGAATCAACTTTGTATTGATCTAATAAAAATTCATGTTCTTCAGCAGTTCCAACACCGCCTTGAACTGTAATTTTTAACTCTAAAGGATTTTCTGGAAAAGCTTGATTTTTTAGCTGTAGCGCCTTAATCATTAAATAGTGAGCAGATTGTACCAATTGCTCTTTTTTCTGCCTGAATTCTTCTAAAATGGTCCCTAATAAGAGTCCGTCAGTTGCAAAAGCATGACCGCCGCAGTTTAATCCAGATTCAATTCGATATTCAGAAACCCAAAGTCCCTTTTTAGCAAGGAAATTACCTTGAATCATAGCCGATCGAAAATCACTTACTTTTAGAATGATTTTCTTTTTCAGTTCGTTCTTTTCATTTGGAAAGAAATCTTTGAAGTTTTCAAAATAACTGTACAATCTCGGATTCATTCCCGCAGATAGTACAACAGACGATTCTAAATTACTATTTGCAAAACCTCTTAAAGCCGCATGAGCGTCATTAAATTCAATTGGAAGCTGTTCGTTTTTAATAAAATTATCTTTGTCCAGTTTTGTCATAATGTTAACGTCAATTTCTCCTGGAAAAAGATGTGATTCAATATAACTTTGAATGTTTTCTTTAAAAGAAATACCATCATCCAATAAATTTTGGAAACCTTTTTTGATATCAGAAGTATTTGGCAGCATCGACATGAAATTTTCAAGAGCCGTTTTGCTTTCTGCTAATTCAGTTTTAAAAGTTTCAAATTTTTCTTTTACAATTTTGTCAACTAAATTTAAGTAAGAAGTAATTCTTTCAGCGCGATAGTCGTGAAATTTCTGACTTATTTCTTCGTATGGAATGTTGAATTTAGTGCTGTAGAAATTACGCATCTTTTCAATTAGATCGTCATCAGCGATTGAAACCACAGACGAAATCCCGTATTGAGCCACTCTTATCGGGCTGTCTATCGTATAGGCAAGTCCCATTACCGGAATATGGAAAGTATGCAATGGTGTTTTTGTCATTTGTTTTCAGGTTAAAATAAAAGCAAATGAAAAAAAAAATATTTTTTAAAAACCTGATAATTATCAGGTTCAAAGATTGTTAAGAAAGTTTTTTTGCAAGTAGATTACTCTCAATTTTGTCATTCCGAGGAACGAGGAATCTTCGTAAGTAACTCCGCATGCTAATTCACAATTGTTTATCTTTATGTATAAAAAGTAAGAATAATCGTTTATTTTTGTTTCTGGGATTGGAACAAATAATTAATTTGATTGAATGGAATCATTACAAGGCTATCACACTTATTATATCTACATTATAACAAATAAGTTTAAAACCGTATTTTATACTGGAGTAACAAACAACTTAAGGGTTCGTTTATGTCAGCATAAAGAAAATATCACTGGAGAAAATAAAACTTTTGCTTCAAAATATAAAGTTGAATTTTTATTATACTATGAAAAATTTACTTGGATTCAAGAGGCAATTAGTCGAGAAAAGGAGATAAAAGGCTGGACTAGAGATAAGAAAATAGAATTGATTAAAACAATTAATCCAGACTTAGATTTTTTGAATCATATTTTTTCTTAAGATTATTGATTTACTAATATGAAATACTTTGTGGAGCTTCTTACGAAGATTCCTCGTTCCTCGGAATGACAAAATTGTGGTAAATAACTTGAGTTTAAACAAAACTAAATCAGAATCTTCTTCAATGACTCTGCGATGCTTCGCCATAAAAAATTGTAAAATGATTTTTCCTGAATCCGTTCAATTTCGACATCAGCAGTTTTTGCTTTGTCTTTTGAATCATTTTTAACCAATAAATTGGCAATAGCAGATTTGAGTTTGGCTTCTTTTTCAGGTTTTTCCTTTTTATATAATTTCACTTTTAAATCATCATAATCTAGAGATGCATTTCCTTTTGAGATATTGTCATTTCCATAGAAATCAAAACGATATTTATTAAAGTTTCCTGTAAAGGAAGCGTTCATATAAGGTTTACTGAATTGCCCCATGGCAGCAACATCAAAGTTTGAAATAACGCCTTGAATATGAAAACTATCTTTTTTATCTAAAATATTAAAACTCCAATCAACATCCAGCGGAGAGTTTTTCATGAAAAGACATTTCACTTTAATTTTGATATCATCGGTTTTTTTCAATCCAAAACCACTTTTTAGATTGACGGCCTGCAAGTTAAATTTGTCGAAATTTAAAACTCCGGGACCTTTGGTAAAATCAATTTCTTCTTCATAAACCAATTTCGATTTCAGCACCTGTAAAGTGTCAATTTGAAGGGGGAATTTAATATTTCGCAGTAAATGATTGTATAGATATTTTTTGCTCAGATCATCTTTTGGCATTTTTCCGCGATAGATATTGGCATCAAAATGATTGATTACAATTGAATTTGCTTTAAAGAAAAAACGATCGTTTTTAAAACCCCAATTCATTTTTTGCACTTGTGCCGAATCGAATTTTAAGGTGTAAATATCTTTTTCTTGATCTAATCGTTTAATAAATTCTCGTCGGTTAAATTGAGGAAGGTGAGAGAAGTTGTTGATTTTTAAAAAGTTCTTTTCTGAGCTTATTTTACCAATATTGATATGATAAAAAGCGTTTGGTCTATAAAACAAGCTGTCAATAACCAATGCATACGTTTTATACTGCAGTGGAATTTTTTGTTTTAAAGTTGCATCTGTCAGCAGTATTCCTTCTAATTTCAGAATGATTTTTTTGATGCTGAAAATTGGTTTTTCAGTATCTAAAGAAACGACATCTACCGTTCCGTTATTAAGATAAATATTTGAAACAGCAATTATTTTTCGAAAAGGTTCAATGATTTCGGTTTTGATACTTTTGTTGTTGTTCAACAGTTTCTCGCCTTTTTTGTATAAAATAATTCGTGGTTTATTGATGATGATACTTTCGGCCTGGATAATATCTCTAAATGCCAAATCCCAAATATTAAAATGTTTAATGGTGATGGATTCAATTTTAGAAAAAAGCCCATTTTTACTGTCTTTTGGTTCGTTTTTCGGACTTACTAATAATGTTTGGGCATAGATATTTCGAGAAAAAAGAGAAACTTCAATTTTTTCGTAATTGATGTTGTAAGCCGTTTTGTTCTTCTCGTGAATAATTATTGGAAGCTGTTTTTTGATCCAGTAATTCAGACCAATGTTGATTAGAATTACAAGAATAAAAAGAGAAATTACCCCAATAGCTATTTTTTTATAGACAGACATTTATAGTATTGATTTTAAATACATAAATTTAGACTTTAAAAGAGAATGTATTTTACATTATTCTATTTTTTGGTTACATCATTTTACAAACCTTATTTATTTATACTTTTTGCGAAATATGAGAAGATTTAAAAAATTTCTGCTGGTTTTATTAGTACTTGTTGTTGTAATTGGAATAGGTTTATGTGCCTATATTTTTCATTTAAAACCCAAATATGAAGGGGAGTTGCAATTGAAAAATCTTCAAAAAGAAACGACTGTTTATTTTGACGAATATGGTGTTCCTCATATTTATGCCGATTCTGAAAAAGATGCTATGACTGCTCTTGGATATGTTCATGCGCAGGAAAGATTATGGCAGATGGAATTGCTTCGCAGAATTGCTCCGGGCAGGTTATCAGAAATATTTGGATCTGTTGCGCTTAAAAATGATAAGTTTTTCTCTGGAATTGGTATTGAAGAAGCTTCGGCCAAAGCCATTTCAAAATTAGACAAGAATAGTGTGAGTTATAAACTAACGCAGGCTTATTTAGACGGAATTAATCAATATTTGGATGAAGGAACTACGCCAATTGAATTTACTCTTGTTGGTGTTAAAAAGCAAAAATTTACTATAAATGATGTCTATAATATTTTTGGATATATGTCTTTTAGTTTTGCAATGGCACAAAAAACAGATCCATTATTAACAGATATTCGCAATAGATACGGCGTCGCTTATTTGAAGGATTTAGGAATTGAAGGCGAATTTAATACTACACAAATTAAAAGTTCGAAAGAGAATATTGAAGAGTATACAGCAATTTCAAAATCGATTACAGCTTTATTAGACCAATCGCCAATTCCGCCATTTGTAGGAAGTAACAGCTGGGTTGCTGGTCCAAATAAAACGAAGAGCGGAAAAGTAATTTTTGCGAATGATCCGCATATTGGGTTTTCACAGCCTGCTACTTGGTACGAAGCACATATAGTTACGCCTGAACATGAATTGTATGGTTGTTATTTGGCAGGAACTCCGTTTCCGTTATTGGCACACAATCGTGAATATGCGTATGGCTTGACTATGTTTGAAAATGATGATATCGATTTTTATCAAGAAAAGAACAAAACAGGAGATTTAAATCAATATCAAACGCCAACTGGTTTTGCTGCTTATGAAGTTAGAAAAAAGACCATTAAGGTAAAAGATACTTCGGATGTTATTCTAACTATTAAATCAAGCCGACACGGGCCAATAATGAATGATTTACTGGATCGTTTGGATAAGAAAAGTCCAATTGCGATGTTGTGGACGTATACACAGCAGCCTATTCAGATTCTTGATGCCGTTTATGGACTTTCGCATGCTAAAAATAAAGAGGAGTTTAGAAAAGCGACTGAGTTGGTCGCTGCACCGGGATTAAATGTTATGTACGGCGACGCTAAAGGAAATGTGGCTTGGTGGGCAACGGGAAAATTGTATAAACATAATAAAGGTGTGAATACGCATTTAATTTTAGACGGCTCAACAGGAAAAGAGGATATTGTAGAATATTTAGATTTTTCAAAGAATCCATCTGCCGAAAATCCAAAATGGGGATATGTTTATTCTGCCAATAATCAGCCTGAAGCAATCGATGATTACTTGTATCCGGGATATTATCTGCCAGAAGATCGTGCTAAAAGAATTTCGGGGTTAATGGACGCAAAATCAGATTGGGATAAAGAAGCAATCAGCAAAATGATTTACGATAATACTTCTGATGTTGCGGTTGAAACGGTTAAAAATCTGATTTCAAATATTGATCTTAATACTATTTCAGCAGAAGAAAAAGAAGCTGTAAATGTTTTAAAGTCATGGAAGGGAACTACAAATCTTGAAGATGTTGCACCAACGATTTATAACAAATGGGTGTATTTGTATTTGAAGAATACTTTTGAAGATGAAATGGGAGAGGACAATTTTAATTTGTTTTTAGGAATTTCGATAGGAAAACAAGTTATTGCCAATCAAATTAAAAATGAAAATTCAGTTTGGTGGGATAATGTCAAAACTAAAAATGTAAAAGAAACCAGAAAGGATATTGTTGCAAAATCATTTCATGAGACTGTTAGAGCGCTTCAAAAACAATTAGGAAATACTATTGCTGATTGGAAATGGGAGAAAGTGCATACGGTTGAACACGAACATCCGCTTGGAAAAGTTGCTGCACTTCGAGGTTTATTTAATGTGGGGCCTTTTGGATCTCCGGGATCAAATGAAGTAATTAATAACTTGTTTTTTGGTTTAACTAATGAAGGAAAGTATTACGTAAAAGGCGGCCCATCAACGAGACGAATTGTTGATTTTTCGGATATTGAAAACAGCTGGAGTATTTTGCCAACAGGACAATCTGGAAATCCATTTAGTAAACATTATAGCGATCAGGCAGAAATGTACAACGAAGGAAAGTTTAGAAAAATGAAGCTGAACAAAGACGAAATCATAAAAACGTCAACAAAACTAGTTTTGAAACCAAAAGAAAAATAGTTTCAGGTTTCAAGTTGTAAGCTTTAAAAACTTTGTTCCTTTGCCTCTATGCATCTTTGAATCTAAAAAAAAATCTTCCCATAAAAAAAAACAGTTTTTATGGGAAGATTTTTTTTATAATTCTATTTTTTTAAAAGATCTGCTAATATCTTTTTTCCGTTTTCGTTTGTTGGGTCAAGCTCTACCGCTTTTTTATAATTTGCAATGGCTGCTTTTTTATCGCCATCGGCTAAATAAGCTTCGCCTAAACTATCATAAGTATTTCCTGATTTTGGAAAAGTTTCTGCGTTGATTTTAAAAACTTCTATCGCTTCTTTCTTTTTTCCAGATTGTAACAATTCATATCCAACTTGGTTCATCTCTCCTTCTTTAACAGCATACGAAGGATCATTTTTCAGCTTTTTATAAGTTTCAGTTCCACTCGCAGCTCCCTTTTCATTATAAATATCTAATAAATCTAGTGCCAGTGATTTTTTAGGCTGATTAAAGGACTGATTGTACAAAATAGAACGAATAGCTTTATTCATTTCGCCCAAAGCAGTTCCTCCCGTATTATTCAATAAAACAACCAAATTTTTATCTGCAGGAATGCGCGAAATGATAGTGTTAAACCCATTAATTCCGCCGCCATGCTCAATAATACTTAGTTTATTGCTCTCTCCATTTGGCACTTCATAAGTAGACCATCCGTATCCGTAAAAACCATTCCAAGCTTTAATATAAGGTTTAAATAAAGATTCCATACTTTTTTCTGTAAGCAGTTTATTAGTATAAAGTGCCTGATCCCATAAAAATAAATCTTCTACAGTTGAGTACAAAGACCCAGCAGCGTACGGAAGACTCATGTCAAGATAAGCCGCATTTCTAATTGCTTTTCCTTGTTTTTCGTAACCAGCTGCTCTGTTTTTTAGAATAATATCGCTGTGATCGTAACCAGAGTTAACCATTTTTAAGGGCGTAAAAATAATTTCTTGTAAATATTGCTCGTATGTTTTACCTGAAATTTTCTCGATAATATAACCCAATAAAAAATAGCCGGAATTACTGTAATTGAATTTTTCACCAGGAGTAAATTCAAGCGGAAGGCTGGAAAACGTTTTTACAAATTCTTCAGGAGTGTATGGATTTCGGCTTTTGTCTTTAAAGAAATTTGGAGCCGATGTATAATTAGGAATTCCAGAAGTGTGTGTGAGTAAATGATGAATCGTTATTTTGTCGCCATTTGCTTTTGGGTAATCTGGCAAATAGGTTGTAATAGGAACATCTAGTTTTATTTTTCCCTCTTCAGCTAGTTTTACAATTAAAAGTGCCGTAAACTGTTTACTGATAGAACCCAGTCTAAATTTAGTGTCGGTTTGATTTGGAATATTCCATTCCATATTCGCAGAACCAAAACCTTTTTTAAAGATTACTTTCCCGTTTTCAGCTACCAAAGCCGAACCGTTAAATTGCCCGTATTCATTATATTTTGCTAAAAGCTGTTCGATTTGCTGTGCTTTATTCTGAGCAAAAAGGCTTACTGTAAAAAGAAGCAGCAAAGCAAAGACTGCGATTGATTTGATTGATTGTTTCATAATTAATGATAAGGATTAAGATTAATGAATAATTCGTTTTTGATTGATGATTGAAATTTTGTAACGTATTTTATTTTAGTAAGTTGTATTTTTTATTACAACGTTTTTCAAAAAAAATAGATGCCGTTAAAAGGTTAGACGATTGATTTAGATTTTGGTTTCAACATCAATCATTTTTTTTCATTTTTTTTCAAATCAAGACGAATTTTGAGCATAAACATAAAGATGCTATTAGAGGTTTATGCTCGTAACTAACAATTCGTTTTACCTTCCATTAATTATTTTGAACTTATTTAAATTGACCTGTTGAGTGTAATTAATTTTAACACATAGAAATATAGATTTTGGCTTCTCTTAAAAGGCGTTTCACTTAATTGAAATGAACATAGCATGTTTATGTGAAAGAAATGTATTTCTTTTTTGTATTCTTTTTCTAGGCAGAAAATCTATGTTTCTAGGTGTTTAAAAAAAACATTTAGGATCAGACGAGGGTAATTACATCCAAAGGATTCTAACTATATGATTTTGCTTATCAGCAGTACTATAAGAATAAGTAGTTTGATCATAATATTCAAGTATTAAAGCATTACTTCGTTTCGATATCAATTATTTTTTGACCATTTTCACCCAAATAATGATTTACTATTTTCTCATAAACTTTGTAACCATCATCAACATTGGTAAAAATGATTAAACCTTGTTTTGTTTTTGGAAGCAGAATAAAAATAGTCTGAACACCTTTGTCAGCGCCGCCATGTGATAAAGCATAATCATTATTCCCTAAATCGTAGATTTCAAAACCAAGTCCGAAGTATTTATTTTTCTTTGTTTCAACCTGATGTGAAGTCATGGCGTCAAAGACTTTTTTACTCAAACCCTCACTATTCATTACGCTGCATAAAAATTTGCCATAATCTTCAATAGTCGTTAATAAATCATCGGCAGCGTTTGCTGTTTTGTTTTTGGTGGGTTCGTAAGCATTTCCTTTATTATCATAGCCAATAGCATATCTGGAAAGATCTGCTTTATCATTCCAAACCAATTGGGTGTCTGTCATTTTTAGAGGCTGAAAAATTAATTCATCCGCTAACTGGTCCAGTGTTTTGTGAAACTTTTTTTCAAGTGCTTTTCGCAAATACTCTAATCCTTCGCCAGAATATTGGTATTTAGTTCCAGGCTTAAACTTAAAATCCAACTTACCAGATTCGTTCATAAATCTCCAATTCGGAAAACCCGTTTGATGGCTTAAGATAATTCTTGTAGTTAATAATTTAGCATTAGGATCCTTTGCAATATCCGGATCAGTCCAATATTTATAAAGCGGTTCATCTAAATCCCATTTGCCAGAACTTACTAATTTTAGAGTTACAATTGCAGTTATAGGTTTAGTTAAGGAGGCAACATTCCAAATGGTATTATAAGGTGCTGAAATGTCTTTTTTAAGTTCGCCAAAAACCTTAATCTGCTTCAGTTTTCCATCCGTAATAACTCCAATTCCTAAAGCTGGAATATTATTTTCTTTGAGCCATTTTTCTGTTTCCTGTTCACTATCAAAAAGATTTGTTTTACCTGCTGTAGAGCTTGTCATTTGATGATTGTAACTCAATGATCTTGCTAGTTTCCATTCTTTATTTTTTAACAGCCAAAGATGTGTAAATTTTGCAAAACTACCTGCTTGCTCTGGTTTTCCTGCAGTATATTCATAAAAGCGATGCGTTCCCATTTGTATAGCGCCATATAAAATGCCATTTTTATACAATGGATAAACCTCAGTACTTCCGTCAATTAACTCTCTTCGATAATTGTATTTTCTTGTTGGGGAACAGATTCCATTTTTAAAAGTTTTTAAAAATCGTGCTTTATCCGAAATGCTGTCTTTGTCATGATAAAACTCAAAATCTTCAGTATAAAGATTTTCAAACTGTTTTACATCGCAAGTATTAAAACCAACATTAAACAAAAGACTGTCTTTTGACATAATAGTTTTGTACAAGGCTGAGGTTTTATCTTCTTGTGAAAGCCCAATTTGGATTTGAAAAAGTAAAATTCCAACTAAAAGAATTTTTAATTGAAATAAAGTGCGTTTGATTTTCATTTTGTGATTGATTGATGATTAATGATTTGGCAAAAATAATTCAAACTCGAGTTCACAAAATTGTACAAATGCGAAAACTTATCTTTTTTGTGATAAAAAATAAGAATCGGGCTTAAACATTTTTGGAGTTGTTTTAGTTACATCCTTGAATTTTTTTATAAAATGCGACTGATCAAAGTATTTATTATAAAGCGCAACTTCTGTCAGACTTAGTTTTTCTACATCAGTATTTATCATTTGATCTACTGATTTTCTGAACTTCAAAATCTGAATGTATTTTTTAATAGTAAGTCCTGTCGCAGTTTTAAACTTAATTTGTAATAAACGCTGAGAAGATTTTAACTCTTGACTGATTTCTGAAACCGAAATATCTTCTTCTTTGCTTTTTACAAATTTGCATATTTTTTCAATTGCATTTTTGTTAGGATGCAAAGCATCTAATTCTTCAAAATAAAGATTTAAAACGTTTAAAAATCCGTCAATATCAAAATTTGCTTTAACTTCAAAAGGCAATTCTTCTGCATTAATTTTGACAATAGAATCGGCAGAATCAGTTAAATCATATTTAGGAAACATCGAAAGCGCCCAAGTATGAAGCTGAACAATGGTAACTTTTGTTTTAGGCTGAATGTGAACCAGAACTTTATTGGTCATTTGCGAGCAAAAGTAAATTCCTTCGCTCATTTCGTATTTGTTTTTACTAGTGTGAACCTCAATTACATTTCCGGCTACAAATGCAAGATTAAAACAGCCGTTGGGTAAAACAAGTTTGTTCTCGATCAGGTTTTCGCCGATGCTGTTATCCAAACACCAAACTTTATTGACAAACCTTTCAGCTTTTTGACTTACGTAATGTTCGGAGTATAACTGCATTTTAGGATTTGTCTATTTGGTATTTATCACCTTAAAAATCGCAGACTAAAATAAGATTTTTTCTATTACCATAATATTTTAAATAAACTCCCCAAAATAATCTCGTTTAGTATTTTTCCATTCCTCCAAAATTATACTGTAATAAACATCGTCTTTGCTGTTTCCTTCAGAATCGATATAATTATTTCTAAACAAACCTTCTTTTAAAGCACCTAGTTTTTCAATCGCTCTTTGCGACTTTTCGTTTTCTAGATCTGCACTGAATTGTATTCTTTTAAATTGAATTTTTTCAAAGCCAAAATTTAGTAGTTCATATTTGCAGGCTTTGTTTAAACCAGTTCCCTGAAAAGCTGCTCCGTACCAAGTCCAGCCAATTTCACATTTTTGGCTCGCATAGTTTAAATAACCGTAACGTGTACTTCCGACAACTCGATTTGTTGCTTTGTCTATAATAAGGAATGGATAACAAATTCCGTCAGCTTTTTGTTTTAATGTATTTTGAATGTAACTTTCGAAATCTTGATCGTTTCGAATATACATTCCCATGTATTTCCATATTTCATCATTAAAAATAATCTCTTTGAGCTCGATGTTTCTATCATTTTCAAACGGAATTAATAATACGCTTTCGTTTTCTAGAATAATTTCTGATTGTAAAATTTCGCTGTTCATGATTTTAATTTAAAGATTGATGTTAAAAAGCAAGAGCTAAAGTAATTGTTTAATTTTTTCTAATAAATCAAGTAAAATAACATTTTGTTATATTTTTTAAAACCATCAGAGATGAGGTTTTTATAATGACATAATTAAATGGATAGATTCGCTTTTTTAAAATAAAAGATTATAAAAGCTCTTGTCAAGTGGTACAAGAGCAAATAATTCATTTATTTTAAAGCTTATGTACAATTATTACTTATTTTTACGGCCTTATATATTAGATTTTCCCTGATGCAAACTTCACTAAAAATTGCTGTTGTAGGTTCTGGACTTGTAGGATCGCTGTTGGCAATTTATCTTAAAAAAGCAGGTCACACCGTTCATGTTTATGATCGAAGCCCTGACATTCGTAAAATAAATTTCTCTGGTCGTTCTATTAATCTGGCAATGTCTAACCGTGGCTGGAAAGCGCTGGATGCAGTTGGAGTTGGTGATGCAGTTCGAGAAATTGCAATTCCGATGGACAAACGTGCGATTCATTTGGTTGATAAACTCAATTTTCAGAATTACGGTCAAGAAGGAGAATCGATTTATTCGATTTCAAGAGGGAAACTAAATCGAGAAATGATTGATTTGGCCGAAAATGCTGGAGCTGAATTTCATTTTGAGCAAAAAATATGGGATGTAACACTGAGTGATGCAACTTTGCATATTGGTGAAAGCGAAAGAGGCGAGTGGGAAGAGCGAAAATATGATATGGTTTTTGGTGCCGATGGTGCTTTTTCGAGAATCCGCCACAGAATGCAGCGTCAGAGCATGTTTAATTATTCGCAGGAATTTTTAAATATGGGTTATAAAGAGTTGAATATTCCAGCAAATGCTGATGGAACACATAAGTTAGATAAAAATTCGTTTCATATTTGGCCAAGAGGCGAGTATATGTTAATTGCGCTTCCTAATCTTGACGGAAGTTTTACCTGTACATTATTTATGCCTTTTGAAGGCGAAAATTCTTTTGCATCATTAACAGATCGCAAAATGGTAGAAGATTTTTTTGAGAAGAACTTTCCAGATTCTATCGAAGTAATTCCAGAACTGGCAAATGATTTCTTTAAAAATCCAACCAGTACTTTGGTGACGATGAAATGTTTTCCGTGGACATACGAAGATAAAATCGCTTTGATTGGAGATGCCTGTCATGCTATTGTTCCGTTTTACGGACAAGGAATGAATGCCGGTTTTGAAGATATTACGGTTTTGAATGAGATGATGGAGAAATTTGGAGACGACTGGAAAAAGATTTTCTCAGAATATCAAATTTCAAGAAAACCAAATGCAGATGCCATTGCCGAACTTTCATACCGAAATTTCATGGAGATGAGTACCAAAACGGCAGATGAAAAATTCTTGTTGCAAAAGAAGATTGAAAAAGTCTTTTCAGATAAACATCCAGAAAAATGGATTCCGCTTTACAGCCGAGTTACTTTTAGTGATCGTCCTTATGCTGAAGCTTTGGCAATAGGAGATTTCCAAAACGGAATTATGGAAGAAGTTTTAAAACTTGATAATATCGAAAATATCTGGAACACTCCTGAGGTTGAGAATAAAATTCTGGAGTTGCTGCAAAACGAATAATTTTTAAACCATATAAGTTATATAAGTCTATATAAAATGCTTTGCGCATAAATTTAAATGAACTTATATAACTTATATGGTTTTGTTTTTTTTCTACTTTTTAAAGATTTTACTCAAAACTCCAAAAACACCTCTTATAAAGGTAGCGCTGGTTACAACTTTCAAAACAGATTTTGTAACTACTTCTGTAGTGCTTGGTCCTGCTTTTGAAGATCTTGTTGGTGTTTGTTCTTCTTGCTCGGCAGCAGCTTGAGTTGCGTCTTCAATTTTTTTAGTTAGAATTTCATAAGCACTTTCGCGGTCAATTTCTTCACTATATTTTTTAACGAGTTTAGATTTGCCGTTTATTTCTTCGATTTCCTCTGCAGATAATATATCCATTCGGCTCATTGGTGCACGCATCATAGTTGCAACAAGCGGCGTCGGAATACCTTTTTCGTTCAGAGCGGTAACTAAAGCCTCTCCAATTCCTAAACTTGTTAATAATTCATCTGTTTTATAATACTCAGAAGTTGGATAATTATCGGCAGTCTTTTTTATTGCTTGACGATCATTTGCTGTAAAAGCTCTAAGGGCATGCTGAATCTTTAATCCTAATTGTGCCAAAACGCCGCTTGGAACATCCATTGGGTTTTGAGTTACAAAATAAACACCAACACCTTTAGAACGAATTAACTTTACAATAGTTTCAATTTGTTCTAGAAGTGCTTTGCTTGCTTCATTGAAAATTAAATGAGCTTCATCAATAAAAATCACTAATTCAGGTTGTCCTGAATCTCCTTTTTCTGGCATTTTTTGATAAATTTCGGCTAAAAGACTTAACATGAAAGTCGAGAATAATTTTGGTTTATCCTGAATATCTGTTAAACGTATAATGTTTACGTAGCCTTTACCATTTTCGTCAATTCGCATTAAATCGTCAGTATCAAAAGACAACTCACCAAAAAACAAATCACCGCCTTGTTGTTCCAGTTCAATTATCTTGCGTAGAATCGTTCCAGTTGTTGCCGTTGAAATCTTGCCATAGTTTGCTGCGATTTCATCTTTACCCTCTTCCGTAATATAATTGATTACTTTTTTGATGTCCTTTAAATCCAATAAAGGCATTTGGTTATCATCGCAATATTTAAAGATTACCGCGACAACGCCTGCCTGAGTATCATTTAAATCTAAAATCCTTGAGAATAAAACGGGCCCAAATTCAGAAACCGTAGCACGTAAACGAACTCCATCTTGTTTCGATAATGACATTAATTCAACAGGAAATGCCGCTACATTATAAGGTACATTTATTTTGGCATGGCGCTCAGTAATAAAACCTTCTTCTTTTCCTTCTTTTGCAATACCGCTGAAATCCCCTTTAATATCCATCATTAAAACAGGTATTCCAGCATTTGATAACTGTTCAGAGAAAACCTGGATTGTTTTAGTTTTTCCTGTTCCGGTTGCACCTGCAATAAGTCCGTGGCGATTTAAAGTCTTTAAAGGGATCTTGACATGGGCTTCCGCTATGGCTTCTCCGTCTAAAATGGCGCCGCCAAGTGTGATTGTATCGCCTTTTGCTGAATAACCGCTATTTATTTCTTGAATGAAATTATCTTTTTTATTCATGTTTTTATTTGTAATTTAGATGATTATAAAGGTTTTGTTTGTGTTTTAACAGTTTAAACGCTGTTTTTTTAGTAAGAAAAAGCGGTTTTTGATTGAAAAGTACATAAAAAATAATTTCGCAGTTTTTTAAGAAGATTTTAAAGGAATGTTTGAATATTTACTAAAACGTTGTAATTTTTTTATAATTCGCCCTTTTTTTTGTTTTATCATAAAAACAATGCCTGCAAATTAATGCGATATTTTTTGTTTTGACGTTAAATTTGCTTCAATAAAATTAAAAAAAGTTTTTTTATTTAAACTAAAAATATAAATTTGCTCCTCTACAAGTTAAATATAACTAAAAAATAAAAATTATTTAAAACTATTAAAATTAAAAAAAATGGCAAACGTTAAAGTTAAAAAAGAAAGCACTTCAAACGGAGGAGGAATGATTACTGGAATCATTATTGTAGCGTGTATTTTAGTTGGGGTGTTTATTTGGAAAGTAATCATGGGTAGCCCAGCTAACTTCGAGGGAGGTAACCCAGAGACAGGTCACCCAATCAATACTCTAGGTATGGTATACAAAGGAGGTTTCATTGTACCAGTATTATTAGGTATGCTTTTAATGGTTGTTGTTTTTTCTATTGAAAGATTCATTGTTATCGGTAAAGCAGCTGGAAAAGCTAACTTAGATAAATTTATGAAAAGCGTTCAAGGAAGTATTAAAGAAGGAAACATTGAGGCTGCTATCGCTTCATGTGACAAACAACAAGGTTCAGTTGCAAATGCAATTAAATCTGCTTTGATTAAATATCAAGATGTTAAAAAAGAAGGATTCAACAGCGAAGAAGCTTCAGAAGTAATCCACAAAGAAATCGAAGAGGCAACTTCATTAGAAATGCCAATGTTAGAGAAAAACATGACTATCATCTCTACTTTAGTATCATTAGGAACTTTAGGAGGATTATTAGGAACAGTATCAGGTATGATTAAAGCGTTTGGTGCGTTAGCTTCTGCTGGAACTCCAGATCAAGCTGCTCTTGCAACAGGTATCTCTGAGGCACTTATCAACACTGCAACAGGTATCTCGACTTCTATCTTTGCAATTGTTTCTTACAACTTCTTTACAGCTAAAATTGACGATTTAACTTACTCTATCGATGAGGCAGGTACTACAATCGTAAACACTTACAGAAAATTCAGAGGAAGCTTGAAGCAATAATTAGTTTTTAATTATTACTATAATTACAATTAATTATTTCACAATAAAATAAAAGAGAATGGCTAAAATAAAAATGAAAAAAAAGTCATCATCGACAGATATGACTGCCATGTGTGATGTTGCGTTCCTTTTGCTTACGTTCTTTATTTTGACCGCTACTGCTAAGGTGCCTGAAGCATTGCCTGTTGATATGCCTTCTTCTACTGTACAAAGTAAATTACCAGATTCTGATTTGGCAATTATTACCATTGGTAAAGGAGCAGACGGAAAGAGCAAAGTGTTCTTTGATATCAAAGGAAGAGAGCTTCGTAAAAGAAGTCTTGAAGGTATGGGTGCAAAATTAGGCGTGACTTTTTCAGAAGATGATAAAGAGAAATTTGCTTTAATGGATGACTTTGGTGTTCCTTTAGCAAGTTTAAAGCAAATCATCGACATGAAAGCTGCTGATAGAACTAAAGCAAATCAACCTGGAATTCCAATCGATTCTTTGGATAATCAATTAAAAGAGTGGCTTCTTGTTTCAAGAAGAGCTGCAATTGATCTTGATGATAAAGAATTGCAGATTGCAATTAAAGGAGATGCAAAAGAAGAGTATCCACAAATCAAAAAGATTATGGATATTTTACAAGATCAAAAAATCAATTCCTTTAACTTAGTTACAGGTATGAGAGGAAAAGACTTTTAATTAAAAAAGATACACTAAAATGGCTGAATTAAATACCGGCGACGGTGGTGGCGGAAAAGGTGGTAAAGTAAGAAGTAAAAAGCAGAATTCAAAAGTCGATTTAACGGCAATGGTGGATTTGGCATTCTTATTGATCACATTCTTTATGTTAACCACATCGTTGTCAAAACCTCAATCGATGGATTTGTCATTGCCAGATAAAGACGATGATCCTACTAAGAATAAAGATATCAAAGTAGATGAAAATCGTACGATGACGGTGATATTAGGAGAGAATAATAAATTGACTTATTATATGGGATTGTTAGAGTCTCCTATAGCTGGACCTAAGGATATTGCATATGGTAAAGATGGGATACGTAGAGAAGTTCTTAAAAGAAAAAAATCAGTTTTAGAATATTCTGCTGCTAAAGGGAAACCTAAAAATGGAATTATCGTTATTATTAAACCAACTAAAAAATCAACTTATCGTAATTTAGTTGATATGTTGGATGAGATGGCAATTACTGGGGTTGATACTTATGCAATTGTTCCTGAATTTTCACCAGAGGAAACAAAATTGATAGATAAAAAATAAGAGTTGTCTTGTTTTAACATCCTAATAATCAAGAAAAATGAAATTAGATATTATTAAAAATCAGTGGCTTGATATCGTATTCGAAGGTCGTAATAAGATATATGGCGCATATGAGTTAAGAAAAGCGAATGGAAAGACTACGGTAAAAGCACTTATCATAGGTTCTGTTATTTTTAGCTTAGCAGTTGCGGCTCCTCTTATTGTTAGCCTATTACCGGACTCATCTGATGAGGACGTAAATAACGATATTAAAATCGCTACAGTAAAATTACCTCCCAAGCCAAAAGAGGAAATTAAGCCAAATCAACCGCCACCGCCACCTCCGCCACCAAAAGTGGATCAGGTAAAATTTGTGAAGCCGGTTGTTGCTAAGGCAAATGAAGTTACCGAAGATCCTCCTAAAATTGAAGAACTTAAAGATAAAAAAGTGGGTTCTGAAACTATTAAAGGAGATCCAGATGCAGTTTTAACTGTTGATGAGCCAGTAGGTAAAGGGCCTGTTTCTCAGGTAGTAGAAGAAGATAACAGTGTATATAACACAGCTGGTATCGAAGTAAAACCTGATTTCCCTGGAGGGATGGAGAAATTCTACAAATTCGTAGGAAACAATTATAAAACTCCAGAAGAAGAAGGTTTAAAAGGTAAAGTTTACGTTACTTTTGTAGTTGAAAAAGACGGTTCATTAACCGACATTAAAGTTTTAAGGGATATCGGTTACGGTACAGGAGCAGAAGCAATTCGTGTTCTTAAAAAATGTCCAAAATGGACTCCTGGCGAGCAAAATGGTAAGAAAGTTAGGGTTCTTTACTCTCTGCCTATTACTATTCAATCTGCAGAATAATGTTAAAAGATATGCTTAATAATATTCAGAAGAAATCGCTCAAAGAGCGATTTCTTCTTGTTTTAGGAATACTGTTTTTTTTAATATATCTTGTGCTTGGTTTAATGATCATGTTTTGGGAAAAACTTCCATTAGACATGGAGCCAAAATACAGATATGCTTTTGGCGGATTGCTTATTGTTTATTCAGCAATACGTTTTTTAAGATTAATTAATTCAAATGCAGAATAATTATGCTGAAATATAGTAAGTTTTTAGGTCTGGTGGTTTTTGTTTTTTTGTTTGCCATGTGTAACCAAAAAAGTAAGAATGAATCTGGTAAAGAAACAATTTTGAAAGGGTCGTTAGATATTGCAGTTGACGAAACGGTGAAGCCGATCGTTGATGATCAGGTGGCTGTTTTTGAGGGTACTTATTATGGCGCTAAAATTAATGTTAAGCCAGAATCTGAAGCAGAGGTAATAAATGATTTGTTAAATCAGAAAACTAAAGTGGCAGTAACGGCAAGAAATTTGTCTCAAGAAGAACTTGCAAGGTTTGAAAAAAGTAAAATAAAACCTCGTGTAACTCCTTTTGCAACTGATGCAATCGCTTTTATTAAGAGTAAAAACAATAATGATACATTAATTGCGTTGAAAACGGTAATTGATTTTATGCAGGGTAATTCTAATACGGGGATTAAAGGTCTTGTATTTGATAACCCAAATTCTAGTACAGTTCGATTTATGAAAGAATTGGCTAAAGTTAAAAATGTTCCTTCACAAAACGTTTTTTCATTCAAAACAAATGAAGAAGTAATTAAGTTTGTTTCTGAAAATGACGGAATGATTGGCGTGGTTGGAGTTAATTGGTTGTCACAGCCGTCTCCAAATATGGTTGACATTGTGAAAAAAATTAATGTTTTAAGTGTAAAAGGATTAAATAGTAATGAGTATTACAGTCCAACACAAAATGATCTTGCTGAAGTAAAGTATCCTTTGGCACGTGAATTGTTTATTATAAACTGTCAAGGATATAATGGTTTAGGAATGGGCTTTGGTTCGTTTATTGCCGGAGATATTGGACAGCGTATAGTTTTAAAATCAGGTTTATTACCAATAAAAACGCCTGGTAGAAAACTTCAAATAAGAAATGAACTTTTAAAAGATAACGAATAAATTAATTACACTAAAGATGAATAAATTTAAAATTTTCAGTCTTGCATTTGTTGCATCAGCTTCTGTTGTAAAAGCGCAAGATGTTAAAGAAGCTAAGAAGGCAGTTGATGCTGAGCAATTTCAAAAAGCAAAATCATTGCTTAAATCAATTATCAAAGATAAACCGTCTGATGGTGAAGCAGATTTCATTTTAGGAAACGTATACTTAAATCAAGGAGTTGCTGATTCTGCTAAAATTTATTATTCAAAAGGAATTGAAGCATCAGATAAGAAAAACTTAAACTATATTGGTTTAGGACAATTAGAATTAGATAATAAAAATACTGCTGGAGCTCAAGCTAATTTTACTTTGGCTACTAAAGATATGAAACGTAAAGATGTAGATGAATTTATCTACATTGGTAAAGCATATACTAATTCAGTTAATCCTGATTATACAAATGCTGTTGCTAGTTTGAAAAAAGCATTGTTGATCGATCCTCAAAATGCAAGTGCGCTTTTGGCTATTGGTGATGCTTATTATGGAGCTAATAATCAAAATGAAGCTTACAAAGCTTACCGTGATGCTTTTACAGCAGATCCTACACTTCTGAGAGCTAAAATGCAATTAGGAGTTTTATTAAAAGGAGCAAAATCATACGATGAAGCGATTAAATCTTTTAATGAAGTTATCGCTTTGAATCCAAATTATGGTCCAGTTTATAGAGAGTTAGCAGAGACTTACTACAAATGGGGAAGAAACAAACCTTCTACAGCAAAAGTTAACTTACAGCATGCAATCACAAACTACGAGAAATACTTAAGCTTAACAGATTATTCTTTAGATTCTAAAATGCGTCATGCAGATTTCTTAATCTTGGTAAAAGATTATAAAAGCTTAGAAACTGTTGCTAATAAAATGATTGCTGAAGACAAAGTTAATCCTAGAATTTTTAGATATTTAGGTTATGCAGCTTACGAGAACGGTAATGTTGAAGTAGCAATTAAATCTCTAGAAGACTACGTTAAAGTTCCTACTAATAAAGTTATTGGAAGTGATTATATGTATTTAGGTCTGTCTAAAATAAAAAAAGGAACAAATGCTGAAGGTGCAGTAGATCAGGCTTCGTTTGATGCAGGTATTGCTGATATTAAAAAGGCAGTTGAATTAGAGCCATTAGTAGTTGAAGAACTTAATGAATTAGGAAAAGGATTGTTTGGTAAAAAACAATTTGCACAAGCAGCAGCTATTTTTGAATTTGGAGCTCTTAATAAAGAATCTAAAAATTATTTAGATGATAATGTGTACTATGGTATTTCTGTTTACTATGCAAACGCAAATAAAACTAATGGAGCAGCAGACGCAGCGCAATTAGCTAAAGCGGAAGAAGCTTTTGATAGAATTTTAGTTGCTTCTCCAACTTATGATGAAGCTTACCTATATAAAGGTAGAATCAATAACTTGTTAGAGAAAGATGATTTAATTATCAAAAACTACGAAGAATATATCACAAGAACTACTGCAAAAGGAGCTGAAGAATTGGCTAAACCTGCTACAGTGAAAAAAATGATTGAGGCTTACAATAGTATTGGTGCAAGTTATGCTAATACTGATAAAGTAAAAGCGGTTGAATATTTCAATAAAACTTTAGTTTTAGATCCTGCAAACGCTTACGCTTCGCAATCAGTGAAAGCTTTGAAATAATATAGCTTTAAACTAATTTATAAAACCCGATGGTTCAAAGAGAACTATCGGGTTTTTTTGTTCCGTATTTAATTGACTATCTTTGCACTTTAAATTAGAATAATGTTATCAAAAGAAATACAATTAGAAGTAAATAAAGGAGCAATGCTGCCTTTGATGGAAGAATTTTATACCATTCAAGGAGAAGGATTTCATACTGGTACTGCTGCTTACTTCATCAGAATTGGAGGTTGCGATGTTGGGTGTCATTGGTGTGATGTAAAAGAAAGTTGGAATGCAGAATTACATCCTCCAACAGGTATTGATGTAATTGTTGATAATGCTTCGACATATGCGAACACTGTTGTTGTGACAGGTGGAGAGCCTTTGACTTGGGATATGACTTTGTTGACGGGTAAACTAAAAGAGAAAAATCTTAGAGTTCATATTGAAACTTCTGGAGCGTATCCTTTATCAGGAACTTGGGATTGGATTTGTCTTTCGCCTAAAAAGAATAAACTGCCAACTCAAGATGTTTATGAAAATGCTCATGAGTTAAAGGTGATTATTTATAACAGGCATGATTTTATTTTTGCAGAAGAACAAGCTGAGCTGGTAAATGATAATGCAATCCTGTTTTTACAGCCAGAGTGGAGTAAGAAAGAAGAAATGACGCCTCTTATTGTAGATTATGTTATGAATAATCCAAAATGGAGAGTTTCATTACAAACACATAAGTATCTAAATATACCATAAATAGAAAAATCTCTTCGCATGAAGAGATTTTTTTGCTTTATAATGATTATTGTTTTGTCTGTTGAAAAAGTAAATGATTACTTAATTCCAGTTTTTGTGTTTTTTTAATGCTATGATATGGTTTAAATGATGATTTCCGTGCCAGGCATACATTCCAATAATTTGCTTGATCCTATATTCGGAATTGTTTTCAGGATGAATGAAGGATTTCTCAAGATCAAGTTCCGATAAGTTTTTCATGATATAGGTCAATCTATAATGTAATGCTAGCAGTAAATTTAATGATGGTTCGATAGGCATCATTTTGCTGTCGGGCAGATCAGACCATAGCGTTTCGTCATAAGCTTTTATAACAGGATTGTTTTCGGTTAAAGCCCATTTGATCCTAATATAGCAATTCATATGGCTTTCTGCACAATGATGAATTACTTGGCGAACAGTCCATCCATCAAGGCGATATGGTGTATCCAGTTGTTCGTTGTTTAAGTGAATCGTTTCTTGTTTTAATCTTTCAGGAAAAGTTGCAATTTCCTCAATTTTATGAGAAATGTATTCAGGTGTATAAGTGTCGGGAATTGTAAATTTACCTATAGGATATTTTAATTTTTCTAGATCTAAATTTTCCATTGGTCATAATCTTTTAAGTTATAGAGTAAGTTTAGCTAAATAGTCATAATGATCTCCTTCCAAAACTAATTCGCATTTTAGTCCATTTGCATTGGCGGCATTTTGAAGCGTGTTGTAATCTAAGTACAGCCAATCAAAAGTATCTTCTTTTTCTCCTTTGTAGGATATATTAAAAGTTAGTTCTCCATAATAATCATTATTTGAAGGGATCCATTTTCCTCCGTCCTCATCTTCGTCAAACATATATATAATATCCGAACTGTCAAGTAAAATTTGTCCAGACGGGTTTAAGAGAGATTTTAACTTGTTTAAGTAATTATTGCAATTTTCTAATTTTCCAAAAATACCAGTTCCATTCATTAACAAAATAATCGTGTCAAATTTTTCTCCTTCAAAATCTAAAATATTTTGAACATGAGCATTTCTTAATCCGCGTAATTTACAAGTCTCAATTGCTTTCTCCGAAATATCAATGGAAGTAACATCTAAATTACGATCGTTTTGTAATGACAAACTATGGCTTCCGGCACCGCATCCTACGTCTAATGTTTTTCCATGAGCTAATTGCAATGCTTTCTGTTCTAATTTTGGCATTTCGTTATAAGAACGGAATAAATATTCAATGCTCATTTCGTCTTCTTCAGAAATTGAAGTTTCAGTTATAATATCTTCCGGAGAATTATTGGTTTGGAAATCGTAGATCGCTTTCCCAAAAAGATCTTTCATTGTATTTTAGTTCAAAGTTTGAGGTTTCAAGTTTAAAGTTGTTTAATTTTGCCGATCAACTTTAAATTTTAAACTTGAAACAAATTTTAAATAACTTAAATAAGTTAGCCAAAGATAAGCATATCGAAAACAAAAAGTATTTTGATAAGCTTAAAAAGAAGCAGCCAAAGAATTTAGATTATGTAATGCAGGATTTGCATGATGCAGAGTTTAAAAAAACGGACTGTTTGCAATGTGCTAATTGTTGCAAAACAACGGGGCCATTGTTTACTTTGGCTGATATTGAAAGAATCTCAAAATCATTTAGACAAAAACCACAGCAGTTTATAGATCAATACCTTCGAATTGATGAAGATAAAGACTATGTTTTGAAAAGTGTTCCCTGTACTTTTTTGGATAATGAAAATTATTGTATGATATATGATGTGCGACCAAAAGCATGCAGAGAATTTCCGCATACAGATCGTAAAAAGTTTCATCAAATCTCAGATCTTACATTAAAAAATGTTGCGATTTGTCCCGCGGCCTACAATATTGTAGAGGAAATGAAGAAAAAACTTCCGCTGTAAAGAATAGGAAGTTGTTTTAGTGTTTTTGAATTATTCATTTTCGTTTTTTTAAACGTATTTTTGAATAATTAGAATAAGAAAAAAATAAACGTTTAAATACGAACTGATAAATTGAATTTAGAATATTTTATAGCCAAAAGGCTCATAACTGCCAAAGATTATAAAAGCAGTATATCGGCGCCTATTATTAAGATTGCTATTTCTGCTATTGCAATTGGAATGATTATGATGATTATTTCTGTCGCGACAGGAATTGGTTTACAGCAAAAGATACGTGAAAAGGTTTCAATGTTTAATGGGCAGATAATTATTTCTAATTTAGATAATAATAACTCTGAAGCAACTTTAACTCCAATTTTAAAGACTCAGAGTTTTTATCCAAGTTTTAAATCGATTCCAGAGGTTAGTCATATTCAAGCCGTGGCTAGTAAAGCTGGAATTATTAGAACAGAAAATGCTTTTGAAGGAATTATTTTTAAAGGTGTTGGAGCAGATTTTAAATGGGAAAACCTAAAAGAATATTTAGTTGAAGGGCATTTGCCGGATTTTTCAAAAAAATTAAATGAAGATGTTATTATATCAAAGTTTTTGGCTAATAGGCTTAATTTAAAATTAGGAGATAGTTTTAATACTTTTTTTATTAAAGAAGAAGAGGGAAAACTGCCAAACAGTCGTCGATTTAAAATTGTTGGTATATTTACTTCGGGATTTCAGGATTTTGACGCTACTTATATATTAGGAGATATTCGACATATTCAGCGAATTAATAAGTGGACGCCTGACCAGGTAGGAGCATTTGAAGTTTTTGTAAAAGATTTTGGTAAAATTAAAGAAACCGGTAATCAAATCTATGAACAAATACCGCCAAACTTAGATGCGAAAACAATAACGGATAAGTATAGTTATATTTTTGACTGGCTTCAGTTATTCGATTTTAACATAGTTGTCATCCTTGGTATAATGATTTTGGTGGCGACTATAAATATGGTTGTAGCATTGTTAGTCCTTATTTTAGAGCGCACACAAATGATTGGAATTTTAAAAGCTTTAGGTGCGAATAATTGGGTCGTTCGAAGAGTTTTTCTGTACAATGCATTTTACTTAATAGTGAGAGGATTGTTTTGGGGGAATTTAATTGGAATTGCTCTGTTGTTAATTCAGCAGCAGTTCGGGGTTGTTCAGCTTAATCCCGAGAACTATTATGTGAATCAGGCACCAGTGTATTTAAATTGGGGATATATTGTATTATTGAACTTGTTGACGATTTCAGTTTGTTTTTTAGTCTTAATAGTACCTTCGTATTTGATAACAAAGATCTCTCCTGTTAAAGCTATTCGTTATGATTAGCTTCTAAGTGACTTTGAAAAACAAACCCGGCAAATTCTCAGAATTTGCCGGGTTTGTTTTTTATGCATATATATAAGTATAAAATGTGACTATAATATATAAGAGCAAAGGTTTGTTTTATTTTGGGGAACTGAAATACTTTCGGTATTAGTATTTATAAGTAGTTTTCTTTCGCTATCCGTTTCAATCTTTTGCTTCTATCGGGGCTTGGGCACGAGTTTCCAGAAGAAAATATCAAGAAAAATGAAATCAGAGAAGGAAAACGATGCTCGTTGGGATTAAAAATGGCAGAAGCGGTGCTTCCAGACTTTGATTTTTCATTAAAGAACAGCTCAAAGGGCTAAAAACTCTGCAAAATAGGAGGAGGTAAAAGATGAAAAAATAGAGGAAAGACAGTGTAATGTAGAAAAATCTTACGTAATATTAAAAAAAGATGATCTGTAAAGAATCTGTTATCAGTGAGTTAAGAAAAAGTTTGAAAAAAGATCAAAAAAACTTGGTAAAAAGGCTTGTATAACTGAATAAAGGTGGTACTTTTGCACCCGCAACAGCG